>RPGQ01000075.1:181359-192895 GCA_004193595.1 Desulfobacteraceae bacterium Eth-SRB2
TAACGTCCTGGTCATCCACGGCCCAAATCTGAATATGCTGGGAAAAAGAGAGCCTGAACTATACGGCAATACAACACTGGATGAAATTAACTCGGACCTTGAAAAACTTGGGGGAAAACTGGGCCTTACCGTTGAAACCTTTCAATCCAATCATGAAGGGGCTATTGTTGACAAAATACAGGAAGCCGTGGCTCTGCAAAAAGGAATTATTATAAACCCTGCGGCCTATACCCACACAAGTATCGCTATCCGAGACGCACTCCTTTTACTCGATATTCCTGTCATCGAGATACACATATCCAATATTTACAAAAGGAAGTCCTTTAGACGAACATCCATGATATCAGATGTTGCAACCGCCCAGATTGCAGGGTTTGGCGTTGAGGGGTACGGTATGGCCTTAGAGGCTTTGGCCGGAATGATTCAGAGTCGTTGAGGTCATTCTGAAACCTTTGAAAAACGCCCCCTTTTGCCCAATTCCGGCGTCAGGCTCAAATTGTAATCCTCAAAATACTCTATGTATTCCTGTGGTTAAAATTTTCGCCTTCCTTGGTCTTGAACAAAATTGGACATTTTTCAAAGGTCTCATTCCTTGTATCCGGGGTTAACCCCTCTACGGTTACTCTTACTTTAACAACAGCTTTTCAGCAAAGGGAACTAAAGATTTTTCTTTTACCACATCATCTCCAGCGGTTTCGATCATTCCATCATGGGCAATAAGCTTTCCCTCTCCGTTAACGACCGTATTATTATCAAGAATAATAAGACCGGACTTTTCGATAACTTTTTGTTTGTATTCCCACTCCTGCTGGATTTGATATTTATGGAGTTTAAACTTCCAGTACAGGCAGAACAGAAGATAAATTAATCCAACGCCAACACATACACACAAAATTATCAGAAGATAAAATGCCGTTTTTTCTCCAACTTGCCCTAATACGTGAATGACAACATCAAACTTGTATAAAACAACAGATCCTAATCCTAAAATAATCATACCGACAAGAATCGGCACCTGATGGATTACGGAAAGCAGGAAGTTGAAACTGTGGCCGAATCTTTTAATCTTTGTCCCAACCAAAGGACTTTTTTCATGAAAAAGGGTCGACTCTTGCTTTCCATATATATAATAATTAAAACCGATTACGATAAGCCCGATGACAAATATCAGCACAACCGGAGCAATAAACGATATGAAAAAATACTGTTTCCAGAGAAATGGCTTTTTGTCAGAACCAATAGCGCCGATAAAATGGGCGACAAATATTACAAATTCAACCCCGCCAATAAGCACTAAAAATGTATTAAAGTAGTCTTTAATCTCTGTGCTTTCAAGTAAAGAGGCTATGCCGATTCTATTATTGGTGTTACCGCTTTTCATAACTTCGTCCTTATTACGAAAATTTTATTCCTAAAATGAAACCTCCCTTTTATACCAATAAAGTCTTTTTGTCGATAACTTTTTACAGCTTATTTACTATCCGCTATAAAAAAAACATACGCTATTATAATGATGGTCTCGTAAAAAGTCAAAACCTCAGGGCAAACGCATTTAACTTCTGTGCAGCGTAGCGACGGGGTGTTTCTCTTGGAAATCCAATGACTGTTTGAAGGGCTTTAGCACGCGTTAGTCCGAGCCGAATGGAATTATGACTAAAATAATCGGTGGGATAATTTGGCGACGAATTGTTCTTAACGCCTCTGGAACGGCTCGGGCTTACGGGTGCTTAAGCACAAGTTTCATTGGATTGGAAAGAGAAGCACCCCGTCGTGGAGCGTTCTCCTTGTACTGGGATTCAAATGCGTTTGCCCTAGCACTTTATTCACTATCAGGAAGAAAAAAAAACACCTGACGTTTCCCAGCTTCTGGGGTGTAAATCAAGGCCGTTGGTAAACGCTGATCCTTGTCTATTGACAAACCGTGGCTTCGAAGCCTTTTTTTAGGTGTCAGGTGTCAGGGTTAAGGGGGAAACGAGCCGACCAATAGCAATTATATGGACGTTGAGGATCTTGAGGTCTATAAAAAGTTGTGTCGGTTACACATTTGTTGAATGGATTGGAGAAAACATTGGAGCGGAAAGTCCCAGAGAGAGAACGCCGCTGGCAGTTAACTGAGGAAACGGCAGTGTATGGTGTAAATGATGAATCGTTCCCTCAGGGCTGCATGCCTCCTGACACCTGAAACCTGAAACCTGAAACCAAATAGCCATGGCAATCTTAACAAACAACAGTCTTGATTTACACACCAGCTTCTGTTATCTTATTGACACACCCGCATACTTTGTATACATCTCACCGTAATGCAATCATCTGTTACAAACAAAATAATATCCGGTTGGTGGACACAAGGCCACACAGAGCCCGAAGTTGGATATCATGCGGTCAGATCGGCAATACTCCGGATAACACAGCCGGTGTAAATCTGTTGAACCTCGATGGTCAGCTTGCCATAGGCCGGGGAGGTACCGTAACCATCGGCAAAAAGACTCCGTCACCCCCTGAAGGTTTTCCGTTATATGCATATGTTCCCCCGCTGCACCCTGAAAATTTAGGCGATCCGCGGTTCAAGAAAACCTATCATCTCCGTTATGCCTATATTGCCGGCGCCATGGCCAATGGAATTACATCCGTTGAAATGGTGGAAAAAGCCGGGCGTGCCGGAATGCTTGGTTTTTTCGGCGCTGCCGGTCTTTCTCTCGATCAAATAGAAGCGGCAATCGACCGGTTGCAGGAAAGTTTAAAGGACATCCCCTTTGGGTTTAATCTGATCAACAGCCCCAACGATCCTGAATTAGAAGCGGCTGTGGTTCAACTCTATTTGAGGCGTGGGATAACCCTTGTCAGCAGCTCGGCATACCTGGATCTGACACTTCCCTTGGTACACTACCGGGTAAAGGGAATCCATCGGGACAAAAACGGTACGGTTGTTTGCCCCAACAAGGTTATCGCAAAAGTTTCCAGGGTTGAAGTTGCCAGAAAATATTTTTCACCGCCTCCGGAAAAACTTCTGGCACAACTGGTGGCAAGAAAAATGATAACGGCAGAAGAAGCTGACCTCTCAAAATCCATACCCATGGCCGAGGATCTGACTGCAGAAGCAGATTCCGGCGGACACACGGATAACCGGCCGGCAATTACGCTATTGCCCACCATGATTGCCCTGCGTGACGAATTGACTGAAAAATACAGATACAGCAGACCCCCTTGCGTAGGACTTGGCGGAGGCATTGCCACGCCGGATTCAGCCGCCGCTGCATTTGCCATGGGTGCCGCCTATATCCTTACCGGTTCCATCAATCAGTCCTGCGTGGAAGCGGGCACGTCCAAAACGGTCCGTCAAATGCTGGCCGAAGCCGGCCAGGCGGATGTGACCATGGCCCCTGCCGCCGATATGTTCGAAATGGGAGTTAAAGTCCAGGTATTAAAACGTGGAACCATGTTTCCGCTTCGTGCCGCAAAACTTTACGATCTGTATCGTAACTATGACCGTTTTGAAAATATTCCGGAAAAACAAAAAGCGGTGCTGGAACGTGACTTTTTCAGAAAAAGTTTCCAGGATGAATGGGAACAGACAAAGAAGTATTTTGCAATCCATGACCCAAAACAGATCGAACGGGCCCGAAAAGATCCCAGACACAAGATGTCCCTGGTTTTTCGATCCTATCTGGGTCAATCCTCAAACTGGGCCAATTCCGGTGATCCTTCAAGAAAAATCGATTACCAGATATGGTGCGGTCCGGCAATCGGAGCTTTTAATCAATGGTTTTCGCCGAACAGAGTCCGCGTTTGGAACTGTTAATAAGCATTTTTGGAAGACAAAGTGCTTTTCCAGCGAATTCTGGTGGTCCGAAAAGTCTTGGGATAAATTGACTTACGGTCAAGTTCAGCGTATTTTAAAAAATCCCAGATACGCAGGGGCGTATTACTATGGCCGTCAACGATCTCGAAAACAGATAGATGGTTCAACATCTCGACATAAGGTTCCACGAGGAGAGTGGATTGCCTTAATTCCGGATTCTCACTCCGGATATATCACCTGGGATGAATATGAAGAAATATAAAACGCATAAAAGAAAATGCGACAGCCTATGGAAGTGATCAAAGAAAAACTCCTCCGCGTGAGGGGCCATGTCTGTTGCAAGGAATAGCCATTTGCGGCAAATGCGGCAATCGGATGACCGTTCGATATAAATATCGTCGCCAGGGAAGAATAGATCCTGTATATCTATGTCAACGCAGTCGCATAGAGCGAGGGGAGAACAGTTGTCAATATATTCCGGGCACTTGTGTAGACAAAGCAATAAAAGGATTGATTTTGGAGACAATGTCACCGTTAAGTATGGAAGTGGCATTGGAGGTACAAAAGGAATTATAGAGCAGAGCTGCTGAGATAGATCGGCTACGGAAGCAAAATGTGGAAAGAGCGGAATATGAAGCTAATTTAGCAAAACGGAGATATATGCGTGTGGATCCTGACAACAGATTAGTAGCGGACAGCCTTGAAGCAGAATGGAATGAAAAACTTCGTATGGTTAGAGAAGCTCAGGAGCAATACGAGAAGAAATGTCAATCTGATTTTACTATTCTTACTGATGAGGAGCGAAAGGAAGTGCTTTCACTTGCATCCGACTTTCCCAGGTTATGGAAAGATCCAAAAACACCGCTTCGGGAAAAAAAGAGAATAATTCGACTTTTGGTTGAAGATGTGACTTTAATTAAAAATGATCAGATCATAGCCAATGTCCGATTTAAGGGAGGAGCTCAAAAGAACCTTACCATACGCTTCCGCCGAAAGGGTGGCAACATGCGTTAACAGAACCAAAAGTGGTCGAATTGGTAGATGAACTTTTGAACAATTATAAATATGCTGAAATAGCGACTATACTGATTTTAAGATCTCATAAAAAGTCAGAAACTGCTAAAAATTAAACACATGATGAATTCTATTTTTTATGAATTCATCAAAAGATAATCATTGAAACCCATAGATAAAAAAATACCACAGGGTGTGCCTGTGGCCATCATCGGAATGGGATGTCTTTTTCCCAAATCTCCCGATTTAAAACAATACTGGCGACTCCTCTTTCACGGTGAAGATGCCATAACCGATGTACCGGCAACACACTGGTTATCCGAAGATTATTACGACACGGACCAAAAAAAACCCGATCATGTTTACTGTAAACGGGGAGGGTTTATTTCTCCGATTTCTTTTGATCCCACGGAGTTCGGAATTCCCCCCTCTTCTCTTGAAGCCACGGATACCTCTCAACTTTTGAGTCTGATCGTTGCGCAAAAAGCCCTGGAAAATTCCGGTTATGGTGCGGGGGATAATTTTAACCGTGACCGAACCAGCGTAATACTCGGTGTTACCGGGACACAGGAGCTTGTTATCCCCCTTGGCGCCAGACTTGGCCATCCCATATGGCGTAGAGCCCTCCAGGACTCAGGAATTAACCCGGTAAAAACTGAAGAAGTCATCCAAAAAATATCCGATTCATATGTATCCTGGCAGGAAAGCTCTTTCCCGGGGCTTTTGGGAAACGTTGTGGCCGGAAGAATCTGCAATCGTCTGGATCTTGGAGGCACGAACTGTGTTATTGACGCTGCCTGTGCAAGCTCCATGAGCGCCATCCATCTTGCAATCATGGAACTCATCTCCGGACGCAATGACATGGTGATTACCGGCGGCGTTGACATGCTCAACGACATCTTCATGCATATGTGCTTTTCCAAAACATTTGTTCTTTCGCCCACCGGAGATTCAAGACCTTTTTCAAAAAATGCTGACGGCGTGGTGCTTGGCGAAGGCATCGGGATATTTGTTCTGAAACGACTTTATGATGCGGAAAAAGACGGCAACAGGATTTATGCGGTAATTAAAGGGGTGGGGACTTCCAGTGACGGAAAATCACAAAGCATATATGCCCCCAGAGCCGAAGGACAGACAAAAGCGCTCCAAACCGCATACACTCAAGCCGGCATAGACCCTGCCACGGTTGAGCTTATCGAGGCACACGGCACCGGCACCATCGTGGGCGATGAGGTTGAGTTTCAGGCCTTAAACAGTTTTTTTGGCACATCAGACAACCGTGACAAAAGGGTTGCTTTGGGTTCTGTGAAATCCATGATCGGTCATACCAAGGCCGCAGCAGGCGCCGCAGGTCTGATGAAAGCCGCATTATCAATTTACAATAAAGTCCTGCCGCCCACTTTGAAAGTGGGTGAACCTGATCCAAAACTGAATATTCATCAAAGCCCGTTTTATCTAAATACAAACACAAGACCCTGGTTTTCAAATAACGAACATCCGCGAAGAGCGGGGATCAGTTCATTCGGATTTGGCGGAAGCAATTTTCATTTGGTGGTCGAAGAATACCGGAAACACAAACAGGAAATCACGTGGCACGGATCTGTTGAAATTGTTGCCCTGTCCGCTTCCAGCCAGGACCAGCTAAAAGAGCATTTTGGCAACCTCAAAACCCATGTTGACAAGGGTCTGTCCTATGAAGAACTTTCAAAAAAAACGGCAAAAACAAGGGCCGATTTTTCAACATCGGATCCATACCGACTCCTGATGGTCCTTGAACCATCAACGGATCTTACCGGCCTTTTTGACCGCGCGTTACATGCCCTTGAATCAAACCGTTCCCAACATGCATGGCAGCTTGAGAATATTTTTTACGGGAGCCATGAACCTGCTGGAAAAATGGCATTTATTTTCCCGGGCCAGGGAAGTCAATACCCGGAAATGGGCCGTGACCTGGTATGCAGCTTTCCGAATGCATTTAAAATTCTGGAAAATGCAAATGACCAATACAAAAATTATGGCCGGCTCACCGATATGATCTACCCGATTCCGGATCAAAGCGAAAAAGAAAAGACAAACCCGGAACAAGCGCTACGGAGAACAGACATTGCCCAACCGGCTATCGGGGCGGTAAGCATGGCAATGCTGAACATACTTCAAGGATTCGGCATCTTAGCCGATTTCACCTGCGGGCACAGTTTTGGCGAACTTTCAGCCCTTTGCGCTGCCGGCCGTATGGATCTGGATACCTTGCTGCACCTGGCCATTACCCGGGGCCGCTTAATGGCGGCGGCGGGCCAAAATACCGGGGGCATGCTTGCGGTCATCGGACCGCTGGACAAACTCGAACATCTGATTGAGGAAAATAAAACAGGTGTTATTCTTGCAAATCGAAACAGCCCCGACCAGGGAGTGTTATCGGGCGCTACGGATGCCATCCACCGGGCCGAAGAAATATGCCGGCAGAACGGATTCAGGACCGTCCGGCTTCCGGTTTCCGCTGCGTTTCACAGCCGTTTGGTAAAAAAGGCCCAAAAGCCTTTTTCACAGGCCATAGAAAAAATCGACATGGTTCCTTCGGAAATCCCGGTATTTTCCAATACCACCGGCGCCCCCTACCCTGCCGATCCTGGAAAAGCAAAAGAATTGTTGCACGGGCACCTGTTATCCCCTGTCGATTTTGTCAGCGAAATTAATAATTTATTTGAATCTGGCGCACGAACGTTTGTTGAGGTGGGCCCGAAATCGGTTTTGACCGGCCTGGTAAAATCCATATTAAAAGGTCAGGATTTTCAGGCCATTGCCCTTGACGCCTCTTTAGGAAAACGGCCCGGAATCACGGATCTTGCCGGAACGCTCTGTTACCTGGCATCATTGGGACATTTCGTGGATTTAAGCCTGTGGGAAGAGCCTTACACTGAAACCAGAAAACAGCGTATGAGCATACCCATTGCAGGGGTGAATTACAGAGCACAACAATCAGAAGTCAGAAGTCAGAAGTCAGAAGTCAAAGCACAGGGCAAAGAGCAAAGAGAAGAGAGCAGAAAGGTTAAAGCACAGCCTACGGAGCACCACGCAGAGCGCACATTGCGCGAAAGACCCGCCATTGAGCCCAAAGCCATACAACCGAATACCACAGGGGGTCACCCGGTTGATTCCCTTAAAACTCCGGGAGATCGCCCCAAAAAATTAAACAAAAATCAAGGCACCATGAAAAATAGACAGCATTCAAAAAATTTCATCCCCGATGCATTAAATATCGTCCGGGAAGGTCTGAAATCCATGCAGGCCATTCAAATGCAAACCGCCCAAACCCATGAAAAGTTTTTAGAAACCCAGACGCAGGCAGCAAGAACCTTGCAAAATATGATGGAAAATACTCAGCGGTTGGCCGCGGCTTCCATGGGCATTAAAACAGATATAAAACCATCGGGGGTTAGCCTTGAACCCTTAAAACAACAACTGCCCGAGTCGGTTGAGCCTCTGACCGGTTTTGATGAGACCGACCCTGATCCGGAAATCACGGATACGCAACGTGATATCTATTCACCTCCGGATCCCATGGCATCGCCGGTGCCTTCTGATCATCAAACACCGGAGGCTCCGGAGGCTTCTGTTCAAGAACCTGAGTTAACACCCGCAGGCAATGATCTGAAACCGTCGGACACCGCTCAAGAACAAATAGAAAACCGCATGCTGGAAACCGTAAGCCGGTTAACGGGCTATCCCACCGAAATGCTGGGCATGGACATGAATATCGAGTCCGACCTGGGTATCGATTCCATCAAACGGGTGGAAATACTCTCTACCCTTGAAGAACAGATTCCCAACCTACCGGCCATCTCTCCTGAAATCATGGGAAGCCTGAAAACACTCGGCCAGATCGTGGAATACCTTTCCGAAACTCCGGATAGTGAGGTTCCCCCGGATCCGGAAACAAAAGACGCGGAATCATCAACCAACAATCATCATCATCATCATCATCATCATCATCATCAAGAAATAGAAAACCGCATGCTGGAAACCGTAAGCCGGTTAACGGGCTATCCCACCGAAATGCTGGGCATGGACATGAATATCGAGTCCGACCTGGGTATCGATTCCATCAAACGGGTGGAAATACTCTCTACCCTTGAGGAACAGATTCCCAACCTACCGGCCATCTCTCCTGAAATCATGGGAAGCCTGAAAACACTCTGGGTCAGATCGTGGAGTATCTGGCCGGTGCCGAAACCACCCAAACACCCGAATCCCAGGGTTCACCGGCGTCTTCAGCGTCTCACACGGATACGGTTCAAGACTCATGGGAACCGTTATCCCCGGAAGACACTGACCGTTCCCCCAAACACCTGGCCGCCCAAATCCACAGAAACGTGGTGTCTGTTGTTAAGCAGCCCTTTGTTCAAAATATCCCGTTGGAACTGCCGGCAGACCGCACCGTATATATCACGGATGATGAAACCGGGCTTTCGGAAGCCATTGCGCAAGAATTTTCATCGCAAAACATGGATGCGGTCCTTTTATCAAAACAAATGGTTTCGGATATGGTAACCGGTCAAGCGTCGGTAAAAAACGCTGCCGGGCTGGTCATGGTGGCTGAAAACCCGATGAAGAATGAACATTTTTTAAAACATTCCTTTATACTGACAAAGCAGCTCGGTCCGGATCTTTTGGATTCAGGTGCAAAGGGCGGCGCCTTGTTTGCCACCATCACGCGCCTGGACGGCGCTTTCGGATTTAAAGGCCGGGGCATGGATACCCCGATGCAGGGGGGGTTGGCCGGTCTTGCCAAAACCGCATCCCTTGAATGGGAAAATGTCTCTTGTCACGCCATGGACATCGCGCCGGATTGGAAAGAGAACCCCCGGATCGCAAAAGCGGTTGTGGCCGAACTGTTAAATTCCGATCCTTCGGGCCCGGTTGAAGTGGGTCTGGATTCGGACTCTCGATCTATTTTAGAACTAAAATCTTCGCCCTATCCTCAAGGGGAAATAGACCTGGACCCAGGCGATGTTGTTGTGATCACCGGTGGGGCCCGGGGCGTGACCGCAGCCACAGCCTGTGCCCTTGCAAAACATGCAAAACCGACCCTGGTACTTATGGGGCGATCTTCGGAGCCGACTCCCGAACCCGAATGGCTTGCCCAAATCCACGATGAGGCGACCATTAAAAAGGCAATCCTGGAAAATGAATTCGGTAACACCAATATCACACCGGTTCAGCTGGAAAAAGCGTATAAAAAACATATGGCGAACCGGGAAATTATGAAAAATCTAGATACCATCAGAAATCTCGGCTCCCATGTGCGCTATTTTTCGGCAGATGTTCGTGATGTTGATACCGTGATGAATGGAGTAATATCCGCATTTGTATCCGTGATTTCCGGATCAGGGTCGGTCTCATCAAAACCGGTCAGGCTCAACCGACTCGGGCGGTTGTTGTTTTAAAGGGTTCAAGGCTAACCCGATGGTTTTTATATCTGTTCGGGTATTCCAGAAGCATCGACGAAATATACGAAAAAATCCTGTTTCATGGTCTGGAACTACGGGGAATCCGGGAAATCATCGGATATTCCCCACAGTCCGTGGCCGCACGAATTTCTTCAGCGCCGTATTCCAGAAGCATCGACGAAATATACGAAAAAATCCTGTTTCATGGTCTGGAACTACGGGGAATCCGGGAAATCATCGGATATTCCCCACAGTCCGTGGCCGCACGAATTTCTTCAGCGCCCTCCCCCGCAGAATGGATGACCGATCCGTTAAGAAGCAAATGGATCGCCGATCCCCTGGTTCTGGATTGCGCATGTCAGATGGCCATTATATGGTGCTTTGAAGAACGGAAAACCCTTTCTCTGCCCAGCTTCAGCGCCAGTTATCGCCAGTATCGAGACGCATTTCCCACCGATGGCGTTACCGCAGTCCTTGAAGTCAAAGAAGTGACCGAGCATAAAATGACGGGTGATTTTACATTCCTGGACTCAGAGGACGTGGTTGTGGCCCGGTTAACCGGCTACGAAGCGGTAATGGATGCGTCATTGTTCAAGGCATTTAAATCAAAGCATGCCGCATAGGATCAACAGTTCACCAACACGTTTTCTGACAGGATTAACTGGATTAACTGGATTTTTTTTCACGCCTTCCAGCCTCTGGCTCGTAGAGTTTAGGCCTCGGAGAAATGAAGTCGAGAAAACACAATTCCGCTTTCGCATAAAAAAGGGTCGAAAAGCCAACAACAGGTTCTTTTTTCCCTGCTTTACTGTATTGCTATCACAATGTTGAACACCTTCCCTCGAAGAGGGATTATGCTTTTTGCCTTTCTTCTCTCCGAGGCGTAGGCTCTACGAGCTGGAGGCCGGAAAGGCAAAAATATCTTTTTTATCCTGTGATCCTGTCTAAATTTTAATGTTCTTATCAGTAAATCCTCTCTCCCTTCACACCTGCAGCCCTGATGGCCGGAATCTCCCCACTGCTACGACCCCGTTTACCGGGGTTTCCGTTTCACTCCAACAAGCTGTAGGGTATTCAGGCGAAGGCGAATAAAATTCAAGAAAAATATTTGCTGTAATTTAAACCAAATATTCAAATACATGGAAATACTTTCCAGATTGCAAAAAATTGAAACAATAATTATAGTTAATATCATCTATTTAAAATAAAAGGAGAATGACATGGATATTTCATTGCCTTTAGATAAAATGACAAATTCAGATAAGATAGCAATGAT
>RPGQ01000076.1 GCA_004193595.1 Desulfobacteraceae bacterium Eth-SRB2
ACCATGCCTATCCGGTTGTTTCCCACAAAATGATCAAAACGGTTGTTATTATTAATCATTTGGCAAAGGTAGGTCTTCGAAGCTTGCATATACATTTAATCCATCATTTACAACCAGTTATGTCATTTTTCGTAAAGTATTTTGGGCGTTAACCGGATAGGCATGCTTTGCACCATATCCGGTGAGGAAACTTTAAAAATTTCAGCTAAAATCGACGCCACGCTGATTGAACAGGCCATTTTTAACCTGCCGGACAACGCGATTAACTACAGTCCTGAGAACGGCGTCGTGTGGATATCGACCTTAAGGAAAGATAAAGAGGTAACAATTGATGTCCAGGACCATGGCACAGGAATTTCAAAAGAGCATCTTTCACGCATTTTCGAAAGATTTTTCCGGGTGGACAAGGCGCGGAGCCGAAGTATGGAAGGAACGGGCCTGGGTCTTGCCATTGTAGAACATATCACATAGGCCCACGGTGGTTGCGCAACCGTCGAAAGCACCTTCGGAAAAGGAAGTACCTTTTCATTGCACCTTCCAGCAGAGTAGATCTTATTTCTCAACCATATAGATTTCAAGAATACCCACATTGACAACCCGTTGACGGGGCGTTTTTTCACCCATTCCACATCCGTTTCAATTTTTTGCCACCGTTTATCATTTAACAAAAATTTAACACTGATCTAATTTTTTCCTAACCCATCTCTATAAGTATCATCACAAACTCAGTGTGGTTTTTTTGCTGAAAAGGAGGTGATGATATCAAAAAGGTTATAAAGTAAGGAGAGTTGAAGGAAATAATTTTTTGAAAAATTTTTAAAATCTAACAATAGGAGAAACAAACGGATGAAGAAAATAATTTTTATGTTCATTATGATGGGTATTTTCGTGATTCCTGCGGTGAACGGAAATAACCCGGTTTGGGCCGGAGAAACTGATGTTTTAATAGATATACTCGAGAAAAAAGGAATCCTAACCCCCCAGGAAGCTAGAGAAGTTTTGTCTGAAATTCAGATCCAAAAAGACAAAAAGAAAGCCCCGGTCAAGGAAGTGGAGAGCTCAGGATTCAAGCTCCCAAAATGGGTGGAAAATACCAAGGT
>RPGQ01000077.1:0-73990 GCA_004193595.1 Desulfobacteraceae bacterium Eth-SRB2
TTCAACAGCTTCAAACCATAAAAACGATAACCCACGACCTTACAAACGAAAAACTAAAATCCGTCTCTGAAAAACTTTCCGTTATCAGTAAAACCCTTCTTACAAGTAACAACCTTAAAATGGCGCTAATTGGTGAAGAGCAATCGATTTCAACCGCTTTTTCAGCCGCAGCATCCATACAAAATTTACTTGAACAAGGGACGGAATCATTAAATACGGGGCATGGATTTCTAGCGCCGGAAATCGATTGTGATGATCAAATCCCCAGGGAAGGGTGGAGCACATCGTCATCCGTTTCATTTGTGGCCAAGACTTTTAAGACGGTTCGCCTGGGACATGAAGATGCGCCGGCCTTATCCTTGATAGGCAAAATACTCAGATCCTTGTATCTACATCGCGAGATTCGGGAAAAAGGCGGAGCATATGGGGGTTTTGCCGTGTACAATACGGAGAACGGACTGTTTTGCTTTGCTTCTTACAGGGATCCGCATATCGTTTCTACTCTAAAAACATACGATAATGCTCGGGGGTTTATAAGATCCGGCAACTACAGCGATGAAGACATTAAAGAGGCAATCCTCCAGGTATGCTCTGATATTGACAAACCCGACGCCCCGGGGACCGCAGCCAGAAAGGCTTTTTTCAGGAAGATCGTTTTCTTGTCGGACGACATCCGTGAACAATTCAAGCAAAAACTTCTTACGCTGACCCGTAATCAGATCATTAATGTTGCCGAAAAATATTTCCATGACAACAACGAAAAACAGGCGGTAGCAGTGATATCGAATGAAGACAGATTGAACTCTGCAAACAAGCAGCTTGCGAACAACCCCTTGAAACTATTCAGGATTTAGTCTCTTAATTGTAAATTTTGATCTTTTTGTGGCAAAAAAAGTTTAACCACACCACGAAGTACACGAAGAATACGAAGGTTATATATTTTATTCTTCTTTTTCTTCGTGATCTTCGTGGTAAAAATAAAACCGATCTTTTTTGGTTCCGGCTTGTCCGGGTTAGTTTTTGATTATGAAAGTAGACGGTAAAGACCTTCGGCCCATTTGGCTGGATTCGGATTTAAATGTTGTAAAAATTATCGACCAGAGACGTCTTCCCCATGAATTTGTAATTGCGGATCTTAAAACCGTTGATGATGTTATCACGGCCATCACCGGGATGTATGTAAGAGGTGCGCCCTTGATAGGGGTGACGGCCGCATACGGAGTATATCTTGCCGCCTTGAATTCACCGGTTAAAACCGTTGAAAAAAACTACCTGATAGAAGAATGCACCCGATTAAAAGCGGCCAGACCCACGGCAGTTAATCTTGCCTGGGCTGTGGATAAAGTTTTATCTGAAGTATTAACACAAAACAACGCCTCGGAAAAAATTACTACGGCACGTAAGCAAGCCCAAAAGATTGCCGAGGCAGAAGCTGAAAACTGCCGAAAAATCGGTGAGCACGGATTAAGCCTGATTCATGAAATCAGCCGCAAAAAACAAGGAGATACCGTTAATCTGCTTACCCATTGCAATGCCGGATGGCTGGCCTGCGTCGAGTATGGCACGGCTACGGCGCCCATCTATGCTGCATTTAATAACGGAATAGATGTACATGTATGGGTTGACGAAACCAGACCCCTGAACCAGGGTGCACGGCTGACGGCATGGGAACTTGGGAAACAAGGTGTCAAACACACGGTCATAACAGACAATGCCGGCGGCCATCTCATGCAGCACGGTATGGTTGATATGGTTATCGTGGGTACCGACAGAACAACATTTACAGGAGACGTTGCCAATAAAATCGGAACGTATCTCAAGGCCCTTGCGGCCAGGGATAATAACATACCGTTTTATGTTGCTCTGCCATCGAGCACTTTCGATTGGAAGATAAAAGATGGAATAAAAGAGATACCCATAGAAAAGCGCGATCCGGATGAAATAAGGTATGTCCAGGGATTGGACCGGGGAACCATCAAAAGTGTTTTAATTCCTCCCAAAGAAAGTCCGGCTGCCAATTTTGCTTTTGATGTCACACCGGCAAAACTTGTTACCGGTTTTATAACTGAAAGGGGGATCTGTAAGGCATCAGAAAAAGATATACTCGGTCTGTTTCCTGAAAAGAAAGTATCCATTTAGCGTTATCAAATAACCATGCCAATTCTAACGCTTATTTTTTTCCTGCCATGGATAGGTAACCCGTGAGTGGAATGTGGCCATTAGAGAATCACTCAATGTCTTAACAATCTTTGCGATGTTACGGGTAGTGAGATTACACTCGTCGAATTGACCATCAGCAATTCGTTTTACAATATTGAGGAGAATCATTTTCTCAACCCTCTCCCGTGTGGGTGTCTCCATAGACCTGAAAGTGGCTTCAACCGCATCCACTATCATTAATATTGCGGCTTCAAGGCTTTGGGGCTTTGGTCCTGAATACCGGAAATCCTCCTTGCGGGGTTTTGACTCGGGGTTTGACTCCACGGCTTTGTTGTAAAAATACTCTACAAACAGCGTTCCATGATGCTGTCTGATAAAGTCCACAATTAGTTCGGGTAGCCCCATTTTCCTTGCAATCTGTTCTCCACATTTTACATGATTGATTATGATTTGTGCACTCTCTTGCGGATCCAAATTATCATGAGGATTCTCTCCGCTGGATTGATTCTCGGAAAAAAACAGAGGGTCAGCCATTTTTCCTATATCATGGTAATAAGCGCCTATTCTCAGTAAGAGAGTGTTTACACCCACTGCCTCTCCTACAGCTTGAGCCAGGAATGCCATTGTCATACTATGTTGATAAGTTGCCGGGATTTTGGAGAAAAGGTCTTTCAAAAGGGGATGTTGGAGGTCGGAATACTTTGTAAGTTTGAAGTTGGAAGCGGCACGCCAACTCATTTCCAATATCGGCAATAGGAGTAATGCCATGGGTCCTGCCAGAACGCCGCCCATAAAAGCCCATCCCAGAAAATCGGACAAACGCTTGTCCAAAACCATTGCCTGGAAAAAAGTCCAAATTTCGTGCCAGCTCCCCATCAGAGGAGCTATGTTTTCCCACTTTGTAGAATAAGCGAAAAGTACGCCCACATTGATAATTCCCACGATTAATGACGGAAGTAGAATATGAATGCGTTTTTGTATCTTGGAACCGAGCAAGACGGCGGTCAACCCACCTAAAGTGAAGAAAAGAAATATCTCAAAGGTGCGGGCTGAAAATAGGGTTAGCAATATCGCTCCAATTACCGTGGACCAGGTGGCTGCGATTCTTCCGTAGTTTAGAAGAACGACCAGGAGCGGAAGTAAGGCAAAAGGTACAAAATAGAGAGGAAAAGGCGTGAACAAAAGGCAAAACTTGAAAAGAAAAATGCTGATGATCAATAGAAACAGGAGCGGCCGGTAAGGTAGTGTCTTCTGACGTTCTGTGTCAATGATTTTCAAAAAAAACCTGTCATGGAACACGACGATTAGCAGAATCACAATAAGTATCCAGGGGGTATTTCCATAAAGATTTTTTTTAGCAAACTCACAATGAGAAACCACAAGCAATAAATCTTCTTCGCTCAGCACTTTTCGAAACGGGACGAGGACATCCCCTGGTTTGTAATGTATGACTTTGGAGGGATAACGCCTGACTATTTCTTGGATCCTCCTGTCATTTTCCTTTTTGTCGTATTTCAAATTCGGCAGGAGAGTGGATAGCGATATCTTTATAACAGGATCCAAGACTTCTTCATGGATTTGCCAAAACAGTTGAGAGACTTTATCTTGTAGCATGAAACGAGCCTGCTCAAGGGTAATGACTTCCTCAGCCGGATGTGCCACAATCCCCTTGGGTTCAGAATAAAGTACCTCGATTATGTTTTTAACATGATATGGCTCCGGGTCTTCTACAATGATATTTTGGAGAATGGTTTCTTCGAAAGCCAGGATGCCGTTCAAAAGACTCGTCAGATTTCTGTAGCCAAGCAATTTGTCTGCCTCATCAAGGCTGATCTCCAGCCCGAAATCTTTGTGCACATAGGCTATCAGTTTCTGCCCCATAGGAAGTTTTTGTTTTTGAAGAAATGAGACCTCTTTTATCAGATCATCCATTCTTGTTTTTACTTTCTCGGCAATAGCCGGGAGATAGGTATACAAAGGAACATACCGGAAAAGGGCTATATCACGCCTATCCCTAAGCGCCTTATCTTGATCAAAAGTAAAAAATCCTTGGGACCGAACGGAGAAAGGAACAACCTCGCCGAGTTTGGGTGGCACGGCAAAAAAGTAGACATACTCAACGTAGGATGCAAATAAGACCGCAAGGACAAGGATGGCGTTGAGTATCAGTCTCATCTTGGTTTCAATTGATTATATCGTTTAAAGGTAATTTAAAAACATTATGAAAGCAGTTGAAAAGAAAAATTCGAATTGTGCACTGCTCTCAACCGAACGGCAAAACATGAAAACCGACGATAATCGGCCAAAATTACAGTACAGATATCAAAAACAAACCCGTGAGTCAACCCGATAGGTTTGTACCCAGGTTAGTTCGCTTCGCCCCAATTGGAATGTTGGAATATTAGGATATTGGGGATAAGGACAGAAATAAACCATTTTAATTGTAAAAAACTCCTTCAAACGTATTATTCCATTACTCCATCATTCCAATTGGGGCGAAGTCCCTAAGTTCTGGTTTTAATAATTTCAACAAGTTATAAGATCTTTTGGTAACATCTCAATAAATTATGAAGCCCGGTCAATATCACCATTTAATACACTAGAACTTATTGAGAAGTTACTCATTTTTTTATACCTCCATAGCAAATATGGTTCAAGATTTTATCCACTTTATTTTACAAGTTTTAAATAAATGAGAGATCAGAATCCCATTTTGTAATATTTTCGTATATGTTTTATTTTTTTCTGACCAATCCTATTCCTTGGCATAATGCCCTTTGCATTAATTTATAGGATTTTTCGATTGACAGCTTTAAATTGTTATCCGTCATTAAATTAAAGAGCATCATTCGTTATTATTTAAATCTTGCGGAAATTTTTATATTATGACCAAAAACTTAGACATAAAGATCATTTTGGAAAAACTTGCTTCCGGTTGATTTTTACTGTATTAAGATATAATCAAAGTTTGCGATTTGTTTGCGATTTTGACAAGAAACCTTGGACTTTCAGTAAGTTGTGATTCAGGCAAGTGATCACACGATTTTAAAAGCAAGATTTTTATGGCATCTTCTCAATTATATCAAAATTTTGAAGGCTGAAAGCCGGGCCACAATATATGGTATCCACTTTATTCTCTCCGAATGAGGAATATTGATCAAATACCACACTGTTTTTTTGATATGATTACTGGACACTATTAAAGAAGTTAAAGAAGTGTGCACTCCTTCACCATTCAAGAATCGTGCGAGTATCATGAAACCAAAAACCTTCCATACAGATCCGTCTCTGGCATTGTTCGCTTAACATTTCGTTTTTGCGTGTATAAATGCGTATTTCCCATTTTATAAAATAACAAACGATTAGCTTGCTTGCTTTCAAATATAGCTTTTGCGCATCTTGCCGTCTACATGAACCTTATAGTTCTGTCATAAATGAATTGATGCCAAACAAGGGGTTAATCCATGATATTCTGTTCATAATTTCAACTCATTCAAACAGAAAAATGGATGAATCTGGTATCATGTCGTGGCTTGAAACCACTAAGCCCCGAAATAAAATTACTGTCTCTGCTAAGCGGTATTTTGATCAAAACAAACTGACACCTGCAGAACCAAGTGTGAAGCGTACTTCAGATGCTCTTGGTATTGGTATTGGTATAGCAACAGTCAAACGCATTATATTGCGACTATAATCGTGATCCTGGTCTGCTCGATAAACCTACAAAATTACGTGGGCGCCCTATTTATGCTGTTAAGCGTGTCATTATCAGAATCTACTCGGTCATATATTCGAACTGCAAACAAAAAGAGCATATAACGCTGAAGTTGATAAAGCTTCTTAGGAAGAATATCTGACCAAACGATTTAACAAAGCAACATTAGCCAGAACGCTTAATAGGTGGGGATTTGAATTTGGACAGGGAATAAGATCCCAACACTTAAAAGAGAAGGATCATGTGATTGCCGATGAGCAGCGTTATTTGCGCGAAATGAGGAGCAATCGAGTTCCCGGGAAAGGCATTGATACAATTCGCCCGGAAGTTTATCTTGATGAGTCGTATGTAAACAAGAATCATAGCAATGACTTTATATGGTATTACGGTGAAGATGGCCCTTGGGTGCAAAAGCCGACAGGCAAAGGAGAACGTCTTATCATTATCAATGCCATAACTAAATCTGGTTGGGTTCCAGGTTCAAAGCTTGTGTTTAAGAGTACGAGAAAGACAGGGGATTATCACGGCCAAATGAAGTGGGAATTATTTAAAAAATGGTTTACGGAAATGCTCCTTCCTAATATTCCGGAACAGTCCTTCATCATCATGGATAATGCTCCATACCACAATATCTTATCAGAGCACTCCCCTTCAACGCCACAAAGCTCGAAGAAGAAAATCAAGAAATGGCTTGAACAAAATAAAGTTTACTGTCGTGATGATTGCCTAAAGCCTGAGTTGGTCGAGCTTTTGATCAAAATGGTCCCTGAACAGATCTATGCAGTCGACGAAATAGCTACATCATTTGGCCATAAGGTTCTCAGAACTCCACCGTATCATCCAGAACTACAACCGATAGAAACATGCTGGGGCGTAGTAAAAAATCATGTAGCCAGAAATTGCGACTTTACCGTGAAAAACTTGATAAAGCAGCTCGATTGTGGGTTTAATAAAGTCACCGCTTCAACATGCGAAAAAATTATTAAAAAAGTAAGAAAAATTGAGGATGAATTTTGGACAACAGATATAAAGATGGACGCACAATAATTCAGATATTTAGGTATCAATTCATTTGCGACGCACTATAGGGCCATGCATTACGTCGCTTTGCCAAAGGTCGTTGGGAAGTTCTGCTTCAAACTTGCGACGATCCTCAGGCTTTGAACCAGTGACGCTGTCGTGTGTGTGAAATACCTTAAAGCCATTTGTTGTGTTCTTCTTTATGGAATATGCTGGAACGTATCCTCTTAACTTCCGACTGAAAATGCTTAAAATATCCGGCAGGTCGAAGCCTGATAACGCAGCCACAAATAGGACAACGATAAAGCTTAAGCAATAACGGCTCGTTATAACCATCAAAAAATCGCCTGAGCATAACCATGCCCCCATATTTTATAATCATTACATCGCAGACAATTTTTGGGCCTCTGCCATGGATAATTGCGTTTTTTCTTAAAAAGTTCCTTGGGTTTAACGGTAACAAAGATTATCATAATACTGCCTTTTGGAGAATTATTTGGTGATCCTCGGTTTGAAAAGGGCGGTAGGCCTCTGAAAAAAGACTCGCCGCCCTTTTTTTAAAATAAAAAAAGCCTCCGTAAAGAGGCTCATTTATTTCGATAATCTTAATCTGTTTGTCAACGCATTCTACAAAATCATTGCTACAACCTTCTCTTCATTCTAACAATCCACACCACCCCAGTACGATCTTTCGGACCTACCACGGGGGAATGGACTTCGTATTCCACAGGGCAGGCAGGCATACATTAAGTATTTCGAGGATTAAAATTTGAGTCTGACACCGGGATTGGACCCCGGTTAAATATTAAATACGGATTTAACTGGGCAGGCAAAAGAAACTGCTTTTCAAAGGTCTCGTATTATCTGCCAATTCCCATGTACTTAAACCCAAGCTCTTTCATCTCTTTTGGGTCATAAATATTTCGTCCATCGATGATAATCGGCTTTTTCAGAAGAATTTTTACCGCTCGAATATCAAGATTCCTGAATTCATTCCATTCGGTGGCAACGATCAAAGCATCACAATCGCGAATTGTTTCGTAAGGATTTTGAAAAAACTTGACATTTTTTAAAACATTTTTTGCGTTTTCAATTGCAACCGGATCACATGCATGAACTTTTGCACCCATGTTCTGTAGTTCTTCGATAATCTTCAGTGAAGGTGCTTCTCTGATATCGTCTGTTTTCGGTTTAAACGAAATACCCCAGACAGCTATGGTGCTATCTTTAACATCTAATAATGATCCCAGTTTATTTACAACAATGCTTTTCTGCTGCTCATTTATTCTGTGTACCGCTTCAAACAGATCAGAATTACAACCATACAGTTTTAATGTAGAAATAAGTGCCTTAACATCCTTTGGGAAGCAACTGCCCCCATAACCAATACCGGCCTGCAAAAATCGTGGCCCGATTCTGTTGTCAAGCCCCATGCCCCTTGAAATTTGCTTGATATCCGCTCCTGTTTTTTCACACAGATAAGAAAGCTGATTCATAAAGCTGATCCGGGTTGCCAGCATAGCGTTGCTTGCATATTTTATAATCTCTGCACTTTTTATGTCTGTGATCATTATGGGTCTGTCGGTTCTTGCTCTTGAGCGATATAACGACGTCATTATTTCTTCGGCTTTTTTGCTATCTGATCCGATGATAATCCTGTCAGGATTTTCGAAATCTTTTACCGCAGCGCCTTCCCTTAAGAACTCAGGGTTGGAAATAACATCAAACTCAATCTTTTTATTCTGATTTTCTTTTATTATATTTTTTACAAGATCGGCAGTTCCCACAGGTACCGTGCTTTTATTTACGACGATTTTATATTCATTTATATGCTGACCGATAAATTTTGCGACCGCTTCTACCGCTGTAAGATCGACTTCCTGATGTTCATTGGTAGGTGTATTTACGCATATAAAAATAATTTCAGAATCCCGGACTGCTTTTATCACATCTGTTGTAAACCTGAGCCTTCCAGCTTCGACATTTCTTTTATAGATCTCCTCGATGCCGGGTTCATATATCGGCAAGATGCCATTCTTCAGCGAATCTATCTTTTCTCTGTCAATATCAAAGCAGAGGACGTCGTTACCCAGGTTTGCAAACCCGGTTCCGGTAACGAGACCGACATAACCGGTTCCTGCGATGGTTAATTTCATTTAGGCTCCTTCAAAAATTTTTTAGACAGGATCTACCCCGCATAAAAGCAACGGGACAGGCAGGATTTTCATGATTTCTGCTCCCGCGCCTGCCGGAACCGCTCGTTTTCCGCCCGCATGGCTTCCAGGCGGCATTTGATGATCTTGCGGGTATAATTCCGCCGGGCGGCCTTGAATTTTCTGATCAATAATATAGCCAACACCAGTGCCAGAGGCACCATCCAGAGTAATTGGGCCATGATTATTCTCCTTTCCCGCCCACTTGGTCAAAAAGTTCCTCGATGTCTGCTTTTGCCAGGTCCATGATGGCCTGCAGGCGCTTGTGCTCAAACTCGTCCTGCCCCGCCGTCTGGTGAAGCTGCTTTAAGATCCGCGCAAATTCCTGCAAGGTCTTGAACAGATCGGCGATGAAGAAGTTTGTATCCATGTTTAAAGGTTCAGGGTTCAAACTCATTTTCAACACTCCAAATTACATTTTTAGGTTAATTTTAGGCAATGGTTTTTAGACCAGAACAATTTGGATAAATTATCCTGCTTCAGGCTTAATAAAGGCATTTGGATTAACCTTTAGCGCTACTTAATACTCCATTTGCTGTTTAGTAAATTGAAGGAGCTTTGTTCGACAGCTTCTCAGGTACTATTGGCCCGACTTCTCGGAAGTGTACACCCCGGGATTTCGGCCTTGACCTTCCCCGGCCGGACTGTCTTCGGGACTAACAACAGCCGCTTCCGAGATCTCCCGGTTCCCGCTCATGAAGCGTATGCACATGCCACAGGTCTCTGACTCCGGGGAGCCGAATGAGCACTCGCATAAACGCACTCCTTCATGTTGCCTTCCCCATCGTTCAACAAGGTCGGCACTCTCGAACGGTGATTTCGGAGCTCAATACTGTGAGTATCGAAGATCCCGTTATCGGGGGTGCACACCCCTGCTAATGCTTCCCCATGCCATCACTGGTCATCGAGGCATAGCTCGGGCAAGTTCTGTCCAATTCTTTAACAAAAGCAGACCTTCGGGGGTAATGATTTTCAGTTTAGACTCAAAAAAATCAATTTCATGAGCCCTTTCAATAACGTTCTTATAAAATTTAGATTCAGCCAGTAAAAAATTAAGTATCATCAAACGATCATCTAAACGGTTTATTACTCTCCAAATCTTCATTGACCTGAAACACATGGGCTCGTCATGAGGTATTATGGATTCAAATTCTTTTTTTAACAGATCAATAAAAACCGGCATTTCTTTTTCTTTAATCATTAAAATAATATCAATATCCATCTTCGGTCCTATATCAACCAATGTACTAAAAATAAATTCACCCGCGAAAGCGTAATCTATTTTATGTTCATTTAAAAATTGCACTAGTTTTTTTAACTGATCGATGAGTTCCTTTTTGATATTCAATTTTCAATCCTTTGAGGATTCGCTTTCTGCTAAAAACTTCAATGCCAGGCTTTTTAACGCTTTATTGCTCTCCGGAACAATTCCCAGCACAACCGCATTGTCCGGGAAATAGGCCCAGGTCCGCTGCACGGCCTTTTCCCAGTTCTGGGGCGCCAGCGCCAGGGCTCTTTGAAAATATTCCTGGAACTTGCGGATGCCTTCTTCACGAAAAAGGGTGCTGCTTTTATCTCCTTTATCCCCGACCCCCCCCTTTTTTTTATTCATCATTTTTACCCCGTGAAACTTATTTTCTATTTCACTGGGGCGATGTTGGACGTTCGATGTTCGATGTTCGATGTTCATCTTTCCTTCATCTTTCCTTCTTATCTTCTTACCTTCTTCTTTCCTCTCCGGAAGCAGGCGAGCCCGCCACACCCAGTACCAGGCAACATTGAACAGGATATGTTCATCCATGGGCGCGTATTTTATCCCGGCGTCAAAGCAATCATCTGCCAGGGGCAGCCACTTGTTTAAATAGTCGAACAGATCATATTTATTAGAGGAATAGGTTTTCCCCAGATTGAACCACAATGTACCACTGGCAGGATTGCGGCACACGGCCTGTTCAAGACTCTTTTGGGCTTCAAGATTAAACGCATTTCCGTCTTTTTTATTCTCTTTATTCAACGACAATAAGTGCTCGGCCCGTTTATAATGGTATTCAAAATTGCCAGCATCAAGTGCTATTGCCCGGTCAATGTCGGAAAGCTCGGGATCCCAGGTTAAATTCATGGTGGAATTCCATTCTGTTGGGCATGCGGCCTCGGCCAGAAAATGTTTTCCGGTTGAGCAGACGGCAAACCCGGAAACAAACAATACCAGGCCCAGGATGGCAAACCGCCGAAAGCGGGTCAGCGGGATTTTGCGTTTATGGTAAAAAAAAGACTCGCTGTCTCCGTGTCCCTGCCGGTGCACTGCCGCGTAACCGATGGCCAGTAAAGCTGCCAGGGTGAGAGGGTTGGCCGGAATATGCATATTGAAATCAAAATAACTGTGCATGCCGACAGATAGGAGCCCGGCCATTACCCCGGCACCAATACCTAGGGCGTGGAGATTTCTCCGGCGATGCCAGATGCGGGTCATTCTGACAATATAAATTACAAATGCTAAAAAGATCAGAAGCAATCCGGGGAATCCGGTTTCGGTTCCGGCCTCCACCCAGTCGTTGTGGGCATAGCCGCTTGAAGAAACCCGGTCATAATCGTCGATGTACCGGGGATACACGTAGCGGAAGTTCCCCAGGCCCACCCCCGAGACCGGGTAGTCCCGAATCATGGGGAGGATGGTGCGGGTGATATGGAGACGGCCGTACAGATTGTTGGGATTTTCGAATTTGTCGAAGGTCGGGTCGATGCCCACATGGATCCCGTAGAACAGGATGGCCACGCACAGGCACAGGGCCAGGCCCCCGTATTTTCGGTGGGTTTTTTTGGACAAAAACAGGATCGCGGTCAAGAGCATTGTGACGCCAATGGAAAGGATGCCGCCCCGGGACGCGGACAGCAGCAGCGCCACTCCCATGAAAACCGCTACGAAAAAGAAAAAGATCATTTTGGGCCGGACCGATTCCGGGGAAAACCAGCTCACGAACCGCTGCACACGGGCCCGGGTGCTCCCCAGACCCGGGAGCATCTCCCGGGTCCGCCGCTTCTGGGCGATCAAAAAACCAAAGGTCAGGCAGAGGACCATCTCCATGTAGGCGGCAAAGTGATTCGAGACGATAAATGTTCCCGAGGCCCAACGGCTGTTGCCAACCCGGCTTTTCCACCACCATACCCTGGGGGTGACGTTGAAAACCTGAAAAATGGCATAAACCGCTTCAAAAAGGCCGATGAAAATGAGCGTGTAGACCAGAATGTCGATCTCTTTTTTCGATTTGACGGTGTTGAGCACCAGAAAAAACATCCCGAAGTATGTCCCGGCCTTGATCCATTCGTTCCGGGTGGGGTGAACCGAATAAGAGAATGTCGTCCAGCCCGGACCGTCTCCGGAACCTCCCAACAGGGCAAAGAGATTTCCTTTGTCGGCAAAGGCCTGTGGGGAGACAAGGGCAACCACGGATGCGGGAAGGGGCAGCATCTGCAAGCTCACGAGAACCAGGAACGCTACCAGGATGAGATTCACCAGCGTCTTCACCCACTCAACGGAATCCGACCGGGAAACCATCAGCCGATCCACGAACCAGAGGATCAAAAGCAGATAAACCCCGATCTCCACCACGCTATAAGCCCAGACATGCACCGATCCAAAGGCCAGGGGAGCGAAAACGAGCAGGAAGATGATTCCGATGAAAATAACGCGGTGGATCCTGCTGGTTTGCCGGTAGGTATGTTCCATATAGATATATTTAGAAGATCAGAAAAGCAGAAGATCAGAAGATAAGGTCATAAAGCGATTAGAAACAGAACTTCCTGGCATTTCTTTCCGTTGAATTTAGCATCGCCATGATCTGCTCATATTCGTCATCAAGGTTATCAAAAGTGTCTTGATCTATATATTGACAGGCTCCTGGATCCGAAAAATGAATCGGTGACTTTATATACCTTAAAAAAGGCAGCTCATGTCGTAGGGCGAAAAATAAGGCTCGAATTGGCATAAAAACTAAATTTGTTATTCAATATTCGTTACTCGTTATTCGATATTTGTTCCTATTTCCTAATTCCCCCGCCCGCCTCGCAAGCCCGTCCGCCTCGGCTGAGCCTCGCGATGCCGGGCGTGGCGAGAGCGTTGCGGGCAGGTCTTTTCTATTTCCCCTGCCTTCTGCCCTCTGTCCTCTGATCTCTGTCTTCTGATCTCTGACATCTGCCCTTCCCTATTTTCTCTTTTCTATCCCTCTTACTTTCTTTCCCCTATGCTCTATTCTATTTTCTCTTTCCCAGTTCCTCTATCCTCTTTTCTCTTTCCTATTTTCTCTTTCCTATTTCCTCTATGCTCTATCCTCTTCCCTCTTTTCTAATTCCTATTCTCTCTTGCCTTCTTATCTTCCAACCTTCTCATCTTCCATTCCCCAAAACCACCGCCTTCACCGTCCGGAACAATATCTTAATATCAAGCCACAAAGACCAGTTATCAATATAATGGAGATCCATTTTCATCCATTCATTGAAACAGATGTCATTTCGATTTGGGGCGCACTGCCAGATACAGGTTAAACCCGGTTTCATGGAAAGACGCCGCCGCTGCCAGATATCATACCGTTCCACTTCACTGGGAATCGGCGGCCTGGGACCTACCAGGCTCATCTCCCCTCGCAACACATTAATCAATTGCGGCAATTCATCCAGGCTCGTCTTTCTTAAGAACGTCCCGATGTACGGGGTAATCCTGGCATCCTTCTTGATCTTGAACGCGGGACCATCCGCTTCATTTAAGGCCATAAATCCATCTTGTTGCTTTTCGGCATCCGGAACCATGGTTCTGAACTTGTAAAGCATGAACCGTCTTCCATTGACGCAGCAGCGTTCCTGTTTGTAAAAAATAGGACCCGGCGAGATGATCTTGATCGCACATCCTATGAGAAACATGAAAGGTAGAAAAAGAAGAAAAACAATTCCCGCCGCGATAATATCAAAAAAGTTTTTGAAGAGGAGCGAAGCATTGACCGGAGGTGTAGTCCTGACCGCCATGGTCGGTATACCCAGGAAATCTTCAAAATTGATTGTTACTTCACCGGGTTGGTTCGTCAGAAAGCTAATTGGCCACTCCGGAACAATACGGACGGAAACACCCATTTGTTCAGCCATGAAGATATGCCGGTCAGCCTCTGCAATCTTCCGCAAAGGAATGGCAAAGATGACTTCGTCTACCACTTCCTCCCTCAAGATTCTTTCGAGGTTTTCAACTGTTCCGATGACATTGATACCGTTCTGAACATCCGTTCCGACTTTGTCCGGATCCGTTTCAAGGCAGCCCAGAATTCTGAATCCAGCATTGAGATAAGTACCAACCCGGTCAATCACTGTTTTCGCCCTTTCCATGCTCCCAACAATCAACAGATTTCTAAAGTTGTACCCTTTCTTTCTGTAATGACTCAACAACCCGTAAACAGACGCCTTGCTTGCAGCAAGCAGCCCCACATTGAGCAAGAAAAAGATTCCCAACAAAATACGGCTCACATCCGTAATCTTGAATATGTACATGGCCACGAAGAGTAGCGCCATTCCTATTACAACGGCCTTGAACATATTCCAGAATATTTCCGGGAATGTGCGTTTCCTGTAGGATGCGTAAACGTTGAACGATCTGAATGTCAAGTACCAGATAATGATGATTATAAGGAGGACGATATAATAGTTGGGTGCTATTAGCAGGCCTCGCAAGGACGCGGGAAGGAAAAGCCTTTTGATGAAGTACGCTGAAACAAAGGCCCCGACCGTAAGGCAGATATCAAGGGCCTTGTGTGCATTTTTAATAAACTTTTGCTGTTCTCTTAGCATAAGAAAAGTATCTTCATCCTGAGGATTCGGCTAATCTGATTCCGTATTAAGAGGCTGGTGATGCAAGTTTAGAGGGTCTTCGATTAAGATTTCTTGTGGAATTCTACAAGGGGAAGGCAGTTGACCTACTGAAAAGGTTTTCTCCGATTGTAATGAGCAGGATCTGTGGATCGTTTTGATCTTTCACCTCTGTGCTTTCCGTTCAGCGCTTTACGGTACACCGCAACGGTCTGTTCGGCAATCTTCAACCAGTTGTACTTCTCCGTGATCTGAAGGCGCGTATCGCGTTTTTCTATTTCCGTCAGTTCTTCTTTGAGCAGGGCCGCCATCCTGGTCCTCAAATGGGTTTCATCACCGCACCGAAAATATCTTTCAGGCGCCAAACCCACCTCCAAATTCGCAGGAATATCGGAAACGAGAACAGGAAGGCCGTAACTCATGGCTTCAAGGAGGGCTATGGGCAGACCCTCGTGAAAGGAAGGGAGTACAAAGAGACGGGCGTGAGAGAAAACCTGGTTGAGCGGTTCTCCTGTGATGTAACCGGTACCGATGATCCTCTTGTCCTGATCGATCAAGCTTTTTAGTTCTCTGCTGTATTGGGTTTCATGGTCTGCGTCTCCGGCAATGACCAGATTGTAGTCACCTTCAATGCCCTGAAAGGCACGTATAAGCATATCAAGCCCTTTTTCAGGGACAAAACGGAACACTGCCAGGATATATTTTCCGGAAACCGTTCCAATTTCTTCTAAAAACGATGTGCTTTCACTCTTTTCAGGAAGGGTTACGCCGTTATATATAAGATTAGTCTCACGGTTGCACCGCTTTTGGACGATATCGGAGATAACCTGCGAAATGACGATCACCTCATTCCCAAAACGACCGCCACAGTATTCCCCCAGGCGCAACATCGCCTTGGCCGTCTTCCCCCATTTCTGCCTGTCATAATCCGGTCCGTGATTTGTAATTACGACCTTTAGTCCCAGCAAACGTGCGAAGGGAGCCATGAGGCCCGGCCCCACAGCATGGATGTGGACGATGTCGGGGTTTGCGAGACGTGCTTTGAGTATTGCCAGAAAAGTGTGAACGATGGCTTCCAGGCTTTTTTTGTGGGGCGCAAAGGTATGCACCAAACGCACCCCTCGCCACATGTTTTTCCTACTTCCGTTCACATAAGATTTACGTGTTGCAAGGAGGATTTCATGCCCCTGAGCGGCAATCAGCGGGTAGAGCTCCTGACAGTGTTTTTCAACGCCGCCGGGGATATCCGGGATGCCTCGGGTGCCGGTAACAAATATTTTCATGGATTTTCTTTTGAGCCTCAGACACTGAAGGGCCAACAGAAACTATCCACTCGACTACCTGTCGATCGGAGAATGGTTATAACCTTCGGGGCAAATTTCGGTAGCATTTTAGCGGGGGGTTTTTATCTAGTCAGGTCGGCCAGATAAAGGTCTGTGTGGGTCTGTGACTAATTTCCTACTGGCTCTAAACAAACATCTTTACCTCTATTGCTTATCATCCTTAATTTATTTTTGAAAACCCATTTCAAGGGAATAGCGACCCTTTTTTTCATAGCAGGTGATGCTGAACCAATCATCCAGCATTGTTTGGAGCAAGTTTTTACCTGTTTTCGAATTTGCTCTGCCCTTTCCCCTTGCCATATTTCATCAAAGGATTGCTCATTCAAATTACCCATTATCATAGGTTCATCAGAGCCGTTGCAGGGCATGACATTGCCAAAAGGATCAAGAAAAAAAACATCTGTTCCAACTTCACATGGCAAAGGTCTTTTTCCTCCTCTGACTTTGTTGGCAAGTCCCATATTAAAATAGGCCCTGAACCAGTTTTTGGGTTTGTTCGTCTGGAGTAGTTCTCCAGCAATTCTCTCAAATTCACCGGCAACCATTTCGGGATTTTCAAGTACGTTGTCATTCTTATGAAAATAGTATGAGTTGTGGGTTGTTGCGGTAGCGAATTCAAGTCCCATGGCATTCGCGAGGCGGTAGAGTTCAATCATGTCTTTCGCGTTTCTGTCCGAAACCGTGATGCCAAAGCCGATATCCTTAATCCCCATGTCGTGAAGGGTGACCAGGGTCCTAAGTCCATGATCAAAACCGTCTTTGATCCCCCGCAATTCATCATTTGCGGCGGGAAGACCCTCAATGGATATTCGGATTCCGATTCGGTTTCCATACTTTTTCGCCAAGCTTATTATCTTCTCTGTGAAATATCCGTTAGTACTGATGACCAACCGATCGGTTTTCTTGAGAGCAATCCCAATAATTTCGTCAAGATCACTCCTTAGAA
This sequence comes from Desulfobacteraceae bacterium Eth-SRB2, assembly GCA_004193595.1. Taxonomy (GTDB): domain Bacteria; phylum Desulfobacterota; class Desulfobacteria; order Desulfobacterales; family UBA11574; genus S5133MH16. The sequence goes on from RPGQ01000077.1 coordinate 17,239, forward strand.
AAGGCTCCCCTCCTGTGATGTTTATGAATTTGAGCCCGGAAGGGATTTTATTCACTAACTCTGATGCAAATTCCTTGTCTTTCGTTGACGGATGCTGCCAGGTATTGCACATGTGACACTTGGCGTTGCAGCGGTATGTGACTATTAAGCAAGCTTCCATGAATTCAGAACTCCTGTCATTAGGTTGGAGTACCCAGATTCTCTGACCGCTACCGCCTCAATAAGTCTGTCGTTTGATTTCTTAAACGCCGGGCCAGTCATCTCATTCTTTTCCAACAGTTTTTCTTTGATTTCATCCGATCAAGAAATAAATCCAAAATCCTCTCTCGCGAGGACTCTATCGTATATTTTTCGACCTCTCTTAACCCCACTGTCGTTAATTTCATTTTAAGTGATGGATCATTGACAATTTGTTCAACAGCATTTGAAATGTCCTCACATGATTTTGTTCTTATAATTAACCCATTTTTCCCATGTTTGATAATATCCGTAATACCGCCAACGTTTGTTGAAATAATTGGTAATCCAAAGGCCATTGCCTCATATATTACTTTTGGGATTCCTTCTGTCAGTGAGGGTAGCACAAAAACATCCGCATCCCGATATATTCTTTTTAATTCAACTCCAAAACGAATGTATCCTTTCCAAACAATAAATTTTTGAACATCCAGTTCTTCAGCAAGTTCTTTTATTTCGGTCTCTTTATGTTCCGAGCCTCGTTGCGCGCCTCCGACAATTGTAAGCAGATATTCAGTTTTAGCCTCCCTGTGATTTAACTCGTTCAGGGCTTGGAATAGATATTTCAGACCTTTTTCCGGCTCTATCCTACCCACAAATAGTAAGTTGATTTTGGAATTATTGTTTTCAGAACGAGTTTTGACTATTACGCGCGTTAGTTCAATATCCCTTTTACTAATCAGAGAAGGAGATATCCAGTGTATTTCTTTTGCGCCATTTTTATAAAAATCATACAGCTCTTTTCCAACGACCATAACTGAAACATGCTTGCTCAATAGCTTATTATTGAAATGCATGTAATTTGCATATAGCCTCCCAGTCATGGAATTATTGTACCTGGCCGAAACATCTTTAAGGATATTACCTCTAATATGGGAAAAAGCTCTTGTATTGTATTTGGCAACAAAATACCAAACAAGAATTCCAAGCGGATGCGGACCTACAATCCACAGCACATCTGTATCTGGCAATTCTTTTTTTAGAGTATTTATCGTTCTGGGAATAACGATAAAGCTTCTTTTAATAAGATCATTTACATTGTGAAAATATGGTATCCCACTTAAAACAATATTTTCAGAGCAAATATATAAACCATGATCTGCACAATTTTTGATGTGTCGTGCCGGAGCAATAATTTTTATTTTTGAGAAAACACTATCAAATGATTGAATAAATTTTATAAAGACAAGATCAGTGCTAATTTGTTTACCGTCGGTATAAAAAGCTTGGTTGATAAATACAGTTAGTTTCATAATTTTATTTTTAATGCCTATCTACTTTACTCCTAATGCCGAAATGGTATATAATTCCCGGGGAGGATCGATATGCCCGGGAAATACATTGAACGAAGTTTGATTGATTTTCAAAGATCTTTTTCTGATAACGAATCGTGTGCTCAACATCTGGTTGAGCAACGTTGGCCAGACGGATTTATCTGTCCTCGATGTGGGCACCAAGAAGCATGGTATCTTTCGAAACGACGTCTGTTTGATTGTCGAAGCTGTCGTCATCAAACAAGCATCACTGCTGGTACTATTTTTCACAAAACACGTGTGCCTTTGCTGAAGTGGTATTGGTTGATCTACCACATGGCAATGGACAAAGTAGGTGTTTCTATTTTTGAAATGCAGCGACTGCTTGGAATTGGATGTTACGAAACCGCCTGGATGATGGCCCATAAAGTTCGTAAAGCTATGGCGACGAGAGATGAGCAATATAGCCTTGCTGGTTTGGTAGAAATGGATGAATCGTTTTTTGGCCCTGTTGGTACGAAGCAAGGCCGAGGCAGTGAGCGTAAGAGCGTTGTTTTGTGTGCTGTTTCCATTTACCGGAACTATAAGGGCGAAGAGAAACCTGGCTTTGCGCACATGCGTATAGTTAATGATGCTTCGGCAGAAACTATTGAAGATTTCTTGGAACGACTTGGCTGTGGCAAAAAAACACAAGAAGGGAAGCAACTTTTGGAAACAATACGCAGTGACGGCTGGCGATCCTATGAAAGAGCCGCGAAGAACAAAAATCTTTCGCATTGTAGAATAGTTCTTCGGGATCCTAAAGCAGCAGGCAGACTTATGCCGTGGATACATCGGATTATTGCTAATACAAAGAATGTCATTCGCGGCGCGCATCGCGGAGTTTCTGAAAAACATCTGCAGTCATACCTTTCTGAAATCGCTTATCGCTTCAATCGTCGATTTTGGGAAAAAGAACTCTTTGATCGTCTTATTCACGCTTGCGTTAGTGCCGAAACTATTACCTATGATAAACTGGTTCATTCCAATAAAAACTTAACTAAGCTTAGGAGTTAAGTAGATAGGCATTTTATTTTTTTATAAAATATTTTTAACATTACAAATTTTTACGCTGGTTCAGTTGAATAGACAGAAAAACATGGATTTCGAAATTATAGCTGTTAAAACAACTGCTTATACTAATTTCCTAAAGTCACAATAAACTGTTAATATAATTGAATCACCTGTTCAACTGAACCAGTACCCAAAATTTGTTTGAAACTTTTTCTCATTAACGGCGTCTAAAGCGTATAATTATCTGACTATATCTATAGAGCGATCTATGCTGAGCATTTTTCCCTCTATTTCTAAAATGAATTAAAAAGCATGGCTCAGTTTTTCGGGCAAATTTCACCAAGAAAACTTTTGAACTTCCTCTGTTCAGCGCATAATCATGGAAGAGCACCTTACCAGGCCGGAACAATCCGTTCGGTCGGAGGGAATGGTCGTTTAGAAGACATTTCCCACCCAGATTATACTTTCAAAAGGTAGGTTGAAGCCTCAGAAATTAGTTTATGCACGTCACAATACTTCACGATATTCAAGCCACAATCATTAACAAGGAGTATTACTTCACGACGCGTTAAAGGATGCCACGGTGCAGTTTTATTAAATAGTTTTTTTGTTACAATACGTTTCAGGTCATTTTTCATGTTAGAGATATAAAAGGTAACTATTACAAATTTGTTGGAAACACGTGCAAGCTCTCTAAGTGCAGCCTTTTTGTTCTCCATGGGCAAATGTCCCATTAATCGAACACATGTTGTAGCGTCAAACACTGAATTATCAAATGAAAGCTGCTCGATATCTTCTTTATACAATCCTTTTATACCTGAAAATTGTTGGAGGCGTTTACGAGCGACTTCCATCATTTCATCAGATATGTCTGCGCCGAAAACTTTGTATCCAGTCAGTAGGAGGGTTTCAGTTATTCGACCGGTTCCACAAGGGATATCTAATAAACAAATTGAAGACGGGGAACAACCGGAGAATGCTGTCGACAAACAACGCAAAATCGACATCTTCTCTAATCTATCAAGATATTTTCCTCTAATAGAAGTAAACCTTGTCTTGTCATATTGCACTGCATTGTGGTCATTTTGATAAGCATTTTTTGCCGTGTAATTATTCATCATTCATTTTCTCCGCACTCCTTCACGCCATAAGTCAACATACATTTCTGCAGCAGTTTCTATATTGAATTTTTTAGCTACCCATCTTCTTGCATTTTCTGAAATCTTCGCGAGATTATTATCATTGATCACTCTGATGATCGTTGGCTCTATATCTTTAATTGTTTCAGCAACAAATCCTGTTTGTCTTTCGATTACAATTTCATCCACGCCCTTAACATTATTCGTCAATACCGGTGTTCCACGTGCCATGGCTTCTATCCAAGTCAGAGGTGGCGAAACGATTGAGCTTAAATTTCCGACAGGAGAATAAAAAATATCTGCAGTTTCTAAAAGATCAGGGAAATTTTGAACATTAGTAATTATACTTATGTAATCACTTTCATGAGCCGTATATTCCTGTCGAAAAACTTGGGGTTTAAAGGCAAATATAAAGTGACAAAAGTCATAGAGTTTTGTAATCCTTTTAGCTACAGTAAGTGCAATCCAAAAATCCTCTATTTGAATCTGTTGGATAAATCCAGACCAAAGGAACAATTTATCGGACGGTTTAACGCCCATTTTTCTTCTTAGCTCAATTTGTTGAGATAATTTCATTTGCTTTTTAGGCAAATTTACGCTCCACCTAATTACTCGCAATTTTTCTTTTGAAAATCCCAAATCAATTAATTTTTTCCGATAGGCTTCTGTGTGGGGAATAATTTTATCTAACTTTTCAAAACTAAATTTCAAATATTGGTTGTATAATTTCCCACGTGGGCTATATGTAGGTGCTGAGTAAGTAACATACAGATAAGGGAATATCCATTTAATTAATCGCATTGCTGGGCCTAAGTTGTCTATAAAGTGAATCACGTCGATATCATGGCTATGAATCAGCTTTTTCAACAACCCCAAACTTGATATAATAGTTATCAATATTTCAATGAGTTCTTGAAAAGGGTTATGCTTATGGCGGTAGTATCTCAATTTACCTTTTTCACCATAAAACCTGCTGGCGTTTCTATGAAATGGGCGGCTAATATTGTAAATTGGTGTTTTTGTGCTGGATGTTTGTTGATATAGGATTTTCTTTTCATTATCATTTATTGACGCAATAAAAACTTTGCAATTCTTTCTTGACAATAATGAGAGCAAGCCAAACCAATAATTCTTATCTCCAACTGTAATATATGGCAAATAACCTTTGCCTATAAGCAGTACAACCACCTGTATTCCTCCTTAAATCGTTATATATGCTTTCTATAAAGGTTATAGATGCAGTTTTTGGTCACATATAATCTTGAATATAATTTAAAAGAGAGTGTTGTCAGAACTTGGATTTTGGCACAGCTATTTTGTTTGAAACCATTTCGTCCTTGAAAGAATATGCATAAGAAGCAATGAGCCAAAAAATATATGAAACAACCGGGTTACGCCAAGCTAGGCCATGCTGAGGGCCTATGAGGACATAATAAACCCATACGCCTATGCCTGTTAACAAAACAAAATCGCTTGGATTCCTGAAATATGATACAAGTATCTGTTTCCCAACGATAAAAAACATCCATGAGTATAGAGTTAGTCCCAAAACACCAACATCAGCTAACGCTCCTGGGTACTGCGTTATCAGAAAGCTTGGATTGTCCATTGATAAAGTGCCTAAAATACCAGGCTCGCCAATATTTCCTGTAAGAGTGCTTCCTGGACCTAAACCAAAAAAAACAGTCTCTGAAGATCGAAATACGTAGTCCAAAACTAAAAGTGCAGATTTTAAGCGAAGCGGTTCGAAAGCTCGATTCGATGGGAAATCCAATTCAACAAATGGCAGAAGGTTTAAAACTCTAATAAAATCCACATTAAAGGAAAATTTGCTCCAAAACAGGTAAATAAAGAACAGCGCTAAAATAAACAACAAGAAAACGAAAAGCATTTTAAAGTACAATCTGATATTATGGTGACCTCGTGTAGCATAGAAATGTGCGGTGAACAAAACCACAATTAGTATACCACTCGAATAGTAAATGCTTTTTATTTCACCCAACGGTGCAAGGCAAAATAGCAAACCTATGCATATCACATGCTTAAACGTCAATCTTTTAATTAGACCGTGAGCCATGACAAAAACTATAGAGATTACCGCTAAAATGCCTAACGGGTATGTGCCAAACTCGCCTAAAGTAAAACTTACCGAATCTCCTCTGTACCCAAAAATGAAATATCTGATAGCAACTTCGGGGATTTGAACAAGCACCAATATCAAAACCGCAAGAAATACTTTTCTTGTAATTTCCTTGATATCTGGCAAGCTCTCGAAAACGAAAAATAGCGCAGGAAACGAAAGGAACAGAAGTATGGTTGATACAACGCTCATTAAGCTATATTGCCTTATTATTCCAGATAAAACAATTTCAATAACCAAAAGCATAAATCCGATCAGGAATTCTTTTCGAAACCTAAATTGCCTCTTATGCCATTTAGGCAACAATTCCAACATTATCAGAGCGGGTAATATGAAATAGAAAGACCATCTTAGAATTATTACGCCGGCTAAAAGGCCGCCAGGCGCAGTCTGAGCTGGCACATACAAAAGGAAAATAAAAAGGGAAATAACAATAAATGTCTTGCTTAATTTGTAGTATATTAAGATCCCCCATATTAAAGCGATTTGACCAATAATTACAAGATAATGTTCATCTATAATCGCATATGATATTAATGAAATGTATGCTGTTGATACTAACAAAAGCATAGCCTTGGGAATTAATCCAGTACATCCCAAAATCATTAATGGATTTTTTAAATATGTCATCTTTATGCTGAGGAATTATCCAAGTAGACTTAAAGCCATGGCGATGGTTTAACCTTAAGAAACACCCTAGGATCAATGAAACCAAATTTATTTCTTTTTTCCAAAATGCTTTCGTACAATTCAACATATCTCGGCAACGTTGCTTCGGGGGAGTGATGACGTTGCACATAACCCACTCCGAGGCTACCCAGTTTGGAGAGCTCTTCCCTGTGGGAAAAATAGTACTTCAAATGTGCTCGAATATCCTCCTGTGTTCTGACATTTATAACCGGTGGGGCTTCTCCGAACATCGTCTCAAAAACATCACTCAAAATATAACACATAAGAGGCGCACCGCAGGCCATGGCCTCAATCCCTATTACCCCATACCCTCCAGCAACCAGCCCATCAACCACAATATCGCAGCTTCTGTATAACGCGATTAATTTGTAGCGCGGCATAATGTCAACCCAGAAAATGTTACTTTCAATATTCAACTCCCTTATCAACTCCCTCGAGGCTTCCGTATCAGCATCATTCTTATCCACCATAATTGCACCGACCGAAAGGCCGTCTGACACTATTGTGCTTGCAAGCGCTCTAAGAAATACATCATTCCCATAAGAGCATCTATGTGTGATGCTTGATTCCCAAGTCCAAATCTGCCGAGTAGGCTGAAAAAGCACAAGCTCACATTTCTCACGGATTGAATCAACAATTTGTGGACTGGGAGACATTTGAGAATTCCCAGCCGAACAAAAACTCATAGTATCGATCATCAATCCAATAGGTGCAATTTTTTTTCCTGGCAAAATCTTCCTATAGGCTTTTGCCCAGTTCGTGCTTACCGTACAAAAGATAATGCAAGCGGCCTTATCATAACCTTTGAGCATTTTCCTCCTAAGTCCCAAGAGCATAGGATGTGGGAACAGACCTTTGTACCTCAACTGCAAAAAAGAATACATTGTCCATAGGAAAAAATCACCACCTTGAGGTAGAATTACGAACGGCACTCCAGAATCCATAATCCAGGGAGCAAAATTGCCTTGGCACTGAATTAAGTCACATTTCAAAAGCATCTTCGCGTTATGGGTATCAATAAACCACCGGGGCAACAATCTTTCGCAGGGTATTTGTAACTGATGTATCCATTCTGGATAATTTGCCTTTAAGTCCGGATCTTCAGATTCAGGAAAGTTTTGAGGCTCTCTTTGATCAGAAGGGGCGAGGAAAAGGTGAACATCCATGCCCTCCTTTCTCAAATATTTTGCAATGTCATAATTGATATTACAAGTATTTCCAATAAAATGAACTCGCAATTGACTTTCTCTCCTCATTTGTGCGTAGAAATAATTTCAAAGCCACTCGAATCCTATTCCAGGATAATCGAGTACCAGGCTCAATTCCTCGATCGCCACAAGATGCGGCCCCGAATCGCTTGAAATTCCGATCGCAGGCGCTGCCGCTCTTTAACCGTGAATAAGAGAAACCATCCGACAATAGGAACAATCAGTGTTCCAACTGTGTATATGGAACGTGATGCAGTTCCGCCAAATTCAACACCGGCCCACATTCCGAAAACACCGATAGCAATAGTTACACCCATCAGTGCCAGAACCGGTCGAAACGGCCAGGGTAATCTGTAAACATGCTGCGCGAGCCACGATCCAGAAAAAGCTCTGGCCGTTTGCCCGAACAGAACCCCCAGCGCCACTCCCAAAAGGCCATATTTTACGCCCAATCCATAGCCAGCTATAGCCGTTACAAACAAAAATGCAGCAAAAGAATACAGGTTGAGGAAACTTTTTTTAGATAGGGTAATACCAATTTCCGTAATCCAAACCGTACCCTTGATACCCAAAGCCATTGACAAAGGGAAAACGACAATTGCCGCCCCAGCGTAACGATCCGAGGCCAGCAGAAGAATTGCGGGTTGCGCTATGGCCGAAAGGAGAAGCACGGCAACGCTTATCCCTAAGGTAAATGCTTTTAGGACATAGTTGTAGGTATGGGCTGCGTCAGGATCTCTGTGAATTGCCAGTGAAAATGGCCCCCACGCTGTATAAAAGGCTTGGTTGACAAGTGCTATCAACATTGCGATCTTGGCGCCTGCCGCATAAAGCCCTAAATCGTTGGCTCCCAAAAGACTATTTACCAAACTCCGTTCCAAAGCCGGCACAAAAGCCCCAATGCAAGAAATAATGCCAAAAGGTAATGCAAAAGGTACTAATTCCCTCAAGAAAGCGAATCCATTTGGAATAACCAGCCAAGTTCTAATGAACGTCAGACCCAATATACCAAAAGAGATTCTTACCACCAGATAGATTAAAAAAACGCCCTCGACACCGATTTTTAAAACAAGAATAGCGAAAAGCAAGAGAGTTACGTTCAAAACAACCGTGCCTAAGGAAATAATCAAATACCGTATACGGGAAAACGTCCATTTAAGCAAAATTTGGGAAAAATTGTTTAAAACCTGAAACGGCACTTGAAGGAGAACAATCTTAAGCAATAACTCCGACTTTGGCGCCTCACTCAGATTTTCGGCCCACATCCCGGCAGCAATCCAAAGCAGCGGCAAGGCCAATAAAACAAAACCAATCTGCAGAAAGAAAGACTGGGAGATGATCTGTCGGCGCGCATCTTCGTTTTCGTACTCATAAAAGAACCTGGCAACAGCCGAATCCTGCCCAAAGATAAAGAAGGTCGCTAGCAACGTACTGATAACTGTGAAAAAATCGATGACGCCGAAATCAGAAACAGAAAAGTGTCGGGCCAACAACGGAAAAGTAATCAGAGCAAACGCTTTGTTCAACGCTGTAGCACCGCCATAAAGAACTGAGTCTTTTGCAAGAAAGCGTAGTCTGTGTCGAATACTCAAACGTGATGGGTCATCAATTTCCAAGATTTTGGGTAATCCTAATCAAATCACACCGCAATTCAGGTTTTTTTGCTGGTGATCCATGATAAACCAAAATATATTTTGTTTATAGTGGCATTCATCAAAATTGCCTCAAGTCCGTGTGATTATGCTTTTTGTTTCATCTGCACCAATATTCATTAGAGCGTCGATAACTGATAAACCAGGTATGAACTTATCGCTATTTATTTGGGTATATGTAGTCGGCCTAAATTCTGAATAAGTCAAATGAATATTCTTTTTCTCAAAAAGGCTTTCGTCTTGATAGTTTTTCGCTCCAACGCCCGAAATATAAGTACCACCTCCTACTTTCTCTACAAGATCAACAAGCATTTCTGTTGAGCTTCCTATTGGAGCTAGTGTAGAGCTATAAATGATTTCAGGCCTGAGATCCAAGGCTTCCATCACACGTTCTATAAACTTCATATTTCTTGTTAACAGCCGCAGAGAATGATGATCAAAATACTCACAAATATAGTCAACAAAATCCCCGTAAAATGGTGCCTTGCCATAGCTTTGTTCTATGGTTTTCATCAACTTTTTGATGTTCGCTGGGTTCTGTTTCAGGACTTCCATCTCGTTTATTTTCTGCCCGATAACACCCTTAGGTTTCTTCAGGGTTACTGAAAACCAATATTCCTTCCCCTGAACACAAAGTTTGACTCTCCGGCACCAGAAGTTTGCATCACGGGGATTGTTTTTGGTATGGTCAAGAACTACGAATACATCAGCAACGCTAATCTTCTTGAAAAATCCCAACCACGGCATAAAATCCGGCTGATGAATAGCTACTTTTTTCCTACTCATAGCTTATTCCTCCAATTTCATCGAAGCCATCAATCAGATCCTTTAAGAGCTCAGCATCTCGCTCCTTTCTTGCGACTTCGAATTTCCCGGGGATATCTAGCACTCTTAAATTACAGCCAAGCCTATTCGCCTTATTAACCAATTCATTAAGCAGACTTACAGGGTCATCACAAAGTGCTTTATATGAAATCCTTACCAACTGGTTTTCCTGCAAATGAGATATCTTTTGCTCGTACATATCTGCAAGAAACTTAACTTGGCCGGCTATCTGAACATTGTAGGGAGAGTTTCGGATTTTCATAAATTGTGAAGCGGGGGGATAGGAACTCCACCAAACATTCAAATCATTGAAATGGTTCAACCGTGCTTCAGCGAGAGAATAGGCCACGTCCAGTTGATCTCGTTCGATGTAGACAAAAACAGCCTTTTCGAACATTGAGGAAAAATGTTCAAGATGATATCCAACTAATTCGAGAGGCTTATGAACCAAATTGCTTTCTAATATTTGGTTAAGATTGCAAATTTTTCGTCGAACCTTATTCCAATCGATTTTATTAATGTCTATCTTGATTGGCTTTTGGTCTAAAACGCTTATATTCATAATATCATGCCAAAACCAGGAAAATTCATGGGGTTCCCAGGGGAAGCTGGTTTTGGCATATGTGGACGAAAATAAAGTCTCCTTTAATGATCCAAAAACAAGCTTTGAAAGAAAAGCGCCGACCAGCGGCGCCTTCCAAAATCTTGCAATCAGATGGTTGGTACACATCACATTCAGACTGCTAAAAATAACCTGAGTAATAAGCGTTGTGCCGGAACGCGGGAGACCTAAAACAAAAATATTGAGATATCGTTCCTCCACATCTGTCTCAAGTAGCATGTCAAGCGACCTCAAGTCTTCATTAAGAGTTTTGAGAAAGTTCTTTGTATTCATATACATGGATCCATAAAGGTAAATTTAAAAGGCATTTTCAATAGAATATCCAACCATACACAACGCCACCCAAATAACGGGGTTTTGCTTCAACCCCTATAAAGGGGTATTTAGATGGACCCCGTGGATGGGGGTTTTTCTTTACATTTGCATTTCTATCGTCCTCAAAATCCTCAAAATTCACTCATAAAAATGCCTATCAAAATAGGTGTCTGAATGAATCAAAAGATAAATCAAAGCATGTCGATCCTGTACATGCTCTTCCAAACTGCGTCGATCGCCCTCGACCAAAATGCCGCGGTTGTAACATTTCCAACGTGTCCATTCCGAATCGCTAATGTAAAAGGATTCATCGAATAAATTAAATGTTGATGATTTTTCGTAGGCTTCATAAACCAACCCAAAATCAGAAGCCTTATTGTTTTTCCAGAAATCAAGGTTGTTGAGTCCCGTCATCCCGCCATGACTAGCCACACCTTTTATCTGGATACCTAACATAGCGTTAAGCACTTCAATATCTCGTTTAAGGCATTCTACCGCCTCTTCATCCCAAATCGCGGCTTCATCAATGACTTCCGAATGATAGCCAATTTCATGGCCGGTATCTCGCAAGTATTTCAAAGCATTATAATTCTCAAACGAAAAAGGGTTATATTCAGGTGCGTGAAGGCGAACAAAGAAGGAGCCTTTCACGCGAAGTCTGTTGAAAATTTCTGCTAATCGTTTCGCCTTTTGGCAGGAAAAATCAATATCTACACGATTGACCAGCGTGCGCTTCGGAAGGACACTGTTTGCTTTCTTATTGGCGTATTCCTCACAGGTAATAAAATGGTATCCCTTATTAAGGGCAACCATAAGTTGGTGCTCCAAATTAGCAAAAGTGAAATGGAAATCTGTTTTCAATCAATCACCGCCTTTAATTTTTTTTCATCTGGAAAATTCACCAAAACCCCCATCCCTTGCTTCTGATACACCACCATACTGCCGAGTGCAACGGCGGAGGCATGGCCTATTTTGACTGCCTCTCCAATATGTTGCAGGCTTCCGGCGCCACCATTCGCAATAACCGGGATGGAGACGGCATCGGTCACTTGGCGGGTCAGTTCGATATCGAACCCACTCCAGGTTCCCTCATTGTCGATGGAAGTCAATAGAATCTCACCGGCACCCCGCTGTTGAACCTCTTTTGCCCAATCAACGGGATGGCGTTTGCTATTCTCCGTGCCGGACCTTCCCCGACAATGCTGTTTTCCCCAGAAGTTTGTTTTGACGTCAATTGAAACGATCAAACTCTGGCTTCCGAAGGCGGTGGAAATTTCAGTAATCAAAGACGGGTTCGTTAGAGAATAAGTGTTTAGCACTATCTTTTCAAAGCCAAGCTTTAGAATACGCTCTGCAATAGCCACCGAAGAAATGCCCCCACCATAAGAAACGGGCATGAAGCACTCATTTGCAATGTCGGCCAGCACATTGTAGTTTGGCTCACACCTCTCTTTGTTTGCATTTATGTCGAGAAAGGCGAGTTCATCAACCTCCAGTTCATTGAAAATGCGGCAGGTGTTTGCCGGATCACCGATGTAGCCAAATTTCCCGAACTTGACGGTTTTGACCAAGGACTCGTTTCTTAGAAGAAGGCACGGTATGATACGGATCCGTAGCATCCTCAAAGCTCCGCGAAGTTGGTCAACAGGCGCATGCCAAAACGGTGGCTTTTCTCCGGATGAAATTGCACACCGCAAATGTTGCCGTTCTGAATGGCCGAATCGAATTTTACACCATATTCGGTCTTGAGAATCGAATGCGCTTCATTCTCGACTTTGACGTAGTAGGAATGGACAAAGTAAAAGCGGGGCTCTTCCTCAAATCCTTCGGTAATTTTACTTCGGGTGCTCCGATGAACTAGATTCCAACCCATGTGCGGGACCTTGAGGTTAGGGGTGTTGGGGAATCGACTGGTTGTTGCCGGAATCCAGCCCAAGCCGGGGAGATTCCCTTCCTCACTACCTTGAGTCAACAACTGCATGCCCAGGCAGATACCCAATACCGGCACCTGTTCGACCAATGCTTTATGATCAAGTACATCGCGCAAGCCGCTGTTGTTGATGCGTGTCATTGCGTTATCGAACGCGCCAACACCAGGCAGAATGATTTTGCCTGCATCACTGATGATCTGGAGATCAGCCGTTATAATGGCCGCTAAACCGATCCGCTTGAGCATGTTCTGGATGGACCCCAGATTGCCCATACCGTAATCAACTATTACAATCATCTTTTGTTATCTGGAAATGGAAAGCAGTATTTGAGATAGAAACTCATTGGTACCAAGCCGGCTTTAGCCAGAATACTAAATAAAGGACGTAACCTCTCGAAACGTTTTTTATATGTTTTGAAATCATGCCACGACCTTGGCGCTGAACGCATAACCTCTTCATATTCACTATCTGAGAGACACAATCGCTTTTTGACATAAGATACCAATTCTGGATCATGTATAATGGGCTCAGAATATTTTTTTAGTCCCTGGTGTCGTGTTAGAATACCAGAACGAACCTCTGCGGCTAAACTCCAGTTGCGATTGTCTATACCAAATTTCTGCGGGTTATATATTGTGTGCAAAAAGGCTGTTGCTCTATTCTCTAAATGATGTCCGCCATAGTAACTCCAACCAGTCATATCCTCCAGGATTTTTCTGGCCTCATGCTTTGAGTATTCAATATACCAAAGGGGCCTAACGAATTGTTGGCGATATATGAGCACCCATTTCATGAAATCATAAAATTTCATATTTGGGTATGTCTTAAGCTTCATTGAACCATATTTCTTGTGGATACTATCGATATATTTTCCATCGAAATAGTTATTTCCCATTGGTGACAAGCCTTCAGCTTTAAATGAGTGACCCTCAAGAATATATTTTATTTTGTACTTAGCCGCAGTAGAACGTAAAACTTGAACGAGTCCGATATCGGTAGATGCATCGAACTCTGGAACACCTGAAAAAAGGAAAGATCTAAATATATCATCTGCCTCGGCATTATCAACAACATGAGTGAAAAGATCAATGTTAAGAAATTTTGTCACTTTCCGTATATTTTCTGTCGAAATCGCAGTGTTCCATGTATTATCATAATGAACCGCGAGTGGTTTTAACCCCCAATTAACGGCTTTAACTAAAAGGATAGATGAGTCAGTTCCACCACTTACACCAATGACACAGTCATATTTACGGCCATTTCCATTTTTTTTGATCTTATCTATTATCTCTTTAAAGCGACTCTCGCCTTTAGGCGTACCTGTATCATATTGCTTTTCCAAATCGTCTATTTGACGACAGTAGTTACAGATACCTTTTTCATCAAAGGATATGCCTGGAACATTTTCATCATATATACATCGTTGACAAATTCTCATTTTATGTCCTCTTTAACGGACTATTTGTATTTAAGCGTAATCAGGCCTTGATTCTCCTCTACCCTCCCAATCACTTTTGCTGGCTGACCAACGATAATAGAGCAACCAGGCACATCCCTATTTACAAAAGAAAAGGCTCCAATCACGGTCATCGACCCGATTGTAATGCCGCGGGTTATGATAGAATTTGGGCCTATATAAACGTTATTCCCTATAATGACGTTGCTGCGCTCAATTTCTTCTGTCCCAGAGGATAATGTTTTTTTAATATTATCGTGGGAATAAATCTGTGAACCCGCTGATATTGTACAATAGTTTCCAATCGTAAGGCCGCCACTCCCATCTAATATCACTGAAGGACCAATCCAGCAATAACTGCCTACAACTATATTGCCCATTATCACAGCAGAATCATAGACCGAAGACCCCTCACCAAATCCAAGTTCCCTTGCTCTTTCCCAACGATCAAACATTAGATCAGCAAATGGAAGAGATCGATTTAGATTCTCCAGATATCCAGAACTGAGAGCGTCTTTGAGGGATGTTAGCTCAGTTAACAAATTTTTCCCCTTTTCTTCTTTGAGAATTTTCATTCGGTCCATTTTAGTACTCCCTTCATAAAATATTGTTTTTAATCCACTCAGCTGTTCGACTGATGCCCAAAGCAAGATCAACTTTGGCTTTGAAACCGAGTGAACTATTAGCTTTATCCACACTGGGAATACGAATTGCGATATCCGCAGATAATGGCGGGTCAAAAACAATTTTTGATTCTGACTTCAGCACACGAACAACTGATTCAGCCAATCCCAAAATCGTAATGACTGCTCGTGAGTTTCCGATATTGAAGCTTTCACCTATTGCATTTGGATTCTCAATACACCTTACGATTCCATCGACAAAATCATCCACATAGCACCAAGCCCTGATTTGATTTCCATCACCATCGATGTGGATTGTTTCGTTTTTTAGAGCCCTTTTAATAAATATTTGAATAGCACCCTCGCCTGTCTGACCGGGGCCGTAAACGTTGAATGGCCTAACCGTTACAGTCGGTAACTGGTACTGTCTATAATATGCATGTGCTAAATGTTCCCCTGCCAACTTACTTACAGCATATGTCCAGCGAGCTTCGCCTGCTGATCCGGCGACAGTTTGGTCGGTTTCGCAGCTTTTGAAAGCCATTGACCCAAAAACTTCTGATGTAGAAAAGTCAATAAATCTTTCGATGTTGTTCCTATATGCAGCTTCTAACGCATAAGCAGTTCCCATCATGTTGACTTGCATAGTGCGAACAGGATTTTTAATAACCGTGTCAATTCCGGCTATTCCAGCAGCATGGATAACAATATTTGAGCCAGCCATTGAATCAGCCAAGAGTTCTTCATCCAAGACGTCACCTTTTATAACGGTTATATTCGGATGATCTGCGAGACCGCTTTTCGTCAGCGTATCACGATGAAAATTGTCGTATACCCGAATCTTATTTTGTTCTATATAATGCCGAATTAGGTTGTTTGCGATAAATCCGGCGCCACCAGTAATGAAAATGACCTTATTGTATAACATGTATCAAATCCTTATAGTTGTTTACGGTTTCGATAACGTAAGACACTTGGTTTTCCGTCATTGAATCAAAGATGGGCAACACCACCCCCTGGCTGAAAGCCCGGTATGCGACTGGAAACTCCACGCTGGTGTATCCGTACTTCTTGCGGTAATAAGTTTGTACAGGGATGCATTGCGCCCCATAGTTGGCGCCGATGCCCTTTTCTGTGAGGAAGTGTAAAAAACGGGTTTGCGCCACATCATCATTCAGAACGATATGATAGGACTGCCAAGTCGTTCGGCCATTAAGTGGAGGTTTGGGTTTTTGGAAAAAGCGAGGTTTCAACTCCTTATCGTAGCAATCCATGATGACATTTCGTTTAGCGATGATTGTTTTTAAACGTTTTAGCTGCCCCACAACCAATGCTGCTTGTATATCAGTCATACGGTAATTGAAGCCTGCGGCCACAAAATCCATCACTCCGCTGGCGTTGTCAATACCGTGATTGCGCATGATGCTAAAAAACTTGGCCAAATTGGAATCATTCGTGGTCAGTACCCCTCCTTCTCCAGAGGTTACTGCCTTTCGAGGATGTAAGGAAAAGGATCCTATCTTTCCCCAGGCTCCGACTTTGCGCCCCTTCCATTCCGCCCCCAATGCACAAGCGGCATCTTCAACAACGGGCAGACTATAACGATCTGCAATCTCTATGATTCGCTCCATATCAGCTGGATACCCGAATTCATGCACTGGCATGAGGGCTTTTGTGCGCGGGGTAATGGCTGCTTCTATCCTGTATGGATCAATATTGAAAGTATCTAACAGGATATCTACGAACACTGGCTTTGCGCCAGCAAGCTCCACCACGTTTGCAGTAGCTACATAAGAAAAAGCGGGAACTACCACTTCATCACCCGGGCCAACACCTAATGATAATAAAGCAAGATGCAGGGTTGCAGTTCCGCTTGATACCGCAACGGCATGCTCCACACCGATTAATGCTGCAACTGCTTTTTCCAAGAGCTTGATTTGACTACCTTGAACTAATTGACCGGATTGCAAGACTCTTATGACATTTTCTATGTCATTTTGGTCAATTGATGGAAAAGCAAGCGGGACTTGCATGGCATACCTCGACAATTACCAGAAAAGTATAATGTAGTTTCATAATTGTTTTAAATTAAACCTCGGGCTATGCCCGAGCGACCCTAAAAGGTTTTACCGTTCCGGCGTGAACAAAATGTGATAAAGGTTCTTCCCCTGGAAAGCCCCAAAGGGAAAAGAGAGGAAGAACCTATGAGAGATTGGCCATCATTATCACATGTAAAATGGATTTGTAAATATCATATTGTATTTGTAACGAAGTACAGGCATCAAACCATATATGGGAAGTTGAGAAGAAAAATAGGGGATATCATAAGAGATCTGTGCCGCCAAAAGGGCTTGGACCTACACGAAGGGCACGCTATGAAAGATCACGTTCATATTTGCTTGAGCATACCTCCGAAGTTCAGTGTGTCGAATACAGTTGGGTTTATCAAGGGCAAAAGTGCCATAAGGATACATCGAGAGCTACTTGGCTCCAAGAAAATGACAGGATTAAGTTTTTGGGCAAAGGGTTATTGTGCCAGTACAGTGAGTCTCGATGAGGAAACCATAAGGAAATATATAAGAGATCAAAATAAAAAACATTGGAATATCAATTTTTTAATAGCCCCTTTAGGGGCTTTCCTAACACAATGCCCCCTTCGAGGGGGGCTTCATCATACCTCCTGCTATGCAGGCGGTCGGTGATTCAGAGGGGCTTTCACTTAGCTTCTGACACCCATGGCGTATTGCTTGCAAGAGAGTTTCCTGTTCTTCCGCTAGTAGATACGGATGCATAGGCAAACTTAGGCAGAGTGCGGCAATCTTTTCAGCTACCGGAAAATCACCTGCTTTATGACCCAAAAATTCAAAGGCGCCTTGCAGGTGCAGGGGCACAGCATAATAGGCGACAGAAGGAATGCCTTTGACTTTCAGAGCATTGGATAGCTTTTCACGTACTTCCGTTAGAAGTGTGTACTGTGCATATACAGAATCATTTCCTGCCCCAATAACCGGGACTTGAATACCAGAGATACCGGAGAAAAGTTTGTTGTATCGCTGCCCAACTTCCCAACGAAGAGAGCATTCCTCGGGAAAGATTTCAAGCTTTTCAAGGAGGATGGCGGCTTGTAGGGTGTCCAGTCTTCCGTTGATACCCACCAGAGGATGCTGATGCTTCACCATCTGACCGTGGACACGAATCTGACGCATCTTTTCAGCCAGTGAATCATCGTTGGTGAATACCGCACCTCCGTCGCCGTAGCAACCTAGCGGTTTGGACGGAAAGAAGGAGGTGCAGCCGGAGGTGGAGAGACCACAGGACTTCTTGCCGTAATGGGTCGCACCGAAACTCTGAGCTCCGTCTTCTATGACCGGGATGTTATGTTTTGCGGCAATGGCATTGATTCGGGTCATGTTCGCACACTGGCCGTAGATAGAAACAGGCATGATAGCTTTGGTATGCGGAGTGATGGCGGCTTCGATAAGATCGGGGTCCATATTGAAAGTGTCGGGCTGGATGTCCACAAATACAGGTTTTGCGTTGAGTAACGCGATGACTTCAGCACTGGAAATCCAAGTGTAGGGAACTGTAATTACCTCGTCGCCAGGACCAATATCCAAGGCCATGAGGGCGATAAGGAGGGCGTCGGTACCGGAGGAGCAGGTGATGCAGTGACTGGTACCGACAAAAGCAGAGAGCTTCTCTTCCAGTTCCTTGACTTCCGGCCCCATGATGTATTTGCCGTGGTCTAGGACATGGTTGATGCGGGACTCGATTTTGCTTCGGATGCGTTTCTGTTGGGCTGATAGATCTATGAATTGCATTTAAAACCTCTTTTTTTGACAGGATTTATAGGATCTTCACGATTTCTTGCTTTATTTTTCAGTTTCCAGATGCAATTGAAAATGCTCTATTCTCTTCGCGAAATAATGACATAAAACTTATCTTGTCAATCCTGTCTGACAATTTCTCTTAGCCCGTCTTCTTCTTTTGTGTAAACCTTTCCGCAGGAGAGGCAGTCGAGATCATTGGTCAATCGCTCTCCGCAGCGGCACATCCAACCGACCCTTCTGGCCGGATTCCCCAACATCAACCCATGATCCGGTACATTTCGAGTCACTACGGCGCCAGCGCCGACAAAACCATATTCCCCTATGGTAGTGCCGCAAACAATGGTACAGTTGGCGCCAAGCGTGGCGCCGTGTTTGACTAGAGTGGGCCGCACCTGGTCCATCTTCCGGATTTCAGCCCTTGGATTATAGATGTTCGTAAACACCATGGAAGGGCCGCAAAAGACACCTTTTTCCAGTGTGACGCCTTTAAATACACTCACATTATTCTGGATCTTAGATCCGTTTCCGATAGCCACATCCGGGCCGATTACTACATTCTGGCCGATATTGCAGTTTTCACCGATCTTAGAGTACGATAGTACATGACTGAAGTGCCATATTTTGGTGCCTTCGCCGATTTCACAGCCTTCGTCGATGACTGCACTCGAATGAACAAAAAACCCCCTCTCCTTCTTAGTTTCTAACCTCCTTACCCTCTCAACCTCTTCCTTTTTTATCACTGTGCCCTTGCATCTCTGCGCGAGATCAATCTTTTCGCTATCCTGGTCCAGCGACTGCTGGGCGGCATTGAGGACTTGGAGGACCCGCAGCCCTTCGGCCCCGTCAGTGATAGGCCGTTTGCCGTTGGCCATGCACTTGAGGAAATGCTCGCATTCCATTCTGAGGGGTTCGGCCTGGGGGATATCCAGCTTTTCCGCTTGCGCCTTGGAAGGGACGGGAATATTGTTCTGCCATTTGATTTCGTGCGGGTAGAGGACCAGTTTGTCTTCCCAAGGTTGGGTGTCGTCAAACACAGCCATCTTTTTGTCGCCGACCACCACCAGTTGCTGTACTTTAAACGGGTGCAACCAGGATACGAAAATGTGGGCACGAAGTCCAGAGGGGAATTCCAGGTGGGTGGTGGTCACATCCGCTATTTTTTTGTGCAGGTAATTTCCGCCTGTGGCCATGACGGCGTCGGGTTCTTCGCCCGCCAAAGACAGGATCATGGAAATATCGTGTGGAGCAAAGGACCAGAGAATGTTTTCCTCCCGCCGAATCTTGCCCAGGTTGAGGCGATGAGAGTAAATGTAATTGATACGGCCCAGTTCACCGGAGAGAACCATCTCTTTCAATTTCAGGAATACTGGATGGTACTGGAGCAAATGCCCAACCATGAGAACAAGGTTTCGCTCTTTGGCTAATCCGATGAGGTCCCGGCCTTGGGCATCATCCAAAACAAGAGGCTTTTCCACGTAAACATGCTTGCCGGAAAGCAGCGCCTCCCGGGCAAGGGTGAAGTGGGTTTCGGCTGGGGTAGCAATGACAATCCCTTGGATGTCTTCTCGGGAGAGGACGTCGTTTAGGGCAAGACAGGTATCGATTCCAGGATATTTCTCCAGGAAACTGGAAAGGATAGTTTCGTTTTTATCACAGATGAGCTTCAGGGCCCCTATCCCGTGGTAGTTACGAA
This sequence comes from Desulfobacteraceae bacterium Eth-SRB2, assembly GCA_004193595.1. Classification (GTDB taxonomy): domain Bacteria; phylum Desulfobacterota; class Desulfobacteria; order Desulfobacterales; family UBA11574; genus S5133MH16. The sequence continues at coordinate 37,906 of RPGQ01000077.1, forward strand.
CGAGGTTTTTACCCCAGTAGCCGGATCCGATGACGGCGATGTTGGCTTTGTAATTTTGCATTATTTTATCCTTAACCTTTCCAACTATATAATCATTAAAATCATATACTAAGCGACGACGCTTACTATATTCTCTTACATCCGGTTTCGATTTTCTCGTTGCCCTGCAAGAAACCATTCGACAGTTTTTCGTATACCCGTCTCCAACTTAGTTTCTGCATTCCACCCAAGCTTGGCTTCCGCTTTGGTCGTATCTGAATAATTGCGGAGCACATCACCTTTCCGTTGCTCGGCATGAACGATTTCCACGCTTGCCACACCCTTAGCATTTAAAATATTGACCAAAATTTTGGATAGTTCGCAAACCGTAGTTTCGGAATTGGTGGCGATCTGAAATGTCTCTCCGGCGAGGAACAATGGATCGAGAGTAGCTGCGTTGTAGATGGCGGCTATCAGGTCATCTATGTAAATAAAATCCCTCGTTTGTAAACCATCACCGTAGATTTCCAGAGCTTCGCCATTCATTGACTGTTTGATAAACCTGGCTACGACGCTGTTTTTGTTGCTAGAACCAGGGCCGTACACATTGCCGAATCGGAGTGCTACTGTCTCTAAACCGAAGGTTCGGTAATATGCGGAACAGTACCCTTCGCCCGCTAACTTACTGGCGCCGTAGGGTGAAACCGGATGCGGAGCAAGTTCTTCATGAATCGGGGGTTCGCATTCGCCCACAGGAGCGCCTGAGGAGGCAAAAACAAATCGTTTCACACCATTATTCCTTGCCGCTTCCAGCATGTTGAATGTGCCGATGACATTTGATTCCATATCTTTTCTTGGATCTTCAACCGAAGGTCCGACACCGGTATTGGCTGCCAGGTGAACGATGATGTCGATTTCTTGACACCAATTTAAGCAGGTTTCATAGTCGGTAATGTCTCCAACAATTAACTCCGTTAGTGAGGAGTTAGAAGTGAGAAGTGAAGAGGGGTTTTCACTCTTTTCACTTTTCACTTTTCCCTTTTCACTAAACGTGCAAACACGTGAAAGGTCTTGCCGGGTTCCTACGGAGAGATTGTCCAATACGCGAATAGTATGGCCGCCTTCAGATACGAGGTTTTTTATCAGGCTTGTGCCGATGAAACCGCAGCCGCCAGTGATTAACCAACGAGTTGGCTTATCACTGGTTTTAGAAATGGAATCTTTCATTAAATATTTCTTTTTTTATTAGCCACAGACCCACACATATCATTATTTTCTAAATTAGCCACAGACCCACACGGACACACACGGACTTTTTCCTCGGCCGACCTTGGCCGAGCAAAAGGGCGTAACCCTTCGGGCGTTCTTATTCAAATAAATTGGCGCATGTTTGAGGTATGAAGAGTGATATCGCAGCACTATTCATATCCTGATGTTTTTTTATCGCGAAGCGATGCCATTATTCCTTGTCTGTGTCTGTCTGTGTGGGTCTGTGGCTACTTATATGTGCGGGGCTAATTATGTTTAAATCACGAACCTTTTAATTTCAGCTTTTGGGTATGTAAAATTTACAAGCAAGCCCACCCTGTATTTTGTAGCTCTGAGGTAATTTAACAACTGGGCCTCATGAATCTTTTGCAGAGACTCAACCGCCTTTAACTCTAAAATAACTTTATCTTCAACAACAATATCAGCAAAATATTCTCCTACTAATTCACCTTTATAATTAACGTTTATCGGAACTTGAGCCTTTGCTTTTAATCCCATATGCCGAAGCTCGAAAAGTAATGCATTTTCATATACTTTTTCCAAAAACCCGGCACCAAGGATTCTATTCACTTCAAAGATTGCAGCGCGGATCTTATATGTAATATCGTTAATATCCATTATTTTTGATTTAGCCACAGACACACACAGACGTACACGGACAAAATAAATTCACATCCAGATGTTTTTTTATCGCGGAGCGATTGACATCTTTTCTTCTGCGCTGTCCGCAGAAGAAAAAGTCTGTGTTTGTCTGTGTGAGTCTGTGGCCAATAAATTTAGACTTGACAAGTGTCACGTGATGCATTACATAGTTAAAAATGATTAAAACTTTTGCCGATAAACATACAAGGGATTTCTTTTTAACGGGTAAATCCAAGCAACTTCAGCCTGAGCTTCTAAGAAGGGCGATGCGCCGTCTGGAATACATTGACTTTGCCACATGCCTCGGTGACCTGAAGGTACCACCAAGCAATCGCCTCCATGCATTAAAGGGTAAGCGGAAAGGTCAACACTCAATTTCCATAAATAATCAATGGCGAATTTGCTTTAATTTCATTGACGGCGATGCTTATAATGTCGAAATCACAGATTACCATTAGGAGGTAGATAACAATGAGTATCAAAAATACTGAACTCCGTAAAATAAAGCCAACACATCCGGGTGAGATGCTCCGTGAAGATTTTATGCCTGATTACGGACTGACTACAAAAAGACTTGCGGAAGAGCTGGGGGTGTCACGCCAAACCGTAAACGAGATTTTACGGGAACGTCGTTCAATTTCCCCGGCTATGGCACTGAGACTTTCCCGCCTTTTTGGAAACACTCCGGAATTCTGGCTAAATGCCCAGCGTGCGGTAGATTTATGGAATGCTCAAATAACTTGTAAAAATGAGATAGAACGAATAGAAACCTTAAGTGCCGCATAATTATTATCGTGAAGAATGGCAAAGCCAACAACCATTAGCTTCTCCGGTTAAGAATATCAGAAAACCAGTTTTATTCACCCCGGGCTCAGAGATCACAGAGTTATATTTATTTTTTATCGCGGAGCGATGACTTGTTATTCTTCGGCTGCGTCAGCCGAAGAATATTTCTTTGTCTGTGTCTGTCTGTGTGGGTCTGTGGCCATTTATTTCTATTTGAGTCCGTATATGTCTGTAGTTACCACTTAATGCCTTTGAAGATGACATCCTTACGGATATTGCTTTTATACTCTTCTGCCACTTGGAACATACCCTTCAAGACCTCATCCGTAAGATAATGGGGTTCAACTCCGATGTCGAGGAGTCCCTGATACGTGGGATTGTAATAATGTTCCTCGGCTTCCTTTCTGGGATTTTCAATGTGATCGATTTTTACATCATAACCCAATGTGTTGCCGACACGCTGAACCTTTTCAGCCAAATCGTTTGCGCTGAAGGTTTCCATGATCTGGTTGAAAATACGAAGTTCCCCTTTTTTGGCAGGGGTCTTTTCAGCCATATGAACGCACTGGAGAGTATCGTTGATGTTTAAGTAGCCTCGTGTCTGTCCACCTTTGCCATAAACCGTGAGCGGATAATCCACAATGGTTTGTACGATGAACCTATTTATTATGGTTCCGAAAACTTCGTCATAGTTGAAGAGCGTGCGGAGCTGGTTGTCGATCACTGAATCTTGGGTTTCCATACCGTACACCGGACCCTGCATGAGATTGGTGATGCACAGATCCCACATCCGGACCGCAAACCACATGAGATCCGTGTCCATAATTTTGGTGGTATGATAAAGGGAACTGGCCTGGCGGGGAAAGAGAAATTTGTCCTTTTTACCTTTGTGTTGGATTTGGAGCCAGCCTTCTTCGATATCGATATTGGGTGTGCCGTATTCGCCCATGGTTCCAATGTGGATCACATGGGTGTCTCGGGAAAAATCCCTTAGCGCGAACAGGAGATTATTGGTCACCAAAAGATTGTTTCTGATTGTGATGTTCGCATATTTGTAGTCGATCATTGAATAGGGCGCAGACGGCTGTTCGGCGTAGTGGATCACCGTGTCCGGTATTCCGGAGAACTTGTTGTTTACAGCCCAGGAGTATTTTACAGATCTGTCAAAAAAGGAACGCATAACCTCTGGATCAGAAAGATCACCTATCACAACCTTTATCTCTTTGAGGGTGAGTTCATGCCAGATCTTGGCCCTTTGAATTAATGTGGGTATAGGGTAGAGCATCCCTACATCGAGTTCGGTGCAGGCATTGCGGCGAAAATAGTTGTCCACTACCGTGACCTGGTATCCCCTGTTGGAAAAGTACATAGCAGTAGGCCAGCCCAGGTAGCCGTCTCCACCGAGTATCAGGATCTTCATGCCCTCACCTTTACCCTGCTGCAATTGCTATATCGGGTCTATTATTCATTAGTATTTCGTCCTCTTCCACAATCCCGGCTCTAAAAAGCAGCGTTTTTATCTCTTCTATGGACATGGTCGTCTCGGCTTCTGAAACATAGGACCTCTCCACGCGTTCCCGAACCAGACCCGCGTAGATATGCTCAACATGACGGTACATGGACCGGAAAGCCGGCAGCGCCACAAACATGTCTTCAAGTTCCATTGACCGGTAAGTCTCCTCCATGCTCAGGAGCTCCTCATACATTTTTTCACCGGGTTTGGCTCCAATGAACGTAATTTCAATTTGATCAGGATCATATCCATACTTTGGCGCCAGCAATTCAATCATGGCTTTTGCCAAATCTGTGATACGAATAACCGGCATTTTAGTGATAAAGACCTCTCCTCCCTTAGCCAAAACAGCTCCTTTAATTACCAGCTCGGCCGCCTCTCGAATGGACATGATAAAGCGGGTCATAGCTTCATCAGTTACCGTAACAGGGCCGCCATTTTTGATCTGGTCGATAAAGATTGGAACCACAGAGCCACGGGAGCCCAAGACGTTTCCAAATCGTGAACTGGCAAGAATCGTGTTTCCTTTAAAGTTTATAAGATTGGCTGCGGTAATGAGACGCTCTCCCATAAGCTTGGTTGTTCCCATGACACTGGTTGGATTGACTGCTTTGTCGGAACTTGTAAACAGAACCCTTCCCACCTTGTTTCTGAAAGCCGCCCGGATCACATTCTCCACACCATTAATATTGGTCTGTACCGTATCGAATGGGTTGTATTCCGCAAGATATACATGCTTATGCGCCGCCAGGTGAAAGACGATGTCGGCGCCCTGGAAAACCTGTTCAAGTTTGTTCTGGTCGCGCACGTCTCCCAAAAAAGTCGTAACCATGCCTGCATAGGCGTATTTTTGCCCGAGAAGAAAAATCTCCGATTCGTTATTGTCGAAAGCCCGGATCTCTGAAGGCTGATATTCCATAAGCAGCTTCACGATTTCCGAACCCACAGTACCGACCGCGCCGGTTACCACAATGATTTTGTTTCTAAACATGATTTTTTCCATTGGAATAAGCTCCGAATTTTAAGTGATTTTTATTGTTTCTCACTGAGATCTCAGAGAACGCTGAGGGACTCATAGAATTTAAATTGTATTTTTCTTTGGGATCCATGCGCTCTGTGAGATATCGTTGGGCATGGGAAGTCGGGGACATCCATTGCTTTATTTTGAACCACCGCGGTAAAATCCACTGTTGGGACGGACTGGAGTCAGGACGGACTGGGGTCAAACCTTGATTATTGATTAAAGGGATTGCGGATTAATGATCTGAAGCACATTCCTTGATTTTTTTGACTTTCTTTTTTGAACTGCCCCAGTACGATCTTCTGCGGAAAAGGGGGACGCATTGGGATCGATGATTGTCGATCGAATATTGAAGATTGTAAAACAATAAGGACGGAAGAGAATGGTTCGGGGGATTCTTGGGGACAAGAATGATATCTTTATAGATGTGTTGAAATTGAGTGGCTTAGGTATGTTTTTTTGGATCCCTTCCGTTAAGCTGAAATTAGCTTTCCATCCTAAGCCACTCAATTTTTCATTATCGAGGAAGTTTCTCATGGTTTCGTGCTGCGCTCCTTTTGTTCGAAAAATTTAATGGTAAATTGTTGAATGGTTGATTGGCAAAGGGTAAGGCAGGGCCCAGTTAAACCACCACTTTTTTTTGCACAACGGTCTGGGTTCCGGAGCCTTTACCGGTTCTCCGTTCAGGATGGCCTGCGGTCTGTTGACTACCATTTCCCGGGCTTCTTTTAGGCTCCCCAGAATCCGTGCACAAACTTGTACGGCGGGTGACAAAATCGGCGGCCGGTTGGTTGGGGAATGGGCGTCGGTGGCGATCACGTGGGACAGCCGGTTTTTTAGCAGCTTGTGCGCACATTCCATGGCTTCCCGGCCAAACCGGCCGGTAATACTCATGGCGGTTATTTGTACCAGGCATCCCATGGCCGTCAAATCGGACAGCAGCTCCGGCTGGTGCTGGAATACCAGATTCCTCTCCGGGTGGGCCAGGATCGGGGTAATGTTATGAAGCTTTAACTGGAAAAGTTCTTCTTTGGATCCAGGGGGAATCACATGAACCGGAAACTCCACCAGAATATATCTTCCGTTGTTATTGAGAGTTGCAACCTCTTTGGCAATGACCTTTTGTTTTAGCCCGGCGCAAATGCGGACTTCTGATCCGGTGCATACATTGATGTTGATCCGGTTTTTCCGAAAGGTTTTGCGCAGACGGTTAACGTTATCTTCTACATGTTGTAAGGGGTTGTCATAGAACTCGTTGAGTGTATGCGGAGTAGCCACCAGTGTTTGAATACCGTCGGCCACGGCCTGTTTCGCCATGTCAAGGCTTTGTTCCATGCCGGCGGGGCCGTCATCAAGTCCGGGAAGAATATGGCAGTGTAAGTCGATCAAAATAAGTGAGCTAAAGTGCCTAAAGTTTGAAGTGAGCTAAAGTGAACTAACTTGATAGTATAGGAATTTCCTTTTTAGACACGGATTACACGGATGTCCACGGATTAGCTTTATGTTGTTTGAACAATGGTTCATTGTTCAAACAATGCTTCCATTTCATAAATGCTGCCGCATTTATGAAATAAAGGGCAGTGTAATCAGTGAAATCCGTGTCAGAGATTTTTTAAGTTTGCCCGAAGGGCGCTAAGTTTATTGTATAGGAATTTTCTTTATTGGACACAGACCCGCTTGTGCCCCAGGCCGCCTCGCCTCGCTTGGCTGGCGGGCGAGCTTGCAATGGCAGGCGGGTCTGCGAAAATCTGTGTCCTATTTAACTTGAATAGCGGCCGGTCTTGCGTTTTTTTCTCTGGCTCCTCTTTTTTCTGTCTCCGTCTTCGCCGTAATACTGGTAGTAATACTGGTAGTAATAATAGCTGTCCCGGCCCACACTCACCGCGTTTAAAATGGCTCCCAGAACATTTGCATTCACGGCGTACAACTGTTCTAAACTGTTCTGAATGACCTGGCGGGGGGTTTCACCGGCACGGATGACCAGCAGCGTGGTGTCCACCATCTGAGCCAGTGCTACGGCATCGGTTACCCCTGAAATGGGGGGAGTATCAATAATAACCCGCGAATATTTTTTTCTTAAGTCATTTAAGAACTGCGCCATCTTTTTGGAGCTGATAATTTCGGATGGGTTGGGAGGAATCGGTCCCACAGGCAATATGTCAAGACCTTGAATCGATGAGGCAACAATAGCATTTTCGGGGTTTTCGGTTCCCACCAGGATACTTGATAATCCGATTTTGCGATCTATATCAAAAAGCTTGTGGATTCTCGGCCGGCGCATATCACAATCCACAAGCAGGACTCTGGATTCGACATTTGCCATGGCCACGGACAAATTCGTGGATGAGCTGGTTTTTCCCTCTTTGGGTCCGGCGCTTGTCACCATAATCACCTGGGGTGTTGTGTCTGCCGAAGAAAATAGAATCCCCGTGCGTATGCCGCGATAGGATTCACTGGCATTGGACTTGGGAGAATGGATTGTGACAAGATCCAGGGGGACTGTATGTGGATTTCCGTCCGCAGAAAAGGCCGGCACCGGCCCAAGATACGGGATCTTCAGTTCTTCCTTGATTTCCTCGGGAAGCTTGATGGTATTGTCCAGGTATTCCAGAAAGAAAGCCAGGCCCACTCCCAGGGACAGGCCCACAATCACGGCAAGCAGAAGGTTGAGTTTCTTTTTGGGCTTCACCGGTAACCGAGGGACCTCTGCTTTGTCGATGATCCGGATATTCCCGGTCTTCATTTCTTCGGTCAAAGAGGTTTCTTTGAATCGTTTGATGAGCAGTTCATACATATGTTTTGAACTTTCCGTCTCCCGCTGGAGTACGCCGAACTGGACCGCCTTCTTGTTAAATTGGAGACTTTCCGTTTTTTGCTTGGCAAGGGCATGTTTCAGGGATTCTTCCCTGGCAAGGGCCAGTTTGTATTCATTTTTCAGGGAATTGACCACGCGTTTGGCTTCCACGGCTTTTCGCTTTTTCAGGTCCGCCAGTTCTGATTCAATGGCCTGCATCTGCGGATGATTTCTGCCGTATTTTTTAGAGAGCTCGGACATGCGGCTGTAAAGGACGACTTCCATTTTTTTGACTTCCTTGACTAAATCATTGCTCAATACTTCGGGAATCGAGTCAAGCATGTCCGGTGAGTTTTTCAATGTTAAGGCCTGGTGGTATCGTGTCTCGGCCTCCACCCGTTTTGATTCAGCTTCAACCACCTGGGCATTGAGTTCGGCAAGTTTCTGAGCGGTAATATTTTCAGCATCACTGGAAAAACCGGTGATGATCTGGTTTTCCTCTTTGTAGCGCAACAGAGCCTTTTCCGCGGCCTCGACTTTTTTCCGTTCATCGCTAACCCGTTCCCCCAGCCACTTTACCGCATCTTTGGCTGCCAGGAGTTTGATCTCGAGATTTTTGTCAATATAAGACATTACCAGTTCGTTTGCCATACGGGCCGCCATGGTCGGATTTTTTGCCTCGGCACTGACATCCACCAGCCGGCTGTTTCGGATCGGACTTACATCAATCCGATCGATAAAGGCGGAAACCAGTTCGGAATCAGGGGAATCGTAATCTTGGGCCCGGGCATTTGCCCCGTCTTTATCTTGTTCTGTTTTCAACAGGGATTTAATCCATTCCTTGGCGTTGCTCAGCGTGTCTCGAATCCAGCCCTTGATATTGGATATAATTGTGTCTTTGGGTTGGGGAAAGAACTCTGTGCTGTTGTTAAGATCCAGCCTCCGGATTACCTCACGGGCAACCGCCCGGCTTTCGATGATCTTGTACTGGGTCTGGTAGTAATCGGTTCCCGTGGAATCAACGGCCAGGACTTCCTGGATGGATACCAGATTCGGGTTTTCCTTTTCAATCACGATGCGTGCGGTGGCCTGGTAAATGGGAACAGCAGTAAAGGTGTTGACCGCTACGGTAAGGACCAGCACCGTAAATATGGTGAAGATGATCCAGCGTCTTTTTATCATAACGCCAAGGTACTGCCGAAGGTCTATTTGCTTTTCTTTGTGTTCTTCCATATTTATTCTTTCATAAAATTAGAAAAAGCTCTCCGGGACGACAATAATATCGCCGGGATGTATCAGGATATCCTGCCCCTTTTTTCCGGACTTGGTGATGGCATCTATCTTGACCACAATGATCTTTTCAATGCCGTCCTCCATGCGCACGATTCTGGTCCGGTTTCGGGCCGCGATCTTGGTAAAACCGCCGGCCATGCTAATGGCTTCTACCAGGGTAATATCCTTATCCCGGTAGAAAAACGATCCCGGTTTTTTCACCTGGCCGATCAGGTAAAACTGCCTGGCCCTGGGAATATAAAGGAGGTCCCTGTCCATAAGAAGCAGGTTTGACTGTTGATCACCTTCATGGAGCAAAGCCGCCAGATCGATGCGGATCACGATTTTTGTTTCGTATTGGGTGTCCGGATGTTGAGTTCTGATGATCATCAACTGATTGCCGCCCTGTTCGGATTCGATTCCCTCTGCTTTGGAAATCGCATCAAGAACCCTTTCCCGGGCCTTGAGCGGAAAGGATCCGGGTTTTGCTACAGGTCCGAGCACCATGAACTGTTTGCTCCAGTAACCGCTGACAATAACGGAAACATGCGCGTCGATGATAAACTGGCCCCGGGCGAGCTTATCGGATATAAGCGTTTCAATCTCGGAGGTGGTGAGGCCGTTCACCAGTATCCGGCCGATCAGGGGAAAGGAGATATTGCCGTCGGCGCTGATGCGAACGCCTGTGCGGGAAAGGTCAGGTTCCTCGTATACTTTGATATCTAGGATATCGTATCCGCCAACCCTGTAATCCAGGGCAACGGGGTTGTCGGCATTTGGATAGGCGGCAAGGTACTGGGTGACGGAATAGTTCTGGGTGCCCTTAATGACATTGTTGAGTTTATGGCCGTTATTTTCATTTTTTTTTGCCGCCCTGATTGCTTCAAGTTTAGCGAGTTCCTTTTTGCTGAGATCCTTGTTTATTCCTCCCGTGACCTCTATTACCCTTACGATATCTTTACCCGTGGAGCAAGAATTGATAAATGATAAGGCAATAAAAGCAAGTATAAATCTAAATGATAATTTCATTTAAATACCTAATTAAAAAATGAACGTCCAACATCGAACATTGAACATCGAACGTCGAATAATGATGTCGCTTCGCTCCTCAAATTATTCCAACATCGAATGAATAACAAACATCCAATAACTAATAACTGATGGCTTCGTAAAAAGTCCTAAAACCGTCATGCCGGACTTGATCCGGAATCCAGTATTTTCAAGCAGTTGCAGACCATCTGGACTCCGGTTTTCACCGGAGTGACGACTTTTTACGAGACCATCAATAACTAACTAATAATCAGAACTTGCCGGTGATCTGAAACGCCACGGTATTAACCGTGTACTCATCATCGTCGTATTGGCTTCTGCTGGCCTGGTTGTCCTGGTATTTGTATGACAGGCCGGCACTTAGCCAATCCCTTATGGAATAGTCGACACCACACCTGGCCGTGTAAAGATCAAGCTCTTTTTTCGCGTTCCCGGGGCGTTCATCCAGGTAATCCTTATTGCTCCACTCAAATCCAAGCTTCGCGGAAATCCGGTCGGTGAAGTTTTGTGTCAGCGCTAACCCAATGATCGTTCTCAGATACGTGGCCGAGACGTCTCCGGAAAAATCAGCGGAATTGGAGGCTTGTTTGTACCTTTTTAGGTTTAGGGAAAGGCTTGTTTTTTCCACCGGTTTATAGCCGACTTCGGCTTCCATTGCAAAGAAACTGTCATCATCGTATTTATTTCCGTTTTTATCCATGTCATTATCGAAATCAATGGTACCTAATCCGAGTTTAAACTCGCCGCTTAATTTTCCGCCCGGCTTAAAACGGGCGCCGATTAAAAAGTTGTCAATGATGTAGTCCTGGGAGTTTTCGGAATTCCATTCATCGAACCCGTCACGATTAACGTCGATGCCGTCGTTTTGCGCATCATACTCAGTATCATTTCGCAGGTACTGGCCGAACAGGGCGGTCTTTGGGGTCAGGTTGTAGAATACGGCAAGACCGTATTTATGCTCGATGGTATCCTGGAATTCATCCTTTAGCAGATCGTATCGCTCCACAAAGTTGCTGTATGTTGCCTCTATGCAATATCTTCCTGCAAATTCGTAGCCTGCAATGATGTTAACCAGGTTGTTCCATCGCTCGGTCTGCACTCCCAAACGGAACTCTTCTTTTGAGTCAAAAGGGTCTTCAGTGTCTTGAAAACTGTCCTGCACCCGCAGATAAAGCCCTTTGGGCGTTTTGAGGCCTGCAGAGACAAACAGCCGGTGATCCTCGTAGTCGTTGTCGTCATAGTCGCTGTATTTCACTATGCCGACCTTGTACCCGGCAGAAAGGAAGTTGCCCGGCGTACCGGAAATTTTCAGACCGATACCGGGCGTTATCGTATGAATGAAATCGTCATCTTCATGCCCGCTTTCAAAATAAATATTGTCTTTGTATTCACCCTTGTATGAGAGTTCCGGGTTTATCTCGAACCTGCCCAAATGGATATTTCCAATGGCAAAAACCGAGGGCACCCAAAGAAAGAGGGTGAGGCATATCAATAAACCTGTTTTAATTACACCTTGCGTTGCAAATTGCTTGTTTTTCATTTTTATACTCCTAGCCGGACAGGCCGGAACAAAAAGGGATTGAAAATTGAATATTGACAATTGACTATTTAAGGAAGTCGCCCTTTGCAATTGAATATTGACGATTGAATATTTGAGGTGTCGCTGCGCTCCGCCATTGTATTATTTTCTTAAATTTTCACTTTTCAATGTTCAATATTCAATGTCACAGTTCCTTAAATATTCAATCTTCAATCGAAAATATTCAATGTACAAAACACGTTTTATTATTGCCCGTAAGGCGGCGGTGGCGGCGGTGGCGACGGTGGCGGCGGCCCTTCTTCGGTAGGGGGTGCGATTGCATCGGCAATACTCTGCTCGATGCTGTCTTTATACTCCGGCGCGGCTGCAATAACGCTTTCCGCGATTTCTGCTGCTTTTCCCGGTACTGCTTTAGCAACGCTTCCCGCGATTTCTGCTGCCTTTTCCGGTACGGCTTCAGCAACGCTTCCTGCGATATCTGCAGCATATTCGTCGGGTACGGCTTCAGCAACCTTGCCCGCGATTTCTGCTGCCTTTTCCGGTACTGCTTTAGCAACGCTTACTGCAATATCTACTGCCAGGTCGGAGTTGGCCTCGGCTGCAATTTTGGCAATCTCAGCGGCCAGGTCAGGGTTTTGCGACGCTAAATTCGCAATTGCGTCAATATTCCCTGCCATGGCATAGGCTTCTATATCTGACTTTATATCCTCAACAACCAATGCTTGGGATTCAGAAGCTGAACCCACAACCAGTAAAATGATTGCCATCAGAAAAAAGACTCCCAGACGATTTGCCCATGCATTAAACTTTTTCATAATCACCTCCATTGTTAATGGTTTAAAAAATTTTCAAAAGTTTCGAAAAATACAGCTCCGCCTGCTCGATTACATTATGTAACCCAGTAAATGAACTAATGGCTTCGCCCCAATTGGAATAATGGCCCCGGTGAAATAGAAAAAACTTTTTGCCCCGCGAATTCTTACGCCCGGCCATTGATCGAAGGCAGGTAAATGCGAACCGCTGTTCCTTTCCACAGTTCGGAATCAACCCTGATCCAGCCGTCATGGTTCTTGACAATCCCGTATACGGCAGCCATACCGAGACCACAACCCTGAATTTTCGTGGTGAAAAAGGGCTCGAATATCCTGTCTTTTGTTTCCTCGTCCATGCCTTTGCCATTATCCTTAATTGTAAGGCAGGCATAACAACCCGGCTCAAGACCGGCAGGCCTTCCCGCAAAATCCTCGCCAATATCTTCGTTTCTTGTGCTAATCTGAATCAGGCCTTTCGCTTTAATGGCCTCTTGAGCATTGTCCAGCAGCGCAGAGAGCACCATCTGCATCTGGGTGAAATCAGCTTCCACATGAGAAACATCAATCGTAAGATCTGTCTCTATATGTATGCCTTGATTGATGCTGTGCTGAATCAACAGTAGGGATTCTGCCACGAAATCCGTTAGGGACAGGACTTTGGGTTGATATTTTCCTTCCCGGGCAAAGGCCAAAAATTGATTGGTCAGGTGAGACATCCTGCAAACGGAAGCCCTCACTGGCTCAATATATTTGTCTATCTTCTCGTTGTCAGGCAGATTCATCTTGAGCAAGTCAATATATCCGGTGATTATATGTAAATCATTGTTGAATCGGTGCGCTATCCCACCGGCCAGGGTTGAGATCGCCTCCATCATCTGGGCTTGTTCTCTTTGGCTTTCCATTTTCCGGTTTTTCCCCTTTGCCGATTTTCCTTTCGGTTACTTGCCGGAGTTTTCCCCCTGAAAAGGGGAAAGCTTTGAATTTTTCATAAATGTTTCGCTTTGGAAAGATACAGCTCCGCTCCCTGACTTACACAAAAAAAGCGTTATCAACTCCCTGATCTTATTAGTAATATCTTATCTTTCGGCAAAACAACCGGCCTTATTCGCACCATGTCTCTTACTCAATGCGCCACGCGCTTTGGTCCGTCGAATAGCCACACTGCCTCATTCGATAGCCGTTCTCTTTTATTTTCCGGTTTATCAGACCGGGCTTGAGTATCAGCACAAAACCCTCTGCTGGTGTGCCAGAATAAGAATTTCACTGAAAATGTAAAATATAAGGTATATATACCTTATTGTCAATAAAATAGTGATTATAGCCATATAGTTTTCTCCAGTTAGAAGGATTATTGTCATAGCTAAAGGAGAAAATAATGGATATAATCCCTAAAGAAGAACTGTTAAAATGGTTTTCTCAAAACCTAAAAAGGATAAGAAAGGAAAAAGGCTATAGCCAGGAAGCACTATCCGAAATTGCCGGAATAGATCTTTCCTATTATGGGGCAGTTGAAAGAGGGCAGAGGGCAATCACCATATATAAATTGTTCCAGATAACTAATGCCTTAGGTATCCCGATGCGTTATCTTTTCTCCGGTGAACCCAGTCGCCCCCAAGACGAAAGAGAAGATAACTTTGAGGAATTAATCAAATTTTTAAGAAAAATAGATGGACAAGATCTTGTTTTTTTTAAAAATTTGTTGGAAAAACTTATTGAATGGAAGAATGCAGCCCTTTAACCAAAGATAGTCAGCAATGAGGATGTGTACTTAACTCCAGTAACCAAAAAAAATATAGTATGTACTGGAGTTAAGTACATACCCCAGTATAGCAAAAAAGGCCAGCCCGAAGAGGTAGTAGTCTATGATTTTATAAATAAAGAATTTGGCAAGGTAGCCCCTTATGGCATTTATGATTTTTTTTAGAAATGAAGGTTTCGTCAATGTTGGAATCAGTAAAGATACGGCGGAATTTGCGGTCAACTCAATAAAAACATGGTGGTATGAAATGGGAAAGGCTGAATATTCTCGGGCCAGGGAGTTGACATAGTATAAAGGTCATTTTTTCAATTCCTTAGTGCTCTAACTCATAAATTTGGTGACGTATTTTAGCAGTTTTTTTTTACCGCCCGCTTCGCTTGAGACGCAAAGAACGCCGAGACAGAAAGATTTTCCCTTTGCCATTTAACCGGGGTCACGGAAAGCAAAAAAACAAATTCTCTGCGCTCTCTGCGTCTGCCGTGAGTATAATTTCAGGACACTTGATTTCCTAAAAGCGCATTTAATGAGTAAAGATTTAAGGATATGCCGTTATTTCATCGGGTTGAGAATATCACACCGGCTGGAATTAAGTTATTGCAATCGGAAAATGCGCATGACACCTTTAACATCATTATCTGACAGGATATATGAAAGGAAAAGGTGCCATGCCTCAGCAGATATTACCACTTATTCCACGCGGTGTAACCCAAATCAACGGACTGGTCAGTGTTTGGCGTGATGATGAGAACTGGACCTACTTTTATAGCGCGCATCCGATTTATTCACACCGGAAGAGCGATCGGCGAATGTTTCGGTTGGTCACCTCCCAACTGATTGATTCCGAGGCCTGTCGCCAAGTTGATATACGAAAAGCTTTCGGCGTATCCAAAAGCAGTATTATCCGGTCGCTGAATAAGCTTCGTATCAGTGGTCCCGAAGCATTTTTTGTTCAGCGTCGATGACGACGTGGCGGCAAAGTATTTACATCCGAGATGCTTGAGAGAGCACAGGGTTTACTGGATCAAGGATACACGAGAAACGAAGCTGTTCAAGAGCTTGGTGTCAAATATGACACTTTTCGCAAAGCGATAAATGACGGTCGATTAATCGAATCACGGACAATAGAGCCAGTCGTTACCAAGTCGTCTCGCAACGTGGTAGACGTTGCCGCTGCCGATGGTATGGGGATAGCCTGTACCAGGGTGGGGGAACGCGTGCTGGCGTCATTGGGCAAATTGATCGGGGCGGCGGTACGCTTTTATCAACTCGAAGAATTGAAAGAAAAACTGAAACAGACCGACAAGCACATTAAATGGGGAGAACTTGACGAGAAGGATAGGTTTTTGCGGTTGCTTCCGGGAAGAAAACGCCTGATGGATACCATCCGTATGATTGGATATCGTTCGGAAATAGCTATGGTTGGGTTAATCACCGGTCCGACGGTGGACTCGTCAGATGCTCGGCGTCTACTCCAGGATCTTTTCTTGATTGAAGCCGATATCCTACCCAGACCAGAAGCTGAGCAATTGAATATACGCGTAAACAGTGCTTCCATGCCGGCGGCTAATCGAGCCCTTGCACAACTGTTTGAGCATCTGAACAATGCCCAAGTAAAATATCCCGGAACAGAAATGCGACTGATCTTCGAACTCGGGGGATATACCGCCTTCAATTATGCTGAGGGTGTCAGATAATTTTCCCAGAGGTGCAGTGTCCTGAAGTTAGAAGATCTTTTGGTAACATCTCAATAAATTATGGAACCCGGTCAATATCACCATTTAATACACCAGAACTGAGAAGTTAGAAATTTCGACGGTACAGTTATTGATGAACTCGTAATAAGTCCGATTTCGACGGTTTCGTAAAAAGTTCAAACTCCCCCGCCAAACATAGGCGGGATAAAAAGGCGTCGCAAATTTTATAATCATGAGGCGTACTTATCGTACGTTGAATGATTGCGAAATGCAGCACAACGCAGAAGTTGGACTTTTTACGAGACCGTCAGTTATTTAATGAGGTATATTTATGATTGAGTATGGCTTGCTAAAATCTGCAAGCCGGGAAGTTTGCTTCATGTTAAATAATTCAAAGAAAAATGATGGTATTTTTTGTTTTTCTTGACATTTCAAATTATTACGATAAATTTCGTGGCAGTACGACATTTTGTAATCCATCAGATTATTGAAATGATCGGATCATGCGTTAATATCCTTGAACCGTGCAATGGAGGTTATCATGGACAAAATTCTAAGAATCAATATGGGAAATGAAGGTGGACCTCAAGCCAGTGAAGAACCGTTGGGTAATTATGCCGGTTTGGCCGGTCGCGGCATGACATCGGCAATTATTGCCAAAGAAGTGCCGCCGCTTTGTCACCCGCTCGGCAAATTCAATAAACTCATCATTGCCCCCGGAATGCTTAGCGGAAGCCATGCCGCTCAGTCCGGAAGAGTTTCGGTGGGGTGTAAAAGTCCCCTTACCGGCGGAATTAAGGAAGCCAATGCCGGTGGTCAGGGTGCTCAAGTCCTCGCCCGTTTGGGCTTTGCCGCCATTGTACTGGAAGGCAAACCCAAAGAAGACACTCTCTATAAAGTGCTTATTAACAAAAACGGAGTAGAAATAATTCCCGATAACCGTCTTAAAATGCTGGGGAACTACGATTTGATCGATAAGATAAAGTCGGAATACGGTGACACGGTTGCCTGCATCTCCATCGGTCCGGCCGGCGAAATGAAAATGTCCGCCGCCACGGTAGCCTTTACCGACCCGGAACAACGACCGACTCGTCATGCGGGTCGCGGCGGTGTGGGAGCGGTTATGGGGGCCAAAGGCGTCAAGGTCATGGTGCTGGATGATAGCGGAATGCCAATGAGGTCTCCCAAGAATCCGGAAAAGTTTAAAGCGGCAAATAAGGCATTTGTCAAGGGTCTGAAAAAACATCCCATAACAGGCCAGGGGCTTCCTTCATTCGGAACCAACATATTGACTCGTGTGATTAACGATGCGGGCGCATTACCCGTTCACAATTTTAAAACCGGCCGCTTTGACGGCGCCGACAATATCAGCGGCGAAACTCAGTCGGAGATCATGAAGTCCCGGGGCGGTACGGTTGCAAAAGGCTGTCACAAAGGCTGCGTCATCCGGTGCTCGGGCATCTATAATGATAAAGACGGCAACTATCTGACCAAACGTACGGAATATGAGACGGTTTGGGCTCACGGCGCCAACTGCGGCATTGACGATATGGATGTCATTGCCATGCTTGACCGCCTGGATGATGATTACGGTCTGGATACCATCGAAATGGGAGCTGCCATTGGTGTGGCCATGGAGGCCGGGCTGGCCAGATTCGGTGATGGCGAAGCTGCCATTACCCTTTTAAAAGAAGTCGGTAACGGCACGCCGCTGGGGCGTATTCTCGGAAACGGGGCCGCCGTAACCGGCAAGGTTTTTGGTGTTGAACGGGTTCCCGTGGTCAAGGGCCAGGCCCTGCCGGCTTACGATCCCCGCGCGGTCCAGGGTATTGGGGTCACCTACGCCACCAGCACCATGGGCGCCGACCACACGGCCGGCTATGCGATCACCGCCAATATTCTCGGTGTGGGCGGCACCGTGGACCCCCTGAAACCTGAAGGTCAGGTAGCGCTTTCCCGAAACCTCCAGATTGCCACGGCCGCTATCGATGCAACCGGATTTTGTTTGTTTATTGCTCTTGCCATTCTGGATCAGGAGGATACATTCAATGCCATGATTGACATGCTCGGCGCATTCACCGGTCAAAATTTTACTGCTGACCACGTAGTAGAATTAGGGAAAAAGATACTTGACTATGAAAGAGATTTCAATACCCGGGCAGGCTTCACATCAAAGCAGGATCGGCTCCCGGATTTCTTTAAAAATGAACCTCTGACGCCCCACAATGTAACTTTTAAGGTCAAAGACCAAGAACTCGATCAGGTATTTAACTGGTAACCAAACCATAAACTTCCGGTGTGTGTAATTCACTGATGTTGGTTAACGGCGGTCATTTATTACTTTCCATCGGAATTCGAAGGTCTGGTTTCAGGTGTCGGGTGTCAGGTGTCAGAAGGACAAACGTAAGAGCTGACACCTGAACACTGACACCTGAAACCTGGATTGCTTGAGCTAAATCACCAACAATCTTGATTTACACCCACTTCCGGTTAAGAGATTCACGGTTACAACAATTTTTTTTTGATTTTGAATCCAAGGGGAGTCCGGACCGTCCGGTTCTACTTTTCGCCACAGTGGGGTTATGCTCCGAGGCCCTTAACCCGCTCAACAAGATCTAAAGCAGATGCCAGGATTTTATCCTGAAATCGGTAGGCAAGGGCGAATTCAAGCATATCAAGATAGATTACCCTGTCGAGTTTGGCCAAAACGGACAGAGCCGCCAGAGCCCGGTCATTGGATTTAATCTTCTGTGCTTTAAAATTCGGCTGTTGCACCTCGGCATTACACGGCGGCAAATTGATTTCCTCTGCCCGGATGATCAGTGTGTTTTTATCAAGATCATCAAAAAGATGTTTTCGACGGTCCACGCCTTCCTGGCTGAGGGCCAAAACAACATCGGGGGTTGTTATACCCGTGTAGCCGATCTCTTCCGGAGAAAAAACCACTTCACTGATGCAAGCTCCTCTTAACACGGTAATATCGTATTCATTTTTCTGTGTTACGTTGAGTCCTGCCGTGAGACCGGCCAGGCATAAAATTTCTCCGGCGGTTATGATCCGTTGACCGGCACTCCCTAAAATGACCACCTCTTTTCTGCCGGAATCAGGGGCGTGGAATTTTGTCTCAATTTTGGCCGGTGAAGGAACAGGCTTTTGTTGGGCAGCCAGTTCCCTGTAATGACGGCCATATTCTTTTCTGATGTTTTCAGGTATGGGATTTGTTATAGATGGGAGTTTGGCAAGGGAATTTTCGATGATTTGAGGCGTCATTTTGTTGCGTTTAGTATACCGTCCCGGACATATTCCCCAGATGTCGATGATTGAAAATCCCTCAAAGCCAATGGCATTTTCTATTTCTCGGGCAAGGTCCTTTGCATAACTCGAACAGCGCATGACATAAGCAGCTCCTGCGGAAGACACGACCCCACACACGTCCAGCGGGCGTTCCAGTTTGTTCAGAAACCCGGACCCCACCTGAACTTCCGAAGGGGTTGTCGCTGAAAACTGGCCGCCGGTCATGCCAAAATTGAAATTGTTTAAAATAAGCAACGTGATATCGAGATTGCGGCGGCAGGCTGAAAGAATATGGGCTCCGCCGATACCGAGACCGCCGTCTCCCATTGTAACAATAACCGTTAACTCTGGCCGGGTCATCTTCAGGCCGGCGGCATAGGTCAGGGCACGGCCGTGAAGCCCGTGCAACGCGTGGGTGTGAAAAAATGTATCAAAAAGACCGGAACACCCGATATCGGTAACAATAACAATCTGTTCTCAGCTCAAGCCCATATTCTGAAAAGCCTTGTCAAGACCGTGTGTAATCCGTTCATGGGAGCAACCCGGGCAAAATACCGGCGGCCTGCCGGTATTCAATACACTAGACATGGGCGATCACCTCCTGGATCCGTTGCGGGGGTATCAGCCGTCCATCCATTTGACCCAGGAAGTCCACCTTCTTATCCGGAAGGGTGCGTTCTATCTCTCTGACATACTGGCCCAGGTTCATCTCCACCACCACAACACGGCTGACGTTCCCGGCTTTTTCCCTGATCAGATCTTGGGGCACGGGCCAGAGCGTTTTGAGAATTAAAAGCGATACCGCCGTGCCATATTTTTTTTTGCGCGTTATATACATCCCGTGCAGCCCGGGCCGTAACCCCATAGGTCAACAGCAGGGTATCGGCGCCTTGCTCCGGGTATGATTCGTAAAAACTGAACCCGGTCACTGTTGAAAGAAGCTTGGTTTTAAGCCGTTCCTGGATTTTTGCAATCTTATCGGAATCTGTCGTAATATATCCGTCAGGGCCGTGAGTCGAAGACGTCTGGCGTACCGGCACATTTCCTCCTATGGGTAGGAAATAAGGGGTCAACTGTCCTGAAGAGGTCTCAAAAGGGACAAAGGGTTTCCCGGGAGGAGGAACTGAGCGCTCTATAATTTCGGGTTTTGCAATGGCATGGATATCGATATTCTCCCGGGTCATGGCAATTTCTTTATTAGAAGCAATAAATACCGGGCACCTGAATTTTTCGGCAAGGTTAAAGGCCTGAATTGTCAAAAAATAGCAGTCCTTGACATCTACCGGCGCCAGTACAATTACCGGCAACCCCCCGCTGTTGCCCCAGCGTAAAAATTGAATATCTCCGTCAGCACCGCGGGTGGCCGAACCGGTGGATGGGCCGAGCCTTTGAACATCTACAATGACAATGGGGATTTCGCTTCCAATGGCAAAGGAAATATGTTCGCTATAAAGACTGATACCCGCCCCCGATGTTGCGGTCATAACCTTTCGGCCTGCCATTGATGCGCCCAGACAGTAGCCGATTGAAGCAATTTCATCCTCGCCCTGGATGCATATGCCGCCCAAAGGAGGCAAAAGCTTGAGCAGGATATTAAATATTGTAGTGGCCGGAGTAATCGGGTATCCGGCAAAAAAGCGACATTCTGAAGCAACAGCTCCCCAGGCAATTGCCTCATTACCCTCCATAAGACAAAAAGCCATTTTTACGCCTCCATACGGGCATTAAAAGCTCATGTGGTCGCAGTAACTTCTCAATACGTTCCGGTGTATTAAACGATCCTATTAACCCGAATCCATAATTTATTGAGATGTTACTGGTAGCGGACATAACCCATTGAAAAATAGGCAAAAAGATGTAAGGTCTGAAATTAAAAGAAGTCTATCACACAAGTTTTTGAAATGTAAATATTATTTACCTGCAAATGTCAAATTTGCCGGGGGCGCAAGGCAGTTCTGCCAGGGAGGGATCGTCAATTACTTAAACGTGAACCCAGGGGTGTAAATCAAAATTGTTGGTGATTTAGCTCAAGCAATCCAGGTTTCAGGTGTCAGTGTTCAGGTGTCAGCTCTTACGTTCGTCCTCCTGACACCTGACACCCGACACCTGAAACCAGACCTTCGAATTCCAATGGAAAGTAATAAATGACCGCTGTTAACCAACATCAGTGAATTACACACTGAACCCAGGGCTTGGCCCCAATTGGAATGTTGGGTTCTGGGGAAATGGAAAGTTGGGGTATTGTAAAATTCTTCTTGACAGGAATTAAGTAGAGGAATGTCATTTTCTTTGAATCATCATTCCATCATTTCATCATTCCATGTCCTTGCTAAAAATATAAGTCTAAGGAAACCCTTTATTTTCATTAAATTTAATAACTTCCGAGACGTTAATTCGGTAGATTTCCTGCGATTTCTTCGCTCAATTGATCATACTGATCCGGAAATGGATCGTTATTTAAATAGATAACCCGTGGTTGGTCTGATAATTTGTTGAGTAGTTGCTGATGCTCGTGCTCATTAAAGAAATCATTTATAATAGCGCTGAGCTGATTCCGAAGCACGGAATAGGAATAGTGTCGCCAGGCAACTTCATAGTTATTGTTTACCATTTTTTGCCGTCGCTCTCGGGATTCAAGAATTTCTTTTACCTTTTGAACGGTTTTTTTGGTGATAAATCCATCCATGACCGCCAGATCAAAGCCCCTGGGTTCTATATCCTTAATAAATATGGAATATCGATTGACCAATAACGGCTTTTTAAAGTAGATCGCTTCAAGAAAGGCATTGCCGAATCCTTCATAAAGGCTGGGGTATGTGATAAAATCTGCATGGGGATAAATATCCCATAGAGAATAATTTTTTTGACAATTTCCGTTATAAAAGGGATCTACAATCTTTGGTGTTATCATACGAAGATCTACCTGGTGTTCTAAGGCATAATCTTTAAGCCATTCGGCGTATTCAAAGCCTTCGTCACCGGCTTCATGTGAGATCACCAATTTATAACGAGGATCATTAAGCTCCTTCACCAATTCAATGGCTTGCTCGATACCTTTTCGGCGAATAATTCGTGTGGGTTGTAAAATCATTTTATCGTCGGTCTTCAAACCTATGGACTTTCGGAAAGCCTCAGTCCTTTTTTTATCCACTAAAGGTGGATTTTCAAAGTCCAGAACATTGGGTATGATGATGGATGAAATTCCGGTTCGCAGAGCCAACTGCTCTTGGGCTTCCGAATTAATAACCACATGCTTGATGTTGGGCAAACTGGGGGGAAAGGCCATTCGCAGGTAATCGTTTACCGCATTAGGTGAAAACCGATCTCTTTCCCAATAGAAATCATGGTGGTGAGCTATTGTGGGAATCTGGGTTTCCGCAATTACTTCGGATAACGCCAACCCTAATGGAATGTGAATCGGTATTGTCAGTGCATTTTCGACAATCAAAAGATCAATTTTAAACCGGTCGATAAAACAATGGAGTTGAACTTTCAATAGTGATCTTAATGTATGAATTGCCTCAGTAACAGAAGGCTTTCGCCCTTTTCTGCCCAGGACCTGTTCATTGATCCATTGATTTTGAACATGCAAAAAATGAGATTCGGAGACAAGGAAACTTTTTTCCGGGTCCCGATCCAGCTCTCCCGCGAACCAGAAACAGCGGGAACCATTTTTTTCAAGAACCTGTGCCCACTTACTCGCTTCTAAGGAGACACCATCAGTACCTGCAAACCGTGTTGAAATAAAACCGATGTTTTTTCGCTTCATTAGTTTATGAATCCATCCTTAAGCATATTTAAAAGTTAAGAATATCTTTCTTCAACCGCGTAATAAAGGAAGTTCTTTATGTTTTTATGTGGTGTTACTGTCAAATCTATGCAAAAGTCGGGCCAAATGACTCATATTAAATAAGACAATATATATCAATTGGTTAGATTCATGAGCATAAAAACCGACCTGCAATATATGGGTGATAATTCTTGACGAACTAGGAAATTTATTTCATAATATGAAAAGTATTATACACTTTTGAAGCAATGCTTAGGGTAAAAAAGTTTGAAAGGTTATTCATCAACGGGACGTTCATGCAGAAAGTGCTTGACGTTGAATATTAAATATGAGACTTAAAGGTTATGCCAAGATTAGCCAGATTAGATGCTCCCGGCGTGTTGCAACATGTCATGGGCCGGGGCATTGATCGAAAAAAAATATTTCTGAACGATACGGATCGCGATGATTTTATAGGACGCCTATCAGCACTGACCCAGGATGGTGCCATGGAGATATATGCCTGGGTTTTGATGCCGAATCATTTTCATCTGCTTTGTAAAACAAAAAATCTGCCTTTGGCCTCTAGTATGCGCAGAATTCTCACCGGCTATGTCGTAAATTTCAACAAGCGCCATCGCAGATACGGACATTTATTTCAAAACCGGTATAAGTCCATCGTTTGTCAGGAGGATGTTTATCTGAAGGAACTGGTTCGATACATTCATCTGAATCTGTTGCGGACAGGTCTGGTTAAAGATCTTAAAGAGCTAAACCGGAATCCCTGGTCCGGTCACTCTGCTCTTTCCGGTAAAATTAAAAGGAAATGGCAGAATACAGAGTATGTGTTGTCTTTTTTCGGTAACTCCAAAAATCCAAGAAAGAATTATTTGCAATACGTTAAAAAAGGTATTGATCGGGGCCGCAGGCCGGAATTGGTTGGCGGAGGATTAATACGGAGCATGGGCGGCTGGCCGGCGGTTCTCGCGAGCCGAAAACGCGGTGAAAGACAGGTGGCTGACCAGCGGATACTGGGTGACGCAGATTTTGTCAAGCAAGTCATATCGGGTCTTGATGATCTTGTTAAAAAGAATTTAAGGCTGTCAGGACGGCGAATTGACATTAAAGCACTAGCCGAGAAGGTGTCTGAAAGATACAATGTTTCTATGGGTGAACTTCGGTCAGGGGGTCGAAGAAGAGCAGTGGTGAAAGCCAGGCGAGCAATGTCATGGATTGGTGTCAGGGAACTCGGTTATTCCGGGGCAGATGTTGCGAGATATCTTGGTGTTACAAACTCTTGCGTGACGCGAATGATATCAACAGGGAGGAAACAGGATATAGATGACATAAATTTAGATTTGTGAACGCTCTGCACGAACATCCCTATTACTCGTCCCCTATTACTATTAAGTAAAGATCCTGGTCCAGAAGGCCCGGCTTTGATTATCCCCAGAGGGA
The DNA here is from genome assembly GCA_004193595.1 of Desulfobacteraceae bacterium Eth-SRB2. Taxonomy (GTDB): domain Bacteria; phylum Desulfobacterota; class Desulfobacteria; order Desulfobacterales; family UBA11574; genus S5133MH16. Next base: position 62,558 of record RPGQ01000077.1, read on the forward strand.
ATTTAGTTTGCCGGCATTTAACGATTTACGGAGTATTGGAGTATTGGAGTGGTGGAGTAATGGAAGAAACCCCTTTTTTCATCGCTCTCAGAAAACAGATCCCTGGAGAAAATCTGAAAATTTAAAGCTCTTTTTTTTAAACCAACACTCCATTACTCCGGTTGATTTATACGGGCAGAGCCATTGATCTCTGACTCCCGCAATGCGGGACAGGCTTGGCCCTGAGGACCAGGTTTTTTAGAACCCGATAAATTTCCACTCCTTAACCATCCAAGAATCATGCGAGTATCATAAAACCACAAACCTTGCCATACAGACCCGTCTCTGGCATTGTTCGCTCAACATTTGGTTTTTGCACGTTTAAATGCATATTTCCCATTTTTTTAAAAAAAACAAATAATTAGCTTGCTTTCTCTTTAAATAAAGATTATTATTTACTTAATCAATTAAGCTCCGCTTAATCTATGGGACGGTTTTTTTCTGAAGGTACAATCCATTTGTCAAAGTGGCACCCTCCAGCTTGCGACGTTGAAAATTTTTAAGAAAGGAGGATGTTATCATGACTAATGGAACTGTTAAATGGTTTAATGACCATAAAGGGTTCGGATTCATTGAGCAGGAAGACGGACCGGATGTGTTTGTTCATCATTCAGGAATCAATGCAGACGGTTTTAAATCCCTCAATGAAGGCGACCGGGTTTCCTTTGACATAGAGCAAGGACAAAAAGGTCCTGCCGCTGCAAATGTCACTGTGATTTAACCTTATGTTCTGAGTAAAAAAGGGCATTCCTTCTAATATTGAGGGAATGCCCTTTTGTTTGGTTTGAATTTATACCTTCACAACTCGCTATCATCAGGCCTTAAACTCAACAAAGTCCGCCCTGAGATCCTTTTATACCTTTTATTGGCTATCTTATTCAATCTGATCCGGTGCATGCCTGCAGAATCTATAATTGGGAAGACAGCACGCCGGAAATAGATGGACAAAATCAGAAGGTTTTTTTGGAATTTAAATCATCATCAACAGGTGATTAAAGCAAATCCTGAATTACTCAAATCGAATTTTGACTCGATTCGGGTAAAAACTTAATACCCAGCAATCCGTCTTACCCTCCTCTATGTTCGACCCTGGGGTCCGGTCAATTCCAGGGGCTTTCTTTTTGGTTAAAGGTTATAGTTTTATTTGTCGATATGAATATTGACGATTTGTCTATTAAATTTTAAACTGATAAATTTAAATTTCAAAGAATTGATTATGACACAGAAAGATATTGAACATTTTAAAAAGATTCTGACGAATCAGTTGAAAGAACTATTAATCCATGTAGGTGATGCTGTTTCCGGCATGACCACTCCGAAAGAGAATTTACCAGATCCTGCAGATCGTGCTACAATTGATTCAGATCGAAATTTTATGCTTCTCATTAGTGGTCGAGAGAGACAACTTGCTGTAAAGATAAGCAAAGCTCTTTTACGAATTGAAAACGGCACATTTGGAATTTGTGATAACTGCGAGGAAGAAATTGCTTATAAACGTCTTGAGGCCAGACCGGTTACAACTCTATGCATTGATTGCAAAACTAAAGAAGAAACTTATGAGAATGCTCGTGGATTATGAGTATGCAACATTTGTCCTTTAACAACAAAAAGGTCAGGATCTGATCTAATTACAAACCCCGCTATCTTGTGTTCCAGCCTGTAGATCGAAAATTCATGATGTCTGACAACTTAGCTTAAATATGCAAAAAACATATGATTTAAAATAGTTGCTTTAACTTTATACAAAGGAAGAGCATATGTGACGATATTGAACCCCATTTCTCATAGAGAGGTGGGGTTTTGTTTTTTAAATTAACTATTAGATATCACAGCACCGGTTATAGATGATTATCAAGGTATCCCAAACGGCACAATCGTATAAAAGTAGATTAGTTACAAAAAATTAAATTTGTACTGGCGGGTTATATGTGTACTGGCGGGTTATATGTGTTTACACATTTTTTTGACGTATAATAATAATTTGGCTGAACGATTATGGACAGAATAATAACAAATTTTTATCATTTATAGGGGAACAAATGCAATGAATTCAAATATAAAATGCAACTAGCGACGAAACAAAATATTTGATTTAGGTTTGGGGCATTGGCTCTTGTATATCGAATTTGGAGCGAAACACAGCAGTAGGAGTTTACGCGAATATGCACTGGAGAACCTCCATTGGGTTGATCAGTGCAAGGTTGTTTTTGTGCGCGCTAAAGATGCAGCAGAAAAATTTGGTTTCCCTGAATGGGTGATTATTTCATCTTTTCGTCTTGATTCTCAAGAGAAACCTTCTATTAGACGACAACTTTTACGGAAGTATTGGGCAAAAATATTGCTGAATACCACAAATTAGGTAGGCTTGTCTGGGAAGTTGTTAAAGCCCCCCAAATGCAAGGGTATTTTCAAGAATTAAATAATTTTTTTTACCACGCTCCGAATACCAAATGAAGTTACTTCCGTTGTTTCTCCTTGGATTTCTTCCGTAATAGAAGAAGGCAGCTTAGAACCAGCGAAAGCACAAAAATTTCTCAACCGCTTAAGGCATCTTATATAGCCAATTCTGGCCATAAAAAGGTAACGCTAAGCGATGATAACACCTATTCATGGAATGTTTTTACATTAAATTAAGATAGATAACTTGGTCAGACCCTAATAGCCATGACTGGGAACGCAGGTCAATTTTTCCAAGACCGTAATTGTAATCATGTCCCAGTTCTTCGGTCCGTCCGGGCAGAACCGGAAAAGCAATACAACCCAATGCCACCACTGTAAGAGAAAATCCTTTGATCGGCCACCGTCGGAAGAATGGACGATTTTTGAGTTGCATGGGTATTTTTCTCTCTGTTTAACGGGGATATGGTTGGCTGATTATTCATGGAGCAATTTAATTGAAAAACACCCTCATTCATCAATTATTAAATTGTGAATTCAACATCCTCGATATCCGGCAATTCGTTTTCACGAGATGCAAAAAATAAGGTAACTATAACAACACACAAACAAAAAACAGCCACCATTAGTGCAATGATCAGAAATATTTTAAACATGATTGATCACCAACCTATTAGCAATCAATGAAACGACTGAATCCCAAACTAAACTCTCGAACAATAGTTTCATTCTCAGAAAATTGGAAGGAAAATACCGTATATTGTGATTTAAATTGACATCGTACACCAGTTTCAATTTCTGCTTAAGTCGCCTTCAAAAAATAAGTTCTTATCAATTCAATCATTCAGTCATTTTTCTCAGATGAAAATCTAAAAAAAGAAATTAAAATTAGGAGAAGAACTTAAAAGGGTTCTCCCGCGCCAGTTGAAATTGAGCACGCCGATCACCGGAGGCCATTAAGAACTTCCATATAGTTGACCGCACCGATGGCCAGACCGCTGAACTTTTCCGTGTGATTGACCGCAGCCAGCTGCATTCCACGGAATGATTCTCCATAATTTATAGACTCCTATCACAAGGACCGGCAGAGCCGTAGACCGTTGCCAAGCTGGTTTGCGAGCCTTTAAAGGTAATCACTTTACCCACTATATTTGCCAGGCCTAACTTTAACCGCTCATGTTGCCTTTGGCATGGTTGCCGAGACCGATGTCAAGACCCGTCATGTCTGGTTAACACCATAGATCGAGTTCAAACGGAACCCTTTGATGGAGGTTTCAGCATCAAAAATCTGAACAGGTTCAAACGGTGAAGGTTGACGGCTTTGGTATCACCGGCCAACACCAGACTGTGAAAACAGAAGATGATCAAAGCAATAGCCATTAAACAAATAGACCATTTTTTCATGATTTTTTCCTCCTTTGCTTATGTGATTTGATTTTTTTTATTACAACCTTCATATAATTCAAAGTGTTTTTGCAACCTTACTTTGCGATACATTCCCAAAAAATCTCACTTCACCAAAGTTCCGCTTTCAGGTCGATCTGTTAAAAAAACTTCTTTACCCATTCTAAACCACCTGTTCGCTTGAAACCCGTTGGTTTACCAATTAAATATATTGCAGCTATCTTTAATCTGAGTTTTATGCAAATCTGTCTGAATTATCCCTAACATTACAAATTTAAAAGGCAGAGCTAATGCTAAATCTGCCTTTGCCGCCTTGATAGCTTTTTTTGTTTCAAGGCATTTTCAGATTCGTTGAGCCATCGCTCTTTTTTTGAGCGCGGAGTCGTCCGATCCTGTAATATTTTTTAATATATGCCAGCCAATTTTATACAACATACCCACTATTTTAGCATGAAGACTCTCCTAAATGCCGTTATTATGGAATCAAAATAAATCGACTCCAGGCTTCTCGAAGCCGTATACTTTCGCAAACCCATAGTAGTAAACAAATATTCAATTTATACATTTGACATCGAATCCAAAGGGTTTCTTGCCGTTTTTGTCAGGCCGTCAGGTATTATCCCAATCCTGAGAGAACGAAGCCCCTTCAAAAGCGATCGGGAACTTAATGATCTTTCCACTTCTTCGGCCTATACCTTTCCTTCTTTGCCTGATCTTCGTTCCAGAATATGGATAGTGTATAAAAATACCCTTTTTTCAATTCCTGAACGCCTGTCCGCATTATTTTTGATAAATATCGCCATAGCCCATAGCTATGCATTTCAGAATTTCTAAAACCTATTAAAATTACATTTTTTTTCGATACATCTTTTGATCTCCTAAGGAATAAAAGAAATGAGTTCCAATATATTATTATCCTAAAAACACTTAGCTTCTCCCATCCTAAACGCTCCAAATTCTGCTTAGCACAAACCGGTTGTAGAATACTCCACTGCTCATTACGTTGGCCACATCCTTTATAAGCCGGTTTATTTCAACGGGGATCAGTCCTCTGTCCTTCAGTTTTTTGATATGATACCGATTATCGTTGTCGCCAAAACACCTCGGATTTAGGTTTTGAAGTAAATTACTCCCATGAGGCGCCAATTTGTTCCCCATATTCACCGGTAAAAGGTCAGTATCACCGCGACGGTTTTACGATCGTACAACTTTTTTGAAATACATCCAGACCAAAGAACAAACCGAAATGTATGAATAAAGGGGTATTCTTCCAAACAATGCCGCGATATTTTTTAGGATATTGTTGATCAGTTCGCTAGGCGAATGAACCGTCAAGGAAGTCTCCCAAAGATTAAGATGGAGGTTACCTGCTTTGGTGACAATGAAATTCTGGTGATGCCATTGTTATCCTCTTTATCGCCGGGTCCCCTGAGTCATTTATGCTTAAATGCTTCTTAACCATTACCCACGGGGTTTTCCGCCATTATTTTTAGATGTAGAAGGTTCTGAGCCCAAGACATACGCTGCAACTTGTCTGCCTGCTTTTGGCTGAACCTGAACCTCATTCGAGGAAACAATTTATCTTAAGGCATGATATCAGGGTTTCACATTCTCTGGGACGATCTGTTAAAGAGGAACAACATTCATTGTAAAAATCCTCCTGTCCACTTGAGGGCCTGAGGGGTTTCCATTTGATTCAATTAATAATACGAAAGCGTAATGACCAAATTAATATTGAGTAAGAGGTTTTGCCTTCCGGTTGCGGATTGATGGATAAAATATCATTAATAGAATTGAAGTTCAGTAAAGTTTTTTGTCATCAACTGTCAATATGTTAAATAAAATGAACGGTATAAGTGTTTATGTATTGAACAATAGAATTCAAGTATTATTGCATGAGTTTAACAATTATTGAAAAATCGTGGTGGACACCATTCAAGGACCGGGGTGTTGTAGACACAAGAACATCCTTAATTTCAGTAAGCAGGGCTTTTGAAAAGTTGCCTGGCATTCCTAAAACAGGGTCATGAGGATATCCAGCACTACATTAAATTGGACTGCCTGTTATTGAATTTGCCGCAAAATAGATCTATTGGACACAGAACATTACTTATCTCATTTTTATATTCTGGCATTATATTTGCTTTTTGTTTTTTGTAAAGGGGAGTATTTTGGCGAGGAAGATACCTAACATCATATAGAGATGATGAGTAAGGCTCACAATGCTCCAAGGCGCGATTTGCATTTCGGCTTTGAATGAGAGCAAGGTAAATTCGGGCATGGGCAAAAGAGCTATATTGCTTCAGGGTAAAATAGAAATTCAGTCAAAACCCATGCAGGCACAAAGATATCTATTAAGCTTCCTTATAAGGACAACAAGGGTGACTCGTAAGGAAACCATATTGATAATAGACGACCATCCCCTTTTCCGGGAAGGCCTCAAAGCGATTATCAGACGCAATAATAGGTTTAGGCTGATTGAGGAGGCAGGAAACGGACGTGAAGGGCTTCGAATGGCGAGGGAACTTAAACCTGATCTGGCGCTGGTGGATATGTCTTTACCGGATCAAAGCGGCATCCAACTGACCTGTGAAATTAAGAATAAATTGCCGAAAACACATATTATAATTATTACCATGCACTCCAAAGTTGATTATATTGTCAAGGCATTTCAGGCCGGAGCCACAGGGTATGTGGTCAAGGAATCGACCTCTGAAAGACTTTTACAGGGAATGGATGCTGTTTTGAAAGGAGAGTATTTTATGGACAGTTCCGTCTCCCACATAGTGGTTGAAAAGCTCATGCAATTCCCGGAAAAAGAGGTATTGCATGGCAATCCGAGCAAGCGAAATATGCTTATTGCCCCAAAAGATATATACGAAAGAACCAACGCATCATTAATGGAAAAAACCGAATTTCAGATGTTTTAGATCGTGGGATAACTCCAACGAAACTGTCAAAGGCCCCGATTAAAGATCACTGCAATTTATAGCGGGCTTTTCGAGGCTTCAAAATTCTGAGATATCTCCTACAAACCACCACGATAACTCCTCTTAAACATTTTTAATATTAGCATCCGTCTTTCACCGAAAAGCTGTCAGGGCTAAGTTGGCTTAGTATAATTCCACGCCTGGGTCGCGACTCGGACCAAACCGTGGAAAATGCTTTCTTTGCTTGATTCCTATTTATCATCAGGTGGTGGGAGATAGAAGATCACTCAGCAAAATACTGCCCCGGTGTTTTACCAAGCGCTTTTTTAAACATGGATATAAAAGCGCTCGGGCTATCATATCCAAGCTCAATTGCTACCGTTGTCACCGGTTCTTTCATGCCTAACCGCCTTAATGCTTCCAAAATTCTTATCTGTTGGCGCCACTGTCCAAAACTCATTCCAGTTTCTATTCGAAAGCGTCGGGCTAATGTTCGCCCGGTTGCACCCACTTTTTTCCCCCAATCCTCCAATGTTCGATTATCTCCGGGCATAACGGAAAGGCCTTTGTATATCTTCTTAAGCCTGGCATCTTCTGGGATCGGAAGTTCCAACGGGGCAATGTTCATATTACGGATTTGATCCAGTATTACCGTCAGCAACCGTTCTTCCGGTCCCTCTAATGGATAAAGCCTCGGTAGACTTACAGTGTGAAGTATGAGTTCTTTCAGCAAAGGAGATACAGCGATCACACGGCACCCTTCAGATGGGCCTGAAAAATAAGTTGGATCAATATATAACGTTCGCATGGACAAACGGCAGGACACCTCAATTTGATGACGGGTATGGGCAGGTATCCATATGGCACGGAGCGGTGGCACAACCCAAATGCCGCTGTTAGTTTTAACTGTCATCACCCCTGATGATGCATACAGCAGCTGTGCTCGGGTGTGTTGGTGGAAAGGAATCAAGTGTCCGGGCGGGAACTCTTTGGCCATCGCAACGATGGGCCGGGGAACACTGATAATATCCTCCACAGGGTCTGGAGGTGTTGATTTTGTCTTGTTTGAGATATTTTTTGTCCTCATAGCGCAAGAAAGATAACATCATTTTAGGCTATGATCAATCACAAATGAAGTAGGAGCCTTTTACAGTATTGATTAGACACGAAATGAGGACTCAACAATGAAGTACCGACATGTTGGAATATTATCCGTCGGACACCTTGCGACCGACATAAATCAGGGAGCTTTACCGGCCATGCTGCCGTTTTTTATTGCCGCATACGATCTCTCCTATGCTGCAGCAGCAGGTTTCGTGTTCGCCGCGAATATGGCATCAAGTATTGTTCAACCACTATTTGGTCACGCAGCGGATCGATTTTCGAAACCATGGTTGTTATCAGTAGGTCTAATGCTGGCGGGTATGGGCCTTGCCCTATCAGGGATATTTCAAGGTTACCGATGGATAATGTTATTGGCTGTCGTTAGTGGAATAGGGATCGCAGCATACCACCCCGAAGCGGCACGACTGGTCAATTTTGCAGCCGGAACCCGGAAGGGGGCTGCTATGAGCCTTTTTGGTGTCGGGGGCACCATAGGGTTTGCCATCGGGCCAATTATAATAACCACGGCACTGCTTCAATGGGGCATGAAAGGAACGCTTGTCCTTATAGTGCCTGTAACCATCATGTCTTTAGTCATGATAAATCAGTTTTCGATGTTTAAATCCCTGGAAGCAAATAGGAATCGGGAAAGGGGAGTATTTGACACTGAAGCTTCTAAAGAAAACTGGGGCGCATTTGCACGGTTAACCATTACAGTCATTGGCCGGTCAATTCTTTTTTACGGTTTAAATACCTTCATTCCTATCTATTGGATCGATGGCCTGAATCAGTCGAAAGCGGCGGGAGCCATGGCACTTACGGTTTTTGCAGGCTCTGGAATTTTGGGAAACCTGATGGGGGGCAGTTTGGCCGACCGACTAGGGCAAAAAAAAGTTATGCTGCTCGGATTTTTCGGCCTAACGTTATTTCTCCCCTTGTTAATTTTTGTGAATAATGTACAGACAGCAACGCTATTATTGATCCCCATCGGGTTAATGCTCTATGCCACCTATAGTCCAACAATAGTACTGGGGCAAAACTATCTTCCGAATCGTGTTGGACTGTCATCGGGTGTTACACTTGGAGTTGCTGTTGCTATTGGAGGTGGGGCTGCGCTGATTATAGGAAGAATAGCCGATCTTTATGGGATTTGGTTTGCATTGGCCTCAATCGCCTTTCTGCCAATATTTACCTCTGCAATCGCCTTGAGTTTGCCTGGCTCTCAAAGAGTCGATGCAAAATCAGCCATGAAAAGACCTTGAAGATGGTGCTGAATGATTAGAATTGATGAGGCGGGCAAGCCTCGACAATCGATCAACTTAGTTGACCATAAAGCAAATTAGAATTAGGGTATATTTTTGAAAGGGATGAATCAGTGATTGAAATACGTTTTGAGCGACCGAAAGATATTGATGAAGTCCGTTTGTTAAATGATAAAACGTTTGGCCAACCGGTAGAGGGGCGTATCGTCGATAAGTTGCGCAAATCATGTCATGGGATACTATCACTTGTCGCCATCTCAAATAATAAAATCGTCGGGCATATTATGTTCAGTCCCGTAACCATAAAAACGCAGGAAGGCGTTATTCAAGGAATGGGCCTTGCTCCCATGGCGGTATTGCCGGAGTTGCAAAATCAGGGGATTGGCTCTCAACTGGTAAAAGAAGGACTTGGAATGATCAATAACACGGAATGTCCCTTTGTAATCGTGCTTGGCCATGAAAAGTACTATCCTCGATTTGGATTTCAACGCGCATCAAAATATGGTTTGAAAAGTCAATGGCAAGGGGTTCCGGATGAAGCATTTATGGTAATGATTCTTAATGATTCAGTAATGAAGAAAGTGTCCGGGATTGTAAGATACCGGAATGAGTTCGATGAAGCAATTTAGAAAGTTTACTGGAGAGAAATAGGGACCGAGATTTGCTTAGGGTTCACGAGAAAATAAATTTGCAATTTTGGGGGTTGAGGCGCCCGGCTGGCAAGGCACGAAAACTTAAGGAATATCAAGCATATTTCGAGTTTTCGTAAGGCAGCCAGTCGGGATGCATCGGCATCCAAAATGTGAAGTTATTTTTGAGTGAGCCCTTAGTGCCTGGGGACGTCCTGTGGATGTTTTGGTGATGCCGGATGGCGCCCTTTTGGTTTCCGATGATCGAGCCGGCGTTATCTATGGGATTAGCTATCATAATAAGTGCCCATCATGGATGGGTGTTTGCGGACCCGGCGGCGTACGCAATCCCAAGCTTGCATTGCATTTGCCCTGGCTTTCACCTTAAAAAAACATGACCTCAATTGTTGGCCCAACATTCCATGATTCCAATGGCCGGCTGACCCAATCAACTTAGCCTTCCGAAAGAACCTGAATATGGGTCTTAACCGACTCTCCCAGAGCCTGCAGGTTGTAACCGCCCTCGAGCATGGAAACAATCCTGCCCTCTGCGTGGTCCTCGGCCACACCCTTTACTTTTCGAGTCATCTCTTCATACCCCTTTGTAGTGAGATTTATATGCGCCAGGGGGTCGTCCGCGTGGGCGTCGAACCCTGCGGAGATAAGAACAAACTCGGGCCTGAAATTTTCCATCTTTTGCTCAACCGTTTCCATGGCTTCGAAATAGTCCTGGTTTCCTGCCCCCGGAGCCATGGGAAAATTTAGCGTGTATCCTTGACCTTTACCGGTTCCGATTTCCGAAGCTTTTCCAGTGCCGGGATAGCAGGTGTAAGGGTTCTGGTGGAAGCTTATGTAAAATACCGCCGGGTCTTGTTCAAAGGCATTCTGGGTACCGTTGCCGTGGTGAACATCCCAATCGATTATCGCAATTCGTTCCATGGAATATTGTTTTTGAAGATATTTTGCCGCAATGGCAATATTGTTGAAGTAACAAAACCCCATGGCCTTGGATCGTTCTGCGTGGTGCCCGGGGGGTCTTACCGCACAAAAACAATTTTTTATATTCCCCTGCATCACGTTGTCTATTCCCGCAAGTATTCCTCCGGTAGCACAAATGGCCGCTTCAAATGTGGCGGGGCTTAAAGGGCATTCCGGAGTATCCAAAAAAGGAACCGAGCGTTCCACCGCACGCTGAAACCTGTCTATGTAACCGGGTTCATGACACAGTTCCACAATACTCCTTTTGGCGGGCACAGGTTCTATGTGAAGAAGTTTATCCAGGAGTCCTGCTTCTTCGAGAGCGTCAATTATGGCCGTCAGTCTTTGAGCCCGTTCCGGGTGGTGGGAACCGGTATTATGGTTCAAATACAAATCATCATATACAAGTCCGGTTTGGGTCATATCTGTTTTCCTTTCCGGTAATTGAGAGGGCAGAAAAGATTAAAAGTTGACTAAATATCTATGTCTTAATATGGTTATCCAATTGAAGATAAGAATATATTTCAAGACAATAAGGAAGGCAATGCCTTTTTAAGCCCACGGTGCAATTTTTTAGCGCATATCGCCACATTTTATATATCATTAAAGGGTTGTGTAATTCACTGATGTTGGTTAACAGCGGTCATTTATTACTTTCTATCGGAATTCGAAGGTCTGGTTTCAGGTGTC
>RPGQ01000077.1:74090-208392 GCA_004193595.1 Desulfobacteraceae bacterium Eth-SRB2
CTGACACCTGAAACCTGGACTGCTTGAGCTAAATCACCAACAATCTTGATTTACACCCATTAAAGGGTTAGCAGCCCGGATTAAAATTTTTCACCCGAACAGAACCAATTTCAGAACCGGTGGACCTATATGCTACGTTCAAAACTTCCCGATGTGGGACTTACCATTTTTTCGGTAATGACCCAGCTGTCCAATGATTATAACGCCATAAATCTTTCACAGGGATTTCCGGATTTTGATGTTCATCCTGATCTTTTAGATCTGGTGAATAAATATATGCGTTCCGGTCATAATCAGTATGCGCCCATGCAGGGCGTTCTGATTCTTCGTGAAAAAATCGCTGAAAAAGTAATGGAATTATATAACGCGGTCTACGATCCCGTATCTGAAATTACCGTGACATCCGGAGCTACCGAAGCATTATTCGCGGCCATCGCTGCGGTTGTCCATAACGGTGATGAGGTCATCGTTCTGGAGCCGGCATTCGATTCGTATGTGCCGGCCATTGAATTAAACGGAGGAATTCCCGTATATGTTAAATTCAGGTTTCCAGAGTATGGTATCGACTGGGATGAAGTTAAGCAATCTGTAACGTCAAAGACCCGGCTCATTATCTTAAATTCACCCCATAATCCCACTGGAGCCGTATTATCGGGTGACGACATCGCTGCATTGAAACATATTGTCAAAGATACTAAAATTTTGATTTTGAGCGATGAAGTTTACGAGCATATTATTTTCGACGGCATCCGGCATGAAAGCATATCCCGCCATCCCGAGCTCCTTTCACGAAGCTTTGTCATCAGTTCTTTCGGAAAAACCTACCATACGACCGGATGGAAAATCGGATACTGCCTTGCTCCGGCGCCTCTATCCAAAGAATTTCAAACAGTGCACCAGTTTCTGACATTTGCATCCAATACGCCGATTCAGTTCGCTTACGCCGAATTCATGCGAAACAAAGATGTTTATCTGAACCTTTCAACCTTCTACCAAAAAAAGCGGGATAGATTTTTAAAACTCATTGAAAAATCCCGCTTTAAACCCATACCCTGTCACGGCACTTATTTTCAGATGCTCGATTATTCGGAAATTTCCGATGAATCCGACATAAAATTTTCAAAACGGCTGATCATGGAACATGGGGTGGCTTCCATTCCACCGTCGGTGTTTTATCATCAAAAAGACGATCATAAGGTTCTGCGATTCTGTTTTGCCAAAAAGGATGAAACTCTGGACAAAGCTGCGGAGAAATTATGCAAGATTTAAAAACAACAATTATCCAGACCGAACTGGTCTGGGAGGATATTGAATCCAATCTGGCGGGTTTTGATGATAAGATTGATGCCATCATGGATGATACCCATCTTATTGTATTGCCGGAAATGTTTACAACGGGCTTTAGTATGAATCCCGCCGGTCTTGCACAAAACATGCAGGGCTCTGCCGTAAAATGGATGATAGAAAAATCACGGCAAAAACATGCCGATATAATGGGGAGTATTATCGTAAGGGAAGACGGCAAGTTTTTTAACCGATTGATATGGACAAATCCCCGGGGCGAGATCTTCACCTACGATAAACGACATCTATTTCGTATGGCCGGTGAAGAAAAAGTATATCATGCCGGCCGTCAAAATATTACGGTTGAACTGCACGGCTGGAAGATCAGACCCTTTATCTGCTATGATCTTCGGTTTCCGGTCTGGACGCGAAATATCGAAAACCAGTATGATGCGGCCATATTTATCGCCAACTGGCCTGAAAGGCGATCCGTGCACTGGAAGTTACTGCTTCAGGCTCGAGCCGTTGAAAACCAGTGTTATGTTATCGGGGTCAATCGCGTGGGAACCGACGGAAACGGTCACCATTACAGTGGTGATTCTTCAATAATCGATCCCTTGGGTAACATTATATTCCAAAAGCAAAATAAGGCAATCACCTATACTGCCGAGCTGTCCTGCGAGACGCTGAAAAACGCCAGAGAATCCTTTCCTGTGTGGATGGATGCGGACAATGGTCTGATTGGTTCTATACAAATTTAATCCGTTCCGACAGCAGGGATTAAAAATGGTTCATCAGGCGCCTCTCGGATGGAAAGCTTGTATTTCAGATCTATAGCCAGACCGAGTGGGCTTCAGTAATGGTTTCTTCCACGGGAATTTGAGGCACCTTTGCTTATCCCCATTATTATTACAGGAACTTAATATTTTTTGTGGCCGATTTTACTATAAATATACGTTCGTTGTTGCCGCTCAAATCAGCGGGTGTTATGAAAAAGCCCTTGCGATCGGGTGAATAACCCAGAGCAAAACCGATAATTGACTCGCCATCATTAAAATCAACTGCAATCTTGCGTCCCGCCCCATGGAATTCATCATCATATTTTTTCTTATGATCCTTATCGCCTTTGAAATCCTTAACGAAAAACACCGCTTTTAATTCTTCAACATCAACTTGCTCAATCTTACCGTCCAAATGATGATTGAGGTGAAAGTGTGCCTTATTGGGGAATAAATCACTGGTATTACCCTTAATTATGGCACCGTCTTTAAATCGTACGACCACCTTATTGGATTGCATAAGCCCCTCATATAATCTGTTATCCTTTATGATAACAATTTGAAATTACAGCATTAAAATTAAATCTTGTGGGTGTAAATTTCCAGTGTTTAACATATCCCCTTTTTTTCCTTTTCGATCTTCTGTTTTTTTCAAACGTCCATTTCATCAAGAACTTCCAAAACAATCGTTGAAGTATAAGCAATGGCAGGGCCTCCCGCCATCAAAATAGAGATTCCCGTTGCTTCCAGAATTTCTTCACGGGACACCCCCATTTCAACAGCCGCCTTAATATGTGTTCGGATGCAAGGTTCGCAGCGCAGGGCCACTGAAACCGCTACCATCATCAGTCTCTTGGTTCTGGCATTCAATACGCCGTCTTTGGTCACTTGGTCACGCAGGACTCCGAAGGCGTTCGCCACGTTGGGTAGTTGCTCTTTTAACAACTCCATCCCGTCTTCCAGAGTATATTTCTTTCCCATGGATTCTCCTTCCTTCTCTTTTTGAAAATGATTTCCGATGCGTTTTTTCGCGCCGGTGTTCAGATTCTCGGCAATGACAACCACTCGACCATAATTTGTCTAAATTTTGGGAACTTATTCCTCTGACTCACAAATAGTGAAAAGCCACCATCTATCGCTCTTGCGTCCACCGCGAAACTGCCTATCGAAATAGATCTTCATCGTGGTGTTGGAAGTTGTGGCGACCTCGAACCAGTGCTTGCGAACATATAACTCGGGACTGCCGTGGCGACATTTCCCGGTTTCACGCCAGGTACGCAGTAGAGCCGCAATCTTAATGGCTCGACCTCGCCACACGAACTCACGCGGGAGTCCGGGCTCCCCGACGGCCATGCGCGAGGTGTCACCTGTGGCAACCACAGGTCTGATGACTTCACTGACGAATCGCTCAGGCATGATCACTGCTTGGTTAGCCTAACCAACAAACCCCATATTTAGCACGCTTTGTCTTTTATTAATAGGCGGTTAATACGGTCACTTACCGGAATCAAATCGATATTATAGCCGATTACAAAAACCCTTCAATCCACGTAACCCATAGAAACCATGTGGTAATAGTAAAATTTTTAAAAATACTGTATCAAAGTAACGAATGTTGTCAAGCTTTGTGGATAGCCAAGATGATAAAAGGGTTAACAAATCTATAAAGTTATATTAAAATAGAAACAAACTTGTTCTTATGAGTCACGACGAGTAGGTGAATATGATTACAATCGATGGCAGTCAGAAATCAGGTTCCGGAACCATAGTAAGAGATGCCGTTCCTTTTTCAGTCTTAACAGGAGAGGAACTTTTTCTCACAAATATCAGGGCCAATCGCCACAAGCCCGGATTGAGGGCACAGCATCTGCGGGGGATTGAAGCATCCGCTCACATTTGCCACGGCAAACTGGCGGAAGCGACAATCGGCTCGAAAGAAATCCGATTCAAGCCCGGTAAAGGAATTCGTGGCGGCACATTACAGTGGGATATCGGAACGGCGGGTTCTGCAACCATGTTGGCCCTCAGCGTTATACCTTTAGCACTCTTCGCCGATAAACCTTCCCGTTATGAGATCACGGGCGGACTTTTTCAGGACTTCGCTCCATCAATTTATCACGTCAAATACGTGTTGTTAAGGATTTTGGAAACAATGGGTATCAATGTCCATATAAAAATTATCCGGCCAGGTTATGTTCCCATGGGAAAGGGTCAGATCCAAGTGAAGGTCTTTCCCGTAAAAAACACCATCAAACCGCTCATACGGGTTGACCGGGGAAAAACCACCGGCATAAAAGGCATTGCTCTTTCTTCACTGCTCCAAAAGAGAAAAGTCTCCGACAGGATGGCAAAAGAATGTCAAAGACGGTTAAAATCCAAGGGATATGTTCCGGATATTGAAATTTTTTATGATAATAAAAACAATCCGGTTTATCCAAGGACATCCATTCAGGCCGGAGCGTCCCTGGCAATTTGGGCCGAAACAGATAGCGGTTGCCTCATGGGATCTGATATGGCCGGCGCACCGGGCAGGTCCGCCGAATACATCGGGAAAAAAGTGGCCAATCACCTCATCCAAGTCCTTGAAACTCAAGCAACGGTTGATGAACATGTAGCCGATCAGCTCATACCGTTCTGTGGGTTGGCCCATGGGTGGAGTTCGTATATAATACCCCAAATGACAGACCATATTAAAACTCGACTGTGGCTGGTGGAAAAGATGCTCGGTGCGAAAACAGAAGTGAAAGAGAATAAACTCCGTGTTAAAGGAATAGGGTACCGGCGGTAACCTCTGGCTATTTTTGTTAAATTAAACGGATCAGATGTGAAATCTCGCCCGTATGGTGGGGTAACGCAGTATTGTGTTTAAAGCTTTTTCATCCACGAATTTTCCCATAACATAGAGCCTGATTTTTTTGCTTCTGGGGAATTCCGTCTTTAAAAGGGTTTTGAGAATTTTTTTCAGTTTGTCAGGCTTTATTAAAAACCTATCCTTAAAATAACCGTCCTCAATAACCAAAAGTTTCTTTTCATCTATTTTAACAATGATGACAGTTCTATTGCGCTTATAAGTCTTTAGATCTATATAGTGTCCTAAAGGGAGCTTTTCCAATCTTTCACAGATAGTGTCAATTATCTTTGTTTTGTCAACCATCAGGCATGTCTCAATATTCTAATATTCCTGCGGCCAGATCCCCATTCACCGCCCTTAGATAAAATAGAAATTTATTATATTAGGAGCGTCGCGCCAGACTCATCAATTTAGAGTTGTGAATATTCTGCATGAACATCCAATTTTACAGTTTCAAATCCAGATCTTTGACCGCTTCTATGGTTTCCGGCTGCCAACGGGGATTGCCATCCTTGTCTACCAAACGCGCCCTTACACCTTCAACATAATCGGGATGATTCAGAATAAAACGCGCCGCTGAGAGTTCCGTCTGAAAAACCTCTTCAAGAGAAAGATGCTCGTTGTGCCGTAAAAGTTTCAGGGTCACCACCAGTGCCGTGGGAGATCTTTCCGCCAGCCGATCAAAGACCTGGTCGCAAAGGCGGGTTTGTATACTGCATTGTCTCAGCGATTCTATGATTTCTACAAGAGAGCTTTTTCCTTTAAAATAGGTTGCCACCCATTCGTCCATATCGGTGTTGGCGGTAATGTCCTTTTTAAAAAATGGATCAAGTGCCGAGGCCAGCTGCTTTGCACCCTGGTTCCTCGAACCCGGCAGGTTTGTCTCATATCCTTCCAAAATATTTATCAGTTCCGGCAGCCGATCCCATGGCAACAAATGGGTTGCAAACCCCACACGTACGGTTTCGGCTCCCTTCATTTCATAGCCAGTCAGCCCCAGATACTCGGGATAACCTGCAGGGCATTTGTCAAACATCCAACCGGTTGAGCCCACATCCGGGAAAAAACCGATTCTGGTCTCCGGCATGGCCATACGGGTGCGCTCTGTGGCCACTGCCATGTCCGCCGAAGCTGTCAGCCCCAGTCCTGCCCCCATGGTGATTCCGTCGGCAATAACGATCACCGGTTTGGGAAACCCATGGAGCCGCAAGAGCATATCGTACTCTTGTTTAAGAATCAGATCTGCACCCAAGGCGCTTTTCTGCTGAATGGCCCGGGCCAGTGCCTTAACATCTCCACCGGCGCAAAATCCTCTCTCACCGGCGCCATAAAACAGGACGAACCGGTAGCGTTCATCGGCTTCTATTTCGTCCAGGGCTTTCTGGATTGAACGGATCATTTCAAGGTTGAGGCTGTTCAACGCGCGAGGACGGTTGAGTACGATGCTCATCATCCCATGCTGCCGTCGAATCAGGACTTCCGATTTTGGCTGAACGTTTATTTCATTCAATTCTTTTTAGCTCCATTAATCAGACAGATAGTACTCTACAGTTGAAACAACTCTGATTTTTTTAATGTGGGGATTATTTTTGTCCCGATTATTAATTGAAAATTGCCCTTGTCTTGCCTTTTTTATTTTTCCTAACTTACTGTTAGAATCCTTTGCGAATTTCTCGGCAACTTCTCTTGCTTTAGTTGTGGCCTCCTCCAATAATACACGGTCGCGTTGAGTACCGGGTTATCTGTTCTCCAATTCTTCCATTGCCTTTTCGCATTTCTGTGCAAACGAGGGATGATTCACCCCTCGGCGCTTGTCCAGTTGACGGATGAACGCCGCGTCTTCCTTCTTGCCAACATGTGCAAGTATTTTAACACATTCTAACCTGAGAAAGGCAAAGGGGTCCGCAACTCCGGTTTGATAACAATCCTTGGCGTATCCCCTCCCGTCATAGTTGAATGATAGAAATTTTTTCAAGTTTTCCCTGACAATAGCCTTTTCGTGATTGGTCAGGTTTTCCGGGTGGATGGCGTTCAGAAGGACCACGTTGTCCTGATATCGTAGAGGCTCTCGCGAAAGGAAAAGCCTGTCAAAGGAACTTGTGAAGTCCGCAGGCAGAGCCGCGCGTTTTGAGTTCTTATCCGGAGGTGGCTCCTTGACGTCCGGGCTGCAACCGAAAAAGAACACCGCCAGAAGCATGATCAGATATCTCTTCATTTTCCCAAAGATAACGAGACACGAAATGAGCGGAACCCCCCGACTTGGGAAAAATGATGACAGGTCCTTTGCATCATTATTTATCGTTATGTGTTTAACGTAAGTTTTAAACGTGTTATCTATTATATCTCGATGTTCCTGTGGCCTATTCCTTTTGACATTAGTAGAAATTCCGTTTATTCACAAGGTGTAATAATTGTACTAAGAAATATTTAACGCTTAATAAAAATTGTGAAATTTATGCACGGATTATTAGGAATTCTATGGATTCTATCATCACAAATAAAGGTTTGCCACGTCCCTCTGGGTAAGCAACAATGACCGACATTCTTCTTATACAGCCGCCTGTGAGGGATTTTTATCTTACATCAAAAAGAACGATTCCTTACGGGCTTGCATGTATTTCTTCAGTTCTTCTTGAAGAGGGGTTCTCAGTGGAAATCTTTGACGGGCTTGCCACTTCCAAATCCCGAATCATCGACCTTCCGCAGGAAATGAATTATCTCCGAGAATATTACCCAAAGCCGGATCGATCTCCTTTTGGGCTGTTTCATCATTATCGACATTTTGGGTATAGTTTCGAATATATCGGGAAAATTGCCAAGGATTCCGGGGCGTTTCTGGTTGGAATTTCCGCCCTGTTTACGCCCTACGTTGAAGTTGCTTTAAGCGTCGCGGCGTCCGTCAAGAAATTTCATACTGAATGCCAAATCGTACTGGGCGGTCACCACCCCAGCTCCCTGCCCATCAGTGTTATGGAGGATAAATCGGTTGATTTTGTTTTACGGGGAGAAGGCGAGGTATCCATGCCGCGACTTGCCAGGGCACTCAAAACAGGAACCGATTATGCTTCAATACCCGGGATTGTTTTTCGCAAAGACGACGGAACCCTTCAACTCAATGACCCCGCCACAATGATTGCCCCGGATAATTTTCCTTTGCCTGCAACCCATCTGATAAAGCAACAGTTTTACAAACGGGGCGCCAAAGGAAGTGCCGTGATCACCGCCAGCCGGGGATGCCCCATGAAATGCACATACTGTGCCGTGGGTGCATCATCCCATGTGCCCTACCGGCGAAGAAGCGTAACATCCGTAGTAAAAGAAATCGAGATGACCGTAACCCGATTTAACGCCGGCTTTATCGAATTTGAAGATGAAAATCTTTCTCTGGATAAAAAATGGTTCCTTCACCTTCTGGATGAAATAAAACACCGTTTCCACGGTTTCGGACTGGAACTTCGAGCCATGAACGGACTTCTTCCAACTACCCTGGATGAAGCGTTGGTTTGTGCCATGCAAGCAGCCGGTTTCATGACCTTAAACTTATCATTGGGCTCGATATCCAAGGCACAGCTCAGGCGGTTCAACAGACCTGATGTTCGCGAAGCTTTTGACAACGTGCTTGTTCTTGCAGAAAAATACAGTCTTAACGCCGTTGGGTATGTGATTGTCGGAGCCCCATTCCAAAGTGCAGAGGATTCCCTGTCAGACCTGATTTTTCTCGCCCAAAAAAGAGTGCTTTCCGGAGTATCCGTTTTCTACCCGGCTCCCGGCAGCAAGGACTTTGAATTATGTTCGCGACTTAATATACTTCCCGATAAATTTTCTCTCATGCGCTCCAGCGCTTTGCCCTTATCACACACTACCACCAGGATAGAAACCGTTACCCTTCTCAGGTTGGGAAGAATCCTTAATTTTATAAAACTTCTAAAAGACAACGGTGTTAACATTTCCGACGCTTCAATGAATAATGGGCGGATTTGGAATCCGAAAGACCGAATGGAAACCGGAATAAAGCTTCTTCAGATGTTTTTAAAAGATGGAAAAATAAGAGGAATAACCCCGGACGGGGATGTTTTTGAACACAGGATTTCATCGGAACTTTCCAAAAAGTTCATTCAACGGCTAAAAGGGATACGCATCAGGGGAATGAATTCATCGTCAATTGGGACCATGACGATACTTGCAGGGACGAATGGAAAGTGGACTTACCGACGTTCGGTTGAAGCCGAGGAATACGTTGTTTCATCTCCTGATTCGCCTCAAATCCTTCAATTTTCAAGATTTGACGATGAATTCATTCCCTGATGCGTAACCTTTAGCCGTTGAATGAACTTTTTGGAAAGTTCCGATAGAAACTCGTACCAAAAACATCCCCGTCCGGGGTTATTCCTCTTATTTTTCCATCTTTTAAAAACATCTGAAGAAGCTTTATTCCGTTTCCATTCGGTCTTCGATTCCAACCGCCCATTATTCATTGAAGCGTCGGAAATGTTAACACCGTTGTCTTTGCAGTTTTATAAAATTAAGGATGATTCTTCCCAACCTGGAGAAGGGTAACGGTTTCATCCTGGTAGTATATGGGCAAGCGCTGGAGCGCATGAGAGAAAATTTATCGGGAAGTATATTAAGTCGCGAACATAATTCAAAGTCCCTGTTGCCGGAGCCGGGTAGAAAACGGATACCCTGAAAGCACTCTCTTGGGCGAGAAAATCAGGTCTGACAGGGAATCCTCTGCGCACTTTGAATGGGGTCTGACAATCACATACCCAACGGCGTTAAGACTGTATTTTTCTGCAAGAACAAGCACGTTGGGTCAAAAGCTTCGCGAACATCAGGTCTGTTGAACCGCTCGAGCTGTGCCTTTGATATCGAGCCCAATGGATAAGTTTAAGGTCATGAACCGGCTGCTTGCATGGCACAAACCAACGCTTCATCCAGGGTAGTTGAAGAAGTCCGTTCATGGCTCGAAGTTCCAGTCCGAAACCGTGGAAACGGTGTTTATTTCATCCAGCGTACAAGGAACCATTTTTTATCCAGAGAAAGATTTTCATTCAAATTCGGATAAAGCCGGCGTTAAATCGTTACGGTCATCTCTTTACTACGGATGTTACGCTTCTTCTCGCCGGTAGGGCACATGGATGATGCACCTAATGGCACAGTATGTGCATTTCTATGGGGCATCCCCGGCTGGCGGTGATCACGGCACTTCCTTTGGCGCCCCGTTTGCGAAACTGTTGCTTTTATCAGATGGGTTGCAGGCAGCTGAAAATTATCCGGGGCAATCATTGTGGCGGGTCATTGAGTTGAAGGGTTCACGTCTTTGCGAAAACAATCCCGCATTGAAGCAATAATCGGTGTTCGGTTTCGAGCTCTGGCAAGTCAGTGCGGCATGGATACCTCGCCCCGTAAAACAAAATCAACCGATTTATCCTCCATAACACTGATGGGCAGGAGCTGGGGTGGTGACCGCCCAGTACGATTTGGCATTCAGTATGAAATTTTCTTGACGGATGCGACGCTAAAGCAACTTCAACGTAGGGGCAAACAGGGCGGAAATTCCAACCAGAAACGCCCCGAATCCTTGGCAATTTTCTCCTGATATATTCGGAAACTATACCCAAAATGCGTCGATAATGATGAAACAGCCCAAAAGGACTTATCCGGCTTTGGGTAATATTCTCGGAGATAATTCATTTCCTGCGGAATGATGATTCGATTTGAAGTGGCAAGCCCGTCAAAGATTTCCACTGAGAACCCCTCTTCAAGAAGCAAGAACTGAAGAAATACATGCAAGCCCGTAAGGAATCGCGTTCTTTTTGATGTAAGATAAAAAATCCCTCACAGGCGGCTGTATAAGAAGAATGTCATTGCTGCTACCCAGAGGATCGGGCAAACCTTTATTTGTGATGATAGAATCCATAGAATTCTAATAATCCGTGCATAAATTTCACAATTTTATTAAGCGTTAAATATTTCTTAGTACAATTATTACACCTTGTGAATAAACGGAATTTACCAATGTCAAAAGGAATAGGCCACAGGAACATCGAGATATAATAGATAACACGTTTAAAAACTTACGTTAAACACATAACGATAAATAATGATGCAAAGGACCTGTCATCATTTTTCCCAAGTCGGGGGTTCCGCTCATTTCGTAATCCCGTTATCTTTGGGAAAATGAAGAGATATCTGATCATGCCGGCGGTGTTCTTTTCGGTTGCAGCCCGGACGTCAAGGAGCCACCTCCGGATAAGAACTCAAACGCGGCTCTGCCTGCGGACTTCAATAAGTTCCTTTGACAGGCTTTTCCTTTCGCGAGAGCCTTCTACGATATCAGGACAACGTGGTCCTTCTGAACGCCATCCACCCGAAAACCTGACCAATCACGAAAAGGCTATTGTCAGGAAAACTTGAAAAAATTTCTATCATTCAACTATGACGGAGGATACGCCAAGGATTGTTATCAAACCGGAGTTGCGGACCCCTTGTCTCTGTTAGAATGTGTTAAAATACTTGCACATGTTGGCAAGAAGGAAGACGCGGCGTTCATCCGTCAACTGGACAAGCGCCGAGGGGTGAATCTCATCCCTCGTTTGCACAGAAATGCGAAAAAGGCAATGGAAGAATTGAGAACAGATAACCGGCACTCAACGCGACCGTGTATTATTGGAGGAGGCCACAACTAAAGCAAGAGAAGTTGCCGAGAAATTCGCAAAGGATTCTAACAGTTAGGAAAAATAAAAAGGCAAGACAAGGGCAATTTTCAATTATCATTAGGGACAAAAATAATCCCCACATTAAAAAAAAATCAGAGTTGTTTCAACCGTAGAGTACTATTATCTTCGTCTGATTAATGGAGCTAAAAAAGAATTGAATGAAATAAAACGTTTAGCCAAAATCGGAAAGTCCTGATTCGACGGCAGCATGGGATGATGAGCATCGTACTCAACCGTCTCCTCGCGCGTTGAACAGCCCCAACCTTGAAATGATCCGTTCAATCCAGAAAGCCCTGGACGAAATAGAAGCGATGAACGCTACCGGTTCGAGTCCTGTTTTATGTATGCCGGTGAGAGGATTTTGCGCCGGTGGAGATAAAGCTAAGGCACTGGCCCGCCATTCAGCAGAAAGCGCCTTGCTTCTATTCACTCCTTAAACAAGAGTACGATATGCAACTGGTACTTCCGGGACGCCCCTTATATTATAAAACTCTATTCATCCATCAATGAATATCCATTTTCTGATGCTATTCGTTCTCCACTCCGAGCACTTATGCTGACCGCAGGCTGCGAGATATTGAGCTTTGGAGCCAGATCCGCCATCGTAAACTCCAACTCCCTGACCGCCCAGTAACACAAAAGGCTTCTTGCTTTTACTTTTACCGGTTGCTTTCCGGGCTTAAATATTTCTTCCGGTTTAATGGAAAAAATCTCTGACACTCTATCAGCAAGTTTATCTATATCATAGCCCTGCGACTTTAGCTGGTATTTGCGCTCAAGAAACTCATCGGCAGCCTTTAAAACCCTCTCAACGAATTCAGAATCGCCAAGCACTCGTTCATCACTTTTAAAGTGGATGTTTGCACGCCGAAGAGATTTGATCACAGACCAGCCGCCGCTGCTTCGGATGAGTCCTCCTCCGGTGAGTTCGGGACGCTTACCATCTTGGATGCCTTTTTGAACAAATATTTTGTAACGTCGCCGCGCAGTTGATCTCTTTTTATCGAATAGTTTCAGAACATACGCATCATCTTGCCACTCTTTTTTCTTTTTCCCCATAATAACGGCATGCCCGCAAAAAGGGTATTTGTCCAGTGCTTTTATGTCTGTAACTAGCCTGGCCCGAATCGGATTAAGGTGAATATATCTTACAAGTTCCAATAGATATGTATCCTCTTGACAAAGAATTGATTTGTATCGGTTCTGAAAAAGCTGGCCGCTTCGACGATGTCGACGGTTAAAATTCATGGCATGTCCGGTTAGAAGCCTGCGCATAACAGTGGAAAGCGGACAAGCACCTGTGCGCAATAAAAGGTGAAAGTGGTTGGGAATAAGAGCCCATGCAAAACATGTTGTATGGGTTTCTGAAAGCACCTTCCCCAGACGATCCAGAAAATTAATCCTGTCAACATCATCATTAAATATTTTTCTTCGCTCGATGCCTCTTACGATAATATGATGGAGGGCACCGGGAGCATCAATTCGAGCATTACGTGGCATAACAAGATGCTATCACATATCAGATAAAATAGAAACTTATATTTTTAGGGGCGTCCCGGAAGTTCCATAACCAAATCAGGAAAGCGGCGTAAATGATTTTGAGAAATAGTTCCGTGTCGTTTCCAAGATCACATTTCTGAGAAAGCCATGATCCAATAGACGTCCCAAATTCACACGGAACTAACAATTTGACAGCTTGATCTTAAGATCCACAAGGATTTTTTCTGCCGTTTCCTTGATGCTTTTTGATGCTGTATCTATGCACAAGACCGACGGCATAAAAGCGAAATCCATTACTTTATCAAACGCTTGCCGATACGACGTAAGGGTACTTTTGTTTAGGATTCGTCCTCCTCTTGTCCGCTGGAAAAGTCTCCGTTCGCGCTCAAGAACGACATTTATCGGAGCATCCAGAAAGTAAGTACAGGCTAAATACGATTGTACAAGAGATGAATTAAATATACCGCGTACAGTCTCCGTTATCATTTCGGAAGATGAGTGTTCTTTTAATGCTTCGATCCAAACGATCGCGTCGGTTAAACCCCTGTCTGCTATGACCACATCGTACTCTAAATTCCACGCCTCTGTATATTCTTTCAAGAACGATGTTGCAGTCCACAGGTTGAAAAGAGGGTCCAGCTTGTCTTGAACAGGGCAGACTGCCGCACGTTCTTTTACGATATAGGGATGGAAATCTGACTCGCGCAGGGACTTATAGAGAATTCGAGATATCGTCGTCTTACCAGTTCTCGGAAGTCCAAAGAGCTCCGCAATTCGTGGTGGTGTCGATGTCATTAATGTTCCCCAGCTTTATAAAAGTTGACTATTGCCTCGTAATACCCGACCTGAAGCTTAACCAAGCGCTGACGGCTGAAGGAAGCTACAATAATTGTTACCAGAATAAATGCAGCGACTGTCCTCCAAGACGCTATATTACCGAATGCCCTGCCTATAAAAACCATAATGAGGCAAACGAATGGAGATACGACACTTAGTGCGGTAAGCGAGCGGAATACGCGAATAACGGATCTTCTATAAGAGAGATAATCATATGCCGACTGCGATGCCATCACTGTCTTTTGTAAGGCTTCGTGATAAGAAACACCGACCTCCTCGCGGAGGTTGCTCTCTGCCTCCTCTATGGCCGTCAAGCCAAATGGGACTTTAAGCAGTTTCAGAAAAGAATCAGCAAACTGGTTTACGAGAATCCCTACAACATAGATAGTTACGGTTCCGATGGGAAATAGTAGTGCGCGATCCTTTGTGCTGGTTAAAGCAAATTCTATAATTTTCGAAATCCCGGCGAAATAGCAAGCCCCAGCAAGTGCAAGAAAAGACAATACACCGATTATTAAAAAGTCTACAAATAGGTTGGTTGTCTTCATGTCACATTATCCAAGTTCTAAACGCCGAACTAGTGAAAAGCCAGAATTATTTCTTGTTTATTGGGTTACTTCTACACCACTTTAAAAGCGTACAGCTTGCCAGTATATTGAAATTTTTATAAAATAATTTAGTTGCGGATATCACAACCGGTACTTGTCGATCAGTTCTTCCAGGTTGCTTCCCAGGAAAACGATAAAGAAGCTGAATAACCCAATCAGGAAAGCAGCGAAAATACTTTTGAAAAATAGTTCTATGTCGTTTTCAGGATTACATTTTTGAGAAAGCTATAATCCAATAGACGTGCCGAATGTTCCTCATGCTTTGAGCAACAGCCCGTTAATGGGTGACCCCATTCAAAAAACATATTCAAGTAAACTTCGGAGGACGATACAAATTAGATTGAACCAAGGTTCCTTGAAATCCGATTCCCTTCAGATACTTTTTAAATATTTTATAAAGTCTTTGATTCATCCTAGGATCAAAAGTTATGCGATCAATAACGGCCAGTGGCTCACAAGGGTAAAGATATACATTCGAATTAGACTTGTTATGAGGATCAAGAAATATCAATCGGATTTCGTTTTCATGTTTAAAGGCCAATCTTTTAAATAGTAAGGAGCGGGCTTGTCCGATACTTCCATTAAATTGTTTCCGTCCGGCTATCCTGTCAGAAATGAGTTTTTCAATATCTTTTTTTGGATAATATTTAACCTTTCCAATATAGCACGAAATACTGGCATATGATTTTTGAGCAGAGCATAGGCTTCTAAATAACTTCCTAATCGTTGTTTGTATTTTAACCCCATTTTTATCAGGTGAATATATTCTCCACATAGCATCGCTCTCAACATTCAGCGTCCAACATTGACCATATCCCCTTTTCCTTAAAATTGATTTAGATCCTTTACCAGTTTTATCTTTAACAGGTATATTTAAAATAAAATTTTCGAATGGGTCATCCCATAAATCTGGTTTCACAAGCACATTTTTCTTTTTTTCAAACATCTCAATCAGTCTATCAATAGAAAGAATTCTAAAGATTTTTTTACCGTAGTCTTGTTGATCAATATTGATATAATTTTTCATAGAGAATTTCCTATAAAATCAGTGATAAGCGCATAGAAGCATAGATATCTGAAATCTTAACTCTGAACTGGTTTGCCAAGCCCACCGTAAAATGGGGGGTTGTTCGGACTCAAGTTCTGTGTTCGGAGTTACCAAACCCTTTTTTGACTTCCTCTTTAAGTTTTTCCTCCAAACGTTTAGCATTTTTCCCCCAATCTGTTTCTTCATAGAAATACTTTTCCAGTTTTTCAACTTCCTTAGGTAAGGTTGATATGACGATATGACATGAATCTATTGGTTGCCTAAGGGGAATACGGTGCGTAAACAAACTGCCAAGAAAAATATTTTGGGCTTCTCTCATTAAATCTCCAATATAACAACTAGTCTCCATCACAGCATCTATGTATGGTTCAGCTACAGCTGATATTTCTTGCAAATCCTTTTCTGTTGGAGTACCTGGAATTATAACATCTGTGCCCATTTTCTCTTGGTCCTCTGGGGGTATATTATATGGCAAAAATTTCAATAATATTAGATGAAAAGGTCGAAAGGTTTTAAACATTTCGTGAATGGCACAATTGAGAGCTGTCCGAAATATTTTAAGATTTGGATTTATGATTTCAAATTCTTCCAGTATACGTAGCACATCTGTAATTGAATAAATTGCTGCATTATGTGCGTCATTGAAGATTTTCTCCCTATCACTAATTGGAAGATGAGGCATACCCTTGGAAATTCGTATAGACCAGAGATTGAGGTTAGAAACAATAGTACGGGCCTTAGCACCCAATGAAACTGTCTTATTTGAGGCCTCAGATATTTTTTTTCGATACTCTGAATAGATTTCTAATTTTAGCTTTTCCCTATTATTTTCTTTTTCAAGTTCAATGTTGTTTTTATGTTGCCTACCCAGCTGCCAGACTATCAGTAAGGACGATATAAAGACTGATATAATAATGCCAAAGAAATTAATGATAGGACCATAATCAAATTTGTTTTGGCGGATATTTGAGTTTACAGGTGACTCTTTGTGGGTTTTGGATTCGGATTTGCTATTGGTTTGATTTTTTGCTGCTATCTCTGATTGATTTCCGGGGTGTTTAGGTTGTGTTGCATCATCTCCTTTTATTGTGATCGGGTAAAAAATGATAAGTATTACTATCAAGAAAAATATTTTTTTGATTATTTTGATTATGAGGCTTTTCATTACGAAAGTGACTTTTCTTATATTTTTTGTCCTAATGATTATTATTTATCCTAATTTTTTGACAAACGCATACATTTAAAGACGCATATAATGACTCTGTTGATTTACTATACTTAAAAAAAATTGCTTAAAAATCGACTCCCTCAGAGGCTCATATCTTGACGATCTTACGCAAAGGAATGATAAATGCTGCGTGTTTTTTTGTAATTTTTTAAAAAATTGGACTAAATCAACAGACTCATATAATGTGGTCGAAGTGGATGAAAAGAGGGCGAAATTTTAATGAGAAACAGAGCTATTTATTATATATTACCGTCTCCTTTGTATCTTATTATATAAGGTGAAATTGTTATAAAAATTATACCCTTTTTTTCAAAATTTCTTCTCGCTGCGACTCGTCGTCTATCCGAATTATTTTTGATGTTCTGGGCGGATGTGCCATTTCCTCCAAGGCGGCCAGTCTTTTTTCCGTTTCCCGGTCTTTAACCATCCCGCAATGAGACGACCGTATATTTATAGTGTCGGTTATCATTTTTTCTTGTGTAACAGGCCGTGATAGTATTTGGTCAACTTTACAAATGCTTCGGGGCTCCCCCCTTTATCCGGGTGGTGCTTTAAGGCCATCTTCCGGTATAGACGGTTAAAACATTTGAGATCCATCTTCTTTAAGTTTTCCCACCTTGTTTCAAAAAGTCTTGCGGCTTCCTCCATGTTCACTCGCACTTTTTTGGGTGGAATATAATTCCGGTGGCGATTGATGAATTCGTGAAGGTAATCCTGGAAAAGGGAAGGCCGGAGAAATTCGTTATCGAAATACATGATCACATATTTGACAAGATAGTCTCTTAGCCTGTGGGACATCTCCATACCGGCCCAAAAATTCTTATCCTCATCAAGCTTGCAAACAGCATCAACAAAAAATTCATCCATCTTGATTTGGTTTAAATCATGAGGCCTTTGAGCGGCAATGGCATCGAGAAAAAAACGCTGAAGATCAAAAATGGTGTAAACGTATGTTCTCAATTCGTTGGGCTGAAGAATGCGCTCTTGAACCAGAAAGTACTGCTCAATCTCATCACGTGATTTCCCGTGGAGCACTTTAAATAGCTTGAGGGGCATTTTACTTAGGTTGCGTTGGTCCACCTGGGCGAATCTTAGATAATGAATACGGCGTTTGTCGAATACATGAGCCTGCGGATGGGGTTCCGGCAAATCTTTCTTAGCGTTGTCGAAGGACCGCTGAAACCCCTTTATTACCCGTTTTATTTCAGGATTCAGAAAGTCCCAGAATATATGGTCCAATTCATCCTGATCCGGATACAGTCCAAATTGTGCCAGCGTTTCTTCAATCGCCTCATCATAATAATAACCGTGTCCACCGAGATAAATGATGTGTTTGGAGGGGTCCGTGCCCAGATGGAAAACATCTCGACTTTTTAAGTACGAACCCTCATGGTACGTGTCTCGAATATAATAATGAGTCTGATTTTTTACTTTTGTTCGTGCAAGATACATAATAACCTATCATAATGCATATATTTATTGGATACAAGGGCTGTTTTAATAAAGCCATGGGCAAACGAATTTGATTTCCGTACAGCGTAGCGACGGCGTGTTTCTCTTGGAAACCGACTGACTGTTTGAAGGGCTTTAGCACGCGTTAGCCCGAGCCGAATGAAATTATGACTTAAAAATTCAATGGGATAATTTAGCGACGAATTATTCTGAATAACTCTTTGAGACCTTTGAAAAAGGTTCAATTTCGTTCAAGTTCAAGGAAGGTGAGAATTTTAACCACAGGAATACATGGAGTATTTTGAGGATTAAAATTTGAGCCTGACGCAGAAATTGGGCGAAAGGGGACGTTTTGCAAAGGTCTCTCTGGTGCGACTGGGGCTTACGGATGCTTAAGCACAAGTTTCAGTCGGTTGGAAAGAGATATACGCCGTCGCGGAGCGGTCTCCCTGTATTGGGATTCAAATGCGTTTGCCTTATAGCAAACCCCATAATTGTCTAAACATGAAAGATCTCCAGAGAGCACGTCAGGTTTTGAAACAACTGTCTGTTGAACTATTGGGAGAGAGCCAAGGGGTGTTTTTGTTCAGGCACTAAATATTCCCCACAACCGTTCTGATGATCATTTCAAGCCGGGGAGAGGCTTGTTCGGCCACGGCAATGATTTGTTCAACGGTTGCGGGAACCGGCGCATCCGGATTGTGAACATTGGTTATGGACGACAGTCCGAGTACCTTGATTCCGGCATGGACTGCCGTAATAACTTCCTGTATGGTTGAGAAACCCACCGCATCGGCGCCGGTGGTTCTTAAAAAGCGGACCTCGGCCGGTGTTTCAAGTGACGGCCCCTTAAGTCCGACATAAGTCCCTTTTTGTAGGTGGATACCGGCATTTTTGCCGGCATTTTCCGCAAGCACCGCCAGCTTTGGGTCGTATGCATGGATCATATCCGGGAATCTGATTCCCCAACTATCCTCATTGGGTCCGATCAAAGGATTTGACCCTGTCAAATTAATATGATCTTCAATGATCATAATGTCACCGGCATTAAATTGGGGATTAAGACCTCCGGCGGCATTGGTAAGTATCAAAACCGTGACACCCAGTTCTTGCATCACCCGGATGGGAAAAGAGACCTCAAGTTCCGAGTAGCCCTCGTAAAGATGAAAACGGCCCTGCATGGCAATGATCTGTTTGCCTTCCATCTCCCCGAAAAGAAGCCGACCCGGATGGCTTTCAACGGTTGAGGTGGGGAAATGAGGGATATCTTTATAGTCAAACGCTGCGGATATGTTTAAAAATTCCACACTTTGTCCAAGGCCTGTTCCGGTCATCAGGCCGATTCGGGGAAGCGTTGTAATACGAAATCTTAGGAATTCAGCCGTTTCAACCGCTTTGTCTTTATACTTTTTTATCATTGGGCTGTCCTCTGAAAAATTGCACAATCTGCTGAAATCAAAAAACATGTTAAAATCTGCACAACCTGTGCTTTTAAAAGATATTAGCTATTCCCTTGTCTCGTTGCATATCAGGCAGACTCGGCATTTGCAAGATTTAGCTATAAATTTATTGACATGATTTATCACAGCTTATAGTTATCGATGGTTAAACTAAAAATATGCTATATAAATTTAAAAAATTGCTCTTTATATTAGGAGAATCAAACCATGTCTGAGGATGTAGTCGGAGCGGTAATGGTGGTTGGCGGCGGGATTGCCGGAATGCAATCCGCTCTGGATTTAGCTGATTCCGGATTTTATGTTCATCTCGTTGAAAAGTCACCTGCCATCGGTGGGGTAATGTCACAACTGGACAAAACCTTTCCCACCAATGACTGTGCCATGTGAATTCTATCACCCAAACTGGTCGAGGTCGGCCGGAACTTAAACATCGAACTTCACACGTGTTCAGAAATAGAAGAAATCGAGGGAAACGAGGGGAACTTCAAGGTAAAAATCCGCAAAATGCCCAGATATGTTGATTTTGAAAAATGTACGGGCTGCGGAGAATGCGCAGCAGTAAATATAGATAAAAACAATCCTCCTAAAGAAGTCCATGGAAGATTATGGGTTGATCGGATTAAAATCGATGAAGACAGATGCATTCACTGTGGGGATTGCGTAAGGGCCTGTATGGATGAAAATCCGGAAAATCAGGCATTGACGAATATTGTGCAGAAAAGATTTGAGGCCATACGAGATAAAAAGATAATAAAGCAACCCACACCCCTTCAGGAAATTCTGGGGATGACTCAACAGGAACGAAAAACATTCTGGCAGAACCAGTTCAAGAAATGCATCAAATGCTATGGATGCATCGATATGTGCCCCGTCTATGTAGAAGAACCTGATGGATTGGATCTGTCGAAATGGGTTGAAAAAGGCCAGGTGCCCCCTCCCTTTCCTCTCTTCCACCTTCTCAGAGCCTATCAGGTATGGGACACCTGTGTGCTATGCGGTGAATGCGAGAATACATGTCCCGCCCAAATCCCATTGAAAACAATACAAGATTTTGTGCGGTACCTCCCTCCCGAAAAGGTCTTCGAGGTGATTCCCGGCCTGGAAAATGAGGCTCGGAATGAAATCCTCAACTTTGTTGAAAGGAAAAAAACGTCGTCAAGGAGGATAACCTGTGAAGTTTGATATGGTCCTTACCACTTGCCCGTTTTGCGGAACCGGCTGCAATTTCTACTTAAAAGTCCTGGGAGAAAAAATTACCGATGTGCTTCCCTGCAAGACTCATCCTGTCAGCCAGGGGGAATTGTGTGTCCTGGGTCGAAATGCCTATAAATTTATTCAGAACAAAAATCGCCTGACAAAGCCTTTGATCAAAAAGGGTGACGACTTTATAGAAGTGAGTTGGTCAGAGGCTTATAAGCAGGTGGCAGACGGCCTCCTTGAAATAAAAAAGAACTATGGTTCGGATGCCCTTGGGGTGCTATCGAGTGCAAAATGCACCAATGAAGAAAACTACCTGATAATGAAATTCACACGGGGCATTCTGGGAACGAACAATCTCGACCATTGTGCACGCCTCTGACACTCATCCACGGTGGCAGGTCTTGCCGCCGCATTCGGTGCGGGCGCCATGACAAACTCAATTGCTGAGATCGATGACACGGACTGTGTCCTTGTCATCGGCAGCAACACCACCGGTCAACATCCTTTGGTAGCCAGCAAAATCATTCGGGCCAAAGAAAAAGGGGCAAAACTCATTGTAATCGATCCCAGAAAAATACCCCTCACCGAATATGCAGATCTTTTTATCCAGGTGAAACCCGGAACCAACGTTGCCCTTATCAATGGAATAATTCATATTCTTATTGAAAAAGGTTTAATCGATGAAGCCTTCATTCGGGAAAGGACAGAGGGATTTGAGGAATTAAAACAAAAGGTCAAAGAATATCCGGCAGAACGGGTCACTGAAGTTACCGGTATTAGCAAGGAAGTTCTGGAGAAGGCGGCGCTTCTTTACGGCCAGGCAGACAAAGCCATGATCTTCTATGCCATGGGCATAACCCAGCACACCACAGGGACGGACAACGTCAAATCCGTAGCCAACCTTGCCATGGTAACAGGAAATATCGGTCGTCCTTCCACTGGAGTAAATCCTCTCAGGGGACAGAATAATGTCCAGGGGGCCTGTGACATGGGAGCTTTGCCCAATGTCCTGACGGGCTATCAACCGGTGTCGGACCCGGGTGCAAGGTCTCTGTTCCGGGAGAAATGGAATTTGTCGTTACCTGACACTCCAGGTCTAACCCTTGTGGAGATGATGGATTCTGCCAGAGAAGGTTCCCTTAAGGGAATGCTCGTGGTAGGCGAAAACCCGATGATGTCTGACCCTGATACCCAACACGTAAAAGAATCGTTGGAAGCCCTGGACTTATTGGTTGTGCAGGATATCTTTTTGACCGAAACAGCAAAACTTGCCCACGTAGTCCTTCCGGCAAGCTCATTTGCTGAAAAGGAAGGGACCTTTACCAATACAGACCGCCGCGTTCAAAGGGTCAGAAAGGCCATAGATCCTATAGGACAATCAAAGCCCGACTGGCAAATCATCTCGGAACTTGCCAGGGAAATGGGTTTTACAGGGTTCGATTTTGACTCGCCGGAAGAAATTATGAAGGAGATTTCCTCTGTGACCTCCCCCTATGCAGGTATTACTTATGAACGGCTTGATAAGGGTGAGGTGCTTCACTGGCCATGTCCGGATGAAAATCATCCGGGAACTCCTTTTCTTCATGAAAAAGAGTTCCCGCGTGGGAAGGGGAAATTCTTTGCACTCGATTATATTCCCCCTGACGAGCTTCCGGATAGTGAGTATCCGTATATACTCAGTACAGGAAGGATTCCCTTCCATTTTCACGGGGGGAGCATGACACGAAAAATTGATGTCTTAAATCAAGAAGTCCCTACAGGTTATGTGAACATCCATCCTGAAGATGCAAAAAAGCTGGGTGTCGCTAAAAAGGAATGGCTTAAAGTAAGTTCACGCCGGGGGGAAATATCGATTCAAGCCAATATCTCTACCGAGGTTAAACCCGGAATAGTCTTTATTCCCATGCATTTTTCAGAATGTGCCGTCAATACCCTCACGAATAGAAAATTTGATGCCATAGCAAAAATACCAGGCTTTAAAGTCTGTGCGGTAAACATCAAAAAGCAAGATAGAAAGATTCAAGGGTCTTTTCAATAGGAGTCAATAATGAAAGAAAGGATCAAGAGAGAAACAAGAAATATTCTTAATGAAGGATGGGATGGCGTCCTTGGACTCATGAATAGATGGGGGCAAATCGGGCCATATCTTTTTCGGGATCCCGAAGAACTCGAAGACATTGAGATCGAACCCAGATACAACCTTGCAAAAACCATTCAACTGATGCTCAACAAACGTCCGGATCTCCGCATCGCAGCAGTAGTGAGAGGATGTGATGTGAGGGCACTCCGTGAATTGGAGGAAATGGGAAAAATAAAAACCCAGGGACTGCGTCTTATCGGTATTACCTGTTCTCATGAGCAAGCTGAGATATGCAATTGCGAAAAGCCCATTTATGATACATTGAATTGTACGGGTTGCTGGAAATGCATAGAAGCCTGTAAGGAACAGGCCATTGAAAGGGTAAATGTTTGCCCAATTCTTCTCCCTAGTGAATATGACGTGGGTTTGGCAAAAAGAAAGGCGATTTATATTCCTTACGCACAGGCGGTACCCCTTAAGGCCATACGGGATAGCGAGCATTGTTTGAAGCTTGCAGGCGTTATGGATTGCAAGGGATGTGAGACTGCCTGCATGGCAAATGCCATATTGCACGAAGACCACGAACAAATTGATGAAATTGAGGTGGGTTCAGTTATCCTTTCACCCGGTTTTGAGCCTTTTGACCCATCTAAATTCGACAATTATAATTACGCCAATCATCCGAACGTTATCACATCCATGGAGTTTGAAAGGATTCTTTCCGCCTCCGGTCCCACCGAGGGCCACCTGGTCAGAATGTCCGATCACAAGGAACCTAAAAAAATCGCTTGGTTTCAATGCATAGGGTCAAGAGATTTAAACAGGAGCGGCAATGCCTTTTGCAGCTCCGTATGCTGCATGTATGCCATCAAAGAGGCAGTCATCGCCAAAGAGCATGCCGGCAGCGACCTTGATTGCGCTATATTTTTCATGGATATGCGTACCCATGGCAAGGATTTTGAAAGATTTTATGAATCCGCCAGGGATCAACATGGTGTCCGCTTTATCAGAAGCCGCGTACACACCATAGATCCTTCTGCTGAAGATGACCTTACCGTTCATTATATAACTGAAAACGGATCGTTTGAATCGGAAAACTTTGACCTGATTGTTTTATCCGTGGGTTTGCAAACACCTCCCCAAGTTATCGAACTTGCGAATAAGCTCGGTGTTGAGCTTACCGACGGAAACTTCTGCAAAACAGATTCCTTTGAACCTGTTGCCACATCAAGGAAAGGAATTTATGTCTGCGGTGCTTTTCAGAGTCCCAAGGATATCCCCCAGTCCGTGGTTGATGCCAGCGCCGCTGCATCCGCAGCAGGTAAAATATTAAGTGATGTTCGAAATACCTTAACAAAAACTCCGGAGGTCATCCCCGAAACAGACATTGTCGGCCAGCGCCCCAAAATAGGCGTTTTTGTCTGCAAATGCGGCATTAATATCGCCGGTGTCGTGGATGTGCCTGCTGTAACTGAATACGCGGCATCATTACCATACGTGGAATACGTCACAAACAACCTCTATACCTGCTCCCAGGATACCCAGGACACCATGTCCAAGGTTATCAAGGAAAAAGAGCTAAACCGGGTTGTGGTCGCCGCATGCACGCCTAAAACCCATGAGGCTTTATTTCAGGAAACACTTATAAACGCTGGGTTAAACAAATATCTCTTCGAAATGTGCAATATCCGAAATCAAGATTCATGGGTTCATAAAAATAATCCGGAGCTGGCAACAGAAAAGGCAAAAGATCTGGTACGAATGTCCATAACAAAGGTTGCCCTTATGGAACCTCTTGAGGAGGCCGAACTTGATGTCAATCAAACCGCCATGGTTTTGGGGGGCGGCATATCCGGGATGGCATCGGCAAGAAGTCTTTCCAGACAAGGGTATGAAACCCATATTATTGAAAAAAGCTCAAGCCTGGGTGGCCAGGCTTTAAATCTTTACCATACCTTTGACGGTGGAGACGTACAGAAAAAGCTTTCAAAACTTGTCGATGACATCGAAACGGATAAAAAGATTCATGTTCATCTAAATACTACTGTCACCGAAGTTGAGGGATTTGTCGGCAATTTTAAATCCACCCTCTCCAATAACGGCAGCCAGGAAGTTTTAGAGCACGGAATAGCGGTACTGGCAACCGGCGGAAAACCGTTAAAGCCGGATGAATACAGTTACGGGAAAGATTCCCGGATCTTGACAAGCCTTGAGCTTGACAAAAAATTTATAGAAAATGATTCTCTGATCGATTCGCTGAATACAGCGGTCTTTATCCAGTGTGTGGGGTCAAGAGAGCCTGACAGGCCATACTGCAGCCGGGTTTGCTGTACACACTCCATTAAAAATGCACTTGAACTTAAAAAGCGAAACCCGGACATGAGTATCTTTATCCTTTACAGGGACATCAGAACATACGGTGAGCGTGAATACCTTTACCAAAAGGCTCGCAAGGCGGGTATTGTTTTTATCAGGTTCTCACTGAATAACAAGCCCGAGGTTAACCTGCAGGGCGACCAACTCAGGGTTAAGGTAAGGGATCATATTCTCCATCGACCGTTGGAAATTTCTGCCGATCTGGTAACTCTTGCTTCAGCCATCGTACCGAACAAGGATGAAAAACTTGCTAATTTTTTCAAATTGCCGACAAATGACGACGGTTTCTTTATAGAAAAACATGCCAAGCTGGGGCCTTCGGAATTCGCCACGGACGGGGTGTTTCTTTGTGGGTTGGCCCATTACCCGAAACCTATTGACGAATCCATCGCCCAGGGGCTGGCGGCCGCATCCCGAGCCGTGACTCTCCTGTCACGTAAAAATATATTGATGAGCGGAACGGTTGCAATGACCAACCCTTCCTATTGCAGTTCCTGCGGCGTATGTATTTCCGTTTGTCCTTACTCGGCGCCTTCTTTTATCCCTGAAGACGACCGTTTTTTTCCAGGCAGGGCACAAATCAATCCCGTTCTTTGCAAAGGCTGCGGGTTATGTGTAGCATCCTGCAGATCAGGCGCGATTCATCTTAAAGGATTCGATAATGATCAGATTTTTGCCCAGATTTTTTCTTTGAATGAAGCAGTATAAAACGTGGTGCTGCGGTGTAATTCACAGCTGTTGGTTTACGGCAGCCATTTATTCCTTATCACCGGAATCTGAAGATCCAGGTTTCAGGTGTCAGGAGAGAGGGACGTAGGAGCGGAAACCCAAAACCTGAACACTGACACCTGGATAATTTAAGCTAAATCACCAACAGTCTTGATTTACACCCGTGGTGCTGGATGAATAAAAAAAGTTATTTTATTCAGTATCCTTAAAACCCGAACATAGGATTAAGAATAGGGAGATTTTTAAGATGTCACATTGGGAACCCAAGATCGTTAGTTTTTTGTGTCACTGGTGCAGCTACGGTGCTGCGGATCTGGCGGGGGTGAGCCGAATGGAATATCCGCCAAACATCCGAGTTATTCGCATTCCGTGTACCGGCCGCATGAGTCCCAAGTTTATTTTAGCGGCTTTCAGGCAGGGAGCGGACGGAGTCTGGGTGTCCGGGTGACATCCCGGCGAATGCCATTACCTGGAAGGTAATTACTATGCACGCAGAAAGTTTGCTTTATTTAAAAACTTTATTGAATATATGGGAATCCAACCCGGCCGCCTGCATTTTTCATGGATCTCATCTGCGGAGTCAACCAAATTCGTTGATGTGGTTAACGAGGTCACCGCATCGGTCAAGGCTCTTGGACCCAATAAAAACTTTCTAAAAACACAAGCCAGGGTGGCTTAACATGTTAGCGTATATCGACAAAATAAGGGAAATATCACGCAGGCTTTTACAAGAGGGCACAGTTGATATGGTCATGGGCTTCCGCAAGGGGACCGTGCCCATGATGAATGAACCCTGTTTTGTAAAAACGCCTGAAGATGTTGATACCTTTGTGTGGGACAGCAACTGCGGAATCAATCTTGCAAACTACCTCACAAACAGACAGGAAAAAATCGGTATTATTGCCAAGGGTTGCGATTCTCGAAACATTGTCACCCATATTATTGAAAACAAGATCAAACGGGATCAGCTGGTTATTATCGGCGTGCCGTGCAAGGGAATGATTGACCGGCGCAAAATCCAAGCGCTGTTTGAAACTGAAATAGAGAATGTGATCGAGGCGGATGGCAACATCACCATCAAAGGCCGGGGTCTTGAAAAAACCTTGAATAAAAAAGATGTGTTGCAGGACAATTGTGCATTGTGCATTCACCGCAACCCGGTCATATATGATGAACTTGCGGGAGATCTTGTCGAGGAGCAAAAGGATGTAGACAGATATGAGGATATCCGCAAAATTGAATCCCTGTCTCCGGAAGAAAAATGGAGATATTTTGATGACCTCCTTTCGTCCTGTATTCGCTGTTATGCGTGCAGAAATGCATGTCCCCTTTGCTACTGCCCCACATGCTTTGTGGATGAATCACGGCCCCAGTGGGTTGGAAAAAGCATAGATTCCATAGATACCCGAACATTCCATTTCTTAAGGGCCTATCATTGTGCCGGCCGGTGTACGGACTGCGGTTCATGTGAGCGGGCCTGCCCCATGGGAATAAAAGTGCGTCTGTTTACAAAAAAACTGGAAAAAGATTGTCTGGAACTCTTCGACTGGGAAGCCGGCATGACATTGGAAAAGCGGCCGCCTCTTGACACCTACCGGCCGGATGATCCGGATGATTTTATAAAATAGCAAATAGTTAATGAATAATTAAAAAATTTGAATTTCTCATGTTTTAGTTTCTTAATTGTGAATTTTGTGCTTTTTGTGGCAAAACTTTTTTCTTCTCGCCACAAAGGCACCAAGACACTAAGAAAGAATAATAAAATCCTTCGTGTCTTTGTGACTTGGTGGCAAATATTTCTGGGTTCCGGCCCGTCCGCCTTATTCCGCTTTGCAGGAGGGCAAGCTTGTCCGGGTTGGGTTTTAAGGTTAAGGTTTATATGATGAAAATCATAACAATTAATAAGGAAGATTGGGCCAAAGGACTTGAGCGTTTATGTGATTCTTTTCGATTATTCGGTCCGGTTAAGCAAGATGAATTTCATAATTTTAGGCAACTTGTCAAAGGTGAGCTGCCGGATCTGAATTTATTAAATACCCGGCTTTCAGCAAAATCCATGGTTTATCCCCAGTCTGAAAAGATGTTTGAATTCACTCTGGATGAAAATCGGGATGATCATCACATCTTAAAAGAAATTCATAAGGATTATTCACCTAAAGCGGTTATCGGTATCAGGCCCTGTGATGCCAGGGCGTTTCTTTTGGTAAAAGAAAACTTTGACACACCCGAATATAAAGACCCTTACTGGATAAAATCTTATGAAGCAACCACCTGGGTCGGATATGCGTGCAACACCCCTTGCAGTACCTGCTTTGGCACCACCGCCGGCTGCGGCCCGTTTCATGAACAAGGACTGGACCTGCTTCTTGTTGATGCGGGTGATTATTATTTGTTAAAGATACTAACCCAAAAGGGAGAAAACTTTTTAACCGCCGCCGGCTGGAGTTCAAAGGCGGATTCAGATGCTGCACGCCATGAGATCGAAACCCTGAAGCGGGCGGCAGAGGAAAAAATAACCGCCAGGATTTCAACAGATAAATTAAAAGATAAAAAAACAACCGAACTTTTTGAAGCCCCTTTCTGGGAAGAGGTGGCCTTTGCCTGTATAAACTGTGGAACCTGCACCTATGTGTGTCCTACCTGCTGGTGTTTTGACATTCAGGATGAAACCATAGGACTTTCAGGGATACGTATGCGCAACTGGGATAGCTGTATGTATCCGATCTTTACCCTGCACGGATCGGGGCACAATCCCAGAAACACCAAAATGCAGCGGGTCCGCCAGCGGTTTATGCACAAACTCAAGTATTATGTGGATAAATATGGAGACGGTATTCAATGTGTGGGCTGCGGTCGATGCATTCGTCACTGTCCGGTGAATATCGACATACGCAAGGTTTGCGACTTGATGAATAATTTTGAAGCTTAGCCCGAAGGGAGTTACAAAATTGCAAAATCCGTATTTGCCTTATCCGGTTCGTATCGAGGAAATAATAACTGAAACCGAAGATAAAAATCTTAAAACATTTAAGTTCGTCTTTTTAAACCCGGATGACCAAGAAAAATTCAATTACAACGCCGGCCAGTTTGCCGAACTTTCCGTGGCCGGAAAAGGGGAAATCCCCATAGGAATTGCGTCATCACCCACGGAAAAAGGGTTTTTAAGGTTTACCATAAACAAAGTGGGCCTGGTAACATCCTATATTCACGCCATGAAGGTCGGGGACATTATGGGGATCCGTGGCCCCCTGGGGAACTGGTATCCCTGGGAAGTCATGAAAGGCAAGAATGTTGTTATCATTGGCGGCGGTTTTGCATTTACAACACTTCGCTCATCCATTATATATATGCTCGATCCGGACAATCGTCCAAAATTTAAAGATATTCATGTGATATACGGCGCCCGCACCCCGGGTATGCTCCTTTACAGAGACGAACTGGCCCAGTGGGAAAAGCGCGATGATATCAACATGCACATTACCGTGGACGGCACAGACGACCCGGACTGGAAATATAATATCGGCTTTGTACCGACCATTACCGATCAGAAAGCACCGCCGGGCAATGAAGAGACTTATGCCATTATTTGCGGGCCGCCGATTATGATCAAGTTTACCCAGCCGGTTTTAGATAAGCTCGGTTATGTCCATGATAATATTATCATGTCCCTTGAAATGCGCATGAAATGCGGTATCGGTATTTGTGGCCGGTGCAACATCGGCAAAGAATATGTTTGCAAAGACGGCCCGGTTTTTACACTCACCCAGCTGAATAATATGCCCAAAGAGTACTAACATTGAAATCAAGCTTTTCATTATGCTATTTAACCTTAATCACCTATTATCAC
Organism: Desulfobacteraceae bacterium Eth-SRB2; assembly: GCA_004193595.1. Classification (GTDB taxonomy): domain Bacteria; phylum Desulfobacterota; class Desulfobacteria; order Desulfobacterales; family UBA11574; genus S5133MH16. Next base: position 104,089 of record RPGQ01000077.1, read on the forward strand.
ATTGAATTTTAATCCAAACAGATATAGTGGTGTAACAATTACCCTTTCCTCCTGTGACGATCTACATATTTCCTCATTTTCTGCCATCTGTCTATGCTGCATTGGAGCATGAACGAATGACCCAAAAACCCACATATGAAAAATCGGAACAACAGTGTAATAAATCAATAAAAGAGTATCCGAAAAAAGATGCGGAAGCAACTTTACGGAATAAAGGTTTACAACTGGACGCCATCGTGAAAGCTTTTGATGGACTGATATATCTATGTTCTCAGGATTATAGTATTGAGTATATGAACAAAAAATATATCAAGCGGATCGGATATGATGCAACCGGGCAAATTTGTTACAAGGCGTTACATAATCGTGATTCTATCTGTCCCTGGTGTCTTATTAATTGCATATTGAACGGTGAAACGGTTCGATGTGAAGTGTTGACCCCTAAGGATAACTGGTATTATGTAGTCAGCACCCCCATATACCATCCCGATGGTTCTTTTTCCAAATTAGCTATGATTATAGATATTTCCGGACGCAAGCAGGCAGAACAATCCATAGAACAAAAAGTCGAAGAACAAAAATTGCTTTTAGATAACATACAAACTCAGATTTGGTATTTAACAGATGCCAAAACATACGGCGCGGTTAACCGGGCTCATGCAGAATTTTTAAACGTGAGAAAGAAAGATATAGAGCACAAAACCCTTAATGATATTCTCGGTAAAGAAGAAGCCGAGGCTTTTATTGCTCACAACATGGAAGTATTTAATCAAAAAATAAAGGTTCAAACAGAAGAATGGGTTGTAAACGGAAGAGGAGAAAAACGATTATTATCAATAGTTAAAACCCCTAAACTGGACGACAAAGGAAATGTTGAATATGTTGTTTGTTCAGGGGAAGATATCACCGATTACAGAAAAGCAGAGGAATCATTACGACAGAGTAAAAAACGCCTTGATTTTGCCATGGAAGCAACCAGCGATGCGTTATGGGACTGGGACCTTATTTCAAATAAAACTTATTTCAACCCCTGTTTCTATACAATGATCGGTTATGAACCCTATGAATTGCCACAGAATTTCGAAACCTGGATAACTTTGATTCACCCTGAAGATAAAGAAAACACAATCAATAAGATTCAAGAATATGTTCAAAAGAAAATCGGTTCATTTAAGGTAGAATACCGCTTGAAAACAAAAAAAAGGGGGTGGCGATGGATTATGGCAAGAGGCAAGGTGGTTGAGCGAGATAAAAGCGGCACGCCTGTTCGAATGGTGGGCACTCATGTGGATATTACCGAGCGAAAACTGAATGAAGAAGCCCTACGAATAAGTGAGGCGAATCTGCGCGAAGAAAATATACGACTGAGAGCGTCTTTTAAAGGCTCTAACCAGTTCGGCAATATTATTGGAAAAAGCAATGCAATGCATGAAGTTTATGAGATTATTTTAAAAGCCGCTTTATCCAATGCCAATGTTATCATTTACGGTGAGTCAGGGACTGGTAAAGAGTTGGTAGCTCAAACAATTCATGATTTAAGTAATCGTGGCAGCAGAAATTTTGTGACAGTTAATTGTGGCGCTATTCCAGACAATCTTATTGAGAGCGAGTTTTTCGGTTATAAAAAAGGGGCATTTACCGGGGCGGATTTTGATAAACCCGGTTTTTTGGATATTGCCGATGGCGGCACATTATTTATGGATGAAGTGGGTGAACTTGATCCTAACATACAAGTAAAATTGTTGCGCGCTATTGAAGGTGGCGGGTATACACCGGTTGGAAGCAGGGAAATAAAAAAACCCGATATACGAATTATTGCAGCAACCAATCGGGATTTAAAGGAATGTGTGGAAAAGGGTACGATACGTGAGGATTTTTTTTACAGAATACATATCCTTCCTGTCCATGTTCCACCATTAAGGGAACGTAAAGAAGATATTTCTCTATTGGTCTATCATTTCCTGCAAGAACATGGTGATGATGAAAACATCCATTCAATTCCGGAAAATATAATTAAATCCATGCAGGCTTATGATTGGCCGGGCAATGTCCGGGAACTCCAGAATGCGTTACACCGCTATATCACATTGAAAGAGATGGAATTTATGGATACATCTCAATCCAAATTGGATGAATCGGAAATCATCCCGGAGAGTATAATAATTCAAAATAACCAGGACCTAAAATTACATGCCGTCATGGAAAGTGTCGAGAAAAAATATATTAAAACATTGTTGGAAGAACAACAGTGGCACAAAACTAAGGTGGCTTCGATTCTGGGTATCAATCGCAAAACTCTGTTCAGAAAAATGAAAAGCCATGGAATTTCATAGCCCCAACTTGGGTCAACTTTGCCCCATAGGCGTATTCCTTAATATTTTCAATAAATAAGCCTCCTCTTTAAATGGTTTGGGGTGTTTTCGCCCCTTTTATCCTAATTTATTTAATCAAATCAAGCCCCACCCTTAACTATTTTATTACTTTATTTCAAATAGTTAACTTTTATTCTTTTTTTGGCATAAGTTTTGCTGGATTATATTAGTTTCTTCTTTTGGTATGGTCATACGATAAAATTTTCTGTTAGAAAACGTGCTTGCGTTGAGTTTCCTGCAAAAGAAAGGAGGATGGTAAAATGGCAGTAAAAATAATCATTAAAAGGATAGTACCGCAAAACAAGGCGGAAGCGTTAAAGCCTCTTCTTCAAAAGCTCAGGAATTTAGCCATGCAACAACCGGGTTACATTTCCGGTGAAACATTCAAGAGAATCGATCGACCCGGCGAGAGCTTGGTGGTGAGTACCTGGCAGTCCATGGAGAACTGGAGGGAATGGGTGGTTAACGACATCAGAAAAGGGACCCAGGAAAAAATTGATCATTTGCTCGGAGAAAAGACCGATTACGAAATCTATTCATATGATTGAGGGATACCCCCTTCTTCCATTTCCACGGCACAAGCAGTTTGCTATTAAGAAATTTGTTATCTCGACAGGTTATAGAATTTCCGGGCAACTTCTCAATAAATTATGAAGCCGGGTTAATATCATCATTTAATGCACCGGAACTTATTGAGAAGTTACAGGTTTTTTCTAAATTTTTCCAAAAAGAGGTATTCTTTGACCTGATTCGGCAAGTTATATTTATTCATCAATCAGGTCCATCTGGAGAGATGAAAGGAATTTAATAATGGGTATTATTGAAGATAAAATTAAGGATCTAAAAGAACGGGAAGCAAAGGTTCTTCAGATGGGCGGGGAAAAAGCGGTTGCCAAACAGAAAGAGAAAGGCAAAATGACCGCCCGGGAGCGGCTCGGCATTTTTTTCGATCCCGGCACATTTCGGGAGCTGGACATGTTCGTTACTCACCGGTGTGTAAATTTTGGCATGGAAAAGGTTGAGATTACGTCAGACGGTGTTATCACCGGCCATGGTCTTGTGGAGGGCAGACCGGTATTTGCCTTTGCCCAGGATTTTACGGCCAGAGCCGGCAGTTTGGGTGAGATGCATTCAAAAAAGATTTGCAAGATCATGGATATGGCATTAAAAGCCGGCGTGCCGTTTGTGGGTATGAACGATTCCGGCGGGGCCAGGATTCAGGAAGGGGTGGATTCCCTTTCCGGATACGGGCAGATTTTTTACCGCAATTCCATGTCTTCCGGTGTTATTCCCCAGATCTCAGCGATAATGGGACCCACGGCAGGAGGGGCTGTGTATTCGCCGGCCATGACCGACTGGATTTTTATGGTAAAAAATACCAGCTACATGTTTATTACCGGTCCGGATGTTATTAAATCGGTCACCGGTGAGAAGATCACTTTTGAGGAGCTTGGGGGTGCCATGACCCACAACGAAAAGAGCGGGGTAGCGCATTTTGCCTGTGAAAACGATGAAGACGCCATCAACCGGATCAAAAAACTTTTATCTTATCTCCCGTCTAACAACATGGAAGATCCGCCTGTGGTTAATACCGGTGATGATCCCCGGCGTACGGACCCTGCTCTTGACGCCCTTATTCCGGATAATCCCAACCAATCTTATGACATGAAGGACGTTATCCGTTTAATTGTGGATAACGGAGATATTTTTGAGCCCCATGAACACTTTGCCGGGAATATTATTGTCTGTTTTGCCCGACTGAATGGAAGAAGTATCGGTATTATTGCCAATCAGCCCCAGGTTCTGGCCGGATGTCTGGACATTGACGCTTCGGACAAGGCCACCCGGTTTATCCGTTTTTGTGATGCCTTTAACATTCCCATGCTGACCATAGCAGATGTGCCCGGCTATCTTCCCGGGAGCCATCAGGAGTGGGGGGGCATTATCCGTCACGGGGCAAAACTTTTGTGGTGCTATTCGGAAGCAACGGTTCCAAAAATACTTCTAGTGACCCGCAAGGACTACGGAGGGTCTTATCTTGCCATGTGTTCAAAAGACCTGGGCGCTGACATGGCGTTTGCCTGGCCCAGTTCGGAAATTGCGGTTATGGGCGCCGGCGGGGCATGTAATGTGATTCATCGAAGGGAGATCAATGCGGCGGATGATCCTGAAGCCAAGCGCAAGGAAAAAGTAAAAGAATATGAAAATCTGTTTTCAAATCCCTACTGTGCGGCCAGTCGGGGTTTTGTGGATGCGGTCATTGTTCCCAGTGAGACCCGTCCGCGGCTGATCGATGCGTTGGAAGTCATGTGCAGCAAGCGGGAAGTGAGTCCTCCCAAGAAACACGGGAATATACCCATGTAATTTATTATTGAATATTGAAAATTGACTATTTAAGGTCTTGGAATATTTTTTTAAAATATTCAATTTTCAATAGTAAATCGTCAATTCATATTGGTGAGCCAATGAAAAACACAAAGAAAATATCGGCCGCAATATCAGCGGTGATGAATTATATCAAAACAGAGGAAGAGGCCATCTATATACAGTCTCTGGCTGTGCCTGCTGTTGAGCCGATTCCGGAAGCATATGCTGCTGCGCCGGTGAAACTGTGGGGAATGAGCGGTCGGCAGGCCCAGATGCAAATGCGAAATATGATGCAGATGAAAACCTTTAAATAATTGAGGATTGACGATTGAAGTTTCAATAATAAATCTTCAATTAAAAAGAGGAGACGATTAAGATGAGCGATCACAACCAGGTGAAAATAACGACCATGGATTACAGCAAAGACCGGCCGGCGGCGGATAATCCCGTTAAGATACATGACCTGAGCCTGCGCGATGGTCATCAGTCCCTGTTTGCCACCCGGGGTCGAACCGAAGACATGATACCTGTGGCCGAGAAGATGGACCATGTGGGATTCTGGGCCATGGAAACATGGGGGGGCGCCACTTTTGATACCATGCACCGTTTTTTGAACGAGGATCCGTGGGAAAGGATTCGGACATTAAAACGGTACATAACCAAAACACCGTTTTCCATGCTGTTGAGAGCTCAGAATCTTGTGGGCTACAGAAATTATGCGGATGATCTTGCCCGGGCCTTTGTGGAACGAGCGGCGGCAAACGGCATGGACATTTTCCGGACATTCGATGCCTTGAACGACTACCGTAATTTTGAAACCGTTGTTCCCGTTATCAAAGAATGCGGGAAACATTTTCAGGGCTGTATCTGTTATAGTATGACCGAACCTCGGATGGGCGGAGAGGTTTACGATATTGACTATTATGTTAAAAAGGCCAAGGAGTTGGAGGCCATGGGTGCCGACACTATCTGTATCAAAGACATGGCAGGCCTGATTGCTCCTTATGATGCTTATGAAATTATTAAGGCCTTAAAGGCGGCAGTGAAACCCCCCATCCACCTGCACAGCCATTTTACTTCGGGTATGTCTCCCATGAGCCATCTCAAGGCCATAGAAGCGGGTGTTGATATCATAGACACCTGCATGTCGCCATATGCCTACCGGACGTCCCATGCAGCCATAGAACCCCTTGTGATGGCACTTTTAGGAACCAACCGCGATACAGGATTCGATATCCGGCAACTGGCGGAGATCAATGAAATACTGGAAAAGAAAGTCTTACCCAAATATAAGTACCTGCTGGATGATTCCAAGGTGTCGATCATCGATATCAGTGTTCTGTTGCACCAGACACCCGGAGGCATGCTTTCCAATCTGGTGAACCAGTTAAGGGAAATGGATGCTTTGCATAAGATCGATGAGGTCTACAAAGAACTTCCCAGGGTCAGAAAAGAACTGGGACAGATTCCGCTGGTCACACCCACCAGTCAGATCGTTGGGATTCAGACGGTCAACAATGTTTTGTTTGACGATAAAGATGAACGCTACAAGATGATTACCGGGCAGGTCAAGGATTTGTGTTACGGTTTATATGGAAAGACGGCCATCCCCATAGATCCCGAGGTTCAAAAGAAAGCGCTTAAAGACTATCCAAGAGGAGAAGAACCCATTACCTGCCGGCCCGCCGAAGTTTTGGAACCCGAACTCGAACAGGCCAAAAAAGATACCGAGGGCCTGGCCCAGGATCTGGACGATGTTATTACATATGCCCTTTATCCCATTACAGGGAAACGGTTTTTGAACTGGAAATACGGAAAGGAAGATCCGCCTCCGGAAGTCAAGGCCCGGACCTTGGAAGAGATTAAAGAAGAAGACGAGCTGGTCAAGCTGGCCAAACTCGGCCATTTGGTTCGGAAGGTGGAAAAGAAAGCTCCGCCCAAGACCGATGCGCTTCGCACATTTAACGTATTTGTGGATGATGAATACTATGAGGTGGGGGTTGAAGAGCCCGGAGGATCTCCGGCTATCAGCTATGTCCAGCAAATGCCGGTTCAACCGCCGGTTTCAGCTCCGGCACCGGTGGCACCGGCTGCAGCGCCGGCACCCGCCAAACCCGCGGAACCTGCACCCCCCAAACCCAAGCCTTCGCCCCCCAAACCGGCGAAGCCTGCAAAACCGGAACCGGCTCATGTGGCTGCTGATGTTGAAGGCACTCCGTTGAAAGCACCCATGCCCGGCATGATTGTCAAATATTCCAAACAGGTGGGAGATACGGTCAGCAAAGGAGACACGATAGTCATCCTGGAGGCCATGAAGATGGAAAATGCCCTTCCGGCGCCTGCGGATGGTACGGTCAAGGCGATAAATTTTTCCAGCGGCGATAGCGTAGCCAAGGACGATGTGCTGTGCGTTATCGGCTGAAGCAATTGAAGATTGAAAATTGAAGATTGAAGATTGAATGTGTGTAATTCACTGATGTTGGTTAACAGCGGTCATTTATTACTTTCCATCGGAATTCGAAGGTCTGGTTTCAGGTGTCGGGTGTCAGGTGTCAGAAGGACGAACGTAAGAACTGACACCTGAACACTGACACCTGAAACCTGGATTGCTTGAGCTAAATCACCAACAATCTTGATTTACACCCAGATTGAATATTTGTTGACATTAATTTTCAATCTTCAATAAAAAATTTTCAATTCAAAAGGGAGGATCAGGATCATGAAGATCCACGAATATCAGGCAAAAGAATTATTTAAAAAATACAACATTCCCATTCCTGACGGCGCCGTTGCGTTCAATCCTGATGATGCCAAACAGGTTGCCGAAAATTTAGGCCAATTTCCGGTTGTGGTTAAAGCTCAGATTCATGCGGGTGGCAGGGGCAAAGGCGGCGGGGTAAAGCTTGCCGGATCAATGGATGAAGTTACCGGCATTGCCGGTGAGATCATCGGAATGAATTTGGTGACCCACCAAACCGGGCCTGATGGGAAGAGGGTAAAGAAAGTTTTGGTTGAGCAAGGACTCAACATTTCAAAGGAACTTTATTTGAGCATTATTCCGGACCGGTCAACCGCTAAGATTGTTATTATGGCCAGCCGGGCCGGAGGAATGGATATTGAAGAGGTTGCCGTAGAAACTCCGGAAAAGATCATCAAGGTTTTTATTGATCCGCTGGTGGGTATCCAGCCCTTTCACTGTCGTGAGGTTGCTTTTGGATTAAACCTGTCATCTTCCGTGATGAGGCCGTTTGTTTCCATGCTTGGAAGCCTATACAGACTGTTTATGGATTACGACTGTTCGTTGGTGGAGATTAATCCTCTGGTTATCACCGCCGAGGATGCGGTGATCGCCCTGGATGCCAAAGTGGATTTTGATGACAACGCCCTGTATCGCCACAAGGATATCATTGAATATCGAGATATTGACGAAGAGGACCCTCTGGAGGTGGAAGCTTCCAAGTTTCATCTCAATTACATCAAACTGGACGGCAATGTGGGGAATATGGTCAACGGAGCCGGTCTGGCGATGGCGACCATGGATATCATTAAACTGGCGGGTGCCGAGCCGGCCAACTTTCTGGATGTGGGGGGCGGCGCCAGTGCGGAGATGGTTGAGAACGGCTTCAGGATCATGTTAGGAGATAAGAATGTCAAGGGGATTTTGATTAACATTTTCGGTGGAATATTACGCTGTGATGTGCTGGCAGAAGGGGTTGTCCATGCAGCAGAAAAAACAGGCATCAACATCCCTGTAGTGATCCGCATGGAGGGGACCAATGTAGAACAAGGTCGAAAGATTCTGGCTGAATCCGGTCTTAACTTTACGACCGCTTCAGATATGAAAGATGCGGCACAGAAGATGGCACAGTTGGTGGCCGACTGACGGCAGAGCCCGGAAGATAAAAAGCGAGGCATGAAGAATGAGTATATTCGTTGATAATAATACGCGTTTGTTGGTTCAGGGTATTACCGGCAAAGAAGGGCAGTTTCACACGCAACAGTGTGTGGCCTATGGCACAAAGGTGGTTGCCGGAGTAACCCCGGGCAAGGGCGGTCGGAACATGGACGATATTCCGGTTTTCAATACCGTCAAGGAGGCTGTGGCGCGGACCGGGGCAAACTGCAGCATGGTTTTTGTACCGCCGGCTTTTGCCGCAGATGCCATCATGGAGGCTGCAGACGCGGGTGTGGATATTATCGTTGCCATAACCGAAGGGATTCCGGTTATGGATATGATAAAAGTCAAAAACACCCTGGCGGGTAAAACGTCCCGCCTCATCGGCCCCAATTGCCCGGGTATCATAACGCCCGGCCAGTGTAAGATCGGTATTATGCCCGGACCGATCCACAAACCCGGCGGGCCGGTGGGTGTTGTATCCCGTTCCGGAACGTTGACGTACGAGGTGGTTCACCAGTTAACCCTGCAAGGAATCGGGCAAACCACCTGCCTGGGTATTGGCGGTGATCCCGTAAACGGCACCAATTTCATTGACTGCCTGGATGCATTTGAAAAGGACCCGGAGACTACGGGTATCGTTATGGTTGGCGAGATCGGCGGAACTGCTGAAGAGGAGGCATCCGAATTTATAGCAAAGCATGTGACAAAACCGGTGGTGGGATTTGTTGCAGGCCTGACCGCGCCTCCGGGCCGGCGTATGGGACATGCCGGGGCCATCATCAGCGGCAGCAGCGGTACGGCCCAGGCAAAGATCGAGGCCATGAAGGCGGGCGGAATTCATATCTGTGAGAATCTGGGTATATTTGGGGAGTTGTGTTCGGAAGTTTTTTGATATTTTTTTTTGATGGTCAATTAACTAAGGAGAAATATATGGATAAAAAAGTGACCGTAGTTGGAGCCGGCAATGTTGGGGCGACCGCAGCCCAACGGCTGGCCGAAAAAGAGTTGTGCGATGTGGTTCTGATTGACATTATTGAAGGCGTTCCTCAGGGAAAAGCCCTTGATCTTGCCGAGGCAGCGCCCATTGAAAAGCATGATGCTCGCCTTACGGGTGCAAACGATTATGATGTGTCCGAAGGATCTGATATCGTCATCATAACAGCCGGCATTCCGAGAAAGCCCGGCATGAGCCGTGACGATCTTCTGAAAACCAATGCCGGAATCATGAAAGATGTTACCCAAAAAATTGCAAAGCTGTCTCCCGAAGCTGTTCTTATTATTGTAAGCAATCCGCTTGATGCCATGTGCCATGTTGCTTATGATGCCAGCGGTTTCCCGAAGAACAGAGTTATCGGCATGGCAGGCGTCCTTGACTCCGCCCGGTTCAGAGCCTTTATATCCATGGAACTTAACGTTTCTATCGAAAATACCCATGCTTTTGTACTTGGCGGTCATGGCGATACAATGGTTCCTCTGCCACGCTACTCCACTGTTGCCGGCATACCGATTACCGAATTGATGCCAAAAGAACGAATTGATGCACTGGTACAAAGAACAGCAAACGGCGGCGCTGAAATCGTCAGCTTATTGAAAACCGGAAGTGCCTACTATGCACCTGCATCGGCAGCAGTAGAAATGGCTGAATCTATTCTGAAAGATAAAAAGAAGATTCTCCCTTGCGCTGCATATCTTGAAGGTGAATATGGTTTTAATGATCTATTCATCGGCGTTCCCGTGAAACTGGGCGCAAATGGTGTGGAGGAGATCATTGAGATTACCCTTACCGATGAAGAGCAGACCGCCCTTGCCAAATCAGCCGACGCTGTTAGAGAGCTTGTCGAGGTATTGAAAAAATTATAACTAGCACTGAGGGTTACAAGGTTTTTACTTGGCTAATGGCCTGAAGTTTGAATTGAAAAATAAGGTGAAACATATGATTGAAATCAGAATACATGGTCGAGGCGGACAGGGAAACGTTGCGGCGGCGGAGCTTCTATCCATCGCGGCCTTCAAGGACGGCAAATTCGCTCAGGCATTCCCTTCTTTTGGAGCGGAACGGGTCGGCGCCCCTGTTCAGGCTTTTGTTAGAATTGATGACAAAAAGATTCGTACCCGGGAGGATGTTCTCCATCCGGATTATATAATTGTCCAGGATTATAGCTTGATGGAGAATGTGCCTGTTTTGGATGGGCTAAAGCCCGATGGATTATTGTTGGTCAATTCTGAGAAACCCTCCGAAGATTTAAAACTCAAGACCACGGCCACGGTGGAGACCATTCCCGCCACGGAAATAGCCATTGAAATCATCGGCAGGCCCATTCCCAATGCAATTATGATCGGAGCCTTTTGCTCTATTACCGGTCTGGTGAGCCTGGAAGCGGTGCAGGAAGCCATTATGGCACGATTTCCTGGCATAGTGGGTGAAAACAACGTCGCTGCCCTTGAACGGGCACATGAAATCATGCAAAAGAGGTAGGTTTATGCTTAAACAAATTGAAGGATCTCAAGCCGTTGCGGATGTAGTGGCCTTATGCCGACCCAATGTTATTTCCGCTTACCCGATTACGCCCCAAACTCACATTGTGGAAGATTTGTCTGTCATTGTTGGCCAGGGAAAACTGGATGCGGAATTTGTTAATGTCGAGAGTGAATTTAGCGCAGCTTCGGTTGTTTTGGGCGCCAGTGCAGCAGGTGCCCGGGCCTACACGGCCACATCATCACAGGGATTGTTGTTAATGGCCGAGGTGATCTATTGCATTGCCGGGATGCGCCTGCCCATTGTGTTAACCTGTGCCAATCGCGCAATATCCGCGCCTCTAAGTATCTGGAACGATCAGCAGGACTCCATGGCCGTAAGAGATGCAGGCTGGATTCAACTTTTTGCCGAGGACAACCAGGAGGCTGCGGATTTACATATCCAGGCATATAAAATTGCCGAGCAGACCTTTCTGCCGGTGATGGTCTGTATGGATGGTTTTATTTTAACCCATGCTTTCGAACCGGTGGATATTCCCGAGCAAAAAGAAGTGGACGATTTTTTGCCGCCCTTTAAGCCCAGGCATATCGTGGATCCCCGGTGGCCCAGAGGTATCGGTCTATATGCAGATCCGCGTTTTTACATGGAGACTCGCTATATTTTACACCGGGCCATGGAGAAATCCGAGAAGACCATAAAAGAGGTCAGTGCTGATTTTGCCAAAACATTTGGTAGAGACAGCGGCGGTTTTATCAAGACTTATAAGCTCGAAGACGCTGACGTGGCCATTGTATCCATGGGTTCTGTGGTCGGCACCATCAAGGACCTGATCGACCAGTTAGAGGAGGAGGGAAAAAAGGTCGGGCTTTTGCAAATATGTTCCTATCGTCCCTTTCCCCGGCAAGAGATTTACAACGTTTTGAAAGACAAAATGAACATTGTTGTGCTGGAAAAGTGTATTTCACTGGGAAGAGGCGGCATTCTGGCCAGCGATATCCGCTGGTCTTTTCCCCGGGCCGAGAAAAAAGACCGTAATATCAGCAGTTTTATTGCCGGCCTTGGAGGTCGCAACATCACCGTGGACGATTTACGACATATGGTTGAACGGATTGAAAAAGAACCGGTGGAACTGGAATTTTTAGGGTTAAAAAAAGAACTTATAGCAGATAAGGATTTATAATAATGAATGAAAAAGCTGAAGAACTCAACAGGGTGGAAAAAAAAGATCTGTTTGGCAGCGGCCATCGAGCCTGCGGCGGATGCGGGCAGGCATTAGCGGCCCGTCTGGTTCATGATGCTGCCGGTGAAAATACCATTGCCTGCGTTGCAACGGGTTGTCTGGAAGTCTTTAGTTCACCGTATCCGGATCCTTGCTGGCGCATACCCTTTTTACACAGTCTTTTTGAGAACCCGGCGGCAGTGGCCTCGGGCGTGGAAGCTGCGTATAAGGCGCTGAAAAAGGGTCCGGTGAATATCATCGCCCAGGCCGGCGACGGCAGTACCGCAGACATCGGCTTTCAGTGCATCAGCGGTATGTTCGAACGGGGTCACAACGTGCTTTATGTGTGTTACGACAATGAAGCCTACATGAATACCGGGGTTCAGCGTTCCAGCTTTACCCCCTATGGCGCATGGACATCCACAACGCCCATGGGTAACCCAACCCGCAAGAAAAACCTGCCGTTAATTGCAGCCGATCACGGCATTCCCTATGTGGCCACGGCCACGGTGGATGATTTTAGAGACCTGCAGCGCAAGGTGAAAACAGCACTCTCCATTGAGGGACCCAAATACATTCATATCCTGGTGCCCTGTCCCCTGGGATGGGGACATCCCGGAGAACTCACCGTTAAAATTTGCCGGTTGGCCAAGGATACCGGTTTGTTCCCGATATTTGAAATCATCGATGGTAAAGTGACCAATGTCAAAAAGATTCCGGTCAAAGTACCGGTGGAAGAGTATCTGAAACCGCAAGGCAGATTCAGATTTCTGTTTAAAAAAGGAGTGCCCACAGAGAAAGTGGCAGAAATTCAAGAAATTGCAAACCAAAACATAGAGAGGTTTAACTTATAATGGAAAAGCTACCTTTAGGATTAGCAATGGATTTGCGTAAAGTGGTTCCTTACAAGACCGGGTCGTGGCGGACGCTGATGCCGGTTAATATGATGCAGACTCCGCCCTGTACCCAAAGCTGCCCCGCCGGCAATGACATTCGTGGTTTTTTGAGAGTGCTTGCGGAAAAGCAGGACTATGAGGAAGCCTGGCATGTGTTGACCCGCACCAATCCTTTGCCGGCGACCTGCGGCCGGGTGTGTCCCCATCCCTGTGAGGCGGGGTGTAATCGCCGGGACTTTGATACGCCTCTGGCCATAAACAGCGCGGAACGTGCCGTGGGAGACTATGGTTTGGAGTATAATCTGAAGCATAAAAAACTCATTTCCAAAAGAAAAGAGAAAGTGGCGGTGGTGGGTTCCGGGCCGGCCGGGCTTTCCTGTGCCTTTCACCTGACCAAAAGAGGGTTTCAGGTGAAAATATTCGAAGCAAACAGCGAGCCCGGTGGGTGGATGCGCTATGGTATTCCGTCCTATCGTCTGCCAAATTACATCTTAAAGCAAGAAATCGAGAAAATACTGGAATTAGGAATTGAGATAGAATGTAATGTCAAGGTTGGGGTCAATATTCCCATGGATCATCTGACCCGGCATTATAATGCCGTGTTTCTCGGTCTGGGTGCCCAGATGGGAACATCTATAAAAATTCCCGGTGAAGATGCCCAAAACGTGTTTAGCGGTGTGGAATTTTTAAAACTGATTAACAGCGGTCAAATAATAGAAGTCGGTCGGGATGTTATAGTTGTCGGTGGCGGCAACACGGCCATGGACTGTGCCCGGGTGGCAAAACGGCTGGGGGCCAATGTAAGTGTGTTTTATCGCCGTACCCGGGTGGAGATGCCTGCCATAACCGCTGAGATTGATGAGGCCATGGAAGAGCGCATCATGTTTCGTTATCATACCAATCCAGTGAAAATCATTACCGACGAGGACCGGGTGGTCGGTCTCTTGTGCGGGCAGATGGAACTAAAGGAACCCGACGCCAGTGGTCGGGCCCGACCGGTTCCCATTGAGGATTCAGAATCGATTTATCCGGCAGGCACGGTGATCATGGCAACGGGTCAGGCGGTGGATTATGACGGCATCGAAATACAAAAGCAAAACGATCAATGGATTTCTACCAACGAAAACCTCATGACCAGTATAGACGGTGTTTTTGCCGGCGGTGATGCGGTTCTTGGCTTAGAAACCGTTGCTGTTGCCATTGGTCAGGGTCTTCGAGCCGCTTCCGCTATTGAAGACTACATTGAAGGGAATGTGGAAAGCCAACTGGCACCGCCACCGGTGATCTACTCGAAGGATCTGAATACTTACTATTACACACAAGAAAAGCGATTCAGCAAAGAAGCGGTCTCCATCCACACGCGGCTGAAGAATTTCAGAGAGATTTATCCGTCTTTTGATCGCCAGGAGATTATCAAAGAAGCTGAACGTTGTTTCAGTTGCGGTCTTTGTTTCTATTGTGGCAATTGCTATATGTACTGCCCGGACAATGCCGTTAAGATATCTCCGTCAACCGGAAAATACGATTTTGACCTTGATTTTTGTAAGGGATGCGGCCTATGTGCCAAAGAATGCCCCTGCCATTATATTCAGATGACTCTGGAAAGGTGATGCCATAATCAATTTTAACCAAAATCTTAAAACCCAACCCGGATAATCCAGAACCTAAAATATTTGCCACAAAGACACTAAGACACAAAGGATTTTATTGTGTTATTTTTTCTTGGAGTCTTGGTGCCTTTGTGGCGAAAAAAAGTTTTGTCACAAAAAGCACAAAATTTAGTGCTAAGACACTAAAACATGACACATTTTAGTGTTTGCGAATTCATCAAATATATTGGAGGAAGAAATGAACGGGCTTACAAACCCCATGGGAACTTCTGTCGGGAAAAAGCTAATGATGGCGGTCACCGGTCTGGGCTTCTGCTGTTTTCTGACCATACATCTTGCCGGCAACCTGACCCTATACGGCGGTAAAGATTTCTTTAACTCGTATGTGGAGCATCTTCATTCATTAGGACCTCTGGTCACCCTGGCAGAACTCGGGCTTTTATTTTTTGCCCTCATCCATGTTCTGACCGGTATGCTTCTTTTTTATCAAAACTATAACGCCCGCCCGGCCAGATATTCGGTGAACAAACGTGCGGGCGGACGGACGCTGGGGTCGGCAACCATGCCGTACACCGGTGTTATTCTGCTGCTGTTTGTTATTTTTCATCTTATGAATTTTCATTTTGTGGATAAAACCAACACCACCACGTTTCAACTCATGTCCAATGCATTTGCAAGCCCCGTATATATATTCATTTATACCTTTGCAGTGATCATTGCAGCGATTCATGTGAGCCACGGACTTTGGAGTGCGTTCCAGACCCTTGGGGCCAATCACCCGAAATATACTCCCTTTCTCAGGGGGTTAAGCATTGTTTTCAGCGTGGTTATCGGAATCGGTTTAGGTTTTATTCCTGTTTATGTTTCCCTGTTACGATAAGGAGCTTCATATGCACCTTGATTCAAAAATACCTTCAGGTCCCCTTGCGGAGAAATGGGATAAGCACCGTTTTGAACTCAAGCTTGTCAATCCTGCCAATAAAAGGAAATTTAATATCATTGTGGTGGGTACCGGTCTTGCGGGCGGTTCTGCAGCGGCATCCCTTGGCGAACTCGGCTATTACGTAAAAAACTTCTGTATTCAGGACAGCCCCCGGCGGGCTCACAGTATTGCGGCTCAGGGCGGGATCAACGCCGCCAAAAACTACCAGAATGATGGTGACAGTATCCGGCGTCTTTTTTACGACACCATCAAAGGCGGCGATTTCAGGTCCAGAGAAGCCAATGTCTACCGTTTGGCCCAGGTGAGTAACCATATTATCGACCATTGCGTTGCCCAGGGCATACCGTTTGCCCGTGAATACGGAGGCCTTCTGGCCAACCGCAGCTTCGGCGGCGCCCAGGTATCCCGGACATTTTACGCTCGGGGCCAGACCGGTCAGCAGCTTCTTCTGGGAGCTTACAGCTCATTGATGCGCCAGGTAGCGGCCGGCCAGGTCTCTATGTTCCCGCGCCGGGAAATGCTGGACATCGTGGTGATCAACGGACAGGCCCGGGGCATTGTTGTCAGAAATCTTGTCACCGGAGAAATCGAGAGCCATGGGGCCGATGCCGTGGTACTGTGTACGGGGGGGTATGCCAATGTTTTTTACCTTTCCACCAATGCCATGGCATCCAATGTCAGCGCAAACTTCAGGGCATATAAAAAAGGGGCGTTTTTTGCCAATCCCTGTTACACTCAGATTCATCCCACCTGTATCCCGGTCCACGGAACCTCTCAGTCCAAACTGACATTAATGAGCGAAAGCTTGCGAAACGACGGTCGGGTTTGGGTGCCGAAAACCCCCGGAGATAAGCGGCCGCCCAACCAGATTCCCGAATCTGAAAGGGATTATTACCTGGAAGAAAAATATCCGAGTTTCGGCAACCTGGTTCCCCGGGATGTGGCGTCGCGCAATGCCAAGGCCCAGTGTGATATGGGCAAAGGCGTGGGGGAAACCGGTTTTGCGGTATACCTTGATTTTGCCGATGCCATCAAGCGGGACGGCAAAGAGGTTATCGAACAAAAATACGGCAATCTTTTCCAGATGTATGAAAAAATAACCGCGTCCAATCCTTATGAAACGCCCATGATGATCTATCCTGCGTCTCATTATGTCATGGGAGGCCTGTGGGTGGATTACAACCTGATGAGCACTCTTGACGGACTTTTTGTCATGGGCGAAGCCAATTTTTCGGATCATGGGGCAAACCGTCTGGGCGCCAGTGCACTGATGCAAGGCCTGGCGGACGGTTATTTCGTTATTCCATACACCATCGGCGGGTACCTTTCAGGAACAAGTCGGCCGGAAATTACAACCGATCACCCGGCGTTTACGGAAGCGATCCGTTATGCTACCGAACGTACCCAAAAGCTTCTTTCCATCAACGGGAAACGGACCGTGGATGACATTCACCGTGAGCTGGGCCACATTCTCTGGGAATACTGTGGCATGTCACGAAACGATGAGGGTCTGTTGAAAGCCAGAACAATGATCCGGGAACTTAGAGAAGAGTTCTGGGAAAATGCGGTGGTGCCCGGTTCGTCACAAGACTTTAACCAGAGCCTGGAGCGGGCCGGCCGGGTGGCCGATTTTCTCGAGTTTGCAGAACTTTTGGTTATGGATGCCTTTGAACGCAAGGAATCCTGCGGTGGTCATTTCAATGAAGCCTACCAGACCGAAGAGCAGGAAGCCATGCGGGATGACGAGAATTTCTGTCACGTGGCCGCATGGGAACATAAAGGGGATGACACGGATCCCGAACTCCATAAGGAACCGCTTGTTTTTGAAAACGTGGAATTAACGCAAAGGAGTTACAAGTGACGAAAAACATAAATGTAACCTTAAAAGTCTGGCGACAGAAAGGACCCCATGTGAAAGGCGGTTTCGAAACATATCCGGCCACCGATATTTCAACGGATATGTCTTTTTTAGAGATGATCGACTGTGTTAACGAACAGCTTACTCTGGACGGCAAAGAACCCATTGCCTTCGATCATGACTGCCGGGAAGGGATCTGCGGAATGTGCGGAGCCGTGATCAACGGCCGTTGCCACGGCCAGGAAAAAGGGACCACCCTTTGCCAGCTTCACATGAGGCATTTTTCAAACGGAGATACCATTGTCATAGAACCGTGGCGTGCCACGGCGTTTCCCATGGTAAAGGATCTTGTGGTGGATCGGAGCGCCTTTGATCAAATCATTCTTGCCGGGGGGTATATTTCGGTAAATACCGGAGGTGCCCCGGATGCCAACAGCATACCCATCGCGCAGGAAATAGCCGAACTGGCCATGGATGCGGCTGCCTGTATCGGATGCGGCGCGTGTGTTGCCGCGTGTCCCAATGCATCGGCCATGCTTTTTACCAGTGCCAAGATTTCTCAGCTGGCGCTTTTGCCCCAGGGGAAGCCTGAAGCGACCAGTCGCGCTCTGGCAATGGTCAATAAAATGGACGAGCTTTGTTTCGGCAACTGCAGCAATGAACGAGAATGTGAAGCGGAATGCCCCAAGGAAATTTCCATATCCAACATTGCCCGATTGAACCGTGAATTTGTAAAAGCGGGTTTGGTCTCCGTCGTAAAATAAAACCTATTTCTAACGAAAGGCGGTACCTATCCGGCGTGCCGCCTTGGGCATGACTCCCTTATCCTTTCGTGCGATAAACTTTTCTTTTATTCCCAACCGCTCCGTGGTCCTAATAAAAAGTGTCGTATTGGATGAACTCTAAAAAATCGAATTCATAGAGTGTTTGTGGTTTAGCATTATAAAAACCAGAACTTCTGAAAAGAAAGGCTTTTTTGTTTGCCTATTTAGAAAGAATATATTATTGAAAATAGTTCTTTCCATATTTATTTTTAAAATTGAAACATGTTAGCCTTGTTAAATAGTATCGCGGTAACTTCTCATTAACCGTTTGACTTCTTTATAAAATTATTGAGTTTGGAACTATGGCAACCGAAAAAGGTATTATAACTAAGATCGATTCCACCACAGTATGGGTAAAAACCACGAAAACCCATGCCTGTGAAGCCTGTGCTGCGCGGGCTTCCTGTAATGCCATGGGCGGTGGCAAGGAAATGGAAGTGCAAGCGATCAATTATGCCGGGGCAAAGGTGGGTGAAAAGGTCGTGATTAGCTTTGAAACCTCCCCGTTGTTAAAAGCTACTTTTATGCTTTATGTATTGCCGGTTCTGTTCTTGATGGCAGGCGCCTTCATCGGCAATAAAATGGCGCCTTTTTTTAATTTCGATGCGTCATTATTGTCAGTCATCACCGGTTTTCTGTTTTTCGGACTCATCGTTATGTTTGTAAAGTCAAAGGGGAACAAGCTGGCCAAAAAGGATGAGTATCGACCCAAAGTTATAAAAATTATAAAGGAGCTGTAAGGGTTGCTTCAAAGGTTAGGCAGTGGTGGGGTCCTCCGCCCCCGTAACCTTTAACGCAAGGGCGCCCACCGGGCAGATATCAATACAGGCACTGCAATTTTCGCACTCAAGTGTTGACAGATCCCTTACCCCGTAAAAACTTATTACCGTATCAAACCCTCGCTTTGAAAAGGTCAGAGCCGATTGGCCGTTTTTTTCGCGGCACACATGAACACATTTGCCGCACAATACACATCGATTGGGATAATAATCCAAAAAAGGATGGCTCCGGTCTATCTCAATTTCCCGGAGGTGTCTCTCCAGGCCTTTGGGCTTTAATCCCACCTTTAAGAATTTTGCCATTCGCTGCAATTCGCATTTTTTATTGGCCTGACAATTCTTACAGTCCACATGGTGAACCGACAAAAGAAGTCGAAGGCCGGTTCGTTGCAATTGCCTTACCGCAGGGGTGTCGGTTTTGACAACCATGTCATCTTTGACCAAAACCGAACATGAGGTTACCGGTTGTCTTTCACCCTCAATTTCAACAAAGCACATCCGGCACGACACCGAAGGGGGATCAATGCCTTCCAGGTAGCACAGATTGGGAATATAGATTTCGTTATCCAGGCAGGCCTTAAGTAAGGTTGTCCCTTGTTTTGCTTCAATTTCTTTATTATCCACCAGGAATTTAGGCATAATTTAGCGCCTCGGTAATTCTACAACCTATTAATAATACAGGTTTATTAACGGCAACTTGTTTATGCCGTCGTTATGGAATATTGGAATAATTGGAAACAACCTTTAAATTGTTAAAAACTCCTTTCCTTCAACTACGTTCAGGACAAGCTCACCCATCATTCCAGTATTCCATTACTCCATTATTCCACTATTCCAATTGGGGCGAAGCCCCAAAGTTTTAGTCCTCTTTCTTTTTTTCCGGCGGTTTCTCGATATGGGGAACCAGATGCGGAGGGGATACCTTTCGAACCGCATCATATTCCGGCGGGCATACGACCATGCACTCACCACATTTTACACAAAGCTCCTGGTCAACCCCCTTTTTCCGATTGCTGGTGGTAAATACCGCCTCCACCGGACAGGCGGTGGCACAGGCATCACAGCCGCGGGCGCACAAATCCAAATCAAAATAAAAGGCGATCATGGGACGGCACATCAGGGCCGGACACCGCTTTTCATAGATATGGGCCTCGTATTCCTCCCTGAAATATTTAATAGACGTCAGTACCGGATTGGGGGCGGTTTTACCCAGCCCGCAAAGGGAGCCGGCTTTTATGTCTTTACTCAATGTCTCCAGCAGTTCAATGTCGCCGTCTTCACCTTCGCCCCTTGTTAACCGCTCCAGTATTTTAAGAAGATGGTAGGTCCCGATTCTGCAAAACGTGCATTTCCCGCAGGATTCGTTTTGGGTGAAATCAAGAAAATAGCGGGACACCTCCACCATGCAGGTATCTTCATCCATGACCACCATGCCGCCGGATCCCATCATTGCACCGGCTTCGGTCAAAGAATCGAAATCAATGGGAGTATCCAGAAAATCCTCATTCAGGCAACCGCCGGACGGTCCCCCGATCTGAACGGCCTTGAATTTTTTGTTATTGGGAATACCGCCGCAGATATCGAAAATAAGAGTCCTCAAAGACACGCCCATGGGTATTTCCACCAAACCCGCGTGAACCACATTGCCAACCACCGAAAAAATAGCGGTGCCCGGAGTGTTTTGGGTGCCGATTTCCCTGTACCAGTCGGCGCCGTGATCCAGAATAGGAGGAACCGAGGCCAGGGTTTTTACATTGTTAATGACCGTGGGCTTGTTCCACAGACCTTTTTGAACCGGATACGGGGGACGGTGCCGGGGCATACCTCTATACCCCTCAATGGATCGGATCAGGGCCGTTTCCTCACCACAGACAAACGCCCCGGATCCCCGAAACACATCGATCTCAAGATCAAAGGAGCTTCCCAAAACCGATTCTCCCAAAAGACCCAGTTCTCTTGCCTGCCGGATTGCTTTTGTGACGATGGTGACCGCAAGCGGATATTCCGCCCGCACATAAATGATGGCTTTTTTTGCTCCCACCGCATACGCGCAAATGGCCATGCCTTCGATGACCTGGTGGGGATTGCTTTCCAGGATGGTTCGGTCCATATAGGCGCCGGGGTCTCCTTCGTCTGCGTTGCAGATCACTATCTTTTCTTGTTCCCCGGTGTTTTTCGCCAGTTCCCATTTTCTGCCCGTGGGAAATCCCGCGCCCCCTCTTCCTCTCAAACCGGAATTCTGCACTTCTTTGATGATCTCATCGGGACTGAGTTTTAAGGCCTTGACAAGGGTTGAATATCCGCCGGCGGCAATGTAGTCGTAAATGTCTTCCGGATCGATATACCCGCATTTTTCCATGACCACACGTTTTTCCCGGTTAAATCGGGCAAATTCCATTACCCAGGGAATCAGATCGTTTTCTTCCATGGCCCCGTAAACGTGCTCGAATCGGGGATCTCCTTCTTTTAAAAAAAGCTTCGTCAGCATCTTGGCCTTGCCCGCATTCACCTCGTGATAGAAAATCGGTGGAAATCCCGAGTCCGGATGGTCTATGACAACCACCGGTTCCGCATAGCAATGGCCCAAACACCCCACCGTATGGATACGGGCTTCGATATTGTATTCATCAAGCGCTTCTTCAAATGCCTTTTTGGTTTCAAGGGCTCCGGAGGCAATGCCGCAGGTGGCCATACCAATATGTATTTTAGGAACCGGCGCATCCCTGAATTCATTCCTGCGTTTCTCGGCTTCTTTATAAATGGCGTTGAACCTTTGATCTATTTTTTCATTACCCGCAGGATTCATCTTTTATCCTTGCCCTTTCTTCCATTTCTTTTTCTATTTCAATCCGCATAAGAAGTCCTTCCACCTTGCTGGGCGCCATATGGCCATGAACGGTTTCATCAATAATGGCCACGGGAGCTAACGCACAGCATCCCACACAGGCGACCTTTTCAATACTGAATTCTCTGTCGGGCGTGGTTTGACCGTAATGTATCCCGAGCTTTCGTTCAAAATTTTCAAGAATAATGCCACCGCCTCTCACATGGCAGGCAGTACCCAGACACACCTTGATGGGATGCTTACCGGGGGGGTGAAACCGAAACTGGTTATAAAATGTGGCAACGCCATAAACCTCACTTTCGAAAATTTCCAGGTGTTCCGAAACTACTTTTATGGCTTGGGTGGGAAGATAGGACAGCTTTTCCTGGACCATTTGGAGGATTGGGATAAGATTTCCTCTTTGCTTTTCAAAGGATCCAAGTTTTGAGGCAACATCCTTTAGCGCCTCCTTTTCTTCCGGAGTCAACTCGTCATTCATAGGGAATCCTTTCCATTTTGTGTTGGCCAGTCCGACAGTTCAATCCTTAATTTTCCCTAAAGACATCGACTTTTTCAATATGAAGTTCTTAATTCTTTCTAAAGACATTGACTTCCTCAATATGAAGTTCTTCATCGGTTACGATGGTCAGGGGCGGATAATCACTCAAATCCATGCCCGGGACATAACCAAACATTGAGCTAAGTTCCCTGTTTAGCATATGGTAAAGTCTGGTCAGCGGAATTTCCATGGGACATACATCCTGACACTGACCACAATTCACGCAGGAATCTGCAACGTGAGCCAATCTGACCAATGGAAACATCAGATGCGGCGGTGTTTGTCCGCCCTGCACAAAACCTCTTTCCGGCTCAAGGTAACAGTCGCGGCAGTAACATATGGGACATACATCTCTACAGCCAAAGCACTTGATGCACCGGTTAAAATATTCTAACCAGTAGTTCAGCCTATCCTTATTCGAAAGCCGTCTCAGGAAATCGAAATCCTTTTGTTCCCATCTTTGGGCCAGTTCAACAGCCTGTTTGTCTTTTTTTTCTCTTTCTTCAATGGCTTCCTCATCCGGTGTTTCAACAATGAGGGCCCCGGCCTCTATGGCCTTTTCTATGAGTTCAGAACCTTTTTGTGAGCAAACTTCGATAAACGTAGCCTTTTTGTCCTTAGTTCCCCACTTACCGCAGGCCAGGTCTGCCATCGTTGGGATGTTAATTGCACATCTCCTGCAATTCTCTCTTCTTCCGTATGCCTTTTTCTCCAGTTCCTCTAAATCTCTTTGTTTTCTGGCGCCATCGGCCAGTATGATGACGAGTTTCCCGTTATCCAGTTCCTCTCCGACCACATCCTCGGGATTGACATGGTATTCATCTTTTATCATTTTTTCGGCAACCACAGGCGACACCGTTCCGGTACAGTTCAATCCGATTAAGATGACATTGGCCATGTTGATTTGCCCCCTTTTGGCCAATTCAATGATCGCACGGCAATCACAGGGCTTGCAGGTAACGGCAATTTTCAAGTCTTTGGCGCCGTCCAAATACTTGTGTATCTCTTTGGCCACGTTTACAGGGGCAAAATGCAAGGCCCCGGCACTCTCAACCACCTCATCCGGATCAGTGATTAAAGATAACACCCCGTCATATCTGTTTCCATTTCTCTTTTTGACGGCCACCACGGCATCTACAAGTCTCATCTCAAGAGCAAACTTGAGTAAAGCAGTCACCGCACCGCCGGATTCTCCCATTTCCCGAATTTTGTCGTCACATGACCACGCGAGATACATATTACCTTTCATATCATCACACCTTTTCAATGCTAACTGCACAAAATTTAAATTCCGGCATCTTGGACGGGGGGCCGGCCGTGGGTCCGGTTAATATATTGGGAGCGCATTCCGAAAAATGCCAGGGCATAAATATCAACCCCGGTCTTATGTCGTCCGTCACCCGGGCAACGGTTTTTATCTCCCCCCTTCGTGATTTTAACAACACCGGATCCCCGTCTTCTATGCCCAGCTCCCGTGCATCCTCACGATTTACTTCGGCAAATCCATTGGGCAATTCATTGTTCAGCCCTTTGGTTCGCCGGGTCATGGTCCCTGTGTGGAAATGGAATACCACCCGTCCATTGGTAAATATGTAAGGATAGGTATCATCGGGGACTTCCAAAGGCGGTTTATACTCTGCAATCTGGAAATGCCCGAGACCGTCCGGAGTAGGAAATTTTTCTACAAACATCACTTCCGTGCCCGGATGATCCTCGGTTGGACATGGCCATTGAATGCCGCTGGCACTTTTTAGCCGTTCATAGGTTATACCCCGGTATTGGGGTACGCATTTTCTGATCTCTTCAAATATTTGCACCGGGCCGTCAAAACTAAATTGCTGCTCAAAACCCATGATCTTGGCCAGCTCACAGAATATCACCCAGTCCGGCTTTGCATCACCCGGGGCCTGGACAGCCTTATGGATCCTCTGCACTCTTCTATCCAGGCAGGTGATGGTTCCATCCTTCTCCATAGCCGTCGCTGCAGGAAGCACAATATCGGCCATTTCTGCGGTTTCGGTCATAAAAATGTCCTGAACCACCAGAAGATCTTTTTCTTCAAAAGCCTTTTTCACACGATTTGTATCCGGAGCCGCAAGCATGGGGTTCGCCCCCACAACATACAGGAGCTTACACTTTTCCACCATGTCCATGTAAGTCATGCCGGGCTGTGACGGTAGATCTTTTACCCCCCAAATCTCTTCGAAGCGTCTGGCGGTTTCTTCATTAACAGCCTGAAATCCCGGGTAAAAAACCGGCAGGGGACCCATATCGCCAAACCCCTCTCCGTTGGCATGACCCCTTAAAGGATTCACACCGGTTCCCGGCTTTCCATAGTTCCCGGTCAAAAGTGCCAGGTCGGCAAGGCCTTTAATATTCTCTATGCCGGCGGCATGCTGGGCAATACCGGAATTAAAAAGGATGCAGGCCCGCTTTGCCGTTGCATAGATTCGTGCCGCCTCGCTGATCACATCAAGGGAAATGTTTGTTATTTTTTCTATTTCCTTGAGATCCAGGGTCATTAAATAGTTTTTGAGTTCATGGATCCCCTGGGTCCTTTTTTCTATGAATTCTTTGTCTTCAAGCCCCTCATCTATGATGACCCGCATCATGCCATTTACTAGAGCATTGTCCGTAGCCGGATAGATTTGCAAATAGGTGTCTGCAAGATTTTTGACCGTCACGGTAATTCTGGGATCCACAACGATTACCCGGGCGCCCTTCCGCTTTGCCCGGATGACCCTGCGGGCAATGATAGGATAGGTTTCCTGCAGGTTGGAACCGGCCACAAAAATACAATCCGCCTGCTCGATACTGGTGGTTGAGGTTGTCATCACACCGGAACCTACCGTGGAGAGCAATGCAGGGACTGTGGTGGAATGGCAGAATCTGGAGGCATTATCCATGTTGTTTGTCTTCTGAACCACCCGGATAAATTTCTGAATGACATACAAATCCTCATTCGAGCACTTCGCAGAGTTGATAAACCCCACTGCATCGGGCTCCGCATTCTGAAATTTGTCCGCGATCAACCCGAATGCCGCTTTCCAGGAGGTCTCTTCAAAGACGCCATTCTTCTTTATCAGTGGCGTTTTCAACCGCTGATCGCTCGTTGAAAAGGTATGAGCATTCCTCCCTTTTTGGCAGTTTTTTCCTTCACATACCGGATGATCCTTCCAGGGCTCCATACCCACTATGTTGCCGTCTTTGACCACCAGATATATGCCGCATCCACAGCCACAGTACGGGCAGATCGTGGGGATATGCTCAATGGATGTTATCAATTTATTGTCTTTCCTTCCCGGATTTGGTTAATATCCTTAAGTAAATTAGTGTGGCCTCCCCGGTCATCCTCCCGGTGGGACAAGGGGTTTGGACCCATGCCTTTTACCTCTTTGACGAAGTCTCTGACCACTTGTGCAAATTTCGGGGCTTCTGAAGCGGATATCCACTCCAGGCGAATTCTATCCGGATCGATCCCAATACATTCCAGCAGTTTTTTGGTCATCAAGACCCGCCTTCTGACATATAGATTACCTTCCAGGTAATGACATTCCCCGGGGTGTCACCCGCCGATGAGAACACCGTCGATTCCCCTGGCTAAAGTCTCCAGAATAAGTACAGGATCAATCCTTCCGGTGCACATGACCCGGACAACCCGGATATTCGGCGGATATTGAAATCTGGAAACCCCTGCCAGATCCGCGCCGGCGTATGAACACCAGTTACATAGAAAGGCCACTAATTTGGGTTCGAATTGATTTGACATGTCAAAAATCCCCTAACTACGCCAAGGCGCAAATTTGCGCCCTTATTTGATGTTGACTAAAATGGCACATATCCACCGCCTTGGACGGACAGCTTGCAGCGCACAGTCCGCATCCTTTACAGGATGCCGGTGTATTTTGAGCCTTTTTTACACCATCCATCTCTATCACATGAATAGCACCGAATGGACATACCCTTTCGCAAGTACCACAGCCACTGCATATTTCCGGATTAACCACGGAAACAATGGGCTCGATTTCTATGGTATCTTTCATTAAGATGGTTGCTGCCCGTGCAGATGCCGCCTTGGCTTGCGCGATAGATTCCTCAATGGGTTTTGGATAGTGGCAAAGCCCGGCTAAAAAAATGCCGTCAGTAGCAAAATCAACCGGCCGTAGTTTCATGTGGGCCTCTAAGAAAAACCCCTCTTTGGTCGCAGACACTTTGTAAAGTTTGGTAAGGGGAATGTTGTCAGAGGGCAATATGCCCGTTGCCAGGCATATGATATCCGCGGATATCTCAAGAGGTCTTTGGAGAACATGGTCGGTAACCGTGACCTTAAGCCGGCTATTTTCCTTTTCAACCCCGGGTTTATTTTCCAGATCATAACGAATGAACAAAATACCTTTATCCCTGGCCTCCGTGTAGAGGTCTTCCCTGTCTCCAAAGGTTCTGATGTCCCTATAGAGGATATATATCTGCATATCCGGATGTAAACTTTTTAAAGTCAACGCCCTATGGATGGAATGGGTACAGCAGACTTTACTGCAATAGGGCCTCTCAGGTGTTCTGGATCCCACACATTGGATAAAGACTGCGCTCCTTGCACCCCTGATCCTGTCACTACCCTTCATAATTTCTTGATCAAGCTCCAAAGACAGCAACACATTGGGATCTTTCCCATATAGATATTCTTTGGGCCTATAGGGTTTGCCGCCGGTGGCCATAATGATTGCCCCGTGTTCCAATTTCTTTTTTTCACCGTTATCATCTGTCAATGTCGATGCGAAACTCCCTATAAAACCCGAAGCGTCTTTAATGGTCGTGTTAAGATAAACGTGAATCAATGGGTGGTCATTAACGTTCTCAACAAGATCTTCAACATAAGGTTTTATCTTGTCCCCTTTATATGTGGCGTAGAGATTGAGGGCCTGGCCGCCCAATCTATCTCCTTTTTCAACCAGATCGATCTTGAAACCTTGTTCAGCCAGACTCAAGGCACTCACCATGCCGGCCACCCCGCCTCCGATCACTAAACCATTATGATTTACCGGTACGGATATATCGGTAAGCGGCTCGATCAGCCTCGCCTTGGCCACCGCCATCCTGACCAAATCTTTGGCCTTTTCCGTCGCCTTTTCCGGATCGTCCCTATGGACCCACGAACATTGATCGCGAATATTACACATCTCAAAGGTATATTTATTGAGAGTCCCTTCCCGGAGTGTCTCTCTGAACAACGGCTCATGGGTTCTTGGGGTGCAGGAGGCAACCACCACCCGGTTTAGGTCATATTCCCTAATATATTCTTTTATTTTTTCCTGGGTATCCTGGGAACAGGTAAAGAGATTTCTGTCGGCCACCACCACATTTGGCAGGGTTTCCGCGTATGCTCTCACCTTCGGGACGTCAACGACGCCCCCAATGTTAATACCTCAATGGCAAACAAATACGCCTATGCGAGGCTCCTCTCCAACGATCTCTTTTTCAACAGGATACTCTTTTTTTTTGACCAGGCTGTTTCTCACCGGTGCCAGAAGGCCCATAGCGGTATTGGCCGCAGCGCTCGCCTCCATAACCGTCCCCGGGATGTCTTTAGGCCCTTGGAATGCGCCACATACGTATATCCCCGGTTTTGATGTCTCTACAGGTGAAAGGCATCGGGTAGCTGCAAAATGATGGCGATCGAGTTCTATATCCAATCGCCCAGCCAGATCTTTGGCATCGGCGGGAGGCATCAAACCAATGGAAAGCACTACCATATCGAATACTTCCTCTTTTTTCTCTCCTCCTTCAGTAACATAGACCAGTTTGAGGTCTCCAGTATTTCCCACCGGCTCTATGGTGTGTATCCTGGACCTGATAAACCTGACGCCGATTTCGTCCTTTGCCCGGTTATAATATTTTTCAAAATCCTTGCCGTAGGTTCGCATATCCATGAAAAAAATGGCCGTATCCAATGGCAAGGCGCTGTGCTCCTTGGCAATAACGGCCTCTTTGATGGCATACATGCAGCATACCGCAGAACAGTATCCCTGGTCACACGTGTTGATGTTCCTTGAACCCACACACTGGAGCCAGGCAATCTTTCCGGGCTCTTTTTCGTCAGATGGACGTACAAGGTGAGCCTCATAGGGACCTGAAGCGCTTAATATGCGCTCAAATTCCATACTGGTGACCACGTTTGGAAAACGGCTATATTGATACGTGACATCACCTGAAGGATCGTAGGGTTCAAAACCAGGGGCAAGTATGATTGACCCCACGTTCAGTTCCACAGTTTCATCTTCCTGGGCGTGGTCAATGGCCTGGGCGCTGCAAAACTCAGTGCATATTTTACATCCGCCGGTCTTAAAGTGCATGCAAACCGTCCGGTCAATGGCCGGTACTTTGGGTATGGCTTGAGGATAGGGTATATAAATCGGTTTTCGTCCGATCAGCCCCATGTCATACTCAGAGGGGATGGGTTGAATCGCATGTTTGGTAATGTCTTTAAGCTTGATATGTCCGGTTGGGCAAACCGAGGCGCAGGCACCGCAGGCCATACACAGATCGGTCTGAAGATGAAAGGGGGTATCCACCTTCATATCCACACCCCGGCCGATTAGGCTGATGGCACTGTTTCCCATTCTCTCGCAAATACGCACGCAAAGCCCGCAAAGGATACAATCCTCGTCTCTTTTCTTAAACCGAGGTTTATTGATCCCATATGTTGCTGCCAATTTCTTGACCATAGGCACATTCGGACAACGGGCAAGGAGCAATTCCACGATCAGTTTGCGACCCTCAAGAACCGCATCGGTCTTTGTCCTTACCTCCATACCTTCCCGTATGGGGTAGTTGCATGCCGTGACAAAGTCGGTCTTTCGGCCATCAAAAACCTCTACCGTACACAGACGGCACATCCCTGCGGGCCCGAGGGCTTTATGGTAGCACAGGGTCGGGATCTCGACCCCACATCGTTCAGCAACCTGAAGGATATATTCCCCTTCTTCCCCCCGAACTTCTTTCCCGTTAAGCTTAAAGGTTATCATAGGTGTGTTCCTTCTCCCTTAACTACTTGATAAGAATAGCATCAAACTTACAGGCCTCGTAACAGATGCTACACTTGATACACTTATCCTGGTCTATATGATGGGGTTCCTTTTTTTCACCGGTGACGGCCTCCTGCGGGCATTTCAGGGCGCACAGATGACAGCCATTACACAGTTCTTCATCAACTTCGTAATGAAAAAGGGCCTTACAGACGCCTGCCGGGCATTTTTTGTCCCTGATGTGTGCTTCGTACTCCTCCCGAAAGTAGAGGATGGTGGTTAAGACCGAATTCGGGGCGGTTTTTCCCAGTCCGCACAAAGAAAATCTCTTGATCATAGTGGCCAGTTCTTCAAGAAGTTCGATATCTCCTTCCTTGCCGTTTCCCTCACAGATATCCGTCAGAATCTCTGACATCTGTGTAATTCCTTCACGGCAGGGGGTGCATTGACCGCATGATTCGTTTTTCAAAAAATCCACAAAATACCGGGCCAGATCCACCATGCAGTTGTCCTGGTCCATGACGATCATACCGCCGGAGCCCATTATGGAACCCACCTCAGCCAGCCTCTCGTAATCAACAGGAAGATCCAGGAAGTCCTCTGGAATACAGCCGCCTGAAGGACCACCGGTCTGAACGGCCTTGAACTTCTTTTTTTTGGGGATGCCTCCACCAATGTCGTAGATTATCGTTCTCAGAGAAGTCCCCATGGGAACCTCTACCAGGCCGGTGTTTCTTACTTTGCCCACCAGAGAGAAAACCTTTGTCCCTTTGCTTTTCTCGGTACCCAGAGAGGCATACCACTCAGGTCCGTTGTTGATTATTATCGGCACGTTGGCCCACGTTTCCACATTGTTAAGGGCCGAGGGGCTTTCCCGGTAGCCCTTATCCACCGTGTGAACGTATTTGGCTCTCGGCCGGCCGACCTTGCCTTCGAGGGAGCGCATCAGTGCGGTTGACTCGCCACACACAAAGGCACCACCCCCGCGACTGATCTTCACCGTGAAATCAAAGCCGGAACCAAGGATGTTCTTTCCCAACAGACCGTATTCCTCGGCCTGCTTGATACCGATCCCGAGATTTTTCACGGCAAGGGGATACTCGTTTCGCACGTAAACAAAGCCCTGATTTGAACCTATGGCATACGCCCCAATAATCATCCCCTCAAGGACGCTGTGGGAATTTCCCTCCAGGAGACTCCTGTCCATGTAAGCGCCGGGGTCTCCCTCGTCAGCATTGCACATGACGTACCTTATATCCCCGTGAGCCTTGCGGCAGGTCTCCCACTTTATTCCGGTGGGGAATCCACCTCCACCCCGGCCTCGTAAGCCAGACTCTTTTATGGCCGAAATAACCTCCTCCGGAGACATGGTGAACAGGGCCTTTACCAGAGCGGAATAACCATCCATGGAGATGTAGTCATCAATGTTGTTCGGGTCGATGAGGCCATTGTTGCCAAAGACAATACGGAGCTGCTGACGATAAAAGGGAATGTCCTTTCCTTTTGAAATCCTCTTCTTTGACAACGGATCTTTATACAATTTATTTTCAATCACCTCTCCATTAACGATCGTTTTGGCAACAATCTCCGGAATATCCTCAGGTTTTACCTTGGGATAAAAAATACCTTCAGGATAAATCACCACAATCGGACCCTGCTCGCAAAAACCGTGGCATCCCGTAGCCTTGATTTCCACCTTTCCTTTCAGGCCATTTTTCAAAACTTCCTTCTCAAGTGCCTTCATGACTTCTTTGGTTCCGGAAGCGCCACAACCCGAACCGGCGCAAAGGGAAACAACAAGCCGTTCAGGATCACGTTCTTTTTTGAACTGTTCCCTTAAGACTTCGTAATTCTTCTGGCTCTGCAACTTACTCATCACATTCCCCGAACCATACATGAGTGCATTTGTTATGCCTCATCTTCATATTTCTCTATGATTTTGAGCGCCTTTCCCCTGTCCAATCCGCCGTAAGACGTTTCATTTACCGTAATCACAGGCCCTAATGCGCAACATCCGAGGCACCTGACCGTTTCCAGTGTAAACTTCAGATTTTCGGTGGTCTCGCCCTCATGTATATTCAACCTTTCTTCAAGACTTTCCTTGATCTTTTCCGCCCCGCGCACGTGACACGCCGTGCCGAGACACACATTGATGATATATTTACCCCTTGGTTTTAAACTAAAGGCTTTGTAAAAGGTGGCGGCGCTGTAAATCAGAGACATGGAAACGTTGAGCCTCTCAACCACGTAGTTTAAGACTTCTCTGGGGAGATAGTTGTACTTCGCACTTACATCCTGCAAGATCATAATCAGGTTTTCCGGGTCTTGCATATTTTGTTCAAGCACTTTGTCAAGATACACCGTGTCTATAGGCTCTATCTTCACCTGAAGCTCTCCTTTTATAGCGGTAATCCGTTCCATAGGTTTTAAGATAACTAATTTCACAAGGCCAGAGTAAGAAATCAAAGTAAGGCTCACATGGGCATATGTTATCGAATATTTCGACCGATAACGCCGTGAAATCACTCTTGTGGAAATCTATTCCTATCGGTGGCCTTATATTTCAGGATAAGTATTACTATCCATGGGCTCTTTCGGATACGTCTGATTTGTTACCGGACAATTTTCGATGCACAGTCCACAGCCAATACATCGGTCCATGTCGATACTCCGCGCACGTTTCTTGACCTTTACCTTGAAATTTCCTGCAGACCCCTCCACGGATTCAATATCAGCATAAGTGATAATTTCGATATTCAGATGCCTGCCGCATTCCACGAGCTTTGGCGCCATAATGCACATGGAACAATCATTTGTAGGATATGTTTTATCCAATTGAGACATCTTGCCGCCAATGGCTGGTGATTTTTCAAGGAGATAGACATAGAACCCGGAATCTGCCAGGTTAAGGGCGGCCTGAATACCGCCAATACCACCACCCACCACCATAACCGCACCTATCTTCTCTTTTTCTTTAAATCCTACCATTGAGATAATTTCCTGTTAAATCTCATCAATTCTGCTCGTGTATCTTTCTGTCAATGCTTATGATCTTTGCCTTTTAACAAATCGACCCCAAGGACCTATCCCTTAGGGCCGATTTGTCATTAAGAAGGGGGTAATATGAAAATGGAGGTTACCAAGTTAAACCCCGATTAATTAAAAAAGCAAATATTATGCCATAAATCACGCATTGTGGACACTGAAGGCAATTCATAATCCCCTGGTTAACCGGGCTTTTGAAAATTACCGGGCATTCTAAGACAGAGATCATCGGGAAACCCTGCACCGTATTAAGCTGTAATGCCTGTGAATTGGTCCTCATGGAAATAAAGGAAAAGGACCCCCATTGGTGTGTATATTTAAGAGGGGCAAGTTAAGAATGCAAAAATGTGTTATGACGCGAAAGAACGGAGACTATGTTCACGTTGTGAAAAATGCTTCTGTTCTCCGACAACAAAAGGTCATGTAACGGGCGCTGTTGAAAACCATAACCGATATTACCGGACCTCATTGAAAAAGAAACCCAAAATCGAAACCTTTCGGCGAGAACTCGGGGCAGAAGATCGACCTTTACGGCATTCTTGGCACTTCGCCCATGCAGCAGATTTTTACCATGATTACAAACGCTTCTGGAGTCGGATGCGCCGGTGATTGGCTTTGGGGAAAGTGGGACCGGAAAGGAGCTTATCGCAAGGGCGATTCATGCGCAACCCCGCAAAACAAACCGTATGTAGCGTTAGCTGTGCGGCCCTGAATGAGCGCCGCCCTGGAAAGGAGCTTTTTGGCCACGTAAAAGGCGCTTATACCGGCGGGCCAGAGTCGAACCGGAAGATCTGAAGCCGCCCATGAAGGGAGATATATTTTTCTGGACGAAATTGGCGATTTACCCCTTTCAACCCAGGTAAAACCTTTTATGGGTGCTTCTGAAGAAAAGAACATTGAACGGGTGGGTGATCACCAGCCGATTCGACTTTGATGTTAGAATCACATGGCAAACCAACAAAGGATCTGTAAAACAGCTGGTGGGATTCAAGGTGCTTTCAGGGAAGATTTTATTACCGGATAAATGTGGACCCCATATGGTTCCGCCATTGAGAGAAAGAACTGGCGATATCCGCCTTTTGGCCGGTTTCATTCTTCCAAAGAATTTGCCCGGCGCGAAAAAAGAATTCGCTGCTAATACCAGCCTTAGATCTAAATAATCCGGATACCCATGGCTCGAAATGGGTGAACTCAAAAGCACCCTTGAATACGCCTTTGTTGACTCGTCAGGACCGATGGTCTCCGTTCTTTCGCGTCATAACACATTTTTGCATTCTTAACTTGCCCCTCTTAAATAATACACACCAATGGGGTCCTTTTCCTTTATTTCCGCGGACCAATTCACAGGCATTGCAACTTAATACGGTGCAGGGTTTCCCGATGATCTCTGTCTTAGAATGCCCGGTAATTTTTTCAAAAGCCCGGTTAACCGAAGTTATAGTGCCTTCAGTGTCCACAATCATGACTCCGTCCTGAATCGTGTCCACCACTGTTTTCCAATACTTGTTTAGTTTCTGTTCAAACATGGCCCCTCCTGTTCATATGTTAAACAATTTTACTGTTCATCTATTTAACATATTAACAGTTGGATTACAACAAAAATATTAGGTTCAAACCTCAATATTTCACTATTTTATCCGGCAACCAGCAACCGATAACGAGCAACAAGAGAACGGTAACAAGAAACCTGTACCCAATCTTAATTGGCATTATTATTGCTGTATTATTAATACAATTGATTGGAAAACCGAAAGTCCTCAAGTGGACAGGAGGTTTACAATGGATAAAGCAGAATTTGCAGCGTCTGGGATGGAAAGGTTATGTTTAAAATAATAATATACTGGTACTTATTTTTTTATTCCTTAGCGATCAGAAAATGTATCGAAAAGAATTGTAATTTTAATAGGTTTTAGAAATTCTGAGATGCAAAGTTATGGGGATATTTATCAAAAATAATGCGGACAAACGTTTAGGAATTGAAAGAAGGGTATTTTCATACATCCTCCATATTCCGGAACGAAGATCTGGCAAAGAACGAAGGAGAAGTTTAGGCCGAAGAAGTGGAAAGGGCTTTAAGTTCCCGACCGTTTTTGAACAGGTTCCATTCTTTCAGGATTGGGATAATACCTGACGGCCGGGTACTCACCTTCCGATTTGCCTTAAATGAAAGGGGGTGAGAAAGATATGAAAAAATTAATGTATCTGATTGTATTTGTTGGTTTAATGGTTGCAGTAATGTTTTGGGCGACATCTGAAGTAGATTATTTGACATGCACAAATTGTATTAATCCATACCTTATAGGAACATAAAGGAGAAGTAACATTTTAAGCATTTTAAAACATCGGACAGAAGCGGGTGGTGAGTATTTGAACGCAATTCAATTGTGCACAACTCACCTTCCGCAGGTTTAAACAAAAAATATAATGGGGTGTTCTCATGATGATAAGAATTATTACAATTATGCTTGTTATTATGGTAAGCGGTCAGGCCCACGCCATGAGGTTCAAGATCGCCACCCTGTCGCCGGAAGGGTCTGTCTGGATGCAAAAAATGCGGGAAGGCGCCGACGAACTGGCCCGTAAAACCGACAACCGGGTG
Source organism: Desulfobacteraceae bacterium Eth-SRB2 (assembly GCA_004193595.1). GTDB lineage: Bacteria > Desulfobacterota > Desulfobacteria > Desulfobacterales > UBA11574 > S5133MH16. Next base: position 139,380 of record RPGQ01000077.1, read on the forward strand.
ACGATTAAATACTATCCGGGCGGAATAATGGGAGATGATAAAACGGTTTTACGAAAAATTCGCATCGGTCAGCTTCACGGGGGTGCAGTTGTGGGCGGGAGTTTGTCCGAGTTTTATCCTGACAACCAGATTTACAGCCTGCCGCTTAAATTTAGATCCTTTGAAGAGGTGGATTATGTTCGCAAGCATCTGGACCAGCGTATTGCCCAAGGCCTTGAAAAAGGGGGATTTGTGACCTTTGGGATCGCCGAAGGCGGCTTTGCCTATGTGATGTCCACCGTGCCCATAAGAACCGTCAAAGAAATGCGCCGGCAGAGAGTCTGGATTCCGAACAACGATACCATGATCCTTGAAGCGGTAAAGGCCTTTGGCATTACTCCATTTCCATTATCCATCGCCGATGTGCGTGCCGGCCTGCAAACCGGGCTGATTAATACGGTCACCACTCCGCCCATCGGTGCGGTGGCACTGCAATGGCATACCCAGATTAACTACCTGATGTACGAGCCGTTTCTGTATATTTATGGGGTGCTGGCCGTGGATCACAGGGCATTTGCAAAAATATCAACTCATGATCAACGGGTCTTTCGTAAAATAATGGGCCGTATATTCCGTGAGATAGACCAACTGAATCGCAAAGACAACGTTAACGCCCTGAAGACGTTACGAAACCAAGGGATTAAATTTATCAAACCCTTGGCCGAAGCTCTGGATATATGGCACCATGAAGCTGAGGCAGTCCCCAAACGGCTGGTTAACGCCGGTAAATTATCTCAGGACATGGTCAACACTCTGGAAACCCTTCTTAAAGAATGTCGTTCAAAGCAACTTTGTGCCGAAAAATAGATATAAAAAAATATCTTTTTCAAATTACTTTAAATTTCTAACTCTTTTACCAGATCTTCCCATATGTTTTTGACCGCCTCACACCCTTTGGAACGGCCGTCAAACTCCACGATAGTTTTCCCATGTACCATTGCCTGAGTAAAGGCAGGATCAAAAGGAATCCTCCCCATCACTTTTATGTTTCTTTGTTTTGCAAAGGCCTCGATGGCTTCTCCTTCATCAGGATTGAGATCAAACTTATTGATACACACCATGGAAGGACGGGTGTAAATCAAGACTGTTGTTTGCTAAGATTGCCATGGCTATTTGGTTTCAGGTGTCAGGAGGCATGCAGCCCTGAGGGAACGATTCATCATTTACGCCATACACTACCGTTTCCTCAGCTAACTGCCAGCGGCGTTCTCGCTCTGGGGCTTTCCGCTCCAATGTTTTCTCCAATCCATTCAACAAATGTGTAACCGACACAACTTTTTATAGACCTCAAGATCCTCCACGTCCATATAATTGCTATTGGTCACCTCGTTTCCCCCTTAACCCTGACACCTGACACCTGACACCTAAAAAAAGGGCTTCGGAGCTACGGTTTGTCAATAGACAAGGATCAGCGTTTACCAACGGTCTTGATTTACACCCCCATGGCAGGAATCTTGAAAAAAATAAAGTATCACTGTTGCAAAAAACAAAAACAGGTTGACAAGTAGAAATAGCGTTACTTATAATGAAAAGTAACGATAGGTAACGATATTGGAACGCTTAAAGATCTGAATGTTGTGAATTACTGAGCCCTGAAAATCTCAACAATAAAGCGCCAAAGATATAAAGAGGTGGATTTCTGCCATGCAAAATAAAACACTTAATATAATAGATTCCAGGTTTGCGAGCCTGCTTTTGGAATCAATGGCTGACGGTGTTTTTACCCTTAATGACAAGGGAATCATATCATCATGGAATCCATCCATGGAGCGTATTACTGGCTATTGCACGAAAGAAGCCATAGGAAAAAGCTGTAAGTTGCTCAAGTTCAATCGTTGCCTTTCCGAGCCTTGGCCAACAAACATTAACAAATGCGGAATTTACAAAAATACTCGTTTTGATGCTGAGGAATGCTTTCTGCGCCACAAAAACGGTAATAATATACCTGTGATAAGAAGCGCAAGACTGGTAACGGATGCAAATGGTTGTGTACAAGGCGTTGTCGAGACGGTGACTGATATCACTGAACTGAAAAAGGCCCGACGTAAAGCAGAAGATGCCAACCGTCGGCTGGGTGAAATACATAAGTTTGATAACATTATCGGTAAAAGTCGTGCAATGCAACACCTGTTTTTAGCTGTAAAAGCCGCCATTGCAAGCGAAGCAACCATCCTGCTCCAAGGCGAAAGCGGTACGGGAAAAGAGCTGGTTGCCGGTGCTATTCATTACAACAGCGATCGATACAAAATGCCGTTTGTAGCGGTGAGCTGCAGTGCCCTTTCTGAATCTCTTTTAGAAAGCGAATTATTCGGTCACATAAAAGGCAGTTTTACCGGGGCTGTTCGCGACCGTGTTGGCCGATTTGAGGAAGCCGACGCTGGAACCATATTTTTGGATGAAATTGGTGAAATTAGTCCTTTTATTCAGATCAAGCTGCTTCGTGTGCTCCAAGAACGAGAAATCGAGCGGGTCGGTGAATCGAAAAAATGTAAAATCGACATCCGAATCATTGCAGCCACAAACAAAGATCTCTACGAACTTGTCAATAGAGGACATTTTCGTGAAGATCTCTATTATCGCCTTAAGGTATTTCCGATTTATATACCTCCTTTACGAAAAAGGAAAGAAGACATTCCGCTTCTTGCAAGTCATTTCATAACTGTTCAGAATAAAAAAACCGGAAAAAAAATCGCCGGTGTTTCGCAGTCTGCGATGAGAATTCTCATGGATTACTCCTGGCCCGGCAACGTGCGTGAACTGGAAAATGCCATTGAGCATGGTTTTGTTCTTTGCAATGACGAGCATATCGATATTTTTGACCTTCCTGTTGAAATACGGCAGATTGAATATCATCCCCTTAAGCCAAAATCAATTGACCGGCCTTTACGTTCTTTATCGCCACGGAAAAAGCTTTCCCGAGAAAAGCTGCTCGAACTTCTAAACGAATGCGGCTGGAATAAGGCTGAAGTTGCACGTCGAGTGGGCCTAAGTAGAACCGCAATCTGGAAGTACATGAAAAAGTGGGACATTCCTCTTAAACCGCCGTCTAATTAGTGCCCGAACGAAAAATAGGGTTTTTCGTTAAGATCAAGGGCAAATCTCCAGGATAGCAGATTTGGACAGCTATCGAGCTGCCCGCAAGGGCAAGGGGCATGGATGCCCCGAGTCAACACGAAAATTTTAACCACAGGAATACGGGTAGTATTTCGATGATTAACCCGCCAAAGTTCGGTGGCGAATAAATCCTCGGAATATTAAATATATGCCTGCCTGCCCCGTAGGTCCCCGTGAAGGTAGCGGGACAGGCAGGCAGATCGTACTGGGGTGGTTATTTTTTTCGCATGCCTTGTTCTTGGACGAAAATCCTCATTAATCAACAGACTCAGATATGTGAGGTGAACCTACAAAACCTGCATCCTGAACCTCTGAACCCTGGACCCGTGAACGGTTACGATAAAATGTGACAAAAATTGATTTTCTTGACTATATTTTTTATATTGTTTATAAAGTAAAACCAATAAAAAATAAATAAACTTAGAATATTAGATGGTTATAGATTTTTTCTGAATTGACTCGGAATCATGGGATTGGGACCTGACGTTCTACAAGGACCCGCATTGGAACAGCTATAAGCGTTCAGGGTTTAGAGGTTGCAGTTTTTACGAGTTCATCATTTTTTTAGAGAACATAAAGTTTAAAATAATCAAAATTCGGTATTGAGATATTTTTATCAATATTCGAACACCGATAAAAAGCCAAATAAAAAATGAAATTTCAGAATTACGTCAGAAATGAGTATGGCAAGTGTGATCTTCCGTCCAACACGATCGGAAAAATTAAAGACGGATTTCGGAAGTTGAATCTCAACGTTGAATACTCCCCCTTTCGAGTTTCAAACAACATTTATTGGGGACAGATATGGATTGATTCAATTCGGATCGTATGTAATGGAAAAGGTATTACCCCGGAGCTTGCGGAGGCCAGCGCGTACGCGGAACTGGCTGAACGCTTCAGCGCAGGATTGTTCTATCCGGTCTTTGAAGAACGCGTAAGGTTTAACATTCCTGCCCTTTACAATAAAGAGACCACCAGGTTCCTTAATTATGAATGGCTGCCTGGGTATGTAAATGCCCACCAGGATGAATTGAAAGACAGCACTCTGACAATAGAAGACCTGCTGGCAAACGAAAGTCATCTGACAGGTACAGATATTGAGCATATCAAAAACAGTCGAATGGCCAGACATTGGGTTGACGGTTTTTCAATACTTCGTGAAAAAACCATAAAGGTTCCGGTCAATTTTGTTACCTATATTCATGCATCTAACGGGATGGCGGCGGGAAACACCATGGAAGAGGCCATGATTCAGGCCTCATGTGAAATATTTGAACGTCATGTCCAGATACAAATAATCAAACCTGAAAAAATAGTTCCGTCAATTGATCCGGATTCTGTGGACAATGTCGTGATAAAAGATATGATTAAATTCTATCAGGGAAAGAATGTCGATATAATAATCAAGGATTTTTCTCTGGGTGGCGTGTTGCCCTGCATTGGCGTCCTGTTTATCAACCACAATTTGTCTCCGGATCGCCTGGAACATCGGATACTGATACCGGGGGTATCTTTCAATATGGACGAAGGGCTAACCCGGTGTTTTACGGAAAGCATGCAAGGCCGTGAAACGCTTTTGGCGCCCCGCCCGCAATTGGATAAACCGCTTGTCCATCGATCTCGGGTTAACAATTATTACCTGTTAATGAAATGTTGTATTTCTCCAAAAGATATCTCATTTCTTGAGCAAGGAGAAATGGGTGCTTACAGGAACACCAAAACCAAGGATGTTTTCAGCGAGATTGAGGGACTTAAGAGAATATGTAAGCAGTTCAATACCGATTGTATCCTACTCAACCACACCCATCCGGTATTGAATTTTCCGGTAATAAGAGTAATTATCCCGAAGATTTCTGACTTTTTACCTTTTTTGAGTCAAGATATTCTCGTATCTGAAGCAACAAGACCGTCCGCTACCTGGCGGGGCCAAAGATTCAGGAAGATCATGCAGAGTTTTTTTGCGTAAGATGTTCAACCCGCCACTTCCCGGACAACGTCGTGAAATATGGAAAGGCATTTGTCGATTTCCGCTTCGGATACCGTAAGGGCGGGACAAAAACGGATGCTGTTTTCACCACACCCCAAAAGCAATAATCCTTTCTGAAATGCTTTTTTAATGATATGATTTCGCCACTCTCTGGCCGGTTTTTTGTTCTCACGGTCTTTGACAAATTCCACACCCACCATCAATCCCTTTCCCCGAACATCACCCATGCATTCATATGATTGTTGCAGCTCCCGCAGTCCTGTCATCAGATACTTGCCCTGAACCGCTGAATTTTCCATAAGTTCTTGCTCAAGCAGTTCAATCGTCGCCAGAGCCGACTGGCAGGAAACCGGATTGCCGCCGAAGGTGGATGCATGGGAACCGGCTTCCCAGTTCATAATTTCTGCTCGTGCGATCAGTGCCCCGAGAGGCATCCCGGAAGCAATTCCTTTGGCCAGGGCGATGATGTCCGGATCAACTCCGAAATGTTCCATGGCAAACATTTTGCCGGTGCGTCCCATTCCCGACTGGACTTCATCGACCACATAAAGGATGCCATATTTTTTCGCTATGTTACTCAGTTTCCTGTGAAATTCCGGAGGCGGAACGATATAGCCGCCTTCACCCTGGATCGGTTCAACGATAATGGCAGCTACCTCTTCCGGTGGTATGGTTGTTCGGAAAAGGGTGTCCTCAACCCACTGGACACATCCCAATTCGCATTGGGGATAAGAAAGATTATACGGGCACCGGTAGCAATAGGCATAGGGAATATGAGTGATTCCCGGTACCAGGGGGTTATAATGCTTTTTTTGAATGGTTTTGCTTGCCGTCAGGGAAAGTGCACCCATTGTACGGCCGTGGAAAGCCCCGTAAAAGGCTATGTTCAATTCACGCTGGGTATGCCAGCGGGCCAGCTTGAAGGCAGCTTCGACCGCCTCTGCTCCCGAATTGCCGAAATAAACCTTCTTGTTGCCTTTTCCCGGTGCCAGAGAAGCCAGCTTTTCCGCCAGAACAATTTGAGATTTATAATAAAAATCGGTCCCCGACATGTGCAGCAATAGATCGGCCTGTTCTTTGATGGCTTGAACCACTCGGGGATGACAATGCCCCGTGGCACAGACGGCGATACCGGCTGTAAAATCGAGGAATACGTTGCCGTCAACGTCGTGGACCCATAGCCCCCGACCTTTTTCCACAACAAGCGGATAATACCGTGTGTATGACGGCGAAACGTAAGTGCTGTCCTGCTCTATGAGTTTGCGCGCCTTAGGTCCGGGAAGGGTCGTCTTGATTACGGGAGATTTCATCATAATTTCTCCTTAATGAAGAGGGAATATAGAAACCTATTCGGGTGAATTCGAAAATTAAAAAATTGAGTGAAAACTTCCGTTAATTCAGTATATAGAAAAGCAGTTTGCATGTCAAAAATGGGCCAAAACCCTCAGCAATTCTGATTCGAGCATAATTTTCTTTTCTTGACACATTTATGACGATATCATAAAATAAATTAAATTGATAAAAAACTCTTTGGAGCAAATGCTGAAAATGATTGTGTCAAAGTGCTTTATTATTTTGCCGACGACTTTTGGGATTTCAACTCGACGGAGTTTCATTCACCTCTGATAATTCTTTTACCTCTGTTTACGGCTCCATTACAACCTGTTTGGCGTTAAATTTGTCTAAGAAATTTTTGAATCCTTATTGAATCAATAATCCGAATACCCTGTTGTTAATTACTGCAGATCGAATCATGTGTGTTTTCTCATGAATTGTTACCCATCCATAAACCAACCATGAAAGGAGGGAACATGAAAACCAAAACACGTTCTATCGAGCAGATTATAGAAGAGCAGGTGAAAAGATGGCAGATTATGCGTACGGAAGAAAAAAAAGAGGAAGAACGTATTTCTGTCATAACCTTTTCCAGAGAGCACGGAAGTGGGGGAGACATTTTGGCCGAGCGTCTTGCCGAAAAACTGGGATACGAATTATTCCACCAGGAAGTCCTTCATAATATGGCCGAAAGTGCCCGTGTAAGTGTTCAATTCGTTGAAACGTTGGACGAAAAAGGTGTTTCAGTACTTGAAGAGTGGATATCCTCACTTGTAGACAATCGACATCTATGGCCGGATCAATATCTCCAGCATCTCATGAAGATCATCGGCACCATCGGCAAACACGGCCAGGCGGTTATCATCGGCAGGGGTTCCAATTTTGTTCTGCCTCCTGACAAAAGACTCAGCATTCGAGTAATAGAGCCCATGGAGGAAAGAATACAAAATGTATCCAAAAAACTCGGAATTACTGTTGAAGAAGCAAAACAAAAGATCATAAAGACAGAATCGGATCGCAAAGCGTTTATAAGAAAATACTTTAATGCCGATATCACGGACATATTTCATTACGATCTTATCATCAATACCGGAAGCCTAAGTTTAGACAAAGCCGTTAATGCCATAACCGGGGCCCTGAATTAACTGAACAGGGTTTGACCCGACATATAAAAAATGCTGAGATTTTTTAAAAGGTCTCGGCATTTTTTATTAGAAATTCAGGTCAACCATATTTTGTATTAAATTTATCAATAATAAATAAAAACTCTTCAGGCAATCTTTTCCTGACATTTGAAATAATCTCACGGGGAATGTCTTGATAGTAAGCCTGGGCGATCCCTCCTGCAATACAGGCTATGGTATCGCTGTCTCCACCCAAAGAGATAGCGTTACGGATTGCATCTTCATAATCTTTTGCTTCCAGAAAGGCAATAATCGCCTCAGGCACAGAGCCCTGACAGGATATATCAAAGCCATAATCAGGCCTTATTTCGTCCAGGGTTCGGTTGAGATTGTAAGCAAATCGATCGCTTATTTCCTGCTGGATGGTTGCTTTACTTTTGCCGGAACGGGCAAGGAGAACCGCCAGTGCTGTGGCCTGGGCGCCTTTTATCCCTTCAGGGTGGTTATGGGTTACTTTCGCGCTTTCTCTGGCTTCGTGTAATACATCTTCCATGGAGTTAAAGGCAAAACCAACTGGGCTTACTCTCATAGCAGAACCATTTCCCCAGCTATTATAAGGTTTGCTGTCCGCAGCGCAAATCCATCTGAAAAAGGAACCGCCGTAACCGGCGTTAGGGTATTTTTGTCCGAACGTTTTAAGAGAGGTTGCGTAATCAACCTTTCTTAAAATTGAGTCGGCAATGGCCACAGTCAAAACGGTATCGTCGGTAAATCTTGAATAGGGACTGAAAAGAGGAAATTGGGTCGACTTCACGGCATAGTGCTCAAAAATTGAACCGATAACATCTCCGGCAATCGCGCCGATCATTTTTACCTCCCATGATGAACCCGATGGCACAAATTGGCTGTCATTAAAATACTTGCGATTTCGACAAATTGTAGAAATCTCCGGATGTGATTATTGGGTTACCAGACGATCCAGGATCAGCCCGTGAAAACTACCCTTGTCCGGCGAAGCAAAAAGCCATCCCAAATGTGTAAGGCACTGGATGCAAACGGCAATTCTCCAGCTAAAACCCGGAAACCAGCTAAAATCCGTTGAGGCCGGGCCCGCATGGCCGCATGCCTTAGCGGTTCTAAAACACCCAATTTCAAAAACTATTCCATGAGGGTTGGCAAAAGTGTGCCGGTGAGATCCCTGGACTTCTATGCGCTCGGCCGGACTCGTTATCCTGTTGCGGCATTGGCGGCAAAATATGTATTCCTCCCGGTCCGATTCTTTATCTTGGGTTTCATCCTCAACAAAGCTGTTAAGCATTTCATCGCTCTGTTTTTCAGGCGGCACCCGAAAAAGATGGGGAGAACCGAACTTAGGGGCTCCGCCCCAATTGGAATAGTGGAATGATGGAGTAATGGAATGATGGGTGAGCTTGTCCTGAACGAAGTTGAAGGAAAGAAGTTTTTTACAATTAAAATGGTTTATTTCCGCTCTTATTTCCAGTATTCCAACATTCCAACATTCCAACATTCCATCCTGATTATATAAACAGGTTCCCATTAAATAACATTTAATTTTGAAAAGTTGTAGAATTTCCGAGACGCTAAATTGACCGGTATCATTTTCTGCTTTCTTTCTGATTAGGCAAATAGAGGCGTCAGGGATTTTCCTCTTTAATTTAGGTTACCTTATTTCCGGATAGATTTCAACATGGGGTAATCTTTTTTGAACGGTCATCATACCCGGCTTGTTTTTAAAGAGTTTTTCTTTGTAAATTTCAAATTAAACAGCAATGAAAAACGCCCTTGAATATCTTACAATATTATAGTATATTTTATAATTTGTGTAACCACAAGATTATGATAGCGTAGAGTTTGTCGTTAGAGCTTAAGACGTTTTCAAGATTGTTTTTCCGGGTTTTAGAATACAGAGGCAATTTGAAATATGAACACACCGACAATAGTAGTTGCGGTATTGACACTCTGGCTGGTGACGGGGTTGGGTTTTTTGGCTGAGTATGTCAACGCACGTAAAAGTGGGAAGACCTCATATGAAGCTTGGACTTCATATGAAGGATTGTTGTTCATTTTGAGTGTTGTTGTACCTTTGATAATCTTAATTCATAAATCTTTGCCTGGATGATCGTCCAACAGAATTCTTATCAATATCCTAATCTAAACAAACCGGAACCAAAAAATATTTGCCACAAAGGCACAAAAACACAAAGGATGAACTCAGGGGCTTCGCCCCAATTGGAATGATGGAATGATGGTATAAACAGGCTCCATTAAAAAATCTGTAATTTCATAAAATTGTATAATTTCCGAGACACAAATTTATTAATATTTCTTCGTGCCTTTGTGTCTTAGTGGCAATAAAAAAGTTTTGCCACAAAATGCACAAAATTTACAATTAAGACACTATTCTATCCCGGAATCAGGTAAGTTTAGGATCTGCGTGGTTTCTTCTGAAGGCAGCTCCTCCACAGCGCGCAGTTTCCGTTTCATTGCTCGAGTTCGTACTCCGGTCTGTTCTATGGTATTAGAGGCCGTATTTAACTGCCTTTTTACCGTTGTTAGAACATGGCCGAATTTCCCAAATTCCGTCTTGACTGCGGCAAGGACTTTCCAAACCTCACTCGATCGCTTCTCAATGGCCAATGTACGAAAGCCTATGCGCAAACTGCTCAGGATTGCCGAAAGCGTGGTTGGCCCGGCAACAACAATACGGTAATCCTGCTGAATCTTTTCGACCTGGCCCGGTTGGCGCAGGACTTCCGCGTAGAGTCCCTCCGTGGGGAGAAACATAATCGCAAAGTCTGTGGTGGCCGGAGGATTGAGATACTTATCCCGGATTTCTTTTGCAGAGCTGTGAACCGAGCGAAGGAGTGCCCCAGTCGCTTTTTGCACAGCATCCCCGTCAGCAGTATCGGCGGCCTCCACAAGCCTGAGATAGTCCTCCTGAGGAAACTTTGAGTCGATGGGCATCCAGACGCAAGATTCCGGATCGTCGTCTTGACCGGGAAGCCGAATGGCGTACTCAACGCTTTCCTGAGAATCACTCCGGGTACGAACGTTTTTGTCGTATTGATCCGGGGTTAAAATCTGCTCTAAAAGTGCCCCCAGTTGGACTTCCCCCCAGGTCCCCCGCGCTTTAACGTTGGTGAGTACCTTTTTAAGGTCACCGACCCCTGTTGCCAGACTCTGCATCTCTCCAAGGCCGTGCTGGACAGCCTCAAGGCGATCGCTGACAAGTTTGAAAGATTGGCCGAGCCGTTTTTCAAGCGTACTTTGAAGTTTCTCGTCGACCGTCTCACGCATCTGATCGAGTTTTTTCTCATTACTCTCCTGAAGATGCTTCAATTGTGTGTCAATTGTGCTTCGCAGTTTTTCGATTTCCCCTCGGTTCGATTCCGTCAGCTCCTGGATTCGCCTGGCAATTGATTCGAGTTGATGGTTTTGTGATTTACCCATTTCAGCAATAGTCCTGACCATTGTGTCCATGGACAGCTTTTGACCCGCAGAGACTTCTTCTCTAAAATTTTTCGCGGCCCCTGCTGATTCTTCTCGACCCAAACGCAGTTCCTCGCGGACCGCCTGTTCGACTCCTGTGCTTTTATTTGCTTTTAATTTTATCAAAACAAAGATCAACACCAACGCACTGATTGCCAGCAAAATGAAACGAGCCAATATAAGTAAATCAGTCACAATATAAAACCTCCGTGGTAACATCTCAATAAATTATGGATTCGGTTCAATATGATCATTTAATACACCAAAACTATTGAGAAGTTACCCTTTTTCTTGTTATCTTATTGCTGTCTTTTTAATTTTTTGTTATTAAATAATTTTACATCTATAAAATGAGACTCAATGATACCGGAGGAGTACATGTCTGAACAAGATAAAAATGAATCTATCGGCGTAGCCACTCTTTTTGATAATATTGAATTAAAACGATTTGTAAAATTCTATATAGGCTTGATTTTTTTTCTTGAAATCACAATTTTTTTTCTTTGCTTTCTTTTGCAACTTAAACCGATTAATATTCCTTTTCCATGGAAATATTATTTTCTCGCATCTTTCTTAATACCCATTGCCATAACATTTCTTTTGGGTGTTTTTGTAACTGCCTTTAATCTATTTATCTTCGGTAACCCTAATCCCCAAACCGATCGTATCATATTAAACGAAGACGGTTCTGAGAAAAACAAATATTTGAACAACTTTAACCTGTTTATAAGTTGCATCCGTCAGGCGCCCTTTCTTTTGGGCCTGCTGTTACTGTGCATTGGTACAATTATTTTTTCTAAATTGGACACGTTTATCGTATTATCAAGAGAAATAGGGGGAAAAGCCATTCAGTATGGTTTTATTGTTTTGGGGGTGGTTTTGGCCGTTGCTATCGTTTTCGGATTTGTTTGGCTCTTCATAAAATATAAATTGGAAAAAATGAAATGCCGGTATGAATACAAACGGGATGTAATGACGAAGTTGGGACTTCTCGTTATCGACGACAAAACACTTATTAACCATGAGGGACAGGTTATTACCCAGGATGAAGCAAAAAAAAGAATTCTCGAAAAAAGTCCCATATTAATATCACGGCCCAAAAAGCAGTAACCCTATTTCTTGATGAACTCGTAAAAAGTCCGATTTAGACGGTTTCGAAAAAAGTTCAAACTCCCCCGCCAAACATAGGCGGGATAAAAAGGCGTCGCAAATTTTGTAATCATGAGGCGTACTTATCGTACGTTGAATGATTGCGAAATGCAGCACAACGCAGAAGTTGGACTTTTTACGAGACCGTCATTTCTTAATTGAGGGTTTTTTCTTAGGAGTCACTCAAAAATAATTTCACATGACATGAAACGTAATAATTTAAACAAGTCCGTTCTTTTGCTCCTGCTTTTCTTTATATCTGCACTTTTTCTTTCCATGATCCGCCATTTTTTAATGGCGATTCTTCTGGCCGGTATTTTTTCAGCCTTAGCACATCCTTTATATTGCTGGTTTGAGAGGCGTTTTAAAGAACGGAAAAATCTTGCCTCTCTGGTTACGCTGCTTTTAATCCTTTTGCTCGTTTTATTGCCCTTGATCGCTTTACTATGCATTGTCGTGGCCCAGGCCATCAAGGTGGGCCAGTCCATAACACCGTGGGTTCAGAAGCAGATATCTGAACCAGCAACATTTTCCAACCTATTGGAATCAATCCCCTTTTATGATCAGATCAAACCCTACCATAGCCTAATATTACGCAAGGCCGGTGAGATGGTAAGCCTATTGAGCGGTTTTTTGATCAATCACCTTCAATCTCTGACTAAAGTAACCGTTAATTTCTTGTTTATGCTTTTTGTCCTTTTTTACTCAATGTTCTTTTTTTTAAAAGACGGTCAAAGGCTGCTGCACAAAATCCTCTATTATCTACCGCTCGAAGATCGTGAAGAGCAGCGGATCCTGGATAAATTTACCTCCGTAACCCGCGCCACCTTAAAAGGTACCGCAGTTATCGGTATTTTACAGGGCGGTGTTGCCGGAGCCGCCTTTGCTGTTTTAGGTATTCCAAGTGCCGTTTTCTGGAGTGCCATCATGACCGTACTGTCCATTATTCCAGGCATTGGAACGATGCTGGTTTGGGGGCCTGCAGCAATTATTCTGGCAGCAGCCGGTAATTATTATAAAGCGGCCGGTTTAGCAATCTTTTGCGGTTTGGTGGTTGGAAGCATCGATAATTTTTTGCGTCCCCGTCTGGTGGGCAAAGACACGAAGATGCACGAACTCTTGATTTTTTTTGGTACACTGGGCGGAATTGCCTTTTTCGGCGTGATAGGCTTTATCATTGGCCCGATTATTGCTGCGCTTTTTGTGACCATCTGGGATATTTACGGTCTTGTCTTTTGTGATGTCCTGCCGGAAGTGGGCTCTTTGAATAGCGACGTTCCGTCTAATGATGGTGAATCAGATGCCTTAGAAATTAATGATGGAAAAGAAAACTAAATGGTAACATGGCAATAAATTATGGATTCGGTTCAATATGATCATTTAATACACCAAAACTTATTGAGAAGTTACACTAAATGAACTTAGGTTGTCGATAATGAAGGTGCTTTTTATGCATTCATCAAATCTTCAATCTCTTCTGTTTCAATGGCAATATTTCCAGTCAGATCCACAGGGCCGTCTTTTGACAGCAGAATGTCGTTTTCAAGTCGAATGCCGATACTTTCTTCTTTGATATAAATACCCGGCTCGCATGTAAACACCATGCCTTCTTCAAATTTCCGGTATTTATTGCCCAAATCATGAACATCCAACCCCAGATGATGCGATGCGCCGTGCATAAAATATTCTTTATAGAGCGGGGAATCCTGGTTTTGGTTTTTTACTTTTTCGGAATCAAGCAAGCCCAGACCGATCAACTCGTTTTCCATGATATGTCCAACCTCTTTATGGTATTCTTCAAGAGTATTTCCCGGTTTGGGCATGTGAATGGCTTCCTTTTGGACACGTAACACCGATTGGTACACTTGTTTTTGCCGCTCGGTGAATTTACCGTTTACCGGGACCGTACGCGTTACGTCTGATGCATAGTTGGCATATTCCGCACCGAAATCCATGAGCAATAAATCGCCATCTTCGCACTGCCGGTTGTTTTGGATATAATGCAGAATGCAGGTATTTGGGCCTGAAGCAATAATCGATGTATAGGCCGGTCCCCGGGATCGATTGGCTAAAAATTCATGATAAATTTCAGCTTCAATCTCGAATTCCCACACACCAGGGCGTATAAAGGCGAGTAACCTGCGAAATGTATTTTCAGTAATCCTGCAGGCTTGTTTAATCAGTTCAATTTCAATATGGGATTTAACGGCCCGAAGATCATGCATCATCGGAGCCAGTCTTTTGTATTTATGAATTGGATATAATCTTTTGCATTGTTTTAAAAAGCGATCATCTCTTGTCTCCACGGTAACATCCGCCCGCAGGTGCTCGTTTGTGTTTAAGTAAATCCGCTCAGCCTCAAGAACCAGAGGTCTGAAAATTGTTTCAAATTCCCCGGTCCAGTAAACGGTTTTAATCCCGGATACCGCCGTGGCTTCTTCTTTGGAGTATTTGCGTCCTTCCCATATTATAATTTTTTCATTGGTTTCTTTAACAAACAGGATTTCTTTATGTTTTTCTTCTCCGGCATCCGGGAAAATCACCAGAATGCTCTCTTCCTGATCGATTCCGCTCAAATAAAAAATATCCGTGTTTTGAATAAATGACCTTACGCCGTCTGCGCTGGTGGGAATGATGTCATTAGAATTCAAAACAGCAATGGAATTGGGTTTGAGTTTCGCGGCAATTTTTTTTCTGTTCTCAATAAAGAGTCTGTTATCAATGGGTAAATATTTCATATGATTTTTCCCGGTATTTTTTAAAATGTTTAAAACAAGATTTTTTTGTAACGTTATTATAGCAATAAAAACGATTGGGTGACAATTATAAAAATAACACCTCAATAAATTCTGTTGTATTAAATGATCCTATTGACGCGGCTCCATAGTTTATTGAGATGTTACATATAAAAATATAAACAAAACTAGTGCAATAAAAAACAAGACTTGATAGAGGGTATCTTAATAATTTTTATATGTTTAATGTGCAAAAACAAGGATTTTATATGGAAGAAAAACTCATAAAAACCATGGATCTAACCAACGGTATGCAGTTGAACTTCTATGATGGTTCAAGACGGCTGGCTGGAGACAGATGGTTGATATCATTGATTATTCGAATGGAGATACCGGTTACTGAAGTATCGATCAATGACGGAAAAAAATCCATGGAAAGCGTGGATGAAATCAAAAAGGTGCTCGGAGAAAAAGTGTTGTTCGAACTAAAAAGGGAACGAATTTTTGTGGCTGACAGCGAAAAACAAACCGTATTTGAAGAAGTATATGATTTTTTTATAGATAGTGTGCTCGGTTATTTATCTAATAAAGCGTTCCCAAAGCGGTATGTGTTAAAAAAATACAGGGAAAAAGTTGAACGGGAATCATGGTATCATTAACCGGATGGTGCAGGATGTCTTATAAGCGCTATGTTATTTTTGCGATGGATGGACTGTGGAAGGTTTACTGAAAAAAATGAACGGTATGGAAAAATCAGGTTAAAGCAAAATTCAAGGGCGAAGATATGAAGTTCAAATTCTGTCCATTTTGCGGGCGTCAATTACAGGCAAGGGGGATCGGTAATAAAAAAAGATTGTACTGTGATCCGTGTGGATGGACTCATTATAGAAATCCAACGGTCGGGGTAGCGGTTGTTTTATTAAAGAATGATGAATTGCTCCTGGTAAAAAGAAACGGATCTTATGAGGGGTTGTGGTGCATCCCCTGCGGACATGTAGAATACGATGAAGACATTCGGGTAGCGGCCAAGCGTGAGTTCAAAGAAGAAACCGGACTCAATGTTGACGTTGGGCCTGTTTTTGCGGTTCATTCTAATTTTCATGACTTGGAAAATCAAACCGTGGGAATATGGTTTTTGGGGACATGTACGGGGGGCAAACTTGAAGCCGGTTCCGATGCCAGTGAAGCTAAGTTTTTCCCCCGGGATGATCTGCCGGAAGGAATGGCGTTTCCAACCGATCTCCTGGTATGTGAGCAACTCAACTCTGAACTCAGGGGTTCCGGCGGCACAAACAGGTTGCCATTAAAAGACTTGTGATTTCTAAAAGTTGTAGAAATTCCCAGTAACTTCTCAATAAATTCTGGTGTATTAAATGGTAATATTGAGATGTTACAATTCCCACACGTTTAATTAAACGCTGTTAAAAGGTGAAAAATGAATCTTCAAAAACAAATAAAAAGTGATTTAATTACTGCCATAAAAGCAAAGGATCAAGAGAAAAAAGATACGCTTCGTGTGATCCTGGGAGAGTTTGGGAGGCTCGATAAAAAAGAGCTTTCAGATGATGAGGTTGTAAAGATTCTGAAAAAATTAATAAAATCAGAAAAAGAAATGCTTGAAAAAAAAGGTGATGATACCGATTCTATATATATTAGAGTCATTGAAAATTATTTGCCGAAAATGGCAACCCAAGGGGAAATTACCCATTGGATTGAGCAAAATGTCGATTTTTCTGAATTTAAAAACAAAATGCAGGCTATGGGTTTAATTATGAAGCATTTCGGAGCAACGGCAGATGGAAATGCGGTAAAAAAGATTTTATTGGAGATGTCACCAAATAGTTGAGCAGAAAAATATTTACTGATAATTCAATTTGTTGTGATAAAAACTCGTGAGAAAAGCCACATCCACCGGGTATTGGACTGTATATGTTGTATCAAATTATGACCCGTTATATTATTAAACTTTTTAAAGTAATCTTTTGTTCGGCTTTCGTCGTATTTACAGTTGCCGCCCCTGTTTATGCTGATATATATATCTATATCGACAGCGGAGGGGTGCTTCATTTTACCAACGTGCCCACGTCATCCAATTATAAAATCTATATCAGGGAAAAGCCGCCCATGTCTTTGAATTCAAGCGTCACCGACCGGTATGATGACCTGATAACAGAAGCATCTAAAAGGCATGGGGTTTCATTTTCACTGCTCAAGGCGCTGATTAAAACCGAGTCGGATTTTAATCCCCGGGCGATTTCAAGTGCCGGTGCAAAAGGTCTTATGCAAATTATGCCTGAAAATATCAGGGCTCTGAATATAAAAGACCCTTTTGATCCGTTGGAAAATATAATGGGAGGTACGCGTTATTTAAAACAGCTCATTGGACGCTTTAACGGAAAACTGCCCATGGCCCTGGCCGCCTATAATGCCGGCCCCAATACGGTTGATCGTTACAAACGAATCCCTCCCTTTAAGGAGACGGAAAATTATGTAGAAAAAGTTATGGAATATTATTCTATTTTGAAAAAGAAGTAGCAGCTCAATTGTATTTATTTTCGGAATACCCCCTGATGTTGCAAAAATTGAGAATCCCGCGCCTGAACTTCCCATCGAATCCATTTGGGGCCATTTCTGGATGAAAACTAATTGAGAATCACATCTTTATCTATTACGGATCCTTCTTTGATAACCATCTGTGATTTGCCGTTGTTTTTTATTACAACTTTCCCCTTTATGGTCACGTTTTTTTCAAAACGCACATCCCCCTCAATAGCAAGAGATTCACAATCGATCAGGGATGGAATTCCTTCAGCAAATCTTTCATCAAAAAGATCTATCTTGCCGTAATATTTCGGATCAAGGGCTATGGTTATGGTCCGTGACCCTATCCCGGGATTTAAAATCAGATGGTCGTTTTTTGAAAAAACAAAACGGTCGGATCTTATGACCAGAAGATCGTTACATTTTTTTACAGGAAAAAAACGGGATGTGGGAACCCGTATTGCTGCCGCACCTTCAAAAAGAGAGATAGCGGCTCCCATGGCTGTTTCGACCTGAAATACTTTTGGAGTGTTTTCATCTCTCGGATCAATTGTTTTCTGGTTTTTGATTATGGGAAGGTTTATGGTATGGTGTTTTTTAATAAGCGCTTCAAGAACTTTAAGATTTAACCATATGTTATTTGTGTTAAAAAACCGGTAACGTTTTATATCTTTGAACGCATCCATTTCATCTTGCGGGCACTGGGCAGACTCGCGCAAAATCAGACGGCCGTTTATATGTCTGGCAATATGTCCGCCTTTTACGTCTGAGGGTGTTCTCGGAACCACTTCCATCATAAAAGGGAGTCTGTTCTTGCAAAAATACCCCAGGAGCGATTCATCCATGGTAGCGCCCAGGTTATCCGAGTTGGAAATAAAGGCATACTCTATACCTTTGTTCAGAAGGCTATGTAACACGCCGGATGTATAAATTGCCGAGTATATATCACCGTGTCCCGGGGGATTCCATTCCAAATCCGGATTCTCGGGCCAGGTCGCAGGGGCAAGATCTTCTTCCAGGATTTTTGGGAACTTATTCTGAATAAATAAAAGTGGGGAATCTGACGGCTTGATCATTGACAGAGCGTCAATTGTGTCTTCATGTGTGCTGAAACTGTTCATAAGCGCCAGCTTTACCCGGCACCTTTCTGCCTGCTTTACTATTATTTCAAGAAATGTTTTTTCGTTTTTTACCTTTAAAAAAGATTTGGCTTTGGAAAGGCCCATGCTGGTACCCAGACCGCCGTTCAGTTTGATGATAACCGCATGGCGTAATGCTTTTCGCCCGGATTCGGTATATTCTTTAATACGGGTTGCATCTTCAATTTCATCCGGAGAAATGGGTTTTATGTCTTTATCAGAGATAAGGCCGGTTGCTCCGGAAACCAGCTTTTTATAATAATACGTAAACGTATCAATAACCAAAGGGGGAGAGTTCGCACGTTCCATCTTTGAAATAAAGGATGGAAGATATTTTGTTTTGTCTGAATTTGCCGGCATATTGGGTTTTAGTTATAACCTTTCTATCCATCCTTCAGGCTCTTTAATGTTGCCGTATTGAATATCTGTAATCGTTTTGTAGAACTTGTTGGCCATGGGACCGACCTTGCCGTTACCCACGGTTATTACGGTGTCGCCGTATTTGATTTCTCCCACAGGGGAAATCACCGCAGCGGTTCCGGATCCGAATATTTCTTCGAGTTTTCCCGATGTATGGGCATCCAACACCTCATCGATGCTGATTTTTCGTTCTGCAACTTTGATATCCCATTGTTTTGCAAGGGAAATTACCGTGTTTCTGGTAATTCCGGGAAGGATACTTCCGGTTAACATGGGTGTGACAAGTTCGCTGTTTATGACAAAAAATATATTCATGGCCCCAACTTCTTCAATGTATTTCTGCTCAATCCCGTCAAGCCACAATACCTGAGTATAACCCTGTTGATGAGCCTGTTCACCGGCATAGAGGCTGGCTGCATAATTGCCCATCGTTTTGGCTTCACCCACTCCGCCCCGTACCGCCCGGACATGGTTGCGGGTTACCCATATCTTAACAGGATTAAAGCCTTCGGCATAATAAGCGCCCACCGGAGATAGAATAATAAAATAACGATAGGTATAGGAAGCACGAACACCTAAAAAGGGATCGGTGGCTATTATTGTGGGGCGTATATAAAGGGAAGTCCCCGGCGTAGACGGCACCCAGTCTTTTTCAATGACCAGCAACTGTTTAAGGGTATCCAGAGCAAAAGCCTCGTCAATCTCCGGGATGCAGAGGAGACGCGCAGAGTTGTTCAACCGCTTGAAATTATCACTGGGCCGGAAAAGCTGAATATCTCCTGAATCCGTTCTGAAAGCCTTGAGTCCTTCGAAAACGCCTTGACCATAATGAAGCACCATGGTTGCCGGATCCATATCCAGGGATGCGTAAGGCTCTATACGTGGATTATGCCACCCTTCTTGCGGATTGTAATCCATGTTAAACATGTGATCCGTAAAAATACTGCCGAAGCCAAGTTTGGAATCCTCGGGTTTTGTTTTTAATTGATCCGCTTTTTTAACAGTCAGTCGCATTTAAGCCTCCTCGAAGATTTTAAAATTTCAGTCCGATAGTGTCCACAGCATAAGGCCTGTCGTAGGGTCGTGAGCCCTCTTTAGGGGTTTGCCGGTTAATTCCTGAAAATCAATTTCTGCGGCATAAATTGTGGTTTCTGAAAAAAGATGCCCGCCTATGGTTTTTCCCTCTACATCTCCCAGAACAATATGGGCATGTATGACCGGGTTTTCATCCATTAATGAGATATTTCCGGTGCAAGTTACTATTTCATGAGGTTCTTCTTGGGTGAATGTCGCATAAACCTGTTGTTTTTGATCATATGCCCCCAGAGTTGCAAAAGAAACCGCACCAATAACGGAAAATGTAGCCATCTGTATTGACGACGCTTTACAAAAATCCTCGATAGATGTAAGCAAATCTTTGCCGTGAGGAAGACGCCCTACAAAACGTCGTCCCAGTGTAAATTCAGAACAGATCAGTTTGTCCATAAAACCCTCCAAGAT
The DNA here is from genome assembly GCA_004193595.1 of Desulfobacteraceae bacterium Eth-SRB2. Taxonomy (GTDB): domain Bacteria; phylum Desulfobacterota; class Desulfobacteria; order Desulfobacterales; family UBA11574; genus S5133MH16. Next base: position 159,973 of record RPGQ01000077.1, read on the forward strand.
TAAATATATTAACAATAAAATTCGACACAACTCAATAAATTATGGGAGATCACTATCACCATTTAATACACCAGAACTTATTGAGAAGTTACTAAAATTTAATTCAAGATCTATAGCATCTTTACAATTGAAATCAAGACCAAAGTTTTTGTCACAAGTGTTTCGCTGTGCAATACCCTGTATTTTTCTCACAGGTTGACATTGTGCGCTTTGGATATTAGAGTCTGAAATTTAAGTTCATCAATACAAAATGGAAAGGAAAATCAATATGACCATATCAGAGAAAATGGCCGATATCAAACCGGTAAGGCTTAGCTTGAATAGTAAATTTCAGTTTAAATGTCATAAAGGGGTAAAATGTTTTACCAAGTGCTGTAGAGATATTAATATCGCACTGACGCCTTATGACATTATCAGGCTTAAAAACCGTTTGCAGCTTTCTTCAGATGAATTTCTGGCAATGTACACGATTCCCCGTCTTTTGGAAAAGACAGATCTTCCCATGGTTACTCTGAGAATGATGGACGATGATTTAAAATCATGCCCATTTGTAACCGATAACGGGTGTATCATCTATGAAGACAGACCCACGACGTGCCGTTATTATCCCCTTGGCGTTGCTTCGCTGAGTCACAGGGAGGGTGTTGATGATGAGGGGTTCTATTTTTTTGTGCATGAACCCCACTGCCTGGGTTTTGAAGAGAAAAAGGAATGGACGGTTCGTGAGTGGCGGAAAGATCAGGGCGTTGATATCCATGATGAAATTAATGCCGGCTGGACCGATCTTGTTGTGAGAAAAAGATCTTTTCCTCCGAATCTCAAACTTGTTGAAGAAAGCAAGAAGATGTTTTTTTTAGCCAGTTACAATATCGATAAGTTCAAACAGTTTGTTTTTGAAAGCTCATTTTTGAAGCGGTATCATATTGACGATGCAACCGTTGAAAAGATCAGGGAAGATGAAATAGCCCTGCTAAAATTTGGTCTTAAATGGTTAAAAGACGTTCTTTATAAAGAAGAAAGTTCTAAGGTCAAGGAAAGTGCAACTGATTGAGGGAAAAAACTGTGGTCCCGGATACCGAATGGTTAACATGCCGGTATCCGGGTTCACATGTATGAGTCTGTTGATTAATGGTCTTTTCACACAATCTCTGCGTTATGCTCAAAAAATAATCCTCGGAATATCGAATATATGCCTGTGGTTATTTTTTTCGCATGCCTTGATCTTGAACGAAAATCCTCATTAATCAACAGACTCATGGATGTTATATCAATATTCCTCGTAAAAAAGGCCGTCCCAACTCGAAGGATTGTTCAAACACTCTTCAATATCCACATTGAAAAATTCGGCGACCGGTTTTAATATCTCGGGATTGTCGGCCTGTACTTTGCGCGCCGCCGAAAGAACCGTTTCAAGTCCGTTTCGCGTCATTTTTCCAAGAGGTTGTCTGCATCCACCGGAGGGCATTCCCAGAATCGACATCAACGTTTTGAAGCCCAGCGGGTTTCTGGCCCGGCATACCACCTCTCCGTAAGGTGTCTTTTCCATGGTCTTAACCGTAACCAGACCAAAAAGGGGTTCGAGCGCGGTCAACAGCTTTTGGGCGTCTTGCTCTTCACCCTGTTCGAGCAGTCGAACCATTTCAGTGATGGGACCGGGAGCAACATTTGACGCAACCGAAATAACGCCGGCCGCCTTGATCTGAGGATCGAGCATCATTTCAAAGGTCATCCCGTCATCACCGGAAAATATGGTAAAGTCAGGCCCGCAGCACTTTCTTGTGCTGCGCATATTTTCAAGATTAGCCGTGGCTTCTTTGACCGTATTGACATTTTTATACGTCTGGTTAAGGATGGCAAGGTCCTCGGGTAAAAGCTGCGCACCGGTTCTACCGGGGATCACATAAGGAATAATCTCAATATCAGGAGCCGCTTCGGCAACAGGGGCGATGTATTCCCGGCGTATTTCAAGGGAACTGGGCCCGTTATAGTAAGGATCTACCAGCAAAACCGCATCCGCACCTACAGCAACCGCATGCTTTGTTCCATCCAGCGACTCTTTTGTGTTGTTACTCCCTGCACCTGCAATACAAATACATTTATCTTTTGATTTTTCCGCAACCATCTCAATAACCCGGTTATGTTCATCCCAGCTTAAAGCAGGGCTCTCCCCGGTAGTCCCCACAGCCAGGATCCCGGTTATTCCGTTTTTTATCTGGAATTCCGAAAGCTTTCCAAGACCTTCATAATCCACGGTATTATTTTTAAACGGTGTAACAATTGCCGTAAAACATCCTGCAAGCATAAGATCCCCCTTTTAGCAGAAAGTGTTGAGACCTTTGAAAAACGCCCCCTTTTGCCCAATTCCGGCGTCAGTCTCAAATTTTAACCCGCCACCGAACTTTGGTGGGTTAATCCTCGAAATACTCAATGTATTCCTGTGGTTAAAATTTTCGCCTTTCTTGGCCTTGAACAAAAGTGAACATTTTTCAAAGGTCTCGTGTTCTATCCAGAAATAACCTCGTATAGTCCATAACGGTGTATACGGAAAAGGTAAATAAAGTGAGAGGTTATGTCAAGGAAAAACTCGGCAATCTCCGGAAACAGCGTAATAAGGCAAACCGAAATTTATCGAAAAAGGATGGTGCGGCTCAAGATCGATTTAAAACGAGAAATCAAAAAAAAATTAAAGATGTAATCGGTACGAGACCCTTGAAAAACATCCTCTTTGCTCCGATTTTTTGCTCAGATTCGGATTATAGCAACAAAATCGAACGTTTTCAAGGGGCTCGATTATAGCGCGTTATACCAGGGAAACACTATCGGCCCGATGAGCCTCTCCCAGATATACTCCGTCCGGCCAAAGGATTATAAAGTTTTATAATTGCCACCTTCATACAGTCAATGGTCTGCGTTTCCGAAATAATATTCATCAAAATCTTCTCGCCGTCTTCTGGAAGAACACATGCATTTGTATCGTCGAAGGTTAAATCCGTAAAGCCTTTAACGAGTTTCTTTTTTTCCTTTTTGGTCATGTCCACCTGAATTGCCTTTTTACCGTCTATTTCGGTAATCTGGTCGGCCAAACCCGCATCTTCAATCTTTTTTGTTTTCTCGTCATCCAAAAAAACATTAATATAAAAATCTGCCATGAGCACCTCCTGTTGATAAAGTTCAAAGTATTATTAAAAACCCTCTTTTTTTAAACACACAATTAAGATCGATTCTTATATTATAATGGTTATGACCTGTCAATAGTCTTGTGACCCGTTTCGACCTGTTTTTTTCTTGACAACCCAAAATGGCTGGCATACTAACCCCACAATTGAAATGTTTTAAATCTTATAATTATCAAGCGGTTTTCATCATCCGTTCAACAATAAAACAGAATCTATTTAAAGGATAAATCATGACAAAAGCAAAAAATGTTGAAGAATATATCGCTCGCCAGCAGATGGCCATCGCCGGAAATCCGGATTGCGGAGTATCCCATTACAATCTTGCGGTCGCTCTCCTGGGCCAAAAAAAATATGATGAGGCTGAAAAAGAGCTTTTTGCCGCTATCCATTGCTGCCCCAACATGGCTGAAGCATATGTGCAACTCGGAGGACTCTGCCTGCTCCGGGATGATCTTGACGGCTGTATGGCATACAACCAGCAGGCGGTCAAGTCTCGGGCAGGATTTTTCGAAGGCCACGGCAACATCGGATTTGTGCATCTTCAAAAAGGTGAAATTGACGACGCCATCCGGTCGCTTCAAAAGGCAATACGGTGGAACCCCAACTTCTTGCAGGCGTATGCCACACTGGCAAATGCTTACTTAATGAAAGGGTTGATTGATGAGTGTGTCGAAACCAACCTCAAGGCTTTGGAACTCGAGCCGGCCTTTGCAATCGCCCACAACAATCTGGCCATTGTCTATCTCGAAAAGAAGAAATATGATTTGGCAATAAAACATGCGGATAAAGCGGTTGAACTGGGTTATGAAGTTGACCCTGAGCTATTAAAAGAGATCGAAACTTTTCGCAAAGAATTCGGTTAAAGAGTCTTCTTTTTAATAATTAAAACCCAAACCATGCCTAACTTACGCCAATTCAAGTATTTTTTATCTCACAAAAAAAATTCTGTACAAAAAGACAGTCAGACCTGGACCACCCTTCTTCCCATGAGCAGAAAGCAGCGACTCAATGATGCGGGGATTTGTGTGAGCCATGGAGACTATTTTACCGCCGTTCGAAATTTTCTGGAACAAGACGGATCTGAAATCATTACTCGTGCGGTTTCACAACACATGCGTCGAGAGGCAACATCTCAAGAAATCGAAGCAATAAATATCTTTCTCGAAAAGCACGGCGAATTTTATCATCCGGCCCGGATTGAAGCCATGTTACACGGGACAGTAATACCATTTGTATTAAATGTAGCAATCTCCAATTCCGGCAAAAATTGTATTCAAAGAGAATATGGTCTTTTAAAACAGCTCAATGAAGATTTTTTGTTTTCATTTCTGCCCAAAGTTTACGGTCAGGATTGTGTGTCTATTGCAGGTAATGAATTCAAAATGTTTTTAGGAGAGTGGTTCCAAGGATATAACGAATTCCACATTTCCCTTGATCCGGAAGATGAAAAATACAAAATTGTTGTCTGGGATCATGAGCACGGCAACTATTTTCTTACAGACGACCAAGCGATAAACCTTTACCGACAAGCCGCAAGGATTCTTACCTGTTACTACAATGTCAAAACCTTTGAGCAGATACTCTCCTGGCATCATGCGGCCGGAGATTTTGTCTTAAAATGTCAGAACAACAGGATCGATTTAAAACTCATCACTGTTAGACAGTACAGACCCCTGTTTGAAAATGACAGCGGAAATGAAAACCCGGATGCTGAACTGATACTGGAAGCATTGCTGGTGTTTTTTCTAAATCTTGCAATCAGAATTCGCCTTGACCGGCTGGACGGTGTCGGAGAAATCGTGTGGTCTGACGATATTGCTGTTGAGGGAACTCTGAAAGGTTTTTTCGAGGGCCTGGCTTTAAAACCGCCCATTGTCTCGATTCCAGGCCCTTTAACGGATTGTTTCCGAAATCATCTTCTATCTTGCAGTCAATCAGATTTGTTTGGTTTGTCACAAGCCATGGTTGATGCATATAACCCCCAATCTCCGGAAATTCCGGTCATTAAAAAGAATCTAAAAAAGCATGTAAAGGTTTTATTCAGTGCAATTAAACAAAAACAAGAAATATAAGGCATTGATTGAAACCTATGGCATATTCGACAACCTAAATTGAGCGATTTTTTACTCGATCTGCACCGATCTCCCCGCTGACGCGGGATCTTTGACTTGCGCATCAAGGATCAGCGAAAATCCTCGACATATCCATCCCGGTCTCTTTTCGGGGCGGTTTTCGCGAACCCTTATGCATCAAGATCTCAGCACATCTCTTCGCAAAAAATCGCTCAACTTAGGCTTAAGATTCAGGGTTAAGGTTGATTCAGATAATAAAAACTATTTAGCAGGGTAAAACCATGCTTTTTTATTGACAAGGTAAAAGATTAATTTTATATAATTTTCCCTTGGAGGATTGCCTTTGTTATTTAAATGCTTAACTCATAAAAACGTAAAGAAAAAAACTGAATCATTTTGTGAGAGGAGGTGAACGATAAAACTCCAATAGGAGAGGGTTTTATTTTAATCGAAAGGATAGTTAAATCTAAAGATGAATGGAGGAATGAATATGGCAAAACATGAAACCCCTTTGTTGGATCAGCTGGAAACCGGTCCATGGCCGAGTTTTGTGACCGATATTAAGCGGGAGGCTGAATCAAGGGCAAAGAATGAAAAAAACGTTGAATACCAGATTCCTCAGGATTGTTGTGACGATCTTTTGGGCGTGCTTGAACTTTCCTACAAGCACGGCAGGACCCACTGGAAACACGGCGGCATCGTCGGGGTATTTGGCTACGGAGGCGGCGTAATCGGCAGGTATTGCGACCAGCCCGAGATGTTTCCGGGCGTTGCCCATTTTCACACCATGCGTGTGTCCCAGCCTGCCGGTAAATTCTATACCACCAAATACCTTGAAGAGATTTGCGATCTCTGGGAGCGACGCGGAAGCGGCCTGACCAACATGCATGGTTCAACAGGAGATATTATTTTCCTGGGCACCACAACCCCTCAGCTTGAAGAGACCTTCTGGGAATTGGGACATAACCTGGATCAGGATCTGGGCGGTTCCGGGTCAAATCTTAGAACACCTTCAGACTGTGTGGGCCAGGCTCGATGTGAATGGTCTTGCTATGACACCCAGGCTATCTGCCATGATCTCACCGTTGAATACCAGGATGAGCTTCATCGACCGGCATTTCCCTATAAGTTTAAATTTAAATTCGACGGATGCCCCAACTGTTGCGTTGCATCGATCGCACGGTCGGACCTGTCGTTTGTCGGAACCTGGCGTGATGATATCAAAATAGATCAGGAAGCGGTTAAAGCCTATGTGGGCGGTGAATTTCCTTCCAACGGCGGCGCCCATGCCGGTCGTGACTGGGGGCCGTTTGACATCCAGAAAGAGGTGATCGATCTTTGTCCAACCGGCTGCATGAGGTATGAAGACGGCAAGCTGGAGATTAACACCCCTGAGTGTACAAGATGCATGCACTGCATCAATGTCATGCCCAGAGCCTTGAGACCAGGCAATGACAAGGGCTGCTCAATTCTTGCAGGAGCAAAAGCCCCGATCCTTGACGGTGCTCAAATGGGTTCCCTTATTGTTCCGTTTATTAAGGTGGAAGAACCTTACGATGAAATCAAGGAGACCGTCATCGAGCCCATCTGGGACTGGTGGATGGAAGAAGGGAAAAACCGCGAAAGACTTGGCGAACTCATGAAGCGCCAGGGCTTCCAGAAACTGCTTGAAGTGACGGGATTCAAGCCGGATCCGCGAATGGTCCAGGAACCCCGTACCAACCCATACATCTTCTGGAAAGAAGATGAAGTTGAAGGCGGATTTGATCGCGATATTAACGAATTTAGAAAACACCATCAGAGATAGGGGGTAATGACTATGGCATTTGTATCTTCAGGTTACAATCCTGACAAGCCGATGGCAAACAGGATAACCGACATCGGCCCAAGAAAATTTGACGAATTTTACCCTCCGGTAATCAAGAAAAACAAGGGTAAATGGCTGTATCATGAAATTTTGGAACCCGGCGTTCTGGTCCATGTGTCAGAAACCGGCGACGAAGTGTATACCGTAAGAGCCGGCGGGTGCAGACTTATGAGTGTATCACATATTCGTGAAATCTGCGAAATTGCGAATAAGCATTGTGACGGTCATCTCAGGTTTACCACCCGCAACAACATTGAATTCATGGTGGACAGCAAGGAAAAAGTGGAGCCTTTGAAGCAGGATCTTTTGAGCCGCAAGCAGGCCGGAGGCTGTTACAAGTTTCCCGTCGGGGGCACCGGCGCCGGAATTACCAACATAATTCATACCCAGGGCTGGATCCACTGTCACACACCGGCAACAGACGCATCCGGTACGGTTAAAGCTACCCTGGATGTGCTTTTTGATGATTTCACCAATATGCGGCTGCCGGCCCAGCTCCGGGTTTCCATGGCCTGCTGTCTGAACATGTGCGGCGCGGTCCATTGCTCGGATATCGCCATTCTGGGTTATCACCGCAAGCCGCCCATGCTGGACCATGAATATATGGACAAAATGTGCGAAATCCCACTGGCAATCGCTGCCTGTCCTACGGCTGCCATCAAACCGGCCAAGGTTACACTACCGGACGGAAAAGAGGTAAAAAGTGTTTCCGTAAACGAGCCCAGGTGTATGTTCTGCGGTAACTGCTACACCATGTGTCCTGCAATGCCGCTGGCAGATGATGTGGGCGACGGTATCGTGCTCATGGCAGGGGGAAAGGTATCCAACCGGATCAGCGCTCCCAAGTTCTCCAAGGTTGTTGTTGCCTTTATCCCCAACGAAATGCCTCGCTGGCCCACGATGACCGATACTATCCAGAGAATTGTAGAGGCCTATGCTAAAGACGCCAACAAGTATGAACGTCTGGGCGAATGGGCGGAACGGATCGGGTGGGAAAGATTCTTTGAGAAAACTGAAATTGAGTTCACACACCATCTCATTGATGATTTCCGTGATCCGGCTTATTTTACCTGGCGCCAGACTTCACAGTTTAAATTCTAAGCGCTAATATACCCGCAGGGGGTACACGCACAGTGTGCCCCCTGTATTATAAAAAGGGGTTTAATAATGGAATACGAAGAAGCAAAACAAAAAATCGTAGAAGGACTTACAAAAAAGCTAAAAACAAAATCCAAATTTTACTTTAACGATCTTGCGAAAATAATCGGTGAAAAGCCCAGAGTAGCCAAAAAGCTGATTAACCAAATGATAACAGAGGAAGTCCTCGAGTACTGGTCCAGCGGAAGTACCTCAATGTACGGGCTTAAAGGTACGGGCAAGCAAGCACATAGCGAGCACGAAGATTAATAGAAAAATTCTTTGTATTAAAAAGGCCGATCCGGAAAATATTTCAATTTAAGAACCTCCTTTGCAGCAGGAACATATGGATTTTCCCAGAATTTTAATTTCGGCCCTGCGGGGAGGATCGGGTAAGACCATACTGTCGATCGGAATCACTGCAGCATGGAAATCGTTTGGCAAACAGATAACACCTTTTAAAAAAGGTCCTGATTATATTGATGCGGGCTGGCTTGCCCTTGCGGCCGGCCGGCCCTGCTACAATCTTGACACCTTCTTGACCCAAAAAGAGCTTATCCTTGAATCATTTCTCCTACATTCCAACAAAGGCGATATCTCTGTTATAGAGGGAAACCGGGGTCTTTACGATGGGATAGATATCCAAGGGAGTACCAGTACCGCGGAACTGGCAAAACTGCTGAACACGCCGGTGATTCTTTGCATCGATTGTACAAAATCAACCCGAACCATGGCTGCAGCCGTTCTTGGATGTATGAAATTCGATCCGGGTACCAAAATTAAAGGTGTTATTTTAAATCGTGTTGCCGGCCCCAGGCATGAAAAAGTCCTCCGAAAAAATATTGAGCACTACTGTAATATTCCCGTACTGGGTGCGGTTCCAAAACTGGACTGGCAAAATTTTCCTGAGCGGCACATGGGACTGTTACCCACACCGGAACACGGCTGGGCAAAGGATTCCATCCAAGCCGCATCTCAAATAGCCGGCCAATATATTGACCTTGAAGCCTTGGCCGCGGTTGCCGGTGATGCCGGCGAACTCCCTGTTTCAGCCGCACTTCAAGAAAGCAATTTCGCTGAAGCGGAATCTTTGCTTGATTCCGACCCGAAGCTACGGCCAAGAATCGGAATCATCAAGGACTCGGCCTTTCAGTTCTACTATCCGGAAAATATTGAAGCTCTTGAAGCTGCAGGCGCAGAAACAATATTTATAAGCCCTCTGGACAGCGATACGATTCCTCCCATAGATGCCCTTTATATCGGCGGCGGATTTCCTGAAACCCATGCCCTACAACTGGCCCGGAACGTAACATTCAGAGACCAATTAAAGTCTTTGGCAAATGACGGCCTTCCCATATACGCTGAATGTGGCGGTCTGATGTATTTGGGAGAAGAACTGGTTCTGGATGAAAATTCATTTCCCATGGCCGGGGTCCTGCCGGTTGTCTTTGGATTTTCAAAAAAACCTCAAGGACACGGATACACGGTGGTCACCGTGGAACAACCCAATCCGTATTTTAAAGTCGGCACCCAACTTAAAGGGCATGAGTTTCACTATTCGCGGGTTTTAAAATGGCGGGGGACGGATAACGATCTGGCGTTTAACATGAAAAGAGGCGCCGGTTTTATTAATCATCGTGACGGCGTCTGTTATAAAAACGTTCTGGCAACCTATACCCACATACATGCTCTGGGCACACCTTCCTGGGCCAAAGCCATGGTTCGTAATGCTATTGCCTACAAAAAATCAAAAAAATAGGGCAATCATCTGATAACTGACGATCACCCTATTTTAAATATTCCTATATGATAGAATTTCCTAAAAGTTTATTTCTTCTTCTGGGGATGGCACTGTTTGCACGTTGTAGGTGCTGCGCCTGCATCTTTTGATTTTAACTTCTTGCTTTTGTTGAACTTTTTGTGGCAGCCCTTGCAATTATCATGAATGGCATTGGCGTGGTATTCGCGTTTTTGTTCCTTTGACAGCCCTTTTGCTTCCTTGCCTTTGATATATCCGGGTTTTTTATGGCATTCAATGCAGTTTTTAACATCGTCACATTCTTTTAAATTGGTCAGCGGTTTATTGTCCTTATCGTGATGACACTCTCCGCAACCGGCTTTATAAAGGTCAGGATTTTGTTCCACGTATTCCTTTGTGTGCTTGAGGTGGGAAAATGTTACAATGGACTTGGTATGTTTGGCATACGCCTTGTTTTCCATTTTAATTTCATCTTTTACCGAGGTTCCGGCATAAATTCCGGCAACAACAAACAAAGTAGCAATTACAGCGACTACCGATGTTACAAAATACCTTTTATTCATAAACACCTTTACCCTCCTTTAAATTTATAAATTAAGTTATTAGACACGAAATTATCTATCAACCGGATGTTACTCTGTCAACGATAAAAAGCAGGGCAAACGCATTTGAATCACAATACAGGGAGAACGCTCCACGACGGCGGGTATCTCTTTCCAACCGACTGAAACTTGTGCTTAAGCACCTGTAAGCCCGAGCCGCGCCAAAGTTTTTAAGAACAATTCATCGCTAAGTTATCTCATAGATTTTTAAGTCATAATTTTATACGGCTCGGACTAACGCGTGCTAAAGTCCTTCAAACAGTCAGTCGGTTTCCAAGAGAAACACCCCGTCGCTACGCTGAATCAAAATCAAATATGTTTGCCCTGAGATAAAAAGAGATCTTTAAAAAAAATCTTTTTTACAGGATTGCAATGGTATTATTTTATTTTTCTATTTATTATCGTTATTATTGTCCTCTTCAAAGCTCTTTTTTCCGAAAATTCCGGCGCCGACAATACTTATTTCGTAAAGCACTATCAAGGGCAACGCCATCATGACCTGCGTCACAACATCCGGAGGGGTTAAGATCGCTGCACCGACAAAGAATAAAAGAAGCGCATACTTTCTGTTTTTCTTTAAAAAGCTTACGGAGACCATGCCAAGTCTGGCAAGAAAGGTAATAATCAAAGGGAGTTCAAAAACAAGTCCAAAAGCAAGTAACAATTTTGAGGCAAAACTTAAATACTCCCGCATGGAGGGAAGCGGCTGTATTATTTCAGAGGCAAATCCTAAAAAAAACTTAAAACCGTATGGAAATACAATAAAATATCCGAAAGATGCACCGCCGACAAAGAAAAAAGTTGATAGAACCACAACGGGAACCATGAGCCGTTTTTCTTTATTATAGAGTCCGGGAGCAACAAACATCCAGAACTGATAAAAGATTACAGGAGTCGCCAGAATGATGCCGGAAAGAAATGCCACTTTCAAGTAAGTAAAGAACGCTTCGGGAAGACCGGTAAAAATAAGCTTATCCCCGGTTTGCATGACGCTTATCAGGGGTCGAGTTAAAATTTGAAACAGTTTTTCTTTAAAGAAGTATGACGAAACAAAACCAATACCCACGGCTATGAAACAGACAATTAGACGTTTTCTGAGCTCTTCGAGGTGTGTGGTAAAAGGAATTTTTTCTTGTTCATCCATCACTTAACGGACTTTCCGAATCTTTATTTCCGGTTTCATTTTATTCTTTATCAAAATCGGCAGAAAGGTTTTGGTCTTGGGATCCGGCATCGACCTTTACATCCATAGCATCCCTAATCTCTTTGCTCATATCATCAAAGGTTGATTTAGCCTCCTTTAATTCATCATCGATTTCCAGAGTTTCTTTTAACTCGGATGTGGCTCGCTTAAACTCGGCAAAAGCCCGTCCCAAAGATTTTGCGAGATCCGGAAGTTTTTTGGGTCCAATAACAATCAGTGCGATTGCCAGGATCAATATCATTTCCGGCATGCCGATGCCAAACATATATAACTCCTAAATGGTGAAAGAAAGTTAATCAAAACTGATAAGGTGTCAATACGTAATGGTTTTATAAAAAAGAGTCAAGAATAACTCACCCGGATAAACCTGGAAAGTGACTAAAATTTGAAGTGAACTAAATTGAGCTAAAGTTAACCCGCCACCGACCTTTGGCGGATTAATGTATGTGCCTTTGGCACTATCAATTTAAATAAAAATTGATTTGCGCTGAAAGCGCTTTCCTCAACTTTAGGCATTTTAGATCACTTTAGATCACTTCACACTTTTTTAAGGGATTATTTTTACAAATAAAATGCATAAAATTCACAACTAAAACAATAAAAACTATTCGAGTGCATCCGGTTTTAGGACAAGAAAATAGAGAGTGCCGTGGTGCTGCATATGACCGGCCGCTATTTCCGCATAGGTTCCATCACCCCAGAACAAATCCGCCCGACCCGGCCCATTGATTGCCCCGCCGGTGTCCTGATTCAGAACAAATCGAGAAAACTCCGACCATTCGTAAATTTTCCCGCTGCCATTTATTAAAGGCTTTTGGGTTTGGATAAAGGCCAGTCCGGCTCGAGGGAACAGACGTCGGTCCAAAGCAATTGATCGGCCCGGCGTCAATTTAACTTCCAGGTAGCCGATGGGACCGTCTTCTTCGATTTTAAAAAATACATAACTTGGGTTATAATTCAAGATGGTTTCAACCTCTTCGGGATGGTCGTTCAAATAAGCACGAATCTTTTGCATAGACATTTCCTCGCGAGGTATTTTGTCGGTGTCGATAAGCAGCTTGCCGATACTCCGATACGGATGGCCGTTTGTGGTATGATAATGGACGTGAAGGGTTTCGTCGTTATTAAGATTAATTTTCCCGGAACCCTGGATTTGCAAAAAGAAGAGGTCAATTGGGTCTTTAAGCCAGACAATCTCTCGAGTCTTTCCCTCAAGCATCCCCTTATAATCTATGTCGTTGCGGTCATAATAGGGCACGACTGTTTGGTCGGTATATCTGCCAATAATTTTTTTTCCCTTAAATTCCGGTCGAAACAAGGAAAGATTAATCGTCGTAAGGTCTTCGGGGCGGGCGTAAATTGGGAATCGGTACTCAGTACTTTGTTCCAGGCTTCCTTCTAAAGAAGGTTCGTAATATCCTGTAAAAAAAACCTGTCCCGGGTTGCCGTTGCCCACAGACCGGTAAACCAGGTACTTTAAATGAATAAATTCTTTCAGATCCTGTATTGACGGTTTGGTTTGAATAAAATCCAGAAAGTGTTCCATAGATCTTATCATATGGGCGGCATCAAAGACGTCTTCGCCGAACCTGAACTTCCTGTCAGCCGGAATTTTGTTAAGATACAACATGCTTTTCAGAATGCCATGCTCCAAACCGTCATAGTCCATATCATCAGAAAATTCGGGATAGTCCGACGAAGCTATTCTTATTAGCCCGGTTTCCCTGACCTTTGGTACTTCTTTTTTAAAGAGGGTGCATCCTGCGAACAATATAGAAAAGAACACCGCTAAGAAAATAATTGAATTATATCTTTTATTAACCCAAGGATTCATTTATGACGGCCTCATAAAAAGTCAGTCTTTGGTGGCAAAGTAAAAAGCTCCAAATTCCCCCGAATAAATCTCTCAAGATAAAAAGGCGTCGCAAAAATCCGAGGAATGAGAAGTAATTATAGTATGTTGCAGTGACGAGGACTGCAGCGCAACGCAGAAGTTGGACTTTTTACGAAGCCATCATTTATAATCTATTTGTAGCCATATGTATTAAAAAAAATAAGATGCCGATACAAAACAACAGAATAAATAACGGCATTGTAACAAGAAAACTCACTAAATTTTGAATGCCGTCCCATGAAATGCTATCAATCCACTTAAAATGGTCCTGGCCAACAACACTGACAAGAGATAAGCTCTTGAAAGCAAATTTTTCTTCATTGCCCATTACTGAAGATATGGCTTGAAAAAGGAGTATCAATCCACTAAAGAGCCACGAAGTCAAACCGGCCATAGTATATTTCGACATCACTCACCTCTCTGATTATTGTGATCGCTAAACCCTAACCCCCATTTTTCACAAACAAACCGCTTTTTCCCCCTGATTTTTCAAGAAGGCATATATCAGAGATGGTCATTGCACGATCATAGGACTTGCACATATCATATAGGGTCAGCCCGGCCACAGAAACTGCTGTCAGGGCTTCCATTTCAACACCGGTCTGATCCATAGCGCGAACAGCCGCTTGGATTCTGATGGAATTTTTCCCTTTATCCGGGAAAAACTCCACGGCAATATGGGTTATATTTAACGGATGGCACATGGGAATAAGATCCCAAGTCTTTTTTGCGGCCATGATACCGGCGATTCTTGCCGTCTCAAGAACATTCCCCTTTTTGGCCGTCTGATTGAGTATTTTCTCAAGTGTTTCCTGATTCATGGAAACAATCCCCTGGGCCATGGCAACCCGCAACGTCGGTTCCTTACCGGACACATCCACCATCCGAACCCGCCCCTTTTTATCGATGTGGGTGAATTCTTTCATAACACACTCCATTTCAAATGGATCCAATAATGTTTTTCATTTATCCATATAAGATACATTATTTAAAATGATAATGAAATCCTGCGATGGAAGGAAAATAATAAATTTATAAAATCGTTCACACTGCTTTATTACACTGAAATGGTTATACCCTTTGGTGTAAAAACTAATACATATTATATGTAATGCCAAGAATTAAAAATTATAAAAAGCAAGCATCCATGAGGGGTATTTTATTCTGAATGTGCATCGTGTTTATAAATAGATTAGAGTCTTTTTAAGTTCAGAGATTTTCTTAAAAATCAAACAATTTGAGTTGCTTATCTTGCTCTTTTTTCTGCTTTTTCTTGTTTTCAGCGATCTTACGGTTGATCTCTGTGCGTCTTGCCTTTTTCTCTCCGGCTTTACGCTCTTTAAGGCGCTTTTGTTCGGCCATAAATTTTTCCAATTCCTTCGTCTCTTCTTCATCGGCCACTTCGTAGATAATATCAAGTTTCGGCAACATGCTTTTGGGGATTACCAACCCATTGGGCAGTTCAACCAGGGTCAAAGCATCAGAAATCTCCGGGCTGCGTAGGCCTTCAGCTCCCATTTCCAGATTACAGGCCTTTTCAATCTGTGTGGCCTTATTGCCGACCGTGGATTTTTTAGTGCCAAAAAAATCACAAACCGTGTCCGCCGAAAGGAAAAACTCGTTTTCCGGGTCAAACAGGAAATTAAGACGAGCAATCACATAAATTATCGAGGCAGCCCATATTTCTTTTTTGCCTCGGGTAATGGAAATCTTCCGCTTTCGTCCTAACATTTCGCAAAGCTCAATGGCATAGCCATAGAGTTCATCATCCAAGTGTTCTTCGCAAAAGGCCAGCACCAGCCCTTTGATTTCTTCGAGTCGTTGCTTTTTATTCGATATTCTTTCATTCACCGACATCACCCTATCGTTTCTACAAAATACGCTTCATCCCAAATTTCAGTGTTCCCACCAAGCGTATCTCTTATCAGGGGAAATTTTTCCAGTATGGCATCGTTGGAAAATTGCTTTCTCAGAACCTCAATGAAATAAGGCTCTAATTTGTCGATTTTTCTTATCATATCCTCTGGGTTGTCGAGATACCCCTTTTCATGGAGGAACCGGTAAAACAGTTTTAACGCAGGCGGCCCGTAAACATATTCCATCGGTTCGACCATCATCTTTCTCAAAAGGAAATCTTCAAAAAACTCAAGAAAATAAATATCCGGTACCAATTTTAAAACAAGGGTATCCCCCAGACTGGTGGGAACTTATAAACTCATGTCCCATAGCCCATCCCTAATAGTTTCGCATAGAGAAAACAAGAATGGCGCAAGTTTTAGGCCGGGATATAAACACCTCTTTTCAAGCTCTTAATCCGGCCCTGCTTTTTTGCTTTGCAAATAATATTTCTTATCTGTTTATCGTCAAGCCCTGTTTTTTCTCTAATCCCGGCGACGGTAATACCTTTTGTGCTTCTTTTGATAATGCCCGCAACCGTGTCAAACAGAGATCTGTCTCTTATTTTGGGTGAAGCCTTTTTGGGTAGTGTTTTGGCTGCGGGCTTTGCGGTTGTAGCTCCGGCCTTCGCTTTTTTAGATGCAGGCGTTAATGATTTTGTTCTCCTTGAGGCCCCTTTTGGAGCTTTCACACGTTTCTTTTTTACAACAACAGGTTCTTCAATATCAATGCCGAACACATCCGCCAGATCTGATTCGGCAATGACCCTTGTCGGTTTTTTCTCGGCTTTCTTAAGTAATTTACGGGTCTTATCTTCTACGGCCTGTGTTACCAGATCTTTCATTTTAGCGTTTCGAAGCTTGAAAAATAGGCTCGGGTCGTTATCAAGCCTGGCGCCAATGCCATACAGGGTTGCAGCCACATGTTTGCACATATAGGCCCAGTCAGGACAACTGCAACTAAAATCAATCTCTTTGGGCGAAGGGAACAGCCCCTTCCCCTGGGCCATGAATATTTCGTCTAATGCTTTGGGAAATTTTCCGGCCAAAAGCTCCTGCAAGGAATCCAGTTTTCCTTCACAGGCAGCTTTAAGGTCCTTCCAGATCATTTTATTAACAGCCTTTATTTTGATTACTACAGAGTATGGCTTTGATCTTGTTCCCTGAACAAGGGCTTCGACTTTGCCGGAATCTATTTGAAGGTCCAGCACTGCGCCATGACGGACATAACTGCGCCCCCGGCCAATCCGGTTGCTGTAGTCTGCATACCGTTCAAGGTTGAGGTTCCATGACTTGCCCCACCAGGTCCGAGCGATAGCCCTTCCTTCAAGAAGAATCGGTTTTATATCAGAATTTTTCTTTCTTAGCTGTTTTAGCTTTCTGGCTGCTTTTGCTTGCTTTTCAGCAACGGATACATAACGCGGATAGCCCCAATGTCCCATAATCATACCTTAAATGTATTTTCTGTAACTTCTCAGGTTGTTGAGTCCGCCGGAAGCGGACGTTATATAGAATCGCGAAGCGATTATATAACTTGACAGTATCGGAATTTCATTTTTTTAAAGCGGCGAAGCCGCGTTACTTTTATAATGCTAACTTAAAAAAGTCCATTAATTCATCATTTTTCATCTCGGTTATCCAGGCATCGCCGGTGCCGGCAACAACGTCTCGTGACAACTTGGCTTTTTCTTCTAACATTTTATCAATCCTCTCTTCTACAGTAGCTTTGGTCAAAAATTTGTGCACAATAACATTCTTTTTTTGTCCAATCCTGAACGCCCGGTCGGTTGCCTGGTTTTCTACGGCAGGATTCCACCAGCGGTCAAAATGAATTACATGGTTTGCCTCTGTCAAATTCAACCCGACCCCGCCGACTTTCAGGGATAATACCATAAATGGAACATAACGTTGGCTTTGAAATTGCTCAATAATCATCTTTCTTTTACCTACGGCCACACTTCCATGCAAAATCAGGCCTTTTCGATTAAAGATGCTTTCCAAAAAATCATGAAGCGGTTCCGTTATTTCCTTAAATTGTGTAAAAACCAGGACCTTTTCTCTTTTTTCGTATATTGTTTCACAAATTTCACGAAGCCTTAAAAACTTGCCGCTGTCTTTTTCTTCAAATTCTCCGGTTCCGATATATTGATCCGGGTGATTGCAGATCTGCTTGAATTTCATAAGGGAAGAAAGGATCAGTCCCTTTCTTTGAATCCCTTCTGTTTCCGCGATGACCCCCTTTATCTCTTTGATCACATTTTCATATAAAAGGATTTGTTTTTTGCTAAGAGGGGCATATGTTTTCATCTCAATCTTTTCCGGGAGGTCGGATATGACCGACCTATCGCTTTTCAAGCGCCTCAAAATGTATGGGCTGATAATTTTACGCAGTCTTGAATATCCGGAGGTGTCTTGATTTAAGTTTTTTGAAAATTTTTTAAACTCTCCGGCATTCCCGAGCAATCCCGGATTTAAAAAATCGAACAAGGACCAGAGGTCTGACAGCCGGTTCTCAATAGGAGTGCCTGTCATTACAATCCTGTTCCAGGAAGAGAGCTTTTTTATTGCCTTGGCCTGTTTGGTCCCCGGATTTTTGATGGCCTGGGCCTCATCTAAAATGATGTAGTTCCACGAGTATGATTGGAGCCATTGATACTTTTGAACCAAGGCATATGTTGTAATAACAAGATCAAATCCATCCAGTGATTCCTTGTCTTTTGGCAGGTTCTTTTTCCCTGAATTAGTTCCCGGATGCGCGACATAAAATTTGATGTCAGGTGAAAAACGCCTAATTTCATTTTCCCAGTTGGCAATAAGGGAGGCAGGAATTACCAAGAGACTTGCTTTATATGGTTTTCCTGATTCCTTGAGTTTGGATTTCATGAAATTTAAAAAGGCCAGTGCCTGGATGGTCTTGCCAAGACCCATATCATCTGCCAGACAGGCTCCAAACTGTAAGGAATGCAAGAAATACAACCAGCTTAGCCCTTTCTGTTGATAATCCCTTAACTTGCCATTAAATGCCTTGCCGGGTTTTACTGACGTAATAAGTTCAGGATTTAGCAGTTTCCGGATGACCGATTTTAGCCATTTTCCGTTTGAAATGCCGCAATCTATTTCTTGCGCATTAACATCCAGTAATTTCTCGGGCGCAAGCTGCATCCTAAGGGCTTCCTTTAAGCTAAAACCCTCTTTAGCCATCATTTTTTTTGCTTTTTCATAGGCATCCAATGTCTGTTTCAGCTTTTCCGGATCAACCGCCACCCATTTGTTTTTAATGAAGGCCAGCCCTTCTGATTCACTTAATAATTGCCTTGCTTCCTTTTCAGAGATTTGCGTATCCCCGAGAAACAAGCGGGCATTGAAATTTAAGATTGCATCCATGCCGACTAAAGAGGGCTTTGAATCACCAACGCTAAAATTTAGTCTTACACTTGCTTTATTGCCTTTCCACCAATTTGGAATTCTGCACAAAATACCTGACTCTTCGTAAACAGGAACCTCTTTTAAAAAAGAAAATGCATCTCCTGCAGTCCAGACAAAGGGATGAAACAGTTCTCCGGTTTCAAGGAGCTCTGCAATTAGCGGGCTCCTTGCCGCAGCTGTATGAACTGTTGCAAGAAGCTCCAGCAGCTTTTCATTATCATTTGCATATTCCTGCAACGCGTGTTTGAGAGGGAGATGTTTGGATCTTCCCTGTTTGTTTATCCCGGTTGAATACGTTGCCATAAAAGCAAACGGGTACTCGTTACTCTTATTTTCTACAAGATGGAAAAATACTCTGCCCACAAGGTGCACATTTGGGCTGTAAATCCTGATAAAATCTTCAGCGGTTCCGTCATAAGATTTAATCGCAAAGGCAAAAGAATGGTTTAATCTTGCCCATACAGCTTCAAGCAATCCGGTGTTTAAGTATTCCGAACCAATCATCAATGGGGCCTGCTCTACATGCAGCCTCAATTCATCTTTTTCTATCAAAAGCGTGACGTTATGACGCAGGATTTCCAGATCAGGTGTTTGTCTCAATTTCGTGGCAAAGGCCCCGGTAAAATTTCGCCAGTAATCAAGGGAAGGGGAAAGAGAGACCTGATGATCGCAAAAGCCCAAAAACAGAAGCCATGAATCGTTATTGGCAGAGAAACGGTTGTATATTTCTTGTTGTAACAGTCGGCAGCTCTTGTTTATGGCCCCCTCTGTGTCCGTCCATTCCAACTGGAGGGAACCGTTTGGCATAACAACAACGTTTAATTCTTGATTCAGCATTTCTTGGATGGGCCAACCCTCATGTATTTGACTTGCTCACTCCAGAATCTTTCCAACAGCCAATCTTTTATTTCGTCTAATTGTCAGCGTGTGGCTATTAGTGAATAACATATCAATATGGCATTGTAATTATTGAAAAATTATCTCTTTCGAAAAAAGTCCATGCAGGGCTTAGGTAATATACATTGTATCTACCCTATCCCGACGTTTTAGAAATTCGATTTGTTCATCGATTGTCGAAAACCCGGAAAGATCCAGTTCCTCAAACTCATCAGGACCGGTATTGGTCTTCATCCTAACATTTTGAACAATTTCTTCCAATTGTTCTTTTGAAATTTTGGGAACTTTGGTAATCGAGCTTTTTTGCGGTACACCCTTTTTGATTTTGAAATTATAGCTGACCATTTCCAACATGCCGCTAATTTTTTCCTTGGTCAAAATTCGATACTCAAAATGATAATGACGCCCGGCTATGGGACGAAAATAAAAGAATTTATACAGCCGTTCACCCTTTTTTACGCGGATTAAATAGTGATCCTGTTCAGGGAGTGGCTTCTTTGTCTTAACGCTTTTGCGTCGGTTTTTCATATTATATACCGCATATAACTTCACGAATGAATAGTGTACTTTTTACTCCACGTTGTTTTTCCTTAAAACAAAAGCTGATAACGGCTTCCCGCTCCTCGTCCAAGCAGTTGGAGAAAATCTTGTTTGGTTAGCGTATTCAGCGCATATTGCACTGTCCGGCGTGGAAGCCCTGTCTCAGTTACGATATCAGCTACTTTCAAACGCTTCTCCTTACCGGCTTTAAAGCAGCTTAAAACAGCCAGCGACGATTCGGAAAGCTTCTGTAAGTTTGTATATTTCTGGCGGTAAATTTCAACGTCAGCCAGGGAAGATTTAATAACTTTGATAAAAAACCAGCCCAACGGTTCCAAATTATAATGTGTAGAATCTGCTTGAAACTTACCGGCCGAACATTGATGCAAAACAGTATAATATAGGGAGCGGTTTTGTTCAATATGGCGGTCAACGGCAACAAAAGAGCTGATACCCGTTAAATATTTATCTTTTGACTGTAATAAAGCCAGTATAAAAAGAGCCCGTCCGAGCCTTCCATTGCCATCCTGGAAAGGGTGAATGGACAGAAATCGAAAAACAAACTCGGTGGCAACCAGCAGCGGCCAGGGATGTTTAAGGATGGTATCATTATACCATTTAACCAGTTCTGCCATAGCCGTACTGGTAATAATACCCGGCGGTGCCGGATCTAGAACCACTCGATGTTCCCCGGTTTCGTGATTGATAAAAACCACTCGGTTCGACGCTGTTTTATATCCTCCGGCATGACTTTCAGCCTCAGGATAATAGCGCAGTAAATCATGATGAAGGCCACGGGTGACAGCTTCGGTTAAAGGGAAAAGCTCATCGGCTTGCAGATAAATGGTTGTCAATACCTGTCGGCAGCCGACAACCTCCTCAATACTTCGTTCTCTATCTTTTGAGAGTTTGTCCAGAATAAAAGTCCTTTTTTCATCATATGCGGTGGTTTTGCCGTTCTCATTCAAGACCGTATCTACCCATTCGATTTCCTGATCTGTCAAGACGGCATTTTCTATCCTGGTAGACGCTCCAATATTGCTAATGAGAGCAAAACGATTCAAATATTTCGCCTCGTCTCCAGATAAGTCCTCCAGGTCTCTATATGTTTCCACAAACAATTCCTGGAGCATTTTCAATTCATTTTCTATTTTGGTGCTGGGGGCAAAAGAGAGCATACTAACCCGCATTCCTCATTTTATATTAAAGCCGCATGATAAAACCGGAATCGTTTCCATTACAGGTAATTCTGAAATGTAACATACCATATCGCGCAACAATGCGCAATATAATTTATTCGCTGTTTGCGCATTGTTGCGCAATGTCTGGGGTTGGGAACAAGTTGAGATAACGCCTGAAAAGGATATTTTAGGGGCATGAATAGCCATTGGTGGAAAATTTATCTGTTTATTTTTATTGGCTATTCGTTCATTCACTTACATCACCCTATCGTTTCTACAAAATATGCTTTATCCCAGATCTCGGCGTCTCCACTAATCTTATCTCTTAATAGAGGAAATTTCTCCAGTATGGCATCGTTGGAAAATTGTTTAATTCTGTGGACGATTTCCTCTATGGAAAACTCGCCATCCGATTCTACATATAAGTGTACATGATCCGGTGCCAGATAGAGCAGATCCACAAAGCCCCCGGCTTGTTCACTGCACCTCAGGAAGGTATCACTAACAAAATCAAACAAGTTATTGGCAGGGCTAAAAACAGATCTTCTGAGGGACACATTACAGACAAAATGGTATTTGAGTTGAACGTATACGCCGTCCGGGTCACGGCCTAATTTCTGTAAGGCTAAGGCCTTTTCATATTTAATCTTGTCAGAATTGAGTAAATCCAAGAAGAACTTTTCCTTAATTTTTCGCGAGGAACTATAATCACTTACAAACCCTTTGTTTTTTGATGGACCTACAAGTTTGAGCATAGGCTGAAAGGCATGACATTCAAAACCTGACCTATCCTGAATGCATCGGTTCAATTCACATAAAACCGATTCCTGAAATTCCAACTCACGACAAAAATTACAATTTCTATGATAGCGTGACGCATTTGATTTGACGCATTCCATGCACTTTTCGGGCAGTTCATTTGAAGCTGGCATCTTTTCCTTTCACGGTTGATTCTAAAACCATCCTTAGGGAAATTGTTTTTACGGCATGTCAAAATTTCGTTCGATCACAATCTTGCTAATATTTCATTTACTTTGATTCGTATTTGGCCTGATCTTCACGGATTTCGATTTGATCAGCAGGTATTTTTACTACTTTTCCATCCCGCCAGATAACTATAGGATCGATTAACAACGTTGTCTATATCGATTATGTCGGATCGGTGACTGTCGATAGCTTGGAGCCTATATACCCTATTCGCATCATTCCAGGCCCTATAGTCGGATCAAAATATATTCGCCATGCTCCGGGTGTCATCCGACCGTGCCAAGTAAAAGTGATTTCGTTTTCACCGTGGCAATTGAAGGTTCTATCTTTGCTATATTTTTGCATTGTTGATTCGCTTTCAACAGTTGCCTTAAAGGGAAGATTATCAGGTGTAAAGGCTCCTTCATTCCAAGCTGAACAATAAGTTTGAAGTTCAAAAAGCCGCTTAACAGTTTGTCTAAATAGGGGATCACCAGGTTGTAACGGAAGAATCTGTTTTGCTACATGATTACAAAAAATTAAATTGGAAAACAGCTCTTCTCTTCGATTCCAAAGGTCTTCGCCATTTTGAACACCGGCTTTCAGTCTATTTTCAATCCATTCTGCAAGCCCATCAACATGAAAAGGATTTGATGCATGTGGAATCTGTACACATTGGGACATTAAATCTCCAATATCATCAAGCCATTGGGTTTTTATATCAATCATGTTCACTTCCCAATCTTTCGAAGACGGTAGGCTAATTGAGAGGCTTTCAAGAAGATAAGCTATTCCAAAACCATACGACCGTACGTCCTAGTAAAAAAAATCCTGAGCCAGCATATCGTTTTTAATTTCAGGAAGGTCGTCCAGCTGAGGGTATTGAGAAATGAGAGATCTGAAATACCTTCTAGCCTCCAGATCGACGTCTCCATCGTTGCGCCATCTCGCTAAAGGATATTCAAAAGTGAGCAATGTGCTGTTCACATCGATATGCGTCCTCAAAACACGGTTGACACCGGCAACCGACGCTGATCGAATTGTATTGATAAAGCCGACCATCCATTGCCGTGCTTCTTGGACATCTTTTGCAGGAGTATCAATGGACAACTCGTTGAATACCATGATATACCTGCGTCCATATCCGTTTCCGTCCCAAAACGGAAAAACAACTGGAAACAAACCCGGATTTACATATTGACAATACCGATTAAAGCTGGAGCGAAGGCTAAAAATTCAGGACTGCGACTATGTAATCAACTACGATAACTACCTGGAATCCGGCCTGTAGCTTATTCCGCAGAATGGGCCGGATTGACCGCTGGCGTCTGCCAATGGATACCTGCTATATGGCGCCAATTTCGGCCTTTGAATAATATTACCAGTTAACGAATCTGGTGGCCGTACTTGAAAATCGGATGACGGTGATGAAATTGGCCGGCTCGGAAATAGACAAGCATTTCACGTCCGACTTAAAGGAGCGTATCGAAGAATTTGATGTTTCGGAGCAGTCCCAAGTGCCATTGTAATCGTTAAAGCAGATGCAGACATCCGATGATATTGAAACTTCTCAGCTTAATCAATAGGTCTGGATTTCCAAGATTCGCTGGAATCATCTTGGTGCGGACTTGATCGCAGAATTGAACTTTGCCAGCGACATGTAAAATGCCCAAAGGCATATACAAATCGATTTAAATAATACCTCTGAAATTGCCCTTAAGATCGGAATTCATTGCCTTGTTGATAATTCTGCCAGGCCTCTGGCGTTAATGGAATTCTCGCCACAGCCCTACTGATTTGATTTATATCGATAAAGATAAATTGCCTTCGCTTAAAACCGCAGCGCTTTTGATGCCACGTTACGCAGGATAAAGTCGCCTTTGTGCTGCCGAAGTTGATATGAAGCAGAGGCCATTAAATCTCTGGCGGATTCCATGAAATCCCCGTGGCTGCTGAAGAAGCAGACAAAGAAGGCACCCAAAATAAAATGGGCAAACCGCAAAAGACGCTGAACGCCGAAGTGATACTTCCAGCCGTAAAGAGACTCATGAAAATATACTACTGAAGATAAATTCCCCGCCGATAATTCGATTTTAATCGCCCTCGAGCCTGCGGCCGGAATCTATTATGAAATTCAAACAACTCATCGCCGCTATCGCCTGATACCCATCAATTTTTTCAAACAAAAGCCGTTTTGGCGGTTAATCAAGCGCTGACTACCCGAAACTGGCTCATCGGATTTTATATTGCCGAGTTTGAACAAAGCGGTGCAGACCGGGCTCAATACGGCAAGCGGGCCGATGGAAATTAAGGTGGCGCAACAACATATTAAAGGGATGTCCTTAAGGAACTCTCCCAAAGCCGTTCCGGACAATTCTTTACTTTGCATTATCCTGGAATAAGCAGTCACCGACTGCCCTTGAAAAACGGAAAATAAAAAGAAATCCTCGGCATAAATCCCGGAGAGTTAATTGAGAAAGTATCCTTTACACATTTGATTGAGCTTTCCAAAATAGTCGATCGCTTAAAAAGAGCCTTTTACGAAATTCAGAAATCGCATTTAAAGGCGGCAACTGGTCGAAGTCTCTGAGAACTGAAAAGACAGATAACGGTTTCTCCATATTCTTTGAGCGCCCGGCCTGTCAAAAATAAAACTAAGCTGGAGTATAAAATCAAACAGGTCAAGCTGTTCTACCTGGGCGATGTTGTCCAAGACCCATTCTTTTTTGAATTCTTAGGCTTAAAACAAAGCGAGGTTGTAAAGGAAAGCGACCTTGAAAGGGCGCTTTTAGTTAACTTGCAGGTCTTTATCCTGGAACTCGGGCATGGCTTCTGTTTTGAAGCACGCCACAAGCGGATTACCATCGGCGGGGAATATTTTTTTGTTGACCTGGTTTTTTATCACAGAATATTAAAATGCCATATCCTGATAGAATTAAAACCCAGGAGTTCAATCATGCCAATTTAGGCCAGCTAAACACTTACCTGAATTACTATAAAAAGCATGAAATGCAGGATAATGATAATCCTCCGGTAGGCATTCTACTTTGCACGGACAAAAATCATTCTCTGGTTGAATATGCCACCGCCGGAATGGACAGCAATCTTTTTGTCTCGAAATATATGGTTGTTTTGCCTTCAAACGACGAATTACAGAGATTTATTGAACACGCAATTTCAAAGCGGGAATATTGATGAGTTTACAATATTTTAATGATCAGGAGTTTTATTTTTCCTTAAAAAAATTTTTTAAAGATCTGAAAATCCCCGTTCATTATATGACCGAGCAGCCTGCTTTGGCCAAAGATATTATTTCAAATACCTTTAAGCCCCAAAATCCCGCTCACCAGATGATCGATGATGTTTATTTTTTAGGAATGGTGGATGACAGGGCCTTTAACAATCAACCCTCTGCAATTGAAAGCGATCGATTAAAAGAAAAAGACTACGATGGACTTTTGATATTCGGCGTCTCCCTTGACCGGGAAGGCGGAAAGCTCCCGACACGAGGCCAAATGGCAAGAATAGTTAGCGACCAACCGGGAATTTCACTATACCCCGGTTGTCATTGTGTTTAAGTACTGCCGTTATATTTGGTTTTCAAACTGCGAAAGAATCCCTTACAAACAGGAAATTTCGAAGGTGAAAAGCCGGCAAAGCGTCCCGCCTGGCGATACTGACAATTTCAAATACCTACCGGCTTACTTCAAAGATACTGCAAAAAATTCAGCCATCCCTACTTCCCGGCAAAGGTCGTCAAATTAATTTTGGTTCACAGCCAACTACTGGTATGGAAGTTTCAGCGTTTCCCTGCTGAGCAAGCGTTTTTACCAGGATTTGTCCAACTGGTATTTCTAAATTCCTGGAGGCACGTCGAGTTCTGACGATGCGCACCGAAGTCGAAATGCGACCAGCGTCATCCGCCTGATAACCCGTTTGATGTTTGTCTGGTTCTTAAAAGAAAAGAAACTGGTCCCGGATGTGCTCTTTGACAAAGATGAGCTTGATGAACATCTGAATTACAAAGACTATAATGACAGCACCTATTACAAAGCGATTTTACAGAATCTTTTTTTTGCGACATTAAATACCAAAATGAAAAAGGATGATCCTGAAAGTCGCAAATTTGTCAATCGGCGGGTATTGGCATCTGTGGTTTTATGATACGAAAGATTTTAAAGACAAGAAATCGCGCCATTAAACCAGTTTGAGACCATCCCTTTTTTAAACGGCGGACTTCCGGCTCGAAAACCTGATACTATAGCTCAGCCAACGAAACCTGTGATAGATCGCTTTCCCAAACTGGCCGGTGTAATGAAAAGTGCGCTTCTGAAGCCGGACATTCTTCGGTGCTGAAGACCAGATCGATTTAAGCGATGTTTACGGAAGTAAAAAGCGGAAAAATGAATCCGTCAGAGGAATCATCCATATTTTAAATTCCTATAAATTCACTATCGCTGAAAATACGCCCATTGAAGAAGAAATCGCCCTTGACCCGGAGCTGTTGAGCAAGGTGTTTGAAAATTTGCTGGCCAGCTACAACCCGGAAACACGCACCACGGCACGCAAACAAACCGGGTCGTTTTACACACCCAGGGAAATTGTCAACTACATGGTGGATGAATCCCTGATCGCCTACCTTGAAGACAAATTAATCAAATGTTATCAAAAGAAGTCCGGGCTTATTCCCAAAACGCCTCTGTCTCAGAAAAGCATGTTCGGTAAACAAAAACCAACACAAACCAAAATCACAGCTTCCGCTCCCAAGATATCCGATAAAGTAACAAAAGAGATCAACGACAAACTCCGCCATCTGCTTTCTTATACCGAGGAAGATCATCTTTTTTCCGATAGCGAAGTAAACGTCATCATGGCTGCCCTGGACGATGCCAAAATCCTGGATCCGGCTTGCGGGTCCGGTGCTTTCCCCATGGGTATCTTGCACAAGATGGTGCATATTCTTTCTAAGCTCGATCCTCAAAACAAACAGTGGAAGCATCGGCAAATCGAAAACCAGACGCGGCAAATTAAGCAGGATGTCGCTTATGCAGAAAAGATCAAAGATAACAAAGCCAGACAAAAAGCATTGGATGAACTGGAAGAACGGCTGACCACGGTTAACGATGCTTTTGATACCAATGAACTGGATTTCGGCCGAAAACTCTATCTGATCGAAAACTGCATCTTCGGCGTAGATATCCAGCCCATTGCCGTGCAGATTGCAAAACTCCGTTTTTTTATTTCACTGATTGTCGATCAAATCATTGATGAAAATAAGGAAAACCTGGGGATTATACCTCTCCCGAACCTTGAGACCAAATTTGTTGCAGCCAATACGCTGATTGGTGCCGGAAAAAGGCCAGGGATCAATTTCAAAAAACCCAAAATCACTAAAAGGAAAGAACTGGCCAAAGTGTTGAATTCATCTTTCAGCCCGGACAATTCAACAATTGATAAAGAAAAAATAAGCAGGCAAATAGATGAAAATCTAAGAAATGAAATCGCCGAACTTTTAAAAAAGGACGGTTTTGCCTCTGATCTTACCAAAAAACTGGCCCATTGGAATCCTTACGATCAAAACACATTTGCTGATTTTTTTGATATGGAGTGGATGTTCGGAGTGAAAGATGGTTTTGATATCGTTATTATGGAAATCCTCCGTATGGAGTAAAATTTAGTTCCGAAGAGAAAAAGCTTTATAATTCTTTATTTAGACATCAAGAATATCAACTTGATAGCTATCTCTTATTTTTAGAGAAAGGTGTTCAATTAGTTAGGGCCGGTGCTGGCATTACATATATAATTCCCAACCCGTGGCTAACGAACCTTAAATTAAAAAAAATTAGGAGATATATGTCCAACGAAGTCACAGTATCTGGAATAACGCATTATATGCGAAAAGTATTTGATGCAGTTGTTGATAACGAAGTCGTTTTTCTAAAAAAATCCAAACCCAATAATAATATTGTAAACATAATAATTTATCAGGATAAAGATAAGTTCGATAAGTTTCAAACGGCAATCCACCCAAATACAAAACCTGTTTACCGGGATATGCGCAATGCCTGGCAGCAGGAACAAGTTCCAGCGTCGTTTTGCGTTCGAAGCGCCGGCAGCGAAAAATGGTATATGTTTGAAACATAAAGCGCTGTGCCGAAAATTTTCCTCTGCCAAAAGCGCAGCGAAAGTTTGAAAATCTCTGCTGTTAAAACTTCTGCATCAGAAGCGTATTTAAACCGGTTACATACTGCCAATTCTTTTATGAAAGAAAAATTCAAGCATATTTTCAACGTTCCTTAACAACTTCCAGTTTTGCCTCGAAATGAATAATATGCATGTAATTCACTCAAGAAGTAATGAATTTAATTTGAAATATATGCTTGGTTTAATTAATTCAAATTTATTGAATTTTTATTATCATAGTCTTAACCCTGAAATGGGAGAAGCTCTTGCAGAAGTAAAAAAAGAAAACGTCGAAAAATTAATTATAAAGAAAGCGAGTGACAAAAAGAAGAAAGGGATTATCGGTATAGTTGACAAAGTTCTAACCACCAAAAAATCAAACCCTTTAGCCGACACAATCGCTCTCGAAACCGAAATTGACGCCCACGTTGCCCATCTTTACAATTTGACAGAAGAAGAATACGCGCTGGTTTTGAAAGAAACGAACTGCCCGACCCGTCTCCGTGGCAGACATTGGGCTAAACGTATATCGCGATATAGCTTGAAAACAAATGACAAATGACTACCAAACCGTTCTATCGAATAGCGAAAGACCAGAAATTTATGATGACGGTACAGGAATTGAGCCTGAAATAACAGAAAGTGATGATCAGATCACGGAGCCATTTGACCCCACACTGATTCGAGTAGAAACAAAACCGCTTTCGATGGATCTTTTAATTTCCAGAATACGTGAAGGGGAAATTAATTTAATGCCGGATTTTCAGCGTAAGGCAGGAATTTGGAGCGATGCTGCACAAAGCCGCCTGATTGAATCTATGCTTATACGCATTCCTCTGCCAGCCTTTTACATGGACGCTTCAGATGAGGATGAATGGCTGGTTGTTGACGGGCTAAAGGCTGACAGCAATTAATCGGTTCGTTATAGAAAAAGAACTTAAATTATCCGGCCTGGAATTTCTTCATCATCTAAGCGGGATGGGCTTTAATAAACTACCAAGGAATTTTAGGCGACGGATCAAGGAAACCCAGGTCACTGTATATCTCATAGAAAAAGATACACCACCCGAAGTGAAGTTCAACATTTTCAAACGAATCAATACCGGAGGCCTGCCGCTTTCTTCCCAGGAGATCAGACATGCTCTCAACCAGGGGGCCGCAACCAGGATTTTAAAAAAACTTGCCGGCTCTGATGAATTTAAAAAGGCAACCGATTACGGAATTCGGGATCACAGAATGGCTGCTCAGGAATGCGTTCTTCGTTTTATGGCATTTACTTTAAAACCATACACCAGCTACAAATCTTCCGATTTTGACGGTTTCCTCAATTCTGCCATGGTGGCTATTAACAAGAAACCGGATGATGAGCTTAAAAAAAACTGGCAAGGATTCTTTCTGCTGCTGGTAATGCTTCCCGGGATATTTTTGGCAACTATGCACCTGAAACAAGTTAAAATAAAAATAAAATGCCTGGCGAAACCCTATTAATAAAGCATTATTTGAAGCCTGGACGGTAAACCTCAGCAGCCTTAATGACGATCAGCTTACAGAGTTAAAGCAAAAAAAGAACGAGCTGATTAATGGTTTTATAGATCTTATGAACGGTAGTAGTGGTTTCGATAGCGCTATTTCCCAAGGTACAGTAATGTTGCAAAGGTTAAACTTCGTTTTTCTGAAATATCCAAACTCATCCAAGAGGTGTTATCATGATTCGATTTATACGTATGGAAAACTTTAAATGCTTTGAGACACAAAAGATCGAATTAGGGGCATTAACGTTGCTTTCCGGGCTAAATGGTATGGGGAAATCTACAATACTACAGGCGCTTTTGCTGTTACGTCAATCCTATCAGCAAGGGTTGTTACAAAAAACAGGTTTGTCTTTAAATGGCGATCTCGTCAGGATTGGAACCGCCCAGGATGCTCTTTTTGAAGATGCAAAAGAGGAAAAAATAGGATTTGAGATAGGCATGGCAAACGGGAATAAAGGAAAGTGGCGATTTAACTACAATGAAGAAGCTGATGTTTTGGATCTCGACCAGCACCCTTCAAACGGTAATATTTATCGATCAAGTCTCTTTGAAGACGATTTTCATTATCTTCAGGCTGAGCGGCTCGGTCCTCGAAGATTTCGGTAAAACGTCTGCTCGGCAATAAGCAAACATAGCAGACAGGTACCAGAGGAGAGTTTGCCGCGCTAATCTTCGCCTTTATGGTACTCTCAAATGAGTCGCTTGCACACCCAATGGCAGAATCTTGAAACTGCATCAGGCTAGCTACGTTGGAAGAAACTGTCCGCATTACGTGTATCCATCTTGCCTTGCATAAAGGCATGGACTTAGTAAATCTTGAGTACTCATTTATTACCGGCAAGCATGTAAGCAACAATTTCCGATCAACAAATGTCGGATTCGGACTTACTTATACACTCCCTGTTATTGTTGCATTGCTTGCATCAGTCCAAGGGGCGTTAATAATGATAGAAAACCCCGAAGCGCACCTCCATCCTGAAGGTCAGGTCCGCATCGGAGAACTTATGGCACTTGCTGCACGCTGTGGGATACAAGTTGTCGTCGAATCGCACAGCGATCACATACTCAATGGCATTCGGCTCGCTGTTTATAACCATAAAATTGCGCCTGACAAAGTCATGCTTCACTATTTTGAACGAAAGGAAATTAATCAGGGAAAAACAACTGTTGTTACTCCAACAATAGATCAAAACGGGAGAATAGACAGGTGGCCTGACGGCTTTTTCGATGTATGGGATAAATGTCTTGAAACTTTATTAACACCAAAAACCTAAAAGGAGTTTCAGATGGATCTTGGAATGGTATTCAACGAGTTGTCCATTGATCTCTGCAAAAAGATGTCCAAGAAGCACGGCAATGGATGGTCGTATTTCTATCAATACACTCGATCAGCGTCGGTTGCTGGTGTCAACTTCGTGTTTTGAGGTGGACGCATAATCGATGAACAGCACATTGCCCACTTTGAATTTCATCCTTTAGCGAGATGGCGCAACGATGAGACGTCGATCTGGAGGCTAGAAGGTATTTCTCGTGATCTCTCATTTCTCATCACCCTCAGTTGACGACCTTCCTGAAATTAAAACGATATGTCAGTCTTCAGGATTTTTCGCGACGTACGGTCGTATTATTTTGGAATAGCTTTATCTCTTGAAAGCCTCAATTAGCCTGCTACCGCCCTCGAAAGATCAGCGAACATGATTGATATAAACCCAATGGCTTGATGATATAGATTTAATGTCCCAATGTGTACAGATTCCACATGCATCAACTCTTTCATGTTGGATGGGCCTGCATCGGATTGAAAATAGACTGAAGCCGGTGTTCAAAATGGCGGAAGACCTTTTGAATCGAAGAGAAGAGCTGTTTTCCAATTTAATTTTTTGTAAATCATGTAGCAAAACATTCTTCCGTTACAACCTGGTGATCCCTATTTAGGACAAACTCGTTAAGCGGCTTTGAACTTCAAACTTATTGTTCAGCTTTGAATGAAGGAGCCTTATTAATCTTGATAATCTTCCCTTTAAGGCAACTCGTTGAAAGCGAATCAACAATGCAAACATAGCAAAGATAGGAACTCTCTTTAATTGCCACGGTGAAAAAGGAAATCACTTTACTTGGCACGGTCGGATGACACCCGGAGCATGGCGAATATATTTTGATCCGACTATAGGCCTGGAATGATGCGAATAGGGCAGGCTCCGTTATCGACAGTCACCGATCCGACATAGTTAATCGATAAGGACAACGTTGTTAATCGATCCTATAGTTGGTCTGGCGGGATGGAAAAAGTAAAAATACCTGCTGATCAAATCGAAATCCGTGAAGATCAGGCCAAATACGAATCGCTAAAATGAAATATTACAAGATTGTGATCGAACGAAATTTCGACATGCCAAAACAATTTCCCTATGATGTACTTTTAGAACTCAACCGCGAAAGGAAAAGATGCCAGCTTCCAAAATGAACTGCCCGAAAAGTGCATGGAATGTCAAATCAAATGCGTCACTATCATAGAAATTGTAAATTTTGTCGTGAGTTGGAATTTCAGGAATCGGCTCTTTATGTGAATTCGAACCGATGTTATCTAGATAGGTCAGGTTTTGAAATCGTCATGCTCTTTCAGCCTATGCCTCTAAACTTGTGGTCCATCAAAACAAAGGGTTTGTAAGTGATTATGAAGTTCCCGCGAAAAAATTAAGGAAGTTCTTCTTGGATTTACTCAATTCTGATTAAGATTAAATATGAAAAGGCCTTTAGCTTCCATAGAAATTAGGCTGTGACCTGACGGCGTATACGTTCAACTCAAAATACCATTTGCCCCTGTAATACCGTGTCCCCTCAGAAGATCTGTTTTTAGCCCTGCCAATAACTTCCAAGTTTTGATTTGTTAGTGATACCTTCCCTGAGGTGCGAACGCCGGGCTTTGTGGATCTGCTCCCCATCTTGGCACCGGACCATGTACACTTATATGTAGAATCGGATGGCGAGTTTTCCATAGAGGAATCAGTCTTCACAGAATTCTAAACCAATTCTCCAACGATGCCATAATACTAAGAAATTCTTCATTAAGAGATAAGATTAGTGGGAGACGCTCGAGATCTGATAAAGATAGCGATTTTGTAGAAACGATAGGGTGATAGCGGAATGAAACTAAATAGCCAATAAAAATAAACATAAATTCCTTCCACCAATGGCTATTCATGCCTCTTAAAATATCCTTTTCAGGCGTTATCTCAACTTGTTCCCAACCCCAGAGACATTAAAAGCAACAATGCGCAAACAGCGAATAAATTATATTTGCTACTGCCGGTGCCGATATGGTATGTTACATTTCCTCGGAATTACCTGTAATGGAAACGATTCCGGTTTTATCATGCGGCTTTAATATGTAAAAATGAGGAATGCGGGTTAGTATACCTCTTTGCCCCCCAGCACCAAAAATAGAAAATGAACTGAAAAATTTGCTCCCGCAATCTGTTTGTGGAAACATATAGAGACTCCGAGGACTATCTTCGGGAGACGAGGCGAATATTTTGAATCGTTTTGCTCCTCATTAGCAATATTTGCCGTCTACCAGGATGTTCGCTTGACAGATCAATCGAATGGCAAACGGCAAAACCACTGCATATGATGAAAAGCGACTTTTATTCCGACAAACTCTCAAAGATAGAGAGAACAGCTATTGAGAGGTTGTCGGTCATTTGATTGGTGGTATTGGATGCAAACTTCATTTATCTGTGCTTCGATGAGCTTTTCTCTTTAACCGAAGTTGTCACCGTATCTTCACCATGATTTACTGCTTATCCTGAGGCTGGTGCTTCCACGGGAGGATATAAACAGCGCCGAACTGAGTGGTTTTTATCAATCACGAAACCGGGGAACATCGAGTGGAAAGTTCTGGTGATCCGGCACCGCCGGTATTATTACTTCAGTACGGCTATGGCAGAACTGGTTAAATGGTATAACGATACCATCCTGTTCATTCCCTGGCCGCCGCTGGTTGCTTTCACCGATTTGTTTCGATTTCTGTCCATCTTCAATTTTCCAGGATGGCAATGGAAGGCTCTTCGGACGGCTCCCTTTATACCGGTTTTATTACAGTCAAAGATAACATTTTAACGGCATCAGCCTTGTTGCCGCTGACCGCCATATTGAACAAAACCGCCTCGCTATTATACCGTTTCGCATCAAATGTTCGGCCGGTGTTTTGCGATTCCCAATACTATAAATTTTGGAACCGTTGGCTGGTTTCATCGCCATTAAATCTCCCCGGCTGACGCTGAAATTCCGCCAGAAACATACAAACTTCTACAGAAGCTTTCCGAATCGCTGGCTGTTTTGCTGCTTTAAAGCCAGGCGGAGAAGCGTTTGAGTAGTTGATATCGTAATCTTGAGACAGGCTCTTAATGCCGGATAATATGCAATATGCGCTGAATACGCTAACCAAACAAGATTTTCTCCAACTGCTTGACGAGGTGAGCGGAAGCCGTTATCAGCTTTGTTTTAAGGAAAACAACGTGGAGTAAAAGTACACTCATTCATCTTCGTGAAGTTATATGCGGTATATAATATGAAAAACTGACGCAAAAGGTTAAGACAAAGAAGCCACTTCGAACAGGATCACCATTTAATCCGCGTAAAAGGGTGAACGGCTGTATAAATTTTCGCCTTCATCCCACAGCCGGGCGTCATTATCATTTTGAGCATCGAATTTCCTTTGACTAAGGAAAAATTAGCGGCATGTTGAAATGGTCAGCCATAATTTCAAAAATCAAAAAGGGGGTAATCGCAAAGCTCGATTACCGTTCCTTTAAAATTTCCGCAAAAGAACAATTCAGTTGAAATTGTTCAAAATGTTAGGGATGAAGACCAATACTGGTCCTGATGAGTTTGAGGAACTGATCTTCTGGTTTCGACAATCGATGAACAAATCGAATTTCTAAAACGTCGGGATAGGGTAGATACAATGTATATTACCTAAGCCCTGTATGACTTTTTCGAAAGAGATAATTTTTCAATACTCATAATGCCATATTGATATACATATTCACTGTTAGAGATATTGATCTACCTAAACATCGCATATGTCATAGATAATGTCCAGCCCTTTCTGACATTTTTTCAGTATCTTATATCACATTTGAACGAAACTGAAATCTTTCATAATATTTGGTCCGCACAGGTCGAAATCTTTCACTCCACCGGATATTTACACATCATCAATTCTTCCCGAAATAATGAAAGATTTACCCAAGAGGTAAAAGGAAAGCGAACTTCTTTATTGGATTTCATTTTAATATAAACAACATCTACATCCCCAATAGAAATAGTAATTTTTTTAATATCTTCCTTATTAACCTGATACGTAACATCGTCATTCGTTATACATGTAATCATGTCTTTTGAAATTATTGTCTTGAACTCTTTTGGGTATATTATCCTGTATCCAAATGAAATCCCACTACCGAAAATGCAAGACCTACCGTTAAACCGAGTAGTGGTCCAGCCTCTACACCGTCAATAATAATGCCAAAGCCGGAAACCAAAGCAATCGGGACACCTAACCAACAAACCCCGCAGTTAGCGCGATTTGCCTTTTATTAATGGGTGTTTAATGATGGAGCATGATTAACGGTCCGCCTTCGCTGAAAAGCTATGGCGCGACAAGGAGGTGCATCATGCTCCATGGGTATTGCAGCCAGTTTCTTGCATACTGTGAGTTGGCCGATTTCTTGGCGCGTTCTATCCAGACTTTAACCATCAGGCTCAACGAATTAGCAAACTTTCTAAAAATACAGAGAATTCGGTCTGTTAAAAAGGTTCGTTATCGGCATCTCATCGATTTTACAGCCGACAACAATGCCCCCTCAATTCATATCACAAAATCCCGGGTTTGGGCCCTAAGGCAATTTTACCATTTTTTGACGCTTCACCGGATCATACCTGAAAATATCGCCACCGGTATACCATATCCAAAAATCGAAAAACGGTGCCACAGTTTCTCA
This sequence comes from Desulfobacteraceae bacterium Eth-SRB2, assembly GCA_004193595.1. Classification (GTDB taxonomy): domain Bacteria; phylum Desulfobacterota; class Desulfobacteria; order Desulfobacterales; family UBA11574; genus S5133MH16. Next base: position 196,309 of record RPGQ01000077.1, read on the forward strand.
CACAAGATGAATATAAGCTTTTAATTCGCCACTTAAGTGAACGGGCAGATTCATCTATGGGACTGAGAAATCTAATCATAATAATGCTGCATATAACCACAGTTCAAGGTTTTGTTGAGACATTAAATAGCTGATATTAAACTAAAAAATGTTTTAATTCACTATTCAAGACGCGACACCATTCACACGTCAGCTCCAGTGATTTTGTTAGGAATTTTGTATTCTATTTCGATAAAAGCAAGACCGTCCCTACTTCGGTAACCTAAAAAGGCTTCTTTGAAATAACCCTTATCGTTTTCAAAAGAGCATGAATCTAATTCCGATGACATAGAATCCCATGTAGATTGATCAAATAAAGGATCTCTTTCAGTCAAAACCAAAATACCTTGACCATATTTTTCGTACCATTTCTCATATGAATCTTTAGATAATTTCATATCCATTGTGGCAATAAAGGCTGCCGAAACTCTTTTATCAGGCTCGAAGATGGGATGTTCTTGTCGTTCATAAGGTGTTTCCCCTGGAGTAACAGCGGATCTTTCTTCTCTAGCTTCCTCCCAGCTTCTGTAAATGTCAGCATGCTCGATCCAAATAACTTTGTCTTTATCTCGAGCCAGTGCATCAGGTGGTTCGGGTTTTTCGAATGCTTTGAATTCTGTCCTATGTTTCGAGTTATACCATGATAGGAATTGATCAATGACGGCATCCTCATGGCTTTGTTGTATCTTTTCCCTTGGTTTCATAATTTCTATTCCTAACCAACATGAGAGGCGCGCGGTTTTTTGCGCGTCCTACTCAATGCCGAGGTTAGGATGTCATGTTTTTTATCTTTTCATAAGCAAAATTATATATGCTTTGTCGACCATGACATTTTACGCCACATGAAGTTTCTGTTGTTGGTACTTGATAAAAAACGACACCAGAAAGTAGCGGAGACTTATGCACTATTTCTCCTTGATTATTGCGTATGAGTGGCACTTGCCAAAGGCCACCACCGCTCATACCACCAAAACTTATGGGAGCAACGGCTCTACCACCATAACTAACAGGGAACTCAAAATAATCATGTTCTCCAATCAAGATGGATTTTTCCGGGCCTCCTGCACCACTTAGGTTGTGAAATTTCTTAATCAAGGTGTACCCGTCTCTCCCAGGTTCTTCGATTGTATCTTCATCAATAAAACCGTTGATAAACCAAAAACCATCGTGATGATGAGGAGGGTTTTGAAGCATTTTTTCACGGCGAAGGTCCAAGTTGTAGAAGGTCTTTTTTGCCGCTATGGCACTCCCTATGGTTTGTCCGAGGATTATTGCACCTAAGTCTGGACCGTCTGAATCAATAGATCCTCGATCGATCTCAAGGTAATAAATTCCTTGTGTATCTATCGTATGCTGATGCAGGTTTGGTGTTAGTATAAGCCCCAAACGTCCTTTTAGAGGGAGAATCGAGACGACATGATGTGCTGTCAATATAGCATAGATTTTGCCGATAGAAACTAAGGTCCCTGAACCAAGGAGTATGGCATCTTGACCTCGTGACGAAGCTTCAATACGGACAAGTCCAACGATGTATTTAATAATGTCTCTTGAAGCGGCATCAATAACCTCATCAGGAAGCTCTCCAAGACTCTTTTCTTCAAATATTGGCATTTGTCCGTAATCCTAACGTTGAGTTAACTTTCGTGTGAGGCGATGATGCCGTGAAAAGGGTTTTTAAATATTGAAATCACACGGTAATTGTTTGTCAAAAGGCCGCCCTGTCCCACACGACAATGTTGAACGACAGGTTATGTTTTTATTTTCCTTACAGATAGATGTATGTTCCCAAAACGAACGATTGCATCAACTTTTGCCTTCATCACATCAAAAAATGGTATGTGACCACTCAGAACCATTGAGAGGTCTTCGCCGTTTACAAGGATAATTCTTGGCGCGTCTCCCGAGAATTTTACAACGGCATTTTCGTCAAAACCGTTTGCAGATAAGAACAATCCACGTGTGCTTTGCGCTTTACCACGGATTTTACCGTCAAAAACAGATAAATCCTTTTGTTTGGTTAACCCTTCTGTCCATTTGACCTCTACGAGGTAATCAAATTTTTCATACCTGAAATGACCGTCTATTTGTTCCCCGGCGGGAGTACGGTATGGTTTAGAATATTCAAATTCACTAAACTGCAAAAGGTCAAAAAACAATGTTTCAAGTTTATATCCACGCTGTTGTGGGGTCTCGTCTTGCAATGAAGCAAGCCTTATAAATTCAGCGTTTAGTTCCTCTAACTGTTTTTTCTGTGAACGTTGTGAATTTACCGCCTTTTTATAGTTTTCGCGGTATTTTTCATGCTCTCTCTTCTTGATTTCATTTTCTATCGGATCTGTACCAACTATATCGCGAAACTCTTCAAGAAGCATTTTCGCTTTTTTTTCATCTAAGTTATCTCTATCTGTAACATTTTTTAGTTTGAAAAAGTTCGAAATTATATTGTTGATAATTTCTATTTGGTTATTTTCTTCCAAATCAGTTAACAGGTTTCGCATTACCTGGTATTTATTATAAGCCTCTCGAGGATAACGCTGCTGTAAGGATCTGGCGACACCGCAGCTATCAAGAAAACTATAAAAGCTGCTCCAAAACCAAAAACATGCACCAGATAATGAAACCATCTTTTCTTTAAGTTCAAAATTTATTCGTTTTGCCAATTTCTATTCCTGGTATTTGTTGGTCAATTCTGTGGGACATACAGATAACCGGTGCAAATGGAGTGCAGCGGAATTTGCATCCGAGTTAATTTGTTTTGTTAGGCATTACTTCGATTTGGGAAATCTGATTCATCAATTAGTCGATTTATTGTCACTACTATTTCTGATTTATCGTCCTTCGGTTTAACAATGTCGATGTGCCCAGCTTTCAATATTGGTATAGCTTCAGAGTCATCTCCCAGAGCTAATGTTTCATCGACAACTTCATCGTTCGTACCATAGATTGATCTGACTTGGCATTGATTAGGAACATTCGCTCTGGACCAAGAAGACCATTGGTTATTTAAATCAACCAGAAATGATGACCTTGTACTCAACTCACTGATTTGTGCTTTTCTAATGAAGGGCACGTGTTTTACCAATTTTGCTAATGGCACACCACTGTGTGGGGATGCAACAAAGGTTATTTGTTTGACCAATTTATCAATTGGATTTTCTCTCCAAGCCTGAGATACTAATAATTTTCTGGTTACGATCCCGCCCATGCTGTGACAAATAATTGCTAAAATAGAATTTCTTGAGTGGTTTCTTATCCAGTTATCAAGATTCCTCGATATATACTGTATTGAAGGCGATTCTTCCCAAATACCTGTAGGATATTGATATACCAAAGACTCGCAGCCCACCAAGTCTGATAGTATTTTCGGCATTTTCCCAAACGATTTTTCATCCCCTCTCCAACCGTGTACAAATAGCAACTTACCATCGGTCTTTTTTGAAGTTCTGATCGTTACCTTTATTTTGAAATCATCTGTTATATCAACAACAAAATGATCAGAAATAAATTTTCTTAATACCTCTATGTCTTCTGATTTGGTTGGCTCATTCTTACTCTTATAGGCCTCTACTAATCTGTCTACAGCTTCTGCATCGAGCTCTCCTTCAAAAATTACACAACCTTTCATGAAGGTAATATTGTAAATCCTCGCTTGAGGTACTCCTGTAACAAATGAAAGATCATTGAGAAAGTCCTTACGGTGATTCTCTGCGATGAACTCGGTAAATGACCGATTCATTCGAATACGTATTTTTCTTATATTGTCCTCCATAATTAAATTTGAGCCTAACGTTACGGGTAACTTGGCAAGTTTAGAAGGAAAAAACCGCAAAGTACCTAAAAGGGTGTTCACTGCTCCAAAATTTCTAACCGCTATTTATACCGCTCAAGTTCACCCGCTGGTTGGGAAATTATGACTCGTCATCATCGGTCATGTCCTCCCACATTTCATTTTGATGTAACCAAATCGGATCGGCATTTCTGCGGATAAATTCATCGACATCCATTCCATCAATTGTCGGCGGACGCTTCACCCGCTTCTGCTTTCCATTTATGAATATGGTCATGTATTCCTTTTGTCGCCGCTTCTTTTCCGCTTTTTCAGCGGCTGTGAGTTTTCGTTTGCGCTTTGCCATGATGGGTATTGCTCTGTTTGTCTTGCGTAGCTGATTTGCTGAAATCGCATGAATTTATCAGTTGATAGTCCTCCAGTACTTTATCCCCGGAGCCCCTTTCTGGCATTCGGGACATCGCCTTTCATGCATATCCGATCCATTTGTTCCATACACATAGCCACAGATGGTACATTCGGTCTTGTATGCATATTGCCCATGATCGGTTCCCGGAACTCCGCAATGACCGCAGCACTGCTGGCCATTAGGATTAAAGTAACCAATTTCTACGGACTCGGCGCTACCTTCCTGCCATTGAATTGGCATATCGATGTCATTCATATCTTTCTCCCTACCCAACGCCTGGGCTGACAGCGTGCGCGGGTGCTTTTCCCGCGCATCCTGTCCGACCCGTTGTTATAATCAAATCCACTTAAATTTTTTCTATTTTTGAAACATCTAATATATATGCGCCATCTCCGACAAAATCATATCCTAAACCAACTCCAGGTGCTATTAAACAATCAAATTTAATTCCAACATTTCCAGAATAATTTTCTGGATTTTCAGTCATTTCATATGAATCACCTGTTTCTTCGAAAAGTTGAGTTTCAAATTTCCGAAAATTTTCCTCGAAATCTGCATCAATGAAGTAAATAACTCCGGTATCAACTTCTATAAGTTTCTTTTCAGATTGATCAGAATCACTTGTTTTTACTATAGCTTCTAACGGTATTTTGTAAGTCCCTGGAACGAAATTGGATATTTTATATTTTACGCCTTCACCCGGCAGATCGAAAGCAAGTAAATAAGGAGACTTCAAGTCAACCGTCGCATATGTTTTTATGGGAGGTTGTTGATGGATTTGTGTGTTAATCACATCTTTTTTACCAAAAAGTTTTGATAATAATCCCATTTCATTCTCCAATCTTATTTTGATTATAACCAACAAACCCCGCAGTTAGCGAAGTTTGCCTTTTATTAAGGGGTGCCGTCATGTTTCATCGGCACATACAGAAAAATATTGCCCTCAAGATACCCTATCCAGAAATTTCAAAAACAGTCCCTCAGTTGCTTACAACTGACCAATACAACCGCCTAATTTGCCATTTCAGTGAATGGGCAGATTCATCTATAGAACTGAGAAATCTTATCTTAATCATGCTGTATATAACTACAATCAAGGTTTTGGTGAGACAAGAACTAACTGATATTAAACTAAAAATTGTTTTAAATCACTATTCAAGACGCGACACCGTTCAATGGTCTGGCCATATTGAGCTATTAGCAACATCCATGAGAAGTGTCAATTCATTTTAATCAATAATCAAGGTTTGACCCCATTCACAATGCCTGGGGTTTGGGACAAGCTGAGATAACTGTCTGAAAAGGGCTTTTTATTGAAAAAAAACGGTCATTGGGAAAAGATTTATTAATAAAATGCAAGAGGATAGATTGGTCAGTCCCCAAAACACCACCGGCTTTTACAAGTTTACGATTCGATCAAAGCTCATGGACACGTAATATTTCATCAGAAACAGATGATTCAGCCAGGCTGATAAGATGTTTGTGATGGGTAAAAAAAACAACCTGTGTTTCTTTGGCCAGCTCACCCAGGGCTGCCAAGGCCGCCGCAGACCTGTCATCATCGAAGTGCACCAGAACATCATCGACGATAAAGGGCATTGGCCCGTTGGCCTTGACATACCTCGCCAAGCCTCCGAGTCTGAGCGCCAGGAATAACTGGTCCCGGCTTCCGTCACTCATCTCGGCAAGGGTCAGCATTTTTCCGTCCGGTCGCTTTGCCTTGATTATCGGATCGCCCTTGTCATCAAAATCAGCCCGAAGTCCCGCGAATGATTCTTGCGTCATGATTTTAAAATAATCGCTGGCCATGAATAAAACAGGACTTTGATTGCTCTGGCGATAGCGCTCTATGGCTTTGGTTAATATGGCCGAAGCCAGTCTGAGTTTGACATAATATTCTACATCTCCCTGGATTTTTCCCACAAGGCCTTCCGCTTCTTCGGCTATGGCTGCGGCAAGTGATTCGCCACCGATGGATTGAAGCTCTTTGTTCGCCAGTGCGATGTCTTGAACAATTCGTTTTTGCTTGGAGAGCAATTCCTGCTTTTCAGCCTCCAACTTTTCCAGTTCGGCAACCAGTTCATCCGGATCAAGAGCCCTGACCTGCGCAACAAATTCCTGCAAATTTTGTCCGGAAGCCAGTTCGGACAACCGTTCATTGATCGTATCCAGTTTGTCGGTCAATTTTATTTTGGCTGCGGCACGCGTTTCAATATCGGGGAGATGATCAGGGCTGTCTGCGTGAGCATCGATACATAGCAGGCGAAGCGTTTCTTCAAGAGCGGCCAATTTTTCTTTTTCTTTGGAAAGAACCGAACGTTTTTTACGCTTTTCTTCTTCCAGCAACCGGTACTCCTGGCGTCGCTCTTTATCCCCCGTAAGCCTTGCATTCAACTCGATGGCCGCCGCTTCGGGTTCGAGATCTATTAAATCAGGGGCCAGTTTTGCCACGGCCTCAGCCACTCGCCGGGCGTACGCCTTACGGTTGTGTTGCATGGCATCAATACGCTGCTGCCGTTCTTTGGCTTTTTCCAGTTCTGCAAAAACATCGTCAAGGGCCAACACAAAATCGTTGACGTCTTCCGGCCGGGCATCAGCAGAAAAGCCTAACTTGGAAATGGTTTGAGCCCAATGGTTTGACCAGTGCCGCAGATTTTGCTCAACGTCGATTTTTTGCTGTTTGCCGTTATTGATATCTTCCTTTAGCGTCGTAATACGAAGTTCGAGATCCTGATGACTCTTGCGTAGTTCGTCGTTATGCTTAACAATGCGTCTGGCCAATTCAATGATGGCCGAATAACTTGTTTTTTCTGAAAAATTGACAGCGATATGCTCAAGGGCTGTCGCAACATCGGATCTTATGCGCTCAATATCCGCTTGCAGTTGGTCGGCAGCCATTTGGTGCTTTCTTACATCCGACGTTTTGCGTCTCAGCTCTGCTGCCCTGCCGGCCCAGGCGGCCATTTCGCGGGGCGTTAAAGGATTAATGCCGAGGGGGTTCCATAGTTCTCCCCATCTGCTCCAAAGGGCCGCCCGGTCCTTGCCCAACCCCTGTTGACGCGCCTTAATTTCTTTAAGGCTCTCTTTTTGATCCCGGATATCCGTCCTGAGTGCTTCGGCGCGAGCTACCGCATCGGCATCGTCGCGCAGCACATCCGCTGTATTATCCGCTCTATCAACACTTTTCTCATACGCTCCGGCAAGGTCGCTGCTTCCGGGAAAGGTCGCCATAAAATTATGATCAACATCGCCACCTTCCAGCCATACCGTACGCACGGACTGCCAACCCCGGTCCCGCAGATTACGATGCGATCTTAAATCATCAAGCGCCGGCAATTTGCGAGTCTTTGTCAGTTCTAAAAGGGCTTTTTCTTTCTCTTTCAGGGATTCCTGAATGCGAACGCTTTCCTTTTCCATATCGGCAAGCTTTTGGTCCGCATCAGCCAGATCGGCTTCAAAGGCGCGCATGGTCTCTTCGGTAGGCAGGGCCAGTCGTTCCAGTTCCGAAATGTCTCCGGTCCACAGACCCAGTGCTGCAAGATCGGTATCGACTTGTTCTTTAGACAGGGCCAGTTGAGCCTTGGCGTCGGCAAGGCGGTCTTCCAGCTTGCCGTATTCCGCAGCCCGTGTTAGGCAGTCGGCCAGCGCAGATGTGTCCTTGGGTTTTTCCAATTTATCGAGTTCAGCCTGTGTTTTTTCCAGATTAGCTTCGGCCAAACGCAGCGCTTTAATTGCGCTATTTACAGATTCCTCCGATTTTGCCCCTTTAGCTCCTAACCTTTGAATCTTTCCTTTTTCAGGTTTGGACAGCCGCAGTGCCTGGACAAAATCCAGCGTCAGACCGGGGCGTAGAAGGTCCAGGGCCTGTTGGGCGGTTTCGTTGTGCTGGTAAATCCTCGCCCTTTGATCCTTGCCGTCCGCGACGGCCCGGGTATGCACATGGGCTTCGTCTGCCAAGGCTTTGATCAATTTTTCATTGGCGATGATTTTTTCATCGTATGTCAGCTTTTCCAGTTTCCCATCGATATCTCCCAGATCCAGAGTTAAATTGTTTTCAGCCTGACGGGATTCCTTGATGGCCACCTGGGTTGCAACCCTGTGCTGTGAAAAATCATCCGGCAAATCCGGAACAACGCCAAGGTCAGTAAGATCTTTTTCTAGTTGTTCCCGGGCGGCAACATATTTTAAAGCCCCGCGATAACGGGATAACAGGCTGATTTTTGAGCCCAGCGCTTCGATTTGCTCTATCCCCTCAACTTCGCTTTGTTGAAGATCATCGAGCTGTTTTTTCATTTTTTTCCAATGGCGGTGGCCGGCCGAGGCCTCTCGCTGCTCTTTGCGCAATTTGTTCAGTTGTGAAATTCCGGCATTGATGGCTGCTGTTTTTTTGCGCGGGGTAAACAAAAGGTTATGCTTGCCCTCTAATTTGACCATCACCTGCTTTAAGGTATTCAGCCCGGAAGTAGCTGCAAACAGGGCATGGCCCAGGTCGCCACCGGCAGCCAGTACGCTTTCGACACCTTGCCTGAGCGAATAATGAGAAATTCCAAAGGCATGCTCGAAGTTTTCCCGGCCCATCTTTCCTAAATGCAGGTCAAGTTTTGCCTGCTCAAACGGCTCGCCGGTATCGTCATTGATCAAATCATTCTTGCGGCGTTTGTAGCGGCTAAGATTCAACACCTCGCCGTCGAGAACGTTTAAAGAGGCACCCACAGCCAATTTGTTGTAATCGTGAAGCCAGTCGTCTGCAGTGATATGTCCGAAACCGTAAAACAACCCGATCAGAGCCCGCAAGGCGGTGCTTTTGCCTGCTTCGTTGAGGCCATAAACCACGTGCAAGCCAAAGTCACTTCCTGAAAAGTCGAGGATTTTGTCCGTGAACGGACCATACGCGAGCAGTTTGAATGCATTGATTTTCATCATTAGCCTTCGAGACCCTCTTCGTCTTCCAGCATGGTCAGCAAAATATCCCCTACATCAGAAAACAGATCATTGATTTCATTTTCTTTTAATTCCACGTCGCTTCCAGACAGTTTGGATTTCAAGGCGGTGAGATCCAACCCAAGTTCCTCAAGGGCCTGGGGATTTACGGTAAGTTCCTTCAAATACCGCAACAGCTCACCCTGGGGCGTATCACTTTCGGCGACACTGTCAAAATCGATTGTCGGTCGGGTTTGCAGCTGAACCTTCTCAATCCACACCTTGCCCTGTGACACTTCAGATGCAATTGCCCGAACGTTGGCGGCAACGGCTTCGGGATCGGTAGAAAGCCGCCCATGTGCCGGGCAGCGGCCTGTCAAAACCGCTCGCACACAGGCGTTCATGCCTTCAAGGTCAGTCAGCTTCCGGCTTAATACGTCTCCAAAAGCAACCGCTGCCTGCTCGATGTTTTGGGCGTTGCCGACATCTGCTTTGACCTCTACCCAGCGAAGCACATTCAGGGGTAAAAATTCTGTACGAATTTCAGTTTCTTCAACTTCTACCAAAACGCAGCCTTTGTCGCCGGGTTCTCTAATGTGCCGCCCCTGGGTGCAGCCGGCATAGACAATGTGCGGTTGTTCCCGAAGCACACCATACTTGTGCACATGGCCGAGCGCCCAGTAATCATAGCCCTTTGCTGCAAGCTCGTCCAGTGTGCACGGGGCATACGGCAGGTGTCCATCGGCGCCGGATATCAAACAGTGCAGAATGCCGATGTTGAACATATCGGGCACCGGGGTCGGATAGGTTACCGCCAGATTCTCGTATACATCCCGATTCGCATAGCTTTGGCCGTGGATGGCAACCTCCAGATCCTCGAGTAGCCAGGACTCCGGCTTGCGCGCACTGAAAATCTTAACGTTCTTCGGCATTGGTATGGTCTTGGTCATGGTGTTGGCGGCATCATGATTGCCGCGTATGACAGCCACACGGATTCCGGCCTCTCCAAGATTGCGCATCTGATTGGCAAAGTACAATCCCGTGTTAAAGTCCTGCCAGTCACCGTCATAAAGATCGCCGGCCACAAGAACAAAGTCTACCTTTTCTTCCAATGCAAAATTAACCAGGTTGTCTAACGCCTGCCGAGTGGCCCCCCTGATTTCTTCAATTGGGGGCGCACCTTCATAGTATGATAAACCTCGCAGAGGCGAGTCCAGATGAATGTCAGCAGCATGTAAAAAGGTCAGCATGAAATCTCCGGCGATTTAAATAATTTGATAACAGAAATATTCATAAGAATTCTTTTGGCGAAAAATATGGTTATTGAAATTCGATATCACAACAATTAATAGGTTTTAAAAAACTGCTATTTCAACGGCAAGATTACCGGCTGGTGATTAGCAACAGCGGAGCACCAGTCCGAGTAAAGCGATAGGTTTTGTGTTTTTTATAAATCTGAAAAACTATGTATACTCCACATACTCTCACAAAATATTTAACTGCAATTCTATTTGTCGGTAAAATTACAAATCCAAAACATCATATTCACAATCAACGCATTCAATATTTTGACTTGTGCAATATGGGTGTCCTCGTTGCGTTCTTCTACCAAATTCAGATATCAAATGAAAGTTTTTCTTTGCTCTCGTAATGATGACATACAACAACCTCCGAGCTTCGATATCCTCATCTATATCGTCATTAAGAATCGAATTCCAATTAGGAATGTATCCTTTAAGGATGCCGAAACAAATAACGGTTTCGTATTCTTCCCCTTTAATACTATGACATGATGTCACAACAACACCACCTGGCCTTTTAAACATTTTTTTCAAAGAAAAGATATCGCTATGAATATTATATTCAGGATTGTTAAGCCGGTCATTAGCCTTTTCAAAAAAACTATCCCAAGGCTCATTCAGCGAGGAATAATCTTCTAAATTGATCTTTAAATTCATCATAAACTGACGAAAAACATCTTCCAAATAAGGTATTCCCTCGGTTTCGGAACATTTGATAGAATTCGCTAACCTAAGCAGCCTTCTGGGAGTCCTAACTTCATCTGGCAGATCAGCTCCAACAAGGCTCTCAAGTTCCCTTATAATTGATCCTGCCCAACGCAGTCTCGGAAGGTACAGTCTTGGCTCAGGTTCAACTAAGAAAAGTCGGGCAATCTTGAACCAAATATTGTCTCTTTGGTGATGAAGGGGCGAAAGTCCAGAAGCATCAAACTTTACATCCGGAAGCAGCGTAACAAGCTTTCGCCCTAAGCTAGTAATAAGCCACCATTGCGGCGCTAAAATACATATCTCATGGCTCGGCACTCCATTATTGATGTGGAGTGCAACCATCTTTGCGATTAGCTCTGGAATGTCGTCTTTGTGGTAATCTTGGTTATTGAACGTGATTATGCCCCTCTTATCTGCATAATCGGCAAGAGATACAACTTGAGTTTCGTCGTCCTGCAAATTGATTGATAAATCAATAATTCTTTGGGATGATCTATAGTTTCCAGTAAGCTTAAGATGCGCTAATTGGTCAATTTCAAACTCCTGCATAATTTCTTTTCGGGATTTCGCTATCCCTCCTAATGAGCTATAGATAGCTTGGCTGATATCCCCTACGATGAAAATCTTTGTAAACCCAGATGAATTTTTAACGACCTCCGAAAGGATTCCATACTGCAGATCCTGTGTATCTTGGTATTCATCGATACAGATGGATCGGATAATTGCACCTAATGTCTTTGGAATTTCTTTTATCCTGCTCATTAATTCATAAGCAAGATACAAGACCATATCAAAAGGGTGCAGTTTTTCCCCTCTCCCACTTTGTTTGACTGATATCATTAATTAAGTCCATATGTTGGAAGCTCCATTGCTTCTTTGCTTTTTAAGAAAAAGTTTTCATTCAAACGTTGCGCTTGCCG
>RPGQ01000078.1 GCA_004193595.1 Desulfobacteraceae bacterium Eth-SRB2
AACCACGCCTTGGGCAAAGAACTGGTTGAAGAAATAAAATTCAAGATCGGACCCATATAAAAATGGAATGTTTGACCACAGATTCTCTCTTTAACGGCAGTATCCGGGTAAAGCAAAATCGGTCAGGCTATCGTTTTTCCATGGACACCCTTGTATTGGCCCAACATGCCATGCCATGCCCGGACGATACGGTCCTTGACCTGGGAACCGGTTGTGGCATCATTCCACTGATATTGGCTTATCGTCATCCCAAAATAAAAATCTATGGCGTCGAGGTACAGACGGAACTTGCCGATATTGCGACTCACAATATAGCAGAAAACGGCATGGAAGATCGCATTAGCATTCATTGCAAGGACTTAAAAAGACTAAAACAGGATATGACTTCCGGACCCGTGGATCTGGTAATTACGAACCCTCCGTACAGAAAACTCGAGTCGGGAAGGTTAAACCCGGATCAGCAGAGAGCCGTTGCAAAACACGAAATAAAGGCAACCCTTTTTGATGTGGTTGAAACCGCCCGTCGTATGTTACGAACGTCCGGACGCTTTCTAATAATTTACCCGGCGGAGCGTATGCCTGATATTATCATACAAATGCGGTCTGCCGGGATAGAACCCAAATATATTCGCATAATCCATTCCTCCCGGCAAAAGAAGGCAAAACGAATTCTTGTGGAGGGTAAAAAAGGGAGTCGTCATGGGATAAAGATCGGTCCACCGCTTATCATCTACCGTAAAAACGGTTCATATTCAGATGAGGCTCGGGCAATGTTTATGGCTTAGAACAGTCGTAACCGTTCAGGGTTCATAGGTTCAAAGGTTCAGAGGTTCCTGAACCCGGAACGCTGAACGCTGAACGCTGATCTAATAATCAATAATCAATTGTTAATTATTAATTATTAACCGTTGTTTATTAACTATTATTTCCTGAACCTTGAACCCTGAACGGTTACGAACAGTCTTATCAGTCTAATTTGTTTACTACCTGGCCGGTTATTACCTTTGGGAAAAAATAGGTTGCTTTTCGCGGCATAACAAGGCCGGCTTCGGCAA
>RPGQ01000079.1 GCA_004193595.1 Desulfobacteraceae bacterium Eth-SRB2
TAACATGATCAACCGAACGAATGGAAAACCGTGATCCTTTATAAACGGGACAAAACGTACAGCGGTTCCATGGACAGTTACGAGTAACGCGGATCAGCAGGCTGTTAGCCTCACTGGGCGGCCGTATAGGCCCCTGTTCAAATCCCTGGTATGTTTCATCTGTTTTGCGATTCCGACTCATATTTTTCATTCCATCCGACGGTCTCGTAAAAAGTCCAACTTCTGCGTTGTGCTGCATTTCGCAATCATTCAACGTACGAAAAGTACGCCTCATGATTACAAAATTTGCGACGCCTTTTTATCCCGCCTATGTTTGGCGGGGGAGTTTGAACTTTTTACGAAAACGTCTAAATCGGACTTTTTACGAGTTCATCATCCTTAAGCATTTACGAGTTGCTATCAATCATTTTAGTTTTACCATTCAATCATTTAATGATATACATAAAAGCCAGGAAATCAAGACATATACTGGATACTTGATGCAGGTTACCTATTGTCCATCCATAAATGGTCTTTTTGCCCAACCCGCCAAAGGCGGGCAAGTCTCTGCGTTATGCTCAAAAAATAATCCTCGGAATATCAACTATATGCCTGCGGTTATTTTTTTCGCATGCCTTGATCTTGAACAAAAATCCTCATTTATGGATGGACACTACCTAATATTGGGATTGAAAATTGGCCCCAAAAACCTTGATCCGAACACTGAAGTTATACGTTTTTAACACATTATTCCAGTATTCCAGCATTCCATCATTCCATGGAAGTGGCATAAACCGGGCGCTATTAAAAAATCTTTAATTTCATCCAATTGTTGAATTCCCGAGACGTTAATTAACATTACTCCTTTGACAAGAGGCGCCTATTTGGAGTAAAATTGATTAATTATCTTAAACGGAGCGTTTAAACCTTGAAGAAATTATGGATTACCATCATATTCATGCTGATTTTTATGTTTTTCGTTGCAGCAGCCGTATATGTGGATATCCTTAGGTACGCTGATAAACCCGCAAGTGCCGAACCTGTAAAACAGGTTATCATTGTTGAATC
>RPGQ01000080.1:0-10895 GCA_004193595.1 Desulfobacteraceae bacterium Eth-SRB2
AATGTCACGCTTGATGCGCAATACGTATTTGACCAGTTCCGGCTCAAAACAAAATCGCCCTGGCTTCAAGTCGCAGCCCTTTATATGATTATCAGGTCCTCATTCTTGACATATTTGGTTTTTTAGTGATCTCTCGCAGAGTTCACAGAGATCACAGAGTTTGAATATCTTTTTATTTTCCGCTGAGGGGGCGGAAAATAAAAAACGCTAACCCTTCGGGTAATATGTTCTCCGTATCAACTGACATGTCTCGATAGTATCTAAATGTGTTGTTTTCTTGCAGCGTCAGCTGCGGAGCATATTTCCATTGCCGTCCTTCTCAACGGCAATGGAAAAATCTTTTTCCTCTGTGTCCTCTGCGAGCTCAGTGAGATAAAAGTTGTGTGCTCTGTGAGATTAAAGCTTTGTGCTCTGTGGGAGACTAATCTGATGGAGTATTGATAATCCTGGTAATACCGTTTTTCAACAACACCTCGTTGAAATTTATTAACAGTCCAAGGGGCTTGTCAGCCAAGCGTAAGTAGGTCAGAAGCTGTTTCTTATGCACATCCCTTATCTGTTCCACAGATTTTAGCTCAACCACGATTCGATCTTCAACCAGCAAATCTATTCGAAAACCATCATCATGAATTTTTTTATCCCGATAAAATATGGGGACAGGGACTTGAGATTGAACCCTTAAAACCGAATTTTCAAGCTCTATTACCATGCATCGCTGATACACGCTCTCCAGCAAACCGGGGCCAAGTTCTTTATGGACTTTAATAGCAGCTTTGATGATGAGGGATGAAAGGTGATTAATATCCATTTTATTTTATTTAGTCTCTCGCAGAGTTCACAGAGATCACAGAGTTTAAATATCTTTTTAATTTAAATCTCACAGAGCCCGCAAAGGCCACAGAGTTATTATATTATGTTTTGCTTTTCGCTGAGGCGCCGAAAAGCAAAACGACCCAACCCTTCGGGTAAAATGTTATCTAAATTAGCAGACCGGTGTGGATAGTATTCGCAGCGTGTTGCATTCTTTTTCCTCTGTGTCCTCTGTGTGCTCTGTGAGAAATATAAGTGGGCTCTGTGTCCTCTGCGAGCTCTGTGAGAAACTAATCTGGTTGGATAAAACAACAGGCCCCAGTACCATCTTCCGGAGTTGCCCCGGTTGAACACCCGGAGGGTGCCCCAGAGAAATGCGCTTCGCTGTCGTAAACGAATTGCACGGGGTAAACCCGGTTCAACAGGGCAGGCGCAGGGTCTTGGGATGTTCATTAGTTTATAAGTTTCTACTCTTCCATTAAATCCGGATGGTTTTCACGAAGCCATTCTTCAACCTCTTGGCGGAGACGGTTTGCAAAGTTCACCATCTCTTTAGCTTCCTGGTCGGATATCATACCGGCATGATCATAACCGCTGATATTCCTTTTTTTTCGAAACTGATCGAACAAAGCAATCAAGCCGGCATCAGTCTTGATAGTATGAGCAAGAGATTGAATAACTCTATAATGATGAGCATCTCGCACAGCACGATAACCTGAAGCGGCAAGGGCGGCTGTTGCTGTTTGTAGGGCGGCGTTATAGGCTATGTTCAACTGCCAGTCCGGACTTAGCCCAGACGTTTTGCAATCTGAAAGATCACGATCCGCCACTGCAAGTAAGGCTGTGATCTCTTGCGAGCTTGTCCGATGTTCTGTCAACCAGCCGTTATTCAACCAGTTTTGCAAGCTCATACTCATCTCCAATAAGAAAAAATTTAGAGCCTTCCAGAGTCTTTTTCAGGAAATGATGATCTGCTGCCAATTTGAATCGGAACTCTTCAGGAGGATAAACAAGGGGGTTTATTTCCCGGCGAACCGTTTCCTGTGCACGGCCTAATACTGAAACAACTTCAGCGAATGTTACATCACCCACAATCATAACGTCCGCATCGCTACTTGAGCGTTCGCCTCCTCGCACCAAGGATCCGAATAAAAAGGCCACATTGATACGATCTGCCAGAGGGACTAAAGCTGCTCTCAGTACGTCACCAACTCCGACCGTTTTTACCACCAGGCTTTTCAATTCGGGATAGACCGGACACTCGGGATTGGCTTGGTAATAAACTTGCCGTCCACGTACTGTCCGCCGGATAATTCCTGCTTCGGAAAGCTTCTTTAATTCCCGTTGCACAGCACCCAGGCCAACCCCGACTGTGCGGGCAATCTGGCGGAGATAGAAGGGTTCTTCAACGTGGCTGTATAGTAAAGCTAAAACCGCCCGTCGAGTCTTTCCGAAAAGCGTGGCAGACAAACTGTCAGTTTTAAATATTGTACTCATATTGGGTACGATTGTACCCCTTTTGATTACAATCTGCAAACTATTTTTAACAACCCGTTCACATTTCTTAACAAGAACAATGGAGTCAAGTCCATGTGAAATCGGCCCCAGTCAAAATATCTCGCAGAGTTCACAGAGTTTGAATATCAGAAGTCACCCCGGTGAAATCAGCTGCGCTGTGACTTCGTCAATTTCACTGGGTAAAGAGGTCGGATGTCAGCCTCCGGCCCATAGGGGCCTACCCTCTCTCCGAGCTGTAGGTTCTACGAGCCGGAAGCCGGCCTGTAGGCCCTATGGGCCGGAGGCTGACATCTGATCTGTGTCCTCTGTGTCCTCTGTGCGCTCTGTGAGAGATATAAGTGAGCTCTGTGGCCTCTGTGTGCTCTGTGAGATTAAAGCTGTGTGCTCTGCCTGCCCCGTAGCTCCGGCAGATGGCACTGGGGTGAGATTAAATGATATGATGGGGACACAACATCTCCTCACACCTTTGATACCCAATTTTCACATTTGAGCTTTGGGATTCTCGAAAATTCTTTGATGTTGTTTGAAATAATCGTTAGATGCAGACCCAAAGCATGGACGGCGATCAGCATATCAAGAGGACCGATGGTTTTGCCTTTAGATTCCAATGATGCCCTTATTTCCCCATAGCATTTCATCAATCTGTCACCATGAAAAGGAAGAATCGTCAGAGGCATCAGGAACTCATCAAGGGCATTTTGATTTGTGTCTTTGTTCTTGCTTTTTGAAACGCCATACTGCAGCTCTGCATGGGTTATTGAAGAAATTCCAAATTCAGAAACAGGATATCGTTCAAATTTTCTCAATACTTTCTTTGGCTTTTCATTTATGATGTATATGCAAATATTTGTGTCCAAGAGGTATTTCATTTGAACATGGGCTCTCGTTTTTGATTTTCTAAGGGTTGATTTCGCTCGATTTTGAAATCTTTCGCGAAATGATTCAGACTCTCAAAAAGAGTATTCCATGATTTTTCTTTAGGTAACAAGATTATTGCTTCGCCTTGCTTTTTGATATACACTTCGCTTCCTGACATTCTGAATTCCTTTGGCAATCTAACGGCCTGGCTTTGTCCGTTTTTAAACAATTTTGCTGTTTTCATTGTTGCCCTCCATCTTAAATATATACTATTAATATATATTTTCAATGCTGTTTGTCAAGAAAAAAGAGACTCTCAGCGGGCATAAAACACCAGGCTCACATAAAACAACGAGGTCAGACCTTCAATCTTGCATGGATTTTGGGTACGTCCATTGGTTTATTGGTTTCGATGGATTAAAATATCAGAGACCTGAAATCAGTTGTAATTCGTTGTAATGCGTGACGTTCTTGCAGAATGTGCATAATCTCCTGTTGATGACCCAGTGTAGATACTTGTGTTTAACTACTGGAGATGGTTTTTGCGATTATTTCCTGGTCCTTGATTTCAAGATAAGGGTGCATGGGAATACTGAAGATACGCTGTGCACAGTTTTCGCTTACCGGAAAATCCCCCGGTTCATATCCCAGGTATGAAAAAGCGGTTTGCAGGTGAAGCGGCTTGGGATAGTAAATAGCCGTGGGTATGTTTTGCTCTTTTAAAGCCTGCTGCAAGTTCGAGCGGTGGTTCTCGTCCCAGGCCAGGATCGAGTATTGCGCCCACACGGATTGTTTTCCATTGAAGCTTTGAGGGACACGGATGCCGGAACTGGAAGAAAGCAGGTCATTGTAGCATTGTGCAACCTTTTGGCGGAGTTCTATTTCTTCAGGAAAAATATCAATTTTAGCAAGGAGGATGGCCGCCTGCAGGGTGTCCAGCCTGCCGTTGATGCCCACACGGGCGTTATCATATTTGTGTGTGCCTTTTCCGTGGACCCTAATGTAACGGACGGCTTCGGACAGATCATCGTCATCCGTAAAACACATGCCGCCGTCACCATAACACCCCAGGGGCTTTGCCGGAAAAAAGGACGTGCATGCGATCTGTGAAAGGGAGCATGCGGGTTTTCCCTTGTAGAGAGCCCCGAACGATTGAGCGGCGTCTTCAATGACAAACAAACCATGGTCTTGGGCCAGAGCGTTGATGCGGTCATAATCCGCGGGAAGGCCGAAAAGATCCACGGCGATGATTCCCTTTGGCGTGAGTGAAGTCGGGGAATGGGCCAAAGGCAATGGATATATTGACCGATCATTTTTGTTAATTGCTGAAACAGCCCGTGAGAGATGTTCGGAGTCGATATTGAACGTTTGTGAATCGATATCCACAAAAACCGGGGTGGCACCCAACACGCTTATCACTTCGGCCGTGGCGATAAACGTAAATGGCGTGGTGAAAATCGCGTCACCGGGCCCCACGCCATAGGCCATCAGGGCCAGTAGTAATGCATCGGTTCCCGAAGAGCAGTCAACCGAATGCCCGGTTCCAACATATTGTGCAAGTCTATGTTCAAGCTCGCCAACCTCAGGCCCCATGATGTATTGGCCGTGATCTAGAACCTGCCGGATGTTGGTATCAATGTTGTCTTTGATTAAATTCTGCTGTGCTTTTAAATCGATAAATTGCATAAATTAAGAAATCTCACTTCTTTGAATAATTTTTATCCATTAGCCACCCCAGAGGAATAGGCTTTGCCCCAGTTAAATGGTTTTCACCCCGATGGAAAAAGGAAGACCGATGGAAGTCAGAGATCAGCCTCCGGCCCATAGGGGCCTACCCTCTCTCCGAGCTGTAGGTTCTACGAGCCGGAAGCCGGCCTGTATGCCCTACGGGCTGGAGGCTGACCTCTGATCTTACGAATGCCTTCGTCATTATCACTTCCCTCATCCTTCTTCCGTCTTCTAATCCCTATCCACGGCACAGCTCCGCTTGGTGATTTGCCATAAAAAATGTTTTTAACTATATGTTTATATTATATAATCGTTTTAAGATTATATAACGCGGCTTCGTCACTCAAAATAAAATTGTCCTCCGCAGACGGGCGGGGTATTTAAAAACAATAAAGAAAATTCAAACTTAAATAATGCTTAAATATTTGATTCATTGTTTTTACACTCGATTAGGGTATTAGTCGTTCCCCAATACAGATACTAAATATGACGACAACTTATATTTTGTGTTATTAATGTTCAGCTTTTTCCGAATGCGCTTCCGATGGGCTTTGACAGTTTCCAAAGAAATATTCAGCAATCTTGAAATTTCTTTGCTGGATATTCCATTCATTATCATTGCGGCGATGTTTATTTCCGTTTGTGAGAGTAAATAAATGGCTTTATGAAACGATTCGTCCTGGTTGTTCATGCTCTTTAAATGTTGGGCTATTGAATTGATTTGCGGCCAGAATTTTTTGATTTGTGGCTCAGTCTGAAGTGCTCTGACAATCGGCATAATCTTGTCGGTAATGGTGGTGTTGACCTTTTTTTCCAGCTCATGTTTTTGCATTTCTATTTTTTTTGCCGGCATGGACATGGCGTGGTTGCTTTGAACCAGTTCCCTGTTCAGGCTTTCCAATTCAAATCTTGTCTTCAAAAGTTCTTGTTTGTCTTGCATCAGTTTGTGGGAAACGGGTTTTAATTCTGTTTCTCTTTTTTTTAATTTCTTCTTATAGGGGTATTCGAGCTTTTGTTCATCTCAGATTCAACCGAACATTGCGAATTAGGAAAGATTAATAAATTAGCTTTTCAAACCGATAAGGATCGAACATGTTGAATAGGCGGAATATATAGGGAAGTAATAGGGTGATTTACGTGGGTATCAAATGGGTATTCGGACTACCCAACTGATTATAACTTTCTAATATATCAAACTATTTTAAAGTTTGAAGGGTTCCCCGGTGAAATGGTCCCTGCTTAAACAGAAAAAAATAGTTTTCATCCCGGTTAAATGGACCGAAAAGTTTTAACCCCAGTACCATCTGCCGGCCTGTCCCGGCACTTTAACGGGGAGCTACCCCGGTGAAACAAAAAAAGATACTGGTTTCACTGGGCAGGCTGGATAAAAATTTCACGGGGCAGGCAAGAATTTGGGGGTTGCAATTGAAAAGTCAATGGATAAATTTTAATTCTCTACAAATCCGGATGGTGATGAACCGGTGCTTGACTTTCGCGTATTAAATTAGACGGCATATTTGATTTTAGATAAGAGATAAGATTTATGCTAGAGTTTTTAATCTTCAGTTTCTTTCTGATATTTTTTCGATGGGTTTTAACGGTTTCTTCGGAAATGCACAGCAAGTTGGAAATTTTCTGACTGGTCAGTCCCCGCTTTATCAGAGCAGCCACCCGCATTTCCTGGTCTGTCAGTAAACTGATAATTTCATGATGATTGTTTGAGTTGGAATAAAGGCTGTTCACATTGGTTTCCAGTACATCCAAATCCGCCATAATCCTTTGACAACTTTTATTGTTTTTGAGATCTTTAATAATGGGCAATATTTTGGCGGTGGTTGTTTCATATATTTTATTTTTATAAGATTCTATATTTCTGTCGATATTTCTGGTCAAAACAGATAACGCTCGGTTGGTTTCGATCATCTCTTCGTTTAAATTTTCCAGATTTGACTTATGTTGTGCCAGATCTTTTTCTTTTCTTTCCAACTTTTTCAAGGTATTGTATAACGTTTTAGATTTATTTTTATATCTTAATGCGGCCTCTTCATTCGCTTTTCGGAGTTCTTTTTCGATCTGCTTATGTTCGTTAATATCCCTATGAATGATTAGCACCGTCTTGGGATGGTCATCTTCATAACGTTCAGCCACATTGGAGGTACACCAAAAGATCATCTTATTCCCATGTTTTCCGACAAATTCCTTCTCTTGTTCATGTAAACGGTCATGAGCAAATGTTTTTCGTACCATGCAATTTTGGCAAGGTTTATCGCGCCCATAGTACACCTGATAACACTTTTTCCCCACCATATTTTTCCCAAATAGCTTCTTTGCCATATGGTTTGCCCATACGATATTATATGACTCGTCGATCATGCTCATATGATCGGTTACAGACTGTAAAATTCCATCAAGTTTTTCGCTAATTTTTTTAAAACCTTGGATTTGTTCCTCAACACGCGTCTCGAGTTCTTTATGACCTTCTTGGAGCTTACCCTCCGCGTGCCATTTCATACTCAAAGCAAATGCAATCTGATAGATTTCATGGGATCGAAATGGTTTTTGAATGTATATCAGTTTATGAGCCGGAGGAACCCGGCGAGCAATGACATCCGGATGAATGTCCGTATAGCCGGTCATGATGACTATTTCCATGTCCGGGTCTAATTTACGGATGTGTTCCGCGGCCCAAACTCCATCGCGTCCCGGCGGCATCCTGACATCTATGAAAGCGATTGAAAACGGCCGGCCGCATTCCAGAGAATCTGTTACGGCATCCACGGCCTTATCCGCCTGCCGACAAGCTACGATTTCAAATGATGGTGATGGTAAATTTGGCGTGTTTTGAGAAGAGAATGTCTCCTTTGATCTCCGGGCCTTTGATTGAACCTTAGCGTCCCTATTTAAACGAGAAAAAACCTGCCGAAATAAATCTAAAATAAAGCGCTCATCGTCAGCAATGAGAATTCTAAACGGATTCATTGGTATCGTTTTCATAGATAATTCTCCTACCCGCCCTACACTAATTTTTCAAGGGGTAGGTGTCTCATCTTCATTGGCACAGAGGGCGGGATAACCGGATCATTAAAATTGAACGCTTGAAAATAAAACCATAACAGTTTTGGTACCACGGAATCGATAGAAAGTATGATTTTGTTCGTATATTTCTAATGCCAAAATCTAGGTAAAAGGTACTAGCCCTCAAATTTAATCTAATACTTTCTACCTAGAAAACTGCTTCATAAAATACGAAAAAAATCATACTTTCGCCTGATTGATTTTATTTTTTGAAACTGTTAATAATGGTATAAAATTTCACAATTATGGATATTTTTACAGAAGAGTCAAAATTGCATTTTAATCTTTAAATAGGTAACTTATTAATTAATAAGATAGAAGGTATTGTTATGAACTTTATTGAAAAACGCGAAATGGAAAGATTCTCTCTCAAACTCCCGGCATTGATTTCTATGATGCATGAAGACGGAAATCAGCGAGCCGTTGAAGTTATGACAAGCAATATCTGTTCCGGAGGTGCGTTTTTCAAAACAGATCAGCCATTGTCAGTGGGGACTCATGTAAAAATGGACCTGGTTCTTCCTCTATATAAGTTTAAAAAGTATGGAGGTAAAAAATCGCGTGTCGATGTTTCAGGATCGGTAATTCGAACAAAGGATCAGGGGATGGCGGTTTGTTTTGATAAGAATTTTAAAATATCGCCATTGAATATATAAATGGGTTGTTTTTACGTCATGTCTGCGTAATCCGGCTGGCAGACACAACTGCATCTTGATAATGGCATTTTTAATTTCTTCCACACAGAAGCAGACTCTTTGCAGAGTGCAATTTTGCAGTCTGAGTATTTTCTGATCTCCTTGCTGATGAAACCAAATATCTCTATTCGTTTCTCCTCGGTAAAACTGTACTTGCCGGATTTGGGTTTTTTGGATCCGTGGAATTTTTTGGCCGGGAACATGGGCTGCATATTTTCTAAAACTTTTCAGGTTTTTCATATTCCTCTGGTGTCTCGTCAACCTCTTTTACACCTGGATCATAGATATTCTCCATAAACGAAGAACCTCCTTCTCGCTTTTTTTAAGTTATAGCTTGACCGGACTATTTTTGTCAGAAAATCAGACAATTTTTGTCACGATTACATAGATAGTTTCATAAAATTTTCAGGAAAATCATTGAAAACCTAAATTTTGAAAGCGTCGACTTGGTTGAGTATATTTATAAAAATAATAACATTAACCAATTGATTTTACAGTTTATATTGAATGAAACATCCCAACAAAAAAAGATGTCTTGTGAAAGGCATCTCACACCATTTTTTTTTGTAACATTTGAAGGTATATTATTTGCATTATTTGACAGAAACAAGCCGGTTAAATAGACTCCGGTCCAATCAGAAATAGGCGCTGCTTCAGTTAAATGGTCCGCCCCCGATGAAATAGGTTTTGCATTTCATTGGACAAGCATTTAATGGGGCAACCATTTCATTGGGCAGACATTTTAACCCAAAATGAAACTGGCCGCTATTGCCATAAAAAAAATAAGCATTTTTTTATAATTAAATTTTTTAATTTCCAATCATTATTGGATAACGCTACGAAGCGAAAGGGCAAACCCGTTGAAAAGCGGGGACGCAAAGCCACGGGTCTAAAGCTGCAAAGCCAGGACAGCCGGGCTGCCGAATACCTGTAGAAATCATCTCATTCAAAGCAAAAGACATTCTACCGTAAACCATATCAGGCACCTTTCTCAATAGAAGTTATCCATTATAGAGAAAAAAAAGAGAGAGGTACCTGTTATGGATAGAAATTTAAGTAAAAGTTTATTCAATATAAGATGTTGTGCTTTCATAATTATTATATCTGCCTTAAGCCTATTTTCCCCGCCTTCAATATATTCGGCTGATGTTACTCTCGCCTGGGATGCAAACACTGAGTCCGATCTCGCCGGGTACTACGTTTATTATAAGACGGGCTCTTCCGGTCCCCCATACAACGGGGACAATTCACCGATCCAAGCAGAAGATTTAGTCAACCCCGAAAATCCTGAATACACAATCCACGGAATGAGTGACACTGAAACCACCTATTTTGTGCTGACTGCCTACGATACAGACGGCAATGAAAGTGGCTATTCAAATGAAGTATTTTATCAACCCCCATCTTCCCCAACTCTCAGCAGTCTCTCCATCAGCGGTGACAACTCAGTAAACGAGAACAGCAGTGCCGGTTACACGGCCACAGCAACATTTAGCGATGGAAGCACCCAGACGGTAACGGGCAGTGCAATCTGGAGCGAGAATTCATCGTATGCATCTATCAACAGCAGTGGCGTGCTCACAACATCCCAAGTGTCGGATGATGTGACGGTAACCGTTCAAGCCAGCTACACTCACGAGGCGGTTACTCGAACGGCGACTAAGGCGGTGTCAATCGTGGACGTTCCTGTTCCGGTCACCCTCAGCAGTCTCTCCATCAGCGGTGACAACTCAGTAAACGAGAACAGCAGTGCCGGTTACACGGCCACAGCAACATTCAGCGATGGCAGCACCCAGACGGTAACGGCCAGCGCAAACTGGAGCGAGAATTCATCGTATGCATCTATCAACAGCATTGGCGTGCTCACAACATCCCAAGTGTCGGATGATGTGACGGTAACCGTTCAAGCCAGCTACACTCACGAGGGGGTTACTCGAACGGCGACAAAGGCGGTGACAATCGTGGACGTTCCTGTTCCGGTCACCCTCAGCAGTCTCTCCATCAGCGGTGACAACTCAGTAAACGAGAACAGCAGTGCCGGTTACACGGCCACAGCAACATTTAGCGATGGAAGCACCCAGACGGTAACGGGCAGTGCAATCTGGAGCGAGAATTCATCGTATGCATCTATCAACAGCAGTGGCGTGCTCACAACATCCCAAGTGTCGGATGATGTGACGGTAACCGTTCAAGCCAGCTACACTCACGAGG
>RPGQ01000080.1:10905-240633 GCA_004193595.1 Desulfobacteraceae bacterium Eth-SRB2
GTAACGGGCAGTGCAATCTGGAGCGAGAATTCATCGTATGCATCTATCAACAGCAGTGGCGTGCTCACAACATCCCAAGTGTCGGATGATGTGACGGTAACCGTTCAAGCCAGCTACACTCACGAGGGGGTTACTCGAACGGCGACTAAGGCGGTGACAATCGTGGACGTTCCTGTTCCGGTCACCCTCAGCAGTCTCTCCATCAGCGGTGACAACTCAGTAAACGAGAACAGCAGTGCCGGTTACACGGCCACAGCAACATTCAGCGATGGAAGCACCCAGACGGTAACGGGCAGTGCAATCTGGAGCGAGAATTCATCGTATGCATCTATCAACAGCAGTGGCGTGCTCACAACATCCCAAGTGTCGGATGATGTGACGGTAAGCGTTCAAGCCAGCTACACTCACGAGGCGGTTACTCGAACGGCGACTAAGGCGGTGACAATCGCAGACGTTCCTGTTCCGGTCACCCTCAGCAGCCTCTCCATCAGCGGTGACAACTCAGTAAACGAAAACAGCAGTGCCGGTTACACGGCCACAGCAACATTCAGCGATGGCAGCACCCAGACGATAACGGGCAGTTCAAACTGGAGCGATGACTCTATCCATGCATCTATCAACAGCAGTGGCGTGCTCACTACATACGAAGTGTCGGATGATGTGACGGTAACCATTCAAGCCAGCTATACTCACGAGGGGGTAACACAAACGGCGACAAAGGCGGTGACAATTATAAATGTTACTGCTCCGGTGACGGTCATCCTCAGCAGTCTGTCCATTAGCGGTGACGATTCAGTAAACGAGAACAGCAGTGCCGGTTACACGGCCACAGCAACATTCAGCGATGGCAGCACCCAGACGGTAACGGGCAGTGCAATCTGGAGCGAAAATTCATCGTATGCATCTATCAACAGCAGTGGCGTGCTCACAACATCCCAAGTGACCGGTGATGTGACGGTGACCATTCAAGCCATTTACACTTATGAGGGAGTGACAAAAACAGCGACAATGGTAGCGACCATCATCCATGTCCCTGAATCTAATCTGCCTCCAAATACACCAACCATCTTGTATCCTGAAAATGGTCAATACGATGTTGAAACGCCTTTAGATATCATTACAGAGCCATTTTCAGACCAAGACAACGGTGCTCACAGCAAAAGCCAATGGCAAATCAGCGAGCAAATCGATTTCTCCACCCTTGTTGTCGATATTACCAGCGACAACTATCTGACAACATTTCCAGTGCCCCATATGGTGCTGAAATCAGACCGGACATATTATGCGCGCGTCCGATTCTATGACTTCTATGATACAGCTTCAGACTGGTCTACCCCCGTTGAGTTCACTACCACTTACTTTGTTGAGGATCTTAACTCAAACGGAATTCCTGATGCTCACGAGGTGGATGACACCGTTGATTTAAATCTCGATGGTACTCCAGACAACGATCAGCCCGAGATCATTAAGTGCGTTCAGACAATTGATGGGTCGACCCATGTCGGTGTCGAAAAAACTTCGGATGCCATCATCCAAATCCAAGCCCTGGAAATGATCGATCCCGATACGATTCCCGATACTGCCAACAGACCGGAAAATGTTATCTTTGGTCTGGTTTCTTATCGGCTGCTCGTGAATCCGCCGGGTGCCACTGTCACGGTAAAAATCTATTTTTCAGAAGAAATCTTCGGTTCTGACACTTTCTTTAAATACGACACAATCAACGGCTGGTTTGACTATTCAGAACACACCACCTTTAATGATGACGGACACTCTGTCACTTTGGAACTAAAGGATGGTGGCCATGGTGACAGCGACGGATTGGCCAATGGGGTGATCATAGATCCAATCGGAATTGCCGACTCTGGCGGCAGCTCATACACGGTTACTGGCTCAAGTGGTGGCGGCGGAGGAGGATGTTTTATCGCCACCGCGGCTTTTGGTTCAAAATTTGAAAAACATGTGCGGCTTTTACGACGATTCCGTGACATTTATCTTATGCCCTCTAAAATCGGCCGTGTTTTTGTAAATGCCTATTACAAGTACTCACCACCTGTGGCTGATTTTATTGCCGATCATGACACCCTGCGGGCGACGGTACGCTGGAGTCTTATACCCCTGATAGGCCTTAGCTGGATGTTACTGCACTTGGGCATAGCACCTACCCTGCTGATGCTGCTTCTGATGAGTTTTACTATGTTGATCTGTTACAGAAGAAAAGCTTCGAAAGGCGGTGAGCAAACAACTCTATCATAATTCGAGTGTATCACAGCTAAATGGCGCACGATCCATACAGCTGTGATAAACCAGCGAAAAGGTCCGGCAACGCAGTCTGCCGTAAGCTGCTACTAACAACTATCAATCAACCATAATAGTAAGCTTCGTGCTTCAATATGCTGTGTTATCAAGGGCTCGAAGTACCTGCAACGGCGGGAAGACTTCACCTTTAAGCACCTTGCAGATGAAAACCTTTGATTCATGCAAAATCTAAATATTAGCGCATAAAAGGAGGTGATAACATCTGGGTTATAATCTGAAACTGTACGTTTCTTGAGTGGTACGTGACTGCACGCGTTGTGCAGCAATCCTGTTAAAATCAGATTAAAGATGAGATATTAAAATGAAAAAAATATTAATTACAACACTAATCGTGGTATTTTTTGCTGCTGCAACACCCGTATCAGCAACATTCACCGATAACGGTGACGGAACGGTAACCGACGATGTCACGGGGCTTATGTGGATCCAGAATGACGATAAACAAGTTCAGAATAAAGATGCTGCATGCGAGTATTGCGCCGATCTATCCAAGGAAGAATTCGCCGGTTATGGCGATTGGCGCGCTCCGACCATAGAAGAGCTCCAGACCACCATTGATTATCGGGACAATTTACCAGCAGGAGACGATATCTTATTCAATGGGACAACCAACCGTTACTACTTGTCCAGTACTGAACAGCATAATGTTAGTGACTACTATTGGACTATTGATTCCTCTATCGGAGCAGTCATAAACTGGTCATCCGAGTTTTCCTCTTGGTTTGGATGGCCGTCAAGTGCATACATTCGCTGTGTTAGAGGTAATATGGTCAAGACCACCTTTGTTGACAACGGAGATGAAGAAACGGTCACGAGTAGTGACGGCCTTGTGTGGTCTAAACAGACCAGTGACGAGATGATGAACTGGGAAGCTGCCAAGGCCTATTGTGAGGATCTTGAAGCCGGTGGAATGAGTGATTGGTTCCTTCCTACGGTGGAAGAACTACGAACGCTCATAGCGTATGATCAAGCTGGACCGGCTGCTGATACATTACTCTTTGAAATAGAAACAGAGAATTATGGTTACTACTTGACAGCCACAGATCTAGATGGTGATACAGAAACAAAGGCCTGGCAAATAGCCTTTTTAAGCGGTTACACGGAGCCTTTAAACAAAACCATTGCCGGATGGGTTCGGTGCGCACATGAAGCGCCACCTGAAAACGTCTGCGACTGCCCGCCCCCCCCCTGTTTGCGAGCCTGAAATCGTGGAGGTTGAGAAAATCGTTGAAGTTCCTGTTGAATGCCCGGCTTGTCCTGCTTGCGAACCTGAAATCAAGTTTGATGGAAACTGCGATTTAACCGGACTGACAACTTACATTGAACTCAAAGCAAAGCGAGCAGAGCTTTCCAAAGCAATTAAAGAACTAAAGAAGTGCCATAGCGCTGCAACTCGCGCCATGTATAAAGCTCGTAAGGCTGAACGTGAGGCTCTTATGGCCAAGAAGAAAGCCGAGTATTTAGCTAAACTGAAAGCCAAGAAGTGCAAAAAGTAAAGAATTCTGGCCCAAAGGACCAGGCTTTGGTTATCCCCAGAGGGGATTTAGTTTGCAGGCATTTAAAGATTTACGGAGTACTGGAGTGTTGGAGTGGTGGAGTAATGGAAGAAACCCCTTTTTTCATCGCTCTCAGAAAACAGATCCCTGGAAAAAATCTGAAAGTTTAAAGCTCTTTTTTTTTAAATCAACACTCCAATACTCCATTACTCCGGTTGATTTATACGGGCAGAGCCATAGAACTCTGACCCCCGCAATGCGGGACAGGCATGGCCCTGAGGACCAGGTTTTTCAGGGCAAAATAAATAGTCTGTGTTACGCTGGTTCATTATGAGACAACTCTGGTTTCTATAACCGGAGTGGCTCAATTTAGGTTTAAAGTTCTCCCCAGATAGTACCGATAACAGATAAACATAAGGGTGAAAAAGGCAAACTTCTCGAAAGAGTGGGACGCAACGCCTCCGGACTGAAACTGATGGGCGGCAGAGATGCCCGACAAGTGTACAGGCTGAACACGATAACCCACTCTTTCATTGAGATGATGGTTTTTTTTCTTACAGGAGGTAATAAATCGTGAAATTATTAATCTATTTTGCCATGGTTACTTCGTTTACTCATTTTTTCCCGTTTTATTCCTTAATCCTTTTTTGTGGAATATCATGTGGGGTTCTGGTCGCACTGGGTTGGGATATGACAGTAGATATGATAACGATTCGCAAAAGTCAAAAAAGCTGAACCATCAAAATGAATTATATTCCAATGATCAATACATGTAAAAGCCTTCCGCTGTTTTTAAAAATTCTACCGCATCAGGTATGACATTTCACGATGCATGGGGTTCGGTCTTAATCCGGGTTAGAGTCTGCTTTTTCTTCTCCTCTCTTTGTAAACAAGTTCTAATTTTTCTATTATGGCATCGGTCACAAATTCCTGGACAGTTATTTCCTTTTCAGCACAAAAAACCTTTATTCTTTTAATCAACTCTTTCTGGAGGCTGATGTTAAGCATATTAGGTTCTGTATTCTCCGTTATCGGTTTCTTTTCCATGTGTTCCCCTTTCATGCAAACATGGCGAAACGATTTTCTAAAAGCCATTATTTCATGCCTGCTCAATTTAGGTTTAAGTAAGGCCTTTGTGCTTCAAATTTCTCCTTTTAATTTGATTGGGTTTCCTCATTAGGAACCCTCTTAAAGATTGTCGGGTTTTACATATAATTGCAAAAAATTCGAGATGTTGAATTAAATGTCGGGTATCGTGTCATATAATTTTACACCGACTCCCTTGGGATCGATCCTTACAATTTTACCTGATGTCCTTATAGAAATTTTCGAATCGGGATGGAAAAAATTTATGAAAAGTTCATCGCCAATAGATAAAGACGTTTCGGTTTCTATAAATAGTCCCTCAGCACTTACATCTTTTATGAAATCTCTAAAGTAGCATTGATCAGTTTCACAGATTGCATAAATGGAAGAATGCCTCCTATAATATTTCCTTTTATCAACAAGTCCGGATTGTCGCCTTTTCTCCAGGCCTTTCAGGAGTTTTTGTATTCCCGCTTCGGACATACTATCCAGAAGTTTTTGTATTTCTGCTTCGGACATATCAGAAATTATTATAGATATTTGATCATGGACTTCATTTATACCCAGTTTATTAAAATAATTTCCCATAGAGAAAGCACCGCGTTAATTTTAGTTTTAATTATCCGGAAATTAGGGTTTTGTCTGTTTCCCTATAAGTTGTCTTAATGGTAGCGGCAACGAGTTGATTTTTTTACCCAAACTGGGAAGCACATGCCTATATGCGATATCAACCACTGAGTATTTTTCCAGGCTCAACAATTGCTTATACTCATCCAGAAAGGTAATCGGTAATTCCTTCTCAGACTTGCCCTGATATATCTCATAGCAAAGGTGGGAAATATAAAGAACGGTGACATTATCTCGTATTTCCTCGGGTATATTGTTCGGGGGTGAGAATTCGGGGAAGAACTGGAATTCAATACTTTTCCAGACAACATCCGGCAAATTCCATGACTTTAATAAAAGCCCTCCGATCTGAGCCCGATCCAGGCTGTCAATAAACATTGCCAATTTAGGATTCTGTTTTTTTAGCAAAAGAATGACAATTTGGCCAAGATTGTGCATTAATCCGATGGTGGCCAACTGTACCGGTTTACCGATTCGTGTTTTTTGAGAAAGTGCGAAGGAGATGTGCGACATGGCCACACAATGGGAATGTTCTTCCTGAAAACTCGGAATATCCGGCATAATTCGGCGAACACCTTCGGCAAGAACCAACTGGTACAACTGGTTAAAACCGAGCAAAACGCTAGCGTGATGAATATCGGAAATCTTTTTCTGAAATCCGTAATAGGCTGAATTGATTGTTTTTAAAACAATACCTACGAGAGAAGGATCTTTGGTTATCTGTTCGGAAACTTCCTTGGATGAGATTCGATCACCCATCAAATCATTAGCCAGGGTCGTAGCGAAAACCGGCAATTTGGGGACTTTTTTCAATATATTTTGAATCATTTCAGAGTGTTGAATATCAGTTATGCATTTAGTACGCTCCCGATAAATGTCCTTCATCAGTTTAATGTTCTTGTGGGCAAGTTTCTTCTCCTTTTGCTCAAGCCGGCTGATTTGTTCTAAAGCAAGATTATTTAAATGCTTAAAGAAGATCAGTTGGGTTTTCGCTTCAAGGGCATCCAATGTTTTTCCATTCACAGCCATAACGCTGGACGGTTCAACAGCTACGGCAGATGCCGTGCATGGAACCTGCCGAACAAAGTCAATTCCACCAACCCATTCACCTGGGTGTAAAAAGACCCCCCCTTTGGACTGTCTTTGCCCCCCTTTGACAATTCTTATCTTTCCGCTCAGAATTACATAAATCGTCTGGTCGATATCACCCTTTTTTATTAAGATATCATCAGGTTGCAACTTTTTAATAGACGCAATCCCGTATAATGTGTTTATTTCTTTTTCACTAAATCCATCAAATTGATCAGGTCGATCATTCCGATTTTTTTTCACTAATTTTTTCATACAATCCTTTACAAGTTCGTTCGCCCGGCGCCGCCTGCCATTTTAAGCACAAGCGATGGGGTTACAAAAGACCGTTCCTCAATAAATTGCTTGATTTATTCTACCTATAGCGGGATAGAACTCCCGAGATGTTTCATTAGTTCCCATCCATAATTTTATATTAGGCAAAATTATGTTTCCAATGCAGAAATGAGCAATTTTTCGCAAGGTCAAGAAAATCAAGGAATTACGCGGAGGTGTACAAGTGGTACGCAGCACATGTAATTCCGCAGATTGACGCAGAGATTGCGGAAAAGGGCCATTTCCGGATGGAAATTAATTAAGATGTTGTCTAAATTGTTTACAAAAAATTTTATGTTAACATTTTCTGAAAATAAAGGAAAGATTTAGTTGAAATAGTTCAGAACTTTTCCCGAACACTCTTCAGGGTATTTTTACAAAATCATATGGGATTTCTTATAAAGGTGGGATTCCCTCAGATAGCCGGCGGAGGATATCCCAATATGCGCCGCGATGGCCGCGTTTGATCGCCTCAGTCAGTTCCGGATTGTCATTATAATTGTAATTTAGATTCGCGTCGGTCCGACGTCCAAGAAGAAATCTCGGGTCATCGCCAACCATACTATGCAACCAGTCTTCCACATCTTCACCCAAATTTGCATCACAGTAATAAACCGGGCGAAGAAAAGATTGATTATCTTCCAGGTCTCCAAAGAGACTGGGATTTTCAGATAAGGCCCCTTTTGATGTCTCTAAGATTTCTTGTCCCAGTCGCGTAATTGGATAAAGTCTCACCCCGAGACTGATGCCCACACGTTCCGGCTTGATCTTTTTCATTAAACGAATCGTTTTTTCAATGGATTCTTTGGTTTCACCGGGAGACCCAAGGAGCAAATCGAACATGCAAATGATATTATGGTTACGGCAAACTTCCCGAATTCGAATCAAATCATCTGATCCATATCCATGACCGAGTCGGCGCAGCATGTTTTCATCCCCATGGTCGGCCCCGAAATCGATTCCCACACATCCGGCGTCACGCATCACAGTTACTAACTCTTCGCTAAAATACTCGGGAGAACAATAGGCATACCATTTAATTTTATTTCCCAAACCTGACTCAATAATGGCTCTGCATACCAGAACCGCATGGGAATAGGGACAATTAAACTCGCTGTCACAGGTGTGAAAAACAGTGATCCCACGCATATAAAGATTGTTTAATTCGGCCACAACATTTTTTGGATTTCGCACGCAAACATGTTTACCCCTTATCATCGGCTCCGGACAATACACGCAATTCAAAGAACACCCGCGTTTGGTCTCGAACCCAACCTGCCCTCCGTTTTCGAAATAATAAGCATTGTCAATCAACGGCCTGGAGGCTAAATCTATTTTTTCCAAGGGAACCGCCAAGATAGCGTTCTTTCTATAGTTCCCCTTCTCCATCCAAATCAGTCCCGGCACCGCCCCCAATTCGGTGTTTTTTGAAAGCGCTATGACCAGCTTAACGAAACCTTTCTCTCCGCCCCCGCATATGCCATAAGGCACGCCGCAAAATTCCATGGTTTCAGAGGGGAAAATAGAAAAACCCACTCCGCCCAGACAAATCGGTGCTTGTGTTAATCTTTTAATTTCCTCCAGAACCGGTACGATTCGTTGAAGAGAAAAATCCCGGCTGGCAAAATAAGAATCGTCTATGTTACGAACCGTAACACCGACCAGGATCGGCTTTTCCGTCAAAACCTGCGCAAGTTTTTTACTCCAGTCCGTCTCAACAGAACAATCAACCAGATCAACTGCTATTCCGGCATGTTCACATGCACTCCCCAGATAGTCCAAAGAGACCGGAGTCACCGGTGGTTTCATGGGATTGGGATTAACAAGAACAATTCGCATAAGAATATCCAAAAATGTAAAAATTTTAGCAATCGCGACATAATCAAATAATAGCAGGATATCAAATTTGACGGTTTCGTAAAAAGTCCAACTTCTGCGTTGTGCTGCATTTCGCAATCATTCAACGTACGATAAGTACGCCTCATGATTACAAAATTTGCGACGCCTTTTTATCCCGCCTATGTTTGGCGGGGGAGCTTGAACTTTTTACGAAACCGTCTAAATCGGACATTTTACGAGTTCATCAAATTTTAAGATACATAAAATATCATATAGTTTCAAACAATAAAAATAACCTCTCAATAAATTATGGATTCGGTTCAATATGATCATTTAATACACCAGAACTTATTAAGAAGTTACCTTTTATTGTTTTTACTATTTGTTTTTATAAGCTATTTTTTTCTTTCCTTGTTTTTAACACCCAGCAAAAAGAATTATTTTTAATATATTTTATAAAAAGTAATATAATTAAAATTGATTTTAATTATATTGACAATATCAATTTCATTCTTAATATTTTGACAACAAGCAAAAATTCGAGTTTTTTAATTTAAAAACCGAAAAAAATCCAAATACGGAGGAATAAAAATGAGCAAAATAATAGGAATAGATCTTGGCACCACCAACTCATGCCTTTCGATCATGGAAGGCGGAGAGGCCAAAGTAATCACGAACAGAGAAGGTGGTCGAACCACACCTTCCATAGTAGCCGTATCTGATAAAGGGGAAAGATTGGTGGGACAAATCGCCAAAAGACAAGCCATTACCAATCCTGAGAATACGGTCTTTGGCGTCAAGCGACTTATTGGACGAAAGTATAATTCACCCGAAGTGCAAAAGGATGAAAAGATTCTTCCTTACAGAATCGAAAAAGCAAGTAATGATGATGTTCGTATTAATCTTCAGGGTAAACATTATAGCCCGGCGGAAATTTCATCTTTTATCCTGGCGGATATCAAGAAATCCGCAGAAGAATATTTTGGTGAAACGGTAACCGATGCAGTGATTACCGTACCGGCCTATTTTAGCGACAGCCAGAGACAGGCCACCAAGGATGCAGGGAAAATAGCCGGCCTTAATGTGCTAAGGATTATCAATGAACCCACGGCAGCATCTCTTGCCTATGGTATGGACAAAAAATCAGAAGAAAAGATTGCCGTATTCGATCTGGGCGGCGGCACATTTGACGTTTCCATACTGGATATCGGCGATGGTGTTTTTGAGGTCAAAGCCACCAACGGAGATACCCATTTGGGCGGTGAGGACTTCGATCTTCGGCTAATCGATTATTTGGCCGATGAATTTAAAAAGGACCAGGGAATTGATTTAAGGAGTGACAAAATGGCCCTGCAGCGACTCAAAGAAGCTGCTGAAAAGGCTAAAATGGAACTGTCCGCTTCCATGGAAACCCATGTGAATTTACCGTTTATCACTGCCGATGCCGGCGGTCCCAAGCATCTGAATATAAAGATCACCCGGGCCAAGTTAGAAGCTTTGGTCAGTGATCTTTTGGATAAGCTTGAGGGGCCCTGCAACATGGCACTGAAGGACGCCGGCCTGTCATCCGGTGAGGTTAATGAGGTCATCCTGGTGGGCGGCATGACACGCATGCCGGCGGTACATGAGCGCGTCAAGAAAATTTTTGGCAAAGTACCGAACAAAGGGGTGAACCCGGATGAGGTTGTAGCCCTTGGTGCGGCCATTCAGGGAGCCGTTTTAAAAGGAGATGTTAAAGATGTTCTGCTCCTTGACGTTACTCCTCTTTCTCTGGGTATCGAAACCCTGGGAGGAGTGATGACCCAGCTGATCGAAAAAAACACAACCATTCCCACCAAAAAGAGCCAGATTTTTTCAACTGCTGAAGATAACCAGCCGGCAGTTTCAATTCATGTGCTTCAGGGAGAGCGCGAAATGGCTTTTGGAAACAAGACGTTGGGTCGTTTTGAATTGGTAGGCATTCCCCCTGCACCCAAAGGTATGCCGCAGATTGAAGTAACCTTTGACATCGATGCCAATGGTATCGTGGAAGCCTCGGCCAAGGATCAGGCCACCGGCAAACAGCAGTCCATCCGAATCACGGCTTCTTCAGGTTTGTCCCAGGAAGAAATCGACCGGCTGGTTAGAGATGCGGAACTTCATGCCGATGAGGATAGAAATAAAAAGGAACTTGTGGACGTACGCAATACAGCCGATGCATTGATTTATACAACTGAAAAATCCATAAGGGAACTTGGCGATAAGATAGACAGTACGACCCTGGCAGAGGTTGAGGGAGCGTTAAACGACCTTAAACGGGTATTAGAAAGCGAAGATACCGTTCAGATCAAGCGTCTGACCGAGGTGCTGACACAGGCTTCACATAAGCTGACAGCTTCCATGTACCAGCAAGCCTCCCCTTCCGGAGCACATCAGGGTGAAAGCGCAACTGAGAGCACATGGGGTCCGGCGTCTTCCGGATCGGATGATGATGTGGTGGACGCGGAATACCGGGAAGTCGCGTAACCTGTCAGGTCCGATAGTCAATCTGGCGGTGATATCACAAATTCCACCGCCAGATTAACCCAATATACGGTTCTCTGATAAAAAATTCAATTTTAACAAAAATTTGACTTAAATACTCAGCATAAAATATTATTTGCCGGGTTTTATATTGATTAATACGGCAATTTTGATTATTGTCTTTCCTGAAGTGTTTATTGCTTTATTAGCGGCGGAACTTAGGGGCTTCGCCCCAATTGGAATAATGGAATGATGGGTTTGAAGGAGTTTTTTACAATTAAAATGGTTTTATTTCCGCCCTGATCCCAATATTCCAATATTCCAATATTCCAGCATTCCATTCTGATGACATAAACAAATTACCATTAAAAGACACGTTATTTCAACAAGTTGTAGAATTTCCGGGACGTTTAA
Organism: Desulfobacteraceae bacterium Eth-SRB2; assembly: GCA_004193595.1. GTDB lineage: Bacteria > Desulfobacterota > Desulfobacteria > Desulfobacterales > UBA11574 > S5133MH16. Next base: position 22,593 of record RPGQ01000080.1, read on the forward strand.
TTATCATGGTTGGAATTGGAGCGCTTTTTATCGGCCATGTGATCAGGAAATCAGAAATTGAATTTGGGGTTTCTATTTTATTTGACTCCTTTTTTCCCTTATAAAGGTTCCTATCCCGTATTTCATTGACATCATGAGCCACCAACAAATGAAGTGTAAGAAAATCAATGGGTAATCTTCAGCTCCGATTAAAAATATTTTTTGTTGTCTTGGTTGTTTCTATGGTATCGGGTACTGTGGGATTCATGTTTATTGAAAAACTCACATTGTCCGATGCCTTTTACTTCAGTATTGTTACCATCTCCACAGTGGGATACGGCGACATCCACCCTGCCACCCAAGCGGGTAAGTTTCTGGTTATAATCCTGATTATCTGCGGGGTAGGCACTTTTCTGGGTGTAATTGCCAATGCAACTGAAATGATAATAAATCGACGGGAAAAACAGATTCGGCAGCAAAAGACAAACATGGTGGTGGGAACATTTTTCAGTGAAATCGGAACTCGGTTGCTTACCATTTTTACAGCATTTGACCCGCGGTCCAAAACCATGGGCAAAGACCTTAAGATGACGCAAAACTGGTCCAAAAAAGAATTCTTTGCGGCAAAAAGGTGCATCCAATCCTACGATTTTTCAGTTGATATTCACAGCAGTGACCTGGAAGCTTTGAAGCATTTTCTAAAAGAAAAAGGAAATAGTATGTTGCGCTATTTGGAAAATCCTGCATTGCTGGAGCATGAATCCTTTACCGATCTACTCCGGGCAATCATTCATTTGCGGGATGAATTTCTATACCGGACCGACTTTCGCCGGCTGCCTGATTCCGATTACAAACATCTGTCAAAAGACATGCAGAGGGCATACCGCCGGCTTGTTTACCAGTGGCTTGATTATATGATCTATTTAAAAAACAATTATCCCTACCTGTTCCACCTCGCCCTTCGTACCAACCCTTTTGATTCGGAGGCATCCCCCATCGTTACCTGAATGGAGATCGAACCGTGATCTGACATATCTGCCATCAATAGCAGCTATCAACGATTTGATTTTATGTATAAATAAAATATATCAAAGAGATCCAAATTATCTTATTTTAGCCACCGACACCGGCCGATATTGTCAGAATTATACTTCATGGAATGATAAAAGAATTTCAATCCAGACCTGACGGGCGTTGAGCTTCCGTGGACAATTTTATTTGACACACAAGTCACTTTCCTTTATAGTTTTTTTGGCTTTTTATTATCATACTTAGAGTGTTCGTCCCAATTGGCCTCCAGCCCGAGACTTTTGAAAAACGTTCAATTTTGTTCAAGGCTAAGAAAGGCGAAAATTTTAACCGAAGCAATACATTGAGTATTTAGAGGATTAATCCGCCAAAGTTCGGTGGCGGATTAACCCGCAAAAGTTCGGTGGCGGGTTAAAATTTGACCCTGTCGAAGCGAAGCGTAGATCCCGCTCAGCGGGGACGCCGGGATTGGGCAAAAAGGGGCGTTTTTCAAAGGTATCAACCTGTAGGGCCTGCGCCCGGAGAGAATAATGGTTCTGGTGAAATAGAAAAAAATTTCACTATTCCATTCTTCCATGCCGATAGCATAAACAGATTGTCATTAAAAGACTTTTGGTTTCTACAAGTTGTAAAATTTCCGGGACGTATAACAACCCCAAGAGAAGATATATGAAATCAGGACTAACGATGATTGCCGCCGTTCTCTTCATGCTCCAATCCGGAGGAACTCAGGCCGCCAGCCTTAAATATGTGAGAAGCGCCAAACACCAAGATTTTACAAGAATTGTGTTTGAATTCCAGAATGCTGCTCAATTTAAGGAGCCTGTAATCGATGGTGATGGAAAATTTTCCGTAGTTTTTCCTGACAGCACAACGGTCCTGCCCCGACAAATTCTTTATAAGGCAACCCAAATTCAGCCGGTTCGTTCCATTGAGTTTGTTCAAAAGGAAACTCTTTTGACAGCCGGAATAAAACTCTCTTTTCCCTATTTCAAACTAAAGGCGTTTTCTCTTTCCGGTCCAGACCGCGTTGTTATCGATGCATACTTAATAACTCCACCAACCCAGGAGATTGTGCCGGAGGAGTCTTTGCATGCCAAGCCTTCAGTGAATGAATCAAAGGAGCCTGAAACAAAAGAGCCAAAGGCCATGCCGGAAGAATCATCAGAAAAAGAATTAGCCGAGCTTGTAACCAAACAACCAACGGTTATCCCGGAAAAATCTCCGGAAAAAGAATCAGGCAAGCCTGAAATGACCGAACCAAAACTTATCCCAATAAAATCTCCGGAAAAAGAATCGGGGAATATGCTTAAAATAAAGAAAAACGCTGCATCAGATATAACTCCAAAGCGGACAAAAGAGTCCTCCAAAGAAAGCTTAAACAAGGTCCCTGCCACTCCCATAACGACTCAGAGCGCACTGGACAAAACGGCAAAGCAGGAACCGGTAAAACCGACGGAATCACTACCTTCTACCGGCAACAATTATAATCTTCAGACATATATGCTGGCCCTGTTAAATTTTTTTACAATTGTTATTATTCTGTTGCTTAGTATCAACCTGTTGAAAAAAAAGTCCGGCATCAATTCAGAACATCCCGGCAAGATTTCCGAATCTTTGAGAACAGTCGATGAAAGTATTACCGCCATAGATGCCATGATTAACAGAGAATTTAAAAAGCATGATGAATCTTGATTACCGGTGACAACATGACGGATGAATACCAGACAGAATTAAATGTTGGCCTTTCGGACGGGGAAAAAAAAGACCTTGAAAAATTGATAACCGCGTTCAGAGAAAAGGGGTCTTCTGTGCCACCCGATAAATCTGCCGAAGATGTTCACAATCAAATTAAATCCATGAGTGCAAAACTTGCAGAATTTGGTGATATTTTGCTGAAATTTGATACCAAAATAAAATCATTTTACGAGATATTACTTCTTTCTTTTAAAAAAAGCGAGATGATGAACCAGCGTATAGATATAATTATAAAAAACATGAAAAACCAAAAAAACCCTTAAGGTGAATTATGAACGACAGCACTGACATGCGGGACAGCGTTGTAAACCGTATTATTGAGGGATCTATCACCATCGACTCCCTCACGGAGTTTGAGAACCTGTTAAAGGTTTTTCCAAACAATCCGCGACTCCATAGAGTCTTTGCAGACTTCCTGGCACAGGAGAAACCGTTTGATGCTGTCGATGCATACAGAATATCGGCCAACCTTTTTATTCAAGAAGGCCAGACACTGCAGGCAATTGTTTCCAAAATCTTTGAGTGGCGCCTTGCCAAGCCGTCCCATCAGGAAGGACAGGAATTCTATTCAGACCTTCATAAAGGCAGCCCCAAAAAGGATCCGGTGCAGAGCTTTTTTTCTACGCTGTCATTTCAGCAACTTATCGCTTTTATGAATGAGCTGACTCCCAGGTATTTTCCTGCACAAAGTATGTTGAAAAAATTCGGAGATCCGGAAAATGATATGAGTTTCGTGGTTTCCGGAGCCTTGGAAGAAACAATCTACCATCGTTTAAAAATGGATGAAAAGGTCCGAAAAAAAACAAAGAAAGACCTTATAGAAAACGACTTTTTTGGTGAAATTTATCCATCTACAGAGGAAAAAGTATCTCAAACAGATATTAAAACCATCACTCGCGTTGAATTGGCCAAAATCTCCAAACCCATGCTGATGAAAATTTGCAGAGAATATCCTGATGTCGAGCCTATGCTTGATCACCTCTTGGATGCCCGTATGGAATCGGATGAAAGAGAACTTTCAAAAATGGTTCGAAAAACATTCAGGCACCAACTCCCCACACAGGTGAATCTTAAGGTCTTCCAGGATCCTGGCGGAAAAGCACCTTTGGAACTCACCGGGTTCACGGATGATATTTCTTTAGGCGGGGCATGTGTGATTTTGGGTGCGAGGTATCAAATCGGTCCTTCTACTAGCCTGACCGGAAAAAATGTAAAAATCCAGATGTGTTTACCCATAGAATCTCTTACGCTTAATATTTTGGGTACTATTGTCTGGGGCAAGGATGTTCCCCTGGAAGGAAAAACAACAGCCATCGTCGGTGTCCAGTTCAAAGAGATGACCGATAATGACCGCGGGCTGTTGAAGGATTACTGTTATGGATCCGAGGGAGAGCAAAATCTTATATGGAGTTTATGGAGCTCGCTTTTGGGAAAGTCGTGACCATGTAGCCGTTTAGCTTGTTTACGAGCCCAAACTTTGTTTCTCTATCATTTGGATTATCGGTTGCTCATGGTACGTGGGAATAATAACCATTAAAATTTGACGGTCTCGTAAAAAGTCCAACTTCTGCGTTGTGCTGCATTTAGCAATCATTCAACGTACGATAAGTACGCCTTATGATTGCAAAATTTGCGACGCCTTTTTATCCCGCCTATGTTTGGCGGGGGAGTTTGAACTTTTTACGAAACCGTCTAAATCGGACTTTTTACGAGTTCATCAAATTTAGTACCTTAATTATGATGTTGTTTAAACACGCTTTAATTTAGGATTATAAAGATTCTCATCAATGAGTCTGTTGATTAATGAGGATTTTCGTTCAAGATCAAGGCATGCGAAAAAAATAACCACAGGCATATATTTGATATTCCGAGGATTATTTTTTGAGCATAACGCAGAGATTGTGCGAAAAGACCATTAATCAACAGACTCATCAATTTTCATGCAAAATTCAGGTAGTATCAACAAGGTGACAAGTGAAAGAAGAACCAAATACCATCAGCAAATCAACCCCGCAGATATGGGCCATAGGCGGAGGCAAGGGCGGGGCCGGAAAGAGTGTTGTGAGTACCGTCCTGGCTTTTTGGCTTGCCCGGATGGGCAAACGAACTGTTCTTGTGGACGTAGATCTGGGCGGGGCCAACCTGCACACCCTATTGGGAATTAAAAGTCCATCAAAAACTCTAAATGATTTTATTACCCGAAAATTTGAAGTATTGGAGGATATTTGTATCGATACCGAGGCTCAAAACCTTCGCCTTATCAGCGGTGCCAGTGACGTCCTTTCCCTGGCCAACCCACACTTTAGCCAAAAGGTGAAACTTATAACTCATTTTTCAAGGATAGATGCCGACTACGTGATTCTTGATCTTGGCGCCGGGACTTCTTTTAATGTTCTCGATTTTTTTCTTTCCGCCAATAAAAAAATTGTCGTTCTTACACCGGAACCTACATCGATTCAGAATGCCTATATATTTATTCGAAATTCGGTCTACCGAAGGTTAAGCCGTCTTTCCGGCAAAACCCCATCTCTCCAAGCTCTTATTAAAACAGCCATGGATCCAAAAAATGTACTCAAAATTCGAACCGTCAAAGAGCTTCTTCAGTTCATTGAGGAGTCCGGCGGAAAAGATGTAATGGATGTTTTAAAAAAAGAAATTGAAAATATCCGGCCGACAATAATTACCAACATGGCCAAGGATAACAAAGAGAAAAATGCAGGTCAAATTGTAAAGATTGTTGCTGAAAAATATTTAACCACTCAAACCACAAATTTGTGTAGCGTGTCTTATGACAAGCAGATCGGTGCAATGATTTCCGACATGTCCCCTCTAATCAATCTTGACCAGTCAAGTAATGCTTTTGCCGACATTTATGAAATTGTCAGCAAGTTATTGTAAGTTTGTCCGTAAGAGACCTTTGAAAAATGTTCATTTTTGCCTGCCCAGCCTGCCCAATGGAATTTATTTTTCTGTTTATTCCATCGGGGTTAAATCCGTATTTTAAATTTAACCGGGGTTCAAGTTCAAGGACAATTCTGCAGGATAGCAAAATTGGACAGCTCTCAAGCTGCCCGCAAGGGCGAGGGGCATGGACGCCCCGAGTCAACGCGAAAATTTTAACCACCCCGATGAAAAACCCATCGGGGCAGGCATCCATACATTGAGTATTTCGAGGATTAACCCGCCAAAGTTCGGTGGCGGGTTAAAATTTGAGGCTGACGTAGAAATTGGGCAAAAAGGGGCGTTTTGCAAAGGTCTCGGCAACTTACACTTATCAAGGACTTTTAAGGTTTGATGCTTGTCAATTTTTATTTCTTCTGATACTTAATCCCCATGAAAAATCCAAATGATGATCCGTTATTAATCCTCGCATCCAGCTCCCCAAGGCGCCGGTATCTGTTAGAACAGGCAGGACTTTCATTTTCTGTAATTCCGAGCAGCATCGATGAGACATCTATCCCCATATCTTCGCCGGAAATCTATGCCAGGGTTCTCGCCGAAGCCAAGGCCGATAACGTGTCAGAAAAGTATCCCGGGAAATGGGTTATCGGTGCCGATACCATTGTCCTGAAAGACCAAACCATACTTGGCAAACCCGGTTCCATAGCCCAAGCCCGAACCATGTTAAAACAGCTCAGCGGTCAAACACACCAGGTTTTTACCGGTTATTCAATCTGCTGCAAAGTGAAAAACCGAAAATTTTCCGAAACAGTTAAAACAGAAGTTCTTTTTAAAAATCTAGCCGATCAAGAAATTGAGTGGTATATACATACAACCGAGCCTTTTGACAAAGCAGGGGCTTACGCCATTCAGGGCCTCGGCACCTTCCTGGTTAAAAGCATCAACGGTTCTTACACCAATGTTGTGGGGCTCCCGGTTTGCGAGGTCATTGAATGTCTTATAAAGGAAGGTGTGCTGGTTATAAACAATATAAATAGTCGCTTAACAAAAGAAGATTTTAAAAATTGATAAAAAGATTGCAAAACGTAAAAAACCGTATTGAAACAGCGGCCCGTGGATGCGGCCGTAACCCTGAAACAATCCGTCTTGTTGCGGTGAGCAAAACTGTTCCCACAAACAGGGTCAGACAAGCCATAGAAGCCGGCGCCACCACTCTTGGAGAAAACTATGTTCAGGAAGCCCGGACAAAGTTCAACGACCTGGCGACTTACCCGGTATCGTGGCATTTCATCGGACATCTTCAGTCCAACAAGGCCAAATACGTTGTGAGACTCTTTGACCTGATTCATTCCGTTGATACGCTTAAACTGGCCCGTGAATTAGATAAACAGTCACATAAAATTAATAAAATCCAGGAGGTTTTGATACAGGTCAATATCAGTGAGGAAGCTTCAAAGTCAGGAGTAAATGTCAAAGACACGTACAATCTTTTAAAGGACATAAGCCTTCTTGAGAACTTATCGGTTAAAGGGCTTATGACCATGCCGCCCTATTTCAACGCTCCTGAAAAGGTTCGGCCCTATTTTGCGGCCCTTCGGGGTCTGAGAGACCGTCTTGAGCAAAAGGGTTTGTTGAATATGAGTTTGAGTGAACTCTCCATGGGCATGACCGGTGATTTTGAAGTGGCTATCCAGGAGGGGGCGACCCTTGTACGTATCGGAACCGCTATCTTCGGAAAAAGAGAATGAAGATCCTGCTTCACATATGCTGCGCCCCGTGCGCAATAACCACTGTAAAAACCCTTGAGACGCAAGGTTTTGATGTAATGGGTTTTTTCTACAAACACAATATCCACCCGTATACGGAATGCATGAAACGCAAAGAAACATTGCAGTCTTATGCTGAAACCATCAATCTTAGGGTCATTTATCAGGAAGGTTACGATCTGGAAGGCTTTATTCAGAATGTCGTGTTCAGGGAATCGATGCGCTGCTCGTACTGCTACCATGAGCGCTTGAGATCCACGGCTCTGGTGGCAAAGCGGGGTAAATTCGATTATTTTACCACCACACTCCTGTACAGTAAATTTCAGAAACACGACGAGATAAAATCCATCGGTGAAGCGGTCGGCAAAGCCGTGGGGGTAAGATTTTACTACCATGATTTTCGTGATGCATGGAAAGAGGGAATCCAAGAATCAAAGCGCTTGGGAATGTATCGCCAGCAATATTGTGGCTGCATCTATAGTGAAAAAGAAAGGTATTTCAAGTAAAAAAGAAAAACAATATTGTTCCCTTAGCCCCGCCTGGTATTGCAAGGTAAGAACAGGCAGATCATCATTGGAATAATGGAATAATGGAGTAATGGCCCAAATTCCATTATTTCAACATTCCACTATTCCAGCCAAAAGACAGATTAAAGGACATCTAAAAATCACATTTCTACAACTACTTGTAGAAATTTAAACACGTATATTTATGTTTGGCAATTTCATATACTTCATCATTGTGCTGCTCATATACAGCACCTATCAGCCTTCGGAAGATACCAATTTTACCTCAATAGAAACCTTTATTTTGTTTATCGGACTGATTGTTGCTTTCGCAGGGATCACCTGGTTACAATTTTACAGGATAGAAAAGAGGCTTTCGCAGGGAGAATTCGCTCAACTCAGTCATAAATTCAGCTCTACGCTAACCCGGCAATCCATAATGGCCATCGTGCTCTTTTCCATCGATATTTATGGCCTGAACCTTTCATCCTTTTTGTCAGACATTGACTTTCTTTCCATTATTCCGACTTTTCAGGCGCTTTTATTTCTCGGGCTTTTTATATTCTACCTTGCCATTGTATGGGCCTGTGCCCATGGACCCTATAAGATGCTCTCCAACTCCGATCTCTCCAGAAGATCATACATTCTGTCTCAAATTTCTTTTTCCGTACCCGTGCTTTTACCCTGGCTGCTCCTTTCCGGATTTGCCGACATTATTAATGCCCTGCCCTTTGAGTCGCCAAAACATTTTCTCTCCACCACCCAGGGTCAGATTGCCTATTTCATTGTTTTTCTTGTTGCCATCGCAATTGGAGGCCCGGCCGTAATCCAAAAATTTTGGAGATGCAAACCCCTGGAAACCGGTTATTATAGAAAACGGATCGAAAACCTGTGCCGAATAGCAGGGCTTGAATATGCTGATATTCTTTACTGGCCCATATTCGGTGGCAGAATGATAACCGCCGGTGTGATGGGGCTGGTCAAGAAATTCCGCTACATCCTTGTTACAAATGACCTTTTGCGATTTCTTGAGCCCGAGGAGATTGATGCGGTCATTGCCCATGAAATCGGGCATATAAAGAAAAAACATCTTGTTTTTTATCTGGTCTTTTTTGTAGGATACATGCTGATCTCTTTTGCCACTTTTGACCTGCTGGTATATTTTATTATCTTCACGGAACCCATATACAGATTTATAAGCAATAGCGGTCTGGATCAGACCGCAGTAACATCATCGATTTTCAGCTTCATCATTATTATATTTTTCCTGATCTACTTCCGTTTTATTTTCGGATATTTTATGCGTAATTTCGAGCGCCAGGCAGACACTTACGTGTACACCCTTTTCGACAGTGCAGCACCTCTTATCTCCTGTTTCGAAAAAATTGCAGCAACAAGCGGTGAGCCATACGACAAACCCAACTGGCACCACTTCAGCATTAAAAAACGGATAGAATATTTGAAAAAATGTGAAACGGACAGAGTCTGGATAACCCGCCAAGACAATAAAATAATAAAAAGCATTGCTGTTTACCTGGTGGGAGTACTGTTGATCGGAGCTATCGGATATAACTTGAATTTTGGTGAAACCGGCAAGAAATTAAATAAACATTTTATCGAGAAAATAATACTAAGAGAACTGGAGAACACCCCTGACAACCCGAATCTTTACAGCACGCTGGGTGACCTTTATTTCAGCCAGGAAAAGTTTGCCGAAACCATAAAAGCGTATGAACAATCATTAGCGCTTAAGCCGGATAACCCTCATGCTTTGAACAACCTGGCCTGGCTTCATGCCACATCTAACGTCGAAAGATTCCGTGATCCTCAAAAAGCATTGTATCTTGCAGAAAAAGCGGCTGAACTCGAAGAATCTCCGTATATCCTCGACACCCTGGCTGAGTGCTATTATGCAAACGATCGGTTTGAAGAGGCGGTTGAATCTGAAATCAAGGTCCTTGAGTTGACAGTAACGAACAGAAGCTATTATGAAAAACAGTTAAAAAGATTTATGGAAGCAGCCAAAAAGGTGCCTTGAGTTAAACCGATCATCTGATACAAACCTTCCTAACCTGCAGGATATCGCAGTTTCCACCAAATATTTTTTCAATTCCGTCCTGTTTCAGAGTCGCCATACCATCTTTTACGGCCTGATTCCTTAAAACCTCAATCAGAGAATTGTTCTGGATCAGTTTTTTCATGGGATCGGTCCCCAGCAACAGTTCATGCAGACCCATGCGTCCGGCATATCCGGCATTGTAACATCGGTTGCAGCCCACCGGCCTGTAGAGAACTAAATCATCGGTATAAGGTATATTAGCATTTTTTTCGAACCTTTCAAAAGATCCGTATTCCCGAATCAGAGTCTCATATTCACTTTTTGAGGGGTGATAAGATCCCTTGCATTTTTTACACAAGGTACGGACCAGGCGCTGGGCAAGAACGCACACAATAGAATCTGCAAAGTTGAACGGATCCATTCCCATGTCAAGAAGTCTGGTTATGCTTTCCGGTGCGCTGTTGGTATGCAGTGTGGAAAACACCAGATGCCCGGTTAATGACGCCTCTATTCCTATTGATGTTGTCTCCCTGTCACGCATCTCACCCACCATAATAACATCCGGGTCAGACCTTAAAAATGCCCGCATGGCCGAGGCAAAGTCGAACCCTATCTTGGGCTTTACCTGGACCTGCCTCAACCCTCTCTGGGTAATTTCCACAGGGTCTTCAGCGGTCCATATTTTGGTTTCGGCATTATTGATATATGACAGCGCCGAATGTAAGGTTGATGTTTTGCCGGAGCCGGTGGGACCGCATACAAAGATGAGGCCGTATGGATGTGTAATTGAGCTGACAAAATTGTTGTAGTTTCGGGTTGAAAAACCTATTTTATCCAGAGGAAGCGTCTTACCGGTGGCCAGAATACGCATCACAATATCTTCCACTCCCCCCTGGGTAGGAATGGTTGCCACCCGGAGTTCAATATCAAGACCGCCGTACTTTTTGAATTTGATTTTTCCGTCCTGGGGCTTGCGCCGTTCCACAATATCGAGATCGGCCATGATCTTAATACGTGACACGATGTTATCTCTAAACACGGAAGGAAGCGACTCGAATACCCTACATGCACCGTCCACACGGATCCGCACCCGGGTCTTTTCCTTTCCGGGATACGGTTCGATATGAATATCCGAAGAACCCCGATCATAGGCATCGATGATTATTTTATTAACAAGCTGGACAATGGCGCTGTCCTCCTCATACAGGATAGATTTTTCATCTTCTACCTCTTGTTCTTCGCTCTTAAGTTGGAAAAGTATTTCTTGCATGGAGACAAGCTCTTTTTTTTTTCGGGTAAAGCGCCTGAGAATTTTGAGTATATCCTGTTTTAACGCGACATTGAAACAGATGGATTTGCCTGTAAACAGAGACTTGATTTCCTCAATCTTCTGAAGATCGAAAGGATTGTCTATGGCAATAACGATTTTATCACCTTCCTTGCGCAGGGGAACCCAGGCATAGTGTCTCATGAAAGGGACTTTCAGGCCGGCAAGCAGTTCACTGGGAACCGGTGAATTTGCATCATATTTTGCAAACGGTACGTTATAAAATTGACTTAAGGAATTGCCGATATCTTGTTTTAAAACCTTAAGATCCGACATTAAAACCGCTTCAACAGGTTCTCTTTTTCTTCTGGCATCAGTGATCGCCTTGTCCAGTTCTTTTTCTGTCAGAATACGGTTTTTCAGAAGATAATCAAATTTGTTTGGCCTTGCTTTTGCCATCCGCTTCTGATTGTACAGTGCGATCCCCAGTATATGGGCCATTTCCGTAACAGACCGTTCATCGAGTTTAGAAAACAACCCCCCGTCTTTACGGTTTATGAGCTGAATCACGCCCAGCAGATAGTTTTTACATATAACCGGAACCACAAGAACCTGTTGGGTGGTAAAAGCCGCCTTTTGATCCCAGCTTTTATCGAATTTCAGATCAGGATCTATGGCGGCCAGCTCCTTATCATCATAAACATTTTTAATATTGATGAGCTTTTTCTTGAAAGCGGAACATCCTGATATACTGTTGTTGGACAGGGGAATGCGGATCTCTCCGATTTCGTCTCCGGATTTAAATCTCGAAACCAGCTCCCGCTCTCTGCCGTCAACCAGGTAAACGGTCAGCCGTTCCGCTTCAAAAAGCTCTGTGATTTCATCCTTGAGATCAACCAGGATCTCGTCCAGATTTGCGGCGGCATGTATCTTGTTGCAAATATCCTGCAGATTCTTCCGGTACTCAATCTCGGATTTGAGTTTCCGACTAGTTAAATCCATGTGATTTGAACTCGTAGCTTTTTCCAACATTGTCATCCCTCGGTTTATATGACCTGAATTTTAAAGGTAATTTTTTTTCAGCAACACCTGTGCCAAAAAGAACTTCTCTTTTAAAATAAGCAGAATCTCAAACCCGTCTTTTGATCCTGAAGTACGCACAAGTTGTCGTTTTAAAATGTATTTCAGGCAATCATAAGGAAAGGAATAAAATTTTCAAAACTTATGAATGGAAAAAGACGGGAAAATTTGATGAAGGAGAATACTATAAAAAATGCCCAGAAAAATGTGCATCATGCATAAATTTCTGGGCATTATGATAAAGGTCCGATCAAATAGGGGGCCGCCTTGTCACTTCTGCAAACGGTAGAAAATATAAGGCGCCATGGTGATCCATAACAGCAATAAGCCCCAAATACGCCCGGCCAAAATGTTGTAGTCATGAAACAGACGATTCCAATCGCGATAACATTTGAATAGGTATTCTACGTTTGTTCCATAAGGGTCATCATTTTGTCCAGCCAATGGGGCAAGCGAAGTGCAGCCGTGACCGAAAGGAGCGGCGCTGCTCTGATATTGGTGTTTAAGCACCTAATCTATGGGACCGGGACCGATAGGTTTTTCGCCAAAAATTATAGCAAGTTCTTACTGCAATTGAAGACAGCCACTTTCTGAAAACACCATTGCCTTTAAAGTTTCGCAATGAATAACTCCTCAATAATTTCTGGTGTATTAAATGATCATATTGACCCGCCAACTGATAATAAAATGTAAAAGGTATGGAACTTGAATATAAGTAAAACTAAAGAAAAAACAGTAGCCAATCCTTTAATAGCAACGGGTTAAACGCAACATCATATATTTAAAAGATAAATGATCTTATTCGCTGTTTTTTCTTAAGGCTCACTAACATGTTCAAACAGCCAGACCTTTTACATTTTATCACCCGTTGACTCCATAATTTATTGAGATGTTACAAATATGGGTGTGAATACAATTGAAATTATTCGGTTTTATTAAATTTAGCAATCATTCTTAATACCCTAAATTTCTTGACAAATAATTTTATAGGAGTAAGGTTGCTAAGAATTTTCAAATTTTTCCTTTAATTTTTAGGGAAGGGGGAACAGATATGATCATAGAAGGAACCCCATTTCTCAGGTAAAGAGTTGGGGTTTTGTTGTTTGCTTGATTATTCCATATTTATTCTGATCCTGTGTAAATATTCGGCTTATTTTTCAGATTTTTAAAAAAGTTCGGGACACGATCAAATAAATTTGATATAGAAAGAAGTATGAATGCTTCTTGTCAAACGCTACCGCCATTATACACCCCTGAAATCTACGATCAAGTCATTGTTGTACCCATTGAGAAACCCCCGCTGATTCTCATTTCAGAAAAAGAGTATCTGGAATTGAAAAGTGAGGTGGGTTATTGGCGGGCCATGCATCAAAAAGCCATTTTGCGTGAAAAAAAGCAGAAGCAAACAATAAAGGGGCAGGAAGGTCAAATCCGTGATCTGAGAAACCGTTTATTTGGCAAAAAAAGTGAGAAAAAAAGTTTCAGTAAAGATGAAGGCAAATCAAAATCCTTGAATCCCAAACGTCCTCGTGGTCAGCAACCCGGAAGTAAGGGGCATGGACGTACAAAGCGCCCCGATCTTCCCGAGAAAGAAGAAGTGGCAAATTTAGCAGAAAATCCGATATGCTCTAAATGCGGTGAAGCCTATATACCTGATGAAAGCAAGGAAGCAGAAATCATTGAAGTTGAAGTCAAGGCTCATACTCGTAAAATCATACGCTGTTGTATGAAGAAAGGCTGTTCGTGCAAGGGTGTTCCCAATACAATTACAGCTCCCATTCCTCCCAAGGTTATCCCGAAAAGTCCATACGGGATTTCGATTTGGGAGGCAGTCCTGTTAAACAAATTTCACTACTGCCAGCCAACCAATCGTCTTCTGAATCAGTATACAGAGTTGGGTTTACCCATTTCCATCGGAACCATTACAGGTGGTTTAAAAAATCTCAAAGAGTTGTTCCAACCATGCTTATCCGGTTGGCACATATAACTCGAAAAGGTAGTTTTCCACCCCGCACAACCGATAGTGGTGCGAGATCTGGGTTGACCCGATACGAGACAGTCCGCCAAATGCTCTACAAGCTGCGGGTTTGGGCTGATGATAGGAAGCCGAAGACGCTACCGCCCTTACGTCGCTGGCCGAACACGGGACAAGGGGCACGTATGTGTCAACCGGATAAGCATGGTTCCAACCTGTCTACGATGCACTTTACAACCATCAAATGACAGAAGACAGATTTCATAATGATGAAAGCAGTTGGAAAGCCTTTGAGAGTGTTGAGGGCAAAATTGGCAACCGCTGGTGGTTATGGGTCCGCCGTTCTGCATCGGTTGTGTATTTCCAGATTGCACCGGGCCGTGGTGCAGACGTTCCTGTAGAGCATTTTAAAAACATACGGCATCAAAAAATCATTGTTGTTTGTGACCGATACAGTGCCTATAAATCAATGTCAAAGCAACTGGACTTTATAATTCTGGCTTTTTGCTGGGCTCATGTCCGACGTGATTTTCTGGATGTGGCCAGAAAGTATCCGGATTTGGAAGAGTGGGTACTGTGCTGGGTTGAAAAGATCGGAAAGCTTTACCACATCAACAACCTGCGTTGTAAAGAATTTGATCAAAAACTTCCCCTTCAATGGCAACCTGCATCATTCAAAGAGCAGCATGAAAAGCTCGTTGAGAAAATGAATTCAATAGCTCAAGAACGGGATATTTTTATAGAGGCACGACACTCCTGCTGATCCTGATTCAGATCTGCTATCCAACGTTAAATATAAGATTTTGACAAGCCTCCAAAACCATTGGGAAGGTCTGAGCGTATTTGCAAATTATCCCGAAGTGCCGATGGATAACAATAATGGAGAACGATCTATCCGCAATCCTGTGACAGGGCGTAAAAACCTTTATGGTTCAGGAAGCCTGTGGAGTTCTCAGCTGGCAGCGATAATGTTTTCAATTTTTCAAACCATGGCTTTATGTGGTCTCAACTGCAATCACTGGCTGAGATCATACCTGACTGATTGTGCGAAAAACCATGGTAAGGGACCTGATAATTTATCCTACTTTCTTCCTTGGGAAATGGATGAAGCCCGTCGGCATCAACTTTCCAGGCCACCTGACACATCATGACCCGTTACTGTGGACGGGACTTCACTCCCAAAGAATTTGAACAGATTCGATCCCTCATGAAACAAAATCCCGAGTTCAACCGGATGCGGCTATCCAAAGAAGTGTGCCGGATGCTAGAATGGCCAAACCTGACGGTAAACTCAAGGATATGTCGTGCCGTGTTGCAATGCTGCGTATGCAGAAAGATGGATTGATAGTCATGCCTCCTCCCACCCATGCCAAAGCGCCTTTAAAAAAAATTAAGTTCACACCTGCCACTGATCCACAAAGCCCTGTTGTATGCTCTGTCAATCAGTTGCCACAACTGCATTTACAGATGGTAACCAAAGTCACCTCAGCTTTATGGAATGAATACATTGAGCGATATCACTAGCTTGGCTATACCCCCCTTCCTGGAGCTCAGCTTCGCTATTTTATTGCTGCAGGTAAACAAATTGTTGCCCTGACAGGCTTTGGTGCAGCCGTATGGCAAACTGCACCAAGAGATCAATTTATCGGGTGGAATCATAATCAGCGAAAGAAGAATTTGAATTTGATTGTAAATAATGCCCGATTTCTTATTTTGCCATGGATTCAATCGAAAAATCTTGCATCAAAAATTCTTTCTTTAACGGCTCGGCACCTCCCGGATGATTGGGTAAATATAACATCCGGCCAGTACTGATGGAAACTTTTGTGCAGAAAAATCGATTCGAAGGCACTTGCTATAAAGCCGCTAACTGGATCAATGTTGGACAAACCAAAGGTCGCGGAAAACTTGGGCCGCCAGGGAAAATTAGTGTTCCCATTAAAGACGTTTGGGTGTATCCTATTGATAGAAAATTTAAAGCTTTGTTGAAAAATTAACTCATGAAGGGGCAAGCCGAATATTTACGGGAAATTTTAATGGAACCGATCTATATTGCATCTTTATTCAGTTTTATTGTTGGCCTTTTGGGCTATATTATCATTCGCTTTTGGATATTACCGATCCGCAGGTATTTAAATATTAAGGGCCGGCTTGCATCCGATATCGGAGCGTTTCTGGATATGTTGCAAGCCGACCGGCCGCAGAATAATGAAAGCTCGCAGATACCAGATCAAGGGCTGTCCGTGCGCCGTCACTGTTCAGACCTGATTTCCATCTACCAAAACGAGCTGCCCTATTGGTACCGGCTCTACCTTGAAAGTAAAAAAGAGCGGCCCTTAGAAGCCTCCAAGTTTTTAATGCGCCTTGCCAATACACGCAAACAGAAGCATGCATTGCGACAAGCAGATGAGATTAAACGGCTTTTACGCATCAAGGCTCCGTCTTGAGGAGATAAAACAGCGGAAGTAATCCTGAATTTCAAAGAAATATTTAAAGCTCAAATCCAAATGGGGTCAAAGGTTGTCTCAAGATACTAAGCCATCATTGGTCAGGTTATCGACAAACTCTTTGGCAAATGGACTCCAGACCGTATCCATCAGGGCCACCTTATCTTCATTGCTCAGATAGGAATTATACGAAGACCCGCGATGGTAATAGTATTCGTTTCCGTGAAATTTTCTAAGCTCCCAGTCGATTTTTTCCATCCATTAGATATTGTCTTTAACATTAAAACTTACGTCTAATTCTCCTTATCGCTTTCGTTTTCGTCATTCCCACGGGGGTGGGAATCCGGTGATATTATCGTTTATGTTGGATCCCGACCCTCCACTTCACTGTTCCCGAAATGACTTGTACTCATACAAAGGTATATTATTGCTCTCCACGAATCATAACCAGCAACATTTTGAATGGTTCTTTAGCCTGAAGAGCATGGGCAATATTGGCCGGCATAATCAGCATTTCACCGGCAGAAACATTTTGCGGTTGGCCGCCAATGGTAATTTCAGCCTCGCCGTCCAAAATATAGACTACCGCGTCAAATGGTGCCGTGTGTTCACTTAGGCCCTGGCCCTTATCGAAGGCAAACAGGGTGATATTGCCAATTTCCTTTTTAAGCAAGGTTTTGCTTACTACAGAGCCATCAGCATAATTTACATGCTTTTCCAGATTGAAAGGTATGCCTTTGAATGCTGCGGTATTATTGTTCATGACTGCCTCCTTTTTCGTTTTGATTTGCCCCCAAATTTGGTTTCGTCATCATCTTTGCTGGAAGTATATTTTTTTCTTTCAGGGTCTCACGACTCGTTTATCTTTCTCTCTAAAATCTTCAAATAACGTTTAAAAGGGTTATGTAAGATAGCGTATGCAAAGTGGAACATAAATTCCGCCGATTTTTGATTCTTTTCATTCAAAATTTTTCCGTCATAATGTGCAGGTATAATGTGAATATATATTCACATTATTTCCAAAAAATTTAAGCTGTTGATAGTGATTCTTTAAAAATTCTCCATGCCTTCTCGGCATGTTTGGCTACATCAAAAGCTTCATCACTGATATGCCAAAGTATCGCCGCCGGATGGATAATCCCTAAGAACATTACGGAAATAGTTTCTGGGTCCACATCTTTACGGATGTGATTTTCGTGTTGACCCTGCTGAATGATTTCACTGATTTTAATAAGATATCTACCGATTTTCCGATTTAATTTTGCCTTTCGATGAGTGTTTCCGCTATAAACTTCTTCAGAAAAGATAATCCGAGGAATTGCGTGGTTATCTAAAATTAAGCGAATATGACGCGTTAGAATCAGCTTAAGACGATCGAACGGATCAAAAGTTGCCATACATGTTTTCAAAACATTGTCCATGAGTCGATCAAAAATAAGGTTCAGGACGGCATCTATCATTTGATCTTTGCTTTCAAAGTGTCGGTAAATCGCTGAGGGAACTATTCCCACCCTTTTCGCCACTTTTGCAATGCTAAGTCCTTTCATGCCGGTAGTGTTAATCAAGTTCATCGCAGCCTGAGCTATCTGTTCCTGCCTGACCCGGGTATCCAATTTATCTATACTCATTGCGATCTCCTATGTGAATTATAATTCACAATATAACAACAAATCAACATTTATCAAATTTTATTTTCATTGATATTGCACCGATTATTTATTAAATTTGGAAATGTGAAAATATAATGGTGTGTAAACCACAAAGTGGTGCCCAAAGAACAGACTCTTTATCCATGTCGGGTGGGTAACGGTAAGTGGTAACCGTTTACAAATAAATTTCATGCTTTTGAATAGGAGGTGCAAAATGTTCAAGAAAATTTCATTTGTCTGTGGACTTTGCCTTACGTGTTATTTGTTTTTGGGAATGCCCGGTGCATTTGGTAAATCATCCAAATGTGAAGAGTGCCACATCAAGATCGCGCCTAAGATGGTTAAGGACTTCAATCGTAGTCTCATGGCCGGGGAACTGACATGTGACAACTGCCACGGGTGTTGATTTCCTAATAATATTTACATAAATTTTCTAAATATTTTAAAGCAGCAGACAATTTTTCGGATTATTTTATTATAGATGGACCGATCGGGGAGATCGGTCCTGGTATTCTCTTAGAATTTCAATTCTTCATCTTGATTCAGCCCCAATCGATTCATAAGGAACCGCTGATCGTTACTGATTTTTTCTATGACAGCAAATAACGGTTGGTATCAATATTGCTGTCGTTCAGTAAGATGGTCAACCGTTCCGGCAAATCTGGGCGTCGTATGATTTTCTTTACCTCTGGACTTATTCTATCATTGTTCTTTTTCGCGACCTCTAATTTTTCCAACACCATGCGCCCGTCGATTTTCTCAAACCGCTCTTCTAACGTGTTGCAGCCATCAAGAATAATTTCCAGGTAATCGGGATTGTTCAGATTCTTCACTAACGGCGTGTCGGCAAGTATGGATCTGAGCATTCGGTTTAAAGATATCGTGCCACTTTCCTTGCGATTGCTGCGTTTCAAATCTCGAAAGAAGCGCTCCAGGATATTGTTGGTGCGCTGGGGCTGGATCGTGAGCTGGCCGTTTGGAGTATTTACTACTATCGGATCAGCAAACAGCTTATCCCAGTATTTGTCTATCTGTTTGATCATGTTCTTGTAATCGTCTTTACACTGCTCTTTTTCCGACAAAATTTCCTGACGAAATTTTTTAACTTCTTTCTCAATGCTCTTTATGGGTTTTAGCTGACCGTCATCGTTAAGCCCTTTGTTGCTTTGTGGAACTGCTATGGACAGAGCTGTGCGCAGCTTGTTAAAAACCTTTACTTTTTTATCCATCTGCGAAGCGGCCCTTTTTAGCTGCTGGTCTTCAACGACCTTGGTAAGTGGTCTCCAGAGCCCTGAAAAGGCCTTGTTTGTACCAACCTGCGCATTAACCATATCATGTAGAACCGTTAATTTTCGATAAAACACCAAATGCGGACAATCAAAGGGAAACCCATATCCCTCCAGCTCTGACCTGTCAAAAACCCAATGAATCATTGTATATGCTGCCATGGGGGCCATCTTTTCCATGACCGGAGGTTCACCGCTATCGATACTGACCGCCAGATGGTAAAACGACTGTGAGTCATCACCTATGACTTTTTCCAACACCTTGGCCCTTTGACGGAGCAGGAAGCGGATTTTGTGCTTTTTTAACCTGTTCCTGATTATGGCATATTCTTTGTCGAACAAGTCCTTGCCGATGTCGCGCAAAAAATGAAAATGACAGATAAAGTCGGGAATGCCTTGGAACACCGCTTTGACAGCAGATAAAATCCCACGGCCCATGTCGTGAACCAGCGCAACCGGATCGCCGTATTGCTGTTTTATTCGTTGAAAAAACGGTATCAGCAGCTCTGCCTTTTCTGAAGGAAGCTTGATGTTGTCCAATACGATCTGGGCAATACCGTCCATGCCGGTAAAAAGATGCGGGCTGTCTCCTTCGCAAGTACCATCAAGATGCAGAATATACCCGCCCCGTGAAGCCATCACTTGTTTTAATCGATGTCGGCTTTGCTGGTGTGCTATGGCCAGGTAGGCGATAAACTTCTTGCCCAGAAAGCCGATCTCACGCTGAGATATCACAACATTGTTGCTGGCCAGATCTTTTATTATCTCTTGTTCATTGTGACAATGCATAAAAAGGGCATGGCCGACGTGAACCAGAACATCGTATCCAAAAGTGGCCCGGTAAGGGGTAAGCGTACGCAGCTGCCGGCTTTGATACACCGTGCCGTCAAGGCCTTGCAAAATAGTTTCTCTGGCACGAAATGCCCCAATATCCATGGTTACGACACTCTTTTCTCGGGTTTTGAGCACTCTCAGATCACCGCTGACCCGGGGATAAAAACAAATTGTCGGCCTGTCTTTAAACAGGTTGGCCGGACAAATGTCTCTGGTTAACCTGTCAATATAGCCCTTGAGACACTTTACCGCTTTGTATCCGAAGTTTTTTTTAACAGGTCGTGAAACTGTAAAAACTTTCTAACTGCACCAGGGTCGATCCGTTTGTCCTGTTTTGACACTTTACCGACAAGCTGTTCAATACCAATGCCAGGATATTTTATCAACTGGACCAGAATGATTATGGCTTGCGCATCGGTTGGAAAATCAGCGACACTCTGGCTTAAACTCCACCAGTGCTTTTGTCTACTGTAAATATCGGAACGCTCTGAGAGGTAAACAAACCGCCCCTGATGTTTTTCTCGCCTTACACCGGGTACATTTTTGATTCGTGATAAAAAAGAACTGTTTGGCGTAAGATCTACGATGCCGGCAATCTCTACTGCGCTGAGGCCTTTTTGCGACTTACTGATCAGCTCAACTATGGTTTTGGTAAGATTGCCATGCTTTGAAAAAAGAACCGTTTGATACCTCCATAAACCGTTTTCATCAAAACCGGGAATCTGCGGCAGCGTATAGTACCTGCCGTTTTTGTTGATGCTGGTGAATGTCTGCCATTTTTTAAGCCGCCTTCTTGCTGTAATCACCGAACATGTGAGTAGTTTTACGAGTTGATTGATGGTGATTATCTTTTCCCGTCGAAATTTTTGGAGAACGTGTTTTTCATCCATGGCCGACCTGATAAAGTATGCGCTTCCTGTTTATATTGCGCATATGTTATCACATGATCGCCCATAAATAAACCACTTTTTGTTTTATTTTCCGGTAATATACGCCAAAATTGGCTAAATTGTTCTTGATTTTGAGAAAACGCATACTTTATCAAAAAATCGTAACCAAGGCATAGACATTAACGGCAAGCCTTTACGAAAATCCAACCGTTATTTGCCGCCATAGGATTTTTTTAACACTCATCAGCATCATATTTACCATAAGATCACTGAGTCGTTCAATTATCTCATCTATATTTCTTTCATACTCCCATTTTTCGTGCCTTGTCATCATAACATCCTCCTTAACGTTTAATTATCAAAAGATTTCCGTAGCCGCCAATCTGACGTGTTCGGCATTGACTTGAGCTGACTGTTGATCAGCAGCGGCGATAAAGGCGCCACGGGCCAGATGGTTTGCTTTTCTAAAAAGACCGCCTGATGAGATTGAGCAAAATAATTGATGGAAAAACATAGTTTTTTCTGCAAGGTAAGAGAGGGATGGAGATGGAGTCCCCTCGAATACCTTACGAGTTTCCCGGGGACTCCTGCCTTTGTAAATACCTTTAGCAAAGACAGGAGTTATGATATCAAAACTGCTTTCCGATGCCAATCTTTTTTATCTGCTTTACCTGATTGATTTAGATCTTGCCGAACAGTGCCGCAAACTTAGATGCCCCCATTGTGGTTCAGTCCTGCATTTTGCCAGGTACACCCGAAAACCGAGGGGCGGCCCGAATAACCTTTCCGACGAATATATGACACGGCACGGCCTTTGCTGTTCTTCCGAAGATTGTCGCCGTAGAACCTTGCCTGCTTCCTGTCTTTTTATGGGCCGCAGGGTCTACTGGCGCTGTGTGATTGTTGTTGTAATGGCGCTTCACCAGCAACGGCCCAAAGGAACAAGCATTTATAGACTGCAGAGGATGTTTGATATTGATCACAAAACCATATGCCGGTGGATAGCCTATTTTCGTCAGGTGTTTCCATCATCTGTCTCGTGGAAATCCTTGCGGGGCCTGGTGAATCCGAAGTTGGACGACAAACGACTTCCGGGCAGTTTATTGGCTGTTTTTTTGAAACAGGTTCCGGATCTGCAACAAGGCCTGATTGTATGTATGAAATTTTTGGCGAATTCAACTTGTTCACGGTTTTTGAAGCCGAAAACAGTTACCGCAAAAGATGGGGACTTTTTTCTGTAGTCCCATGCTGATAACAGGCGGTTCCAGGTAGAAATCAAAAAAAGGGGCCGCCAAAATGAACAAAAAAGATGATCGCGGGTTAAAAGATTGGGCGTATTTTCGATTTTCGGTAATCGGCGGGCTATTGGCTCGCCCACCGGACAAAGGACAACTCAAAGAACAGGTTGAAAAACTGGCAGCCAGGCGTTGGCGCCATCCCATCACCGGCAAGTGGACCTATTTTGGCGTATCGACCATTGAGCGGTGGTACTACAAAGCGCTAAACAGTGACGATCCGGTCGGTGCCCTGGGACGCAAGTTGCGTAGTGATGCCGGAACATCGACGGTAATGACCGGGCCGTTGATAGACATGTTGGCCGAACAATATGGCCTTTTTCCTCACTTCAGCTACCAGCTCCATGCCGACAACCTGGAAGCCTTAACCAAAGAGCGGCCGCAACTGGGAAAAGCCCCTTCCTATGC
The DNA here is from genome assembly GCA_004193595.1 of Desulfobacteraceae bacterium Eth-SRB2. GTDB lineage: Bacteria > Desulfobacterota > Desulfobacteria > Desulfobacterales > UBA11574 > S5133MH16. The sequence continues at coordinate 45,722 of RPGQ01000080.1, forward strand.
CACGGTGCGCCGGGCAATGAAAGCCCGTGGTTGGTATCGGCGCAAAGCCGCACATGCCAACCAAACCCAAGGCCAGCGAAAAGCAAACCAACGTTTGGAGCAGCGTGAAGTTCGCAGTTTTGAAGTATCCCATTGCCATAGTCTGTGTCATCTGGATTTTCATCAGGCTCACAGGCGGATAGTGGATAGCGCCGGCAGATGGCACACACCAGTAGTACTGGTTAGTGATACTGATGAAGACGACCTTTACGATGCCATGGACTGGCTGTTGGAACGTCAGAGCCGCATTGAAAACAAGTTGGCGGGTCGCCACCTTGAGAACAATGCCCTGGCGTTGTATGACCTGACGTCGAGCTATTTTGAAGGCCAGAAATGTCCGCTTGCTGCTCTGGGACACAATCGCGACGGGAAGAAAGGTAAGCTTCAGGTCAACTATGGATTGCTCACGAATCGAAAAGGTATTCCGGTAGCGGTATCTGTGTTCGATGGCAATACCGGCGATCCTAAAACAGTTATGCCTCAGGTCGATAAAATGCAGGACGATTTCGACATTGAAGAATTTGTTTTGGTGGGCGACCGAGGAATGCTCACACAAAAACAAATTGACGAACTTCGCGACATAAGTGGTATTGACTGGATAGGCGCCCTTCGCCCGGAGGCAATAAAAAAACTCATTGGTGACGGTGCGATTCAGATGGGCCTTTTTGATAAGCGAAATATCTTTGAGTTTATGCATTCTGATTTTCCAGGAGAGCGACTGGTTGCCTGTCACAATGAGGAACTTGCGCTAAGGCGTAAAAAGAAGAGACAGAGCTTGCTTGGCGCAACAGTTGAAAAACTTGAAAAAATAAAACAAAGAGTCAAACGGGGACGGTTGCGTGGGAAAATCGAGATCGGCGCCAAGACGCGCGGCATCCTTAAAAAATACAAAGTCGGCAAATACTACGAATTGGTTATTAGCGAAGATGGTTTTGATTACAAAATCAACGATAGCGCTCTTGAAAATGAAGTCGCTGCAAAGAGCAACGGAGATTTGGAGTTAATTCAAAAACGTCTTGCCAGATATAAAAGACATATTGAAAGCATCAAAAAACATCTGGCCAAAGTTCGTCAGATGATCAAGAATGGCCGACTTCATGGACAAGACAAAATCGGCATAAGCGTCGGCAAAGTTGTTAACAAATACAAGGTCGCAAAGCACTTCAAGCTCGACATCAAAGACAATGATTTTAACTTTGAAATCGACGAAGATAACGTAAAAAAAGAAGCAGCTCTCGACGGCATCTATGTTGTCAGGACTAGCCTGCCAGACTCGCGAATGGACACATCTGAAACTGTTCGCAGCTATAAACGACTCAGCAATGTCGAGCGCGCCTTTCGTTCAATTAAAACAGTAGGCCTCATGGTGCGCCCAATTCACCATCGCCTCGAAGACCGTGTTCGTGCTCACATCTTTTTGTGCATGCTTGCATACTACGTGCAATGGTACATGAAAGAAGCCTGGCGGCCACTGCTCTACGCCGATGAAGACCAAGAAGCAAAAACAACCTGTGACCCAGTTGCACCGGCTGTACGTTCAAAATCTGCAATGAAAAAAGTGACCACAAAAAAGACGGAGGAGGGTTCGCCTGTTTTTTCTTTTCGTGGACTGTTAAGTCACTTAGCTGCCATAGTCAAAGCAACCTGTCGCGCTCCAAATTCCAAAGAAAACGAGCCGACTTTCACAATGTACACAAAACCAAATCTAAAGCAGCAAAAAGCACTCGACCTACTCCAAACAATAAAAGTGTAGCCAGTAAGGTCACACCTGTAAATACGCAAACTAAATGATATTGCTAAACAATTGCGCCTTTCCTGAAAGGGAACTTCAGCCTAAGAAGCAAAGTTGCGGCTGCCGATCCTAACAGAACGCATTTCCTAATAGGAAGAGCTGAAAGGATGATTGATTTCTGTAAGAATCCAGGGGACAAATGTCCGTATCCGCTTCTTGAAGAGAAGGACGGGATGATTACAATTCTATGACAAACTCTCATAGCCTGGCAAGATGCTTTATAACACGGGAGACCGGTATTGACCGATACAAGCACACACACCAAGCTGGCAGCCTACTACATGAAGAAAGGCATCCATCCAGAGAAATTCGATTGTCAGCACAAGAACTTTTGCAGGAAATATGCTTTCAAAGGCAATATGACCGAAGCAAAAATGAGCATGGTTGGTAGCCAATACGGTAGCAGCTACCCAAAGCTTTGTGTGGTATCCCTTGATCCGCCTTCTGGTGCTACGGGCGAGTTTGCCGAACCTTATAAAAGAACCACAGAGTATATGGCAAAACACGAGGATAGGAACTACACCATCAAACGAACTGGCCCACATTGGTCGATGACGCTTATCATAATTAAGGACATATTATGCCAATTCGGCTACAAATCGCAACGTGGCTCAGCTGTTGTTGAGGAGAGCTATGCTGGACGTCCAATTGAGAATGTTGAGCCTTATTTTGCACATGTCAATATTGCTAAATGTTCTATGAATAACCCAGGCAAAAAGAAAGCGAATAGGGCAGTTCATGAAAGATGTAGTAGTTCCTATTTGCTCGGGGAACTTCGGATTCTTAAGCCCGACGTTTTGCTAACACAGGGGGACCTGACCAATGAGATTATGGGTATTCTGCTGATGAACCGCCCGTTTTTGAAAAATGAGCTACCGTCTGCTTTCGATACAACCATAGAAAAACAATCGGTTCTATGGTTGCCAATGCCTCACCCATCTTATGGTGGAATTTCAACACTTCGGAAATACTGGACGTTTTATGTTCATGCAATCCAAGATTGGAAGAATTTATAATAATATGCTTTTCACCTATTTTCATCTAACAGGCGTGTGAACCAACCTACCAAGATAAATCTTCCCTATATTCCATCATTCAGCAATCACTCTTTAACAACCCTCTCGGACTTTCAATCAAGCAGATCATATCCTTCAAAATTCAAACCATACATCCGCTCCAGATCCCGTTTCCTAAATTCTCGCGGATCATACAAAATATGACATTCACAAGTAATCGGTCGCTGTAGATATTCCTTTAAAAAATCACTTTCGGACCTCAAAATCATCAAGCCCTTGCTCCAGGCAATAACGTTCAAGGTGTTTAAAAGGCACCCAGTCTGGATTTAATTTTGTGTGTGCCTGACCGCAGGTGTAACGTTGTTCGCCTTCGACTGTGATTGTTTGATAATTGTCTTTGAGAATTTGCCGGAATTCGCGGAGGAATTTTTCCAGGTTTTCGGGAACGGATAGGTATAAGTTGGTCATATGGACGCTGCGTATTTTGGGTAGTTTTGGTTCCATGGGTAGATGCCTCTTTTGAATTTTGTTCGGCGCGCCGCAGCAAGTTGATGGCGTTGTCTTATTAAGTTCCGGGATGCCATGAAATGAAAAATGGTTTTGATGGGGAAAAATTAGAACAGGTGGAAGATCGGGTTTAAAGCAGAATTCGGGTTCGGAAATGTATATTATTTGGGGTTCTGCAGTTGGATATGAAAAATATCAATCAACCTTTCTACGTTAAACGGAAAAATTGAATGAGTGGTATTAATATGTTTACAATTTATTTTTGGGTTTTGTTTCACCATTGCCACCTTTTTCCATTTGGCGTGAATGGATTGGTTAGATCAAATTCTGGCTCATCGCTCTCATCTTCATACCGGCGAAATACTGTTTTAATTTCTTCACAAATCCATAACCTCCGAGGGCAAATGATTGCTCAAAAATCTCTGATTTTTCATTGATGTCGCCGGATAACCAAGCATATGCGGGTACACTCTCCGGCTGGGTTGGTAGATCTGCTCCGTCAAAAAAATCAAAAGCATAGGTATCTGGATGGAGTTTTCCCCCAACTTTAACATGAAAATTGAAACTTCCGGACTTCTTGTACCATTTAATAAGGCCATCCTTTGATACAACCAGGGCGCAGGGCTCTTTAGAAAATCCGATATAGCGTAGTGCTGTTGCTGTCAAAGTTGTCCTGAATTCCTTAGCGATTTCACTGATCTTGTCCATGGTTGGCTGACCAGGCTTAAGGAATCTAAAAAAAATTTCTCGCGGCATCAGAAGGCTTGCAGCAAACTCATTTGGGTGCAGTTTTTCCCCTCTCCCACTTTGTTTGACTGATATCATTAATTAAGTCCATATGTTGGAAGCTCCATTGCTTCTTTGCTTTTTAAGAAAAAGTTTTCATTCAAACGTTGCGCTTGCCGACTTGTTTTATCATGCACAAAGTCGATAAATGCATCCCAGTCATCGTTTACCTCTATGCATCGTAACTGGAGCAACGCTTCTGCCCGTTCTTTGATCCATCTCATGCCACCGCTAACAAACCTTTTGGCAATGACATAATTTACAGCGCCCTCAACAGCTCCGGAAGAAATCTCTAAATCCTTCTCCTGTAAAGTTTTATAATCCATCTTATCAATGCGTTTATTAAGATAGTTTCTTATCTTTTCCAAGCGTTCCCGGCGGCTTTTATTACCAGGACCTCGCCGGGGAAGTAATCCAAGACGTTTATCAAGTTCATCGACAATTGCTGAAGCACGTCCATCATAAAGAAAATCCTTTTGGGCCTCGACCCATTCAATAAGTTCATCACTCCCTTCTTTATAAAGACAAGCACCTGCTTTCCAGAGATATTCCGTAACATGGAAAATATCTATGGTATGGATGGCTTCAGAGAAAAAATCCTCCACATAGCAGTCCAAATCGTTATCCCCATCTGTAACAATCTGGACCAATTTCCCGCTTTTTTTTGTAAAACCACGTTTATCAGCTTCGCAGCGGGCGATGGCAACAGCATGACGTTTTGGGGCATATGAAGCATAGACCTTCTTGTTGATAGGGCCTTCCAATAAACCGTCATCCGTGCGTTTCAGCGTATACATGACCACTATTGTGGACATCTTTGCATTTTTGGATTTATCTCCCTTCTTCTTGCGCTTCTTGGATCCTCGACGCTTACGAGCAGCTTTGCCCCGGTGCCGCTGTGACCCCGGATGTAGATTCTTGACTCTTTTACCACGTCTCTTTTTTAACTCCTCTTCCGTGGCTGTAGGGGTGCCTTTACTGTCTATCTGAATGATAAGAACATCCCCATCATTTTTAGGAGCTGGAGCTGATTCAAACCACTGACAAGTATGTTTGCCCAAACCCAAGACCATCTCTTCAATGGTTTTCTGGCATGGGGACCATTGAAGAAATGTGCTCAATACCAGAACGGTCTGCGCATAGCTCATTTTTGTTGCAAGCCTGACCGCATAACTGCGTACCAGCATGCTGAAACCATCCCAAGGTAAGCCCAGTTCAATATCTAACGGATAGTATCCACCACCAAATTTACCCCGATAAATGTGAGTACGCCAATACCGAACCTTGCCAAATACCGTGCCAATAAGACGATCCTTTAAACCTTGACGCTTACATCCACTCTCTGTATGTGTGAGCTTACAATGATCCTCACGCATACATAAAAACAAGGAAATAAACAGCCTGCCCAATTCATAAACTTTGGAAACTAACTGTTTCTCAAATTTCAAAAAGTAGATGGACTTGCACGTCAATACCCAGACGACTACATCTTCAATTTGTTGATCTATTTCCTCCTTTATCTCTTGGATAGATTCTGAAACCGTTATGTCCGGTGCTGATTCTGTAACATGACAAGCACTGTAATGTTTTTAACCATATGATATCACTCCATATAAATAGTTGTTCATGCGGGTTTTCCATAACGCAGAGTTTTTGCATAATAACATACACAATTTAGATAACTTTGTCCCGAAAAAAATGAATTTAGCCAGTTTTTTTGAGAAAACCGTCATATAATTCCATTATCGTCTTCTTGGGCTACCACAATGTTCACAAGGAAGTGTTACTCCATAAGTGCATTTATTACATTCTTTACAGTGCCACTCCCTCCAATCTCTGCATGTTCCACAAATTTTACAATGCCATGTACAACTATCTTGTACTACTTCATCCCAACAAAAAGAATACCAGTATACTTCACCACATTTTGAACAACTGTAATCCCCCATGAGCTTTTTTAATGGCACTTCTTCACAACCACAGGGAAGTTCATATTTCTCTTCCAGTTCATCTTTCGACAACTCTGTGTATTCTTCAATATTTTGCAGAGCGCAAATTGAAAGATCTTCTATGTCCACTCCATTGAACGGATTATTACAATCAGTACATCCGCAGTTCTCATCACAAGGTTCATTATTTCTAAAACAAATACAGCGCCGATTACGACAACCTGTTTTGCATCTGCAATGTACGGCCTTTTCCATTAATTATCTGCCTATTACTTTAAAACGTATCTCTTAAAATAAAAATTGAACTATGGGAGATGAGAGTATCTGCGCCCAACTCATACCGTTATCTTTTTGACGATTTGAAACAAGTAGATCGTTCATCTTTTCCCCAATATTGCTCGAATTCCGAAGACCAAGCCTTTTGCGTAATTCATAATTTGGGATACGCGGTTTATTGCGTTTCAAATACTCTATTAATTTAACAATACGAAATTCAGCCTTGATATTTGAGGGATCAATACTTTCAAGGTATGCAACGGCTTTATCCGTAAGTCCATGCCACAACAATGGCATGAGTTTTTCGAGCGTCGCATTCCGGATATCTCTGCCTTTCATACCCATGCTCAGTTGTTCTTTACACTTCTTTTCAAGATGGTACCAGTCGAGGATGATTTGGATATTATCGTACCATCGATAAAATTTTAAAATTGTATCATTTAATACTTTATGGCCGTCCGTGAAAATCTGTAATCGTTTACCGAACAAAGAATTGGACAAAAGCAATGCATTTAAAAACCATAAAGTCGTTTTGATGCTATCGCCGTTCAGTACATATCTTTCTCTCTCGGATTCAACATGAGCGACGGTATCATGAACGTATTTGCGATCATGCTGAGTAACTTTGGGGCTTTCACGTGTATCCTTTTGCCTCTTGGGGGTTACGTCATCTATGCTTATATTAACGGCCATATTCGGATCTTCGAAAAGCACCGGATTGTTTAGCATTTCAATTGGATTATAGTCAGTACTGCTTGTTTCGAGAGCTTCCATTATCTTTTCCATGGGCAACGTAACCGGTTGCTCTCCTCGAGAAATCGCTCGATTTATGCACTCGCCGTCTGCTGTAAAGTTGTCCTGGTTTATATCATTGGCTTTTTTCTTTAAGTGCTCAATCAAGGCCGCTCCTTCTTTATTCGTGTTTTCATGCAATGTGCGAAGCGGTGTCCCATTTTCTTCCTGATATCGGACATGATTGATCAGTTTCGTTGTTTTTCGAAACGAACGATCTGTATCACCCATAATTATCGCCAGCTCCTTAAAGCCGCTGGTTAAATAGAGTTGCTTAGGCTTTAAAGGATCGAAGGCCATTTTTGCACTGTCATATTCGATTCCTTGCCTGTTGCTGGCTGAGTGGGTCTCAAACTCAATACGCCCTACGGCGCCATCCACCCGATAAGGGTGATTGTTTAGGGTGATTGTTTGTCATCAATAAACCGTCTCGTGAGTGAATTAGGACTTTTTTTTTGACACGGCTTCCAAATGACGCGAAATAGCTTCTCTTATTGCGGGAAATGCTGTTTTAAGTAGCGCAATTTCGCAATTGTCGATGCTCTCCCCGTCATTTTCGCTAATGGTAAACTTATAGCTCCCATCTTCCAATTCGATGGGAGAAGAAGTCAATTTCTTCATCACATTCAACAAAATTAACCATGACATTGATTTTGTATTTGCTCATTTGGTAGTCTCCGTCCCAGGTGTTAGAGATATTGATCTACCTAAACATCGCATATGTCATAGATAATGTCCAGCCCTTTCTGACATTTTTTCAGTATCTTATATCACATTTGAACGAAACTGAAATCTTTCATAATATTTGGTCCGCTCAGGTCGAAATTGTTTGAGGATGGGTTCTCGCATCTGTTGCCACATTAGGCGAATACGGTTCACGTACGGCGACGGTTCACGTGTCGGCAGGATCAGATTAACTGTGTCTTCAAATGGATTTTTTTCACGAATGTCGTAGTCTGCGGTTTGCATTGTTTTGACAATATCGTCGGCAATACGGTTACGTCCGATATTTCGGAACGAACCTGCAAGACGGCCGGCAACCGTGGTTTGTCCACCTTCAAGGAGCAATGCAAGCACATCAGATGCATCGCGCACCATGGCCAGAGCCGCGCGAGCGTCCGTCGCGTTATTTAAAAAGAATCCGGATCCGCAGCTCGCCAGACCCGCAGGTACAGAGAACAGTCGCAGGCCGTCCTTCTCTGAAACTTGTCCAGCCGAGGGCAGGGCCGCACGCGTTTCGAATAAAGACGTGTTATGTGGCAGTATTGTGATCTTGTTGCGGGCCTTTGGTGAGCGTACAAGCAATTGGCGTGGAACCGCTATGTTCCCGACATGCAGCAATAGCGACTGCCCAGGAGAGAGACTCCAATTCGTCCCAAAACGCTCCTTCAAATAGACTGCACAAAAGCCCCAGAACGATGCGTACCACGCAGTGCTCTCCCCCGCGACCTCATCCGGACGGACAGGAATATACCAGCCCTTCATGACCACCTGCAAGAAGCCGTTTTTGACCAGGCGTTCACGATGCGTCCGGGTCAGATCACCCGAACGAACGACGACGACACCTCGCTCTTGTAATGCTCGCAGGACCTCAAGGGATTCAGCCAGTTTTTTATGTGGGCTAGCCATAATAGTTAACTCTCGTTCTTTCGTTAGCTTTTTACGCAGTACAATTATTAGCTTTTAGTGCAGTGCTAAACTTAGCTTGTTTAGTTGTGTCATGATTAGCTTATTTTGTCGAGTTCTTTTTAGCTTATTCTGTTATGGCTTGCTGTGGGACGTTCGGCCACAGAGCAAGTCGCTTGGGGTTGGTGGTAACATGCTATAATAATTATAAAAGTGGTTTAAAACAGGCGCTAAAATCGTCTTAAACCACTCTTTTTGGGCCCAAAAGAAACCTGTTAAGCCAAATAGTTTCCATCCAGAAATTGCTCTTTTCCGCAATCTCTGCGCCTTTATGCTTACGTGTTCGTTGATGGAAAAAATATCAACCTTGAGTTGTTAAGACAGGGCTTAAATCGGCAAAAAGATCGGCAGAAAAATCGCTTTAACTTGACTTTATATTAAATTTCTATTTTAATACTGATAAGTTAAAAAAATATAAATTGGCAGAAAAATCGGCAAAATGTTTCATCCAACTCATAAAATGACCCCCCAGATGCCGGAAGCCGGCGGGGACCTTTCCGACCTTGCGCTGGACGTCTTTCGCAAGTCCGCATCCTTGGGCGGGCGGTTGCATCCGATCACCCGCAAGGCGCTGGTCGAGTTTTTACGGCTGACAAACAGCTATTATTCGAACCTAATTGAAGGTCACTACTCCCACCCGGTCGACATCGAGCGAGCCATGAACGACGACTTTGCAGCAGAGCCGGCCGTCCGCAACCGGCAGATGGAGGCCCGAGTTCATGTCGAGGTGCAAAAAATCATCGAGGCAAAAAGTGAAGCTGGCGAGATCCGGGTTTGCACCTCTGAGTTTATTTGCTTGATCCACCGTCTTTTTTACGAGGGGCTTCCCAAAGCGCTTTGGATCGTCCGAAACCAAGAGACCGGCGAAGATCAGGAAGTGATACCCGGCCATTTTCGGCAAGCCACCGTAACGGTCGGCCGGCACATTCCACCGGGTCCGGAAGAGATTGCCGGGCTCATGGAAAGATTTGTTGAGGTCTATGCTCCTGAATCCCACCGGGGAATTGACCGGCTGCTTGCCGCTGCCGCTTCTCATCACCGGCTTGCCTGGATACATCCGTTTTTGGACGGAAACGGCCGGGTGACCCGACTGTTTACCGGCTGCTATCTGATTCATTCGGATATGGACGGCTACGGCCTTTGGACGATCATCCGGGGATTCGCCCGGTATCGGGACCGTTATATTCAACATCTGGCGGATGCCGACGCCCCCAAACAAGCGGATGTAAACGGCCGCGGGCACCTGACCCAGCGAGGCCTTGATCGGTTTTGCCTCTTTTTTCTGGAAACCTGCATGGATCAGATCACATTCATGGGAACCCTCTTGGATATCGACGGCATGGTGGACCGGCTCCGGGGCTACATCGAACTTCGGAACCAAAAGATGGTCCCCGGCGTTTTGCCGATCAAGCCTGAGGCGTTTTTCCTTTTGCGCGAGGCGTTTTTAGCCGGCGAGTTTGCCCGGGGCGAGGCAGCCCGAATCACCGGCCTTGGCCAAAGAACCGCCCGTCAGGTTTTGCGCCGGCTCACCGATGAAGGACTACTGGTGTCCGATACCCCGAAAGCCCCGGTTCGCCTGGCGTTTTCTGCGGCAACCTCCAGGTATTGGTTTCCGGACCTGATTTCAGAATAGAGTCCAACAGATAAACCTCATTACAGGTATAAAAGAGGAAGCCGAGGAGGTGGTAAACTTATTCTTCAATGAAATGGCTGAAAAAAAGATTAACTTTCAGGTTTATTTGGAGGTAAGCTCCAGATATGAATCAATCTAACCCGCCCATACCCCTATATCAAGTCTTTGATGCTAATCTCCCAGCATGGTTTTAATCGGGATCAGGCTGTCGGTGTGACCGGTCTTTTGCAGTACGCCCATGATTGATCGGAAACACTCCCGGATGATGGCTGTTTTAGAATTGGGAGAGGACATCTGTGCATCGATGGACTTTAAATCGGCCATCAACTCAGCCAAAGAATCAAAATCCAACCTTTTTTCACCCAGTTGGCTTTTTAAATCCAAGACAATTCGTTCCACGGCCTGACAGGCGGCTTCATTCAAAACCGGGGTATTCCCGAGCACGAGTCCCGGATCGCCCTTGGTGGTGATCGAGGCCCCTAATTGTTGGGCTTCGGCCACGCCGTCACCCGTAATTCCCATGCCGCCGCTAAGGGTCTTAATTTCAGCAAGTCCGGTACCAAAAAGATTTTCGGCCGTCCGGGTGGATGCTTCTCGATCAAGTCCCAGCGTTTCACCGATATCGAACCAGGAAACCGTGGCGGAAGGATCTCCCTGGGTTTGAAGATACAGTTCCACAAGAAACAGGGGCGACTTTTCTTTGACATCATCCAAAGTAAACATTAAATTTACACCCTTCAGGTTAAATGGTCGATAAAATTCGCCTGTGGATCAGGAACCATAAAATTATCGTCCGGATTTGTTTAATAAATTAATCCAAATAGGGGAAACTAAGGATAACTTCCGGCATTGTCAACCAAACCCACCGAGCCGGTCAGGCACTTAAACAGGAAATTTAATAGAACCGTTCGAATTTACTGTGTTTTATTATTGGGTTCTAAAAAACCTGATCCTCAGGGCCAAGCCTGTCCCGCATCGCGGGAGTCAGAGATCAATGGCTCTGCCCTTATAAATCAACCGGAGTAATGGAGTAATGGAGTATTGAAGTGTTGATTTTAAAAAAAGAGCTTTAAATTTTCAGATTTTCTCCAGGGATCTGTTTTCTGAGAGCGATGAAAAAAGGGGTTTCTTCCATTACTCCGTAAATCGTTAAATGCCGGCAAACTAAATCCCCCCTGGACCCGGATTTTTACTTTAGGATGCACAATATATAGTAATTTAAATTAATAAACACAATATATTCTATTCAATAGAATTATATATATTATATATAATTTTGCTTGACATTTTAAAAGTACACACTTATGGGTTAATATAAATTTTGCGGGTCGATTGTCTGGTTGGTTTTTAATAATGGAAAAAAAGACTGTCATGGACAACTCAACTGCTAGGATATCTGAATCAAGAAATATGCTGAAGAAATACTACAGCGTATAGTTTCATTTAAATGATATTGATGAGACATACCTGTTCAAGTTGCGAGACATTCCCTTAAACGGACTCTGTATTCTGGTAAAAGAAGATTCCCCCGTACTTAACAAACTAAAGATTGGGGATATATTGAACATGGAATACAATCCGCCCGAATCATCGGATTCCCCAAAACTTTTAAAAACCCAGGTCGCGTCAAAAATATCTTACCATCGTTCTACAGGTCATTCTCTCGTGGGTCTGTCCATCATCGACAATCAGAATGGGTACTTGTGATTTATGAGTCTGTTGATTAATGGTCTTTTCCCACAATCTCTGCGTTATGCTCAAAAAATAATCCTCGGAATATCAAATATATGCCTGTGGTTATTTTTTTCGCATGCCTTGATCTTGAACGAAAATCCTCATTAATCAACAGACTCATTTATAGGGAAGCATTCATATCAAAAAAATATTCCTGGTTCAGACGACTCCACAATCAATGGGGTTGACGGCTCACCGAACCGGAGTATGTCTTGAAACAAAAGAGGCTTTCAAGACGGAGAGGGCAGGGTCAGCTATGGCCCTGCTTTTTTTCTTTTGATCTCCCCCCAATGCTACCGCAAATTCTACATAACTCAGGCTAACGCGCAAAAAATAATATCCGGAAAAATGGAAGAATACTCAAAAAAAGATGCGTTGGCCTTACCGGGGTGGAAATCAAGACCGTTGGTAAACGCTGATGCCTTTCTATTGACAAACCGTGGCTCCGAAGCTTTTTTAAGGTGTCAGGTGCCAGCGCCTCTGTTCATCATTCCTGACACCTGAAACCTGACACCAAATAGCCATAGCAATCTTAGCAAACAACAGACTTGATTTACACCCGCCTTACCGTTAAGGTAGATTCTGAAGATGAGAAATACGTTAATATTATGAATGAAATATGACAAAAGCTACAAAAGACTCACCGGTTAAAGCTTATAAAAAAAAGGAATCATTGAAGAAGATGGTTTGACAACGTCCGTCATATGGTATTTGTAATAAATATCGAATTTTAGTGAGGGATAAAACATGTTATATTATATACCCTACTGATAATTTTCTTAATGCTCGGATTTGTTTGTATCATCCTATTAAAAAAAATTACATCTTTTCAGACACAAAAGAAAAAGCTTCAAGAAAGGGAGTCTGTGTTTATAAATAAACTTTTTACTGATGCTGACCTGAAGTTTGGTCAGTCCTTCCAGACAGGTGAGTTTATCGAAAATCACACTGTTAATTCTGAGGAACATAAAAATATGGGAAATAATGAAGAGGGTAGAAGTGAAATCCGAGCCTTGATTTTTGAAAAAATTGACCGTATGTCCGATGAGGAAATGGGACGACTTTTAAAAGAATTGAATTACCGTCAAAACAAAGAACAAAGGAAATATTCTCGAATAGATTTTTTAACGATAATAGATTACACTGTGGAGGATCGACATTATAGGGACTTCATCCAAGATATAAGTGAGAGCGGTGTATTTATTAAAACTTCCCGGACATTTTCAGTAGGCCAATCCATCTCCATGACCTTCATGTCCCCGGACAATCATAAACCTTTTAGAATCATCGGCGAAATTAAACATTCTCAGGAGGATGGCATTGGTGTAAAGTTTAAAATAAAAAGCCAGGTGCAAGAATTGGTATTAAAAAGTTTTGTGGATATGATTCAAAGCGGCTGAGAGATCATATGGACTTGATTCCTTGATAATAACCAAATAAAAACAAGTTAGGGGCTTCGCCCCGCCTGCCATTGCAAGGTATGAGCGGGCAGGCCCGATTGGAATGATGGAATGCTGGATTAATGGGTTTTGGGATAATGCAATACTGGGTTAACGGTAAAATGTGTGTTGACGATAAAATTAAAACCGGCGAATATCCTTTTAAAAACCAACCTTCCACTATTCCATTATTTTTACCCCGTGAAACTTTTTTCTATTTCACCAGGGCCATATTCGAGGCAGCGTTCAAGTCTCATAAAATGTCCTATATTTTCATTAAGTTGTAAAAATTCCGAGATGTTAACTTTTGGGGGTTAAATGCAAAATTATATAGATCGTATGGTTCGTGCTGCCAAGCTCGACGTTAACTTATATGAAGAAGTTGAGGCTGATAAAGGATCAATGGGTCAAGCCATGGGAGTTGTAGTGCTTTCCAGTATAGCAGCCGGAATAGGAAGCATTGGAACGATGGGAGTAAAGGGAATCCTTATCGGAGCGATCACAGCTCTTATCGCATGGTATGTTTGGGCGTATATGACATATTTTATTGGGGCTAAAATCCTTCCTGAGCCCCAGACCAAGGCTGATTATGGTGAATTGTTGCGAACCATCGGTTTCTCAAGCTCTCCAGGATTAATACGTGTATTGGCTATTATACCCGGTATGGCCGGGGTCGTTTTTTTTATCGCTTCAATTTGGATGTTAGTGGCTATGGTTATTGCGGTAAGACAAGCTCTTGATTATCAGAGCACCTTACGTGCTGTGGGTGTTTGCATGATTGGCTGGGTCATCCAAGCAATAATCCTTGCGATTTTGTTTGCTGCTTTGGGGGGTAAATCTTTTTAAAGAATTTGTTCTTGATTTTCAGGGTATGATGTCTTGGGTGAAAAAGGAGCCTCCACAGGAATGAAATTGAAGCTTTTTCCGATTTTGACTCTCTTTTTTATTATCATTCCCGGAGTTGTTTTTGCCGACCAATATAAAGTGATCCGGGTTGTTGACGGCGATACCATCGTCATCAGATATAATGGAAAATATGAAAAAGTGGGTTTGCTCTGTGTAAAAACCCCGAAATCTGTAAAGCCCGATGAAAAACAGAGTATGAGAATGGCTGAAGTTGCATTCAGATACACCCAAAAGAAACTTACCGGCAAATATGTTGACCTTGAATTTGAAAGCTGGCTAAGAGGCAGGTACGGAGTCCTTCTTGCTTACGTGTTCGTTGATGGGAAAAATATTAACCTTGAGTTGGTAAGGCAGGGCTTATCTCGATATTACATCAAGTACGGTCAGAGTAAGAAATATCACAATGAATTTAAGGTTGCCGAAAACCTTGCCAGGAAAGAAAAATTGAATATATGGGGTGATCCTGAGTCTACAAAAAAATAGAAAGCCGAAATCCAAGTGGGGTCAACGCCTTTACCCACCGTAATCATGAATTTTTACCGTAAATGAGTGTGCCCGAGGCAATACTGAGCCCCCCGATGAAAGCGGCCATTTGACAGGACATGAGACCCGATCCCCCGAACTCTGAAACCCTGGGCCCTGAACTTTCCAACCTCTCTCCGTTCCCATTCCCATTTTCTTCGAGGATAACAGGTTCCGATGTCTCCCCGATCTTGGAAACCACAGGAATGATCAGCTTTTTCGAATCGATCAATCGGTCAAAATCCATGTCAGGGTTGTATTTTCTCAAGAGCCAGAAGGGCAGTTCGAATTTCTTTTGGCACAAGGTCCAGATATTGTCTCCCGAAATAATCCGGTAAGCCATTGTTTTTTCAACACTATACACCGCAAAGAAATCCTCTTCGATCTCTTTATGATATTCGTAACGTTTTTCCTCGAATTGTTCCCGGGTGATGTTGCCAAAGGGGATCTCGATTTTCTGGCCCACATGAATCGGTGTTTTAAATGAAAAACGGTTCAGTCGCCGTATCTGCTGGGTGGGGACCTGCAGCCAGTCTGCATAATGCCCCAGAGTTTCTTCCGGTTCGACCCGAATAACGCCGATTGCTTTGTCTCCCCGGATAATCACCTGTTCCACCGAAAGAGATCCCACCACCACGGCCGGGTTGACCTGTGAAATTTCCGAAGTCGGGGAAATGGAATCATCCGGCAAAGGTTGCTCCGGTTCGTCCTCCGTTACAGGAGCAGGTTGTTCCGGCGTCGGCACAGTGACCGGTTTTGGCATTTTCACTGTAGCCGAGGGTTCCTGAGGGGAGGCCGAGGCCATGACTATGGGTTCCGATGGGGGTAGGTCCGGTTCCACCATTGGAAGTGCCCTTTTGGGATTGCCCTGGATCTCGGTTGCAGCGGCCAGAACCCTCTTTTCTCCGGGCACCGGGATGCGCAGGTTTTGTCCCGAATAGATGGTTGCCCGTGAATTCAATCCGTTGGCCAGAATGAGATCATTTATGCGAACCTTGTGCTGCCTTGCAATTTGGCCCACCGTATCCCCTTTCTGCACACGATAAAAACGGCTGGGCTTTTGACGGCTCTTGATCAGTTCAGCCGGAAACTCCGCCGCATATTGGTTGGCTGGCGTGCTTTCGGGCAGGTGTAGTAAAAAGCCCTTTGGGACATATTTTTGACCGTTGAAAACAGGTTCACGCAGGGCCGGGTTGAGTTTTTTCAACGTCTTTTCGTCCACCTGAAAATACTGTACCAGGTCCTGCCAGGCCATGTACCCGGGGACCTTCAAGGTGTGCCTGCGGACCGGGCTGTCAAGTTCAAGATCGCTGAAATAAAGTTGATGGTTTTTGGCGATTTCCCGGGCAGCAAGGAATTCGGAATAAAAATTGCGTGAGGCAAAACCGAAGGTGCGGCCGTTGTAGCAGTTCAAGACTGTTTCATGGTCGCCATGGGTCTTTTTTGCGCGCAGCATGCCGCTGGTGCCGTGATTGTAGGCGGTAACGGCCATGGACCAGTTTCCCAAGATATCATGGTTCTCTTTCAAAAACCGCGCGGCCGCGTGGGTGGCCAATATGGGATCACGTCGTTCATCCACCGTATAATCAACACTCATGTATTTTTTCCCCGTCCCCCGGGTAAACTGCCAGATACCGGCCGCACCAAATTTACTGTACGCCTTGTAATTAAAAGAGGATTCAACATGGGGAAGATAGGCCAGGTCCTGGGGCAGGCCGTATTGTTTAAAGATCGATCGAATTTCATCCAGATAGGCCCCTGAGCGGATCAACCCTCTACGAAACCGGTCTTTCTGGCCCAACTGAAATCTGACATTGAGATGGGCATCCCTGAGTAATCCCTGAGATTCTTTTTGGGTAAACAAGTCGTAAATTCTCTTTTCCCCGTCCGAAACCGGGGGCTTGCCGGTTGCCAGGGTCTTCAGCAGCCGCTTATACTTTATTTTGATCTGTTTAACTTTTTTGTTGTTGGACCTTGCAGCCCCCGGAGTTTTCGGGTCCTTGAGTTCAATTATCTCATAAATAATGTCAAGGTTTCGACGATCGTGTAAGATACCCTGTGAGGTTGAGTAGGTGCCGTAAACCTGTTTCCAAAAAGCCACGTTGGATTTCAGGCTGGGGTATACGGGGAAGGGGGCGGCCGGTTTTCCGGCAGACACGTTGATTCCATTTAAAATAAACACCGCCCACATCATGGCGGCGATGTAAGTTCTTGCCTCAAGACGTATTGATTTCATGGATTATTACCAATGTACCTGTGAATGACCTTATATTGTTCCATTCGGCTAATGGGGAAAAAACCCTCTCCGTTAGGCGAAGACTTCAGTTTGAATTTCGATTTCGCTCCTGCTACTGGACCCCTCGAATCTTTGAACCCTCAAGCCATCTCGATTCGCAATGCTAAAGGATAATACAAATAAAATAAAAAAATACAAGGCTGAATCTTTTTTTTCAAATTCTTTAACGATGAATTCACAAAAAGTCGAATTCATCAAGTTTTAAGTTTTATATAAGGGGACGTTCGAAATCACCTTAAAATCTATAACCTTTGAACCGGTGTTATCTCCGGCAGATCACAGCCTGAGATAACCCTTTACTATAAGAGAATAATATTAACATCAAGCAACACTCACAGTATCATAACCTTCTCGGTCTTTATGGCCGTATTCCTGAAGAGTTTCCGGCAAATCTATCAGGCGGGTATCCAGCATCTCGGCAAGTTTTGCTTTTGAAATATGGCCACAACATGGGCAAACTTTTTGACCTTGTTCGGTTTAATTCCAATTCTTTCTTGTTTTTGACTTTTTGTTTCGCAAGATATATATTTCAAATTCCATTCATCTCGAATATTTCATGAAAATTTTCGAAGGGCCTTTTTATTAATTATGAAAACAGTTTGTTATTTACAATTTAGCTTCTAGTTGTAAGGTGAGTGTTTGTACCGAAAACTTTCTTTTTCAATTTCTCAAAAATTTTCACCCTACGGGATAGCAGTTCCTTAATTGTGATTTTTGTGGCAACCATGATTGATCAGGCGAAAAAAATTCTTAAAACGGTATTCGGGTATGACGGGTTCATCTTTTTGCAGGAAGATGTGATTGAAAATATACTGCAAAAAAATGACACCCTGGTTATCATGCCGACCGGCGGCGGAAAATCGCTCTGCTACCAGATTCCGGCCCTTATCTTTAAAGGATTGACCATTGTTGTTTCGCCGCTGATTTCACTGATGAAAGATCAGGTGGAGCAGTTAATGGAAGCAGGGGTTTCAGCGGTACGCTTAAACAGCTCGCTGACGCCTTACGAGTATCGCCGCAATGTAGAACTCGTTAAACACGGCAAAGTGAAATTGCTTTACTTGGCCCCGGAATCCTTGTTGAAATCCAGTGTATTAGAGATGCTTTCATCTGTACCCGTGGATTGCCTTGCCATTGACGAGGCCCATTGCATATCCGCATGGGGACATGATTTTCGTCCGGAGTACCGTCAGTTGGTGGATGTGAGGCTGCGTTTTCCCAAAGCGGTTTGTATCGCACTGACGGCTACGGCAACCCCGAGGGTGCGAAAAGACATTAAATCCAGTCTCGGATTTGAAGACTCCGGTGAATATCTTGCCGGCTTCAATCGAGAAAATCTGTTTCTCCAAGTTGTTCCAAAAAACGATCCCCTGGATCAAACCATCGGGTTTATCCGCAAATTTGCGGGGCAATCCGGGATCATATACTGTTTTACCCGCCGGCAGGTAGATGATCTTTATACGGTTCTAAAAGATGAGGGATTTTCAGTACGCCCGTATCATGCCGGTCTTTCCGAAACAGAGCGAAAACAAAACCAGAACCTGTTTATCCGGGACGATGTACAGATTATTGTGGCGACCATCGCTTTCGGCATGGGAATCAACAAGCCCAATGTTCGATTTGTTGTTCATTTCGATATGCCCAAGAATATGGAAAGTTATTACCAGGAAATTGGCAGAGCCGGACGAGACGGATTGCCGGCCCATTGTATGCTGCTGTTCAGTTATGCCGACATTCATAAAATAATGCATTTTATAAACAAAAAAAACGCTTCTGAAAAACGGGTGGCGCACATCCATTTCAATGCATTTTTACGCTTTGTTGAAACCGATGATTGCCGTCGCATCCCGCTGCTCCATTATTTTGGTGAAGAATATTCCATTGAAAAATGCAATATGTGCGACAACTGTCTGGCCGGAGAAAAAGAGCTGACCGATCTCACCATACCGGCCCAGAAATTTTTGTCATGTGTTAAGCGGACCGGTGAGATGTTTGGAATGGGCCATATCATTGATGTATTACGCGGCTCAACTGCACGGAAAGTTTTAAGATTCGGTCATGATAAATTATCGACTTACGGCATCGGAAAGGAATTTTCAAAAAAACAATGGATGCTTTTGGCGCGGCAATTTCTTCACAAAAAGCTCCTGATTCAGGATATGGAATATGGAAGTCTGAAGCTCACAGATAAAGCGTGGGATGTTTTTCAAGGTGAAAAAACGGTTCTGGGCCATTTAAAAAAACAAGATGATGATAAGGGAGCTGAAAAAGAATCAAAAATAAAAACCATACCGGACCACGACAAAGATCTGTTTGAAATCCTGCGGAAAAAGAGAAAAGATCTTGCGGATCACGCAAAAGTTCCCCCTTATGTCATTTTTTCAGACAGAACCTTGATTGAAATGGCTGCATATTTTCCTCAAACCATGGAAAGTTTCCTGGATATTCATGGTGTGGGCATTGCAAAACGCGAAAAATACGGATCCATTTTTCTCGGCCTTGTTCAAGAGTATTGCAGGGACCGTGAAATTAAGGAACAACCCAAAACTTTTAATAGACACAGATAATATTACCTAACCCGGACAAGCCCGCCCTCCTGCCAAACGGAGTAAGGCGGACAAGCCGGAACCAAAAAAAAGATCGGTTTTATTTTTACCACGAAGATCACGAAGGAAAAGAAGAATAAAATTAATAACCTTCGTGCTCTTCGTGTACTTCGTGGTATGATCAAACTTTTTTTGCCACAAAATGCACAAAATTTACAACCAAGGAACTGCATACAAATTTTAAAAGGAGACGATAATGGTTAGCGAAAAAGAATTCAACGATGTGGACTTATCGGTAAAGCAGAACAACCTGTATCTGGAAGAGTCGTTTACCGACCTGGACATAACCTCCATCCGGCGTCTGACGCCGGTCAAGCCCAATGGTTTGAAAGATAAAAGTCGCAAACAGATTTTTGTGGGTCACCTTAATTTAATGACCCCCGAAGGGCCGCTTCCGATTCAGACCCCCCTTGCGGCCAGAAACCTTAAAGAAGCCATGGAAATATACCCGGAAGCCATGAAAACGGCTTTGGCAAAGATGCAGGAAGAGATCAAAAAGTTACAGCAAAAAAAAGATTCCCGTATAATTGTCCCCGGGACTTGACACAAGTTAGTTCGCTTCGCTCACAATTGGAATATTGGAATATTGGAAAACTGGAATATTGGGTTCTGGGCCTCCGGCTCGGAGAGTCTAAGGCTCAGAGAGAAAATGGAAAGTTGGGTTATTGTAAAATTCCTCTTGACAGGAATTAAATAGAGGAATGTCATTTTTTTAAATCATCATTCCATGGAAGTGGCATAAACCAGGAGCTATTAAAAGACATTTAATTTCAACCAACTTTAGAATTTCCGAGACATTAAATTATCTTCCAAACAAAACTCATGTCCTCCTTTTCTATTTTAGGATCTTTCGTTATGAAATATTAATCGAACCCTTCGGTTTTATTTAATATCATAATTATGAGAAACACCATATATGGTAACTTAGGTTAATAAAATACAATATATTCTAATTCGATGGAATTATATATAAATTATATATAATTTTACTTGACAAAATCAAAGGACAAGTTTATGATATAATTAAAAAATAGATCTTTTTATAGACAATTCGATAAAATGAGTAAAAATTTATTAAAAGAAATTAGAGAATCTCTTATGATGAGCAAGGCCGAGCTCGCCAGAAAGGCCAATATATCACCGATTACCATTACACGGATCGAAGGGGGCATGCCCTGTAGAATGGAAACAAAACGAAAGATTATTCTGGCATTAGGGTATAAAATTTCAGATAGGAAAAAAGTGTTTGGGGACTGAGAAGAAATCCGCCTGCGTTACATAGCGGCGGGATTTTGACAAGCGAATTAAAAAATGACGGTCTCGTAAAAAGTCCAACTTCTGCGTTGTGCTGCATTTCGCAATCATTCAACGTACGAAAAGTACGCCTCATGATTACAAAATTTGCGACGCCTTTTTATCCCGCCTATGTTTGGCGGGGGAGTTTGAACTTTTTACGAAACCGTCTAAATCAGACTTTTTACGAGTTCATCAAAAATAATCAACCGTAAATCATCGGATAACAAAGGCAGAGTCGTTTGACTCTGCCTTTGTTTTTTTATCATATGTTGAATTTGTCCGCCCGGGGATAAGTAAAAAGCCGGGTCCAGAGGGCCCGGCTTTGCTTATCCCCAGAGAGGATTAAGTTTGCCGGCATTTAACGATTTACGGAGTACTGGAGTATTGGAGTGGTGGAGTAATGGAAGAAACCCCTTTTTTCATCGCTCTCAGAAAACAGATCCCTGGAGAAAATCTGAAAATTTAAAGCTCTTTTTTTTAAATCAACACTTCAATACTCCATTACTCCGGTTGATTTATACGGGCAGAGCCATTGATCTCTGACTCCCGCGATGCGGGACAGGCTTGGCCCTGAGGACCAGGTTTTTTAGAACCCAATAAAAAATCGGCAGGAAGCAGGCCCGGGTTAGGGGCCCACTAATAATTCCTGGCCGGGATGGATGACCGCTTTGTCAGATAATTTATTCAAAATCCGTAATTTCTTCACCGTCAAACCATGCGTTCGACTGATTCTGTAGAGTGTATCACCGGGTCGGACCGTGTAGGAACGTTTTGTTGTGGTTTTTGGGGCAACCTTTGCCGGTTTCAAGACTTGTGGTTTTTTTGGCCTGACTTGGGCCATCTTTTTCTGCAAATCATTCAGGCCTTTTGCGACGTGATCCATTCTTAACGTCATGGAAGCTTCCAATCGGTCAAAACGATCCTTGAACTGTTCGAAAGCTTGGGCCTGTTCCAAAACCGGTGTTGTTTTGTCGTCGATATCTTGAAATCTAACCATCCTTTGTTCAAGCTCTTTTAACCGGTTTTCAAAGCCTACAACGGTTCCCAATGTCCCTCCCAAAACCAAAATTAACAGGATGATCAAAATTAAAACAAATGCCCCAAACCATGAGAAGGGAATTGTTTCAGGAATTTTGAACGCCCTGGAACGGAATTTTGGCTTTTTTTTCTTATCCCATTGCAAATAGTCTTCTTCATAAGAATTATTATTTTCCGGTTCTGAATTTACTTGACCCGTAATGTCGGAGTCTTTATGATCCATAATTACCCTCCAGGAAATTATTTAGCATCTTCTTCTGATATTTCCAAAATTAACCGTATCAAATTTTTTCAAAATATAAAGAAGAAACACCTTTATTTGAAAAGGCTAAACCAGTTCGCTTGGCCCCGCCTGCCACTGCGAGGCACGAGCGGTCACAATTGGAATATTGGGATATTGGGATGAAAGCGGAAATAACTCTATTTAAATTGTAAAAAACTTCTTCAAACCCATCATTTTTACCCAGCCTGCCCCGTAGGTCCGGCAGATCGTACTGGGGTGAAACTTTTTTCTATTTCACCGGGGCCATTATTCCAATTGGGGCGGATAGCCCCTAAGTTCATTGCATTGTATAGAAATTTTCTTTATTGGACACAGATAAACACAGATTGTCAAGATTCTTAAATTAAGAAATAATAATATTATCTGAGCTTATCTGCGAAAATCTGCGTCCTATTTAACTTGATTTTTAAGTTCAAATTTTGAAATTGTTTTTTTCTGAAAATTTATCTAAACTATATATAAGTAAAATTAAATCTTAAATCGAACAAAGACGTTTCGAGACAGCGCACGAGAGGGAGAGGCATGCCATGATTGATGAAGAGACCAATAGGATGGCTTCTATTTTTGATGCCATGGACACAGGTGTGTATATTATAGATGATGATTACACGATAAAATTTATGAACAAAACCAGTATTGACGATTTTGGAGAAGGGTGTGGAAAGAAGTGTTATCAGGTGATTGCTCATCGTGACAAAGTATGCACATGGTGCAGAGCAAAAGAGAAATTTGAGGGAGAAACCCTCCGCTGGGACAACTATTTTCCCCACATCAACAAAGCGTTCGAGATCTTTGAATTACCCCTGCGAACCAATGATGGAACCCAATCGCATATGTGCATATACCGTGACATTACAGAGGCAAATGAGCAAACTAAAATGCTTCGCGCCTCCATAGAAGACTACAGGAAATTATTTGAGCATGTGCGTGTCGGCGTTTACATGAGCAGCAAAGAAGGCAAATTTTTAGAGGTAAATCAAGCTCTTATAGATATGTTGGGGTATAAAAACAAAGAGGAATTTTTTAAAATAAATATTGCCGACGATCTTTATCTAAGCCCGGAAGATCGCCGAAAATACCAGGATATCATTGAACGAGACGGCCACGTCATTGACTATGAAGTTGATTTGAAGCGCAAGGATGGAAAAGTAATATCGGTGTTGCGTACCGCGCATACACGCTATGATTCGGAGGGGAATATTGTAGGATATGAAGGGATATGTGTAGATCAAACTCAAAGAAAAGAAATGGAGCAAAAACTTAAGAAAGCATATGATTTTCAAAAAAATCTTATTCAGACCTCAATAGACGGGATCGTTGCTAATGATCGTGCAGGAAATATCATTATTTATAATAAGGGCGCTGAAAACATTTTTGGCCATGTTCAGGAGGAGATTTTTGGGATTCACGTCACCCAGCTATACCCTGCGGGCAAAGCCAGGAAGATAAAGAAAATGATCTACAGAACCGAATACGGCGGCTCCGGCCGTTTGCTTAATTCTGAAGTGGAAGTTCTCACCAAGGACGGCCAGCAAGTACCCATCCTGCTCTCCGCAGCATTACTCTACGATGAGGGAGAGGAAGTAGCTACTGTGGGCTACTTCAAAGATATGCGCGATATCAAACGGCTGCAACAAGAAGTCACAAAAGGCTTTTATGATCGCAACCTTATTCAGAGTTCAATCGATGCCATTATGGCCTCGGATAAGGATGGGACCGTAATTGTTTTCAATCATAGTGCCGAGAAATTGCTTGGCTATTCTGAGGATGAGGTGAGTATGAAAATGTCCTTCAATGATTTTTTTCCGACAGCAATAGCCAAATACAGGGAAGAATTATTTTCCAGTGACTACGGGGGAAAAAACAGGCTTTTCCTTTATGAGACATATCTTGTTGACAAAACGGGCAACAAGATCCCGGTCCAGCTTTCAGCAACTGTTATGTTTGACCAGGGCGAAGAGGTCGGCACGGTGGCATTTTTTAGGGATTTGAGAGAGATCAGAAGAATGGAACAGCAATTTGCCGATCAGGCCAGACTGCTTCATGAGCACAAAATGATTTCTTTGGGCAGACTGTCCGCCAGCGTTGTCCATGAGCTCAATAATCCTCTTGCGGGCATCCTGAACTATATTCGTCTTATGCTCAAGATTATTAATAGAGGCGCTTTGAAACAAGAAAACATGGACAAATTTCAGAGATACCTGACTCTTGTCGAGAGTGAGACCGGCCGCTGCTCCAAGATCGTTTCCAATCTACTTGCTTTCTCACGAAAATCCAAACTCGAATTCAGAAAGATGAATGTTAATGAACTCTTGGAAAAATGCATTCTGCTCAGCCAGCACAAATTAATGCTTCAGAATATCCAGATTACAACCGATCTTGATCGGGGAATTCCAGAGGTGTTTGGTGACTTTAATCAAACCCAGCAATGCGTTATCAATCTCATTTTTAATGCCATTGACGCCATGCCTGACGGCGGCACCCTTACCCTGGAAAGCTCCTTTAATTCAAAGAAGAGGATGGTGGAAATAAAAGTCGAAGATACCGGATGCGGTATTGCCGAAAAAGACATTCACCAAATTTTCGATCCATTTTATTCCACCAAAACAGAGGGGAAAGGGGTCGGTCTGGGACTTTCCATGGTTTACGGTATCATCGACGAGCATAAAGGAACGATCACCGTCAAAAGCAAGCCGGGGAAATACACCATTTTTACTATTAACCTCCCGGTAGATAAAATGGAAGATTAAGCGTCTGGAAAATGCTGAATAGACCGGCTTCTTATTTCCAGTCGAGTAATAGTTTAACTTCTCGGATATTTATAATAGTTTAATCGTGGGGTGATAAAAATTTCTCATCAAATAGACTTAATTTTTAATCTCGTTTTTGTTCCGGTTTACAGATGTCAGGTTCAACATCCATTTGCCAAGGAAAGCTTTAAGAATGGAAAGATTAAGATCTAATCGCAAATCCTGTTCCGAGAGGCCAAGGGCCAGCCCCAGAAACTGAGGAAGGTAAAGGATGGGCATGCCCAGCTCCTCCTTGCACATTCCCGATATTTTTTTCTGATACGCCTCAAGGTTCATCTGGCACATGGGACATACCGTGACGATGGCATCTGCTCCCCGAGCCGCCTTTAATATGGCGGCTACGAGCTCCAGAGCTACTTCAGGCTTGGTGGTCATGTGAGCTGCTCCGCAGCATCTGCCCCCCATATTCCAATGATGGATCTTTGCCCCCGTGGCTTTAATAATCAATTCCATAGAGCGGGGTTCCTCAGGATCGTCAAAAACAGAGTACGGACGAAGGCACTGGCATCCATAATAGGGAGCGATACTAAGATTTATAAATGGCTTTTTCACGCGGGCAAAGATCTTTTCAGGACCCACGTCATTTGCTACTACGTCAAGGAAATGCCGAACCCGCACCTGACCATTCAAGTGGAGCTTTTCCTCAGCTAATATGATGTTGATTTTATCAAGAAGCTCCGGGTCCTTTCGTATCTTTTCCTCAACCTTTTTTAGGTTCAGATAGCACGCGCTGCACGGAACAAGAATTTCCTCGACTCCCCCCATTTTCTCGGCCTTTGCAAGAACACATGCCGGTAATGCCAGAGAAAGAAGATGGCTTGTAGCCTCGGCAGCACTGGCGCCGCAGCAGGTCCAGTCTTCAATTTCCATCAGTTCTGCTCCCAGTTCCTGCATAAAGGCCCTGGTGGAGGAGTTGTATTCTAGAGCCGTTCCCTCAAGAGAACATCCTGGATAATATAGGTATTTCATATATACTCTCTTCAATCTTAAACTGAATAAAACAGAAAAGTTTAAAGTGATCTAAAGTTTGAATTGACCTAAAGTTAAGGAGTCGCTACGCTCCGGCTTTTGTACAAAATGGCATTATTCCTTACCTTTAGGCACTTTAGATCACTTTAGTCACTTCACACTTATTAAATAAAATTTTTGTGGCAAAAAGCATAAATTACAATTAAAGAACTGATTTTCTATTTTTCTTCCTTCTTTTCTAACTCTTCCACCTTACGAAAGATCGCTTTTAACGCACCGTTTCCTTTTGAAGGAATCTCAAAAGAAATCTTTCCTTTGCCCATGAGTTTCATTCCCAAGGGGGCAAACTGAAGGGGCAGAAATGGGCTTTTCATGGAAATAAAATAAAGTGTCATCAACTCCATCTCCCGGACCCGGCCATGACGGCATACGCTCTCCATAAAACTTTTGTAAAAACGGATGCTCTTCTTATAGGGCGCCAGATTCTCCTTTGCAGCGATCTGCTTGAGTGCACTCATTGCCTCGGTAAGCGGAAGACCCCGTGGGCATCGTAGGGTACAATAATAACAGACAGAACATAAAGAGAAGGTTTTGGAATGGAAAATTGTCTCTTTTTCTCCCCTAAGGACATTGTACCACAACTGACGGGGTGTGAGATCCATGGCAAAGGCATTGGGACAAGAACCCGTACAAGTGCCGCACTGGATGCAGGTGCTTACCATATCCCGGATGGATGCTAGTGAATCAATGACCGGAGCAGGTGCAGTTTCAGGTTCTTGTTCGCTTTCTAATTTTCCCAAACGGTTCATGTGCCCACCATTTTTAATTGAAGATTGAAGATTGAAAGTTTTTTATTGAGTATTGTCCATCGAGTATTTCAATTTTAACCCTGTAATTTATTAATAAATTAAGAAAGACGCAGTAGTTATTTTTATTAAGATTAGCCGTTTATTCAAGTGCAAAGTCAATGACATCGAGCATTTGCCGGTCTGAAAACCCAACAAGCACTGCCGCGCTGTTAGGACAAACCGCAGCGCATGATCCGCACCCCTGACACATAGCGGCATTGACCAGCACCTTTTCCAGGTCGAGATCTAAGATGCGGGCACCATAAGGGCAGGCGTCAATACACTGTTCACATAAACTGCAAAGGCTGTGACGGATCTCCGCCACTACTCTCCCCGCCGGCATTTGTTCATAGGAAAGAATTCTTAACGCCCGCTGGGACGCAGCTTCGGCAGTGGCTATCGACTCTGTAATATTCCGGGGCGAATGAGTCAGGCCACAGGAAAAAACCCCATCCTTGAGTGAATCGACCGGTCTCCACTTATATTCAGCTTCCTCAAAAAAACCGTCCTGATCCATGGTTATTCCAAAGGCTTCTGTCAGGTCTTTAGAAAGTGCGGGCACAATGCCGGTGGCAAGGACAACAAGATCGGCATCTATCAGGATCTTTTGCCCAATAATCGGTTCAAGGGCAATTACCTGAACAGATCCGTCTGTGACCGTCACCCGGGGTTTTTCAGCCACATCATACGGGATAAAGATCACACCTGCCTTGCGGGCTTGAGTGTAATAGGTCTCAGTAAAGCCATGGGTCATTATATCCCTATAAAGAATGTAGACAGCTATTTCGGGGTTTTGCTCCTTTAAATAAAGTGCGTGTTTTAATGCTCCGGCACAGCATATGCGACTGCAATAATTCCTCGGTTCTTCCCTGGAATCGACACATTGGATCATGACCACAGATCCCAGTATATTCGGTTTGAGGGTTTTATCCCCCAGTTTTTGCTCCAGTTCCTTTTGTGTGACAATCGCCTTGTCAGTACCGTAACCGTATGATGTGGTAACCGCCTCCGTACCTCCTGTGGCAAGGATTGTCACGCCATGTTCCACAGTTAATGCGTCTTTTTCTTTGTGCTCTATGGTCGTATAAAAGCGCCCTACCTGACCATAGGACCCGACCACGCTGCTGCAGGTGTGCACCTGGATGAGCGGGTGTCTTTCCACCTTGAGAATTGTTTCTTTGAGAAGCGTCTTTGTTGAGTTTCCCTCGATGGTTCGTTGCAACCAGTTAAGATTACCCCCCAACACCTCTTCTTGTTCTATCAGATCTACTTGAAAGCCGTGATCTGCTATACCAAGGGCGGATGTCATTCCAGCGATTCCTCCGCCCACTATCAGGGCCTTCTGGATAATCTGCACGCTGATCACAGGAGCCGGATTAACCCATTTGAGTCTTCCAAGTCCCATACCCAATGTAGCCAACAGCTCCTTGTTGATATCTGATATTTCATCAGTTGAAGGAGTTTCGGCTTTAAATCTCGATCCTTGAGCTAAGTGCACTATATCAACCACATCTATAAGAGCAGGATTCAAACCCGCCCGCCGCCCCAGTTCCTTAATTTTTCGTGCGTAAATATAGGGAAGACAAGCACCAATCAATATCCGGTTTGGTTTATGTTTTTCCACCAGTTCGACAAGATTCTCCCAGCCTGCGACAGTACAGGTTTGTTCAAGAAAAACGACCAGGTCCACCGCCGGATCCGTCTCAAGGCGCCGAGCAAGTTGTTTGGTGTCTAAAAGTTTGGGAAGCAAATCACCGCAGGTGCAGACAGCTACCATAATCTTGGGAGGGGCCTGTGAAATCTCGAGCAAAGGCTCATCGGGTATATGATCAGAATTAAGACCGCCCCCGGCGGTATGAATAACGCGGGATGCAGATAAGGCAGCAGCTGAAGCCTGGATCACAGATTCATTGATGTCTTTAAGGCCGGAGAAAGAACCTCCCAATAGGATCCCTTCTTGATCTGTTAGCGTTAATGAAAAGGGTTGGGCCTGAGGGAATCCCCACTGATTGAGAGGTATTCCCACCATTTCAGAAAGAGCTGTCGTGCCTGAAGCCGGCTTTTGGCCGATGGAAAGTACTACCATGTCGAAGACCTCTTCTCGACAGGCCCCGGAATAATCAATGTGACTGATAATAAGATCATCGCTGGTTTCATCCAGAACAACGGTATGGATACGCCCTCTTTCAAAACGAACCCCGCGTTCCTTTTCCGCCCGATCTCGATAGCGCTGAAAGGGCTTTCCAAAAGTACGCATATCCATATAAAAGATAACCGTTTCCAGATCTGTCTCAGCCTTTTCCTTGGCCAAAAGGGCTTCCTTTATAGCGTACATACAGCAGACAGAGGAGCAGAAATCGGCGTCGATCTGAATGTCTCTTGATCCCACACACTGAAGCCATGCCACCCTTTGGACCGGTTTGCCGTCTGAAAGGCGTATCAAACGACCTTGGGTGGGTCCGGTACCACTTAGAATCCTTTCGAACTCAAGACTTGTTACCACATTCGGATAAACACCATATCCGAAAGTATTCTGGCTGCCGGCAGGATCAAAATAGGCTGTACCACCACAAAAGACTATGGCACCGACTTCCATCGGGGGTTCTTTGGCTGCTTCAAGATCCTGGTATATTCGAATGACCATGGGAATAAGAGTGTCGGGATCAAAGGGTTTAAGGAAATAGTCTAGAGCCCCTATCTTCATGGCCTCTACAGCAGTCTCCACTGTGGCGTAAGCAGTCATCATCACCACACAAAGGTCAGGAAAATCCTCTTTGGCCTTTTGAAGAAGTTCCACACCGTTCATCCCCGGCATTTTGATATCTGTAAGCATGAGTTGATACGCTTGTTTTGACAGAAGGTCCAGAGCTTCCGGACCGGATGCCACGGTGTCGACGGTAAAGCCATCGTCCTGGAGCCACTCCTTAAGGGAATCACGAACGATAAATTCGTCGTCCACCACCAGGATACGAAAATCTTTGTAGACTTCTTCTATAATCTTTATGGCCCCTGTAGGACATATTACTTCACATTCGCCGCACTTGGTACAGGCCATGGTATCAATGATATACGAGTTCGGGATAGCATGGGGAACCGGAAGGTAGATCGCCTTTTGCACGGATAGGTCGGCGTTAAAGGAATCCGGAATTTCAACCGGGCAGACTTTCACACACTCGCCGCATCCGATGCACCGTGTCGAATCAACAAGGTTGTTTTTCTGCCGAAGGATAATCTGGAAATGGCCCGGTTCGCCTTTTACCGAAGCAAGTTCTGTGGAAAGACGAATTTCGATATTTTCGTGGAAAAGACCTTTACGTAAGCAATACTGGGATGATAAATCTCGATCCACGAGAGGAAGCATTTTGCACATGCCGCAGTGATCGGTGGGAAATTGATAATCGAGCTGGCTCAAAATCCCTCCTATGTTTGGTAACCGGTCGATGAGGGTAACACCATAACCGAATTCCGCCAGATCCAGGGCAGCCCGGATACCACTGATTCCGGCTCCCACCACTAGTGCTTTACCGATTTTTTTCTTCATATAAAAACTATCCTTATACTACTTTCCGATTCCGACAACATCGCTGAGTTCATCTTCCCGAAACACCGACAAGGGAGGTTCATCCTTAATACTTTTCCCTGGTTCGTACTCAAACGCTTTCTGTGTGCGGAATGAAACGGTTCGAAACAGTTCCATCACAGGAATACTGTTAGGACAGGCATTGGAACACTGACCGCATCCGACACAGGCAGTACTCATGTGAGCAAGCCGGGTAATATGGTAGAAAACCGTATCGGTGGGCATCTTGATGACACCTTTACGATTGGCCCATCGCAGGTACTGGATCGGCTCATGGTTAAAAACATCCGTTACAAAGACACATTCCTTACAATAACAAACCGGACAGGCCACCCTGCAGTTGTAACAGTTTATGCAGTTGGCAAGATAGATATTCAATTTTTCCACGCTGTTGGTGACTTCAGTAGTTTCTGCAAACATTTTATCTCGATAGGCCGTTCTTTTAGCTATCAGTGATTTAACTGCCTCAGCACGTTCCGGTGGTTCCTGTGTATCAGAAAGATCAAGGTTTCTATATAGATCCTCTCCTTTTGGAGTCCGGGCTTGAACCAGCAAGTTTTTGTTTGTATCAACCCCGAAAAGTCCGATTAAAATGTCCGCACCATTGGGGACCGGGTGTTCGCATGCTTTGCAGGCCGGGTTCAGGTCAAACCCGTGATCTGCCATTTTTTCTCCGGATAAGACATTCCGGTAAAATCTTGAAGTGAAATCTGTTTCTTGTTCTTCGATAATCTGAGTATAGTCGACATTCTTGTATGCTCCCAGGCAGTCGATTCCTACCAGAACCACTTCTTCAGTCCGGCCTTGCTTGAGTTTCACCAATTCGATAAATGCTCGTATCTCGCAGGGGCGCAATACAACCGCCACTCTTCCTCTTCCTCCCATGGGTTTACGAGTGAGCCGGGAAACGATTTTGGCTGCATTCATGGGAAAAACCGGCGCCAGAGGGTCGGCGCCATTTAGTTGTTCAGGATCCGTCACAAGAGTTGGCATCACAACATTCTTCATGGGGAGGTGTTGTGGAACCAGAATTGCGCTGATATCATCCAACTGGAGGATGGATCGGAAAAATTCTCGTAGCGTCGCCAAAAGGTCTCCGTCTTTTACATTGATTTTCGCCGTTTTCACTGTCGGTACTCTCCAAAATGGCTAATGGTTACTGGATACGGGTGACTGGATATTGAACATCCGAAGACCAGAACCTGATATTTAAAATTATATTACCATTGTTCCTTTTGCCTCGTTGGGTCCCAGTCTCTTTATCTGTGTCACCATTTCACGAATGGTATTGGCAAACTGGATTCCGTCGCTGGCGCCAATCCATGTCAACCTCAGTCGTTCATCTCCAAAGCCGAATTGGGGAAGGATCTCTTTGAGAAGCTTGATCCGCCTCCGCGCCTTGTAATTTCCGTTGATGTAATGGCAATCTCCGGGATGGCACCCACTCACAAGGACCGCATCGGCCCCCTCAAGAAAGGCCTTGATCACATATTTGGGGTCAACCATGCCGGTGCACATGACCCGGATCAATCTCACATTGGCAGGATACCCCAATCTTGAGGTTCCGGCCAGATCTGCGGCGGTATATGTACACCAGTTACATACAAAAGCGATGATTGTTGGTTCAAAGTTTCCCATGATCTCTCTCCAAATATAACTTTAACTGTATGATTTTAGTTTTATGAAGCAACGATACCGACACCGTATTCCGCAAGTTACAGTTTAACCCGGCAAGGCTGTCTGCGTACACTGCACAGTCACGCTGGAACTGGGATGATTAAAATTGCCCATAATATGGCAAAAATATCCCATATTTATTCATTCCCGAATGCCTGGTTTCAGGTGTCAGGTGTCAGGTTTCAGCGCCTCTGTTCATCATTCCTGACACCTGACACCTGAAACCTTAAGATATGGAACAAAAATGGGATTAAAATTCCATCTGTATACACGGCGATTTTCACCACCCCACGCCGGAACCAAAAAGCACTGAAAGTTGTGTTATCAGATTTTCCTCTTAAATATTCAATAGACAATCGTCACTATTCAATTGCTCACATTCCCACTGAATTCAGTGAATCAATAATTCCTTCGAGTTCTGCAAAAATCTGTTTTTGATTGAAATGTTTGACCTGGGCAGCACCGCTGGGACAAAATCCGGCACAACTCCCACATCCTTTGCAAAGCGCCTCATTTACCACCGAGATGCCCATGCGCGCGTTATATTCTATGGCAGAATACGGACAGAGATCAATGCAGGTCTGGCACCCCGCGCACACGTCCGGATCGATCCACGACACGATCGGAGCAATATCCACCTTTCCCAGAGTGGCTAATGCCAGGGCTTTGACAGCTGCACCGGATGCCTGGCAAACCGAATCCGGAATATCTTTGGGACCCTGACAGACCCCGGCCAGAAAGACTCCGTCCGTAGCAGTATTTAGAGGACCCAGTTTGGGGTGTTCTTCCAGAAAAAAACCGTCTGCACCCAGGTTGACTCCAAAAATTCTTCCAACCTCTTGAGCATCGCTGCGGGCCTGAATGGCGTTACAGAGAATCACCATATCCACCGGAACCCGTATCCTCCGTCCCAAAAGGGTATCTTCTGCAATGGCAATGAGTTTGCCTTGCTCTTCGGGTTTGATCGCCTGACCGGTAATTTCGGCCACCTTGCCCCTGATGAAATGGGTTCCTTCTTGCTGACACCTTTTGTAAAATTCTTCGTACCCTTTGCCGAAGCAGCGCATGTCAATGTAAAAATTAAAAATTTGAGCATCGTGGCCCACTTTTTCATGGATGAGATGGGCATACTTGAGGGCGTACATGCAGCAAACCCGGGAGCAGTATTCATGATAGTTCACATCCCGGCTGCCAATGCAGTGAAGAATGGCCGCGCTTTTCGGAATTCGGGTGAACTCCCCGTTTTCGTCTCTGATAAGGATCTCGCCGCCGGTGGGTCCGGTGGCATTGCTGAGACGCTCGAACTCAAGGGAGGTAAAAACATTGGGGTATTTGCCATAGCCAAACTGTTTCATGGGCGTGGGATCCAGGGTGTCGTATCCGGTTGCGATGATAATGCTCCCAACCTTTACCTCTAATTCTTCTTCCTTCATACCATGGTCTATGGCTTTTGCCTCACAAACCCGGACGCACTCCATACATTCACAGCAGAGACCGCAATTCAGGCAGCGCCGGGCTTCTTGTTGTGCCTCGCTTTCTGAAAAGCCAAGGTCCACTTCGTCAAAGGACGCTGCACTGATCTTTGTGTCCAGATGATGTGGATGTACCCGTGATTCCCGGGAAAGCCCATCCGGAATTTCCTGCCAATCGCAGCCCGGTTGTTCCCGGGCATCAAACTGCTTTGCATAAAGATCCAGATCTTCGCTATTGATATAGCGATGGATCGCCTCCACGGCCTTGTGACCGGCGGCTACCGCCTCTATCACCGTTGCCGGACCCATGACCGCATCGCCTCCGGCAAAGACGCAGGGAATGCTGGTTTGCATTGTCCGGAGGTTTACCTTCAGGGTATTTCGCGGAGACCATTTAAGGTCAGGCTCTCGGTAGGCCCAAGGCGCATGGATTTTCTGACCAATGGCCGGGATCACCGCATCACAGGGGATTACGAATTCGGAGCCGGCCACCGGCACCGGGCGACGGCGTCCGCTGGCATCCGGTGGCCCCAGTTCGGTTCGGATGCATTCAAAGCCGTCGACCTTGCCCTCTTTTTCAAAAATCTTGACCGGAGCGGTGAGAAACAAAAGGCGAATTTTTTCCCTTTGAGCACCTTCAACCTCTTCAGCATAGGCCGGCATCTCATGTTCAGAGCGACGATAAACCACAGTAACTTCCCGGGCGCCCAGCCGCTTTGCAACGCGTGCTGCATCAATGGCCACATTTCCGCCGCCAACCACCACAACTTGTCTGCCGGGACATGTTTTATCCCCCAAATTTACTTGCCTTAAAAAACGAACCGCATCCATAACGCCCTGGGTTTCCTGCTCACCGGGAATGTGCATATCCAGGGAATCATGAGCTCCAATTCCGAGAAATACAGCGGAAAAACCCTCTGATTTCAAATCCTTAAATGTAAGGTCAGATCCAAACCTGACTCCGGTTCGCGTCTTGACACCCAGGCTAAGAATATAGTCGATTTCCTGATCAAGAACCTTTTGAGGAAGCCGAAAATCCGGAATTCCCACCCGGAGCATTCCGCCCAAGACGTCAAGGGCCTCAAAAATGGTTACCTGATAGCCCTTTAACCGAAGGTAGTATGCTACGGTCAGACCGGAGGGGCCAGACCCGACCACTGCCACCTTTTCCGCACGCTCCTCGATTTCCGGAGGATCGAGTTCTTTCAGATTTACATGATCAGCGGCAAAGCGCTTTAAATCCCTGATGGCAATCGCTTCATCCACCTCCAACCTTCGGCATTGAGATTCACAAGGATGCGGGCAGACCCGTCCAAGTACTCCCGGCAGGGGCAGTCGCTCCATGATTAGCCGAATAGCCTCCAGGTATTTGCCCTGGCTGATGAACTGTACATAGCCCTGGACATTGATGCCCGCCGGGCAAGCGACGGCACAAGGGGCCCGATCTTTTTTATCTATACAGAAGGTAATGGGTACGGCCTGTGGAAATGATCTATAAATGGTCGCGCGATTAATCAGCCCCTCATCCCACTCACTCGGAACCGACACAGGACAGACATTCGCACATTCACCACACCCCGTACAGAGGCCCTCTGTCACATAGCGCGGCTTACGACGGATTGTGACAGTGTAATTGCCGATGAATCCCGAGACTTCCTTTACTTCACTGTATGAAAGCAACTCGATGTTTGGGTTCTGGGCCACTTCAACCATCTTTGGGGTTCCGATACAGGCGGCACAGTCGAGGGTCGGAAAGGTCTTATCGAATTGAAGCATATGCCCGCCAATGGTGGTCGATTTTTCCACCAGATATACTTTATACCCGGCATTGCCGATGTCTAAAGCCGCCTGCATGCCTGCAATACCGGCACCCACTACCATGATATCAGGATGTACGACCGCCTCACGATCATCAAGGCTCTCATGGTAATTGACCCGGTTGATTGCCGCCGCTGCCAGTGTTTTCGCTTTCCGGGTAGCCTCGTCTTCATCCTTGGTGACCCAGGAAACCTGTTCGCGAACAGAGGCCATCTGGAAAAAATAAGGATTAAGACCGGCCCGCCGGCAAGCACCTTGAAAGGTCTTTTCATGGAGTCTGGGTGAGCAAGAGGCCACGACCACCCGGTTAAGGTTAAGTTCCTTAATGTCCTTTTCAATCATCTCCTGGCCCGGGTCCGAACACATAAACTTGTAATCCCGAGCGATCACCACATTTTTCAACATTCGGGCAAAGGCCGCCACCTCCTTAACCCGAACCTTGCCGGCGATATTGATCCCGCAATGGCATACATAAAAACCTAACCTGATGGACATAACCGCTCCCTTTTTTACGAAATCTGGAAAAGAAACTATTAAAATGCGAAAATCGGCCGGCCGATTTTTAATTTTAAAACCAATAGCTTGTTAGTGCTAATTATAACCTATCTGATTTGAACAATAATTTAAAATAGCTTTTGAAAATATAGGAAGGTTTAAAAAAAATCAACACATTTTACCGGTCCGGATATTATCAGCCGTATTGCCCAGGGCATTTAAAACACACATGACTGCTTAAAATGGCAGTGAAAAGGAAAGTTACAGTGAGTACAAATTAAATACAACATATGTAACTTTTCGACAAATTACGGAGCCTACTGATAAAAAAGTGTAAAGGATCTGGCTGTTTGGGCACTGTTTTCTCTTTTGGTTCACTTTCATGCGGCCGTATTTTTGGCCAGTTTAATGGGGTTGGGTCCCAATTTTCGGATTTTCTCATCCATTTCAACTGCGATTTCGGCAAAACGCGGTCCATCATTTGATGAAAGGTTGTACATTTGCACCCTTTCTCCCCCGATACCGATGGTATCAAGAATTTGCTGTAAATGTCTTATCCGTTTACGTGCTCTGAGGTTCCCGGTGGTATAATGGCAATCTCCTTCCATGCATCCTACCACATAAACTCCGTCCGCTCCCTTTTCAAAGGCATGGAGGATATGAAGGATATCTATCTTG
Organism: Desulfobacteraceae bacterium Eth-SRB2; assembly: GCA_004193595.1. Classification (GTDB taxonomy): domain Bacteria; phylum Desulfobacterota; class Desulfobacteria; order Desulfobacterales; family UBA11574; genus S5133MH16. The sequence goes on from RPGQ01000080.1 coordinate 82,665, forward strand.
CCGGTGCATGGAAGGATAATGACTTTAATATCAGACGGATATTGCAATCGCATGGAACCTGCCAGGTCCGCGGCCGTATATCCTCAGAAACTGCAGCAAAACGCGATAATGACCGGCTCGAAAACCTCATTCATGATACTTCCTTTGAATCAAACCCTAATTGAACGTAAACAAAAGGGGAAAAATATTTTATGTGTTTGATTTATGATATTAATATTTTTATTGACATCACATACCATTTTGTCTCATATATTTTTAATAAAATTTTAAATAGTTAGCCTCCAAAGACGCGCCTGAACCGGATACCCTGAAAAACTGTAAATATGAACTTAGGGGCTTTGCCTCAATTGGAATAATGGAATGATGGAGTATTGGAATAATGGATTTGAAGGAGTTTTTTACAATTAAAATGGTTTATTTCCACCCTTACCCCCAATATTCCAGCATTCCATTATTCCATTCTGATTGTATAAACAGGTTACCATTAAAAACTTTTACTTTCGATAAGTTGTACAATTCACGAGTCGTTCAATTGCCAATCTTGATTATTTCATAAAAAGTCGGAAAAGCAACCTTTAAAGGATTTACCACAATTTTGATGAACTAGCAAAAAGTCCGATTTAGACGGTTTCGTAAAAAGTTCAAACTCCCCCGCCAAACTTAGGCGGGATAAAAAGGCGTCGCAAATTTTGTAATCATGAGGCGTACTTTTCGTACGTTGAATGATTGCAAAATGCAGCACAACGCAGAAGTTGGACTTTTTACGAAACCGTCAATTTTAAAAAGGCAAATAAGATGCATACCAGCACTTCAGATCCGGAGACAGCAACCGAACATGACCCCTGCGAGCAAAGAGAATTAATCGGAGACCGGGGAGATTATTTCCTAAACAGGATTCAGGGAGAAACCGGTGTCAATGTATCCGCATGCTATCAATGCGAACGCTGTACCAATGCCTGCCCTATAAGCCAATTCATGGATATCAAACCTCACCAGATCATTCGTTATGTTCAATTGGGATGGCGCATAAGACTGTTAAAATCCTCAACCATCTGGATATGTTTGTCCTGTGAAATGTGTACCACATATTGTCCCAACGAGGTGGATGTGGCAGAAATTATCAATCATTTGCGCATGATGGCAGCCAGTTCATCCATAGCTCCCAAGGAGAAAAGTCTTGCCGTATTTCATCAAACCTTTCTGGAAGAACTCATCAAGTCGGGAAGAGTAAACGAATTTCGACTGATGAGAGCCTATTATTCAAAGCCGGATATTCTGCACGAAAAGATAAAAAACGGAACCTTTAAACAAGAACTTCAGTTGGCCATGACTTTGTTTCGTAAAGGAAGGTTAAAATTATCCGCGCCAAAGTCCAAGGCAGTCAAGGAAATTCAAAAGGCTTATTCTCAGACTCGCGGAGAGATCATTTAATGAAATTATCTTTTTATCCGGGTTGTTCCCTGGAAGGAATGGCCAACGATTATTGCGAGTCCATTTACGCGGTCTTCAAGACGCTGGGTATTGATCTGGTTGAAATAGAAGATTGGTCATGTTGCGGGGCAACGGCGGCCCACAGCCTCAGTGAGATCATGTCCGTGATTCTGCCGGCAAGGAATTTGGCCGCTGCCGAAAAAATGGGGCTTGATATCATTTGTCCGTGTTCTTTGTGCTTTAATCGTCTTCGATTTTCCCAGAAAATGATAAAGAAAAAAATCTTTCATATCCCCTGGCAGGTTACCGGAGATATCCGTGTTCTTGATATGACGCGCTTTTTAGCAAAACCTTCCATTATTCAATTGATAAAACAATGCATTTTGAAACCGTTAGACAGCCTGAAAGTGGTCTGCTATTATGGTTGCCAGATGGTTCGTCCTCCGAAAATTACCGGCTACGCGGATTATGAAAATCCCCAAACTTTAGATCGCATTTCTGCGGCAGCAGGCGCCCGGGTACTTGACTGGTCTTATAAATCCACATGTTGCGGCGCAAGCATCGGCATCGGTCGCAGGGAGATCGTGGAATTTCTTTCAAAAAGGATTTTGCAGAAAAGCCGACAGGCCGGGGCCGAAGCCATTGTGGTCTCATGTCCGTTGTGCCAGTCTAATCTGGATATTGTCCAAAAAGATCGATCTGATACCCCCACTCCAATATTTTATGTTACGGAATTACTCCGCTTGAGTTTTAAAGACAAAGGGAATCCAAAATGGTTTAAGATGCATGTTGCAGATCCTGTACCTGTTTTAAAGGCAAAGGGTTTACTGTAAAAATTATGGAATTTTATCTCAAAAACCCGGTGGGGAAAGTCGTGGTTATCGGCGGAGGCATCGGCGGAATTCAGTGTGCCCTGGATCTGGCGGATACCGGTTTTTATGTCTATCTGGTTGAAAAATCGCATACTCTTGGCGGAATAATGGCGCGTCTGGACAAGACCTTTCCCACCAATGATTGTTCAACCTGTATGTTTTCTCCTAAAATGGTTCATGCCGCCGGTCATGCCAATATCGAAATTCTTTGCTTAAGCCGCTTGCTGGAATTAAATGGAAGGCCCGGACGATTTACCGCACGGATTGAAAAACAGCCCCGATATATCAATGAGAAAAAATGCATCGCATGCGGCAAATGTGCTGAAAAATGTCCCGTAAAAGTGCCGGATGCCTTTAACGGGGACCTGGGAACACGCAAGGCGGCTTTTCTGACATTTCCCCAGGCGGTTCCTTTAAAATATGCAATAGATGCCAAAAATTGCCTCTACTTTACCAAAGGAAAATGCGGCATCTGCAAAAAGATCTGTCCGGCTGAAGCCATTGAATACGACCAAAAACCTGAAATTTTGCAAATTGAAGCGGGTGCGGTTATCCTCTCAACCGGTTTTGAACCGGCGTTAACGGTTATGGAGGGGGAGTACGGTTATGGAAGATATAAAAACGTTGTCACCTCCTTTCAGTATGAACGGATGTTATCGGTCACAGGACCCTATGGCGGACACATCCGGCGGCCGTCGGATGCGAAAGTCCCGCGCAACGTGGCATGGATTCAATGTGTCATGTCACGGGATCTTGCCCGAAACAGACCTTTTTGTTCTTCGGTCTGCTGCATGTACGCTGCAAAACAGGCGGTATTAACCCGAAGCAATGAACCGGACACCCAGGCAACCATTTACTTCATTGATATTCGGGCCCACGGTAAAGGATTTGACCAATATATCGATCGTGCCCGTAAACGGCACGGCGTGCGAACCAAACGATCCATGGTTTCCGTGGTTTATCTGAATCCTGAAAACGACAATTTGATCATTGAAACATTTGATCATCGTTTAGATTGTAAAAAGGAAGAAGAGTATGGTCTGGTGGTTCTTTCCACCGGTTTTAAACCGTCGAATGATTTTATCGACCTTGCAAAACAACTGGGGCTTGTGACAAATCCGTATGGATTTTTAAGTACCGAATTTGATGAACCGGTATCCACTTCCAAACCCGGAGTCTTTGTGTGCGGCGGAATTGAATCACCAAAGGATATTCCCGAAACCGTCATACAGGCCGGTGCTGCCGCAGCCGAGGCTTCCATATTAATTAATGCTGCGAGAAACTCTGAAATTGTATGTGATAAAGTCCCGGATGAAAAACCCTTGGATATCACGCCACGCGTTGGTGTGCTGATTTGCCATTGTGGAACCAATATCGCCGGTGTCGTGAATATACAAAACGTCCTTGATTACGTAAAAAAGCTGCCCCAGGTGACTTTTGCCACCGATTTTTTGTTCACCTGCTCCACCGAAACTCAGCAAACCATTATCCAACTGATTAAAGAGCATGGTCTGAACCGCATTGTAGTGGCTGCATGTTCGCCGAAAACCCATGAACCTTTGTTTCAGGATACGTTGCGAAAGGCGGGTTTAAACCCTTATTTGTTCGATCTGGCAAGTATCAGAGATCAGTGTGCCTGGGTTCATGGGAACGATCCTGAAAAAGCCACTAAAAAGTCAAAGGCGCTTATTCGAGCCAGTGTGGCCCGCGCGTTAGAATTGGAACCTTTGTATGACCATTCATACCGGACCGTTAATCATGGATTGGTTATCGGCGGAGGTGTGGCCGGGATGACGGCTGCTCTCACCATTGCGGATCAAGGATTTCATGTTCACCTTGTGGAAAAAACCGACCGGCTGGGTGGTTTTGCAAGAAATCTGAAATTTACACTGGAAGGTAATTTCCCTCCAAAGTTGATTCGTTATCTGATTGAAAGAATTACCCATCATCCGAAAATTACGGTTTATTTAAAAAGCAGTCTGGTTTCTCATAACGGACCCATGGGAGCATTTAATGGAACGGTTCAAAATGAGGATGGCCCCATGCCTATTCAGTATGGGGCTGTAATTGTTGCAACCGGGGGCCGGCCGTATGAGCCTACGGAATATCTTTACGGAAAGAATAAACGTGTCCTTACTCAGGTGGAGTTTTCAAAACGCCTTGTGGAGGATTCGTCCTGGGCAAGTCGGCTCAACAGAATTGTGATGATTCAGTGCGTTGGATCACGGGAACCTGACTTTCCTTTTTGCAGCAGGGTATGCTGTGCTGCGGCCGTAAAAAACAGTATCGAATTGAAAGAGATTAATCCCGGCGCTAAGATCGTCGTTTTATATAGAGATGTAAGAACTTTTGGATTCAAAGAACTTTATTATTTAAAAGCAAGACAAAAAGGCGTCCTCTTTTTCCGGTATATTCCCGAAGAAAAACCAATAGTATATGATAATAACGGCAAACTAATCGTCGATTTTACGGATAGAAGCTTGAATCAAAATTTTCGAGTGGAGCCTGACCTTGTGGTGTTAAGCTCCGGTATTCGACCCAATGAGGGTGCCAAGCAGATCGCCCGTCTCCTTAAACTTCCTATGGTTAATGAGGGCTTTTTCCTGGAAGCCCATGTAAAGTTAAGGCCGGTGGAATTTGCCACTTCCGGAGTTTTTCTGGCAGGATTAGCCCACAGTCCCAGGTTTATTGAAGAGACCGTAACCATGGCCAAAAGCGCAGGGCAGCAGGCCATGAAGATTTTGTGCAAAAAGGAGATGACGATTTCCGCGGCAAAAGCCCAAGTAGATCCTGATAAATGTTCCGCCTGTCTGCTCTGCGTTCGCGTATGTCCTTATGGTGCGCCCTTTATTAATGAAGACGGTGTATCCCAGATCCCTCCGTCGGCATGCGCCGGATGCGGCATTTGTGTTTCAGAATGTCCTTCACAGGCAATTACATTAAAGCACTGTACCGATGGTCAGATTCTTGCTAAAATCGATGCCCTGCTGGAACCGACCGATTCATCTTATCCTTTTCCGATATAGTCCGGATAATAAGTGAGTCCGCTTGGATCATCCCGCTTACTCACGGAAGAATGTCGGAGTAATGGGTTATGGAAAAATGAAACGTCTTAATATTCATGAATAGAATTGGAAATGCTTTTGGAATTATGAAAACTGAAGAATTTTTACAAGAACATAAATATTATAGAACACTTATCGAGAGCGCTACGGATTATGTCGTCGCAATCAACCGCAACTATCAAATCATAATGGCCAACGAGCTTTTTAAAAATGAATTCGGTATGCAACCCAATGATTTCTGTTACAAGGTATGGAAAAACAGAGATGAGAAATGTGAAGAGTGCCTGGTAGAAAAAACCTACCGGGATGGCTGGGGACACTGGAATGTAGAAAATGTAACCATGAAGGACGGCAGAGTTGCCAATATGCTGGTTAGAGCGATTCCGGTCAAGAACGAACGTGGCGAGATCGTTTATGTCCTGGAAAGAGCTACAGACATCACGGAAAGGCAGCACATTCAGGAAAACATTGACAACTTGGTCGGCAACCTGGAAGAGATGCTGGCCAATCGTTTGGAAGATTTGCAAAAATCAGAAGAAAAGTATCGAACCATATTTGAACGCTCCCGTGATGCCATCATTCTTACCAACCCCAACGGAAGGATCGTTGAGGTTAACCAGGCAGGGGTTCATATACTGGGGTATAAAACCCAAAAAGAAGTTTTGGTATTAAAATCTACTGCCAAGCTCTTTGTTGAGAAACAGGATTTTGTTGAGCTCCGGGAAAAAGTCTCCCGGGAGGGTTTCGTTGTAGAGTTTGAGACCCGTCTTGTGGGTAAAAATGATTCAGAATTTTATGCGCTGATTACATCAAATGTAACGGTGGATGTATCCGGGAAGATTACCGGCTATGTGCTGATTATAAGAGACATTAGCAAGAGAAAAATCTCACAACAGCAAATCGAGAAGCGGAATATCCGGTTAAATATTTTAAATTCCATCTCTGAAACCGTTAGCAGCAGTTTGAATCTTGATGAGATACTCAGCAGTGCTATCGATAAAACCCTTGAGGTCTTGGAGTGTGACAGTGTCAGGATTTATCTGATGGACGATAAAAAAGAAATTCTCAAACTGGTGGCGCACAAAGGGCTTTCAACTAAATTAATAGCCAAGCCTTTTATGAAAACTCGTAAACCCGGGGACGGACTTTTGGGTCAGGCCATACTTGACGGTGAAACAAGGTTGGTGGACAATTATTTGCGATCCCAAGACCCCTATGTGGAATCCATGATTGAAGAGGGCCTGCATACAACCGCTTATATACCGCTCTCAACCAAAGGGGAGTTTATAGGGGTGATGTGCGTCAGCAGCCATTACCCGGTTGACCTTGCAGCCGAATATATTGAATTTTTGACCGCTATCGGCAACCAGATCGGCGTTGCCGTAGATAATGCAAATCTATATGAAAATATAAAGCGCGCCTATGAGGACCTCAAAGATGCCCAGGAACAGATTGTGCAGACAGAAAAACTGGCCTCTTTGGGCAAATTGGCCGCTACCATTGCCCATGAAATAAACAATCCTCTGGCTGCTGTTCTGACCTATATCCGGTTGATGATTAAGCTTATAGACCGGAATAGATTTTCTCGTGAAAGGCTTGAGGACATTTCCCGATATTTGGCCACTATGGAGTCGGAAACCGCCAGGTGCGGGGAAATCGTAAAAAATCTTTTGGCCTTTTCCCGCCAGTCTAAAATTACAATTAAGAGCAGCAGCATTATAGACATTATTGACAGGACTCTTTTTCTTATTGCCCATGATTTGGAAATTAAAGGAATACAGTTTAGAAAAAACATTGAGCCGGATCTACCCAAAGTTCAATGCGATTTTCAGCAGATTCAACAGGCCCTATTAAATCTCATGTACAATGCTTCAGACGCTATGCTTGATGGCGGCACCCTGACGGTAACAGCCAACAGAAAAGCAGGGACTAAGAGATTCTTAGAGGTCACGGTTTCCGATACGGGGTGCGGCATTACCGGGGAAGACAAGGAAAAGATTTTTGATCCTTTTTTTACAACCAAAGAGGAGGGAAAAGGTGTGGGTCTGGGTTTGTCGGTGGTATACGGCATCATTACTCGGCACAACGGGACCATAGAAGTGGAAAGCGAGCCCGGCAAAGGAAGTACGTTCAAGGTTCGCCTGCCGTTAGCCCCTTTGTGAAGCCAAGTGAAATAATCATTTATACGATACATGGAAGGAATCGATAATGACCAAAAAGGCTCGTATTCTTGTGGTTGATGATGAAGCACCCATGCGAGAAGCTCTTTATGACTGGCTCAAGGAGGATGGTTATGAGGTTGGCCTGGCCGAAAGCGGCAAACATGCCATTGCCATTGCCATGGAAAAAAGCTGGGATGTGATTTTGCTGGATCTGAAAATGCCGGGTATGGACGGGCTGGAAACGTTGAAGCAGCTTAAAGGCAAACCAGTGGACACAGATGCTGAGATACTCATGATGACCGCCTATGCTACGGTGGATACAGCCGTTCAGGCCATGAAGGAGGGCGCTTTTGATTACCTGGTCAAACCCTTCGCCCCGGACGAGATCGAAATGCAAATCAAGAAGATTGTCTCCCATCGTGAGCTGGTTTTAGAGAATATTTTACTGCGCCAAAAGCTGGAGGAAAGGTCAGAATATGATGAAATCATAGGTAAAAGTGACGCCATGCAGGAAATTTACGATTTAATTTCCATGGTGGCGCCAACCGACTCTACCGTACTGATAACCGGTGAAAGCGGCACCGGGAAAGAACTGATCGCTCAGGCGATTCACGGGAACAGTCAGCGCTGTTACAAGCCGTTTATTGCCGTAAGTTGCGGGGCGTTGCCCGATTCTTTGTTGGAGAGTGAACTGTTCGGTTATGAAAGGGGCGCTTTCACCGGTGCAGAGCATACCAAAAAGGGGCGCTTTGAACTGGCCGATAATGGAACCCTTTTTTTAGATGAAATCGGTGATATCAGTTTAAAAACCCAGGTGGATCTTTTAAGGGTTTTGCAGCGAAAAGAGTTCAGACGTCTGGGGGGTCAGGAAGAAATTAAAGTTGACGTGCGTATTTTAGCAGCTACCCATCAGGATTTGAAACAGGCGATTTCTGAAAAAAAATTTCGTGAAGATCTTTTTTATCGTTTGAACGTCATTTCTATCCCGGTACCCCCGTTGAGGAAACGAAAGGATGATATCCCGCTGCTGGTAAAGGCATTTATCCACAGGTGTTGTCTGGAAATGAATAAAGAGTTGGTAAAAATGGCGCCTTCGGCCTTGAAATTGCTGATGGATTACGATTGGCCCGGAAATGTGAGAGAATTGGAAAATGTAATCGAAAGGGCGCTGGTTATCGGACGGGGCAAAGAAATCGTGACAGAGGACCTTCCTTTTTCACGCAAGCAATTAGGGCCTGAAACAATGCCCAATTCATTAAAATTAATGGAAAAATTGCATATCAAGAGAATTCTGAAAGAAACGGATTGGAACATCAGCAAAACAGCGCGTCTTCTGGAAATTGACCGTCAGACGCTCTATAATAAAATTGCAAAATATAAGATTGATAAACTCGTAAAAAGTCCGATTTAGACGGTTTCGTAAAAAGTTCAAATTCCCCCGAATAAATCTCTCGGGATAAAAAGGCGTGCAAATTTTGTAATCATGAGGCGTACTTGTCGTACGTTGAATGATTGCGAAATGCAGCACAACGCAGAAGTTGGACTTTTTACGAAACCGTCAAGATTGAAAAGGAATCATAACTCACTTTGTCAAACTGCGTTACTATCTGTCCCATAGGTTCGGTGGACCAAGGGATTCTCGAGCACATCGCCAAATGTATTTCAATCCGATGCGGCCTAACCTGCAGAATTTCCATGAGGATGGAAAATCCTCGATATGCATATAATGATACCCGTTGCCAGTATAATTCAAAGCTGATATTAAAGCACCTCCTTGACCGAAGCTTCCAAGACTCCTTTAGACTTATCGGCGTTACTCCCGTGGATTTGTATGTGCCGATTCTTAAGTATGTCTTTGGATTAGCACAGATCCAAGGCAAATGTTCAATTATATCCCTACACCGGCTTTATCCTATGTTTTATGACCAGCCCTCCAATCCGGATCTTCTGTTGGCACGGGTGGAAAAGACGGCCTTACACGAACTGGGGCATACATTGGGTTTGACCCATTGCAGGGATCGGCGTTGTGTTATGTATTCCTCGGTCCGAATTGAGGATACGGATTTAAAACAACCCGATTTTTGCTCTACCTGTTTTGAGCTTTTCCAATGGTATCTTAAAAAATCCCTCCAGCCGTCTTCTTAGCAAATGCCGAAAAACTCTACACATGCCTTTTTTTTCGGCAATTCATAAATTTACTGAATAAACAAGTGGTTATAAATAGTTTCGTGATTTAGCAAATAACATTTGCCGAATATCTCGGCAATATGTTCTATGGGGCTATTCTTAATTCTAAGGGGTCGGAAAATTATTATTCTATATAAAACAGGCAGTTATAATAGTCATTCCGTTTCTTGTCAGACATTGGCACAGGGTTTGCTTTTTAAAACCGTAAAACAGGAAAAATAAAACAGATTAAAAATTAATTATTATAGAATAAGGAGGAAATAAAATGGGCGCTACCAAAAAGAGGGAATCAATGAAAATTGTTCCACCAGGCAAGAAAAAATGTGTATGGATGGAGGCCGGGGTTGTTTCCTACAAACTGTGCGATCACAACTTTGATTGCTCAACCTGTGTATACGATCATGGTATGCATGATCGGGTGGCCCGGTATAAGGAGAAAATCGCGACACAACCGATAGCGGCAACACCCGATAAATTCACCGAGACTTGGGTGGACAAAATGATGCAGCTGCCTGCAAATCGGCGTAAATGTCGTTATATGATAACCGGGGAAGTGGGGCATAAAATATGCCCCAACGCTTATGAATGCGGGACCTGTTCTTTTGACCAGATCATGCAGGAACGTCTTCAGACAGAGGCGCTTCCGGTGCATGCCCGAAGCCGGGAAAGCGGTTTTGAACTGGCGGAAGATTTCTATTATCACGATGGCCACACATGGGCCAAACCGGAATATGGCGGGCGTGTTCGAGTGGGGCTGGATGATTTTGCCCAAAAACTTATCGGTAAACTCGCGAGGGTTGAATTGCCGAATATCGGCCAGGAAGTAAAACAGGGAGAAGTGGGATTTCAAGTCAGACGCAATGGAGAAATTGCCCAACTACTTTCTCCAATGGATGGCATCGTCGCCAATGTGAACCATACCCTACGGGATCAACCGGATCTGATCAACGAATCTCCCTATGAAAATGGGTGGTTATTTACTATTGAGCCCACCAAGCTGCGTAAAAACCTAAAAGGACTCTATTACGACAAGGAGGCCCATAATTTTATCCATGAGGAAAGGGAAAAGCTCTTTGCCATGGCCAATGACGATTTGCGGGTGGCCGCAGATGGGGGTGCGTCGGTTGAAGACATTTTTCTGGAACTTGAAGGGAAAAACTGGGCCAGGTTTGTAAAAACTTTTCTTAAGACCTGATCGGCAATAATGTCGTGATGATATCCATAATATAACAATGACAAAAGACCTTCCGCCGGTAAGAGGCGGGAGGTTTTTTTATATGTTTTGATAGAATTCTTTGATGCTTCTGTCATCGTGCCGACCTGTCTGCACCGGGTGGAAATCAAGACCGTTGGTAAACGCTGATACCTTTCTATTGACAAACCGTGGCTCCGAAGCTTTTTTTAGGTGTCAGGTGTCAGGTGTCAGGTGTCAGGTGTCAGGTGTCAGGTGTCAGGTGTCAGGTGTCAGGTGTCAAGTGTCAGGTGTCAGGGTTAAGGATTAAGGGGGAAACGAGGTGACCCATAGAAATTTTATGGACGTGGGGGATCTTGAGGTCTATAAAAAGTTGTGTCGATTACCCATCGATGTCTGTGACTTGACGCACAAGTGGCCCCAAGAATAGAAATACGAGTTAGGAAGCCAATCCAGGCGCTCCTCAAACAGCGCTCCTGCCCAACTCGCCGAAAAAAATGAATCGTTCCCTCAGGGCTGGCCCATTACTACTGAATATGTTTCCTGACACCTGACACCTGAAACCAAATAGCCATAGCAATCTTAGCAAACAACAGCTTTGATTTACACCTGTCTGCGCCAGCCAAGTGCGGCAGGAAGGCATCATTACACTGTTATATCATTCCATAGGATCTGAGCTTTCTTCGAAGGGTGTTCAGACCTATCCCAAGAAGCCTGGCGGTTTGGGATTTGTTCCGGTCTGTGAATTTGTACGCCCGGATAATATGGGATTTTTCAATTTGTGCAAGGGGTTCAATATCCCCTGACACTGGGCGGGGCAGGCACGTTGATATGGATTTGCGCTTTTTTAAATGCGCGGGGAGAAAATCTGAGGAGATGGGTTTTCCCTGTGCCAGATTTACGGCAGACTGGATGATCGATTTGAGCTCCCTGACATTCCCGGGATAGTCATACTCCATAAGCAGACGCAGGGTTTCTTCTTCAATGGTTTGATTTTTACCGGAACTGTCATAATCTTGTAGAAAATTACCGGCCAACAGTGGAATATCTTCTTTCCTTTCTCTCAAGGGAGGCAGGTGAAGCCATCCCCCCCGGATACGGTAATATAAATCTTTTCGAAAGACTTTTTTGGCCATCATCTTTTCCAAATCTTCGTTGGTGGCCGCGATGAAGCGGACATCCGCTTTCTGATGAACATTGCTCCCCAGTTTAAGGTATTCCCCATCCTGTAAAACGCGCAAAAGTTTACCCTGCAGCTCAATGGGAAGATCACCGATCTCATCTAAAAACATGGTACCGAGATTTGTGTATTCCAGATAGCCGGTGCGACCGTTTTGAGCGCCGGTAAAAGCGCCTTTTGTGTGACCGAAAAATTCAGCTTCAAAAAGACTGCCGGTGAGTGAGGCCATGTTGACGGGTGTAAAGGGAAATTTTGATCTGGGGCTCGCGGCATGAATTGCCCATGCCAGAAGTTCCTTACCGGTTCCGCTCTCACCGGTAATTAAAAGAGGAACATCACTGTCGGCATGCAATTCCGCTTCCTTTAAAACTCTTAGAACCTTTTGAGACCGGGTTATAATCGGTTTGAAAGGTTTTTTGTTCACCAGTTGGGGCAAGGTTTGGCTTTTTCCTATATCCAGAATATCGAGCAGGCGTTTTTTTTCCATGGCTCGTTTCATGGAAAATATCAGGTCCCCCTGGGAGACAGGCTTTACAAGATAATCATAAGCTCCTTTGTTTAGACATTCCACTGCAATTCTGGCCTCGTTAACGGCGGTGGCCATAATGCATTCGGTTCTCGGACTTATGTTTTTTATTATTTCAAGCAGTTCCAGTCCGCCCATTTCCGGCATGGTCATATCGACCAGCGCAATATCGAACACCTTCCCCTCTTCAAAAAGAGACGCCGCTTTCATGGGATTGTCTTCGGTGTGTATGTTTTTAAAACCGGACTTTTGCAACTGCCCTTTGATGATTTCAAGGTAATCGATATCATCATCGATAATAATTATTTGATTCTGCATCCATACATCCTTCCCGGTATCTGTTCCAAAAGGGACTATTCCAAAATGGCACAAAATTTTGCTCAATCATTCATTTGCTTTCCATATGTATAACACATATGCCAAACTGGCACAATAGCCCTGTGAAATCAAATCTTAAAAATCTTTGGGCCATCGCAAAAAAAATCTTGTTTAATTATTTGATATAATAGTTTTTTTATTAAAATTGATCTCGATTATTTCCTTCCGGCACGGTTGTTGCTCATACTCTATTCGAAAACTCGTCTATTCATGAGCTGCTTTTTGCTTTTTTATGTAAAAAATCGGAGGTAGGCCTATGCATTTAAAGCGCAAATTCGACACAGAGGAATTTGCTGTCCTTGCGGAAATGGAACCCCCCAAGGGAGTGGATGTCTCTAACATGGTAACCCATGCCACGAGAGTCAAGGGGGAAGTAGATGCTTTTGTGGTGCCTGAAATGAGCAACGCTGTCATGCGCATGAGTGCCCTTGGAGGCGCTATGATTCTGCAGGGCAAAGGCATGGAAACCGTGATGCAGGTCAACTGCAGAGACAGGAACCGAATCGCTCTTCAGGCGGATCTTCTGGCAGCCTATGGATGCGGTGTCGCTAATGTTATGGCGGTTACCGGAGAAGATCCCAGCTTTGGAGACCACTTTCAGGCCAGATCCGTATATGACATCGATCTCCTGGAATTGCTCAGGACGATTCGCGGGCTTGAGCAAGGAAAAGACATGGCCGGAATCGAGCTTTCAGGTTCCCCCGAATTCCTGGTGGGTTCCACGGTTAATGCAGGGGCCAAGGGAAAATCTACTGAACTGGAAATCGAAGAGATGAATAAAAAAATTGAGGCCGGCGCCCAATTTTTTATTTCCCCGCCTTTATTTGACCTTTCCGCCATCCAGCCGTTTATGAAACGGGTGGAACAAAATAAAATAAAAATCATCCCCACAGTCTTACTCCTCAAATCATTAGGCATGGCCCGTTACATCATGCGGAATGTGGAGGATGTTTATATCCCTGATACTCTGATTGACCGTATCCGAAAGTCCCCTGACAAGGTTCGTGAGTGTACTCTGATTGCATCAGAAATGGTTACATCGTTAAAAAAAGAAGGGTTCAGCGGCGTAAACATAGCAACCATCGGATGGGAGCACAAGCTTCCGGAGATACTTGATAGAATATAAGGATGGAAAAAATGAAGCATACAAACCGTCAGAAGGAAAATACATCCACTGAAACACACGGAAAAGATAGCATCGGTTCGGTCATGGTGCTTGGCGGCGGAATCGCCGGCATGCAAGCGTCCCTTGATCTGGCAGATTCCGGCTATTATGTTCATCTGGTGGAAAAATCTCCGGCCATTGGGGGCGTAATGGCTCAACTGGACAAGACATTTCCCACCAATGACTGTTCCATGTGAATTATCTCACCCAAACTGGTCGAGGTCGGCCGACATATTAACATCGAACTTCATACCTGTTCAAATATCGAAAAGATTGACGGACAGAATGGAAACTTTCAGGTAACCCTCCACAAAACTCCCCGCTATATCGATACGGACAAGTGTACTGCCTGTGGTGATTGTGTAGACGTCTGCCCGGTTACCAGGCCCAGCGAATATGATACAAAGCTGGTGGACCGCAAGGCGGTTTACAAACCTTATGCTCAGGCCATTCCCGGCGCCTTTGCCATAGAGAAGATCGATACGGCGCCATGCCGGGTGGCTTGTCCGGCGAATCTAAATGTTCAGGGATATGTGGCCATGGTCAAGATGGGCAAGTACCGGGAGGCCGTGGAAATCATCATGCAGGATCTGCCTTTTCCCGGCATACTCGGTCGTATCTGTCCCCATGGTTGTGAAAAAAGCTGTCGGCGCCTTGAATTGGACGAGGCGATTTCCATACGGGAACTTAAACGAGTGGCTGCGGATCATGTTGATCTGAGCGATATCCCGGTACCGGAAATTACATCCAGAAATGAAAAAGTGGCTATTATCGGCTCAGGCCCTGCCGGGCTTACCGCCGCCTATTTTCTGGCATTAGACGGATACCAGGTCAGTGTATACGAGTCCATGCCCGAAGCAGGCGGAATGATGCGATACGGCATTCCCGAGCACCGCCTGCCACGGACGGTACTGGATGCAGAGATCGAGAATCTCAAACGATACGGGATTCAAATTCATACCCATACGGTTATTGGCAGAGACATAACCATAGAAGAGCTCCGGGAACATGGCGCCAGTGCTATCTTTCTGGCTATCGGTGCCTGGAAAGGTCTGAAGCTTAGAATTCCCGGGGAAGAAACTTCTCAGGGTGTTTCTGATGTCACCGCCTTTTTGCGAGAGGTTCATCTGGGAAATTTAAAAAAACTGGGGGGGAAGATAGTTATCATCGGAGGCGGTCATTCCGCACTGGATGCCGCCCGGGTGGCACTTCGACTCGGTGCCGGCGAGGCGCATATCCTTTACCGTCGTTCCCGAACGGAAATGCTCGCGGAGCCCGAAGAAGTGGAAGAGACTGAGAAAGAAGGAGTTAAGATTCATTTCCTGTCGGCCCCCATAAGTATTTCCAGTAAAAATGAGAAGGTTACCGGAATCGAATGTATCCGGACCCGTTTGACGGAAAAAGACACAACCGGCAGGCGGAGACCGATTCCCGTTGAAGGTTCGGAATTTTTCATTGAGGCGAATTATATCATTCCGGCCATCGGCCAGGAGCCGGATCTGGGAAACCTTGCCAAAGCACAGGACTTAAAAGTTTCCAAATGGAACCTTCTGGAGGTTAATCCTGAAACCCTCCAGACAAACATACCGGACATATTTGCCGGT
This sequence comes from Desulfobacteraceae bacterium Eth-SRB2, assembly GCA_004193595.1. Lineage (GTDB taxonomy): Bacteria > Desulfobacterota > Desulfobacteria > Desulfobacterales > UBA11574 > S5133MH16. Next base: position 98,427 of record RPGQ01000080.1, read on the forward strand.
GGTGATGTGATCAGCGGTCCTGCCACGGTTATCGAGGCGGTTGAGGCCGGCCAAAGAGTCGCCAAATATATAGCCAAATATCTGCAGGGTGAAGAACTGCCCGCAGAATGGCAGGACGAGCCGCCCATGGGGACAAACTGGGTAGCGCCTCCAAAAGACGAACCTACCAAAGATCGATTGAAAATTCCCACGTTGCCGGTGGAAAAAAGGATTTCGGGCTATGAAGAAGTCAATCTTTGTGCGGATGAGGAATCGGCCAAGCAAGAAGCCGATCGCTGCCTGAATTGCGGCGGCTGCTGTGAATGCTACCAGTGTGTGGCGGTGTGTGAGGCTGAAGCCGTCACTCTTGAGACTCACGCCCAACAGGAAGAGACAACAACCATCAATGTGGGTTCTGTTGTTCTGGCACCGGGTTTTCAGCCGTTTGATCCTTCAAAGTTTGATAATTACAATTACGCCAGCCATCCCAATATTATCACTTCCACGGAATTTGAACGAATCCTTTCCGCCACAGGCCCATTTATGGGGCATCTTACCCGAATTTCGGACAAAAAAGAGCCCAAGAAAATTGCATGGTTCCAATGCATCGGTTCCAGGGATCTTAATCGCTGTGACAATCCATACTGCTCTTCCGTGTGCTGCATGTATGCGGTTAAGGAGGCGGTAATTGCCAAAGAGCATGCGGATTATGATTTGGATTGCGCCATCTTTTTCATGGATATGCGTACCCCGGGCAAAGATTTTGAAAAATATTACAACGATGCCAAGGACAAGCATGGGGTTCGCTTTATAAGGTCCCGGGTTCATACCATAGACCGGGTTCCGGAAACCGATGACCTTGAGGTCCGGTATGTGACGGAGAGCGGAGAAGAGAAAAAAGAAATTTTTGATATGATCGTATTATCTGTGGGCATGGAAATATCGCCGGAAACCATCAATCTTGCAAATAATCTCGGAATTGATCTGACCCAAGGAAATTTTTGCGAAACCAAAAATTTTAAACCGTTTGCAACATCAAGAGACGGCATATTTGTCTGCGGTGCTTTTCAGGGACCCAAAGACATCCCCGAGTCTGTCATGGAAGCCAGTGCTGCGGCCTGCAGTGCCGGTGTCAGCCTGGCGCCTGCACGGGGCTCTCTTATCAAAGAGAAAGCATTCCCTGATGAAACCGATATAACCGGCGAGGAACCCCGTATCGGAATTTTTGTATGTAATTGCGGTATCAATATCGGCGGAATTGCCGATGTTCCTGCCGTCGTCGAATATGCCAAGGGACTGCCCAATGTTGCATATGTGGAAGAGAACCTTTTTACCTGCAGCCAGGACACTCAGAAGCAAATGGCGGAGGTGATCAAGGAACAGAACTTAAATCGAATTGTTGTGGCGGCATGTACCCCTCGAACCCATGAGCCGTTATTTCAGGAGACCATACGTAACGCAGGCCTAAATGAATATCTGTTTGACATGGCCAATATAAGGAACCAGTGCACATGGGTGCATTCGGATGACAAAGAACATGCCACGGAAAAATCCAAAGATCTGGTGCGGATGGCTGTTGCCAGGGCCTCTTTGCTGGAACCCATCCCCGATATATCGGTGGATGTTAACCCGTCTGCGCTTATTATCGGTGGCGGGGTCGCCGGAATGACCACCGCCCTGGGTTTTGCGGATCAAGGTTTTCCGGCAATCATCGTGGAAAAATCATCCGTTCTCGGCGGTGCGGCAAGAGATCTTAGCAAGACCTGGAAGGGCCAGGACATTCAACAATACCTTTCCGAGCTGGTGGATAAAGTCGAGCAGCATTCGGATATAAAAGTGTTGCGAAACGCCGAGGTGGTTGGCGCCTCCGGGTTTGTGGGCAATTTTGAAACTCAGGTGGTTGTAGGAAACCAAACAGAGACCGTGGAACACGGAGTTGTTATGGTTGCAACCGGCGGCAAGGCCGCAGATACCGAAGAATACCTTTACGGTAAGAATCCCAGGGTTACCCGCTGGCATGATCTGGAACATGATCCCGAAAAATTAAAGAATGCGGAAATTATTGTATTTATCCAGTGTGTGGGATCACGGGACGAAAATCGACCTTACTGTTCCAGGATATGCTGTACGGGTTCCATATTACAGGCGATTTCCATAAAACAAAGCAACCCGGATGCAAGAGTATTTATCCTTTACCGTGACATTCGAACGTATGGCGAAAAAGAGTATCTTTACAAAAAAGCCAGAGAGATGGGCGTTGTGTTTGTACGATATTCGCTGGACAACAAACCCAAGATCACGGAAATAGAAAATGGTCTTCAAGTCGATGTCTTTGATCCGATTTTGCAAAAGAATCTAAGGATACAGGCAGACTATGTGAATCTGGCGACGGCTATTGAGCCGGCCCAGAACCATAAGATTTCCGAATTCTATAAAATTCCGCTCAATGCCGAAAACTTTTTTATGGAAGCCCATGCCAAGCTGCGACCCGTGGAATTCGCTAACGATGGAATCTTTTTGTGCGGACTGGCCCATTACCCCAAAGCCATGGAAGAGAGTATTTCCCAGGCCATGGCGGCTACAAGCAGAGCAATCACGGTACTTGCAAAAGGTTCCGTTCAGATTTCTCCGCTGGTATCTCAGGTAGATGCTGAAAAATGCATCGGGTGCGGTCTTTGTGCGGAAGTTTGTCCTTTCAACGCCATTATGCTCGAAGAAATTGAAGGCAAAGGATATCGGGCAAAGAATATTTCGGCCTCCTGTAAAGGGTGCGGGCTGTGTGCCTCTTCATGTCCACAGCAGGCCATCGATATGCTTCATTTCCGGGATCGGCAAATCGTGGCTTCGATTTGTGCAGCGGTGTGAATGGAGTGTGAAGTGACTTTCCCGTTTTATCCGGGTTAGGTAATAGCTTGCAATTTGTATAATAAGCCAAAGTAAGTGAAGGTAAAAATTATGAAGGAATTTGAGCCAAAAATAGTTGCTTTTCTGTGTAACTGGTGTGCCTATGCCGGCGCGGATTTGGCCGGTGTATCCCGGTTGCAGTATCCACCCAACATAAGAACCGTGCGCGTCATGTGTTCGGGCAGAGTCGACCCGCTGTTTGTTCTGCAAGCGTTTAAACAGGGATGTGACGGCGTACTGGTCGCCGGGTGACATTTCGGTGATTGCCATTACCTGGAGGGTAATGTTCAGGCCGAAAAAAAGATTCGTTTAACTCAAAAATTGCTGGATATGGCCGGTATCGGAAAACAAAGGCTGCATCTGGCCTGGGTTTCGTCGGCCGAAGCTCAGCGGTTTGTAGAGGTCGTTACCCAAACGACCGATTCGGTTAAGGCACAGGGGAAATTCGATCCCAAAGCGTTTGCTTTTGAGCTTGCTGCAGCGGAGTTGACTCTGGCCGAAGAAACACTCAGATGGATGGTCGGAAAAGAAGTAAAGATCACGACAAAAGGAGATGTTTTCGGACGCCGGTGGGATAGGGATACTTTTGAATCCATACTCGATTCGTTGCTTGAAAGAGTATATCAGAAAAATTTGATTCTCCAAGCAGTTAAAGAAGGGCATACCTCTGTGAGAGATATCCATAAAAAAATCGGGCTCGACCTTAAAAGAATTTCATACCTTCTGGCTGATATGGAGAATAGGAACATCGTCGAGTTTGCCGGTATGGAAGAGAGTAAACCGATTTTTGCAGCACTATAAGAATTGACTATTGAAGATTGAAAATTTTTTTAAATTAATCAATCTTCAATTGATAAGGGAGGAGAAATGACGAACAAAAGCGGATCGGTTATGGTTGTGGGTGCCGGAATCGCAGGCATGCAGGCTTCGCTAGATCTGGCCAATTCGGATTACAAGGTTTACCTGGTTGACAAGTCTCCCACCATCGGCGGGATGATGGCCCAACTGGACAAGACTTTCCCCACGAACGATTGTGCCATGTGAGTGATTTCGCCCAAACTGGTCGAGGTCGGCCGGCATATAAATATTGAGCTGATTACGTGCAGCGAACTAAAGAGTGTTGAGGGGGAACCGGGAAACTTTGAGGCTTCATTGGTCAATTACCCCCGGTACATTGATCCCGTTAAATGTACAGGGTGCGGAGATTGTGCCAGGCATTGCCCGGTAACTGCCGTTAACCAATATAATATGGGCCTTAATGACAGGAGAGCTACGTACATAGAATATGCCCAAGCGGTTCCTCTTGCCTTTGCCATTGATACCGAGACGTGTATCGGCTGCGGTTTATGCGAGAAGATGTGTCTTGCCAAAGCCATCCGGTATGATGACAGAGAGCACAAAACCACGCTTACGGTGGGATCCGTGATTTTGTCCGCCGGAAGCCGGGGGTTTGATCCTTCCGGGCTTGACTATCTGGGATACGGTAAATATCCCAATGTGGTGACCAGCCAAGAGTTTGAAAGAATTTTGAGTGCGTCAGGACCGTATTTCGGTCATTTGATGAGGCCGTTGGACCGGGAAGAGCCCAAAAGCATCGCGTGGTTGCAGTGCGTGGGGTCCAGGGATACCAACCGTTGCGGAAACGGCTACTGCTCATCGGTATGCTGCATGTACGCCGTAAAAGAGTCCATGATTGCCAAAGAGCATGCCCATGGCGACCTGGATTGTGCAATTTTTAATATGGATATACGGACCTTTGGCAAGGATTATGAAAAATATTATCTCCGTGCCCGGGATAAGGAAGGGGTTCGTTTTATAACGGCCAGGGTCCATACCATTACCGAAGTTCCTGAAACCGGCGATCTGATTCTCGAGTATGCGGACAACAGCGGCGCCATGAAACAGGAAACCTTTAATATGGTCGTTCTCTCGGTGGGACTGCAGATTCAACCGGGTACTGTGGAGCTGGCAAAACGTCTCAATGTTAAATTGAATAAATACAATTTTGTAGAGAGCGATCCCTTTACACCGGTGAGCACCTCACGGCCGGGAATATATACGTGCGGCGTGTTGCAAGGGCCAAAGGACATCCCCGAATCCATAGCCGAGGCCAGCGCTGCCGCCTGTTTGGCCGGCGCGGAGCTTGCTGAAGCAAGGGGGACAGAGATTTCTAAAGTTGAAATCCCCGAACCCATTGATGTTGCCGGACAGAAGCCTCGCATCGGTGTTTTTGTATGTAACTGTGGGATCAACATCGGAGGGATTGTCAACGTCCCGGATGTAAAAGACTATGCTGCGACGCTTCCCAACGTTGTCTTTACGGATGATAATCTGTTTACCTGCAGCCAGGACACCCAGGATATCATCAAAGAAAAAATTATTGAGCATCAGTTGAACCGGGTGATTGTAGCGTCATGCAGCCCCAAAACTCACGAGCAGATGTTTATGGAAACGCTCGAGGCCTGCGGATTAAATAAATATTTGTTTGAAATGGCAAATATCCGCAACCAGAATTCATGGATTCATTCCAAGAATCCGGAAGAAGCCACGCAAAAGGCCAAAGACCTGGTTCGCATGTCTGTGGCCCGGGCTGCCACACTCCACCCGCTACATGAAAAAAAGATTCCGGTCATTAAGAGAGCGTTGATCATCGGCGGTGGGGTGGCCGGAATGAATGCTGCACTGGGTCTTGCAGGTCAGGGCTTTCCGGTCGTCCTCATTGAAAAAGAGGAAAGACTGGGGGGAATGGCAAACCGCCTGACCGCCACCATAGAGGGGGCGGATGTGGGAAGTTACCTGGAAGGACTGATTGAAAAGGTGACCGCCCATCCCCAAATACAGGTTTTAACCCGCTCCCTTATTGTCGGATTTTCCGGATTCAAGGGAAATTTTACTACCGAAGTTCTCGTGGGACCGGGTATGTATGAAAGAAAGATCGACCACGGGGTCGTTGTTCTGGCTACGGGAGCCACCGAATACCGCCCCAAAGAATTCCTATACGGCCAGGACCAAAAGGTCGTAACCCAGGTCGAGCTATCCAAACGTTTAAAAGAAGAAGGGGCCCAAGATCTAAACCGGGTGGTTATGATTCAGTGTGTTGGATCCAGAAACGGTGAAAATCCCAACTGCTCCAGGATTTGCTGTCAGAGCGCGATCAAGAATGCACTTCAAATTAAAAAACTTCAACCGGATGCCCAAGTCTTTATACTTTACCGGGACATCAGGACTTATGGGCTGCTGGAGGATTACTATACCGAAGCCAGGAAACAGGGCGTACTCTTCTGCCGATTCGATCCTGAAGATCCGCCGACAGTGGAATCGTCCGAAGATGGGATCATGGTAACCTTTAAGGACCATGTGCTTAATTCCGACCTCCGGGTGAGTGCCGACCTTCTGGCGCTGAGCGCGGGGATGGTGGCTGAAGACACCGAAGAGCTCGCCTCCATCGTCAAACTGGCCCGTAACGCAGAAGGCCACTTTATGGAGGCTCATGTCAAGTTAAGACCGGTGGATATGGCCACGGAAGGCGTGTTTGTTTGTGGGACCGCCCACAGCCCCAAACTTTTGTCAGAATCCATTTCACAGGCGCTTGCCGCTGCTTCCCGGGCAACGACGTTTCTATCACAGCCGGAATTGACATTATCGGCGGTAACCGCACAGGTAAATGCGGATCAATGTGCGTCATGCCTCATATGCGTCCGGTCGTGCCCGTACCAGGTGCCGAGGATCAATGAAGACGGTGTCAGTGAAATCGATGTTGCGTTATGCCATGGGTGCGGTGTCTGTGCCGCGGAATGCCCGGCAAAGGCCATCGAACTGAATTGGTATGAAGACGTTCAAATACTGAGCAAGGTTGACGCGTTGCTTGAAGGCGTCCTGTAGAATTGGAGTGAATCATAATTCAGGTCAAAAACAACGGGACATGCAATTTGTGAACTGAATTTTGAATCGCCGAAATTGAAGATTGTTGATTTATGATTGAAGATTTATGGAAGCGCTTGGCTTTGTATTTTTTATAAATTGATAGAACACCTTCAATTAACAATTATCAATCGAAAATCATCAATTTTCTCATTTGTAAGCGTATACGAACTTAAACAATAGGATAGTCGCCGAATTCGCACCAAAGCATAGATTAGATTCAAAGGGGGTATTATGAAGGAAGATTTTAAGCCTATTATTATCGCATTTTGCTGCAGTTTCTGAGGGTATACGGCTGCGGACCTGGCAGGTTCCATGCGCTTGCAATACCCCTCTGATATAAAAATCATTCTCGTTCCATGCACGGGAAAGCTAGATGTCGTTCATATCCTCCATGCCTTTGAAAAGGGAGCGGACGGCGTATATGCGGTAGGTTGTATGGAAGGAGATTGTCATTATAACAGCGGCAACCTCAGAGCCCGTAAACGGGTGGAACAGGCACAAAAAATTCTGGATACTATCGGTATCGGGGGAGAACGGGCACAGATGTATAATCTTTCATCCAGCGAAGGGCCGCGTTTTGCCCAGTACGCCGTTGAAATGGAGGAAAGAATCCGAAAATTGGGGCCCAACCCCATTAAGCTGGCCAAGAAAAAGGCCGCATGAAGTAAATGAAGCATTCAAGTTAGTTCGCTTCGCCCCGCCTGCCATTGCAAGGCACGAGCGGGCAGGTCACAATTGGAAAGATGGAACAATGGAATACTGGAAAACAACAAAAACAGTCTTTTACTTCCTTTGAAATCCATCACTCCATTATTCCAGCATTCCATGGAAGTGGCATAAAACAGTAGCTATTAAAGAGTTTTTAATTTCAACCCATTGTAGATTTTCGAGATGTTTAACATGGTTCGATCTTTAATGAAAGAGAGGTCTTATGATTGTCGCCGACAGAAAACCCATTGAAGAAATTATAGAGGAAGTCAAAAATTATGAAAAAATCCTCATCCTCGGCTGTAACGAGTGCGTCACGGTTTGTGAGGCAGGGGGGAAGAAAGAAGTCGGTGTTCTGGCTTCAGCCCTCAGGATGTACTTCCTAAACCAGGGACGGGAAGTCAAAATAGATGAAGAAACATTGGAACGGCAGTGCGATCACGAATATCTGGAAGAGATTCGTGATGTCATGGATCAGTATGACGCTGTGGTTTCCCTTGCCTGCGGTGTCGGCGTCCAGTTCATGGCTGAAAAATACCACGACTGTCCCATTTATCCCGGAGTGGACACCTGTTTTTTGGGGGCTACTGAAAAACGAGGCCTATGGACGGAACGATGCCAGGCCTGTGGACAGTGCATTTTGGCGCGTACCGGGGGAATCTGCCCGGTCTCCCGCTGTGCAAAGCGGATTCTTAACGGCCCGTGCGGTGGTTCTGCTAAAGGCAAATGCGAAATTAATAAAGAAATTGATTGCGCCTGGGAATTGATCATCAATCGCCTCAAGGCACTGGACAAACTCGATGATTATGAAAAAATTGACCCCATTAAAGACTGGTCCACCGACAGGGCCGGGGGACCCAGAAAAGTTGTCAGGGAGGATGTACAGGAATGAAAGCAAAAACACCAAGCAAACTGGAAAAGATTTTGGCTGCCGGTCACCTGGCTGTTACGTCGGAGTGCGGTCCCCCAAGGGGTTCTGACATGGAAGTGATTACAGAAAAGGCAAATCTGATCAAGGATTATGTGGATGCCATCAATATCACCGACAATCAGACATCCGTCACCCGCATGAGCAGCCTGGCCGCCTGTATTCAACTTAAACTCATGGGGCTGGAGCCGGTGCTGCAAATGGTGACACGTGATCGAAACCGAATCGCCCTGCAGAGCGACATCCTTGGAGCGGCTTCGTTTGATATACACAATGTCCTCTGTCTTTCCGGAGACCACCAGAGCTTTGGAGACTGCCCCACGGGTCAAAATGTTCATGATATTGATTCCATGCAGCTCATTCAAACCGTGAGGCTTATGCGGGACCAAGGCAAGTTTCTGGGTGGAGGCGATATTAAGCGTCCCCCCCAAATGTTCGTGGGGGCCGCTGCCAATCCTTTTGCCGATCCCTTTGAAATACGTGTTCCCCGATTGGCCAAAAAAATTGCCGCCGGCGTGGAGTTTATACAAACCCAATGTATATACAACATGGAGAAATTCGAGCTCTGGTTGAAGATAGCCGGTGACCGTGGATTACTTGAAAAAGTCCATATTCTGGCCGGTGTGACCCCCTTTAAATCGGCCGGCATGGCCAAATACATGAAAAATCGGGTTCCCGGCATAGAAGTGCCGGACGAGTTGGTGAAAAGAATGTCAGATACGCCCAAAGAAAAACAACCCGAGGAAGGGGTTAAAATCTGCATTGAGCAGATTCAGCACTTAAAAGAAGTGGAAGGGGTTCGGGGATTTCACGTTATGGCGATTGAATGGGAAGAAATGGTTCCCGGGATTGTGAAAAAATCCGGCCTGTATCCCAGGCCGAGCGTGGAGTGATGACACAACCGATAACTACTGAAAAAAATAAAAAAAATCCGGAATAAAAAAAATCCGGAATTACAGCAAAGGAGGTACAATATGAGTGAAAAAAAGAGAATACTTGTGGTAGATGATGAACCTGATTTCTGCGCTATTGTTCAGGGCCAATTAGAAAAAGAGGGCTACGAAGTCGAGATCGCTTACAATGGCATTGAAGGTCTGGAAAAAGTACATGCCAATCCGCCGGACGCCATTGTTCTGGATGTCATGATGCCTGAGATGGACGGATACGAGGTATGCAGGAAGTTAAAAGGGGATGAGAAATGTGTTGACATTCCTGTGGTTCTGCTGACTGCTGTTGCATCTCATGTCACATCAACCCGCTATACCCATCAGGACGGCATGAGTACCGAGGCGGATGACTATATTGCCAAACCCGCTTCAGCAGAGGAAATCACGGCGAGTATTAAACGGCTTCTCGATTAGCAAGAAACCATGGGTTATCCGAAGCCCGCAATTTATGATTTTAAATTGAAGATTGACAACGTATAATCTTAAGTTTTCAACGGTCAATCTTCAATTTAAGGGAGGTGCATTACCAGTTTGTTAATTGCTATCCAAGACTTTTTGGTTTCAGGTTTCAGGTGTCAGCTAATTCGTTTTTTACTCCTGACACCTGACACCTGAAACCTGATTGCAAGGCTTTCGCTCAAAAAATGAATAAGTTAATGGGTGAAAACCATTTTAACAAATCGGTAATGCTCCCATTTAAAGGAGGAAATAATGTCATCTCAACCTATTGAGATTAAAGGAAGCAAAAAAAGCATTTTTCTGGATAAGGTAAAAAAACTTCTTCCGGAAGGAGGAAATCTCAATCTTTGCCTGACCTGCGGCGCCTGCTCTTCAGGGTGCCCTGCCACGGGACTGGAAAATATGGACCCCAGAAAGTTTTTGCGCATGGCCGCCCTGGGCATGGATGAAGAAATTATGAGTACGCCTTGGGTATGGATGTGCACCATGTGTACCCGCTGCATTTATGTATGTCCCATGAAAATTGATATCCCGCAACTGGTCTTTAACGCCCGGAATAGCTGGCCCAGGGAAGAACGTCCCAAAGGGATTATGGGGTCTTGTGACATGGCATTGAAGAATGATACCTGTAGTGCCATGGGGACACCTGAGAACGATTTCAGGTTTGTAGTCGAGGACGTGCTTGAAGAATACCAGGAAGCGCAGCCTGAATTCAAAGACATGCAGGCGCCCATCAACAAGGAGGGGGCGGAGTTCTTTTTGAACCAGAACTCCAGAGAGCCGGTGACCGAACCGGACGAAATGGTCCCTCTCTGGAAAATTCTACACCTGGTAGGAGCCGACTGGACTTACGGCACCAAGGGATGGGCAGCGGAAAACTACTGCATGTTTCTGGCGGATAACGAGAGTTGGGAGCATATTGTTAGGGTCAAGGCCAAAGCTGTAGATGATCTTAAGAACAAAGTTTGGCTCAACACGGAATGAGGGCACGAATTTTTTGCAGTCCGGGTCGGGCTGAAAAAATTCAACATCGATCACAATTTTGAGGTCAAGAGCATTATTCAGTATTATGCCCAGTGGATCAGGGAAGGAAAACTGAAAGTTAATTCCGACTGGAACAAAGACCTGAAAGTAAAATTTACTGTACAAGACCCATGCCAGCTGGTTCGCAAGAGTTTGGGCGACCCGGTGGCAGAAGACCTGCGGTATGTTGTTAAAACAGTTGTGGGCGAGGAAAATTTTGTAGAAATGGCTCCCAACAAGTCTAACAACTACTGCTGTGGCGGCGGAGGAGGGTTCCTTCAGTCCGGATTTTCCGAAGCCAGACGCGAATACGGCAAACGGAAATTTGAGCAGATAATGACAACAGGAGCGGATTACTGTATTACGCCCTGCCATAACTGCCACGCACAGATTCACGATTTGCATGAACATTATGACGGGAAATACCAGACGACTCATTTATGGACCTTAATCTGTCTTTCTTTAGGGATTCTCGGACCCAATGAACGGGAGTACCTTGGAGACGATCTTAAGGACGTTATGATTTTTCATCCGGAGAGCGAGATGTAGAAGGCGCATTTTGCAGCTAACGTGTTTAAATCATACAATTGGCAAAACAATTTTCTTATGCAGGTCTATTGCATATTAGGCGATGAACGGGTAATTCGCTCAAAATCTCCCATCATATTTTCGGCGGTAATGAGGCGGCTTGGAATAAAAGCGGCATACGTGCCGTTTAAAATTGCCCCTGACCAGATCGCTCAGGCTTTGCAAAGCATTAAGGTCCTGAATATCTCCGGCGCGAATGTCATGATTCCTTATAAAGAAGAAGTCATACCCCATTTAGATGTCCTTTCAGAGGGAGCGAATATTATCGGCGCTGTTAACACAATTGTACGTAATGGTGATTTATTTAAAGGTTACAACACCAATGCCATCGGTTTTATGGACGCCTTAAATGACGCTCGGTTTGATGTGGAAGGTAAATCGGCTCTTGTTTTGGGTACGGGCGGAGCAGCCAGGGCAATTGTATTTATTTTAAACTGGCTCCGAACAACCTCTGTTTTCGTAGCCGGTCGTAACCAGAAAAAAACCGGTCAGATTGTAGATAGTTTTGGGGGAGAAGCAATACCGCTTTATTCTCTTGAGGACCGAAATCTTACCGCAAACATAGTGGTTAATGCCACCTCTGTTTCAAGTCCTGATGAGTCGCCGGAGATGGCTTCATTGCTTGAAAAGTTCAAGGTAAAGGATTGCGAATTGGTGCTTGATCTTAACTATGACCGAAGTGAAAATTTCTGGCAGGATATGGCCCGGCGCAACGGCGCACGGTTTATTGATGGTTTATCTACGCTTGCATATCAATTAAGACGCACCTTGGCCCTCTGGACCCGTATTCAGGCACCCCCGGAGGAATTCCTGAAAGCGATTAATGAAAACTTATGAATTTAGATCACTTCAACCGCACCAGGGTGGGTTTAAGTCACTGTTATCCTGAATGGATGTTCCGTGCCGGCTTGTCCGGGCTAAGGGTTTGCGAAGAAATAAATTTACATTTTCAGGAGTAGAGGCACCCGCATGGCAAGGCGCGGGGAGGGCGAATAGCTGGCTATTTAACCGACGAGCAACGCAGCCCGGCGGGATGGATCGGCGCATTAAAATGTGAAGTTATTTTTGAGCGAGCCCTAAGCTTTTGTCGGAAGAAGAACCGTAAATTCTGTTCCCTTGCCGGGAACGCTCTCCACATTTATGAGGCCGCCCATTGAATCTATAAGTCCCTTTACGATGGGCAGCCCAAGGCCAGTTCCTGTAATGTATCTGGTCTTTTCGTCTTTGACCCTGTAAAATCTTTCAAAAATCTTATCCAGATATTTATCTGCTATACCAAACCCGTTATCTTTAACTTTTACACGCACGTTGATTCCGGCCATATCAACTTCCACCTCAATTTTTCCGCCTTCCTGAGTGTAATTAATGGCATTGGTGATAAGATTCCCGAAAATACTTTCCAGAGCAATGGGATCGGCAAAGAGTTCAGGAAGCGGATCTTTTGGAAGTTCAATCGTAAGGGACTGGTTTTTTTTCTCTGCCTGGGCTCTTAAAAAATCTACTATATCTTCCAGAAGCTCTCCGAGCCTAACAACTTGAGACTCATGACAAATAATCCCTTCCTCGATACGGGAAAGATCGAGCAGATCTCCGATCAGAGTAATCAATCCTTTTGTCTTTTCCCTGGCACGGTCAAGTATATGCTGGTCCTGCGCAGATTCTTCACCGACCATATCTTTGATTACCAGGGCAAGCTGTTCGTGGATGGTTGAAAGCGGTGATCGCAGTTCATGGGAAACTTTTGCCACGAATTCCGATTTAAGCTGATCCAAAAGCTTCATGGCAGTGATATTCACAATATTTAAAACTGCTCCAAGGCACTCCTTTCTCTCTCCTAAGACCGGCTGTCCGGTTGCCATAAGATATTTTTCATCCGAAAGAGAAAACTCATAATCAGGAATATCATCGTAGTCCACATGTTTTCCCTGTGAGATTTCCGTTACAAGATTACAAAGTTCTTTATCCGGAATATAGTCTTCTATGGAGTTGCCTGATTTCAGGCCGGGGTCAAGACCGAGAAGCTGTCTGAAGGCCGGATTCATCAAGACTACCTGGCCCCTGGAATTTGTTACGACAACACCGCTGGGAAAAGATTCTAAAATAGTATGTATCCGGCTTTTCTCTAAATCCAGATCAGACAGTGTCCTTTTTCTTTCCTCCTCCAGCTTTTCAGCCTGGTGAATGAGGCGTATTTTTTCCCAGGCGCGATTAACTACGATACGTAACTGATCCGGCTCAAAGGGTTTCGAGATAAAATCATAGGCCCCCAGTTTCATGGCTTCAATGGCTGTTTCTATGGTGGCGTATCCTGTGATCACGATGACTTGAATTGCCTGGTCCATCTCACGAATGTGTTTAAGAACCTCCAGTCCGTCCATGCCCGGCATTCTCAAATCTAGAAGCACAATGGAAGCTTTCTCCTTTTCCAGGACAGCCAGCCCCTCATCCCCGCGAGATGCCTTTAGAACCTGGAAACCGATTCGGGTAAGGATTCGTTCAGATGCATCCCGGATATCCTGTTCATCGTCCACAACCAATATTATAGCGTCAGATTTTATCTCCACTTTCTTCTCCTTGGTTTTCCTTGTCCGCAACGGGAAACTCAACAATAAATGTCGTTCCTTGTCCCGGCTTGCTTTTTGCCATGATATTGCCGCCGTGATTTTTCACGATACTGTAAGCCAGACTGAGCCCCAGACCGGTCCCTTTCCCTTCTTCCTTGGTGGTGAAAAATTGTTCAAAAATCTGGGGAAGAATATCCTCGGGTATTCCAGGACCTGTATCGGCTATTTCTATGCAGACCCGGTTGCCATCCGGCATCAGGCGGCTTTTTACCGTGAGTCTCCCCTTTTCCTCCATGGCCTGGGCCGCATTGAGGATGATGTTCATAAACAAATGATTAAGCTGCTGGATATCAGACTGAACAAGGGGGAGTGAAGCGTCCAGGTCTGTTTCTATCTCTATATTCTGGAACAGGGTCTGGCTCTCGAGCAAAAACAGAGTCCGGGAAATCGTCTGGTTGACGTCATGAGGTCGCATTAAATGGCGGGTCTGTCGCGTGAATTCCAGCAGTTCCTTCACCGTATCACGGCATCTTTGGGCATCTTTCAGGATGCGGCTTAAGTCTTCCTGAGCCCCCTCTTCAAGATCATATTCTTCCTGGATAAGCTTGGCAAACAGCGTAATTCCCCCCAGGGGGTTGTTTAACTGATGGGCAACTCCTGCGGCCAGTTTCCCCAAAGAAGACATCTTTTCCGCCTGCAGGAGCTGAATCTGGGTATTTTCCAACTCATTTTTTATTCGAAACTCCTCGCGCATATCACGAAAGAAACCGATGGTCGCTATTTCCTGCCCTTTTTCATAAATTATGGATGCATTCAGTTTGATGGGAATGATTTCACCGTTTTTGGTTATAATATCTGTCTGATATAATTTGAGTTTTCCCTTTCCGCCATAGTCCTCGCTTCTAAGGTTCCGCATAACCTCAAACGCCTGGTTGCCGGGGTAAATATTTCGAACATTGAGACTATTGAGCGCTTCATCTTCAGTGTATCCGAAAACGTTACCGGCCGGATCATTGAATATAAGAATCTTGCCTTTTTTATCCGCAGCAATCACGCAGTCCACAGAGCTGAAAATGAGATTGCGCAAAAAGGCATTGGAGCGATGTAACTTTTCTTCAAGTCCTCCTCTGGTGGGAAGATCGAAATCCATGCTGACAAAGGCCTCGATCTCATCCCCTGAAAAGATTGGATACGCAAAATAACACGGCATTTCATCCAGATCCAAAGAGTTTCCCTGCTTGGGCGTTAAGGCGGGTCTTCTTTTTTTCTTAGCCTCTTTTATCGAACAATTATTACAGGGTAAAGAACGGCCGTATAGTACTTTGTAGCAGTGTTGCCCGATAATTTCAGAGTCGATTATTCCATTAAGCCCTGAGCTTGACGCCAGGATTTTGTATTCCGGCGAAATCACCATGAACCTTCTGTTGAAAGCCTCAATGGCCTTGAGCAAATATTCTTTTTCCATATCTTTATGCATATCACGCTCCATATGGGCACATTTAAAAATGCCATGGGCTTGTGCCGAACTCCTTAACAATCAATCATAACCCCCATCGGAAGTCAACCGAGTATTCACATTTTTACCACGATAAAAAGTGATATTTTCGGATAGTTGTGTGAAAGTTTAAGCAACTTATTCGTGTTCCTTGTTGCGGGTTTCAGTCAAAAGACAAACAGAATTCATAAAATTCTGGAACGTTAAAATGATGGACAATTTGGATTCGACTTGACCTGTTACAAAATGAGCGATATAAAATAGACGATACAATCATGAAAGAAAAAAATCAAACAAACAAATATGGCACGGAAAAATCGCTTTTTTTATCCAATGGAATGGCCCATGCTATTAATCTGGCGATCGTGGGCGGAGGCAGAGCCTGCAAATTCTTCATAGAGCTTCTCCAGAGTGAACCCTTACCTTATCTAAAAATTAACATATTGGGGGTTTGTGACATCAACCCAGAGGCCGAAGGTTTTGTTTTGGCCAATAAACTGGGAATATATACCACCCATAATTTTAAGGACCTTTTCAAGATTAAAAATCTCAATAGCATTATTGATCTGACCGGCAGCAGAGAAGTGTGGCTCGAAATCGTACGCTTCAGACCTAAAGAGGTGGGAGTACTGGAACACAACATCGGCGGTTTAATGAGAAGACTCTTCGATGTTAATCAGAGCCTTGAATCAGCAGAACGGCAATTGGTTATTGAAAAGACATTTTCAGACTTTCTTATTCAGCAAAGTACAGCTGCAATTGTGATTTTAAATACAGATTTTACGATCGTTGAAACAAATGAAGCATACTTAAAGGCTGTAAATAAATCCAAAGAAGAGGTTATTGGAGCAAACTGTTACGAAATCTCCCATGGGTTCAGTGCACCGTGTTCGAGCTCACAGCCCGAAGTGGAATGCCCCATGGTGGAAACTCTGAGAACCGGTTTGTCAGCACATGTTCTCCACGAGCATCTTTCCCCGGAAGGTCAATCCACATACTGCAATATCGTCACTTATCCTTTAAAGGATCAAAGCGGTGAAATTTTTCGTATCATCGAGGTATGGAGGGATATCACAGAAGAATTGTCACACCGATGGGACAAGAAGGTGAAGGAATTAAAATCTGATCTTCAAAAACTGGTTCAAGAAGATCGCATTGTCTCGCTGGGTAAACTCGCGGCCAGTTGTGCTCACGAAATTAACAACCCTATTCAGGGGTTATTGACATTCAGCCATTTAATGCAGGAAATCCTGGGCGAAGGTAAGCCGAGTTCTGAGGACCTGGAACAATTTAAAAAATATCTTTCTCTCATGTCCAAAGAATTGGAACGTTGTGGAAATATTGTTTCCGGCCTCCTTTCATTTTCCCGCGAATCCACCATTGAATACAATATTATAGATCTTAACGAAGTTCTCGAGGCAGTCTTAACCTTGACGCAGCACAAGATGAAACTTAAAAATATTCAAGTTATTGCTAAACTATCTCCAAAACCTTTACTTGCAAAAGCAGATGCCAACCAATTGCAGCAATGCTTTCTGAACCTGATTTTTAACGCCATCGCTGCCATGCCCGGGGGAGGGGAGCTTCATGTGCTTTCCAAACTCGACAGTGACAAAAAAAATGTTTGTATAGAAATTCGCGACACAGGACATGGAATTCCTGAAGAAACCCTTGATCATATTTTTGATCCATTTTTCACCACAAAGGAAGGGGGAGAAGCCACAGGGCTTGGACTGTCCATCGTCTATGGCATCACAAAGAATCATGGGGGCAATATCCAATTGAATAGCAAGGTCGGGGAGGGGACGTCATTTGTCTTGGATTTCCCCACCCATTAACCTCTTGTGTCCTGTGATGGAGGCAGACTATGGATGAAAAGATGAGCATCATGGTCGTGGATGATGAAGAAATCGTCCGGGAATCCCTTTCCCAATGGTTTAAAAAATACGGCCATGTGGTGGAGGCTGCGTCATCGGGCTTTGAGGCTTTGGATAAATTGGAAAACTACCCTTTTCAGCTCTTGTTTGTGGATATAAAGATGCCCGGAATGGACGGCATAGAACTGCTGGAAAAGGTAAAGACAGAATATCCTGATACCATGGTTGTCATTATCACAGCATATGGATCCATTGAATCGGCAGTAAAAGCCATGCGAATTGGAGCCAGCGACTACCTGCTTAAGCCCTTCAAGCCGGATCAACTTTCCCTTGTAATGGAGAGGATCTCCCATCAAAAGAGACTGTTATTCGAACACGACTATCTGAAAGGGCGTTTGGAGGAAATTACCCGGTTTGATAACATTATCGGGCAGTCTCCTGTAATGGAAGATATTTTCAGTCTGATCCCGGAAGTTGCCCAGAGCGACTCTTCTATTCTGTTGACCGGGGAAACCGGTACCGGGAAAGAGTTGGTTGCAAAAGCCATACATGCAAAAAGCCGTCGAGCCCATCTCCCCTTTATTGCGATCAACTGTGGTGCGCTAGCGGATACCCTACTGGAAAGTGAGCTTTTTGGACATCAGAAAGGGGTTTTCACCGGAGCAACCCATGCCCGTAAGGGTTTTTTGGAAGTGGTTTCAGGGGGTACCCTGTTCCTTGACGAAATTGGAGAGATCAGCCCAAAAATGCAGATCGATCTGCTGCGCGTTCTGGAAGAAAAGAAGATAACCAGTATCGGGAGCCGAGAGCCTGTTGATGTAGATTTTCGACTCATTTCAGCCACCAGCCAAGATTTGGGGAAAGGAATTACCGACGGCTCTTTTAGAGAGGATTTTTTTTACCGAATTAATGTAATCATAATTGACATCCCTCCGCTAAAGAAAAGAAAGGAGGACATTCCCTTATTAATTCAGCATTTTCTTGAAAAATACGGCCATGAAACCACAAAGCATGTCGATCGCGTCACCCGTGATGCAACGGAACTCTTAAAACGCTACGACTGGCCGGGAAACGTCAGGGAGCTGGAAAATGCCGTTGAAAGAGCTGTGGTGCTTTCCCAATCCCGGACACTCGGGATTAAGGATTTTGCTTTCCTTCGGTCTTCTCTCGTTCCCTTATCAAGGCCTCTGTCCCTGAAAGAAGTTGAAAAGCAGTATATTCAACAGATCCTTGAAGAATACGATTGGAATGTGACTCAGGCATCCAAAGCCCTGGAAATCAACCGGGTTACCCTGCATAAAAAGATTAAACGGTTTAATTTGGAAAGGGGGGCTTAACCCAATTTTTCATGAGTTCAAACAAAAGACTCGTCGGCGTGGTTCCTCTTGGAGACGTTCCCGAAATTGCCTTAAAGGTCATAGCGGCCCATATCTCCGGCTATTATAAACTTTCCGTACAGATCCTGCCCCCGCTGGAACATCCTGAATATGCTTTTGATGAAAGGCGGTTTCAGTACAATGCGGGCATAATTCTCAAAGCATTTGAGTCCATGAGGTTTAAGGACTATGAGAAGGTCATGGGTATTCTTAATCTGGACCTCTTTATTCCCATTTTTACTCACGTCTTTGGCGAGGCAAAACAGGGGGGAAAATTCGCACTGGTCTCGCTGTTCAGATTGGGCAAAAATCCCGATGGCTCTCCCTCTCCATCGTCACTAATTTTTGAAAGGGCGGCGAAAGTTGCTCTTCATGAATTAGGCCATCTTTTCAATCTTCTACATTGCCGGGAAAAAAGGTGTCTCATGCATTTCTCCGGAGGTATCCAAGACCTGGATGAGATACCCCTTTATCTTTGCAGGTACTGCTCAGATTTTCTTAAAAATCGTCTTCGTCGCCAGCCCGACAATGAAGAATCGCTAAAAAAACTTGATACAATTCCTTTAAATCGTCTCAGTTCTCAGGAACGTTTTCGCCAGTAAATCCCATCCGAGTTCAGGAAAATTACCGAACACGTCGCCAATGGGCTGACCACCTGTGGCTGCCAGTTGTTCATATTCCGGTCCCATGAGATTCAACAGTTTCTGGGTTTCTTGTTCCATCCACCGAATACTCTCATTGCCGTAATAGAGCCCCTTTACATTTTTTTTGGGCATATCCGGTTCCAATATGTATAGCCACCCCTCATGGTAAGGATCCTCATGGGTGATTTCGGGATGCTCCCGGACCTTGTGGTTCACCGCCAGAACCGTACCGGTTACCGGGGACAGGGCTGCAGCTTTATGATCTTCTCGACCGAAGGTCAGTCCGACCTGATCTTTTGTCAAAGTGGTTCCCAGAGGCGGAAGGGCGAGAAATTGCAATCCACCGAATAACTTCACCAAAAAATCATCAAATCCCACCCTGAGTCGTCCCCCATGATCGAAACGAGCCCAATTGTGGCCCATATGATAATAATAGCCGTCGGCCATGCGGTAACCGGATGCTAAATTGTAGCTGGGCGGATTGTTAAGTTGTTCAAAATCGAGTTCATCCAGCATCTGATCAAAAGTACAATGAAAACATTCGTAGTTCAGGGGGCAAATCTTCGGGGCATCGATACGTCCGGTTAAGTAATGCCTGCAGGGTCGCTCTGATCCCTGATACCGTGTTTTTAAATGCTCAACCCATGCGGGTTCTTTCCGTTCCGGTTCGGCCTGACGCCCGGACTCCATTGTACGCCGCATCCCTTTGTCGAAGGGGCAATTGTAGCAATCATAAGCATTGTCACATAACCGGAAATTGACAATTCCGGCCTTCATCCAAATACATTCATCTTCAATCACCTGGAATCCCATAACCCGTTTCTTTTTCTTTTTTTGATTTTTTACTCCTATTGTTTTCATTTTAGCGGCCTCCTCTCACTTTAAATGATGATCACTGTGGGTTTTTTTAATGCAATAAAGATGCCGCATATGAGCGAACAGATTGTTTTGAAGTTTCCCTCCTGAAATCATTGAGTTTTTGCTAATTTTTATTTCCAAAAATAAAAAAAGGTGAGTTCAGGGAAGAAACGGATGTGATTAAATCGGCTACACGTCGAGGCGAGAAGCTAAAAATAGATATAAGTTTATAATTAATATCAAGCTGTTATATGACTGTAGCTTTTTATGCAATGGCTGTAGCAATTGTTTACACAAAATCAAAAATTATTTATCAGGTTTCTATGCAACATCTCAATCAATTATGGGGCTATCGGTGATAAAATGTAAAAGATAAGATTTTTACTGATGAACTTGACCAGACCCAAATTATTTTCATTGATACTGCACCGATTATTTATTATATAGTAGCCTATCCTTATTTTGGACCACTATCTAAAGAGGTTGTGAAGGCTACCGGTTTGAAGTATAGTGGTAAAATTAAATTTGAGAATATGAAAATGCGGTGATACGTAAACCACAAAGCGGTTCCCAAAGAACAGACTTTTTATTCATGTCGGGTGCCTAATGGTTGGTGGTAACCGTTTACAAACAAACATCATGCTTTTGAATGGAAGGTGCAAAATGCTCAAAAAAATTTCATTTGTCTGTGGGCTTTGCCTTACGTGTTATATGTTTTTGGGAATGCCCGGTGCATTTGGTAAATCATCCAAATGTGAAGAGTGCCACATCAAGATCACTCCTAAGATGGTTAAGGATTTCAATCGTAGTCTCATGGCCGGGGAGCTGACATGTGATAGTTGCCACGGGGATGCTCATAAAAGTGATACAGACGTAATAAATGCACAGCTTCCTACAATAGAGACATGTCAGGAATGCCATGAAGAACAAGCTGAACAATATCTTTCCGGCAAACATGCGTTGGGTCTTATTGCTTTGGAGGCAATGCCTTACACTCACAAACAACCCAAGTCATTTATTGAAGGCCAGAAAGGATGCGGGGGGTGCCATACCTTGGGACTGAAGGATGATAAGGCCCGTGAAAGTGATGGCCGAAAGTACTATCGTTATGGAATGGACTGTCAGAACTGCCACACCCGACATGCCTTTTCAAAGGCAGAGGCCGCCGAACCCGAGGCCTGCATGACCTGTCATATGGGATTCGATCACGCACAGTGGGAGATGTATTCCGGTGCAAAACATGGGGTTACCTATTTAATGAACCGGATTATAGATCCTGAAAATAAGGACCGTGCACCCAGATGTCAGAGTTGCCATATGCCTGATGGCGACCATCGGGTGTTTTCAGCATGGGGGTTCCTTGCCGTGCGCCTCCCCGAAGTCGATTCCGAATGGATGGGTTATCGAACCACTATTCTCAAAGGCTTAGGAGTCCTTGATCCCAAGGGAAATCCAACGGGCAGGTTGGATGTGGTAAAGGCAGGCAAGATAGCCCGTCTTACAGAGAAAGAATTTCAGGCAGAACGCAAACGTTTTACAGATATATGCGCTCAGTGTCATTGCCCCAATTTTGTAAATGAAAACATGAAAAATGCTGACTTAATGGTCAAAGAGGCAGATAAGCTTCTCGCAGAGGCGATTGAAATTGTCGCGAGCCTTTACCAGGACGGGATTATTAAAAAGAGAAAGGATTATGCGGCATATCCGGATCTTTTGACCTTTTATGAAGTAAACACAAATGTCGAGGAGATCCTTTATGAAATGTTTATGGATCACCGGATGAAAACTTTTCAGGGCGCCTTTCACATGAACTATGACTATTCAACATGGTACGGATTTGCCAAGATGAAAAAAGACTTGGTAGAAATCAGGGAACTGGGGAAAAAAATGAGGGCCGGGAAAAAGAAATAAATTCCTGTGGTAAAAGAACCAGGATTCGGATTTGTGCTCAACTTTTACATGTTTATGTATATCACCTTTTAAAAATAGTTATATGGTTTGAGAATGAATATTCATCACTTATATAATAGTTCTTCCATGCTCTGCAAGTTCCGCAAGTTTCTTATAATTCAGTATATTGATGTCGCGCCTTTTTATTTCGATCAAACCTTTATCCGCTGTCTGTTTTAATATTCGTGACAATGTCTCCGGAGTAGTACCAAGGAGCCTCGCCAGTTGCTCCTTTGAAATACTTAAGGTCACCAAATCCTTTTTTTCTTGTTTATCCGCCAAGTGGATCAGGTATGCGGCCAGGCGGCCCGGGACCTCTTTTAAAGCAAGATTCTCAACATGAACCGTAAATTCGCGAAGCCGCATTGAAAGTTCCGAAAGCATATTCAACGCCAGAGAGGGATTTTGGGTGATAAGTTGGACAAATTCGGATCTGGGGAAAAACAGCAGATGACTTTCGGCAATGGTCTGGGCGCTTGCGGGAAACACTCGCCCGGCATAAACAGCAACTTGGCCGAATGATTCACCCGGCCCGAGAATACGCATGATGTGTTCTTTTCCTTTTGGTGAAGCCTTAAAAATTTTAACCATTCCAGAGACAACCACATAAAAGCCACTGCCGTGGTCTCCTTCCGAAAAAATGAGCTTATCCTTGTTGAAACGCCTGTCAACAACGATTTTTTTAATTTCTTCAAGCTGGCCTTCAGAAAGTCCGCCTAAACTGGGAATATCTGAAAGAATACCCACAATTTTTTGCATTATTTTCCTCTTTTTTTTAAATAGTTCATGATTTTGATATATATCAAGGAAACGGTATTCTAAGCAATGTATAAATGAATTCAAATTAATAAACGGGACCATGCCTAACACATAAAAATGAGGAGGTGTCACATGACCAAAGAATGGATAAAAAAGAAAAATCAATTTGACGTTGTGGATGTAAGAAAATTAACCGGTAATTTTTTACCGAAACTTCTGAACAAAGTAGGACAGATTGAGGTGGGTGATGGTATATGTGTTGTTCAGAGCTTTGAGCCGATCCCGCTTTATTCCGCCATAGCTGACCTCGGATTTGAACACCTCACTGATAAGGTGACCGACGGCGAGTACCGGGTTTATTTTTACAGGCTCGAAAAAAAAGAGGTCACTTTTTCAGGTATGGGGGATATGCCGTTGAAACCCACCGCTATTCTGAATTTTAAGAAGATCGATAATTCTTTGGCCGACATCGTAGTCAATTTCTGGAATTTGACATGGGGTAAAGAGAAGCCGGCAATTGATCAAAAGATGAAATTACTTCTGTCACTGGCAAACGGAGTGGGCGCGCGCAGGTTTCGCCAGGCAACCCGTGAATTACTAAAGGCATATGCCATTGGTGCCACTGTGGCAGAACTGGACGAGCTTTTTTCAATGTTTGTCTGGAATGGAGGGGTTGGTACATTTGCTTCCGAGATAGGCCCTTCATCACTATTCGGTGCTTATCAGCTTATAAAAACTCTTGAAAACAAGGGAAAAACACGAGAAGAAGTTATGGGTGAGCTGATGGATAATTTCGGTGAAAAAAACCCGGAAGTGAACGTGATGCCCATGTAAGACAACCTAATCACTCTAAATCTTCAAAATTAAAGGAGATACCGTCATGAAAGCAAGAAAAATTAAAGACCGCATTTACTGGATGGGTTCCGTGGATTGGGACAGGCGTCTATTCGACTCTCTTGTCCCCCTTCCGGACGGAACAAGCTATAACGCCTATCTGATTGAAGGAAGTAAGAAGACTGTTTTGCTGGACTCGACTGATCCTCAAATGGCCGATGAACTACTGGGACAGCTTGAGGGTGTCTCTAAGCTCGATTACGTCGTTTCTCACCATGCGGAGCAGGATCATTCAGGAACAATTCCGCAGGTTCTTAAAAAATACCCTGACGCAAAGCTGATATCAACTCACAAAGCAAAGGGAATGCTTATCGACCTTTTGCGAATACCCGAGGAATCTTTCATAACCGTCAAGGACGGCGAGACCCTGTCTCTCGGTGACAAAACCTTGAAGTTTATTCATGCCCCCTGGGTTCACTGGCCCGAGACCATGGTGACCTATCTGGAAGAAGACAAGGTCCTTTTCAGTTGTGATTTTTTCGGTTCACATATTGCAACTACAGACCTTTTCGTCACTGATGAAGGGCGGGTTTATGAGGCGGCTAAACGCTACTTTGCCGAGATAATGATGCCCTTTAGAAACGTGATCAAAAAAAACCTGGAGAAACTCGAGTCTTATGATATAGAAATGATAGCTCCGGGTCATGGCCAAATATTTCCACGCCCGGCATTTATTATTGATGCCTACCGTGATTGGATCCTCGGCCCTCCCCGCAATACCGTGGTGCTGCCTTACGTATCAATGCATGAAAGTACGAAGCGGATGGTCGATTATTTTGTTTCAGCCCTTGTGGAGAAAGGGGTCAGGGTAGAGCAGTTCAATCTGGCCGTAACCGACATAGGGAAATTGGCCATGGCACTGGTTGACGCAGCGACACTCGTCGTCGGAACGCCGACAGTCCTTGCAGGCCCCCACCCCTACGCTGCTTACAGTGCTTTTTTGGCAAATGCCCTGCGTCCCAAAACAAAATTCCTTTCCATCATCGGCTCCTATGGGTGGGGAGGAAAGACCGTAGAAACACTGGCGGGAATGATCCCCAATCTCAAGGTAGAAGTCATAGCCCCTGTCCTTTGTAAAGGGGTGCCTTCAGAGGGTGATCTTAAGGCGTTGGATGATCTGGCCGCCGCTATTGCGGAAAAACATAAGGAGCACAATTTTACTTAACGCAGATTCTCCAAGTTGCTTGTTTTTCAATCGGAGAAGTCGCCCATCCCATGAAAGAGAAGCACGGGATTGAATGGGTTGAAATTATTGCGGACGGCAAGACTTACCGGCAGTATCTAAATCCCGGAGAAGTACCAGAGGCAATTTTCAATGTAAAAGCTGAACATATTAGCATTCGAGAATACTGTAATCTCCATGGTCTTTTTGAAAGCATAAAGGAGGTGATCATATGGCAAATTGGAAATCTTCAAATTGAGGATATACGCTGGAAGCTGATGCACTACTTGACCAGTGTCCATCCTGCAAAGAAAAATGCGAGTTCGTCGACAACACCTGTTATACGCCTGGCTGCGAATTTGAAGGCGTCGATAAAAGGATATAAAGGAGAAAAAAATGGCTAAAGCTCTTATTGTTTGTGCAACACGCACCGGAGAAACTATAAAAATTGGTGAGCTTATTGGTGAAGGGATTCGATTTTCCGGTCATGAAGCAAATGTTGTAAAGGTTAACGAAATAAAAAAGGAAACAGATCTTCACGGTTATGATGCCCTTGTTTTTGGATCGGCAACCTATCACGGAGGCATGATGCAGGGGATGCAAACCATGCTTTTTCTGGCTGAAAAAGCAGGACTTGAAGGAAGAATAGGCGGTGCATTCGGGGCGTTCGGATGGAGCGGAGAAGCGCCTGATCGTATTTTTGATACAATGAAAAATATTTTTAAGATGAACATGGTCAGCGACCCTTTAAGGCTTAAATCGAGCACCCTCGGAGGGGGACTTCAAATGGCCCAGGACTATGGCCGTGAGATTGCTGAGAAACTATAAGTGCAGATCTCGACATTTCGTTAAAAATTGCGGCATTTTTTTGGACAAAAACATTGTGTAAATAAAAAATCATGATGCTCGTTACTGGTTTCTGGATACTGGTTGAAATAAGGTCCTAATGAAATGGTCTGTGGTATTTCAGCCCGATGGAATAAAGGGAGAGGCGTAAACCCGAATATCTGGATTTGGAATTGACTAAATTGATCACAGGAGATGATTCATGAAATCAAAAACAGTCGTAATATTGATTGTCTTTGGAATACTATTTTCAGTTGCTATGGCAGTTGCATTACAAAACACAGGGGCACCGAACATTACTCTTGAAGGAGGAAAAAAAAGAGTGTTAATTTTCCCCACGCTATGCATCAGGACAATATAAAAGACTGTAACGTTTGTCATGATCTTTTTCCACAAAAAGCCGGAGTTATTCAGGATTTAAAAAATCAGGAAAAACTGAAAAAGAAATCGAATAGAGGCAGCAACTTCAAGCAAGCAAATGTCACCTAAAACCTGAATAAACAATCTTGATGGCTTCGTAAAAAGTCCCAACACCGTCATGCCGGACTTGATCCGGCATCCAGAACTTATTGAAATTACTGGATTCCGGCTTTCGCCGGAATGACGATTCCAAGAGATTTTCGACTTTTTACGAGTTCATCAATCTTAAAAGGGCTTTTAAACAACATATCCAAAATAAAATCATCTCGGGGCGATTGAGAGTAAAAACAAATCCGAAATTGAGAGATAAAATTATTAATCTAAATTTTATTCCGAAAACTTTCAAAAAAGGAGTTAAAAAACCATGTATTTTAAACAAATTGTTGCAGAAGGTTTAGGCTGCCTTTCATACCTTATCGGCTGTCCGATGGCCGGGGTCTCATGTGTTGTTGATCCTTAAACGGATGTTCAGGAATATATAGATATTGCCCGGAACAATGGCATGAAAATTAGCCATATTTTTGAAACCCATATTCATGCGGATCATGTATCGGGAAATATGGAGCTGCGATCCAGGACTGGAGCCGATATCTATCTCCTGGAAGATAGCCCTGCCGAATTTGAATACAAACCGGTTAGTGAGGGCGATAGTTTTGAGTTGGGTAACGTCAAGTTGGAGATTCTTAAAACACCAGGGCATACGCCGCATTCCCTGTCTATTTTAGTAACAGACAAATCCAGAAGTGATAATCCCTGGCTAATATTAACCGGGGACTGTCTTTTTGGAGGTGATATTGGGCGTCCCGACCTTGCAGGTGAAGAACTTATAGCTGAACAGGCGGAAAATCTTTTTGATTCACTTTATAACAAACTTGCAAATCTACCGGCCAGTTTGGAGGTATTCCCAGCCCATGGAGAGGGATCATTATGCGGTAAAGGAATGAGTTCCAAAACCAGTCCAACTATAGGGTTTGAAAAACAAAATAACCCGGTACTTAATCTATCCAAAGATAAATTCCTAAAATCAATAACCCAAAGCTTTCCGGAAAGACCAAAAAGTTTTTCCCATATTATCAGGACGAACAAACATGGTGCGCCTCTTTTGGAACGCTGCCCAATAATAAAGGATATGTCACCCTCACAGGTCAAAGCGCATTTGGAAAGAGGGGTTGTCCTGCTGGATACCCGAGATACCGCTTCCTTCGGAGGTGTTCATATACCCGGAAGCATTAATGTCGGTTTTGCCAAGCAGACTGCCAACTGGATCGGAATGGTTATAGATCCTGAAGCAGAACTCATACTTCTTGTAACGGATGAAAAAGCATATGACGATATGTGTATCCAACTCCACAGAATTGGCTATGACAATATTGTTGGTTATCTTCATGGTGGAATCGTCAGCTGGCAGGAAGAAGGTTATCCCATTGACCAATTATGGCAAATTTCACCGGCCAAATTAAATGAAAAGCTTAACACCGGAAACTATAAACACCTTTTGGATGTTAGAACCGATAATGAATGGGATATGGGACACATCAAGAAAGCAGAACGGTTTCCCCTCACAGCAATGCTAAAACAGGCACCGGACCTGCCCAAGGATGATGAGATTATCGTTACCTGCGGTATAGGATACCGCGGTAATATTGTTGCAAGTTTTCTTCAGAGTCAAGGATTCAGTAATGCCCACAGCCTTGCAGGTGGGATGAAAGCCTGGATAAACGCAGGCTATCCGGTAACAATATGACATTTAAAATATTTCATGCAAAAAAACTCCTTTTCACAATTACTCAATTACTGACGAATTCGTAAAAAGGCCCAAAACCGTCATGCCGGACTTGATCCGGCATCCAGAAGTAATTGAATTTACTGGATTCCGGCTTTCGCCGGAATGACGACAAAAGCGAATTTTATGGTTCTAATAATTTCAACAAGTTAGAAGAACTTTGGACTGTACAGTTTATAATATAAAACGCCTATCGCCAAAAGGAGGATGCTTATGGGAGAAGAAATGGAAATCGGTTGTGCCCGGCCTACGGGAGGACCTGTAGGAGAACCGGTTGAAACAGATGAAAAAAAGAATGACAAAAAAATAATGGGGGAACCGAAAATGATAAAAGTTGGCCAAAAAGCGCCGGACTTCACCGCGCCCGCATACCATAAGGGAAAATTTATTTCAGTAAAACTGTCAGAGTATCTGGGGAAATGGGTTGTACTCTGTTTTTATCCCGGCGACTTTACCTTTGTATGAGTCACCGAGATTTCGGCAGTTGCCGAAAAATATTCCGAGTTTCAAAAGCTTGGTGTGGAAATACTTTCAATGAGCATTGATAGTATGTTTGTCCATAAGATGTGGGACGATAAGGAATTGTCAAAAATGGTGACAGGCGGAATCCCTTTTCCCATGCTGTCAGATGCCGGCGGCCGTGTGGGGGCTGTTTACGGTATTTATGATGAAGATGCCGGTGTTGAAACCAGAGGAAAATTTATCATCGATCCGGAAGGTGTCGTCCAAGGGTACGAAGTGCTAACTCCTCAGGTGGGAAGAAATGTCAATGAAGCCTTAAGACAAATCCGGGCCTTCCAGCTTGTACGGGACAGCAAGGGCACGGAAGCAACCCCATCCGGATGGCAGCCTGGAAAACCTACTCTCACGCCAGGGCCTGATCTGGTAGGTCAAGTCTGGGAGGTCAAACAGACATGGCCTTCTGATCCTACGATTAAGACGCGATATCCGAATAGTTGGAATATAAGTTTAAAAAGAAATCATGTTGATTCTGTTAAATGCCCTAATGTATTATCATGAAAAAACCAGCCATTGATCTGAGTGAATGTAGTTTGTGTGAAGGGTGCTTGGATGTGCGCCCTTCTGTTTTTAGATTAAGTGATGCAGAATATATTGAAGTGGTCGAGCTTTCCTCTTATCCGGAGATGGAAATCAGTGAAGCAATAAAATACTGCCCGGAAGACTGTATATACTGGGAAGAGGTGTAAAAAAAACCTCTACATAAATATTGGGAAAAAGCTAAAACCGCGGGATTTGTTGAGGGTGTTTGCAAAGCCTGCTCCAACAAAATGGGCACCATGGAAGCAGCAAAAGATCAGGAGTTGACCTTTCTGGATGAAATGACTGGCCACCCGAGTATGGCCGACCATCATGATGCGGGTTTTGAGATTATAACATTCTGAAGTTTGACTGATCTGGTGGAACCGGGAAATTGGTTGGCATGTAAACCTGGTTCATTTATTCAAATTAGAAGCAACTCGGAAAATCGAGAGAGCGTCTTTGCAGAGCTTTGAACTTGCAGGACAGATATTCGATTCCATGAAAACAATATTTTCTAAAACAGGAGGACATATCATGAAAATTACTGTGAGCGCAAAGGGGACATCTATGGACAGCGAGGTAGATCCACACTTTGGGCGAACCATTGGATTCGTCCTATTTGATACCGAAACCGGCAATTCCACCTACCTGGATAATTCAGCCCATCGTGATCTTTCCCAGAGTGCTGGAATCCAGACCGCCCAAATGATCGTCGAGGCAGGGACTGAAGTGCTTATCACCGGACAGATGGGACCCAAGGCAGCCCAAGTCCTGAGCCAAACCGGGATCAAAAGTTATGCCTACGCCAGCGGAACGGTACAGGAAGCAATCCAAGCCCTGAAAGAAAATACACTGAAAGAACTCAGTGCCGATGCGATCCAGTCAGGCCCCGGCAAAATGGGCGGTCGGGGAATGGGCGGAGGAGGCCGTGGCCGAGGCCCTTCACAGGGTGGTCAAGGTATGGGCGGCGGTGCCAGGGGTCGAGGCCCTGGACAAGGGGGGAGTAGTAGAGGTGGTGAAGATTAGTTCCAAAGGGCAAGCCGGAGGCTTCCATTTGCTGCGTTATTAAGGGCTCGTAATAGTTCACTATGACTTCGCCCTTAAGTGCCTTGTATATGAAAGCCTCCGACTCGTTCAAAATTCAGGTAGGAAGGTATTAAATGAAAGGCAGGAAACTCAAGAAAAAAATCCTGGAACTTTTAGGTAGAGATGATCTCGAAAAGAGTCTTGATGAGATCTGTCAATACCCTGCACGCAAAGCGGTTAATCCGCTTTTTTCATTTTTTTATAGCACTAATGAATTGATCAAATGGCGGGCCATTACTGCAATGGGTGCGGTGGTTTCTCGTCTTGCCGAACAGGATATGGAATCGGCCCGGGTCGTGATGCGGCGTTTGATATGGAATCTGAACGATGAATCCGGGGGCATCGGCTGGGGATCGCCCGAGGCCATGGGAGAAATCATGTCCTGTCATTTCAGGCTGGACTGCCGGAGCTCTCGACGCTGGCTTGACAAAACCCCTACTCCAACCTCTTTCCAATGATAACGCTGTAATAAATATCTTTATTGATATGGATCTGATAGAAGTTACAGTCGGTCAACTTGCCAGGGAAGCTCTTTCTAAACGATAGAACCTAAAATCTGAATTGACTTTTTTCGAAAGAGATAAATTTGTTATCAATACAATGATCGTGCATCCTGCACCTAAGTATTATAAAAAAAGTTTAACGGTAGAAAGGGGCGATATGAAACCAATTATTTATAGGATTTCACCGTGGATTTTGGCAGCGATATCTTTTGTTGTTTTTATATTTGCAAAAACATCTGTCGCTCAAAACAAGCCTTTACCTAAACCCTTGACTCTGTCTGAAGCAATTCAAATAGCTGCGAATCGGAATCCAAAAGTCAAGGCGGCACGCTTTCAGGTGGAAATGGTGAAATCGGAGGTAATTCAGGCCCGGTCCGGTTTTTTCCCCCAGATCTATTTTTCCGAGACCTTTAACCGTACCACCAATCCTATGTGGGCTATTGGCACCAAAATGATTCAGGGAGACATCTCTCAGGCAGATTTTGATCCTGATAACCTCAATGACCCGGATGCAATTATAGCATATTCCATATGACTTGATATTTCTTGCTTGACAATTCTATTGCAATAGCCTATAATTTTTGTTTAAGATATGAGAGTTATTGCTAAAATTTATATGGGGTTGCGGCAGAGGTTGAAGATTTGGCAAAGAGGGAACAGAATGTTTCAATCACGACGATTATCGGCGGAAAGCATCGTCAGGTGGATGTCCATTTAGATCCGGTTCGTCTTTCTGCCTTTGGACTGGACGTGGACCAGGTAGCCATGATGCTGAGTACCGCCAATCAAGAGACAGACGCAGGATCATTTCCTTCACCGGACGGACAAGTGTTAATCCATGCAGGCGGATTTCTAAAGGATATACGTGAGGTAGAGCGAGTCGTTGTTGGTGTTTTTGAGGGAAGGCCGGTATATCTTGGGGATGTAGCGGCTATTTCCGATGGCCCTGGTGAAGCAAATCATTATGTTTTTTTCGGCACGGGACCTGCAGCCCAGGGAAAAGGTATAACTGTTCATGAGGATCAAAAAGGTGTGTATCCGGCGGTCACCGTTACTATTGCTAAAAAAAAGGGGACCAATGCAATTGCCGTGGCAAACAACGTACTGGCCCGTATTGAAAAGGCCAGAGGAACCATTATACCGGATAATATCCATATGACCATTACCCGTCACTACGGCAAGACGGCCAAGGAAAAATCGGATGAATTATTGTTCCACATGATGATCGCCATCGTCTCCGTGACGATTCTTATCTGGTTTACCCTGGGGCGCCGGGAATCCGGCGTGGTGGCTATTGCCATCCCCGTGACCCTGGCACTAACTTTAGCTGTTTTTTATTTATACGGCTATACCCTGAATCGGATCACCCTGTTTGCACTTATCTTTTCCATCGGAATCCTGGTAGATGATGCCATTGTGGTGGTTGAAAATATGGTTCGGCATTTTCGGCTTCCTGAAAACCGGAGCCGTTCCCGGCTCAAGGTGGCCATCCAAGCAGTGGATGAAGTGGGAAACCCCACGATTCTTGCCACGTTGGCGGTGATCGGCGCCATTTTACCCATGGCTTTTGTCGGAGGTCTCATGGGGCCATATATGCGTCCCATTCCGGTTGGCGCCTCGGCCGCCATGGTTTTTTCTTTGCTGGTGGCATTCATCGTAACTCCCTGGGCATCACTGCGGATACTCAAACCCAACACCGTTGCCGATGAATCGGAAAAACATGAAAAGGAGGGTTGGAGCACGCACCTGTACCGCCGAATTATGACACAGCTGATTGAGAACCCCTTATGGCGCTGGATTTTTTTGATCGCCGTAATATGTCTTTTGCTTATATCCTGTCTTCTGGTGGGGATTGGGCTGGTTAGGTTAAAAATTCTTCCCTTTGATAATAAGAGCGAATTTCAAGTAATTCTCGACATGCCGGAATCCGCAACCCTTGAGGATACGGCAACCGCCGCCATGGAAATGGGCGAATATCTTAAAACCGTTAACGAGGTAACGGACTATCAAATTTACGTGGGAACCTCGGGTCCTTTTAATTTTAACGGCTTGGTTCGTCATTATTATCTGCGACGAGGTCCGCATCTGGCAGACATCCAGGTAAACCTTGTGGAAAAAGGACATAGAAAAGACCAAAGCCACGCCATCGCCAAGAGAGTTCGTCCTGCGTTAAAAGAGATTGCCGACCGGAATAATGCACGGGTGAAAGTGGCGGAAGTGCCCCCGGGACCCCCTGTTTTGTCCACTTTGGTGGCCGAAGTCTATGGGCCGGATTATGATCGGCAAAGGCAAATTGCTTCACAGGTCATGAAGATTTTTGAAGAAACGTCGGGAGTAGTGGATGTGGACTGGTTTATGGAAGATGATCAGCCCCGTTATTATTTGGAAGTGGACAAGGAAAAAGCCGCCCTTCATGGCGTGAGCGTGGCTCAAATTACGAGAACTTTGGAAACGGCAATCACTGGGAGACAGGTGGGTTTGCTCCATCAGAAGGAGGAAAAGGAAGATGTGCCGATCATAATACGTTTGCCCCTGTCCGCTCGGGCCGGAACGCAGCGGCTGGAAGCCATCAAGATAGCGTCTGCCGATGGGAGGCTCGTACCCCTGTCCGCCCTTGTAAGAGCGCACAAAACAGATGTGGATCTCAGCATTTATCATAAAAACCTCATGCCGGTGGTGTATGTGACCGGGGACGTGGCCGGTGTCAAAGAAAGTCCGGTATATGCTATTTTGGAAATGAAAAAGAAAATCGACGCCATCATGCTCCCCGAAGGGTATAAGATTACTCAGCATACTGCTAATCTTCCCCAAAGTGACCGGAAGTTTGAAATGAAATGGGATGGTGAATGGCATATCACCTATGAAGTTTTCCGGGATCTTGGCATTGCATTTGCTGTGGTTCTGGTGCTGATATTTGTGCTGGTTGTGGGATGGTTTCAATCTTTCAGTACACCACTGGTCATTATGGCCGCCATTCCTTTTTCTCTCATCGGCATCCTGCCCGCTCACTGGGCTCTTGGCGCTTTTTTTACAGCGACCTCCATGATCGGTTTTATCGCCGGTGCCGGCATCGTAGTGAGAAATTCCATTATTCTGGTAGATTTTATAGAATTGCGCCTGAAAGAGGGGATGCCTTTGGATCTTGCCGTAATCGATGCAGGAGCGGTTCGCTTCCGGCCGATGATGTTGACGGCCGCAGCCGTGGTGGTCAGCGCCTCGGTTATTCTGTTTGATCCGATTTTCCAGGGCCTTGCCATATCCCTGATGGCAGGGGAGGTGGCATCACTCCTGTTTTCAAGAATGACGGTTCCGATCCTTTATTTTCTCGACAAACGATGGGAGTTTGCTCATAAACGGGGGGTATGATCTAAAGGAGATATTGGGTTGGAAAAAATGGAAATGAGTTGTGCCTGACCACAAGAAGTTTTTTTTGGAGGAAGCGTTGTACAAAATGAGTCTGAAAGTTGCAACTAAAGAACGAAAATAATAAAATGTAAAAATTGAGGTATTTTTTCGTGCTTTTTTTTAAAAGATGTAAGATTCCACTCACGATTTATTCACCTAATGTATTAAAACAATCTATGATTTCGGCTGCTGTCTTTAATCTTTGTTTATTAACATTTTCGTTACAGGAAGATCAGATTTCAGCAGAATTCCTTTGGCCCTTTAGATGCAAAGAGCAATTTCCTTTCCGGTCATGTTCTTGCACAGTTCTTCAAGTTCAGGCGTCGTTTTGATTACCTCTCGGGGTTGGCTGCTACCCATGCTCTAATTTTATTCATATTGATGTTGGACCGATTAGATACTGGCGATATCCGGGATGAAAAATATTTTTTTACTGAATTTTCTTCGTATAATACTTTTGGAAAAGTCACTTTCTCGTTAAGAGCAATATTCAACCGGCGGTCCCTTCCATATATGTCATCCCTAAAGTTAATAATACCATCTTTGTCAACCCAGACTGTCCAATAAAGTATATAAATTTTTATGGGGTCTGATAATAATATGGTTTTGTTTTTTTTGCGGTTGACCGCAGCAACTAATTTTTCGAGACTCCATTTTGAATTATTTTGTAAAAGGTAAGCTGCAAGTTCCATGGGTTTTTCAATGCGAATACAACCGGAACTAAAGGCGCGTTTTGTCATATTAAATAAGTTGCGAGCCGGCGTATCGTGTAAATATATGCTGAACTCATTTGGAAAAACAAATTTTACTCGTCCAAGGGCATTTAAAATTGCCGGATCCTGGCGGAGCTTATAGACAAATTTTTTCTTGGTTATCGCAGTCCAGTCAATAGATTCAGGGTTCAACTCCCTTGCATCTTCTTCCCAGTTTTCAAAAACCCTGATGTTATGATCAGCCAAGTAGCCTGGGTCTTCTTTAATACAGGGTAATATGTCATTGAGCGCAATGGTGTGGGGAATATTCCAATAGGGATTCAATTCAAGATATCTTATTTTTCGTGATAAAACAGGAGTGGGTCGCTTCATTTTTCCCACAATAGCTCTAATCGATTTTATGGTTTGCTCATTTTCAATAACATTAAGTTTAAAATCGGCAGTGTTAACTATGATATGGCGGTTTCCCAAGTCTTGAGGAAGCCAACGCCAACGTTCCATATTCAATCTGATTTGTCTGATACGATCTTCCACCGGAACGTTTAGTGCGAATAGTGTCTTTGATCCCACAATTCCATCGACCTTAAGCCCGTGTCTTGCCTGGAATCTTCTGATTCCATCTTCCAAGACTTCATCAAAATAGTCTTGATTGATGTTGGTTGAGTCTGTCAGATCACCTGAAATGGTCAGGCGTGATCGTAAATCGGCAACCCGTGTTCCATAATCGCATTTCCGCAGTTTCTTCCCGGCAGGCACTTCATGCCAGCCACCCGACTTTTTTATCTTTTGGTATTTTAATAATGTCTGTTTTAACCTTAGGTATCCGGAATGATGGGGTTGCAGAGCGTCAACAAATCCTTCTATTTTGTCATCATACAAAACAGCCTGAAAAATTTTTCCCAGCTTTCTCCTTGGTTTTTTTATGTACCAATTCAAATTGTTGGAATAAGGATCTACGACCCCTTCTGACAGATGAAATGCATATGAAAAAAAAGCATCCGCTAAGAGTATATCAAGCTCTGCCAACTTTTCAGGTTTAGGCATATCTGACAGTAGGTTAGATTTAATATCCGTCAGCAAGGTCAAAATATTTTTCCGGTGATAGGTTTCGGAGTCGAGTCCTTCATGGTCTGCTTCAATAATAGTCTTTATGAGAACTTCCGCTTTACTTTTCAACCCATTTTTAAAAACCCATACCGGTTTAACTTCCCGATGAAGATAAAAAGCGAGAAGTAGTTTTGGATTGCAAATCAGTGTGGTTTTAGGGTCTATTTTATTTTGGATGACCAGGTAACCAAGCAGCGATATCAAACACTCACGCACCTCATCCGTAAAATTGAAACGATTATGGTTCTCCATATGTTGCATGGGAATATTTATCAGGCTTTGATAAAAATTGTCGATGAATCCGCAGGGATTGTTGCACCTAATCAAGGAAAAAGAACCGAGAATTTTGGTATTGCCGGCAAAATTAATATGATCATTTTGTTTCTTTTTAGCAAACGGAAACGAATAAATGGTTAATGAATATTTATCCAAGTGATCGTTTAAATTCAGGGAATAACCATTTCCGAATAAGAGCAAAATGCTTCCCGACAAAATGAATATAAGTACCGATGACTTCATATTTTCCTCGCCCAAATACCCTTTACAAAAAAACAGCAAATATGATGCCAGAATATAAATGAGATAAGTAATGTTCTGCGTCCAATTAATTTATTTCTGAGGGTAAATTCACAGGCATTGCAATTTAATGTAGTTTTGGGTATCCTCAAGAACCTCTGTTTTAGAATGCCCGGCAACTGTTTCAATAGCCCTGTTAACCGAAATTATAATGTTTTTGTGTCCATAATTACGATCCAGTCCTGAATCGTATCTTCCATCACTGTTATCCAATATTTGTTTAATTTCTGTTCAAACATTAACACCAACTGTCCAACATTTAAACATCCACGATGTTTAGATTCTAAACAGTTTGACGGTTGGATAACAACAAAAAATTTAAACTCGAACTTCAATTTTACCCTGTTTTATCCAGCAACCAGCAAAGAGTAGCCATCACCCCATCTTAATTGGCATAATTATTGCTGACTTATTTACATATTAAGTGGTAAACCAATGGGGCTCAATCGGACAGGTAGTTTAGAATGGATAAAGTAGTTCTCTTAACAGATCGCCCTGAAAGCGGAACTTTGGTGTAGAGAGATTTTTTGGGAATGTATCGAGAAGCCAGGTTAGAAAATCATTCCTGTTAAAACAATAAAACAAAAACACTTAGAATCATATGAACGAAGGAGGAAAATGTCATGAAAAAATGCTCTATTGGTTTAATGGCTATCGCTTGTATCATCTTCTGTTTTCACAGTCCGGTGTTGGCCGGTGATACCAAAGCCGCCAACCTTTCACTGTTCGACCCTGTTCAGATTTTTGATGCCGACACTTCCATCAAAGGGTTCCGTTTGAACCTGATCTATGGTGTTAACCAGGACATGACAGGTCTTGACATCGGTCTCGGCAACCATGCCAAAGGCAACATGAGCGGTGTACAGTTAGGCCTGGCAAATATAGTGGGCAGCGATTTTAAAGGCTGGCAAACCAGCGTGGCAAATGTGGTCTACGGTTCCGGCGCCGGTCTCCAAATAGGAGTCTATAATTATGGAGAATCATTCCGTGGAATGCAGCTGGCTGCCGTCAATCACACAAAAAAATTCAGTGGGCTGGCTATCGGTGCGGTCAACTATACGGAAGTTCTTAATGGTCTCCAGATCGGCGTGCTCAATTTCAACTGGCGTGGAGAACCTCTTAAGTTCTTTCCTGTTTTCAATTTCTCTTTCTAGATTATTCTCTGAGAAAAAGGATTGAATGATTGAAGTAATAAGAACTTGTTTTTTGAAGGCCAGGTGAGCAAAAATTTAAACCTGTGTACGAGCCGGTATAAAATCACAAACCATGGTATGAGTCCTTCCTATTTTCAGAGAATGAAACTATTTTACGAGAGTTTAGTTTAGGATTCAGTCGTTTCAT
This sequence comes from Desulfobacteraceae bacterium Eth-SRB2, assembly GCA_004193595.1. Lineage (GTDB taxonomy): Bacteria > Desulfobacterota > Desulfobacteria > Desulfobacterales > UBA11574 > S5133MH16. Next base: position 136,287 of record RPGQ01000080.1, read on the forward strand.
TGATTGTTAATAGTTTTCTATAATTGAGTGCAAAATTAAAGGCTGCTCCTAAACAAAAATTATTTTGACGAATAGGTTGGTGATCAATCATGTTTAAAATATTACTGATCATTGCACTAATGATGGCTATTTTTTGTATGTGTGTTGCTATAGTTGCCTTATTTGCTGCATCTCGTGAAAACGAATTGCCGGATATCGAGGATGTTGAATTCAATTGAATAGCTCCATGAATAATCGGCCAACCATATCCCCGATACGCAGGAAAGGGAAATGCCGGTGCAACCAAAAAATCGTCACTGCTTCCGATGGTGTTGGATCAACGGAGTTTTTCTTGCAGTGGTGGCATTGATCAGGACGGCCGGGACGATGTGTCTAAGCATAGAAAAGTTATTCAGCGGTTTGACCCGAAGACCAGTCAGATGTTGAGTGAGACGTCAGCCGAGGACCTGGAAAATAACGGTATCGTGCTTTTGATGAGCTACAATCTTGACGGCTTCGTAAAAAGTCCAATTTCTGCGTTGCGCTTCATTTCGTGTTCACTGCTGCGTACATAAGTACGCCTCATTTTACGAAATTCGCGACGCCTTGAACTTGAACTTTTTACTTTGCCGTCTCAATTTTGACTTTCAAATAACTAAATCATAACTTGTTGATTTGATTGATAAGTTATTTTCGGTTACAGTACCGCGATGCGGCATAATCTAGCTTTTTACGAAACCATCAATCTTACCCATGGAATAAAATGCGCGAATCTATGCAGGGACAATCATCCCGTGGACGTTAGTCTGGGGTTCGGCCTTGCCAAGCGCTGGTCTAAAAGATGGTACAACTATGCATCGTTGGGATACACTCTGTATGAATCCCGAGAAGTTCTGGAGCCGGCAACATCAGTGACTGGATGATTTAAAAGAATTGATCGGTTATAGCTTATCCTTCTTCCTGTAAACCGTTCCTGTAAAAAGGGCGATTAAATCATTGTTTTATTTTTACACTCGGGAATGCATTAAGATTAGTATGCGGCAAAAAAAGTGCCGATGTAAATTCATCCATAAACCGGTTGTTACTGCTAAAGTCTATGTAAGTCATATTATTTGAAACTTCCCTGGCTTCATTTCTGTAATCATCTGAGAGCAGGGCCATGTAAGCGCCGGCAATTGAGCTGTTACCTAAGTATTTGAATTTGTCGTGGTCTATGTCCGGAAGCAGACCGATGGTTATCGCCTTTTCAACATTAAGATACTGGCCGAATCCGCCGCTGATTAGAATCCGGTCTATCATAGAAAAATCGAGCCCCGCCTGCTCCAAAAGAACCATAAATCCGGCATATACAGCTCCTTTGCTCAAAGTTAAACTGTGAATATCAATTTCAGTAAAGACAATATCCTCTTGCATAGGCGTCTCATCCGCAAATGCTATGATATAGGCCAGGTCTTCACCATCCTGTTTCATTCTATAATGATTTTGATCAATTTTATATTTTCCGTCCTGGCCGATAACACCCGTGAGCAGCATTTCGGATATTAAATCGATCATGCCGGAGCCGCAAATGCCGCGGGGTGAAACATCGCCAACTGTGGAAAGAGTCGGATCAAGGGTTTCCGGATCTATGGATACTTTTTCAATGGCTCCCTCTTCTGCACGCATGCCCCAGCGGATCCCCCCGCCTTCAAATGCCGGACCGGCCGAGCAGGAGGCCGTCATCATCCAGTCCTGGTTGCCCAGAACGATTTCCCCATTGGTCCCCACATCAATAAACAGGGTTAAGGCATCCTCGCGATGAAGCCCTGAGTAAATCATACCCGATACGATGTCTCCACCCACATAGCTGGCCGGACCGGGCATGATAAATACCGCTGCAATGGGATTGGCTTTTATGCCGATATTACCGGCCTTTAAAATCGGAAATTCTGAAACCGAAGGAACATAAGGCTCTCGCCGAATATACCTTGGTTCGATTTTCAAAAGCAGATGTGTCATGGTGGTGTTACCGGAAATCACCACATTTTTAATATCTTTAAAATTCTTGTCTACACTGTCAAGTGCTTCGTTTATTAAATTGTTAATGGTTGATAGGGCCATGCGGCTCAATTTGGCAACCCCGTCTTTTTCAGCGCAAACAATCCGGTTAATCACATCATCTCCACAGGCGCACTGTCTGTTATGGCCCGAGGTGGCTGCAATGATGGAACCATCGGTCATATCAATAAGATAAACCACGATAGAGGTTGTGCCCACATCGATAGCAAGTCCCAATGATTTTTCCTGGCCGTTCCCAGGTCTGACATTTAGGATCTCATTTGAACATTTTTTCCGCATAACAGATGCCGTGATGTTCCAGTTCTCCTCCCGCATGGCAGTTGCTAATTCTCTCATCACTTTAATTCCCACACTCAATCTGTCAACATCACAACAACCGGTTTTTTTCAATCCACGGTTGAGCCGGTCCAGATCGCTGGACGAATCGTCCAAGGTAGGCGGCTCAAGCTCAAGGGGAAGCTCTATGAGCATGGGCTGAATATCTTTCACTAATCCTTTAAACCGATCTGTAGCTTTCCGGCCCATACCGGCAACTTTAAGTTTACGCTCTATAGTTTCTTCCGGAATTTTTACGGTAACATCACCAAGCACCTTGGTTTGACAGGCAAGAATATAATTTTTTGCCTTTTCCTGGTCGCTGAGCAAAGTCGTGGGTTCGCTTTTAATATTACCGGATTCTATGATCAATTTGCATTTGCCGCATGATCCTTTGCCGTTACAGGAGGCATTAATATGTACATCCGCAGCAACGGCTGCTTCCAACAGGGTGCTTCCTTCAGGCACTGAAATTTCTCTATCTTCAGGTTTGAAGATAACCTTAAAGGTTTTTACATCTTCTTGGGCTCTGGTTTCCAGGTCCCAGTCCTTTTGCTTTTTATCTATAAACCAGATCGGACATGATGAACGAAATTTACAGAATATTTCCGGGTCTGGGCATTTTAGACATTCCTCACACATATAAGTATTGTACTTTAGACATAAAAAACTGGTTTCCCTGTCTGGATGATTTGCACATTTACCCATTTTGCTTATCTCCTATATTTATTTGCTAAAAAGATACTCCCGCATATGCGGTTGTCAATATAACCCCCTAAAAAATAGCAAATCGACCCTAAGGACCTATCCCTTAGGGGCCGATTTGCCAATTAAAAAGGGGAGAAATATGAAAATAGAGGTTGCCAACTTAACCTCTAATTAAATCAAATAAAAGCAAATAATATGCCACAAATCAGGTTTAATGGATTTTTTTAAAATTAATGTTAAATGGCTTCATATGGCTCCGGACGCTCGTCCTTAATATGCTCGCAATTCGCGCCGCTTCGGATAGGTTGACTCCTGAATCGTGTCCACCACGGTTTTTCAATAATTGTTAAGCTCATGTACAAACCCGAGCCCCTTCTTGTCCAAAATATAAACACTTATGCTGTTCAATTGCTTAACACATTACGGTTGAATGACAACAAAACTTTTAACTCCAACTTCAATTCTACACTTTATTTATCCATCAACCCGCAACCGGCAAGCAAAAACCCTTACCCAGTCTCAATTGGCATCATTATTGCTGTATTATTAATTGAACCGATGGGTAAGCCTAAAGACCTCAAGTGGACAGGGGGTTTACAATGAATAAAGTTGTTCTCTTAACAGATCGTCCTGAAGAATGTGAAACCCTGATATCATGCCTTAAGATACTGTTTCCCGAGTGCGAGGTTCAGATTCAGCCAAAGCAGGTAGCCAAGTTGCAGCGTACGTCTTTGGCTTTAGAACCTTCCACATCTAAAAAATAATGGCGGAAAACAGTGCATATGGCTAAGGAGCAGTGACAAATGACCAAGGGGGGAGCAGCGATAAGGAGGATAACAATGGCATCAAACTTCAGAATTTATTGCCATCAAACCAGGGATAACCTTCATCTTAAGCTTATGGGAGACTTTGACGGTTCATCCGCCTATGAACTGATCAATACCCTAAAAAAATATCGCGGCATTGCCCGAAGAGTTTTTATCCACACATGCTTTCTTTCTTCGGTTTATTCTTTTGGTTTGGATGTATTTCAAAAAAGTTGTACGATCAAAAAACTGTCGCGGATACTGACCTTTACTGGTGAATATGGGAACGAATTGGCGCCTCATGGGAGTATTTTACTAAAACCCAAATCGGAGGTATTTCATGACAACGATGATCGGTATCATATCAAAAAAGCTTCAGGACAGAGGACTGATTCCCCTGGAAATAAACCGGCTTATAAAGGATGTGGCCAACGTAATGAGCAGTGGTAAGTATTGTACACCGGTTTGCGTTAAGCAGAATTTGGAGCGTCTGGGATGGGAAGGTTATGTTTTAGATAATAATATATTGGAACTTATTTCTTTATTCCTTAGCGATCAAAAAATGTATCGAAAAGAATGTAATTTTAATAGGTTTTAGAAATTCTGAGATGCAAGGTCATGGGGATATTTATCAAAAATAATGCGGACAGGCGTTCAGGAATTGAAAGAAGGGTATTTTCATACACCCTCCATATTTCGGAACGAAGATCGGGCAAAGAACGAAGGAGAAGTTTAGGCCGAAGAAGTGGAAGGGGCATTAAGTTCCCGATCATTTTTGAACAGGCTCCATTCTCTCAGGATTTGGATAATACCTGACGGCCTGAAAAAACTATTTTTTCATATTAAAAACCCCCAGATTTTTCAGACTTTAGGTAAATGTAAATAACAACAGCAACATAAAAAATTGTGATGCCAAAAATTATATACACTAACATATCATTCCGCCTATTAATATTTCATGTATCGGCAAATATATTTAAAATCTGAACCTCTCTGGATAGATGCGTACGGTTAAAGGGTGTTCCAGCCCCTGACCATGGAAAAACTCAGGGAGGAAATGATAGGATTTATGGGCGATGGTGTAAGATATCTGCCCAATTATTTTGTTATGCCTTTCCTTTTATTCCCTCTATTTTCTTCATTTCCTTCTCAAAGCATTCCGGACAGACGCCATGAGAAAATTCCACATCGGCCCTTTTAGAAATAAAATTCTCAATTCTCTTCCACGCCCGCGGATCTTTGGGATTCCCACCATCAATTCGAATCTTCTTGCACTTAAAGCAGATCGGAAGAATACCGTGTAAAGTCGTTTGAACTTCAGACAAGAGTCGTGATTGAACGTCTATGCCAATGAACACAAATAAGGCTCCGAAGAGGAATATGAGGCTCACGAACGTCTCACTGATTAATGAATATTTAAAAACAAATGCCGTCAGAGTCACTAAATAGCCGAAGAAGAAAAATATCATGAGTCCACGATGCAGTAATATGTATCGCTTAATATGTTTTCGTTGGCGTTCAGGGACAAACGGCAAGGCTTCCATAAGCCCCTTTGCCCTGATAATACTGGTCAGCATAATGATTGCGCCAAAAAATATGAAAAGGCAGTTCCCAATTGTCTGTATGCTCATCATCCAAAATCCTCTTCGTGTTTCTTGCTGTCATTGCGTATGATCTTTGGCCTTCAGCAAATCGACCCAGAGGACCTATCCCTTAAAGGCCGATTTGCCGATTAAAAGAGGAGTAATATGAAAATGGAGGTTGCCAAGTTAAACACCAAAAAGATAAAAAGCAAATAATATGCCACAAATCAGGTTTAATGGATTTTTTTAAAATTAATGATGAATCGCTTCATCTGGGTCCAGACGCTCGTCCTTATATGCACAAAATTCACGCCGCTTCGGACGGGTTGACTCCTAAATCGTGTCCACCACGGTTTTTCAATAATTGTTAAACTTTTGTACAAACATGCCCCCCCCTCTTGTTCAAAATATAAACACTTATGCTGTTCATTTATTTAACAGATTAACGGTTGGATGACAAAAAACTTTTAACAGGAACTTCAATTCTACACTATTCTATCCATCAACCCACAACCGGAAATCAAAAACCAGCAGACAATCTTAATTGGCATATGTATTGCGGCATCGGAATGAAAAACACAAAAATAAACAGGCTTGAAAGAGATAGCAATTTACAACCTCGATCTTAACTGCTATCGTGTTAAAGGCAATTTAATAGTGACAAGATCATGGTGTAAGATGATCCAAAAACCAATTTTTAATTTTGAGAAATTCTTGATCAATAAGGTTCTGCATCAATTTTGTCTGCACCTTAAGTATTGTCAATGAAATCCATTTTTGGGGTGTATTTCCTATTTGGAATTTAACTGGAAGGAGATTTAGATGAAATCATTAAAATTTTTCTCGTTTGCCATGCTTTTTTTAGGAGTTGTTTTTTTATTTGCTTCCCCAAACAATGCCGGAAATAGCGATAAATTTAGTGCCATGGATTATAACCGCCCTCTTGAGCACCAAGAATTGGAAGAATATGTTGGGCCATCCACATGCGCTGAGTGCCACGAAGATGCCATAGATGATTTAATGAGCTCCAGTCATTACACATGGGATGGGAAATTTAAAAAGGGCGGGAGATACTCCAAATGTCGAATGTCAGCCGTGCCAATCAACTGGTTGGGCGTTGTGTTCAAAAACAATCACATGCATGATAGATGCGGGCTTTGCCACATTGGTGGCGGACCCATGCCCGTGGATCCTGCAAAAGCTACAGATGAGGACAAGGATAAACTGGACTGCCTCATCTGTCACGCCACAACGTATGACACAACCGTGCGGGTTCCAAAGCAAGTAAACGGGAAATGGATTCTGCCCCAGGACAGGAGCCTGGAAGCAGCAAAAAGTGTTGGAAAACCTACCCAGAACAACTGTTTGCGCTGTCATTATGTTGCTATTTGCGATTACAAAAGGGGAGCTGACATAAAAAATGACATCCATTTTAGGAGTAATATGAGTTGCACAAAATGTCACAGAGTGGAAAATCACAGATTTCCGGGATTTGGCCCGACCATGTCACGAGAAGTGTCACAACGCGTTCGGTGTACAGATTGCCATGCTCAATCACCGCACGGAAATGAAACATTAAACAAACATGTACGGATTGACTGCCGAACATGTCACGTGGTTTCCGCAGGGGGAGTTTTCTATAAAAATTCAACAAAAAACAGTATATTTATAGAGAAAAAAGGCATTTACAAAATTGAAGAAAAGTTTGGTATAACACGCCCCGTGTATTTTTGGTACGATGGTGTTTCCCGGGGGCCGGTACCCAAGGGAAGTATTGATGATCCGTCATCCAAAATCCAACCTTTTAAGAATTACACGGGTGTTGCCCCGGTGGATAAGAAAACCGGAGATTTTCTATGGCTCGACCTCGGTATGTTTACCAAAACAGGTGATATAGAAAAGGCAATTAAGGCAGGTGTCGATGCAAACGGCCGACTTTACAGCGGGTCATGGGAACCAAAAAAATATGACGTTTACTTTCAACTCAGTCATGGTGTAACCGTAGAACGATCTCTGCAATGCAATGACTGTCACAAACCATCCGGGATTATGGATTTTAAAGCACTTGGTTACACTGAAGAAAAAGTAAAGGAGCTAACCAAAAAAAGAGAGTCCATAAAGGTGCAGCTTTAAAAAATGAAATTCCTATACTACAGATTATAGGGTGAAGATGCGGAAATACCATAAATGAGTCTGTTGATTAATGGTCTTTTCGCACAATCTCTGCGTTATGCTCAAAAAATAATCCTCGGAATATCAAATATATGCCTGCCTGCCCCGTAGCTCCGGCAGATGGTACTGGGGTGGTTATTTTTTTCGCATGCCCCTCCGGGGCGTAGGCCCTACGGGCCGGAGGCTTGATCTTAAACGAAAATCCTCATTAATCAACTGACTCATAACTATAGGAGGTGAACACTATGAAAAAGTTTCTGTTCGTTATTTCCAATGGATTTGAAAAGGCAGGTCGTGCGACCCGTGCTTTCCAGTTTGCCCAAGTGGCCTGTGAGAAGGGACACGATGTTAAAGTATTTCTTGTGGATGATGCGATTCACTGGGCTCAATTTGGCATGGCTGAAGGGGTAAAGGCATCTACCGGCGAAGAAATGAAGCCTTTTATTGATTACTTAACGGAACATGGTGCTACGATATATGTCTGTAAAGCCTGAGTGGACCACCGGTATTTATCCCCCGACGAAATGATTCCGGGGGTAGAGATGGAAGGGGCACCCTTTCTGATTGATTTATTAAACGAATATCAAGCATTAACCTTTTAGTCGGCAAAGTTCAATAAGATACTTTAAGCAAACCTTTTTTCAATTTTTTAAGTCATAACAGCATGGTCTGAAATATCCAAAACTGCAGAGACGTAATCGGTTACTTTATACTTTTTTGAAGTACGTTCATGGGTACTGCAATAATATGGGTTTTGCCCTGGCCGGTAAAGATGTTTCCTTCAACAACAGCAATGTAAAGTTCGTTATCATACATAAAAATTGATTGGACCGGCCCCTGGAACTTTGTGGTCAGCAACCTGAAGGCGTATGTTCCGTTACCGGGGCAAAGGAGGCCAAGTCCGCCGTTTTTGGATCTGCCGCCGACAACGCTCCAGATACCGGTCTGGTTGGCGGGTACTACTGCAAAAAGGACATGGTCTGAGCTAAACAAGGCCGATTGAGGCCATACCGGTGCATCTCTAGGTGCATTGGATTTATTGACCATGTCGTCAATAAGCATGATTTTTACGGGGTCAAAACGTGAGGGTGATTCCCATTTCTGTTTGCTGGCTTCATATACAACCAGCTTTCCCCCAGGATTATAGTAAGCGGTTTCTTTAATTTTGTTTTTGTCCAGGTCAGCCATAATCGCTCCAAGCAAATTGAAACCCGTCGGAGTATCGATGGAATCCTGTTGCGTTATTCTGCCTGAATCATCCATGGAAAGGCGAAAAACTCCGGAACCGAAAAAACTCTCCGCATCAAACTCCTGGCCGATTAAATATTCATTAACCCCGTTTCCGTTCATGTCCAGAAATTCCAGAATATAGCCGATGTTCTTTGCAAGGACGGTAAATCCATGTTTTGTAAATTTGAGAAGTTGCGATTCCATACCTTCGCCCTTAACATAAATGTTAAGAGCTATGAGTCCGTTGGGCTCCAATGACATATTAATCACATCACCAAAACCTTTATAGTCGTACTGATATCTTTCCCCGGTTCCGACGGCCCGGGCATAAAGGGTTTTATTGCTGAGGTAAATAAAATAGGGTCTTTTTGCTCCATCAGATTCTATTATTCCCACGCTGTCGACGATATGGTCAATGCTGGTGACGGCTCTGTAATTTTCTATTTTCAGATTTGTACTCAGACCAGGGATCATTATTCCCGGAGGGCTGGCGACGGTTTCTTGCTTTTGGTCGCCTTCTTTTGTTTCAGCCACGGGTTGCGTCGATTGGGTAGGCGCAGGTTGGGACAGACTTCGGGCAGAGGTCAATTCATCATATATCGACAATATCTCACCCCCACTCCAGATAGTAACTCTTCCCTTATCTGCGACGATCATCACACCTTCAGGAAGTTGTGTGACATCAGCGGAGTTTTCAATGCTCTGGTATCCCTGCCAGTCAAGTGAGGGAAGTTTGGCCCTGATCAGTTCATACAGGCGGAACGAGGAACCGTTAACATCCTGAAAAATGGTTCTGATCTCTCGGTAGCGTATGGCCGTGATTCCTGATTTAATGTCGCATGATTCCTTAAAGCACTTAACTGATATTTCCGAAAAGTGTTTTTCTACTCTAGTAACTTTGCAAATCGCAAGAGGCACATGAAACACCCCGAGTTTTTTTCCTGTGACAGGTTCAATTACCTGCTCATCTGTGGAATACACGGTCCAAAGATTGCCCTTTTTAACGTTATTGCCGGATCCCATATTGATCAGGTATCGTCCGTTGGGACTTTTAATTACCTTGGCTTCCAAGGTGCCAAGCTCTTTTACGATTTCGCCCACAGTAATCTTTTCGGCATAAACGATGTTCAAAGAAAGAGAGAAAAAAAGTATTGCTGATAAAATTGTGACACGCATAAAAAGGTTGTTCAAAACGATACCTCCTGGGATTTTTAAATATTTAAAGACAATTTACTCAGGATTTAGGAAGTAAATATAGGGTTGTAAGAGACCTTAGTCAAGAAGAAACTGGGCGGATGTCAATAGTTTAGGAATTTCTTTTTTTGGACTCAGATGAACACAGATTTTTAAGATTCTCAAATTGCAAAACAACAATATTATCTGTATATACCTGCCCGCTTGTGCCTCGCATGGCAGGTGGGTCTGCGAAAATCTGCGTCCTATTTAACTTGATATTGACTATTTTGTAAAAAATCCGTTATAATTCATTATGTGAGTATTGTGGGATTAATGGTATGCTTTACCAAATAATATGATGCAATAACTTCCGAAATAGGCTTTTCTTAGTGCTATTAAAAAACTTATTTAAATACTGGACGTATCAGGTATTTTTACCTGGGACGGTTTTAAGAGAAAAGTATGAAGCGTTTAAATCACTGCTGGTCCATGACAAGTGCGCCCATGAAGTGATGGCTGAGCTGGAAGAGATCTATTATAACCAGATCAGGGTTGACTTTCAGGTAATTGCGAAAAAATATGACCGTCTGGCTGAGTGTGTGTCAGGCATCATAAAAGACCTGTCCAGGATGTGCCCTTCCCGTTATCTGAATCTCAAGGACTATTTCAAGAAGTTCGATTTCTATATCAGATTCATGCTCGCACCGCCGGAATATAACTTTTCTCCTCCATTTACCGTTCAATTAGATGAGATACCATCAGACTGCCGTTTATTGATTGGAGGAAAAGCACTACAACTGTCTGTTATTAAAAGAGACCTTGAGCTACCCATACCCAGTGGTTTTGTGATCACCACCAATGCCTTTTATTATTTGATTGAACATAATGATTTGAGAAAAATAATCGACGAGAAACTTGCCGGTCTTGATATCAATTCCACTCTATCCCTGGACCACACATCTGATGACCTAATGGCCTTAATCATGAACTCCCGGATTCCTCCGGATATCGAAAATGCGGTTCTAAATGCATTCAAAGCCTGTCAATGGACAAAAAATAGGGATATCAGGATTGCCATGCGGAGTAGTGCTGTGTGTGAAGATGAACAATCGTCATTTGCAGGACAGTATCTGACGGTTTTAAATGTTAAAGAAGAGAGCATCCTAAATGCCTATAAAAAGGTCATCGCAAGCAAATATTCTCCAAGAGCCCTTTATTACCGAATCAACTATGGTCTGTCAGACATTGAAACACCCATGGCCGTTTTAGCCCTTGAAATGGTGGATTCAACGGCAAGTGGTATTATCTACACCCGGGACATTGACGATCCCACATCAAATTATTTAAATATTCATTCTGTATGGGGGTTGGGTGAATTACTGGTAAGCGGAGAAGTTTCACCGGACATCATAACAATAACTAAAGAGGAAAAACCCACAATTATCATGGAAAAAACCGGAGTTAAACATGAGCAGATGATCTTGGCGCAAAACAGGTCAACAGAAGTTATCCCGGTTTATGATAACAAAAAACAGATCTGCTCCATTGACCGTGACTCTGTCTTGACTCTGACAAAGTGGGGAGCCGCACTCGAAAGTTTTTATGGAGTTCCGCAGGATATTGAATGGTGCAAGGATAATTTAGGCCGGCTTTTTATTCTTCAATCAAGACCCTTAAAGATAGAAGAAGTTCACAGCCCTACAGAGGAGTGCAAGTTTGATAATATCAAAAATGCCGTGCTAATTTCTGGTGGAGAAACGGCGTCATCAGGAATCGGGGCAGGACGTGTCTTTAAAATCGACCGTAAATCAGATTTGAAAAACCTGCCCAAAGGTGCCGTCCTTGTGGCCAGAAATGCTTCTCCTTATTATGTAACCGTTATGGATAGGCTAACCGCTGTTGTAACCGATACGGGAAGTGCCGCCGGGCATTTTTCGTCTGTTGCCCGGGAATTCGGTGTGCCAACCCTGGTAAATACGGATGTTGCCACTACCAATTTGCTTCCGGGAAGGGAGGTTACTGTCCATGCGGATGGCAAAATTGTTTACGACGGTATTGTCAGCTCATTGATTGAAAGTCCCCGTGCACAAAGGGATCTTTTGTCAAACAGTCCCTTTATGCGTAAACTAAGATATGTCATAAGCTTTGTCTCTCCATTGAAACTTGTGGATCCGGCTTCCAAGTCCTTTAAACCGGAAGAGTGCAGATCGCTGCATGATATTATCCGATTTTCCCACGAGAAAGCGGTACAGGAGATGTTTGCCATGGGCGACAGAAAGGGAGGACGAAAAAAGGGGGCGAAAAAACTCATATCCAAGATCCCCATGCTGTTTTATGTCCTTGATGTGGGCGGCGGCATCGAGCAGAAAGTTTCCAACGAGCAAGAGGTGATGATGGAAGCTATTACAAGTGCTCCCATGAGGGCGGTCTTTAGCGGACTGAATCATCCTGATATACAATGGTCGGAATTTACCCATTTCGACTGGGAAGAATACGATAAAATTGTCATGGGTGGTGGAATAATAAGCGCAGATTCAGCCCGATTCGGAAGTTATGCTATACTTGCCAGTGATTACCTTAATCTTAATCTGCGTTTCGGCTATCATTTTGTTATTCTGGACACGATCTGTGGAGATAAGGCAGACGAAAATTATATTTTGTTCAGGTTTTCCGGTGGAGGCGGAGATTCCCACGGCAAATCTTTAAGGGCCGGTTTTATAGGCGGTGTTTTGGAACGTCTTGGATTTATGGTGGATATAAAAGGGGATCTTATAGACGGCCAGTTAAAGGAGGGTGACCGGAAAACCATAGCTGAAAAACTGGACATGGTGGGGCGCCTTCTGGGTGCAACCCGATTGATGGATATGTATCTTAAAGATGCCTCCCTCGTTGAAGGTTTTGTGGATAATTTTATGAACGGGCGGTATCATTTTAGTTCAATTGAAGATTGATGGCTTCGTAAAAAGTCCCAACACCGTCATGCCGGACTTGATCCGGCATCCAGAACTTATTGAAAATACTGGATTCCGGCTTTTGCCGGAATGACGATTCCAAGAGATTCTCGACTTTTTACGAATTCATCAAGATTGATTGTTGAAAATTGAAGATTTATGGAATTGCTTGGCGCTGTCTTTTTAATAAAATTGAATACCTTGGATAGTGGCCGAAGTTATAACAACGTCCAAATAACCAATGACAAACAACTAATAACCAATAACTAATAATAAATGACTAATTCAGAATATCAGCTTACGTGGATAACACCCGATCTGGCCGTGGGCTACGCACCCATGTCGTATGCCGAACTCGAATCTCTAAAATCACAGGGCATCAATGCCATCGTCAATCTTTGTGCGGAGTTTAGTGATCTGCATGAAATTGAGGAAGCAAGGGGCTTTGAGGTCTATTATCTGCCCATAGTGGACGAAACCGCGCCCGACATGGAGGAGATGGAAAAGGGGCTTGCCTGGCTGGATGAGGCTATCTATCTGGGCAAAAAGATCCTGGTGCACTGTCGCCACGGGATCGGGAGGACCGGCACCTTTGTCACATCCTATCTTCTAAGGAGAGGGCTCGGTTTAAAAGTCGCATCCAAAAAGCTAAAATATACGCGTGCAACTCCGGCAAGCTACAGCCAATGGAGGCTTTTGAAAAAATATGGTAAAAAATCCGGTGTATTAAAGATAAGAGAGCCCTCACTGGAAAGCAAAAATGTTGTTGATTTGAGCACCTATTTTGGAGAATATGAGGCCTTGGCTCAAAAAATAGATGAGGATGTCAAGAAGGCCGGTAAAACCATCGAAGAGATTAAGAGTTGCGGGCTTGAAACAGATGAATGCTGCTTACATTATTTTGACCTCCAGTTAATAGAGGTGATCTACTTGAACAATAAAATGAACAGGACGTTAAAAAGTAATGTAAGGTCGGAAGTTATTCAAGAAGCTGTTGAAGTTTATAAAAAGACAAGGGCGTTGCAGCGCATTCTGGATAATAAAGGAGATGCTCCGGAGGCAAACAAAAAGAGCTTGATTGACGTTTACAACAAAGAGAAGATTTTGTGTCCGTTAAACAGAGAGTCAAAATGCTGCCTGTACCCATACAGACCCATAAGGTGCAGATTTTATGGCATGCCCGACAATCAGATTGATCTTGATCTTGTTAATAACATGCTGTCCGATATCTCCCGAAACGTCTTCTTTGCATTTTCCGGATCATTTCTTGAAGAAGACGCCCTTACTTTTTCTATGGCGGAAACGGTTTCAGGTAAGTTTGTACAAGAATATTTTCATTACCTGGCCTATCTGGCAACCGGTACAAACGATTAATCTTTTAACACATTTGCCACCTTTTCCTCCAACTCATCCTTGTCTATGGGTTTGACGCAGTATTCGTTTGCACCCAGCTTTAAAGATTCCCGGGCAGTCTCTATGGTCGGATAACCGGTCAGCATAATAACACGTATCGAGGGCGCTATCTTTTTTAGCTCTTCCAACACCTCGACACCACTAATCTTTTTTAACTTAATATCTAAAATAGCAAGATCTACCTCATTGGATCGAGCATAATTTAATGCCTCTTCTTCTTCTGTAAAGGTAAAAACCTCATGCCCTTTTCTTTGTAAAATTCTTTTGATGAGATTTGCAGCATCCAACACATCATCCAATGCCAATATTTTAGCCATTACCTCTCTCCTTTTATATTTTGTAACCGTTCACGGTTCAGGGGTTCAAGGTTTCATTCTTGTCCCCGGACTACATTTGAGATGCGTATTTACGAGAAAAGTGTCAGTTTCGTCAGTCCTAATCCAAAATTTTATGCTAAATTAGCAATTACTTGGGAAAATGAACATTTGTAAAAAGGACTTCATATCTTCAATGCCTTCTTTGTCCTTAACCTTGAACGTTGAACCTTGAACCGTGAATGGATACTATATTCTTATACCATCCCATTTATTCTCATTTATTGCATATGGCCGGCAACGGGTAAGTGTACAATAAAAACAGTGCCTGGCTTATCCACGCCATTTTTCTCTTTTGCAAACCGTGGCGGACTTTGGACTTCTATGGTTCCTTCATGCTCCTTAATAATACCAAAGGTTACCGATAGTCCCAGACCCGTGCCTTTACCTACCCCTTTGGTCGTAAAAAAGGGGTCAAAGATTTTTTCCATATTCTCAGATGAAATGCCTGTACCCGTATCGGCTACAGAAATTATCACCTCATTGTTGTGCTCATTAAAAGTGGTTGCAATACTTATGACGCCGTCACTTCCAATGGCATCATGGGCATTGTTAAGCAAGTTAACAAAAACCTGCTTGAGTTTTTCTTTGTCTCCCATAACCGGAGGTAAATTCAAGCCATAATTTTTTTCAATAATAACCCGTTCTAATTTAAAAGTATGTTCCACAACAGCCGCCACTTCCTCAATAGACTGATTTATGTCAAGCGTGGTCACAATATTTTCCATACGCCTGGAAAATCTTAAAAGATCAGCCACAATTTTGCGGCATATTTTTGCCTGTTTCTCAATGGTCTTGATATCTGCATATATCTGGCCATCCTCCTCCACATCTTCAAGAAGAAGCTGGGCATATCCCAAAATAACACCAAGGGGAGTGTTAATTTCATGGGCGACACCCGCGGCCAACTGTCCTATGGACTCCATCTTCTGTGCCTGGGTAAGCTGTTCCTGTACCCGTTTGAGTTCCGTAATATCCCGTCCGCTACACAAAAGCCCCGCAACATTGCCGTCTGCTTCAAAAACCGGAATTTTTACCACATGAAGCCATTTTTCACCTTTGGGACTCGAGATTTTATCTTCTTTAATCAGGGGCTTGCCTGTATTGAATATCGCATGGTTCTCTTGATGATAGATTTGGGCCTGCTTACCGGGAAAGAGGTCAAAGTCGGTCTTCCCGACGATTTCATCTTCCTTTTTGCCAACTATTTTACAAAATGCCTTGTTTACGGACCGGTATACGGATTGGTGACCCTGGAGGGATACGAAATCGGGTATGGCATCCAGTATGGTCTGAAGCAATTCTCTTTGTTCATTTAATATTTTTTCTGCATGTTGCAAATCAGAAATATGAATTTTTAACGATTGTGTCATGGTATCGAAACTCTCGGCAAAACTCTGGATTTCATCTCCCGAGCATTTTCGATAAACCGGACATTTTTGACAACTGGTTATCTTTTTGGCATATTCGCCTTCCACACAGGTTGGGCACAGGGTTCCTGCAATATACCAGCAACGATGATGTAAATTTCCGTATGCAGGGCACTCCTGTTTGTTACAATTCATGATGTCCCAGCAGTTTTTTTTTAACAACGGCGCCGTGTGGATATCCAGATTTCCCCGCAATGCCTTCTCTGATGACTCATGAAGGATTTTTATGCGCCGGGTTACGGGGCGGGCAAGGAACGCTCCCACAAACCCGGCAATCAGAATGACAAATCCGGTAGACAGGAATGCAATCAACATGATGCGGTTTATTGCTTTCTGGATTCTAATTCGAAGCAGCCCCAGCCGTACGGTTCCGAGCCGGTCCTCACCGATAAGAACAGGAACAGCATAATCATAAATAAGCTGCTCACCGGTATCCAGCAGTCGCATGGAAAATTTCTGGTGTTCCGAGACGCTATTCGCGGTTTTTAAATCCGCCGGGAAACCGCCTTTAAAAGTATGAACAAGGGGTTTTCCACCAGCGTCCAGGACAAAGATATAAAAAATATCATCACTGAGTTGGACTGTTTTATCAACGAGGGTTTTCATTCTCAAAAAATCCATAGCCAGAATGGGTTCTGTTATGCGGGCCGAAAGATTAACACCTATGGAAACGCCACGATTTCGGTTCTCTTCCAGCAGAGATTCTGTCATGACCCCGCTGACGACAAATAAGATGACGATCCCTAAAAGCAGGAGCAGAGAAAACATCCCAAAATAAATCTTACTGCGTAATCCTAATTTCATTATTTCTCCAGGCTTATGCCCACCCTGGCAGCCAATTCTCTTACCGGGTTAAAATCTCGATCTTCTGAAGGTATCACTTTGATGAAGTCTGCCGCTTCTAATATTTGTTGGTACTCTTTTTGATTAAAATCAAGCTTCAATAGTGCTTTTCTTATCTTTTCCACAATCTTTGGGTCTAGACCCGCCCTGGCAGCATAAACCCAGCCCGGATACCAGCGGGTATTGGCGATGACCCGAATTTCGTTGATATCTATTTTATCTGCAACCACGTTCAGAGTTCCCTCCCGGATGGTGCCTATATCGTATTTCCCGGCATAAACCGCCAGAACCACTTTTTCCTGCTTGCCACCGGGACCGGGGCTAAAGGCAATTTCACTGAAATCCGTTTTTTGAATGCCATGGTCAATAAAATAACCCAGGGGGTAAAGATAACCGCCGGCAGAAGTGGAATCAACGGCTAACCAGCTTTTGCCACGGCAATCGGCAATCGTCTTGATGAGCCGGTTGTCCGCCCGGCAAATGATCTGGCCCCGGAAATTTTCCTGATTATAAATTTCGGCGATACGCGCAAAAGCTCGTGCGCCGTATCGGTGAGCAATTTTGATATATATAAATGGATTCGAATAAGAGATATCAATCTTACCCTGACCGACCATTGTCATGTGCTGGTCAAAAGTGTCCGGAAATATCTGTTTTATATTGAAACCTGTTTCCTTGCGCAAAAATTCTACCAGCAGGTGGTGTCTCTGGTAGGATACCGTATGTGAGTATTGGGGAAGATAGGCATAGGTGATAACATCTGCTTCTTCTTTGAGGCTTACCTGTTCTTTTTTATCCAGGTCAACTTTAATCGCCGGCTCATCCTGACTGCAGCCAACAAATATAAAAAGGCAAATGAAAATGACACTGAAGATTTTTTTTGGCATTTTGAAATTTCTCCACCATGAGTTAACCATTGGGTATATAAAGACGATTACAGTGACCCTCATTTTTTTCTAAAGGCATTCGCCTTTACCTTATACCGACGCATAATTTGCTGTAACGCCTGACGTTCCAGTCCGCAAGATCGTGCGGCCTGTGTCACATTACCGTTGTTTGCCGCAAGCAGATTGCCGATATAGCCGGCATTAAAATGCTGCAACGTCTGCTCTTTGGCTTCTTTATAGGGCAATCGTTGGAAAGAATTTTCCATACGTGAATCATCTGGCAGGATTTCATTAAAATTAATGTCACGAGGTCTGATTTCATCGGTAGTGGAAAATAGTATTCCCTGTAAAATAATATTTTCCATTTCCCTCACATTCCCAACCCAGGTCCTTTTTAAAAAGAGATTCATCAATTCCGGAGACAGCCTTTTTAAAGGTTTATTTAATTTAGCGCAATGTTTTTCCAATAAATGGTTGGCAATCAAAGGGATATCCTCTGGACGATCCCTTAACGCCGGCAGTTCAATGGACACCACATTCAAGCGATAATAGAAATCTTCCCTGAACTCGTTGTTTGAAATTTTTTCAGCCAGGTTCTGATTTGAAGATGAAATTATCCGGACATCAACCCGGATAACCCTGGTATCTCCCAATGGCTTTATCTCTTTTTCCTGTAATACCCGCAGCAGTTTGGTCTGAATGGTGGGGCTGATATCTCCGATTTCATCTAAGAAAATAGTACCCTTATGAGCTTCTTGAAAAAGACGCCTGCCTTTGGGTGCGCCGAGTAAAACGCCCCTGCATTTGGTTCCACCACCTCTTTGCGATATTCTCCGGCACCGTAGGGCAGTTTACCGCTACATAAGGGCCCCGACTGCGGTTACTCAGAGCGTGAATAGCTCTGGCCGTCAAATCTTTTCCGGTGCTCACCGGTAATAAGCACCGTTAAATCTGTTTTGGCTACGGTCTGAATGGTTTCATAGACCTTCTTCATGAGGGTACTCTTCCCCACCAGGATCCTGAATATGCGAACACCCCGCACTTCTTTCTGAAGTCCTCAAGTTTTCGTATGCGTTTCTTTCAAAAAAGCCTTTTCGAGTCCTTTCAACAATTCAGGCATCATGGCTCAAAGGGTTTCGAGATAAAATCATAGGCCCCCAGTTTCATGGCTTCAATGGCTGTTTCTATGGTGGCGTATCCTGTGATCACGATGACTTGAATTGCCTGGTCCATCTCACGAATGTGTTTAAGAACCTCCAGTCCGTCCATACCCGGCATTCTCAAATCTAGAAGCACAATGGAAGCTTTCTCCTTTTCCAGGACAGCCAGCCCCTCATCCCCGCGAGATGCCTTTAGAACCTGGAAACCGATTCGGGTAAGGATTCGTTCAGATGCATCCCGGATATCCTGTTCATCGTCCACAACCAATATTATAGCGTCAGATTTTATCTCCACTTTCTTCTCCTTGGTTTTCCTTGTCCGCAACGGGAAACTCAACAATAAATGTCGTTCCTTGTCCCGGCTTGCTTTTTGCCATGATATTGCCGCCGTGATTTTTCACGATACTGTAAGCCAGACTGAGCCCCAGACCGGTCCCTTTCCCTTCTTCCTTGGTGGTGAAAAATTGTTCAAAAATCTGGGGAAGAATATCCTCGGGTATTCCAGGACCTGTATCGGCTATTTCTATGCAGACCCGGTTGCCATCCGGCATCAGGCGGCTTTTTACCGTGAGTCTCCCCTTTTCCTCCATGGCCTGGGCCGCATTGAGGATGATGTTCATAAACAAATGATTAAGCTGCTGGATATCAGACTGAACAAGGGGGAGTGAAGCGTCCAGGTCTGTTTCTATCTCTATATTCTGGAACAGGGTCTGGCTCTCGAGCAAAAACAGAGTCCGGGAAATCGTCTGGTTGACGTCATGAGGTCGCATTAAATGGCGGGTCTGTCGCGTGAATTCCAGCAGTTCCTTCACCGTATCACGGCATCTTTGGGCATCTTTCAGGATGCGGCTTAAGTCTTCCTGAGCCCCCTCTTCAAGATCATATTCTTCCTGGATAAGCTTGGCAAACAGCGTAATTCCTAACGGATTATTGATTCCGTGGGCAATACCCGCCGAAAGCTGTCCAATGGAAGCCAGTTTGTCTGTTTGGGCTATCCTGTTTTCGATTAATTTTTTTTGTTCAATATCTTTCACCAGAAAATGAATGGTGTCTTGTGTCTCGGATGAATCACTTCTATCCAGACTTCCGCTGAGCAAACAGCGAATATAGTTATCGACTTTACGCTTTAACTCAATTTCAAAACTTGAAATAAATCCCTTTTCTTCAAGAGTGTTCTGAATTGTTGTCCAATCCGGGTAATCCCGGTCGCATATTTCTGGCATTTTAACAAAAATTCGGATTCATTATAACCCAGCATTTTATATCCGGCCGGATTCATCCACAATCGTCCGGTTTTTTTCAACCGGTGACTCATGTTCCCGGAAACCCTTGGTACGGCGGTACTTGCTTCGGATGCAGCCGGTGATTCCCGGCCCGCTACCAGGGGATTCGATTTTGATTCAGATAAAAAAGTGTTTTATGCGCCGACTGCAAATCCTGCTTATCTTTTAATACCTGCTGGTGAATCTTCCATATGTGTTCAAAAAGAGTTTCATGAATTTAAACAAACAGGCAATCGTGGCCTAATAGCTCCTGCCAGCGAAGTGATTAGAGTCCCAGCGGCGAACTCACGCCCGGAAAATAAAAATTGATGTTTTAAAATATGTCCTACGGATCGGGAGATGGCAAAAGCTGTAAGCCCGAAACAAAGCCATAAAAGATACGTCCAGATGACGTTGTATTGGTCACTTCTCTTTAGCTCAAAGACGACCCCTGCGCATGAGGGTGCTGAGGACGGCTTCCAACAATACGTTAATCCACGCCTGATTTGCGAGGGTCATAACTATCCATTCTTGATTTTCATAGTCTTTAGATCTCTTGAATGGTTTGTTTTTGAAAAGACGCCCAAACCGGAACAAGTACCGCAACAGACGATCAAGCTCTGCACGAAAACAACAGCCACGTCGCTGCTGGCAATATCTATACTTGAAATGAACATGCATTTTAAATCACCGCAGTACCCGAACTACGCTGTTGATTTACTCAAAAGCGCACCCCAAAACGCATTCATATCTGAGACCCGCAAGAACGCCGTGATATTGTATAAACCGCCATCCGGTTTCTTTAACAAGTTTTTTGTCCCTCAACCAGGATGAAAACCCTATGGAAAGTGCTACAAAAAGATGAGGCCATCTGGAAGTACAACTTCCGGCGTACTATTATGAGATTGGTGAAGCCAGGGCCTTTGGTTCGGGGCTTGATAAATCAACTTCAACGTACCGACAGGAAAAAAAATGCGATAGTAATTTCTTTTCATATTATTCATTGACAGAGTTACCAACCCCCACGCTTCAGCAAACAAAGATTACTTGTAAATATTCCAAAATTTGCGCATCGGTTCGGCTTTTTAATTTTTCGGCCATTATTTTGAACCAGCCAGTTCTCAACGGTAAAGGCGGCGTTATCGCCGCCGAGATAACTCAGCCCTCGTATCCGCATAAATAAAACGCTAAATGATGAAAAAATCACGATGAAAACGAGGCTGCGGCGCTGGCTGCTCGTACGAACCCGCAATAGCGAACCGTGCGGTACAATAAAGCATTACACACCGCCTCCAATAATCTAAAGTCCGCCATGGAAACCCTACGCCATACACCACCTACCTCCTCCTCCATTAATCTCGGCGAAACGAACCCGCGTAGCGATCCCTTCACCACCTTTGAAAGTTAAGCAATTTTATTACCGGCGTCAAAAATATAACTAGTGCCAGAATACCGGTAAAAGCATCCATGTTAATTCGGGCTGTTAGCATTGCTCCCGGAGGAGCACAAAGTGTAGATGCGACCAGCAGGGGCAGGCCGGTCTTTATATCCCCCATTCTTTTACGAATGTAGTTTATGGATGCAGAAAAAGCGGCAATACCGTTCAAAAAAAGAGATGCTGACACGGCTGTGGTCACAGGAAATTTAAGCAAAACAAAAAGGGGCGAAAAAATAAGTCCACCCCCCAGCCCCACCATAGTCAGGACGAAAGATGCAAGAAAAACGATCACAAGTAGCAGAGCAAGAGGCATAGGTATTAATCTTCCTTCTTTGAATCAACACAGGATTGTTCCTCAATTCCCCCATTAACTCCATGAACTTTTATATCAAGATTATATTCATATTTCAATTGACCTTTACAATATAGCTGTTTGTTTTTTTACTGTTAATCTTTTAATAATAAACCAGCCCAGATATATTAACAGGATTGAGAATACAAACCATAAACCGGCTCCGACAAAAAGCGGTTCTCTGTTTAACCCTGTAAATTTAAAAACATATTCCCTTCCGAAAAGTTTTATAAGATTTTCAAGTTTATATGCTTCATTGATATATGCGAAAAATAAAGAAATGGGTAATAACCGGGTTACGAGGCTGATTAAAAATCCTTCAAGAAAGTAGTCCCAATACACCTTATTCAGTCTTGCCTGATCTATGTTTTTGGCAAGAAGTTTAGCCTTTTCCGGATCATCACATTTTAGTGCTTCCTGGCGAATATTAAACCAGTGTTCAAACTCTTTTTTTAATTCCCGGTATCGCCTTGGTTTTGAAACGTTTGGTCACCTCTTGCTATGACCTCACCGTAAGTAATGCAATTGTGAATATAGTAAAGCCCGAGCCCAGAGAATTGAGGGGAGAGAATATTGCATCAAGAAGATTTGAGATATGATGAAATAAATCTATAATCTTAAACCATACAATATCTAAAAAGTCTTCCATAATATATATTACTTATCATAATTTGTTTTTATTTTTCAACGTAAAAGACCAAGAGCATGCCTCCAATAAAACCGCCACTCGCCGATACCGAACGGTCTTGCAAGTGCACCGGCAAAAAGACTGACAATGCCGAAGACAAGCGGATTTGTCCAAAATGTTGAGTTACGACAGTTTATATGACGGCAGCCACCGCTTCTTGGGCAAAATCGATAAATCCCTGGGGAAAGGTTCCAAGATAAAGAATGACCACGATGAAAAAGATTCCTAAAAGGGTTGTGGAAAACTTCAAGCGGATTTTTGGCATGGGGGATTGGACGCTGGAATAGGACGCCCTCACCATCTTCAAATAGTAAAACACCGCAACACCGGTATTGATGACCGCCAGAATGACCAGCGCGTACATGTCCTTTTTAATTGCAGCGGTAAACAGGAAAAGTTTTCCGGTAAACCCGATGGTAGGGGGGATGCCGGCCATGCCGAAGGCGCCCACGGCCAGGGTAAAAGCCAGCAGGGGCGACCGCTTGTATAGCCCCTTAAGGTCATCAAAACTGATGTTTTCCCCGTTGGGAGCCAGGTTGTATATGACGAAAAAGCAGGCCAGATTCATCACAAGATAACCGGCGATATAATAAATGCCGGAGACAAACCCGAGTTCAGTGGCACAAACCAGACCCACCATGATATAGCCCGCATGGGCGATGCTGGAGTATGCCAGAAGACGCTTGATATCGTCCTGCACCAGTGCCGACAGATTTCCAAAGGTCATGGAGAGCACGGCAAGGATGGCCAGGACCCAGGCAAACTGGCCCGAATCCACGCCGGCCAAAAAAATCAGCCGGATCAACAGGGCAACGGCCCCCACCTTGGGAAGGGTGGCCACAAAAGCTGACGTCTCGTTGGCCGCCCCCTCGTACACATCCGGAGCCCAGAAGTGCATGGGAAAAAGCGCCAGCTTGTAAAAAAAGCCGCAAAGCAGCATAACCAGACCGATCATTATGAGAGGCTTTTTAAAGATCATGCCCGGAATGATAGTTACCAGATCGGCAAGATAGGTGGTGTGGGTCATGCCAAAGATATAGCTTATCCCATAAAGGGTGATGCCCGATGCCGCCGCACCGAAAAGCACATACTTGATTCCGGCTTCCATGGGCTTCCGGTACGCCCCGTGTTTCCGGAACGGAATGATGATAAAAAGGGCAAAAGAAGCGATCTCGAGACACAGGATGATGGTAATCAGTTCCACCGCGCTGCTCATGCATGCCAGACCGAAAGCGCTCAGCGTAAGGAAAAAATAATACTCGGGTTTAAGGGTGTTGCCGATGCCGGACAGACCCTCTCCCAGATAAATTACGATAAACAGCCCCAAGGTGATGATGATCTTGAATAGTTGTGAAAACGCATCAACGCGGTAAGCGTCAAAGAAAAGGGTGCCTTCCTGTCCATAAGTATATACGGATGCCGCCACAGCCAGCGCGGACAGGAACAGCCCCATTCCTTGCAGTTGGTTCTGGCTCGGCTTTGCCAACGACACAGAAAAAAAGACCAGAATCATAACGATCAATGCCAGTTCGGGTAGAAACAATATCATTCGATAATTTTTAAAAACTCCTTTTTACGCGTTTATTAATGGTTAAACGCCAACAGGTTTTTAACCATCTCACCCAACCCGTTCAGGACCGCATGATGCCCGGCCGGAGACGCGTGCATGCCGGACTCCACCTGTTTGACCAGATGGACGGTGCTGGCATCCATAACCTCCAGCAAGGGGGTGGGATGAAATCCGATCCAGAACACAAAAATGGTGAGAAACATCAGGGTTGCCGTCTCCCGGAAATTCAGGTCAAACAATTCTGAACGAGCCCCGGAGTGCCGGTGCCCGTCCGAATCCGCCCAGACCATCTTTTGAACCAGTCGGAGCATATAGGCCGCTGCCAGGATTGCCCCCACCACGGCAAAACCGCCCACGATCTTGTACTTGGTGAAGCAGGCAATAAGAACCAGCAATTCTCCGACAAAGCTGTTGGTTCCCGGAAATGCCAGGGACGACAGGGAGAAGATCACCAGAAAGCTCACATATATGGGCATCATGATCCCCAGGGCGGAATTGTCTGTAATCTCTCTGCTGTGGGTCCGCTCATAGATCATCCCCACAAGGATAAACAGAGCCCCCGTGGTGATGCCGTGGTTTACCATCTGCAAAATAGCGCCTTTGATTCCCACATTGTTGAGAAGAAAAATTCCCAGGGTGACAAACCCCATATGGCCCACGCTGGAGTAAGCAATCAGCCGCTTGACATCGCTCTGACCCAGGGCAAGATACCCGCCAAAAATAATCGATAGTATGGAAACCGCAATCAAATAGGGCATGCAGGTAACCGTGGCCGCGGGCGCTATGGGAAGGCAGAACCGCAAAAACCCGTACCCTCCCATTTTAAGCAGAATACTTGCCAGAATAACGCTTCCCGCCGTGGGCGCCTCTACATGAGCTGCGGGCAGCCAGGTATGCACGGGAAACATGGGAACCTTTATTGCAAAGGCCAGGGTAAACGCCAAAAAGATCCATATCTGGTAACTAAAACTATAGGAGTGTGTCATTAACTCGGGTATAAAAAAGGTGCCGGTGGTCACGTAAAGCGCTATGATGGCCACAAAAAGAAATATGCTTCCGATCAAAGTGTATAGAAAAAACTTAATGGAAGCATAGTCTTTGCGCGGTCCGCCCCATACGGCAATAATCAGGTACATGGGAACCAGCATGGCCTCCCAGAAAATGAAAAAAAGAACCATGTTGAGACTGATAAACACCCCGATCATGGAGGCTTCAATAAAGAGCAAAACGAATATGAACTCTTTAAATCGCTCTTTTATGTAAGTCCATGAGCAAAGGATGCACAGCGGCATCACCAAAGTGGTGAGAAGCACCAACAGAACGCTGATTCCGTCCACACCCAATACATAGCCGATATTTACAAACGGAATCCAGTTTCCGGACTCGGCAAACTGATATTTTGCCGTTGTCAGATCAAAAGAAAAAAACAGGGGCAATGACAGCACCGCGGTAACAACCATCACCAGCAAGCCCCAGATTTTCAGGTTCCGGTCCCCCCGTATCCCAAGGGTTATAAATGCCCCGAACAACGGAAGCGCCACCAGAACCGTCAGAATAGGATACCATAAGGTATTATAGATCAAATATTGTTCCATACACGAGTTGTCCTCGATCTACGAAAATTTACGCCTTATACCAATAACACCAGGATTAATACGATAAAGGTTATGGCCACGGCACCGCCGATATAATGCTGTATCTTCCCGGTCATGAACGTCCTGAGCTTGTCGCCGCCCTTAACCACCCCCCGTGCGGAGCCGTCGATCACCCAGTCAATGCCTTCCCAGTCAAACCAGGATAAGGCCCTGGCAAACGCCAGCGTCATCTTAAACCCCACGGTCCGATACACTTGGTTTGCCCAGTTATTGACCGCATCAACCGGCCGGGAAGCGATCCACATAAATACTCCGGCGCCCTTGCGGTAGAACCAGTCAAGGTCCAGGTTCATTTTGGGTGCGGGGGTAAGTTTTTTAACCATGATGTAAAAGCCCAGGCCGGTAAATCCCATGAGTTGCAACGTCTCGGAAAGATGGTAAGCCGTATAGGGATGATAAGAAACCGGAAACGGAAGCATTTTGTAAAGATATTCGGGATAAACTCCCATGAAAAAGCACAGAAAAGCCGCAATGGCCATCCCCAGGTTCATATTCCACGGGGCCTCTTTGGCCGGAACCCCGGAATCTTTTCCGAACCAGATAAAATACGGAAGTTTGATGCCCACGGACAGAAAGGTCCCCACGGAAGCCAGGGTCATCATGAGCATCAAAACCGTCCGGTGACTTTCGCCCGCAGCGGCGATAATCATGGATTTGCTGATGAAACCGCTGGTAAGGGGAAACCCCGAGATGGATATCCCTCCGATAACCGTAAAAATCATGGCCCAGGGCATGCGTTTATATAATCCGCCCAGCTCATTGAGTTTGGATTTTCCGGTCATCTCCAGCACCGCCCCGGCCCCCATAAACAGCAGGGCTTTGTAAATGATATGGGCATACGCGTGGGCACAGGCCCCGTTAACGGACATGGCCGTCCCGATTCCCACCCCGCAAACCATGTATCCCACCTGGGATACAATATGATACGCAAGAATGCGTCTGGCATCGTTTTCCACCACAGCGTATCCCACACCGTAAAGGGTCATGACCGCTCCCAGTATGGCCAGGGCCTCAAACCCCGGGAACGCCCGCGCCAAAACATAAACCGCGGTTTTTGTGGTAAAGGCGCACATGAACACCGCACCGGTCACCGACGCTTCGGGATACGCATCCGGAAGCCATGCATGGATCGGGGGAACCGCGGCATTTAGCATAAAGCCGATCATAATCAGATAGTCGGCCACGGTAGCCCCTTCCACGGCAATGCGTACAAAACTCAAATCGTGGACATTTTTATACCGCAGAAAAATACCCGCCAGAAGGATCAGCCCCCCGGCCACGTGAACCAGCAGGTATCTGTATCCGGCCTGGACCGATCGTTTCTTCTTCCGGTACCAGATCAGAAAGGTTGATGCCACGGCCATGAGTTCCCAGAAAATGAACAAGGTCAAATAATCGCCGCAAAGGGTGACCCCCAGGGAACCGGCCACATAAAGAAAGGCGGCAATATGCTGGCCCGTCTCTTTGACATGCAGCCCGTAAATACACCCGATAAGGGCCATGAGGGTAAACACGTGGAGAAACACCCGTGTCAACGGGTCCACTCTCCCGAAAACCAGGTCGAACCCCAGATACGAAACCTGGCCGAAACTTTCGGGCAGCCACTGAATCTGGAAAAACGCGATGAGCGGAACGGCCACGAGAACCACTTTCATCAGCCCCATTCGTTTGAAAACGGGCAGAAAAAAGGCTCCCATAAGAAACCAGGTGGCCGGATGCATAAAAATCGTACTATTTATCATAATAATCTTCCTCTTTCTCTAACCAGACATGAGAAAGACCTTTGCACACGACAATCATACCCAGACATCCCAGGATTCCAAACACAGACCAGAACCCCATGATTAAATCGCCGAAAAAATGCGTGCCATGCCGTTTTACAAAGAAATCGTAGGCCACCGTCACCAGCAAAAAGGCAAAGAACAGCCGTTTCAACACCTGCGAATGTTTATTTAAATACTCAAGTATTCTTTTCATCATCTTCCCAGCATTAAATTGATTATATTAATGAAAAAATCCGGATACACGCCGAACACTACGGAACCTAGGGCCGTTAAAAATAAAGGAATGACCATAAACATAATCAACGGAGAGCCCTCAAGGAACCTGCCGTCAGTGGTGTCTCCGGGCAGCGGTTTCCCGAAAAACGACGTGAAAAAGACCGGAACAAAATACCCGGCATTGAGCAGGCTGCTCACCAGGATTACGGTCAGAAGAATCATATTATGAACATCAAGGGTGCCCAAAGCCAGATACCATTTGGTCACAAACCCGCTGACCGGCGGGACTCCGATCATGCTCAAAGAAGCAAGACCAAAGGCAACCATGGTAAAGGGCATGCGCCATCCCACCCCGCCCATCTCCGAGATATCTTTTTTTCGTGTGGCAACGAAAATGGCGCCCGCACAAAAAAACAGGGTGATTTTGGCGAATGCGTGGTTGGTAATATGGATAAGCCCGCCGGTAATACTGTTGGGCGTCAGCATGGCCACGCCCAGAATAATATAGGAAAGCTGGCTCACCGTGGAGTACGCCAGCCGCATCTTAAGATTGTTTTTGGTCAATGCCACCACCGATGCCGTGATAATGGTAAAAGACGCCAGGTAGGCGGTAAAGGTTCCCAGACCCAGAATGTCGAGCAGGTTCACCCCGAAGACCGAGAGCATCACTCTGGCCGTGCAAAACACCCCCACTTTAACTACAACCACCGCATGGAGAAGGGCGGAGACCGGGGTCGGGGCCACCATGGCCGCAGGGAGCCAGCCGTGTGTGGACTATCCCGCGTGCGTTTCGATCAGTTGTTGAAGTTTGCGTGTTGATATCTGGTGCCCTTCTCTTTGAGATTCAATATTTTGATAACAGCGGTGAAATTATTAAGCTGTAAAGGCGCTATTTTTCAGATCTGTTTGTCGGCGGAAAGAGCCGCAGTTGAGGACTGACCTGGTGACCCTTAAGGCATTATTGCCAACTATGGTTACCGTTCAGTATCAGGAGATCGATATTACGCCGAATTTTCAGAATAGAAGTGATCTTGTCCTGGATCGGAAATACGTTCCGGTGTATCGCCTGTGGAATATTGTGAGCGATCAAATTGTCCCTCGAGGTGTATGTGCATGCTCGTCCAGCCCGCGCATATATCCAACGCAGTAAAATCCCGCCATAATCCACAGAAAGGAAGAGGTTCCGGCAAATAGTATGCCAAGACCGTCCAGATGAAATTTGACACTGACCCCGGGATAAAGGGTGAATAACGTATATTCGTAAGATCCCTTTGCAAGAACATGCGGCAACACGTGTAGAACAGAAAGGAAGGTGAGCACCGCCCCGAATACGGAAAATGTCTCCCTTAAATTGGGTCTGTTCTTGGATCCTATGATGAGAAGGGCCGTAATCATAGGGATCATCGGTGTCAAAATAATTTTGCCGGTTATAATTGTTTCCATATTTATTCCATAAAAGCGCCTAACATAAGCTAACGTCTACCCTATTTTACGGGGTCTGCTATCCTTGTAATTCTATAAGATCATCAGGATCGATTGAGTGATACTTACGAAAAACAGCAATGATAAAACTCACCACAATCGCAGCCTCCGCTGCGGCGATACCCATAATGAACAAAGTGATCACCTGACCGGTGGCCGGATCCGGGGCAAGAAAGCGGTTGAACGCCATGAAATTTATTCCGGCGCCGTTAAGTATCAGTTCGGTGGAAACCAGCATTCCAATAAAAGTTTTGTGCTGGATTAACCCATAGATGCCGACGATCAAAAGAAACACCGCCAGAATCAAATAGGTGTAAAGATTGTCACTGATAAATATCATGAGGATGGTTCCCCCTTGTTTTCCTGGCCTCCTCTGGCAAGGATTATCGCGCCCACAATGGCGATAAGAAGAATCACCGAAATCAACTCAAATGCAAGGCAATACTGATAGAGGAAGCTCTCCCCCAGATGCCTGGCCGAGAAATCTCTAACTTGGGCCGGTGCCGCTATCCATTCGGTCTTTAAGATGCTGATCATGAGAAGGAAAAAAGCGGCGGCCGCTGCGGATACGGCAAGAAATATATTTTTTCGGTCTTTAATGGTTTTTTCCGCGATCTCCGTGGGGGTGGATCCCACCATAATGCCGAAAATCAAAACAATGCAGACCGCCCCCACATAAATAAGAATCTGCATAAGGGTAAGGAACATGCTTCCCAGATAAAAATAGATGCCGGCAACTCCCAAAAGTGCCACGGCAAGACCTAAGACCGTATGCATAAGAATCCTTGCCCGGATGGTGATAAAACTTCCGGCAATGATCAGCAGCACGAATACTAAAAAGAGCCCTTCGGCAATGTACTGGTAAAACGTCATATGATCCGTTCCTCCAGTCGCTTGAGAATGTCATAGTGAAACGCCTCCCTGGAAAAGGCGGCAAGATTATATTCGTTGGAAAACTCCAGGGCCTGGGTGGGACAGATTTCCACACAGGTTCCACAAAGGCTGCATTTTGTGAAATCCAGCGTAAAAAGGGACAATGTCTTTTTCTTTTTACCTTCCACCTTTTTACCCTTGATTTGGATACACTCGGAGGGACACGATCGCTCACACATTCCACAGGCGATACACCGGAACGTATTTTTCTCCGGATCCAGGACAAGATCAATATGCCCCCTAAAATTCGGCGTAATATCGATCTCTTCCCTGGGATACTGAACGGTAACCATGGGTTGGCACAATGCCTTAAGGGTCACCACCAGGCCGTCCACCAGGCTCTTTCCGCCGACAAACAGATCTGAAAAATAGCGCTTCATAGCTTAATTACCACCGCTGTTATCAAAATATTGACCAAAGAGAAGGGCACCAGATACTTCCACGCAAAATTCAACAACTGATCGAAACGCACGCGGGGATAGGTCCACCGAATCATGATCATAAAAAACAACAGAAAATAAACCTTTAAGAAAAACCAGACAATGCCCAGATACTCGCCATAGGGCAGGGTTGGTCCGTGCCAGCCTCCTAAAAAAAGAACCGTTGCCACGGACGCCACGGTGAACATGTTGGTATATTCTCCGAGAAAAAAAAGCGAGAACCCCATACCGCTGTATTCGGTGTGGAATCCGGCGGTGAGTTCGCTTTCAGCTTCCGGAAGGTCGAAGGGCGCACGGTTGGTTTCAGCAACTCCGGAGATAATATAGATAATAAACGCAAGGGGCTGAAGCAGAATGAACCAGATTTTCTGCTGCGCTCCCACAATCTCCTTTAAGCTGAAGGTATTGGCCATAAGGACCACCGCAAGCATGGAGAGCAAAATCGGAATTTCGTAAGCAATGGACTGGGCCACGGCCCGCATGGCACCGAACATGGAATACTTGTTATTGGAGCCCCATCCGGCCACCAAAATCGCCATGACATTTATGGAGGTCATGGAGACGATGAACAGCAATCCCAGGTTAAGATCCCTTGCCTGGAGTTTTTCACTGAAGGGAATCACAAGAAGGGGCAGAATTACCGGTGTGAATGACAGAATGGGACCAAGCCTGAAAAGGGTGCGATCAACGTTCACGGGAACGAGCAACTCTTTGCCCACAAGTTTTACCCCGTCAACAACCAACTGTAAGATGCCGTGAGATCCCACCTCCATGGGGCCGGGGCGTCTCTGCACATGGCCTGCGATCTTTCGCTCCAGATAGCCCATCATAATGGCATTGAGAAAAATAAAGGAAATGATGATGATGACGGCGAACACCATCCGGATCAATTCAGGAGGTAATGTCGAGATGATTTCCATAAGTTAACGTTTCGTAAGTTCTACAACTTTTTGAAAATTCACGTTTATCAATTGCAAGCAGTATGCGCTAACCCCTAACTCCAGATCTAACAATATAAGGGGCTATAATCATTGAATTATATATTCTATCGGTCTATTTCCGGTATCACCAGGTCCAGGCTGCCCATGATCGACACCAGGTCGGGAAGCAGAATTCCTTCACCCAGCTCCGGAAGACAGCTTAAGTTTGAATACGACGGAACCCTGATTTTTAAACGATAGGGAACCGAGGTTCCGTCACCCACCAGGTAGTAGGAAAGTTCTCCCCGGGCGGCTTCAACCGCAAAATTGCAGTCGCCGGGAGCAAGCTTGATTTTTTTAGGAACTTTGGACCGGACCGGACCGTCCGGCAGAGTGTCAAGGGCCTGTTCGACAATCCTTAAGCTCTGCTCCATTTCGCGAACCCGCACCATATATCTATCCAGACAGTCGCCTCTTTCTCCCACAGGCACTTCAAAGTCAAATTCGGGATAGACCGAGTAGGGTTCGTTTTTTCGGATATCATACGCGATGCCCGAACCCCTGAGATTCGGACCGGTTATACCGTATCGAATGGCCATGTCCGGGGAAATAATGCCGATGTTCTCTGCGCGCTTGATGAAGATAATATTTTTTGTCACCAGCTTTTCGTAAATATCGTAGCGCTTGCGCAGCCGTTTGATAAAGGCGCGGGTGGCTTCCACAAACTTGTCGTCGATATCCCGGTAAACGCCTCCGAAACGGTAGTAACAATAGGTGAGTCTGGAACCGGTCACATCTTCCAGAATATCCAGGATATGTTCCCGGTCGTCAAATCCATAGAGGATCGGCGTAAAGGCCCCCAGGTCCAGAAGGTATGCCCCGAGCCATAGTAAATGACTGGCCACCCGGTTCAATTCGGAAGTGATCACCCGGATATACTCCGCCCGTTTGGGCACCTCGATGCCCGCCTTTCTCTCGATAAGAGAAACATATCCATGATTGTAGGGCAGCGCGCACACATAATCCATGCGTGCGGTATTGGGCATAAACCCCTGGCAGGGTCTGGACTCGCCCATCTTTTCGTGCATGCGGTGAATAAAACCTAAGACCGGCTGCGGATCTAATACATACTCCCCGTCCATCTCCAGCACCACCAAAAGAACCCCGTGAGTACTGGGGTGCTGCGGTCCCATATTTAAAAAAAATCGGTTGGGTTCCTGAAACTGTGATTCACGCATAATCTATGGGTACATGACTATAAGTCGGATGAGGTTTCGGTCTGGATATCGACCATATCCGGACGTTGGGCCGGCCAGGAAACCTCCTCAAATGATTTTAGTTTTTTCTCTTCCTTTAGCAACGGATGAAAATCTTTGTCTTCTTCACAAAGAAGAAGGGGCTCAAGATTGGGATGGTCGCTGAACCGTATCCCATAAAAGTCACGGGTCTCTCGTTCATGCCAGTTTGCGCCCTGGTAAATATGGCATATGCTGGGAACGGTCATGTCCTCGGGCACGGAAACCCGGGCTTTAACGCGACAAAGCCGGTCAAACGTTGCGAACTGGTAAACCATCTCCAGTCCGGAAGTTTTGACCCCCTCCACGGTCTCGGGCAGGACATGAATCCCGGTGACAAAAACCAGGTAAAATCCGTGATCATAGGCGGTTTGAGCAAACTTTCGAACCGTGTCCACTGTCAGCACAACCTCCAGATGATACCCCCGCTGATGAAAGTCGGTCTCCGTGACATCACCCCCGAGATTCATCACATTGGTTTTGAAATCCTCATAGGTCCCCATCATAACTCCAATCCTTTGACCTTCCTTTGGGGAACATCCGGGTGACGGTTCTGGGGCATGGGATGACGCACGCCCGTAATCTTTTCCTGAAGTTTCAAAATGCCCTCCAACAAACCTTCCGGCCGGGGAGGACACCCGGGAACATACACATCCACCGGGATAAGCTTATCCACCCCTTCGATAATATTATAGTTTTCCTTTACATTGAATGGACCGCCGGAAATTGCACAGTTGCCCATAGCAATCACCCATTTGGGAG
The DNA here is from genome assembly GCA_004193595.1 of Desulfobacteraceae bacterium Eth-SRB2. Classification (GTDB taxonomy): domain Bacteria; phylum Desulfobacterota; class Desulfobacteria; order Desulfobacterales; family UBA11574; genus S5133MH16. The sequence continues at coordinate 170,169 of RPGQ01000080.1, forward strand.
AAGGCATCTGCTCATACAGGGTTAGCAAGACCGGAGCGAGTTTCCGGTTCACCGTACCGGCGACGATCATCAAATCGGACTGCCTGGGCGAAGGTCGGAACACCTCTGCTCCGTAACGGGAAATATCAAACCGGGCCATGCCGGTTCCCATCATCTCGATGGCACAGCAGGCAATCCCGAACGTCATGGGCCATAGGGAATTTGCCTGGCACAATTTCAACAATTTGTCGGTCAGGTCCATGCGCAGTAAAGGGCCGGAATCAAGGTTCATACGGCCGTTGGAAAGGCCGGCATAACATTCCGCCTTAATCCGTTCCGTATAGGACTCCAAATCGGGCTTCACTAACGAAGGGTTTGTTTTCTCTCCCATGTAAAGACTCCTTTGGCCCATGCATACACAATGGCCAAGGTTAAAATGCCGATAAAAATAAAGATTTCTATCACGCCACGAGCACCCGAAACCTTGTCAAAAGATGCCGCAACCGGAAACAGGTACAAAATATCAACATCAAACGCCAGAAAGATGAGGGCATAGAGATAATATGCAATGCCGTAACGATAGTCCCAGGCTTTACCGTAAGTATCCATCCCGCATTCATAGGTGTTGAGGGATTTTTTCAGATGAGTCCGTTTCGGACGGATGAACCAGTTCACAATGAACGGTGCAAATCCTCCGATAAAACCGACCATGAGGAAAAGAAATATATACATATAATCTATAATATTGTTTTCAGTCATTGCCACCACGCAGTTGAGTTGTTACCACAATTAACAGATGCAATTTATTGTTTATATCCAGATTTCGAGCTTGAAGAAGCGGAAGAACAGGAAAAACATAACAATTGCCAATGCAATCTTCAGGGTTTTTTCACTGAAAAGCTTCTGAGCACGGCTTCCCAGCATGCCTCCGACAAAACCGCCAATGATAATAGAAATAAAAATATACATGTCAGGCCAATATTGATTCACCGCATACCCGATGAAAGAACCGATACTGGAAAAGCACGTCCCAATAAGGGCAATGGGTACCGCCACATACATGGGTAGAGCGGCAATTGTTGTCATGATAGGAACCAACAGGAAACCTCCGCCGATACCGAATGACCTCGCAACGACACCGACAAAAACGCCGATAATGCCGAATAGAAGGGGGTTGATTGTGAAATCTTCACCCCAGAACTTAAACTGATAATTGGTGAGGCCTGTCTTGATAGGTTCAATTTTGCCCATCACAGTGCTGCGCCCTTCAGCTTTAGCCCTGGCAACCTCTTCATTGAACTTTCTCGCCATGGCCTTGATGGCCTTTCTCTTGTCCATGACCTTCGGCGTTAGTTCATACAGGGTTCTGATACCCATAAGCACAACCAGAACGGCCAGCCACTCCTTATATGATTTTATCGACAGATATTGGGTCACATACTTTCCCAGCCATATGGAACCGAGTAAAATACCTGCGCCAAAGGAAAGGCCTATAGGCCATGCCACACGTCTTTCAACAATCGCATATCTGTAAAATGACCCTAAAGGAGAAAACAAAGTTAACCCCACGTTTGATGATCGAAGGACGTTGGCAGCATTGATACCGATAGGACCCATGGTATTTACAACCATAACCTGGTAGGCTGACATGAGCAGGCCGCCGGCCGCGCCGATCATAGAAAACCAGGCACCCACAATAATGGCGCCAATGATAATCCATATCGGGTTCATGTAACGCCCACCTCTTTTCAGCCAGAAACCCTTTGGAGCCAAATTATAAGACCCAATTTTAGCGCCGTTTATCGTAACATCAAACTTATAATTGGGAGGTGTGTGTCGAAAAGACTTAAAAGAAGCCTTAAACTTTCCTGTTGCTTTGTCCAGATGGATTGACGTGCCCTTATCCCAATAATTCCCGGACTTGGCGTAATCTCCCAGAACATTCCGTGCAAAGATTACGATTTTGCCTACTTTTGTCATTTCTTTGGTAACGGTATTAATGCCGTAATCGCTTTCATGCAGGAACTTAAAGAAATTCCACTGCTCTTTGGTATTCAAACCCGGCAATATGCTTTTGGCTTCAGCATCAAGTTCTCCAAACGGTGATAACTTGAACATGGTGGTTGAATAAATTCCACCCATAAAAGACGGGCCGCCAAATTTCATATCAATTTTCTTGCCAAATTTATCCGGATTAGTTGTCACCATATAGTAAAGAACAGGAACTCTTGTATCATTATTAAAACCGATTTTTTCGCCCTCTTTTTTAAACTTTTTAGTCTCATGAACCCCGGTTGTGTCTTTAGGTGCAAAGGCCTCTTGAGATGAAACAGCGATGTAAAGGTCCTGACCGGGATCAATGGTCCCCTCTATTGTTACCATATCGCCAACCTGGTATTCCGATGCGGAAATGGTGGCCGAAGGGCTGCAAATGCCTGCACCTGTAGTAATGAAAACCAAACTGATTGACAATAATACTATAAACCATAGAGACTTTTTCATTATCTTCCTCCTTTTAACTTAATAAAATTATTTGCCAATATTGCGCCAAGTCCGCTAAGGGCCGCCCCGATGGTAATTAAAAAAATTAACTCATTCATATAAATAGGATAAAACCCCATGAGATTGAAAAAAATGATATTTATGAGCACAACAGTAATGATGACCATCAGAATACCGGAGCCTACGGCAAAGATTCGTTCATATTTTAGGCGGTTGTTTGTCCTGTTTATCAGGTTATACCCTGTTAATGTGGCATTGAAACCGATGATCCAGGGCAAAAGCTTTTCGATTGTACCGTAAGACATCAAGGTCGTAAAAAAAACCACAAGAAGCAGCGACCCCAAGCTCCCCACAATGATAGAATAAGCAATTTTTTTGAATAGATTTGATTTATTCATTATCCGTAAACAAAGGTTTGTATATTCCATATGATTCGTAACCCTTCATCTTTTACCATTCAACATTCTATGTTGGACGTTCATTTTTTTTCAGCAAACCTTCCACAGTCCATCCGACGCAAAAATAATTTAGCGCTTATGCGTGAACAGTTACCACCCGCCTCTTTTAAAGTCGCAGGTTATAGAAACCGCAGGCCTTCAAAAAAAAGTAGAAAATGGATGTAGCCGAATAGAAACTTTTTACATAGCAAACTATATGCCACCGGAAACCCGGCCCTTGTGTTTAAAAAACGAGGCCGGAGAGAGTTTAAATTTATAATGTTAAATCAATAGGATATCCTGAATTTTGGGGGGGAAGAAAAGAGTTCTAACAATTCGTGTCAAGGATCTTGAAAACATGATCGACTGCCATAAAATAATTGCGCATATTTCCATCCAGTTTATTTTATAGTTATTTCAAGAGAATATGCGCGCAATAAAAACATATCGATGCAATAAAAAATATGCACCTATTTGCACTTAACTATGGCCTTCTATGTAATTTTATCCATGGCCTTGAATGAAAAAAACATCTTTTTATTTTGAAAATACAACATGTTCTAAAAAAGATAAGCCATAAAGAAAAATGAATCGGAAAACTTTTTTAATGGTATGAATATTGCTTATAAGCCTGCCACTTAAGATTTTTTTTGTTGCCGAAAAAAATACTACAATTCAATAATCCACTTGTAGAAAGACACGAAGGGTTTCATTTTTTTATTTCTTCTTTGTGTCTATATGCCTTTGTGGCGAGAAGAAAAAAGTTTTGCCACAAAAAACATGCGTCCCTGTGGGATAAAGAAATAACTACTTGTATTTCAACACAATATTACTTTTATAAAGATTGAGCTATTTTTTTTGCCGTCCCCTCAACGGCAAAAGAAATAATTTTTAACTCTGCGGCCTTTGCGTCTCAAGCGAAGCGGGCGGTGAAACAATATAAAAAAATACGTCATCGAACATACGAATTAGAGCACTAAGAATAAGAAAGGAGACAGATATGGATACAGCATATTTTGAATCAAGGGCCGTAAGATACCAATTTCTTTCCACCCTTTATCGTGACGAAATACCTTTAGAGCTTATTGCCGCGATGCAAAAAGACGAGTTTCTCGATGGGTTATTAGAATCCGTAAAAGGTTGTGGGTTCATAGATCTTATGAGCGGGGCCGAGGGTATGAGTTCGTATTTAAAAAACAGTGACGCAGAGAACCTCTACAAGGAGTTACGCTACGATTATGCTGATCTTTTTCTTAACGCCGGTCAAAATCCCGTCTTTCCATACGAATCTGTCCACGTAACCAAAGAACCGGTGGTTATGCAGAAACCGGTCTTTGAACTGAGAGAGTTTTTCCGAAAGGCCGGTGTGCATAAATCTCCAGAATATAAAGACCTTGAAGAACATATCGCGGTGGAGATGGAACTCCTCCGTTATCTCCTTGAGAAAGGCAAGGAAGACCTGTACAAGGATTTCTTTAAAAATAAATACTTGCAGTGGGTGGCCTCCTTTTGTGACCAACTGGCAGCATCCGCTCAAACCGGCTTCTATCAAGCTTTGGCCCATTTCACACGGGGAGCACTGATGTGTGAAAATATGAGGATAGACGGCTTTACCCGGGGCGAAGAGACCACCCAGAAATTAGTGGGGTCGGTAGAAACACTGAATCTTGATCCGGCTTACTTTACCCTGACCCAGGGTGCCGTCGATCCGGAAGCAGACAAGAAAATCCCAACCCACTGCTATACCTGCGGAGCGCTCTGCGGTATGACTGCCAAGTTAAAGGACGGCATCCTGACCGGCACATCCGGTCTTACCGGCGATCCCAAGGGCGGAGGCAGGCTATGCCCCAAGGGTGGATCGGCGCCTAAGCATCTCTACTCACCATACAGGCTCAAGGCGCCGCTTATCAAAGAGAACGGACGTTTCCGCAAGGCCACCTGGGATGAAGCCCTGGACAGGGTGGCAGAAGGTATTAAAACTATTGAACCGGCAAAACTCGGGTATTTTAGAGGCAACGACTTTGCAAACTGGATCCACGAGGCCCTTTTCGACCATCTGGGATGTCCCAAGACCACCCATCGGCCCATGTGCGACAATGCCAACCGCATGGCCAACGAACATAACCTGAACGACAAGAGGCCCTGGATAAACTATCAGGATTCCGACTACATAATCCATTTCGGTATGAACGAATTTGCCAGTTCCTATGGTCAACGCAAGACCGCACAACTGAAAGCCGCTCTCAAGAGGGGCGCTAAGCTGGTTGTTTTTGATCCCCGAAGGTCTGAAACAGCAGCCGCAGCTACGGAATGGATCCCCATAAATCCGGCAACCGACGGCGCAGTTGCCATGGCCATGTCCCATGTCATTATCGAGAATAACCTTTACAATAAAGAGTTTGTAAAAAATTGGACCCATGGATTTGATGAGTTCAAAAACAGGGTTATGGGCCAGGAGGACGGTATTGCCCGCACTCCGGAGTGGGCTACAAAAATTAGCGGTGTACCTGCCGAAACCATAGAACGTATCGCTATGGAATTTGCCGGGGCCAAAAACAAAGGCGCTTTATCCTGGACAGGAGTGGCACAGGTCCCCAACGGCATGTACGGCACGGCCGCTCTTCAGGCCTTAAACGGCCTTTGCGGTACTTTTGATGCACCCGGGGGTCCTTCTCTTCCATTCAAAAGAAAATTAAAACCTGCCTGGGGAGAAGGGCAGGAGAAGCCGCCAAAGGGTTCCGCACCCAAGCTCAACAAATTTGACATCTGGACCGGCTGGGCGCCGGCACATCTGTTGGCTGACGTAGAAGCTGGAAAGCTCAAAGGGCTGATTATCTATTACGGCGACCCGGTGCTCTCCTGGGGGAATCAGGTGGCCATCACACAGGCTATGGAAAAGATGGAGTTCAAGGCGGTCATCGATGCTTATATGTGCAACAGCGCCCTGTTGTGCGACGTGGTTCTCCCGGATGCCACCTGGATGGAGCAAAGCCAGGTGAAGCCGGACTGGCTCTATGAGGCTTTTATCGGCTACTATGCCGAGATTGTGGCGCCCATGTATGACTCCAGGCCCATGTGGAAGATAACGGTTCAATTAGCCAGAAGGCTTAACCTGGGCCAGTATTTTCCATGGAGCAGTATGGAAGATGCTTTCAGAAATCAAATGGCCGGTACGCCCTGGTCCTTTGACGAGCTGAAAGAAAAAGGGTTCATTATTACCGATGAAGCGGAGTATTACAAATACAAAAAATGGGGCAGTATTAATCCACCCGATGGATACGGTTCCTCCGGAAACAGCAAAACCGGGAAATATAATTTCCTTAACCCCGTGGCACAAGAAAAAGGTGTGGATGCTTTGCCCGATTATAAGGAACCTGAAAAGGAACTTCAGCCTGACGATGAGTATCCCTTTATTTTCGGTAACTTCCGGGTTTTTGAACATGAACATTCTTCCACCTTCAATAATTATCAGCTTATGAAAATAATAGGGACCAACCCCTTATGGGTTAATATGATTGATGCTAATGAACTCGGAATTGTTGAAGGAGACAAAGTTCTGCTCAAGTCACCCTGGGGAGAGGTGAAAATGACTGCCAATCCAACATGGTTCATCATGCAGGGTGTTTTGGGCTCTGCAGGAGGGTTCGGTCATGCTCGCGGACTTGAAGGAGACCCAAAGTATCCCCAGTTCGGTGGAATCAATACTCCAAGTATTATGAAGCCCAACACTACTGAAAAAGTCGGGGGCACCCCTTTGCTTAAATATATCAAAACTAAAGTTGAAAAAATATAAAAAATAAATTAGAACAACTCTGATTTTTTTGCGACAGGGTATTACTGAATGATTAAATCAAATTTTTAGAAAAAATCAGGAAAATAATGGGGGAAAAAATGAAAAAAGGTTGTTTTAATCTTATCTTGGCGGCAATTTTATCTTTGGCGATTGCTGGAACGTCATACGCATTCAAATTTGATTTCCATGGTAAAATGTGGCAGACGGTCGGCGTAACCGACAACTATGGTGCTATGGCTCCGTCCCAAAAAAGTGGTCCAACGGATTACTTCAGTTATAACGGCGGCCTTAATACAAAAGGCATGAAAAGTGGGATGTATAATGCCATGAGCGAAAATGACGATGCCATCTTCGGCCTTACCAAGGCAAGGCTCCGCTTTGAAGGGACAACCGATGACGGACTGGCCAAGATTGTTTACGGTCTGGAAGTGGGGACCATTAACTGGGGAGACACCAATGCAGATAAAAAATTTGGCCTTTCCGGTGACGGAGTCAACCAGGAGACCCGGTTTGCTTATGCTGAAGTAGTTATGCCGGTTATCGGCGGGAAAGTCCGGGCCGGCCTCCAGCCCACCAAGATCAATCACTGGGTATGGACGGAAACCGCTGCGGGCCTCACCTACCATCGTAGTTTCGGCGGGTTGAAAACAATGGCAGGCTGGTACCGTGGTGAAGACAACGAGACAACCTCCAACATTGAAGGAGACAACGACTATTTTGTAATCAAGGCGGATAACAAACTGAATCCAAACACCACGATGGGATTTTTCGGTATTTATACGGATCTGGATAAAGATGAAACAAGCCTTGGTGATGAGTACGATGGCGAATACTATTACCTCGGTCTAACCGGCAAGTACAACAAGGGCTCACTTTTCGGCGATTTTGACTTCATCTATCAGGGCGGAGACATTGATTTCGACGCCCCTGCCATCGATGACCTTGACCGATCCGCCTGGCTGGGCAATCTGACTGTTGGATTCAAGGTCAGCGACGATTTCAAGATCTCCGGCAACATTCTCTATGTCAGCGGTGACGACGATCCCAATGACGACGATGCAGAAAATTTTGATGCTATTGATGTGGACGTCTTTATCGGCACCATCTTTTTTAAGGATTCCGTTATGGCCGACTGTGATCGGTTCATCTCGGATGCGCCGTATATCATGGATAAAGGACTGATCAACTATGCCATCCAGGGTGAATACCAGATTAATGGAAAAAACTACCTCAGGACTGCGGTACGGTATCTCATGACCGCTGAAGATCTCGAGTTAAAACCCAATGAATCGGATGATGATCTCGGGTACGAATTTGACCTGTGGTACACCTACAAGCTAAACAAGCATGTGGATTTGAAAATAGATGCCGCTTATCTGATCGCCGGCGACGGAGCCGACCATCTTGCGGCCAGCGATAATTATGACAGCGATGACCTGTATAAATTAGCGGCAGGAATCAAAATCAGTTTTTAATTAACCCATTAAACCATCCCCCTTTGGCGGGATGGTCCCAGCTTGCTATGCAGGCAGGTGAGTATGCACTCACCACCCGCCTCGCTTGAGGCACAAAGGGCACAGAGGAAAGATTTTTTTCCTGATCGGGAGACCCCGGTACGATCTTCCGGCCTGTCCCGGTACTTCCACGGGGCAGGCGCAGGAATTGGTCAAAAGGGAGCGTTTTGCAAAGGTCTCACACTGTGACCGGTATTCCTGCCGCGACCATTCCTTTTCTGGATGGAAACTATTTAAGATCCGGGCATACCCATCTCGTTAGACGGCTTCGATGGTTGAAGGGGGCTTGGGCGTTATGTTGTACGTAACGCTTACGATGCCCGGCACATCTCGGATAATCTCGCCGGCGAGCTTCTCGAGAATTTCGAACGAAAGCTGCGTCGGTGTTGCGGTCCGCGCGTCCACGCTTTCCCAGCAACGCACCTCGATCTGCTGACCGAAGTCACGCTTGCCGTCGCGCATGCCGGTGACGCGGTCTTCATGAAGTATCGCCATGTACTGAAACGCACCGGTGTCCTTGAGCAGACGCTCGACAACCCCGGTTGCCTTTCGGACCGTCCGGATACGCTCCAGAGTCACCTCGCCGATCACCCGTGCCGACAGGGCCGGGCCCGGGAACGGGATGCGCTCGAATAGCTCTGCCGGAAGCCCAAGGGCCTTGCCAACCTTTCTTACGCCGTCTTTGCGAAGCTGAATAAGGGGCTCGATGATACGGTAACCGAAAGCTTTTTTGGGATCGATTCCCAATTGCTCAAACACATTGTGCTGCCGCTTTATCCCTGCAACGGTCTCGTCGATATCGGTCAGAATAGTTCCCTGGATAAGGTGTTTTGCGCCGCTTTCTTTGACAATGCGTCCGAATACATCTTTGTAAAAGGACTGGGTAATGGCCTCGCGCTTCTCTTCCGGGTCCGTGATTCCTTTGAGCGCAGCGAAGAACTCTTTGTTCGCATCCACTACTTCAACCGTAACGCCAAGTTTTTGGAAAAGCCTAACAACCTGTTCCGGTTCTCCCTCGCGCATGAGGCCGTTTTCGATGAAAACGGTCTTAAGGCGCTTGCCCAGGGCCCGATGGCCGAGCATCGTAACCGTAGACGAATCCACACCTCCGGAAAGAGCATTGATCGCCATCCCGTCTCCAACCATGTGCCGGATCTCTTTGACCTTATCATTGATAAAATTTTCTGTGTTAAGCTCCTGCGCGGTGATCTCCTTAATCATATGCATAGCTCCTTTTTCTAAATAGATACTGATTTGGAAAATACGGCATAATAAAAGCTGTAAGCAGTAACGGAAGTATCAATGCTAAAAAAAGTATTAATATGTATTTATAATTTATAGATGCTTCTGACAAAATAGCGGGAATTAACATCATCAGTGCCGTCCCAAGGGGAACAATAGACATATACTGTATCAGAAAAATCCCTAAACCCCGCGTGGTTATCTTTTTTTATTTGATGACAGCTCTTTTAAACCGCAGTGCTTCGCAATAGGCTGAAAATCCTTATCATTGTGTAGAAGTGGTATATCATTTTCTATGGCAGATGAGGCAATCATGCAGTCTAAGGGTTTTCGGATAGTTATACCTTTTTTACGTAATTTTCGGTAAATCTCTGCAGAACGTAAAAAGACGGTGTAAGGCATTGGAAGCCAAATCAAAATATTGAACAAGTCTCTTGTTTTTCTGAATTCAGTGTCTTTTCGAATGCCTTGAAGTACCTCTGAAAGAATGATTCCACAGGTGCAAATGTCTTCTCTGTGTTCGATAAGATCCTCTAAAACTGCCACATGTGGTAATGATCGTGCTGCAAAGAAATCGATCCATACTGTCGTATCGACGAGGATTATCATATATCACGACCTTGCCGCCAATCGTTAAGATCACCCTCCCAATTGATTTTGCCTTTGAGTTCAAGAATTTTAGTTTGAGATTCATGACGGTACAACTCACGCAATGCATGATCAATCAGAGCTTTACGGGTTTTTATTCCGGTCGCTCTTAAGCAATCTTCCACAAGTTTATCATCAAGCACAATATTTGTACGTTTCACTTAACACCCCCTTTTCACTGTTTCATACACCTTATCATGAGGATTATGTGTATGCAAGTAAAATTATGCGGAAGATAACCAACAAACCCCGCAGTTAGCGCAGTTTGTCCATCAGCCCCTCACATCTGACCCATACAACCGCTTAATTTGCCATTTCAGTGAACAGCCGGATTCATCTATGGGACTGAGAAATCTTATCATAATCATGCTGCATAAACCCATAAATAAAAGTTTTCTTGTGACAATAACTTGCTGATATTAAATTAAAAAATTATTTAATTCACTATTCAAAATATGACCATTCTTACTCTATTATATGATGTTAAGCGCTGGGGGCGTCTATACGGGCTTTTCTTGGCATAGAATCTCCATAGATCATCCCAATCAGTTGTCAATCAATATTCCAATGGACGTCCCGATTATCACAATATCACAATGCGTTATTTGATAAATTTAACGGGCTTCAAGTCCCAGTCTGGTAATTAGGCCCGTTAACACACCCGGATTCGCCTTTTTCATTGAGATACGATTTGAATCCAGCTGACCGCTTTCAATAAGAAACTGTTTGATCGACAACGCCCGCTGATCTGCCAGGGCAGTCAGGGCTTGCTCAGAGATCGTTTGCTTTTCGCTGGCGTCCTTAAACATCTGGTAATATGTTTTCTGTGTCAACGCTTCATCGATAAGGTGTGGTTCCGCTGCCCGTATCTCCGACTTTCGGTCAGATTCGCTCTTCAGCGCCAGGGCTTTGTTGATTTTTCTCAACTCAGATCGATTTTGACTTTCCAGCAGCCAGTCGACCGGATTGTTCACAGTGAAAGGAACATTGCGCGCGGTTGCCATCTGTGCCATGACCGCCTGCTGCTGCATTGCTTTTTTGTCTGCCTCGAATGAACTGTTTCCCTGCACCACCACCACCAGCTTCGGCCGTTTCTTCAGTGCACCAGCCAGTTGCCGCAACCGCTCCTGGTTTTCTTCATTCAATGCAACCTCACCTGCGGCAAATTCCACTTTTCCTAAGTCTTTCCGGCTACCCACCAGAGATCCCAACATTTTAAACGGTGCTGCAGCAGCCTTGGAAAGCACGTTTACGATTGCTTTCATGACAATCCCGGCCACGCTGAATTCAGGATCATCCAAGCCCCCCTGGACGCCTACATCAAGATTGATCACACCCTTCCTGTCCCGCAGCAAGGCCAGCCCCAAATGCACCGGCGCCTTGATAGCCTGATCACTTTGAACCGCCTCACCCAGATAAAGCTGGTCCGCAACAATATTATTTAGCCCTTTTAACTTACGGTCTTTCAATTCATAGTTCAGGTTGAGCGTCAATCTTCCACTGTGCAGGGAATAGCCGATGTAGGTCCCGGTATAGCTGGACAATGGCGGCATTTATAGCTCTTCCAGCTGACCTTCAAATGTGAAATTCGGCTGCTGCGCGAGCGGGGATAGGGTTCCTTTGATCTGAAAAGGGGCATAGCGGTCCACCCTGGAATCCAATTCAAACAATGCATTTTTATCACCGCTGTCGGTCAAATTGTTGATTCGCATATTCATACTATAGAGGCCGGCCTCAAAAGTCGGCGCCACGCTGTCATCACGTAAATGGATTGTCCCCTGTTGCATCTTGATTTCAGAAATGCGGACATTCCAGGGCGTTTCCTGTTCACCATCTCCCTTGGCTTTTTCTCTATTGCCTTGTGTGGAGGGCTCGCTCAAAGGGGCCTTAGGCAACGTAGCAAAATTCAGTTGTTTATCTTTACTCATTTCGAGAAACAGTTCCGGCGTTATCAACTCAACATCTTTTATAGAAAGGTTTTGCTGTTTTGTGTCCAAAAGCAGTTCATCGACCTTCAGTTGTTGAAATTTCAACAGCGATCTTCCATTACGAAGGTCCTGTCCGAGAAGATTATTGACTGATGCCTTCAGTCCAATCTGCATAGGAAATCCGCCTTCCGTCGTCATATGGATTTTCCCTTTCAGATTGAGGTCACCGCCCGCCAGACGCATATGGGAAGATGCTTCAACATATTTAGAGAATCCCGCCAAATCCAATTCCTGCACCTGGTAATTCAGGTTCGCTGAAAAAGGCACTAAAATCAGGTCGCCTGCTACCTCTACCGTCCCTTTTTCATTCAGCATCGAACTGACCGACAGCGTCGTGTTTTTGCCCGGAGTAAAAGTCAGGTTTTCGATCACGGCATTAATTCTTTCCAGATCATGATATGCATCGAGGCCTGGACGTTTATCTGCAAAATAGACGCGGCTGTCGGTAATCAGAAACCGTTTAACGAGGATATCCCAGGGAATATTATCCCCTTCAGATGAATTGCCGGTCCCTTGTGGCTGCGTGTCCATCTGTATGTTTTCCTTTTTGATTTCTTGAACCAATAGAGATTGAAAACGGGGAATCCCTTTTTCATCCAGCCACTGGTGTGCGGTAATCCCATCATAGCTAACCTGCTCCACAAGAACATTTCGTTTCTCCAAATTCAGGCTCAAGCCTTCTACGTGCAGGGCCTTGGCCCGCAACATGGGCGGATCCATCACAGCATCATCGAGTGCCAAATCAAGAACCGCAATGGTTCCGTTTTTGAGTTCAACCTGAATTTCATTCTGCCGGGTAATGAAAACCCCGGCCTCCATTGAAAACAGACCATTTTTGACCGTGGCCGGAATTACATTTTCAAGAAACTCGCTGTACGCTGCCAACTGTATATCCTCCCCCTGAACTTTTGCTTCAAAATACAGGGGGTCTATTCGATAATTTCCGTTAATATGAAGTGTTCCCCCACCGGGCATACTGGCCTCCACATCAAATGGATTAAACTTTTCATCGCCGGTGGCAAGGTAAAGATCTTGAAACTGAAGGTTGATATTATCCAATATTGAGGTCGCCGGCTTTTTGCCACTCAGGTCAATGAAGTGAAAACTACCCTTTTCAATCGCTATCGCCTGAATTTCCAGGGCAATGCCGCTTTTTTCACTGGGGGAATCCTTTTCTTCTGAAGCGAATCTTTCCAGTATATCGCTGAAGTTGAAGCCCTCTGTGCGCTTTTCGATGTTAATGTGTGAACTCTTTGAAAATAGTGTCTCCAGCGCAACTTCCCATTTGAAAAGGGAGCGCCAGAAACTGAAATTCACATATAATTCCTGCCATGCCATGATCGGCTGATGCGGCTTATCATCGATAGCAAACTCGGTAACCGTCAAAGAAATACTGAATGGATTAAAGGTAATCTGTCCCACATCAATAGGATGTCCGATAAGTTCTGCAATATTTTTTTGCACAACATGCTTTAACTTGCCGGGTAGATAGAGATAGGAAGCCGCGATATAGGTTACATAGACCAGAACCATGCCTGCGAAAAGCCAATGGTACCATCTGAGATGTCTCGATTTTACAAAAACAGATGAAAGAGCCATAGCGTCCTCAATATATGTTAAAATGGGATATGTCGGAAGGCATGGTTGGCAGGCCTACACATTTCACATATTTCGACATTCATGAAAAATTTTGAACAAATAGGCACCCGACCTAAACTTCTATAATGCTGATTGTTTTTTGTCAACGGTGTAGGCCTGACACCCATGCCATTGCTTCCTTTACAAATATAGCAATTGATCAGAATAAGTAGTTTGTTTTGAAGATATTTTGCGCAAAACATCTATTTCTTCTCGTAGTTGTACAATGTTCTAAATGGTTTTTTCAAAAGGTATTTCATCAACAGGGTTGCCGTTTTTTAAAAGTATAACGGAAAAATGAGAGCCCGGGCGATGTTATGCGAAAAAGGTGTTTAAACGCCCTGAAGTTGATTTTGAAAAATACGTAAACGTCGATACACAGCAATAAAGTTTGTTCGGATCTACCTCGAAATTGGATCTATCTCTTTATTAATAGGCGTTTAATGATGAAGCATGATCCTATGAAGACGGGGAGTTGCCATCATGCTTCATCGCTATTGCAAACCGTTTTTGGATTATTGCCGATTGCCATATTTTTCAATTCGGTCCCTCCAAACTCTCAGTGCCCGAATCGATTAGCAACATCCATGAGAAGTGTCGATTCATTTTAATCAATAAACGAGGTGACCCCATTCGCAACCCTCTTACGTCCGCCTTTATTCCTATCCCGATATGCTTACCCTTTTAAGATGCCCACTTAATCGAAATCTTACGACCTGATTGGACGCAGCCCCTCAAATAAAGGTTGATCAAATTCTGATAGGGTATTCCTGTATCTTCTGACATCCGTTTAAAATAGTCAATGATGTCGACACCCATTCGAATGGTTACTTGTTTCTTCAACCTTTTCGCATAAGGATTTTTACGTCCTTTCATTTTTGAGAAATCGTATTCCTTCCTCATAATTTTTCTCCGGTATATGATTTTTGTTCTTTTTTTGTTGCTTTTCTATCTGAAATGATCCTGATTTCTGTCTCGTCTTCTCGTAATGTGTAGCTTACAACCAAAACTTGAATTTGGTAACTAAGCCCCAACATTAAAAACCTATCTTCAGATTCTGGGTGGGCAGGATCATAATACTCGATGGCATGTTCATCAAAAAAACTGATTGTGCTTCTTCAAATGATATTGTGTGTTTCTTTTGATTGGTTAAATTTTTCCGATTATCCCAAGAAAAGCTGATTGAATTCATAAATACATTGGAAATACACTGTAATTTGTTGTCAAGGGGGTAATTGGGTAGGACATTAGACGCATAATCAACAAACCTTGCAGTTAGCGAAGTTTGTCCCTCAGTTTCTCACACCGGACCCATACAATCGCTTAATTTGCCATTTCAGTGAACAGGCAGATTCATCTATGGGGCTGAGGAATCTTATCATCATCATGCTGCATATAACCAAAAATCAAGGCGCCTCTTTAAAAGTGTTTATGGGGAGCAAAATGGCAATTCAAACACAGCATCCAATGGGAGTTAAACCAACAGGCACTATCGGAAGCGTCAAAAACAGATGGACTTTTCCCTTTGATCAGCAATACTACTTTGGAGGCTTGTGAAGTATTAAAAAAATACAAAAGCCAGCCATTCCTTGAAAAACGGATGTATACGAAAAAGACTGTATTGGAAGTCGCACCTGTTTTCCTCAAAAAAGGAAAGCGAATTGAAGCCATGATGTTTCTTTATTTTGTGGCATTGATGATCGTGTCGCTGATCGAACGAAAGATTCGTATGAATATGGCAAAGGCAAACATTGAAAACCCATTCTGCCCCAGGCGATGAATACTGAAAAGCCAACATGGAACAACATCAGATACTTCTTTCGAAATGTCCACTACTCGGAAATTCTCCACGAGGGGAGGTGCATACAGTCAATGGTCAAAGGACTCAGTGATCTGCATAAACAGATCAATCGACTGTTAGAGGTTCCCAACTCGGTGTACAAAAATCTTTTATCCAGTTGGTGGCAATTCAAATGCACCTGATTTGTTTGTCACAATATTTCCCAATAATTCCAAAAATATTTTTTCAAAGAGCGAAATGTAAGTTTTAACGCTTGCATTTCGCCGATCCTCATTTTGTCTGACTCTTACTCCCATAATAAGTCCTCACTTTCTACCTGTTGTTAATCCGCGGGCAGGGGCCAGGGACGCCCTTTTCAGCCTACGCGCCTATCCCGTGGGGTTGACTGTAGGGATAATTCCTACTTATAGGTTATATCCCCACTAAAATGAAGGATACTATCTATTTACATATAATATTGTTGAATTATAAATAAATTTATATTTGGGATTTCGATTTGTCTAATCCAGTGCTCCTTATAAAAAATAAACCAGCGTGATAAAATTAAAGGCGGTCATCAAGAGAAATTCCATGAAAGATTTCATTCTTTTAACATTTTTTATAAGTTGTATAATATTTGCCTATATTTTTTCGTTTAATCCGATTATTTTCTAATAGGGCAATATATAAGCTTTTAAAAAAATCTTTTTAGTATTAGGCTATAAATAACTTCTTCGTAGCCGGATCTTCTTATAGTCCTTGGTATCGCTGCCAAGGGCTTTTTTGATGCCATAGACAAGCCCGAAAGCTCATCCGAGCATAGTAATTAGAAAGTTTCGATATACGATATCTAGAAACTTCAGGTGTTGTGTTTCGGCGTCTTTTGATGTTAATATGGTTTCAGCCATGATTCCTTTTGGAGTCATGTTTAGGGCTGTTTGTGTTGGGAGTTCCCGAAAACTTTTCCTCTTGGACAGCCCGTTATCCGTCAAGCCGTTGATAACTATCTTAAAGAACACGATATTGACTGGCGCAAGGATGATACCGAAGAAGCTGGAAAATAAGGAAACCCCTTTTCATGACAGAACCCGAACAAACCACCCTCGCGGACCGGATAAAATTCGTACGTGGCTCACTTTCAAAAGTCGAATTTGCCAGAGCATTAGGTATTAACAGAAATACACTTCTCCAATGGGAAACCAATAAACTCTTTCCAAATTTTGAAAAACTTCAGAAAATACACAAAACATTTAAGGTAAACATTAACTGGCTTCTTTCCGGTGAAGGCAAACCTTATCTTAAACGCTTAAAATATCCGCCAAATATCGAAAACAGGATTATCAAATTAAAGTACAGAATCACAGTCCTGGAAAAGAAGGGCAATAAATAACCTTTATTGGTGCTTTGAAACATGGGAGAACACACTCAACACGACTCTTACAAAAGGACAAATATATTGCTTCTATTTTCCATTCTTCTTTTTAAAATTCCACTAAAAAATAATATTCGTCATTGACATATACTCGTTAGTGAATATTTAAATATTACATTTTAGCATAATATTTATTTAAAATATTCAAAGAAAGACAATTCGTTGGGAGGCGTTAAAATGGAAACAAAAAAATATATATTCTTGAGTGTTTTATTAATTGCTCTGATTATCTCCGGTTGTGTTTCATGGCAAAAAAACTACGGCAAGCTTAAAACTATGCCTGACGGCCCAAACCATCTGACCATTCAAAATTTAATCGATAAATGGGATGATTACCACATTTATAGTTCCGACCAGTATGCCGGACCTGGTTTTCGATCACCCCTGGGCATCATGTTCGATCCGAAAAATAATGATACAATGCTGGTGGGTGATCGGTGGAAAAAGGTCAGGGATCAAAAGACCTTGAAAGATATGACAAAACGGATTTTTCTGGCCACTCAGTTTGAGCCCTGGCTCAATGAAATTTTAGGGCCGGACGGACTTCTTTACGGATATCTTTATTATTCATATGGAGTTGTAACCCTTAAAGTGGTTGGTGAAAAAAAGATGTATATATTTAACCTGGAGGAACCTCCTAATGAGGGTGGTAACGATGATTAATTTAGGCTTCCCTATATGCGTTTCCGTATAACTGCTATTTATCCTGTATTTTGAAGTCGGTTTTTATCCATCCTCCCTCTCATTTTGCACTAATATTCTATCAGTTTCCGGGCAAGGCGGTGAAGGTCTGGATTGGCGAGGGCCGAGACTTTTTTCTTTACGGCACGGGAATAATACTCTCTCTGGGCCAGGTCAGAGCACAGAGGCTTTGCTATCTGCGATTTATTAAACTTAACCCCTAAAATCACTATAACTAATAGATAATTTTATATATTAATTCCATCGGCGGATTTGATAATATCCACGAAAGGCTGTTCAACAGATTGTAAACATTAAGATATTTCGCTATCACAACTTCCGGGCCAATTTCAAAACAGTTGACAATCTTTTTTTATTACGTTAACGGGTGCGATCAGCAAGGCTAACCTGAAGGCAAATAAACAATGAAGGGGCAAATCCTTAAAATATTGAGAGCAGAAAATGGCGTTGTTTCCGGAGAAACGCTCAGTTCTCATTTAGGGATTTCCAGGGTTTCCATATGGAAACATATTAAAAAGCTGCGGGAATTTGGATATAATGTCCAGGCAACACCCAAAGGATACCGTCTGATAAACGATCCCGACATCCTTTACCCGTGGGAATTTGGGGATAGAGAATTAAATATTCATTATTTTGATGAGGTTACGTCCACAATGGATGTTGCCGGAAACCTTGCAAGAAACGATTCTCCCCATTTTACCGTAGTGATTGCGGGACGTCAAAGCAAAGGACGGGGTCGTTTGAAAAGAACCTGGCTTTCATCGGAAGGCGGACTCTATTTTACCATTATACTCCGGCCGCAAATACCGCCGGCGTTCATCTCACGGGTCAACTTTGCAGCATCCATGATTCTTGCCCGAACCCTGCGCAACATGTTTCATATTGATGCCAGGGTTAAATGGCCCAACGATATCCTTGTAAATGAAAGAAAGGTTGCGGGATTACTCTCTGAAATGGAGGCTGAAACCGATATGGTTAAGTTTATCAATATCGGTATGGGGGTAAATGTTAATAATAATCCCACCCCCCGTGAACCCATGGCCGTGTCCCTTAAGAAAATCATAGGCAGGAATATTTTGAGAAAACAGCTTTTAGCCGGGTTTCTGGATGAATTTGAAAACCGCCTTAACAAGGATACGCTGGATAATGTGATCTCTGAGTGGAAAAGCTATAGTTTGACCATGGGCCGGCCGGTAAAAATTGTAACCACCCATGATGAGTTCAAAGGCATTGCCGTGGATGTGGACAACACCGGTGCGCTGATGTTGAAACTTGCAGACGGATCAATAAAAAAAATTATTTATGGGGATTGCTTTCATACGTGATTAGAGGACAAGCCGGTATCCCGGCATTCCAATTTTGAGCAAAGTTATATATGATTGCCGCTAAACAACTTCATATGACCGTATATGCCTCACTTCTGGCCGCACTGACCGCAGCAGGCGCATACCTGGCAATACCCATAGGTCCGGTTCCGATTATTCTTCAAAATCTTTTTATATTTCTTTCAGGCCTGTTACTGGGCTCTAAGTGGGGTGTTGCAAGTGTCGGAATTTATCTTCTGGCAGGTGCTCTGGGGCTTCCGGTATTTTCCGGCGGGGTCGGTGGAATCGGGCGATTTGCAGGACCTACGGGCGGGTACCTTTTGGGATTTCTTCCGGCGGTCTATGTGATCGGATTGATCAGCGAAAAAACACCAAACCGCGTGGTTTTTGACGTATTGGCTATGGTCTGTGCCGGTATGATTATTTATGCTTGCGGGGTAACATGGCTGAAAGTGTTAACCGGTATGACATTGGCCAAGACACTGGCGGTGGGAATGTATCCGTTTATTTTAGGCGATGCTCTTAAAATTGCCGCAGCCGTACCCATTGCAAAAGCATTACGACCGGTAATAAACAGATAAAGTAACCGTTCACAGGTTCAAGGTTCAACGTTCAGGGTTAAGGACAAAGAAGGCATTGAAGATCCGAAGTCCTCATTACAAATGTTCATTTTCCCAAGTAATTGCCAATTTAGCTTCAAATGTTGGATTAGGCCTGACGAAACTGACGCTTTTATCGTAAATACGCATCCTAAATGCAGTCCGGGGATAAGAATGGAACCTTGAACCCCTGAACCTTTGAACCCGTGAACGCCTACCAGATAAAACTAAATTTGGAGCGGCGAAGCCGCGTTATATAAAATTGCGGAGCAATTTTATTTTATGAACATCATTGAGATAATAAACCTGAGCCACCGATTTGCCGACGGTACGCTCGGCCTGGAAAATATAAATCTTACCATCCGGGAAGGGACGTTTGTTATTATTGCCGGGCAGAACGGGTCCGGAAAAACCACTCTCTTAAAACACCTGAACGGACTTCTTCTGCCCACCGCCGGCACGATTTATCTGGCCGGACGCCCGGTGTCGGAAAATCTTGCCAAAGCGAGGCAGATGGTTGGAATGGTATTCCAGGATGCCGACAGTCAGATTGTGGGGGAAACGGTTTGCGATGATGTGGCGTTTGGCCCGGAAAACCTTTGTCTGGACAAAAACGAGGTTAAAAGACGGGTATTCAACGCATTAAAGATTGTGGGACTGATGGATTTTGAAGATCAAAAACCCCATTTACTTTCGGGCGGGGAAAAGCGAAGGCTCGCCATTGCGGGTATCCTGGCCATGGAACCGAACGTTCTGGTTTTTGACGAACCTTTTTCCAGCCTTGATTATCCCGGTGTCAAACAGGTTTTAAAACAGATCATTTCTTTGCACCGGTCCGGCCACACCATTCTTGTTGCGGCACACGATCTAGAAAAGGTAATTGCCCATGCGGATCGCCTGGTCATAATGAAGGCCGGAAGCGTAGTAAAAGACGGAATACCCTCTCAACTGCTTGGAAACCTTGAGGCCTTTGGCATCAGAGAGCCGTGCGCTTTTCGCCTGGGGATGGAGGTTCCATCATGGCTGAGTTGAGTGCTTTCAATTTCCGACCCGGATCTTCTGTCCTTCATGGGCTGGATGTTCGATTTAAACTCTTATTTCTTGTCCTTATCAGCCTTACCAGTCTGAAAGCATATCCTTTTGCACTTTCCGTTTTGACTTTGATGCTGGTTGCTGCACTATTTAATACCCAAGGATCTTTGAAATCTATTTTAAAAGCGTTTCGGTATGTTTTTGTTCTCCTTGCTTTTATTTTTTTCGCCCGTGCATTATCTACCCCCGGATCGGTGGTCATCGAATTTAAGGCCGTTTCAATGACCCGGGAAGGGTTCTATGAGGGCGCCGTGGTTTGCTGGCGCCTTGTGATTGTTGTCTTGACCGGCTTAGCCTTTATTTCAACCACACGGCCTTCAGAAATTAAAGCGGCTGTTGAATGGCTCCTTAACCCTTTTCCTTTTATCCCGTCTAAAAGGATTGCCACCATGATGAGTCTGGTCGTTCGGTTTATTCCTGTTATTTTCGACCAGGCAAGGGAAACCGCTGATGCGCAGCGGGCAAGAGGCGTGGATAATAGAAAGAATCCGGTCTATCGATTGAAAAAACTCGGAATTCCCCTTATGCGACGAACCTTTGAACGGGCGGACAAACTGGCAGTTGCCATGGAGGCCCGATGTTATTCTGAAAACAGAACAGATCCCGGGCTTTGTGCACGCTTAAGGGACTGGGCAGCTCTTTTTGTGGTCATTTGCCTTTGCATATTTATTGTTATATGGTAAAAATTATGTCGCAATTTTAAAAAGGGAGACCTTTGAAAAACGTTCAATTTTGTTCAAGATCAAGGAAGGCGAAGATTTTAACCACAGGAATACATTGAGTATTTTGAGGATTAAAATTTGAGCCTGTCGAAGCGAAGCGTAGATCCCGCTCAGCGGGGACGCAGGGATTGAGCAAAAGGGAGCGTTTTGCAAAGGTCTCAAAGGAGCAACGTGAGTTGAAAATCATAATCGTGGGGGCCGGTGAGGTCGGATTTAACATCGCAAGCCATCTGGCTTTTGAAAATAAAGATGTTGTGGTCATTGACAATAACCTTGCTGCTATTCGATATATATCTGATAATATTGATGTTCAAGTGCTGCAAGGGTCCGGAAGCAGCCCGGTTGTTTTGAAGGAAGCAGGCATCAAAGAGGCCGATATCCTCCTTGCGGTTACAGACAGTGATGAAACCAATCTGGTGGCATGTCTGGTTGCAAATATAATTTCTCCAACAACAAAGAAACTGGCACGTATCCGCAGCGCCGACTATGATGAATATCATGATACCTTTCGTGATCATACCCCCCATATCGACACGTTAATTAATCCGGAGATCGAAGTTGTAAAGACAATCGATAGGATTATGGATGTGCCCGGCGCGGTGGATGTGGACGATTTTGCCGATGGTCGTGTTAAATTTGTCGGGATACATTTGGATAAGTCGGCACGGCTGGCCGGTGTCCGTCTTTCGGAAATCTCTGCTAAAATCGGAAAGAAATGCCCGCTGATTGCTGCGGTGATACGGGATGAAGAACTGATTATACCCAGGGGAAATGACAGGCTTTTGGCGGGTGATCTGGTCTATTTTATCAGCGAAAAAGACAATTTTTTAGATTCTTTGGCAATTTTTGACAAACAGGTGGAGCCGATTGGCAGCGTTTTGATCATCGGCGGCGGGAATATCGGATTCAGGCTGGCCAACCTGCTTGAAGAGAAAGCCGTGCTTACCAAAATAATTGAGAAGAATCCGGACCGATGCGCCCAACTTGCCGAGCGGCTTAACAAGGCGGTTATACTGCATGGCGACGGTTCTGATCAAGAACTCCTTAGAGAAGAGAACATTCAAAATATGGATGTTGTGATTACCCTCACCGACGATGAGGAAACCAATATTTTAACGTCTCTTCTTGCCAAGCGGATGGGTGCGGCCAAAACAATAACCAAGATCAGCAAGTTTAGCTATTTGCCATTGATGTCCATGATCGGTCTTGAGCAGGTGGTGAGCCCGAGACTTTCGGCTGTAAATACCATATTACAGCACATTCGCCGGGGCAAGGTGATTTCGGCCAAAGCAATTAAAAATGAACAGGCTGAAATCATGGAGGCGGTGGCCCTGGAAACTTCGGACGTTGTGGGAAAGCCCATAAAGAAAATTAATATTCCCAAAGGAGCCCTGATTACCGGTATCATCCGCAACGACAATGTCATTATCCCCTCCGGTGAGAGCGTCATTGAGCCCAATGACAGGATCATCATCTTCTCAACAAGACAGGCTATCCCCAAGATCGAAAAAATCCTCGCCGTAAAACTGGAGTATTTTTAGATGCGGTGGCACTTTATTCTGAGTATTGTGGGAATATTACTCTTCTTTTTGGGGCTCTGCATGGCATTTCCCCTTTTTTTTGGTCTCTACTACAAGGATCAAAGTGTGATTCCGCTGCTTAAAGCCATGGGGATAACCCTGGCTGCCGGATTATCACTAATTGTTTGTTTCAGAAGTGTAAAGGTAGATTATATCAGTCATCGTGAAGGCATGGCCATTGTAGCCGTGGGATGGACAGCCATCGGTTTGTTCGGGGCAATACCCTTTTATCTGGGACCTGAATTCGACACTTTTATTGATGCGTTTTTTGAATCTGTTTCCGGATTTACGACCACCGGATCATCGATCTTGACGAATATTGAGGCGGTATCAAAAGGACTTCTTTTCTGGAGAAGTTTTATCCAGTGGCTGGGCGGAATGGGGATCATCGTCTTATCCGTGGCCATTCTGCCGTTCTTGGGTGTCGGCGGGATGCAGCTGTACAAGGCCGAAGTTCCAAGTCCTGTTCCTGATAAGCTCAAGCCTCGTATCAGAGATACCGCCATGATCCTCTGGAAAGTTTATGCGCTCATTTCTCTGGCAGAGATCCTCCTTCTCATGATCGGAGGAATGAATCTTTATGATGCCCTGTGTCACACCTTCACAACAATGCCCACCGGCGGATTTTCAAGCAAAAACACTTCTGTTGCCCACTTTAACAGTGTGTATTTAGATACGGTATTTATTTTTTTTATGCTGTTGGCCGGAATTAATTTTTCGCTTCATTATCAGTTCCTGAGGGGAAAGCCCCTTGCCTTCTGGCGGGATTCGGAGTGCCGTTTTTTTCTGTGTGCCGTTCTTGTCTTGACGGTTATTGTGACCATTAATGTCTACGGATCTGTGTATGAAACTCTGGGTCAGGCATTGCGATTCGCTGCTTTTCAAGTGGTATCCATTGTTACCACCACAGGCTATGCCACGGCCGATTACGAATTGTGGCCGGCCATGTCCCAGATCATCTTATTGTTATGTATGTTTTTAGGGGCGTCGGCCGGATCCACCGGCGGAGGCATGAAATGCCTCCGGGTTATGCTTTATTTTAAATACTGTTATAAAGAACTGTTTTCCTTAGTTCATCCTCATGCAGTCAAGCGTATCAAAATCGGGGGCAAATCCGTTCCGGAGGATGTTATGCGGAGCGTTCTCGGGTTTATGGGCTTATATATAGGTCTGTTTGCTTTTTCTTCTGTACTCATTGCAAGCATGGGGGTCGATTTTATGACTTCAATTGCTGCGGTCGCAGCGACAATCGGAAATATAGGACCCGGTCTGGGAATGGTGGGTCCGGCAGATAATTTTGCCCATATACCCTATCTGGGTAAATGGGTACTCATATGGTGCATGCTTTTGGGAAGGCTTGAAATATACACGGTCATCATCCTTCTCGTACCGGAATTCTGGCGAAAATAAAATATCAATTAAAACTTTTATCAAATTCCGACTGATTTTTTATTGACAATCCTTATAAATGTAGTTAGATTTCTAGACTTTTAGGGGCCGTTAACTCAGTTGGTAGAGTATCTGCCTTTTAAGCAGAGAGTCGCGCGTTCGAGCCGCGCACGGCCCACCAATAAGAAAATTGCCATACACGTCCCCATCGTCTAGCCCGGTCCAGGACACCGGCCTTTCACGCCGGCAGCAGGGGTTCAAATCCCCTTGGGGACGCCACCGACACCCGTGTCAAGGGTAGGCAACTACCTTTGATTTCTAACATTCTTTCCCAGGGTTCATTTTCCTTGGGAAAGATTTTTATTTGTTCAAAGAGCGCTAAAATGGCGCTCTTTCTGACTTTAGGGTCAGCGTGGCTTATTTCCTCCGAAAAATTTTTAATCACACTCCTGATGTCGTCGTCCGAGACCTCAAAAGCACCCTTAATCACTTTCTGGTTTTCTATTTTCTTGACAATAGCCTTCTTCTGTTCTTTGATTGAAGCCAATTTTGGCTCTATGTCCTCAATTTCAACCAGTCCTCTGCTATACAAGTCCATATATTTTTGCTGTTGCTTTTCAATTTTAGCCAGGTTTTTCTCCAATGGCTGGATGTCGGACATGCCATTCTGGAACCGCTTCTTTACTCGGTCAATTACACCTTTGACATTCTTGAAATTCAGAATTTTCTGGCTCACAAGTGTGAAAATCGCGTCCTCTGCCGTAATCTGCGATATGTCGTTGTTAGGGCACTTATCGCCGGGTTTCGTTCTTGAATTACAGCGGTAAATGCCTCTATCACCAGCATAGTTAGTCCCACATTCAGAGCACTTCATAGTCCCTGATAAGGCATAGACCCTTTTTTGGGTTATGGGGGCTTCCCATATCCGTTTTTTCTTTATTTCCTTGATAATATAAGCAATATCCTCGGTAATCAAAGGTTCATGAGTATTTTCAGTGATGACCCATTCTTCCTTTGGTTTAAATTTTTTACCGTGCAAATAGCCGTTAGCCTTCCCCTTTTCCTTAATTCTTTCATTATGTCTGTTAAAAACCGTATGACCCAAATAAACTTCAATATTATCCTCAATCGACTTAGCACTGTGTGCTGACCACCGCCTATTACCACTCGGTGAAGGAATATCCCGGACATAAAAATCGTCGAGTATGGCTCTCCGGTTTTCATATTTGGCTCGTCTCTCAAAGTATTCTTTGGCAATTTGGGCTGTATCCGGATCAGGTTCCAGTTTGGTCTTTGTAATTGGATTACCAGTTCGATGTTTTCCAACTTCTATTTTTTTCAAACGATACCCGTATGGTGCCTTTCCACCAGCACGATAGCCACTTTTTACATTCTGTTTCATACCGGCCACACCTTTGACCTTGCTTTGTTGCGAATGGAGTTCGTCAAAGGCTGACATAATGGTTTCAAATACAGAGTCAATGTATGTATTTGTTTGTGGCATACTGGTAAAAATTACCTCTATTCCGTATTTTTTCCTTAGCGCCCACAAATAACTCTGTGTTTGATGCTGGTCTCTGCCAAATCTCGATGTATCAAGACAATAAATCTTTGGAAATGGGGATTGCTTGGTCATAGCCAAACCTAACATTTCGTCGAATTCAGGTCTTATATCACGAGTGGATGATAGGTATTTATCGCAAAAAACACGATAGACTTGCTCACCTTTTTCCTTAACCACTTTCCTGATTTGGTCTTCCTGTGCTTTACAAGAGACATTGTGTAGGTCTTTGCTCGACCTCACATAAATCGCTACTTTCTTCATTTATTTATTCCTCCTGTTGCTTATTTTCGATGATTGATGCGAACAAATCTATTATGATTTCTTGAACATGCGCGTCTAAATCTTCAAAATAGCACAAATCTCCTGACTCTGCCTGTTCAGGAGTTAGGCTCTCTAATACCTTTATTTTATATTGTTTTTTTGTTTCCATGTGCTCGATACGAACAATCTCACGATTGTCCTACCGAGCGTGTCGATGCTTCCCAAAGTAATTAGGAGTATCTGTAATAATGGGGTAAAAATTAAACCCCGCCAGTTTATAGAGATGGCGCTCTGTGAAATAATTTGTCAAAACATTGGCTTGAATTTCATAACCTTTTCATATTCAGCCACCATAATTTCACGCAAAATATCTGCGTATTGTTCCGCTACAATAACGCTGTCAAATACTGACAGCCCAAGGATGCCTTTGTCCATTAAACGCATTAAAATGTTATTCATGATTTCACCGTCAATGTTTTGGAGAGTGATACCTATATCCGAAAACAAATACTTGGAAATTGGCTTGTGTGCGTCTCTGAAAGTATTTACAAGTGCCACCAGGGGCTTATCAATCTTCGGTAAAGGAATGCCTCTGGCTTCCAGTTCGTCTCTAATTGCACCGTAAGCAGACTTATCGTTTTCAGCGTTTATCGCAATCAAGCCCACAGCCTTGTACGTTTCGCGGAGGTCTGGACCGCCACAAACGAGGTATGGGTCTTCTGTGTAGTCAATACCTTCCATATGATAAAGCATTCGAATATGATATGCTGAATAGTCAATTTCCGTTGTCTTTTCGCCATTGATATAAATATGTTGTCTCATATGCTTCGGTAAATTCTGATGTAATGCTCCGTATGCTCTGCCACCTTTCTTAAACGATTTTCTACTGAACACTCTGTGGAGATACTCGTAATTTAATCTAAATATTATCCTTTCAAATCCGAGACCTTCCAGAACATGCTCAACAGATAGAAAGTCGTTTCTTTCTTCCTTGCTTTCACATTTCCTAAACTCTGATTTCAGTTGTGGCAAGAACCAATACTCTAAAAAACTCCTACCACAAATATGCTGTAAGCCCTTATCCACCATGCGGTTAGAAGAAAAGGTATTAGTCATGGTTGGTTGTATGTTGTTAGTAATATATTTATTATTATAGTATTGTAATAGTGGATACTTCTTGTATCTGGTTATGTTGTTATTTAGTATTACTATTTGTATTATTATCTTGCTTTTTAATATATTACTGAACAGGTAGTGTAATATAAATCTATTATCTACTATGTTTTCACCAATTAGTTTTACATATATTTTATGTTGTTTTAAGTAATTATTATATTTTATTAAATCTTCTCTCCATTGTTGTATATGTTTTGTCTCTCTATATCCTATCTTGGTTTTATCTTTATTATTATCTTTTAGTATTATTAGTTCCTCTGGACGTGGTTTATTGAAGAACGTTGGGGTGTAAAGACCAAATGTTGTAAAGTTATGCCATAACTTATATGTTCCCCACATTCTGGTTTCTCTACCAAAATCTTTATCTATGTTGTATATGCCTCTTTTCTGATGGATGTATCCGAGGTCTTCAAGAGCATCTATAACTGGAATAAACCTTTTATATGTGAAATATAATTTACCATACCTGGAATTACGCACCCATTTATTTTTGTTTCTGGAATAATTTATAGGTGCATCTATCTGTTTTCCAAGCCACAAATTGGTTATTATGGTTTTAAGTGCTTCTTTTGTGCGTGCCATATTGCTGATTTTTATTGATTTAGAAACTTCACTAAATATTTTGTCTACCAGTGTCTTTAACCTCGGAGAAGCCGAGGCATAAACATCAAGGGGTATTGCGTGCTCTAACCAGTTTCTTTCCGATATGAAGCGACCTGAATGTTTATCCCAAATCATTACATAGTTGTCGGGCGGTAATAATAAATTGTCAGTTATATCAGATTGTTTCATTGTAATGCTGTCCAAAAATATTAAGTGTTTTGCTCCTACTACTGATGTAGCCTTGTGCCACACCATCGCAATGTGATGTGGCTATGTCTCATAATCTATTCTCCATCTCCTCTTTCCACATAATATGACACGCCTGGTTCATCCGAAATAAATTCAGTGTAGAGTTCACCGCAGTTTGAACATTCATAGCGTGTCCTGCTGTTATAGAATTTTCTATGAGAAAGTTTGCCACAACCAGGAGCAAACATCTCATCAAATTCATATTGTTCAATTCTGCTTTTACAATCTAAACATCTACCAGTCTGAAATTCTTCTAATTCTTCTTCGTTTAACCTACATTCATAATCAAGACCATCCATAACTATTCCCCTTTGTAAATTCAATCAGTTCGTTTTTGCCAATAAAAAAGGTCTCCTGCCACACGCCAGGCGTATTTATCCTGGGATTTCGAGGCTTGCCCTGTTAAAACCTGGGCTGTTGATGCCTCTTTTCGTGTGGTAGAAGACCCTTTGGCTTCCACCGCGCAGTTAAGATAGAACTCTACGCATACCAAAGGTAATCATTATTTTGGATTTGTCAAGGGGGTAAGTAATAATAAATATAAAAAAGTATCTTGTTAAAGTAGTAAAATATAGTATAATCTCTTGTATGACAAGGGTTTTCATATTACTATCCAATATCTTTTTAGATGTTATTTATGTTTTTTATATTACTAACATCAAGAAAACATGAAAAACTCCGGGCACGGAAAATGTACCCGAAGTTTATTTACCTCTGACTAATGGCTCAATCATCAAACAGGTTGTCGTCATAGTCCTTTTCGAATTCTCGCTCAATCCGAAATCTTTCAATTTCTTCATCAGCGATTGTTTCTGCCATTCCCAAAGCGAATGCCAGTTCAAAAGGGTCCATGTCAAAAAAGTCGTCCATTGTATTCACCTCCTTTTCATTTCAATATCCGCATTGAGAGCATATAATCTTTAATTTTTTGCCGTTGTAGATAGTTATGTCATTTCCAAGTGTATGGTTGAATGTGATGTGATGCCCGCAATCCAACCGAAACTTTGCGCCTGCAAGGGTTTTAGATAAGATTGCTTTTAATACCTCCACATCCTGATATGCTTTTTTCTGTTCCTTTGTCATAATATGCCTCCAATAAACGTAAAAAGGCCTAACGGTCTGAATTTGAATTTCAAACTATGAGGGCTTTAATGTTCTATAAATTTAGGGTTGATGGTTTCTACATATTACGCCACTAATTTCTCAATCGACTGTTTGCCGTTTCCGTTGCCATTCAAAATAAGGTTCAACACCTGCTCCACTTCATTGAGAACCTTGGTGCAGGCTGATAATGCAGCTAGATTGATTTTATCGGCATAACGGCTGATATAGCGGAAACTATTACCGAGATGCTTAGCACCGGTCTTTCCGACTAATCGACATAGGCAGTGGCTTGATAATTCCGCAACGATTTCTTGAAGCGGGTCTTGACCAGGTCTCAGACCGCCTTTCAAGATATGTTATTGCCGTAATGAGATAATTCAAAGTGAATACGCATTTCTGTCGCTCGCAAGTTACTGAAAACCAGCTCGCCAGATACTTAAAACCAAAATATCTGTAATTGCCTGGAATAGCCCTCGCGCAGTACTTTGAGCTTTATACCCATCGTCGGTTGGGAACCGTGGTAGTTCCAATATTTTTAGCATTCCAGCCGTTGCGACCGTTTATCCTCAACTTACGAAACGGCTTTTCGTGCGAAACCCTATCCCAGCACTTGCCCATCTCTACTCGCTTTATTACCTCTGGTGCAGTAAGGGAACCAGAATGAATAGACACTTGGAACCTCTATTGACATAGCGACTAACTTTGTTCCATTGCCTTATACCTCTGGCATCCATCGTGCCGGATAGAAACATAAGCGTCCTGTTCAGGAGGCTCCAACGTGCCGATGGCACTTCCGGGAACGGGAACATTGAATATGCTATTGCCTCAGGAATATCACCAGTCTCGAACCTTTCTAAAACGCTCTTTAATACGGATTTAACTTTTTCATTCATCTCTACACCTCCTAATTTGATTGTTTAGAAACGATGGATTTGTAGCGGGCCGGAAATATGGAGTTTGTTGTGTGGAATGATATTGAATGGCTATGGGATTGCTAAACCGCAAAGAATTCTTTGATTTTGGGTCTAATCCCGCGCTTTACTCTGCGATAGTGCTCCCTTGTTATTCCGAGTTCGAAAATAATATCTCTATCAACCAGACCTTTTATTTTGTATTTGACGATTTCCCTTCCGTTGTAGTCCAGGGATTGAAGGGACCTCTCCGTATCAATCTTGGCTATAACCTGCTCATCCAATGGCAGGTATTTATCCCGCATACACTCTGCTATTACCTCGTCTTCGGCATCACCATCGTTGAGCAAGCACACCCTGGCTTTCCCTCGGCTTTCTGGTTGGGTATCGATGGACCTTCCTTGTTTCCATACATCTCTGATCCGCCACTGTATACGGTTCATAATAAAACCATCTGTTGCTTCTGGGTCTTTAATTAAGCCCCGCCACATCGCCATACACGCTTCCTGGCGCAAATCTTCATCCGTCCTGGTCTGCTTATAGATAAATCCTCTCAGGCCTTTAATCCTACTTTCATAAGATTTCTGTAATTCTCTGATATTCATTGTTTATGCTCCTTTCCCCAAAACGCAAAAAGGACGATCAATCTCCATGACAGAGACTAACCGCCCTTTTGCTTGGGTTAAATTGACAGCTCGATTTTATTAGATGCTTATCTTTTCGAGACTTGTTTTAGAAAAAAATCAATTTCCGAGGGTAAATTTTCGTCCTGGAATTTGTTTAAACATTCTGAAAAATAGGTGCTCTTATCCTCTGGAATAAATATTTCTGTTGATGTAGAGGAAGGGTACAGACAAATAAAAAGAAAAAGCATTACATGACTGAATGTGAATTTTAGATTTTTCATTTAATTCCTCCTTATTAATAAAATATTATGCCAGTAAACCTTCATTTTTCATCGTGAATTCGGGCTTGGAAATTGAACTGACATTCTGAACATTTCGATCTATCCCGGCATGCCTGGCAAACTTTTTGGCTGTCCAGGATTTCTGGCAAGTATTCGAAAACCTTTTCCATGGCTTTCGTCATGGGCATCTCAAGAGCCCATGCTAATCTTCTCAAGGTGCAAGAATGCTTTAATGAGAGTTCCGGTGTATGCCGTAGGTGCATAACACCGAAATAAAAACCACTTGCCAAAAATGGCAAATGGTCTCCCGTTAAATATATGAAAATTGTTTGATTCAGCTTATCGCATCGTAATATTTCTTTATGAATCCATTATCAGCGAAACTGAAATACCGGTCATCATCCATTGAAATAATAAGATGCTCATGGACCTGAATGCCGATTATATTGACTGCCTGAACAATCTTTTCTGTAATCGCCAAGTCTTCCGGTGATGGGGAAACATCCCCACTTGGATGGTTATGTGTAAGAACCATTGCGGCAGCATTTGCCAGGATTGCTGGTTTAAGCACTTCACGGGGATGGACCGATGCCGACGACAGGCCACCGATGGAAACGATGTTCAGGCCAATAATTTCGTTCTTGGCATTCAACAGGATTACGCAGAACTGCTCCCTGTCGGGCTGGCCCTGGGTCTTTATCAGTCTTTGGATGAGGGACTGGGCCTCTTGTGAATTGTTCATCCGCCGCTGGCCAAACGAGATGCTTTTATCTTTAATCAGGGAGACGCGATAGATGGAAACAAACTTACCGGCTGATTGGTCGTGCGGGACACTGAACAGGTTTATCTGTTTCATGGCTGGCCTCCTTTTGGTTGGATAGGTCAAAACGCAAAAAGGGCAGGACAATCTCCATTACAGAGACCATCCTGCCCTTTTGCTTGGTTTAATGGTTTGTAATGACGCTACGTGGTTCTGGAACTGCTATGCTGGTCTGACACCTCCTTTCGCAGTGGTAAGGGGAAGCCCCCCCGCGCCCTATAAAAATATATCAACCGGAATACCGCCTGTTCAATATACCTGGGTGGTATTCACTATAAATCCGGCAATTTTAATATCGACACACACGATAAGGGGACCCGTCTACAAAATATGCCGATACTAATAAAACATACGACCATCATAGTCTTTGGAAACGATTAAGTCGCTTTATAGATGATGAACTCTCTGGGGCATACTTCGGTATAAGGCAAGGCAAGAACTCTTAAATACGGCGCTCCTGAGCGGCCTAGGAGAGTATATTCAGATTGTAAAGGAAGTAGTTTGAGAAATAATTAGGCGATTGTATGGCGTATCAGAAATTTCTTTTCCAAATCTAATGATTTCTGTAAGCCCATGTCCAATAAGGGTTTAGGAGAAAACATCTTAGTAATGG
Organism: Desulfobacteraceae bacterium Eth-SRB2; assembly: GCA_004193595.1. Taxonomy (GTDB): domain Bacteria; phylum Desulfobacterota; class Desulfobacteria; order Desulfobacterales; family UBA11574; genus S5133MH16. Next base: position 202,739 of record RPGQ01000080.1, read on the forward strand.
TAATAGGGTTCGGATTACTTGGTGGATTGTTTGTTGTGGATAATTTTATTGTGGTTTGGTATTTGGATAGAAAGTATAAAATAGTAATAGTGTTTTTTAAAGCACTCTCTCTCCATCGTTGAAAATTTCCGTCAACGGGACTCTAGTATTATCATACCTAACAACCTTGACCACTTGAACAACACTGTCCAAACGAATGGACAGTGTTTATTCAAAGTGAAGATCCAGTTCGCATTTGACCCAGGTCATATAGGAGAATGGGATATAACAATCTGTTACTATAAATATATGCTGGCTACTAAGACATTTCCTTTAAAAGCACTTGGGTTATTCGCGCAGTAATGATGCTGGGTATGGATTATGCTGGATGAGTGATATGACAGATAAGTGGTTTACCTGGGAAAGTATCTCACGGATAATAGTTCTGCCGTGATTCTGTGTCAAAGACATTATCAAACTTTACGCCCCCTACAAAAATTTTCGTATGTACGGAAACTTTACCTTGTATCTCATGAGATACACCTTCAGGATGGTCAACCTGTTTTTTGGCCAGCGCTGGCCAAACGTATGGACGGTCTTTGACCTGGCTAATTTTTCAAGGTTTGATGACCCAACCTTGATTTGGTGGGGTTTATTTTTTATACACTAGGGATAAATTTGACATCAGGACTAATGCCTGATAATGTTGCGATCACTTAATTATATCTTAACATGTTGATATCATATATATTTTTTGCAATAGCAGAGTGTCTTGAAGAAAATATATTTTTTCTTGGTATCGAAAGATTCCATCCTTCCATAAGATTTTTACTTTCTGGTTTGTATCATCTTGATTCTATTAGGCTTTTTTGGGCGATCTTAACCTATTGATTTCTTTATGTTTAATTCCTCTTTTCTTTTTATAAGATTTATCAGATAATATTAGAAAATAAAAGATGCGAGGGAGCCGTTATCCGTTAGCAATAAAATAAAAACGACTGAGCAACCACATTATGTAATTTATGAGCGAGTAGATACTTTTTTAAATGCAAACCATGAATTTAACTTTTCTAAAAAGGACATGCATTCATGTTAAGCAAAGAGCAGTTTGAACAAGAAATTTTCAGAATTGCCAAAAGGCAAGGATATAACATTGAAAAAAACAAAAGAAATGGTTTGAAGCAGATTGTTTTTGATCATAAAAAACTGCATGCCGATCATATTCAACAATTATATCCAGACATTCTGACCCGCACTGAAGAACTGCCCAAGTTAATCGAAAAAGTTGCCCCCGGAAGACCATGTACTCATAGACCAATGAGAGAAATCATCTACCAAATTAAACAAAATTGCTTTAATTAAGCATAATTGGAGGCATTATGCCGATTGGACCTTATCACTCACATGAAATCGTTTTATGTTCTGCAGATGCCGGACCAAAATCACAAAGAAAAAATCCCGGCCAAGCTCACTTTTTTTTCCCAGGAGGAAAATGGGTAGGGACATTTAGAAATGCAGCGGAGAGGTTGCACTGTGATTTTTTGATTCTCACTACGCAACATGGCCTTGTAGAACCCCATAAAATAATCTCTCGCTATGATTTACATATCAACCAACATCGCCAGGCAGTTCAAGATATTTGGCTCGAAACAATTCCAGCATTATTCCAGGGTGCCCGATACAGATTGATGGTCTTCTATGCAGGCGGATGTCCAAGAGATGAAATGATCGAGGTTATGCTGCCAATCTTGAGGCATCAAGGGATTGCCCTCCTGACCTTCGGCAAACCCAACATGTTTGACGTTGACAAGCTAGACACAATCTGGGGTATGTTGATGAGAGGAACTACTTCCGAAGAAATCATAGGCATTCTCAACGTTCCTGAACGCTTTAAGTATTATCCCGTCGATGACATAGTATCTAATTGATGAAACTATCTCAGACAGAGCTAGAAGAACTGGTTTTTAAGAAGTTTTTAAAGCACACGGATCTTAACGTCATACGCTTCAAATCGTGCAAGCCTCCTAAGCCAGATATTTTATGTGAACATCAATGCGGAAAGCTTTACTTCGAGTTAACCGACAATACATCTGAAGAGATACAAAAATCTATACATGCAAAAAACGAGCAGATCAGAAAAAAGGCGTATTGGTTTTCTCCTTTCCCTGAACACTATAGACAAAAATTTAGGAAGAAATATGATACAAATTCGTTAAGTTGCGAATTGATAATTTATTTTGGGAATCATCCAGTCGCTGAACTTGGTCCTCATTTTGATAATAGGTTGCAGGAAAACCTTGAATGGATTCGACAAAACATAAATCAATCCGAGTTCCAGAAAGTGTGGATCTATGACTATCACAAAGACATGATTCTTGATTGTGTCGATGGATGCACTTAAAACATTTTCATCAAGCCGAGTCGCTCTTCGCTCGTAGTCTAATTAACAGCGTTAGGGCTCAAAACAATTTGTAGTTTTGTTAAAAGAAATATGACCTTTATTTTGAAGGAGAATAGAAATTGAAGAATAAAATAAATATTTGGATTAATTTCATCTTATTCAATGCGTTATTTATTTTTCTCATTAGTTGCGGTCCAGCAGTCAAGCAAAATGTTTTCCGAGACAACTCATATAATTTTGATTCGATTGATAAAACTGTCTTCCTTTCTATAATAAATAACGATAAATGGATTTTAGAAGGAAATAAAATCTTCGAGAAAGAACTTTATTCCTTATCAGCAAACCTGTTAAAAGAGAATGGTTTTACTCTTACAGATATGAAAAATAGCAGCAAATATTTATTTATTTTAACCTTCGGAAGCGAAATAGGGAAGGAATCAGTTCACTCATATACTACAACAAAGACTCAGGTGGACGTTTTTGGCGATGGTGGTCTAAAACAAACTCCCGAAACTCATGTTGCAGGTGGAGGCAGTTATCGTGCAGTTATTGTTTCCGGCTCTTGTTTTGAGTCAGAAACAAAGAGACAGGTCTTTTTTGGAAGGACATCAACTACCATGCTTAAACTTGATAAGCTTTTTGGATATGAAGCCGAAGATATGTATAAACGTCCTATAAGGTAAGATAATGCAAAACTTTTTAAGAAATTTCAATGAACAAAGAAAATAATTAACGACAACCTCCAAATTTACTTATTTATTTCAATAAGGACATTATAATGAAAACGCTTTCTACCTTATCAAGCAGGATGAGTTCCCGTAACTGAAAATGGCTTGATCACCTATGACACATCTACAGATAGAATCATCCGCAAGGGCTGTTTCTGACATCGCTGCAAATCAGTTCCCGCAGAATTACCTGCGTAGCGATATTTTATACTCAATGTATGGAAACCATATTTTGTATCTCATGAGATACAATTTCAGGCAAGTCAACTGGTTTGATATCGCTGGCCAAATGCATAGACATATCAAATCCAATTGTTTCTTAATGGTGATGATCAGGTTTTTATTCGACTAATAGTATGGTTGGAAAAATTGACAATTGATTGATATTATGTAAAATAAAATCAAAAGTATTTTTATCAATTTTAAGCCGTCTAACTTATAGTAGCGGTAGGATAACTAAATGTATTTTTTAATAAATGTTAATATCAGCGATATCCTGAAATCCATTGAACTCGACCATGTAAAAAAGTATGATTGGCTAATTAAAAATATTCATCAAATAAAAAGCTCTAATTATCAAACTTCTTACAAAACTTTTTGGCGACTACATGGCGCAGGTTTATCGAATGAGTACTGTTCTACATATTTCCAATTTTTAAATAGGCATTTACAGAAACCGATCGAAATGAAAGAATTGATAAAGAGTTTGTACAACGGGCCGGTCAATTCATCTGGGAGGAAGAGCTTGCGATTTCATTTGCAACAGAAATGCTGCGCCCTTGGCAGAGAGATCCGGCAGCACCCGTTACTTGACTCACTGATATCATCATTTTATTTTTTTAAACCAAATAGAAGGCTTTCTTTCGATAAAAGGGTTGAAGAACTTATCAAATTTTACAAATTTCTTAAATACGAATATAATCGTATATTAAAGAACTCCTTATTACAAAAATCCATTGAAACCTTTCGTGTACGTTTTAAACCATTACATTTTACCGATGAAAAGATCATCGACAGCTTGATATGGGCATTCACTTCATATTCTTTTAAAGGTGCCGTAATTGATAAAAATGTTGTTTTTTGCTAACCAGCTACTTTTGCGGATTCGGTCCCCTCGACGGAAAGTATTGCCGTTTTTGAAATACAAAATAATCTAAATAGGAAGTTAGAAACAGTGGACTGCAAAGAGCAAGCAAGAAAAATTTATGGATTATGCATTGCCAAAGCGAACGCTACAAACAATACTTTAACTTACGGAGAGGTACTGAAGGCCCTCGGATATAAGAAGGGGATTTCAGGACAAGCGATCAGATACGGTTTAGAGTTGGTATTAATTGCCTGTGCAGATAGTGGGCTGCCAATACTAACATCTATCATTGTTAATCAATTAACCGGTAGTCCAAGCGCAGGTGAATATCCCAACCAGTCATGGGAAAAAGAGGCGCAAAGGGTTTTCAATCATAGAGAATGGCCTGATGTTGATGAGATAGACTGGAATTACATTTGGGAAAATCGTAAAAAGCTCTCAGATAAACACGGGACATCTGGATACTGGGGTAATTAAAAGTAAGTAAAATCGAAAAATGCTGAAACTCCTTTAGCGCCGCCTTTTCCACCTAATAACGCTCTCTTTTCCTGTATTTTTTATTACAATGGATGGGCGATATGACAAGGTGTATCTATTACAGTAGTGTGATGCGTAGGGTGCTGACCTGCCAGCGTCCCAAATTATTCAAGGTTTGGCAACCTAACTTTGATTTAATGAGACAATTAAAGCAGGTTTGAACGATAAAGTTCCCCGGAACTATTTCACCCCATTTTGAAGATTACAAGAAAGACGGCGGGCGGAGAAAGATACGGCATATTTGACATCAAGGCTAATAGCTGGTAGTAGCTCAATTATATTGAGAAATCCGCAATAGAGTTAGGATGAAAACGAGTTTTAATAAAGGACGCCTAATGAAAAAGACTATTATTTTTCATGACAAGCCAGGTAAAGCCCTAACCCCACAGAAAAAGATTGACCAGCATAACCTCCCATTTACATTAAACAGCACAATCGGATGCCTTTTTGGATGTGCATACTGCTATCTTCAAGGGTTCCCATTCAATCTCCATACAGATTTTGGTAAAGAGGTGAAGGTAAAGACCTGGATATATGAAAGATTAGACCTCGAATTGGATAAATATCGAAATTTGCCACAGCACTTAAAAAGGGTTCAAGTCAATGTGGCAAGTGAGGGGTATCTCCCAGATGTAAGGATAAAAACAAAAAGGGAACTTGATCGAGATATTATGGCAGAAATTCTGGATACGTTCAAACGGCATTGGGAAGAAGGTAATTGCTGGATGGTACATCTTATGACCAAAAGCCATATGGTGCTAAAACACTTAAACAATATACAAAATATGCGAAATCAAGTCCAACTGGAATTGACCATAGCCACTCTAAATGAGCAAAGAAAAAAGATCCTCGAAAAATATGCTCCGAGTGTAAAGAGACGGCTGGACATTATCAGAAAGTTCTCGGATGCCGGAATTTTCGTAAGAATTATGTGTATGCCACTCATAGGGACAAGGGAAGAGGCAGGAGAATTAAGACAAATTTGTTTTGACAATGGGGCAAGGGCTTTCAAGCATAAAGGAGTAAATTATTTTGACGAAAATGCTCTATTAGCGGGTGAAATTGTTAGTGAAGGTGGCAGGGAAGATGAAGTTTTTGAAGACTTGCTTGTTAAGAGTGGTGAACCTGTAATTGAAAATGGCGAACCTATGATAATGACCGTTCAAATGCCGACGCCCAAATGGGATGAATTTGAAGATAGAGATATGGTTATTGAAGATACCGGCTATACAGAGATGAACGATATAGACTGGGGATATTTGAGGTAGTGTAAAATCTAATAATATCAATTCATTTCCCGCTATTAACGCTCCCTTTTCCTGTAGTTTTTATTGCGGTGGACGGACGATATGGCAAGAATGTCATCACAGTTGGTGTGATATGTAGGATACTGTAATTACGCTGGTATTACAATTTTATTAGAATTTCTGTCTTATTGTAATTACACTTCTGGGGTACATTACATAAACAATATCCAATATAAAATTTATTTGCCATTGCTGGCAAAATATTCTTTGTTATTTCTTACCCTGTTTCTTCCTAAACAGTGCTATACCTGCTTTGGCAACATCTTCACTTGTTCTTGGCTTTGGTTTTCTTCGGGCATAAAGTTTTATCCTCTTTACGAATAACCTCTGCCATTTTCAATACTGTCTGATATGAAACACCAAATTCATCTGCCCACTCGGCAGTAGTCTTATCATTCCACTCTGCTATCATCCTGGCTATATCTTCTGGTGTTAGAGACTTCTTTGTCGCTCTTGCCTTTTTCTCTGATGTTTGTTCTTTCTTCTTTGTCATAGGTTTGTCCTCATCTGGTGATTGATTTTTACTTTTATTCTTTCTTGATAATGCTTTAACCTTTTCTCGCATTTCTTTTAATTGTGCTTTTGTCGGTAGTTTGTCTGTGCGCTGAAAAAATGTTGGATATGGTTCTTTCTTCTTTTTCATATCTACCATCTGTTTTAGTAATATTGTTATAGTTTAGATAATGTGTCTATGTTCTGGTGTCTATGTTTATGGATATACTTTTACTATTTAGATGTCAATATGTATTTATATTTTACTATCCAGACACTCCCAGATGTGATGTAATACATTTTCATTGTGTGGGGCATAGGTAGGTATGGATTTTTCCGATGACATGTTCTTGCCTTTATTTAATATTGTTATGTGAGATTGTGGCTATAATCCTGCTGATTTCAGTATATCGGTGGGCTTTCTGTGCCTCTTGGTTGGATAGAATTCGTAGTATTTACAATAGTTTTTAATGCGAATATAGCATACCGGGTAAATGAGGAGTTTCTTTGGGGACGCCACTGATTATACTAAGCTCAGCGAACATATGCTGGGCTTTGTTGTTTATTAAATACAGGATGTTAGCTTTAAGTTGATATCCTGTATTTTTTTGGGTTAGATCTATGCGTTGAAATCGAATCTTTTTTAATTGTTGTAAAAAGATGAAATAGCAGTAATGAATTGATCACTACATGAAATATCGTTTCATAGAAACAATAACAGAAAAAAACCGGGTTTGGTGAACAAGGACATAAATATAGCATTCTACCTTCAGTATGTTTCGAAAATCCAATAGTCGGTTCTTTCTGCGAATATGTTCATCATCAATTAATATTGACCCCTGCCTTATTTTCAAACAAATTTCCCTATAATTTCATAAAGATGTAAATCATCGACTCAATCAAATTGTTTTGAGTCGGGCGTTGAATTAGTTAGCTACAGCAAGCCATGCATCGCCAGCTTTAGGTTTAGATGCTGCATGGTTCTACAATACCGGATTCCCTTAATCCTTCATTAGACAAAATATGATGAATATTTACCTGAAGTGTAAATTCAGCGGCAATTTTTTGTCACCCTATTTGCCGTAGCCGGCGCGCTCATTTTATAAAATATGATAAATTTTGTTACATAAATTGACATTTTTTCCCCATGTTTATGCTGAGAATATTTCGCAATTAAGTTAACTGCTTGAAACTTATGGATTATCTTTCAATTCGTCAATTCGGAATAATTATTGCATCAAAGTTTATAACTTCAATGTGGTGGTTGGAACCGAATTGACAGTTATTTAGTAAAACAAATGCCCAAATTAATCTGGGTGCCTTGTATGACAACGGCAAGGGAATTCCGGAAGACCCGGCAACAGCAGTTAAATGTTACCTTCTGGCGGCGTCACAAGGAAACAGACAGGCGCAATATTACCTCGGTCTCACGTACGCTAATGGGCGCGGCGGTCCCCGGGATATTTCAGCGGCCGCGGAATGCTACTTTAAAGCCGCACAACAAGGTTTCGCTAGCGCACAATTCAATCTTGGCCGTCTTTGCGCAGAATTTACGACCCTTAGCGCAAGTTATTCCTTAGCAAAGCATGGATCCCAAAGGGATATAAAGCTTAGTACCAATTTCACTCAATTCTGCCAGGATGTGAATGATGCTCCCAGGGGGGCGCGGCCAAGAATCAAGAAATTGCCATCGAGTGGTTTTATAAATCAGGACTGAGCTGCCTGGAGGAGAAACGTTTCGTTGGTGCCTGGGAGGCCGTTGATGCCATCAACAATTTGATCCCCGAACATCCCCTTGAGCAGGAATTACGTAAGAAGATTCGTGCCACAAAAAGAGGGATCTCCGCGGACCAAATATTATAGGAAAATTGCCAACTGTCTCAGATGGTATAATTAGCGAAAATACCGGCCTTGATAACAATCCTGGAAGGTAGCAAACAACTGTGCATCCAGCCGGGCAACAGTGCGGACCCCTGTTAAACATGAATGGAGAAGTTGTGGGTATGGTCACATCCATGGTAGGCATCAGAGATGAGAAGGACGGGAGTATTTACAGGCTGAAAAATGCCAGTTGTTCGCTAAAGGTTGATCTTATCAAAGACCTGGGATCGATGTTGCCGCAGCAAGAGCCTATGAAAAAGTCATTGCCTACTCACTCCGATAGCTTAAAGACGCTTTCCATGAGATTGAATGGCTCTGTCCTAATTGTGGTAGCAAGGTAGCTCGGCTCAGACTTTCGGCACAGTTGTTGCGCTTAAGATTTTTAAAAAGACTGCCGATATATTTAATAAAGAAGGAGAAACGGCATGTTACTGTGTCTAATTCATAGGTATTACGATTGCTTATATTGCTGTAGTTGTTTACCTGAATATAAAGTCCGAAATGCAAGAGCTAAGGGATTTGGAAAAATAAGAGGTTAATGTTCTCTTAAAGGTATGTATTACAAACGTAGCGAATACATACGGATATACATCACAAGCCCAAGCGACTTCACACTCAATTTGGGTATCGGCTCAACAAAACACAAAAGGCAGGGTTCAGCAATGGCTCTGCCTTATTTTTAGCCAAACAAAACCCATGAAAAGATAGACGATAACTATAAACCCCAAAGTACAAATGTATCATTGACAAGTAAAGATCCGGGTCCAGAGGGCCGGCTTTGATTATCCCCGGAGGGGATTTAGTTTGCTGGCATTTAACGATTTACGGGGTACTGGAGTATTGGAGTGGTGGAGTAATGGAAGAAACCCCTTTTTCTCATCGCTCTCAGAAAACAGATCCCTGGAGAAAATTTAAAGCTCTTTTTTTTTAAATCAACACTCCATTACTCCGGTTGATTTATACGGGCAGAGCCATTGATCTCTGACCCCCGCAATGCGGGACAGGCATGGCCCTGAGGACCAGGTTTTTTAGAACCCAATAAAGTCTCTGAAGACGGGCCTGACTTGATCTTTTAATAAAAATGACCGAACACAGACCATTTATAGACAAGAAAAGGATTTAAATGACAACGCTTTCAAAGAAGATATTGAGCTGTTGAAGAATCTGAAATGGAACTGGAATGAGCTGGATACCATAATTAAATTTGCTAAAAATGGGAAAGAGGCGTTGGAAATATTAGACAAAGAAGAGTTTCCACTTATTATAACGGATATAAGAATGCCGGAAATGAATGGCATTGAACTGTGTATGCGTATTAAAGAAAAAAACCCGGAGACTTTTGTTTATGCTTTTTCCGGTGTTGTTAGAATGGTTGATTTTGATCAGCTTGAAAAGATGGGCTTTGATGGTCTTATTTGCAAACCATTCAAATTTGAAGTGTTACAACGTGTTATCAAAAGTGTTTTTAAAAAAATAAATAAAAAGCGGTAAAGGTTATCTCCTCCCCTTTGCAGTAACAGAAAAATTAAGCCTTGTTTACAAATAAAGACGAAAAAGACCCGGATTGTAAAGGGCCACACTGAAATTTTCGGAGATTCGAGTTATGATAATAAATAAAGTTTTGGATAAAAAGGCTTCAGTAATGATCCACACGGTAACTGGTGAAATGACCTTTGAAGAAATAAAATCTTCATATGAAGCAGTACTCTCACACCCGGATTTTCAAGAAAATATGAATTCAATATGGGATATAAGAGATGCAGATGCTTCTAAATTTGACAGTCAATATGTTATAAGGTTAGCCAGATACTTTGAGAATCAATTAAAAAATCGTCCTGAGTTCAAAGTAGCCATTATTGTATCCCGTGATTTGGAATATGGTCTATCAAAAACTTATCAAGTTGCTGCAGCGGATCTGCCGGCAAAGATTAGAATTTTTATTAATCTTGAAGAAGCAAAAAAATGGGTAACGGGGTCACCCATTAAAGGGCGAGTCAAGAGAAAAAACACCTCCCCGTTACAAAAAAATACATTTTTTTTTCGCTTGACCCTTGATGGATTCGTAAAAAGTCCGAATAAGCAGGCTGATAATTTATTAACATTAAATAGTTCGGGCTTTTACGAATCCAACCAGCGGCCTTGCTTTACCACCTGTCCGCATCCAATTTATTTCATTTTTTTATTGGTTATCGATCAGTATATACTGATCCGCGATATACCATCGGGTTCAAAGGCAATAATTATATTTTAGGCAAAATGTATGTGCTGTAAGCACAATGCTTAAAACACGGCCCCTGGTCCATTCGGACCCCAGAAAATCTTCAGTGCCATACCGTATTCAATTGTTTTTATCACAAATCTTATGGTTATTAGCCAACCCCTTGTGGACTCACGGCATAGGCGAATCAGGATGTTAAAACGATCGCCGTCTGTTGGTGGGCGTTGCAGTTACCAATCAGATCTTGTGGTTTTAAGCCAACCCCATTGCCGGTTCGCTGCTACGCCCAAAATGTAAAACAAATAATACTAACGCATCATACACTCCTTATTTATCTCGTTCTTTTAACTATTTCTTTTTGTTTCCGATAACAAAGCAATTGTGTTTTGTTATGTGGGTGCAACAGATACCAATCAAACCTTGTGGTTTAATGCCAACCCCATTTCCGGTTCACTGTCGCACCCAAACCGATTATTTGAAAAGCATGTCTTCATCAAACGGAACTTGGTCCCGCATAATAAAATACGAAGCACGGGCTAACTTGTTGGCAAGGGCCTTGGTTGCAACAGCGCCGTTGGTTTTAGCCATTTTTTGCTGATAAAATCTCTGGGCTCCGGGTATGTACCTTGTGGCAAAGTGAGCTGCTTCAACATAGGCCCAGGCTAAATACTTAGTGCCGTTCTTCTTGTTGTTTTCCCCTTTCTTCTTACCATTTGAAAGCCTTTTACTACTGACACAGCGGCAGTAGGAGGAGTAATTGCCGACTTTGGAAAACCGACCGATATCTCCGACCTCAAGCATAGTTGTGAGACCTAAAATTGTCCCAATTCCCGGTATGGTGGTCAGCATCACAAACTCTTTGCGAAGTTGAACCTGGGATTTTACTTGTTTTTCCATGCCCTTGATTATTTTTCCCAAATGCTTAATTGCAGAGATATTATTTTGGGCCATGAACACCAGGTTCGATGAATCGAATAGATTATTGGCATCATCAGGCTTAAGCTTCTTGATAGCGTTGTTTGATATCTTAATTCCAAGATTTCTGGTAATCGTATAGAGGCTTAAAAGATATTTGCCATTTCTGTGCCTAACAAAAATAGTCTTCTTCACGATGGAAATCGCACAGATCTTTGTTCTTTGGGGTAGATGATATAACCTTCAGGCAAAATGTTTAAGTGTTCGTATTATTGCGCCAACCCAAAGAGTCCCATTTGTCATCCCGTATGTTTTATGCCTTCGTACCGTTTATCTCGCCGATGGATTGGCCAGATGTACCATATACCCATGTTCCTGTAACCCATCTACAAGCCAGTACCAATTGTAGGTGGGATTCAACGATAACACCTTCAGATCAGCCTTGAATGGTTCCAAAGGCAACAAAACTGTTTAGATCGTTTACGGCTGCCATAAATAAATAGCAACTTTTAGCCAGTCCTGATCCATAATGCCGATGTAATTATTGCTTGAATGTAAATCGATTCCAGCGTATGTTCTCATTAGACACCTCCTAGATCCAAAATGTTAATGTTTATGTTACGTAAAATACATACTGGTCCATAGCATTGTTTGCTATGGATGGGGAGGTGTCTTTTTTCTTTTCCAGCGCATCAGGCTGTAGTGACATTTTCCTACAAAGCTTTCTCTTCGCAAAGCATTTTCAAAATAACTTTATTAACCCAATGGCCTGTTAAAGAAAAAAGAAAATGTCACTACAGCCTGATGCGCAATACGTATTTGACCAGTTCCGGCTCAAAACAAAATCGCCCTGGCTTCAAGTCGCAGCCCTTTATATGATTATCAGATTAGTTTTTAGAAACAAAACTTCAATAACATCCTAAAAATGACTTCATGAAAGTTGTTTCACTTTGGAAGTATATTGGAAGTAAACAGCTTCCTCAGATAGGTATTTTGAGGTATAATTAGCTACTATGCCTAAATTAGACAACTTTTTGATATAATTAAAAGGCAGAGCACATTTCTGACCCTGCCTTTATCGTCTATGTCAGAAGGTTTTTTACCTCTAATACTCATGCCGGATATATCGATTATCCATAATCGTTGTTCCCTTCTGATCATAGGCTCCGTCACTTGGAAGGTCTGAATAGATCTCAATATCCGGTACAGAAACATGAAAGAAATTTACGTCCACCCGACCGCTCACATCAAACCAGATCTTGACAAAAAGATCCGGGTTATACTGACTTCCCCAGGTTACATCCGAGGGGCTCGCATAGAAATGACCCCAAACCACCTGATCGCCGCGCAAGGTGGTATCCTGGCCTCCTAATCGCCACACTGCGTCAATGGAGCCCTTTTCAACGGTATTGATCATGCTGCCAATCTTCAGATCGTTTATTGTGGCATATCCTGAAGGATTGCCGGCAGGTGAGTATCCGGTCGGTGGATTGCCATCCTCATAATTCTCTTCGGAATAGCTTTGATTGTTCTCATAATACTGCCGGATATACCTTCTGGACATGGTCGTGGTTCCGTGCTGATTCGAAGTGCCATCATAGGGGTAGTCTGAGTAAACTTCAATGTCCGGCACCGATACATGAAAATAGTTCACATCTATTCTGCCGCTCACGTCAAACCAGATCTTAACAAAAAGATCCGGGTTGTTTGAGCTATCCCAGCTCACATCCGAGGGATTGGCATAGAAATGACCCCATATGACCCGATCTCCTCTGGAGGTGGTGTCTTCTCCGCCTTTTTTCCAGACCGCTTCAATCGGGCCTTTTTCTTGAGAATTGATGACAGCTTTGATCCAAAGGTCGGATGTGACCAAATTGCCGCCACCACCGCTGCTTGATACATTTTCACGTTGACTCATAATGACGGTATTATTATTACCAGAAATATTGCCGGTTAGTGTTTGATTTGGCGTCTCTGATGTTTCGATAAAGGTAAAAGAGCCATCAGAATTAACTGAATAGGTTCCGGAAATATTATCAGAACCAGAGACTCCGTCACTCCCAAAATACTGGGCTGTGCCTGTCCAGTTACCGTTACCATCAAAAGTTACCGTACCAACATTAATACTTGCCTCTCTACCATCAGTTTCAAAACCTTCAAAAACAACATCGTGAAAAAAGTATGCTTCTGACAGGTCAGCGTTTGTAAATGTTTTGATTGCCTTTTTAAAGGCAATTCCTTTAAACATGCCAATTTCTCCTCCTGAAGAGGCACCCCGACTGAATATTAGAATGTTACCATTTCTGGAACGGTATGCTGAAAAAAGTACTGCGGGATCGCCTGTTTCAAAAAAATTAAAACTATCGCCGGTGAGGGTGTAGGCTCCTGATATCGTGTCGATATCTGTAGTGCCGTCACTTTCAAAACAATTAAAATCAATAGTCCAATTAGGATTGTTGATTACTATAATAACTGTGCAAGCACTAGCCTCCCTAAAATCTTCTTCAAAGTTGCGCAATTCCAAATCACGGAACTGCCATGTGCCGTTAAGATCTGCCAGATCAAAGGGATTATCTGGCGCTCTTACAAAAGTAATTATCCCTTGGTGATTGTTACCGGAAGAAACTTCCCCCTGTGATAAGACACCAAATTGTCTGTCAGCATCTCTGGAAATATGTCCGGTTAATGTTTGATCCGGATCAGGAGCCATGCCTTTTATTATAAAATCAAACGACCCGTCAGCACTAACCCTGTAGGTTCCATTTAACATGCCGGACTCTGTAGTGCCGTCACTATCAAATTCGGTGGCAGTTCCTGTCCAGTTCCCATTACCATCAAAGTTCACTGTACCATAAGTAATATTTGCTGTCGGGTTATTGGTTTCGAAGTTTTGAAAAGATAGATTTCTAAACCAAGAAGTGTAATTTAAGTCGGCATTCGTGAATCCTCCGCCAGAGTCTTGTTTAACACCAATGAGTAAACTCTGGATAATTTTTCCCTTTGCAACTAATGGGCTTCCCAATACAATCCCAAATATCAAAAATACTGTAGAAATAGTCGCTAATCTTTTCATTATGTCCCATCCCCCGTGTCTTATTGTGATGTTAAGGAAAACTCTGATCACCCGCTCATATTGTTTAGGACTAAACAGTTTTCGCACCTAAAAACAAAATGTTCTATGAAATTATTTAGTTAAGCCCATTTCCTCCGGATCATATCCCGGAAGGATCAGTGTTTAAAGGATCACGTATGGCTGCTATATAAGGGGTTAAAAAAATATAAAGAAAACCCCAATCCCGAAGATAAAAAGCGTTTGGAGGACATGTTTGACCAAATATTTACAAACAAGACTTCCAGCGCAACATTAAACGCTGCCCTCAAACGAATTTACAATAACAAATCCGAGTTGCTACTGGTGTTGGATCGTCCGGATATTCCTTTACACAACAATGGCGCTGAAAACGCTATTCGGGAGTATGTCAAAAAGCGTAAAATCAGTGGCAGTACCCGAAGTGAGTCTGGCCGAAAATGTCGAGATACATTTACAAGCTTGAAAAAAACCTGTCGAAAATTAGGTGTATCATTTTGGCAATATCTCAAAGATCGAATCGAAAATACCCGTCTTATTCCCGATCTGTCAGATCTCATTCGACAACATGCTTTGAACCCAGGATAATATTTTTCTATCCCACCCTCTATAGAAATCCTTTAAAATGCTTTAAACAAATTACAAAAAAAGAATGGTAGTATTTTGTCTACTACCAGAATTTATTGAGAAGTTACGGTAACTCCTCTTAAACATTTTTAATATTAGCATCCGTCTTTCACCGAAAAGCTGTCAGAGCTAAGCTGGCCAAGCATAATTCCACGGATGGGTCGCGACTCGGACCAAACCGTGGAAAATGATTTTTTCTTGCTTTATTCCTATTTATCATCAGGTGGTGGGAAGAAAAATCAAGGTGCCTTTGGGGAGTCCTTTAAAGTCGTTTATTTTATCACCGGCCAGCATTTTTTTGGGGGGCAGGTAATATATGGTTTTCCGATCTTTGTATTTGAGGCCGGCGATTTCATAGGCGGATCGACCGTTATCAAGCTTGTATGGTCCCCGGTAACCGACAATGAGCTTTGTTTTGGCAGGCAGATCATCCCAGTCGGATATCATTGAACCGACTTTAATTCGGCCCGAAGGCAGAAAATAGATCGTGGTTTTCAGGTTATACGCTTGACCGGCAAAGGACCATGCCGTGAGCCTGTCGGATATGGTTTTTATGGGATCATGGCTTTTTATCAAAGAAATGCTGTTCTCCTGGTCCAGCAGCACGACGGTTTTTGCGGGTATCCGGTCCCAGCCTATTTTACCCGAAATTTGATCTCCGGTGTAAATATGACCGTCTGGAAGTTTGTAGACCGTTGTTTGACTGTCGTAATCTTCTCCGGCGATTGACCAGGCAGTGTTACCGTGTGTAATAACGTTGGCGTCATCTGTTTTTGCATAGTATTTCCGCCGACCATAATATATTTCGGATAGCTGAAGATCTGCCAAAAGCCGGCCGGATCGCACATCGGGATCATAACTCCAGGTGGGTCCCACTCCGGCTTTTTCGCGAATAAAATTTCTCGCACAGCGCTTACGTCCCCGCTGATTTTTTTTAAACCACCGGTTGGGTTTGCCGTAAGCCACCTGGCTGTGGGTCAACACGGCCCGATCATTCAGGCCATATACCTTTTGCAAAATGTCAATCAATATGCCCACGGAACGATACTGCCTGTCGGTGATGGGTGCGTAATGATACCCGACCAATTCAATTCCAATGGAGATTTTGCTGATATTTGTCTCCCCGTTCCACATGCTAAGACCCGCATGATCGGCCACATATTTCTTGTCCAGAACACGATACGTGCGTCCGTTTCTGGCAATCACATAATTGGCATGCCCGCCATAGGTTCGCCGACCGTTTCGCAACCGTTTTCCCCTGGAAACAACCTTTAGGGTCATTTTACGCCCGAGTTCCGAGGTGTGGACAATAATATATTTGGTCTTTTTACGCTTAACTTTTTTATAACCTCGATTCAGCCGCGAACGGTAATCCACAATGGAACGCTGTAATTTTATGCGCTCTTTTAAAGGGTATGCAAAAGAAACCTGTGGCAGATTAAAAATAAAAGCAAAAATTAAAGAAACACCCCATATAAATCGTTTATTGTAACAATTTGAAAAATCTCGCATAAATTTCATCACATTCAATACGCTTGCATTAAAAAAAGATTTATGAAAAACTATTTTAGTCGAAATTGAGTCAGGATGTCAACCACGGCTTTTTCAGGAAAAGGAAACCTCATGAGTGAACCGCCCAACAAAATCATATGCTCCATGATCAAGGTCAGCAAGTATTACGATAAAAAACCTGTTATTAAGGACATATCCCTGTCGTATTTTTACGGCGCCAAAATCGGCGTTTTGGGCCTCAACGGCTCGGGGAAAAGCTCTCTGTTACGCATCATGGCGGGCAAAGACACGGAATTTAACGGGCAGTTGACCCTATCCCCGGGACACACCGTGGGACATCTGGAGCAGGAGCCTGTGCTTGACCACACCAAAACCGTCAGGGAAACCGTTGAAGAGGCGGTCCACACAACCGTTGAACTCATGAATGAGTTCAACCGCATTAACGAAGCGTTCGCCGAGCCCATGTCCGATGAAGAAATGGCGCGCCTGATCGAGAAACAGGGAGAAATCCAGGAAAAACTGGATGCGGCGGATGCGTGGGATCTGGACGCCCGTCTGGAAATGGCCATGGATGCCCTCCGCTGCCCGCCGGGGGATACTTCGGTCAGCATACTGTCCGGCGGCGAAAAACGACGGGTGGCCCTTTGCCGGCTGTTGCTCCGCAAACCGGACATTCTTCTTTTGGACGAGCCCACCAACCATCTGGATGCCGAAACCGTGGCCTGGCTGGAGCATCATCTGTATCAGTACCCGGGAACCGTCATCGCAGTGACTCATGACCGGTATTTTCTCGATAACGTGGCCGGCTGGATTCTGGAGCTCGACCGGGGTCACGGCATTCCCTGGAAAGGCAATTACTCCTCCTGGCTTGAACAAAAAAAGGAGCGTCTCAGACAAGAGGAAAAGGCCGAAAGCCATCGCCAGAAAACCCTTGAGCGGGAATTGGAATGGATCAGAATGACGCCCAAGGCCCGCCAGGTCAAATCCAAAGCCCGAATCAGCGCCTATGAAAAACTGCTGACCCGTGAAAGCGCATCCAGAGCCGGAGATCTTGAAATTTACATACCGCCGGGACCGCGTCTGGGCAATCTGGTGGTTGAAGCTGAAAATGTATCCAAGGGCTACGCAGACCGGCTGCTGGTGGAGAACCTGTCATTCTTTTTGCCGCCGGGCGGCATTGTCGGTGTGGTGGGTCCCAACGGCGCCGGAAAAACCACGTTGTTTAAAATGATAACCGACCAGGAAACACCGGATGCGGGCCGTATCCGTATCGGCCAAACCGTCCGAATGGCTTACGTGGATCAGAGCCGGGAAAGTCTTGATCCGGAAAAAACCATTTGGGACGTGATCTCAAACAAAGAAGATGTGATCGAACTCGGCAACCTGTCCATCAAATCCCGGGCCTATGTGGCCCGATTCAATTTTACCGGTGCGGACCAGCAAAAAAAGGTGGGCATGCTCTCCGGCGGCGAACGCAACCGCGTACACCTGGCCTGCATGCTCAAGCAGGGCGCCAACGTGATCCTGCTTGACGAACCCACCAACGACCTTGATGTGAACACCCTGCGGGCTCTGGAGGAAGCTCTGGAGAATTTCGCCGGGTGCGCGGTAGTGATCAGCCACGACCGCTGGTTTTTGGATCGTATCGCCACGCATATCCTGGCCTTTGAAGGAGACAGCCGGGCCATATGGTTCCAAGGGAATTATTCGGAGTATGAAGCGGACCGCAAAAAGCGGGTGGGTGCCGAGGCGGATCGCCCTCACCGGATCAAGTACCGCCATCTCACCCGGGATTGACCGGGTTTCGCCCTTGATGCAATTCTTTTTGATCTCAGAAAAGTCAATATTATGATACGCATATCAAAACTATTTGTTTTGTTCCAAAACCTTTCCCCGGGTGCTGATAACGATTTCACTCATAGGTATCTTCTGTCCTGAGGCTTCCAATCCCTTTTTCACAATTCCCGGAAGGCCGGTGCAGCACGGCACTTCCATAACAACCGTGGTAATGCTCTTGATGCCTGCAGTCCGGAAAATCTCTGCAAATTTTGCGACGTATTCCTGGACATCATCGAATTTAGGACATCCCATCATCACCACTTTTCCATTAATAAGATCCCTGTGAAGGGTTGAAAAAGCGACCGCAACACAGTCTGCCAGCACCAGAAGATCCGCTTCTTTAAGAAACGGAGCCTTGGCAGGTATGAGCCGTATCTGAACCGGCCAGTGGGAAAGGGCCGATTCGCCCTCGGGCCCAATAGCGGTGGGGACGTTGGCCATCTGACATGATTCAGCAGGAACAAAAGTTTGAATACTGGTTGTCGGACATCCGCAAGGCATAGCTTCTTCTTTGGGCTCTTGTTTTTCTTTTTCTGCCAGGTATTTTTCAACCGCTTCTTCATCAAACTCTTCGGTTTCCCGTTCAACAATTTTTAGCGCGCCCGTGGGACATTCTCCCATGCAGGCTCCGAGCCCGTCACAAAGCTTATCCGCTACAATGCGTGCCTTGCCGTCAACAATTTTAAGAGCGCCCTCGGCGCAGGAGGGTACACACTGCCCGCACCCGTCACAAAGCTCATCATCTATTTCTATTATTTTACGTAATACTTTCATAATTTAACCCTTTTGGTTTATTGGTTATGTAGATCCGCCTGTCCGATTATACGTTAAAGTAAAGATTTTTTTTCGCACACAGATGAACACAGATTATAAAGATCTTTAAATTAAAAAATAATTGATCTGTGCAAATCTGCGAAAAGCTGCCTGCCCCGTAGCTCTGGTAGATGGTACTGGGGTGTCCTATTTATTTAAAAACGTCTTCCTTGCTTCTTCCCGACCGCTTTCGGTCAAAAACGACGTTTCGATAATCCGGGTCAGCCGGTCATTATCTATGGGCTTTTCTTTATGTTTCTCCTCAAGGTTGGTAATTAAATCCGCATCATACACCACCTTATAATTAAGCATTTCTTCAGGTCGGGGATGATGGTGATGACCGATAATATCGCACACCTCTTCTATCAGCTTGTCATTGGCGCCAAGGCTTTCCATAATGGATCTTGCAATGGGCGGCCCTTCCTGTTCCTGGTATTTCGCAGCGGTGCTGTTATACTTTTTTTCCGCTTCAGGGATACCGATATCATGCAAATAAGCGGCTCCCAGTATCACCGCAAGATTACCCCTTTCGTTTTTGCCGATCCGTTCCGCATGACGCGCCACCCGGGTCGCATGTCCTATGCGCCTAAAATCCCGTTTAAAATAGCGCTTCATTTCTATGGCAATACGATCTTTTAAAAGATCTTCCTTTTGGGCCAAAAGTTCCGGCGGCAGAGTTCCAATACACTCTTCGGCGAACTGGCAGTATGCCGCACATCCGAAATCCATTTTTGGATTTGCGAACTTATGACCACATTTGTCGCATTTGCGGGTTGTATCGTCTTTGAAAAACTCAACGTTATGACCGCATTCCGGACATTTTGCTGTAAAAATGGCTCCTGGTTTCCAGTATCTGCTGTCCTGTCCCGGGCATTTCATTATTTTTCTCCTTATTTAGATCTTAATTTGACAGGATATACAGGATATACAAGATTTATTATATCCTACTCATCCTAAAATTCTGTCCATACAATAAGTCAGTTTTTAGGATTTTAAAGTTTTTCCTGATTTTTAAGATAGTTTACACGATAAATACATGCATTACCTTGACTTATGTCAAAAATAGCTGATAATTATGAAAAAAGAGGGAAATTATGAAAAAAATTCTGGATATTATCTCACAGGCGCCGCTTTTCAACGGTCTTTCCCAAGAACAGTTGGGCCAAATCAGACGAATCGCCATAGATGAGTTTTATGATAAGGGTAAAACGGTTTTTCTGGAAAGCAATGATTGTAATGGATTTTATATTGTTGTCACCGGAAAAGTAAAAATCTATAAAGTTTCGTTCGAAGGTAAAGAACAAATTCTTCATATTTACGGGCCGGGCAATCCGTTTGGTGAGGTTCCGGTTTTTTCCGGGCGGAAATTTCCTGCAAACGCCGAAACCCTTCTCAAAAGCCACCTTCTGTTTATCCCAAGGCCGGCTTTTGTGGATCTTATCTCCGAACATCCCTCACTTGCTTTGAATATGCTGGCTATCCTGTCCATGCGCCTGCGCCAGTTCACCGTCCAGGTAGAAAATCTTTCATTAAAAGAGGTCCCCGCCCGACTTGCATCCTATCTGACCTATCTTGCCGACGAGCAGGCCACCGGGGACTTTGTTTCCCTGACAATTTCAAAAGGACAACTGGCCAGTCTTCTGGGAACCATTCCGGAAACCCTGTCGCGTATTTTGGCAAAAATGAGCAAACAAGATTTGATTCAAGTAGAGGGTCGGAATATTAAGCTTTTGAATCGAAACGGTTTGGAAAAACTTGCGCAGCACGGAAAATTACAGTAATCAGCTTAACCGGGATATTGTCATGTTTCTTGTGCCTGCCTGGGGCTGGCAATAGATTTCTTTGGATAACCCACCATAATACTTTAATACTTTTTGAAGTTTTTAAAATCAGAAACACAGGCGTCACAAACCGTGCAAGTTTCATTCGTAAGTAAAGGCATACACGCGCCGATAATCCCTATATCCTTAATCTGTGGCTGGGAACAGGCATTGGAGCATTCTGCCAGTGTGACTTTAAATTCATCATGAATTTTTTCTCCGAATTATTCTTTGATGGTCTCGTAAAAAGTCAGGTTTTGAAGGTTTTTCATACCCATCATACATTCCTTCTTTGAAGATTACGTACCCGATTAGATCAGGATTCAATACGGAATATTAGGGCGGTTTTCCGAAAAATTATTTTATTTTCAGAAAACCGCCATCCATTAAAAACCGGGACAAATTATACAATCGCTTCGCGATTCTATATAACGCCTGCCCGCAACGCTCTCGCTTGCGAGGCGGGCGGGCGGTTTCGCGCTCTAAAAAAGGAAATCCCTATACTATTAAATTATTTTCCACTCATCATGGCCTCGATATCCGCCTCCACGGTGTCGATCTGTTTGATATCGAATTTTTCCACCAAAACCTTGGCAACATTTGGTGACAGGAATGCCGGCAGAGTGGGACCCAGACGAATACCTTTGACGCCGAGAAATAAAAGCGCCAACAGAACAGCCACCGCTTTTTGTTCATACCATCCGATATCAAAGGAGATCGGAAGATCATTAATGTCATCCAGTCCAAAAACCTCTTTCAGTTTCAGGGCGACCACCGCCAGAGAGTAGCAGTCGTTACACTGGCCGGCATCAAGAATTCTCGGAATGCCGCCGATATTGCCGAGATCAAGCTTGTTGTAGCGATACTTGGCACAGCCGGCAGTTAAAATTACCGCATCTTGCGGCAGGGCTTTGGCAACTTCGGTGAAATAGTTTCTGGCCTTTTGACGGCCGTCACACCCGGCCATGACAATAAAGCGTTTGATAGCGCCGGATTTTACCGCATCAACAACCTTGTCCGCTAAAGCAAGCACCTGATTGTGGGCAAATCCGCCGACAATCTTGCCGGTTTCGATTTCAGTCGGCGGCTCGCATTTTTTGGCCAGCTCGATAATTTTTGAAAAATCCTTTGCGCCTCCTTCCGGTCGATCGGGAATATGTACCACACCAGGATAACCGGTCATCCCGGTAGTAAAGATCCGGTTCTGATAGGTATTGCTCTTTTTTATGGGGATAATACAGTTTGTGGTCATCAGAATCGGGCCGTTGAAGGATTCGAATTCCTTGTTTTGTCGAAACCAGGCGCCGCCGTAGTTACCCACGAAATGATCATACTTTTTAAAAGCCGGATAGTAATTGGCCGGCAGCATTTCACCGTGAGTGTACACATCAACTCCGGTACCCTGGGTTTGTTTGAGCAGTTCTTCCATATCTTTCAGATCATGGCCGCTGATCAGAATCCCCGGATTGCTTCCAACCCCGATATTAACTTCGGTTATTTCAGGGTTTCCATAGGCGGTGGTGTTGGCCTCGTCCAGCAGAGCCATAGTATTCACCGCCGTTTCTCCGGCTTTCATGACCAACCCGATCATGTCGTCCACCGACAGGTCCTTTGTGGTGGAAGCCATGGATTCCATGATAAAATCGTAGATTTCATCTTTTTCAAATCCTAAAATGGCGGCATGATCCGCATAAGCGGCGATTCCTTTCAAACCGATGATCAACAGCTCCCTGAGAGATCGAACATCTTCATTCTCTGTGGCAAGGACGCCAACCGATTTGGCCTTTTCTTCAAACTCGGCCACGTCATCCGAGAACCAGGTGGCGGAATGATGTAATTTTCCATCAAAATCCTTACCGTTTTTGTCTTTGTAGGCGGCCAGAAACTTTTCCTTAATCTGGTCCCGACGTTTTAGGCCTTCCCTGACCATGGCCACGAACCGGTCATTGTCCCAGTTGGCATTGGTGATGGTGGTAAAAAGCGCCTGTGCCGCAAATAACCCGTTTTCCTTATTTGACATGCCTAATTCTTTGGCCATTTCGCTGTAAACAGCAATGCCTCTTAGCACATAGATCAACAGATCCTGAAGATTTGCGGTATCCTCGGGTTTCCCGCAAACACCCTTGATGGTGCAGCCTTCATTTTTGGCTGTTTCCTGACATTGAAAACAAAACATAATTTTTCCTCCTTTTAATGATATTGGGCCAATTAATTTTTCCCTTAAAATTTTTTTTAAAGGACTATTTCCTGATTTTCAAGTATATTTTATATTCAGGACGAACTAATTGCTTTGACTTAGATCAAAAAAACTGAAATTTTTAAAAAAATCTCGACTTCGGTTGTTTTTTCATAACGGTTATGCGGAAAAGAGAAAACCAGTTGGATGTTAAATAGGACACCCCAGTACGATCTTCCAGACCTACGGGGCAGGCACATTTTCGCAGATGAACTCAGATAATATTATTATTTCTTAATTTCAGAATCTTGACAATTTGTGCCTGCACAATGAAATGTTTACCCCGTTCAATTCTTTGTAGAAGACGAGCGCAGCGTATTTAATGGAGCATTTTCTTTTTCTATTTCATCGGGGTAATCTGTGGCCAATAAAGGAAATCCCTATACTATTAAATTATAGCCGGCAGATGTGATTGCAGATTTCACATTTTCAACGTTTACAGGATCGATTATCTCAAATTCGACACATTTGTTGTCAAGGTCTACTATAATATCTGATGTGCCATTAATAGACTCAACTGCCTTTTTCACATTTCCTGCACAGTGCATGCAAGTCATTCCTTCCACATCAAGCCGTATTTTATTGTCTCTCATTTCGCTTTTCCTTCCCGCTTTTATTAATACTTTTGTTTTTAAATAATACCATGCAAGCATTGATGACAGTATGACAACTCCGCTGAATTTTAGCCATTCCGGCAACATTTCAGCCTGATGGGTAATTATCATTTTATGAAAGCCATATTTTGCAACAACAAGATTAAGAAGGTATCCGAGTGCAAGGCTTATTATGCTGATTGACACGAGATAAACGACAGCAGATTTTTTGCCAAGAGTCTTGATTACTGTTGATATGGTTATTGCATTAGTGGCCGGGCCGGTTAATAAAAAAACGAGCGCTGCTCCCGGAGACATTCCCTTCATAATCAGTGAAGCAGCAATAGGCGTTGATGCCGCAGCACACACATACATGGGGATACCGACTCCCAGCATAACAACCATGGAAAAAAATGGATAGTCAATATATCGTCCGAAGAATTCGTCTGGAATAACAGCCCCAATAATGCCGGCGACAATTATCGCGATAACGAGTGTATTGGCAATAGATCCAAGCAGTTCATATTCAATATAGCTGAACAATGATTTTAATCTGTCTTTAAATGTTTCAAAAGAAGTATTATTTGGTGAAGGCCCGTATGATTGTGAAACATCTTTTCTTGAGATTATATTTACCAAAATGCCTGCTGCCATAGCTGTTATCAAAGAGGCAACAATTCTGAAAAGGCTGAATATCCAGCCAAGCAGGGAAAAGGTGAGCAGAAAACTGTCAGCACCTACTTGAGGAGTTGCGATCAGAAAAGATATGCTTGAGCCTTTTGAAGCCCCGTTCTTTCTCATTGATGCTGCTACAGGCACGACACCGCATGAGCATAAGGGGAAAGGTATTCCGAAAAGCGTTGATTTTATAACCGAACCAAAAGTATTCTGCCCCAGATGACGGCGAATAATCGATTCCGGAAAGAGCACATGTAGCACTCCGGCCATGAAAAAGCCGAATAAAAGATATATGGATACCTCGTTAAAAAAGAACAGTATATCTTTTAATATATCTAAAAAAAAATTCATGGATCTTTCCTTAATTATCTACCGCATTTGCATTGAAAACACATACCGACGGCTTTTGGCATGATAAAATTATTATATCACATAGTGGTACATTTTAAACCATTGTCAAGATTAAATAAAAAAAATTCATAACATGTTACCTAAATACTGCAACCCTTGTATCGAATCGATTGATAACGCAGCAGATCCAGTGAATGCGGCAATCCCGCAGGGCAACTAATCTTGAAAAAAACAAAATATTATGATGCCTGCATTTTGGTGAAAGTTCAATTTTTTCAAATAGAGTGTGATATTTTGTAATCATAAAATAATAACATGTTTTCGAGATTAGTTATACAGATTTTAGGTACAAGCTAATTTTTGAGTATTCTTGACTATTTTATGATTATGGAGTAGTTATTTTCACAATGTTAATAGTATATTAAATTAAACCATACGCGTGGAGAATTATATGCTGTAAATAGAGGAGAAAAGATCATTAAAAAACATAAATATCAGTTGTTATAGCAAGCTATTTACTCATTTATGGATGTCCCTCATATCCGTTATGAAAAAAAGAGAACTCAAAGCCATTGCCATAAAGGGAGAAGACAGTCATCTGCAATTCAAGCAGGACATCCGCAATCCCATCCTGGTATCTTATATCGCGAAAGGACTGTTGCTTTACAGGGGATTGGGTTCAGGCATCAAACGGGCGCTGGAGGCCTGGCCGGAGATTGACTTTGCTGATGACCGGGATGGATGTCTGTTCACTGCAACAGTTCACCGAAAGGCGGTAAAAAGTTCGGGGAAAACATCGGGGAAAACTAAGGAACACATTATAGCTTTGCTACGGGAACTGTCTGCTGCGACAATTCCGGAGTTGGCGGACAAGTTCGGCGTGACGACCCGAGCCGTGGAAAAGCAGATTGCCAAGCTTAAGGAGTCAGGTCGGCTGCGCCGTATCGGCCCGGCCAAAGGTGGACATTGGGAGGTTCAATGACCCACAACGAAGCCGAAACCCGTTATTTTCTGATCGATTCAATTCTGTGCGAAAAAGGTTATGGCGATCATCAGTGGCTGAAGCTGGAAACCCCCGCACCGGTGGAACCCACCGGTCCCAAGGGCCGGCAACTTACCTTTAACCAGCAGGATCTGGCCCGGGAGTTGGGCGTGAGCTATGCCACCGTCAATTGTTGGAAAAACGGCCAAGCCAAGCCTTCCAAGCTGGCGCGAGCTCAGTTAGGTGCTTTTTGTGAACGAATGCAAGAGGCAGGGATGCTGACCCTTCCGGAGGCTGGTTGTGGTTGATGATAAAGAAAAATCTGATGTTGCTCCGAAATCTGCACGCCAACCCATCAAGGATTGGCCCGCCACCGAACGCCCCCGTGAAAAATTGCTTCAGTTAGGCCCTGAGGGGTTGTCAGATGGGGAGTTGCTGGCAGTTCTGCTGCGTATTGGAACATCAGGGCAGTCGGCCGAAGATTTGGGTCGTCAGTTAATGTCCCAATTTAACGGTATCAGCGGGATCGATCGTGCCCATATTGAAGAGCTTCTTGCTGTCCCCGGCATGGGCATTGCCAAAATGGCACAATTGAAGGCTGCCATTGAAATCGGCAAAAGATCTCGCATGCAAAACACACAGCCCAAGGGTTTCAATGATGCGGCCGATGTGGCCACCTATATCCGGCCGCGATTTGAAGGCAAACGCCAGGAATCCTTTTTATCGATCCTCCTGGACGGCCAGAACCGTTTGCTTGCTGAAAGGGTTATTGCCGAAGGCATCCCAACGCAAGCCACGGTTTATGTTCGACGGGTGATGGAAGAAGCCTTGCGGGTATCGGCAAGCGCGTTCATAGTGGCCCACAACCATCCTTCAGGCCATCCAGCCCCCTCGCCCGCTGATGACCAGACTACACAAGACCTCAAACAAGCAGCCGATCTTTTGAATTTGGTTTTTCAGGATCACATCATCATCGGCAGCGGGGATAGTTATTACAGTTACGCTGAAAACGACAAATTATGACCAAAGTTGGGAGTGATGCATGGCAAAAAAGAGTTATGTCAAGGCAGATGAAATTCAAATAAAGGGCAATAAGATCTTCAGCCCGGTGCGGCAAAAATGGCTTTCGTTAACACCTGAGGAACGGGTTCGCCAGGAATATCTATTAGTTTTGACACAGGAATATGGCTTCAGCCTGGATCAAATTGGAGAGGAAGTACCCGTCACAGGGCGCGGCTCTGCCCAGGCCCGGGCCGACTTTCTCATCTGGCGTACTGACAAGGATAGGGTAGATAATCGCCCTGCAATGATTGTTGTCGAATGCAAGTCAGACAATGTGACAATCAGCTCTAAGGACTATTGCCAAGGTGATAATTACGCGAGACGAGAAGGAGCCAAGTTCTTCGTTACCCATAATAATCGTGAAACCCGATATTGGCGCGTACGCACGGACCGTCGTCCAGGATATCTTGAAGAAATCGAGAACATCCCCCATGCCGATGCCACGGACAAGGAAATCGAGGAGCTGTTCTCCAAGCTCCGCGTATTCAAAGAAAAGGAGTTCGCCGACCTGCTCCACCAATGCCACAACGTGATCCGCAACCGCGAGAAAAAGGACCCTGCCGCCGCCTTTGATGAAATCGCCAAAATTCTTTTTGTTAAGGTTTATGTCGAACGCAAGATGCTCACCCGTCGAAGCAAGGAAAATCTGTTTACCGTAGATGTGCTTAATAAACAAATTGCTGAAAACCCCTTGGATAATCTGTTTCAGGAAACAAAAAAATATTATTCGAAAGACAAGATTTTTGACGAAGACGAGCGGGTCAACTTGAAACCGGCCACGGGCGAGGAAATCGTCCGTAAGCTGGAAAAATACAATCTATCTGATACCAGCGAAGACATCAAAGGGGTGGCCTTTGAGCGCTTTTTAGGCCGTACCTTTCGCGGAGAAATTGGCCAATTTTTTACTCCCCGAACCATAGTGGAGTTCATGGTTCACATGATCGATCCCCAGGAGGGCGAAGTGGTCTGCGACCCGGCCAGCGGGTCCGGCGGATTCTTGATTCGGGTGTTTGAGATTGTGCGCGAAAAAATCCTGGCCGATGCTGACAAACAGTACAACGCGTATCGCAAAAAAGTTGAAAAGGGCAAATCACTTTCGGATACCAAGCGAGCCAAACTGCTCCAGGAAAAATATGATGAAATCCAAGAAACCATTGATCAAACAAAGGAAGGTTCACGTCTCTGGAAATTGGCCAATCGCTGCATCTTCGGGACGGATGCCAACGACCGTATGGCCCGCACCAGCAAAATGAACATGATCATGCACGGCGACGGGCACGGCGGTGTTCACCACCATGATGGATTCTTGAACGTTAACGGCATCTTTGAAACCCGCTTTGATGTTGTCCTGACAAATCCCCCCTTTGGCGCCAATGTGGAGCCTTCCGACAAGGTGCTGGAATCCGATATCGAAGTTAGTGATGCAGATGAGCGGCGCTATGTGCGTGAATTTGGGGAGCCCTACAAAAAAGCCCAGGCGCGGGTGAAGGCCGCCATTAACAAAGCCATTGCCAGCCTGTTCGATTTGCCCAAAAGTGACAAATCCAAAATCAAAACCGAAATCCTTTTTATTGAACGCTGCCTGGATCTGCTCAGGCCCGGCGGCCGCATGGGCATTGTGCTTCCCGAAGGGGTTCACAACAACCCATCTCTTGCCTATGTGCGCCAATTCGTGGAAGACCGGGCATATCTCAAGGCCGTGGTCAGCCTATCCCAAGAGACCTTTATTTCATCCGGCGCCAGCGTAAAAGCATCGCTCCTTTTCCTGAAAAAATACACGGACGAAGAAAAAGAGCGGTTTGACCAGACCTATGCGACTGCCAAAACGGAAATTGAAGCTAAATATGCCGGTGAGATCGCCAAGGAAACCCAACGGCTCGAAGATGCCATAGCAGAGGCTAAAGAAAATAAAGATCCCGAAAGCCGCAAAGCGCTTCAAAAAGAATTGAAGGATTACACGAAGCAGATGAAGGAGAAGAAGGCTGCTGAGTCGCGACAGCTATTAAAAGAGGGCTTTGATTACCCCATTTTTATGTACGAGGCGGAAAAGGTTGGCATATCCGCTACAGGTGAGGAAGATCAGAATGAACTCTATCCTAATGCGAATCAGCCGACAGAAATCGATAAGACTTGTTTGGAGTGGTATCGGGAGTTCCTGCTGAATCCTAACGAACTATTTAATACAGAAAGTACAACTTAATGTTATCTGCAGAAAACAGATTCTACGTTTTAATGTGGTCTGAGATTGAAAAATGGACCTCGACCGCATCGTTACTGCGATTCCCAAATCTTCCTAAAGGTTGGGAGCTTAAGCGTGTTGGAGATTTATTAAATCAAGTTACAAAAAAACATAAGGTTGAAGGAGATGTTTATTATAGATTGTCAGGAGTTAGAGGGAAAGGCGAGGGGGTTTTTCACAGAGAAACTGTTAAAGGGAAGGATTTGAGTGCGTCTTGGTTGCAACCTCTTGTGCCTGGGGCTTTGATCTACAATCGTTTGTTTGCCTGGAAGGAATCATTTGCAGTTGTTCCAAAAGAACTTGCAAATCACTTTGTATCCAATGAATTCCCTCAATTTGCAGTTAATAAGAGGAAGGCCATTCCTGAATACTTGTATCTTGTTTTTATTGGTAGAAAGGTTATTCGGGCTGTAAATGCTGCTTCAATAGGTTCTTCTGCAGTTAGCCGAAATAGGTTCAAGGAAGAAGATTTTCTTAATTTTACAATCCCTTTGCCGTTAGTACCAACTCAACAAAAAATAGTTCATTACTGGAAATCTGCTCAAGATAATATTTCCGAAGCAAATAAGCACTTTTATCAACTTATTCATAAGCTCAGTTCATCCTTAATTCAAAACACGAGTGCATATAAAAGATTAAAAAATTCCAGAATGTTTGTTACCAGCTATTCAAAGGCACACCAATGGGATTTAAAGGCTGGGAGAGCAGCGGCTTTTAGGACATCAAATCCGGGATTTATTCGTCTCGGAGAATTCACTGAAGAGTGTACAGAGTTGGTTAGGCCCTGGGAAGAACCTGAAAAAGAGTGGCCCATTTATGGAGTAAACAATAAAGATGGTGTATTCCTTAGTTCCTATCAAAAAGGAAAGGATTTCAATGCACCTTACAAAAGGATTGAAAAAAACTGGTTTTTTCATAATCCAACCCGGGCCAACGTCGGTTCTTTGGGGATTGTACCGGAAGTTTCCGAAGACGCCATCACCAGTCCAGAGTATCAAGTATGGCGGCTCCATTCTGGTTTTCTACCTGACTTTATGGACTTAATAATTCGTACAAATTATTTTCTTACTCTCGTTGATTTCAATCGCGTTGGCGGGGTAAAGCAACGGATGTACTATACTAATCTCGCAGAGATTCGGTTACCAATGATTGATTTTGAAACACAAAAAAAGTTTGCAGATCAACGTGGAGCCATCCTTTCTTCAATTACAAAAGCCAACAAAACTGTGAAAAAGCGGAAGTCTGAGATTGAAGAAATGATTTTAGGACTCCGCCCGGTAGAGGGTGCCTAAAATGCCCCGTGCTAACCAAACCATCGAATTCGAAGGTTATTTCGCCGAAGGAGTCTTGGGCATTTTTAAAATCATCCGCGGTTTTGCCAATTTGCGGGATTTGGCGGCTGTTTCGGTAATCTACGAACTGAGTGATGGCCCCGAAGCGGGACGGGTCGTGGGCTGCCAGTGCCAGTTGAACGAAAAGCACGCCCTGGACATTAAGAAATACCTTGAACAAAGCGACAACCGGCTCATCCCGGAAGTTATTTTGTCCCTTCGCGGCGTGTTCAATAACGCGATTCTCCGTGACGCCGCTGCACCAATTTGAACAAGATGTATATAATATGAAAAGAATAGGATTCAAACCAAAATTCACCATCACCAACCGCATCACCGCCGGACTCATTCGCATCGAGCGGGTACAGGGTTTTCTGGAGGCGGCGAGGCTGTCTGAAAACTGGGTTCGCGAAATGGGTAATCGATCGCTTGTGCTGGAAGCACATCATACGACCCATATCGAAGGAACGCAGCTAACGCTGGAGGAGTCGGTGCACTCATGAGCAATGATCTGGTGCCCAGTGACGGCTACAACCCCGACAAAGGCCAGTTCCTCGTCTATGAGGCCGAAGACGGCCAAGTCAAAATCGACGTGCGCCTTGAGGATGAGACGGTCTGGCTGACCCAACAGCTTATGGCCGACCTATTTCAGACAACCAAACAAAATATAAGTCTCCATATTCAAAGCATTTTTAAGGAGGATGAACTGGCGCCGGAGGCAACTGTCAAGAAATACTTGACAGTTCGCTGAGGGGCAGGCCATGCGCCGTATCCCCATGCACATGACCGACTGGATTAAAAAGCTGGATGCTTTTCTGACGGTCAATGAACGGGAGATTCTCACTCACGCTGGCAGGATTTCACACGAAATTGCCATGGAGGTGGCTGAAGTCGAATACAAGAAGTTTAACCAAAGGCAGATACGGCAAAAAGACCACCTGGACAGTGATTTTGATAAAACAGTCAAGCAGTTGACGAACGGCAAGCGAGGGGAAAAAATAAACCTGTCAGGTGACGACAAGCAGCTTTTGGACAAGTTTTGCAGACAAAATGGTATGAATAGGGACAAAGTCCTCAAACTGTTTGACCATATCATTTTCAATCACAAAGACTATTATAGTTTTTTGGAAAAAAATAACTGTAAAATTAGTTAAGATATTATTTAATTAGCCGATATTTTATGTGATAAACGACATTTTGATTTTTTAAAAAATTGTTGACAAAGTATCAATTGATACTATACTAAATGCAAAGACCATCTCACAAAGAACTTTATAATAAGATCCGAGAGGCCAGAAAGGCCGTAGCATCAAGATCGGTTTTATTGCTTGAACAGAATGCCATCGCCCAAGACGCCATTGATTTAGAGTACGATATCGGAGATGAGCTGTTCGATGTGCTCTCAGAGCTGCTCAATGAAACTTCACCAAATCACTATGCCGGCTCCAGGCCGCCTCAGCGATCTTACGAGCGGGAATTAGAAGGTCTGGAATTGTTTGCCTTCGCTGTCGAGAGCAGCAGATTCAACTGCCGAGTCTATTACAAATTCGCCCTTGCCGAAGGTGCTTTTTGGCTTTTGTCTTTACATCAAGACAGACCTCTCGAGGAGAAAAAATGAAAGATTTGAACTGC
Source organism: Desulfobacteraceae bacterium Eth-SRB2 (assembly GCA_004193595.1). Lineage (GTDB taxonomy): Bacteria > Desulfobacterota > Desulfobacteria > Desulfobacterales > UBA11574 > S5133MH16. The sequence goes on from RPGQ01000080.1 coordinate 235,087, forward strand.
CCCAAAGGGCACGGCCCGATGGCGCTTAAAGAATTAGAAAAGCAAACAACTTTTAAAGGCGTTGATATTACATATTCGGCTGATACATTTGTTTGCCCGGAATGTGGCATCGAAGCCGGTACGGTAAAAACTGCCGGTAACGTGCAGCGGGCCATTGCAGATGCCTACCGTTCCAAGATGGGGCTTTTAACAAGTCACGAAATCAAGTCGTTGCGCATATCACACGACTTGAGTCAGCAACAGCTTGCGGACTTGATAAATGTAGGAGTCGCCAGTATCAAACGCTGGGAAACCGGCTTGATTCAGAGCAAATCTATGGATCATGTCTTACGCATGCAACTTCAGTGCAGGTTTGATTCGGATAACTATTCCGGGAATCGAAAGATCTCTCTCCCCAGAATTAAACTTGTTGCCAAACAATTTGAAAAATTAATCGGCAAGCGCCTTTTGAAGATTCATGACCAATTTTTATTCCTGGCCAAATACTTGTGGTACGCAGATATGCTGGCTTTTAGACAGCTCGGACGCGGCCTAACGGGGGCCACATATGCTGCAATTCCATATGGGCCACAGCTCAACAACTATAAAGATTTAGTAAAACCCATCAAGGCGTCTGACGAATTGGATGTCGAACCGCTTTCGGCAGAGGAACTTCGCATTATCCGACAAGTGGCGGAAAAGTTTCCAGGGGAGGAGGCCGTATATGAAGCTGCTCACCGTGAAAAAGTATGGCAAGAAGCGGCTACGGGGTCATTGATCCCTTACTCATGTGCATATGAATTAACGGAAATTTAGTTGGTTTCAATCCAGAAATGGCCCTTTTCCGAAACAAGAACACCAGGAATGTAAACCCATGCCGAAAAAGAAAACACGACTGGATCGATTTGCTGATCTGACTTGGAGCGATATCGAAGAATGGGCCGGCGGGAAAATTGTCTCCCGGGGCAAAACTTATCAGCGGCAGGGGCGTGTTTCCGATCTGGCCGTAACGGACGACGGAACTCTGATTGCCTGGGTAGACGGTACGGAGCGCTATGCCACCCGGGTGGTCATGAATGAAGACGGCCTGCCGGATTCGATCTGCACCTGCCCTTACGGATTGGACTGCAAGCACGGGGTGGCCGTGGTGATCGAGTATCTTGAGCGGGTCGAAAACAACCGGCGCGTTCCCAAAGCAAAGCGGGATGACGATCGGCTGGAACTATTGGAAGATGAAAACCGGGATGATGAACCATATGATGATGAAAACGCCATGTCCGAGGATATGCGACAGGATATCGACGGTTTTCTTAAGGGCAAGACCAAAGCCCGGCTCATCGACTTGATCCATGAGCTTGCAGAGCAGTACCCGGAAATGGCACAGGATTTTTCCGACCGAAAACAACTGATCTCAGGTAACACTAAAACACTGGTGGCGCGCCTTCGTAGTGAGATTCGTGACATTGGCGATGAGCCCGGATGGCAGAATTACTGGCGGGGCGAAGGTTTTACTCCCGACTATTCCGGGATTCTCAAGAAGCTCGAGACGCTGCTCAAAACAGGGCATGCCGACGAGGTGCTGACCCTGGGCCGGGAACTGGTGAGAACCGGCACCCGTCAGGTGGAGGAGAGCCACGACGACGGCGAAACCGCCATGGAGATTGCCGACTGCATGCCGGTGATCGTCGGGGCATTGGACCGGTCTTCCCTTGATACCCCAGAAAAGCTTATCTGGGCGCTGGATGCCGTGCTCGAGGATCAGTTCGAAGTGTGTGAAGCCTTTGCGGAATATCTCCACAGGCGGCATTCCAAATCAGCCTGGCACACGCTTGCAGACCGGCTGATGGCGCGTTTGAAGGGGCTTAAAAGTACCAAGGGCGCAGATGATTTCAGCCGCAACTACAAACGTGACCGGCTCAGCGACTGGACCATCCATGCCATGGAGCGAGCCGGCCGAAAGCACGAGATCATCCCTTTGTGCGAAGCCGAGGCCCGTAAAACGGGAAGCTATGACCGCTTGGTCAAGCGGATGATTTCAGCCAAACGTTATGAAGATGCCGGGAGATGGATTCAAGAAGGGATTCGAGCTACTGAGAAAAAATGGCCCGGCATTGCCGCCAACCTGCGGGATAAACTGCGGGAAATTCGTACGCTTGAAAAGAACTGGCCTGCGGTGGCGGCGATGCAGGTCGAAGAATTCGTGCGCCGTCCCTCTCGGCAGGATTTTACAGACTGCCAGAAAGCCTGCGGCAAAGCCAAGGTCTGGCCCAAGGTGCGTGAATCTCTATTGTGCTACCTCGAAAAAGGTAAGCTGCCCTGGAAGCAGAAGAGCTGGCCTCTTCCGGAGTCCGGCCTGGAGCGGCCTGATGCGGATCAGCGTAATCGATTTCCCTTGGTTGACGATCTGATTGACATCGCTATTCTTGAGAAAAAGCCCGACCAGGTGCTGAGATGGTACGATCAGCGTCCTAAAAGCCGTTTTGGGTGGTACGGGGTTGATGAAGACGCCATCGCCACCGCCGTTCAAGGCTACGCTCCGGATCGGGCGGTGGCCATCTGGAAAAACAAGGCGGAACGACTGATTGCGCAGGTCAAGCCCAGCGCATACCAGGAGGCGGCCAAGTACCTGCGAAAAGCCGCCAAGGTCATACGTCGGGGAAAAAAGCCGGCAGAATGGGAAAGCTATTTGAAAGAGTTGAGGGAACAGCACTTCCGCAAACGCCGTCTAATAGAGATCCTGGATGGTTTGGACGGAAAACCGATCTTGAAAAAGAAGCGTTGAACTGCGAATGGGGGACCCCAAATCTCAAATCTAAATCTCAACGCAGTGCAAGTACGCTCCCCACGGGACCGGCGGATAGCCGATGATACAAAATTTGCACGCCTTGAATTTGAACTTTTTACGAAACCGTCTAAATAGGACTTTTTACGAAGCCATCTTAATTGATTGATTCCCAAATTTCTATCCGGTGTCCTTCAGGATCAAAGAGATAAAAAACCCGGGCATTCCAGGCATGTTTTCTTATTCCGGTTGGATTCAATCCGGCTTTATCAATATCTTCCCATGCCTTGTTAATGTTTTCAACTTCCAGTGCCAGGGTTATACCTTTTCCACGGCAGCTCTTGATGGAAGCGCGTTTTTCATCAGCAATACTCAATCGGGATGTTTCGTTCATGCGAAACTCCACAAACCAGTCAATGGAGAAGTTTATGGGTAATTTTAAATGGTCCCGGTAAAACTCAACAGTTTCTTCAAATCTTCCGCAATAAAGGATTGTGTTGGCAGTTTTAATTCTTTTGTCCATATATGAGTTTGTCAAGGATATATCTATTGCTCCTCACTTAGTATGTTTCACCTATTCATTCCGTTGCTTTTTAAGAATTGGATGAAATTCATTCACCACGGATCATAATCAGCAACATCTTGAATTGCACTATTGCATGAAGCGAATGTGGAACATTGGCCGGCATGATCAGCATTTCACCGGCATTCACGGTTTGTGTTTTTCCTCCGATAGTGATCCTGGCCTGCCCGTCCAGAATATATACCACGGCATCAAAAGGGGCTGTGTGTTCACTCAAACCCTGGCCCGAATCAAATGCAAAGAGAGTAATATTGCCGATATCTTTTTTAAGTAATATCTTGCTTACTACAGAGCCATCAGCATAATTTGCATGCTTTTCCAGATTGAAAGGGATGCCTTTGAGTGTTGCGGGTTTATTGTTCATGACTGCCTCCTTTTTTGAGATATGAAATGCGTTTACTGCTAACATCCCAGAACTTAGGGGCTAAAATTGCTGCCAAGCAAAAATAAAACAACTGCTTCTCAATTATGGGAACAATCATTTACTTCCTATGGGAAACAATCATGCTGCTAACGGCAACTTTATCTGTTTTTGGTTTGCTTTCTTTGTTTTTCGTGTCCCGGCTAATTCCAATAACAGGGTAGCCATTGTAGTAAAAGTGCTTCGGACTACTACACTACACCATGTTGACTTTTTACGCGAATCTGCTCAAGTCCTTCACGCTTCTTGAGCAAATTGAAAGGTCGTTCGCCATTTTTCCGAATATCCAAAGCCATTGCTTTGCCTAATCTCACTAAAGGCACAAGAAAATGGCTATCATGATGATTTTATCGTCTAACAAATCGTCGATGAATCTGAGTTCTTCGTCCTTTATATGCAAATGGTGGCGACTTTTTCGGTTCAATTTGAATAGAATGCTGTTTGTGCAGCACTCAATAAATCGGCCCATTTCGTCTAAATTCATAATGGAAGCCGTTGGCAATTGGGACTCGATTCCAAGCAATACTTCAAGAGGAGTTGTAACCTCTTGTTTAAAATCATAATTTTTAACAGCTTCATCTAAAACCTTTTTGGCGATGCCTTTCTTTTCTTTTTTGGTTAGACACTGCCAGTTGGGATACCGGGTTTTCAGTTGTTTTTTAATCTAAGCTTTAATAGCTTTGTGATGCATGGGAAAGTCTCCTTAAAGTTAAATTTTATGGGAAAAATTTACTTTTTTATAGAGGCTTTCTCATGCTTAAGCAACTGTTTTCTTATACTTATTCTTATTTGTTTTAACACCCTTTAATAATCGCCGACGGCAAACTAAAGTTTAGAAAGGGCTTCCAAGGCAAGTTGACCAACCATATACTCTATCAAATTCATATCAATAAAGATATTTATTACGGCGTTATCATTGGAAAGATGTTGGAGTAGGGGTTTCGTCAACCCGCTGTCGAGAACTCCGGCAGTCCAGACTGCAAGACCGCGATGAAACGCATCTTCGGACCGCATAAACGGAAGCAGAAAAGGTTCGGCATGGTTAACAAGCTCGGGACGGGAATGGGCGAGTCTCCCCAGTCCCCAGAGAACGCCTCTTTGAAGAGCTGGATGTTCGAGGTAATTCCCTTGTTCGTTGACATAGGATACAAGCAGAAAGGCATACTCCTCGGCCAACCTGAAATGGCGGGCCATGATTTCTCCCATGGCCTCGGGCGAGCCCCAGCCGATTCCCCCGGATTCATCGTTCAGATTCCATATCAGACGCCGCATCACAACCCGGGCCGATTCCATATCCTGATCGGCAAGATTAGAAACCACCGCGCCCATTGCTGTAATGGCCCGCCATTTGATCAATTCATTAGTGCTATAAAAAAATGAGAAAAGCGGATTGACCGCCTGCCGCGCAGGTAGTTGACAGATCTCATCAAGACTCTTTTCGAGATTATCTCTACCTAAAAGTTCCAGGATTTTTTTCTTGAGTTTTCTGCCTTTCATTTAATGACTTCTTAATATTTTTAGAGGTAGCGGAATAAATGCTAATATTCTTGCATATCTCAAAGTTTCTCAAAAGCATCCATGCAGAAAAGATTAAATAACAGAACAGCTCTTTGGAACTAATATTCACCACCTTTGCCACTGCCCCCTTGTCCGGGACCTCGACCCCTGGCACCGCCGCCCATACCTTGACCACCCTGTGAAGGGCCTCGGCCACGGCCTCCTCCGCCCATTCCCCGACCGCCCATTTTGCCGGGGCCTGACTGGATCGCATCGGCACTGAGT
>RPGQ01000015.1 GCA_004193595.1 Desulfobacteraceae bacterium Eth-SRB2
AGAGCGCTCATGAGTGATATATATGAAGGAACCTGGCCCAGATTTACAAGGACGAATTTTTCTTCCCTGCCCGTGGCGTTCCAAACGTCCCGCAATACATACACGTTTCTCTTCACGCGCAACAGTAGTCTGTGGGGTCAAAGCCAGAATTGTGAATTAAACCCACCGTCCTCCTGCCGCCACTGTGTGTTCCCACACCGAGGGACTTCCGGACTTCCGGGACGCCCCTCAAATTATAAGATTCTTCCTTAACCCTTGGCATTTTTAAGTAAAATTAATTTTATCTTCATAACATTCCTTTCATCCACTCTTATCTAAAACATAACTCATCCAAACATCCCCGCTTCCAGTCTTGGAAATAGACGTTGAAAAGTCACACACCTTGAACCCCAAGGTATCTAACAATTCCCGGGCCTTTTGTTCACCCAACAGATAGAAAACTCTACTGAGAAATATGAGGGTCGCATCTTACTTATTAATTATTCACAACTTTTGTCACGATTCTTGGGTCCGTTCATGCTGAACGTGTTTTAATCCCTCATTATTTTTTGTGGTATGCCCTTTGTTTTTCCTTTACCGTAAATCCGAGACGTCTCCAAGTGCAGCGATTTGAGCCGCAGTCAGGCCATTTTTACTAACCTCGATCTGCCTGAGAATACGCCATTGTCTTGACAGTTGATCGCCGCGCATGACTTAGGCCACTGAAAAATATTCCCTTTCGTCCAATTTCTGTGTCAGACTCAGATTTTTATCCTTGAAATACCCCAATGTATGTCTGCCTGCCCCGTAGGTCCGGCAGATCGTACTGGGGTGGTCAAAATCTTCGCCTTCCTTGAACTTGAACGAAATTAAACCTTTTTCAATGGCCTCGCACCTCCTTTTTTAAATGGGTGTCCAGGATGCTGGATTAAAATCTATTTATAAATCGTGCAGCGATTTTATCTGCATCCGATTTAGTTTTTCATCAAACTCTTTGGGTAGAACTCGACCGCTTCTTCCTTCTGTCCAGGCATATGTTCGAGTTTCATTCCGTGTAGACGCAGTAGGCCCCAGACCATAGCACCCAAGTGACTTTTATCTAACCCCCAACTTTTCCAAAAGATATTTTACTTTCTCATAGGCATCCCGCTCAAGAATCTCTCTTTCTTCAGTATCATCTAATTCTTCGAAATCAGCAACAAACTTTGGACCGATATGCTTTTTAGAAGCAAAGTTATCCCTTATTTTCTCCAAACCTTCTTTTACCAAACCGTGCTCGATGTGCGGTTCAAATTCTTCAACCAGCGCGTCAATCCCATGGGGATAGTTCTGAATGCAATAATATATATCCCAAGCGTCCTTTTCTTTTATGCGGTCGTGCAATGCCATGGCCTTCATGATTAAAAATGGCACGATGGAAGCTATCCGAAGGTTAACGGCATCCTTTGCCCCACTAGGGAGTTCCCCTTCAATAGTCATTTGTTCAGGATTGTCAAAAACAAGGTCACACCCTCTCGCCTTTCTTGGACGCATGTTTTGTTCCGGTATCTTCTGATGCCTGTGTCCTTTACCGGTGCCGCCATACTCGCCCGCAAGAAAATCAACCTCTACGGTGCATTCTTTACCTTCAATCTTACGCTCGAAAACAAACGGCTGCTCTCCTTCCTCATACCCTCTATCTAAAAGCAACTTTCGAATGGTCTTATATCCATCATCCCTAAAATTCCTATGGTCAAGAGCCAGATCCACATCCATACTGCCGACATGCGGTGTTTTTTTATTACCCAAAAGAAGATCCGGAACCCATCCCCCGACAACAACAATGTGGTCTCGATATTCGCCAAGCAGGTGTATCAATTCAATTAATACTGAACGAGCCGCTTCAACAGCTTCAGCGGTATAGTCTTTTTTCGTTACCATTTTGGTCCGATTGTTTGTTTAAAGAGTACCCTTGCCGCTTCTTCACCTCTTCCGCGAAAACCCATAAGATCTATATAAATTTGGATTGGCGAAGCGATCTTTACACCACCAACCTCAAGGACACCATAAAAAACTCCTTCATCATAAGGTGTTAGTATGCTCACATTCGCACCACTTTGAACCTCTTTAAAATTCATTTGCTCGACAACATCTTCTTCTGCCTCATCAATATAGACAAAGACCCTTTGATATCTTACAGCCGGAGCGAGTCGCGCTGCACCGGAAAATCCGGTTAACGCATAATTCAATTTTCTTTGACGGCAAACTTCAGCGATGCTCACTTCTATTTCAGGAACACTTTTGAGTGAATACAAATTGCAAATTCCACTTTTTCGATACGTGTAATTTTCAGCCCATTCGTTTAAAAGCTGTTCAGGAGTAACTAATGAAAATCCACTCCGGTCCGTTTGTATCCACTCGCGATCATTAAGCAGTTTCTTGACGTTTGCCACCTGTCCCAGGCTGACACCGGCTTCATTTGCCAACGCTTTCATTTTCCAAGTTTTTTCAGGTTTGCTCAGAAGAACCCTCAAGACTCTTTCGGCCTTCGGTGAATACAGCGAGCGCAAATCTCGCTTTTCGGCAAACGCATTGGGATTGCCTGTCTGCTCAATGAATACCTGCTCGAAACACAAACGACAATTGCCGGAAAGATCCGCATAACCTATTCCTTCTTTTATACAGATTTCAGATGCCGTCGGAGAAATATACGGTGCCACAAAGACTCCATAAGCTTTTGGAAAAACAGTCTGATATCTTAAAAGCTGATTCACAGCTTCACGTGCACGACGGGGCTGGCCGTTGCTTTTAATCTCGATCAACAATTCTTTTTCAATACCCTGCACTGATAGTTTTACCAACAAATCAGGCTTATTATCTCTAATCCCGGGTTCTTTTTGGATATTGTTGATCCTTAGAAAGGGGACTTTTGATAGGCATGCTCGCAACGCATTTTCGGCGCTTTTTTCAAGTGTTTCATCAGAATTTTTCATTATATAGGCTCCTTTCAGCACTTGCTGAAAAGATAGTATACGGTGAAAAAGCTTCCCGGTCAAATTGTTTTCATTTAAAAATTCATTTTCAGCGTTCGTTGAAACAAATTTTATTAGTGAAATTGCCAAGCCGATTTGGACCAAACCCTTAAGCGAAGAACACAGATTTTTCTCGAGATGAAAATTCGAAAAACATAGTGCCTCGTTTAACTATACAGACACCATGGACTCACATATGTATTATTAACGCATGCTTCGCTTGAGCATACAGGAATTTACCTGCGTCTCCTCCTTTGGGAAAATCTTTGATATCCAACACCGGATGCATTGTCGCCTTTTTCCTTTTTAAACGCGGATAGATGAAGAACCTGGTCATCATTAACCAATGCTGCTCCGGATACTGTACGAAATTCAAATGTGATGTTTGTTCCTAATCCAATAGAAGGATGGTTTTCTCCTTTGCTTTTAAGTGTTGATTCTATAAAACGACGCGCCTTGTTTGGCGGAACGGATTCCTTTTGTGAAGCATCCCGGCTGTCCAAAGCATCAAGCGCATAACTTTTTACAAGTTTATCGAAAAACCTCTTGAATGTGTCATGACAACCAAAACCTTCAAGGCCAAGTATCTTTCCGTCCATGGCAAACACCGCACCGACCTGCCACTCAATCAATTGAAACTTATTGATAAACTCAGACAGCTTGCCTTCATAACTCTCATAAACATCAGCCATGGCATGAGTCGGGGATTCCACATTCATGCGAGCGGACTTTTCGGAAATGTTATCCCAGATACGACTCTGATCAGATTGATACCCTCTGCCGCGTTTCAAACTAAATTTTACATCTTTTTGATGCTCTCTTCGAAGCGACGCAGGCATCATTTTTTTGCCGGATTCAAACGCTTCTGACCTGTAGCTCCATCGGCCCTGTTCCACACAGCTGACAGGAAGAACCACTTCTGTTTTCCCGGAGATTAAAAAGCTTGAGTTGACGATCCGGTTCTGTTTAGCGCCGACAAGCTCTTCGCCTTCTATAATCATAACACTCTTTTTACCTAAATTTTGGAGTCTGAGTTCCGGAACACTCCCTTGGGTGTTCAGTTCTGTAATTTGAATTAAATCTTTATCTAAAGCCTGTTCAAGTGTTAGATATTCCGGCTCAATTCCATCAGGCGCCAGTAATGGGAAAATGGTTAAATTTCGATGAACCTGTTTTCTGGCAAGTTTTGCGATCTCAAGAAACGACTTGATTGGGTACATGGTATCCTCCTCTCGGTTATTAAAAGGAATTTACCATGTGCGATTGTCAGATCAGGACAAAACGATAAATTAATATCTGTTTTTCACCAAACTGCGCCGGCAGAAGTCCATGGCGGTCTGTTTGATGCCTTTTATTTGCATCACCTTCAATCCCTTCTGGCGCAAAAGCCCCACAAGCAGGATAATCAGCAGGTCGACGGTGGCGGCGACATTCACCGGATAGAACTCGCCCCAGGCAATGCCGGCCTCAAGGCCGCCGGTCAGGTAATTTTTGAGACGCCGGTGCATGGTTTCGATGTTCCGGCGGCACACGCCGTCAGGGTCCTTTAGCCGGGCCGGGCAGGCGCTGGCCGCAAGGTAGATCTGGTCGGGCATCTCTTCGACAATATCCAGGTGAAGGGCAATCAAATTGGCAATTTTCTCAAATTCCGTCCGGGTCTTCTGAGGTAAACCGTCCAAATGCGCAAAGTACCTGGCAAAGGTCTCAGATATAATACCAGTGAACAGCTGGTCCTTGGCCGTAAAGTGGTAGTAGATCACCGGTTCGGTAATGCGGGCTTTTTTGGATATCTGAAGGGTGGTGGTGCCGTCGAACCCCTGCGCGGCGAACAGCAGGGTGGCCGCCTGGATGATGTCTTGTTTTTTATTGGTTCTAAGACCGGGCATGGACGCCTCTTTGTTATGGTCTCAAACTGGCAGGACAGGGGTACTTTTAGTGATTACTAAAGCAGGGTTCATAACGCAGATGTTGTGAAAATGCAAGGTTTATTACTGGCAATGAACCATTTCACGGATTGAATCCGATAAGCCGTGCCGGGTGAAACAGCCTAAGGGTCAAACAGCCTAAGCAACAGCCTAAGGGTCACCCATTAAAGTGTCAGTCAAGTAAAAAAACACCTCTCCCTTAAAAAAAACTGGTCATTTTTTCTTGATCTTTACTCACAACAGCGCCACCTTGTTTTCGTCCTGGTTTGCACCCGTTATTTCGTTTTTATCGGTTCTCGGCAGCATATGCTGATCCGCACCAGTCACCCATCAGGTTCAAGGCAATTGTATTTTAGGCCAAAATCTGTGCTCTGATGCACAATGCTTAAAACACGGCCCCTGGTCCATTCGGACCCCAGAAAATCTTCGGTGCCATACCGTGTTCAATTGTTTTTATCACAAATCTTATGGTTATTAGCCAACCCCTTGTGGACTCACGGTATTTTTGTTAGGCACAGAACAGCAAATATTTTAAACTATTTCAAAGTACGTTACCAGAATCTTGGAATTAAGATATCAAACAACTATCAAGAGCAAGAAGCAGTGATTGCCCGTAATCAGTAGAATTCCATCGAAGACCTGAATTTCATGGCCCAAAATAATATCTGCACGAGATTTAAGCATTTGGGAAAAATGAAATCAAGGGCATAGAAAGAAACAAGTAAAATCCCAGGTTCAACTTCGCAAAGAGTTTGTGATGCTGACCACCATACCGGGAATTGGGACAATTTTAGTCTCACAATTATGCTTGAGGTCGGAGATATCGGTCGGTTTAAAGGAAAGTCGGCAATTACTCCTCTCCTACTGCCGCTGTGTCAGTAGTAAAGGCTTCAAATGGTATTGAAGCTTGCCTGCCGCAAAGGCAAAGTATTTCAGGCTTCGCGCAAAGACTTTAGATTTTTACTTTCGGCAAAAGCCATTTTAGAAACCGGCGGCAGACGCGAAGGCCCGGCCCGTGCTTCGTATTTTTATTAGCGGGACCAAGTTCCGTTTGATGAAGACAGCGTAATGCTTTTCAAATAATCGGTGTTGGGTGCGACAGTGAACCGGAAATGGGGTTAGCGATGCAAACCACAAGGTTTTGATTGAAATTTATCTGTTGCACCCACATAACAAAACACAATTGCTTTGTTATCGGAAACAAAAGAAATAGTTAAAGAACGAGATAAATAAGGAGTGTGTATGATGCGTTAGTATTATTTGTTTGGGCGTAGCGAAAAGCGAACCGGCAATGGGGTTGGCAAAACCACAAGATCTGATTTAGAAATTTACGAAGCGCCCACCAACAACGGCAGATCGTTTAACATCCTGATTAGCCTATACCATTGTAGGTCACAAAGGGGTTTGGCTAATAACCATAAGATTTGTGATAAAAACAATTGAACACGGTATGGCACCGAAGATTTTTCACCAGGGGTCAGATGGACCAGGGCCGTGTTTAAGCATTGTGCATCAGGCACGGCCTAAATACAATTGCCTTGAACCTGATGGGTGACTTATAACCATGTTCCTGCAACCCATCCACAAGCCAGTACCAATTGTAGGTGGATTCAACGATAACACCTTCCAGATCAGCCTTGAATGGTTCCAAAACCTTTAAAACATTGTTTAGATCGTTTGGCTGCCGCCGGCCAAATAGCCTTTTGTAATCCTGATCCATAATGCCGATGTAATTATTGCTTGAATGTAAATCGATTCCAGCGTATACGTATTTGACCAGTTCCGGCTAAAAACAAAATGGATTCAATCCGTGAAATGGTTCATTGCCAGTATTAATGAAGCCTTGCATTTCACAACATCTGCGTTATGAACCCTGCTTTAGTAATCACTAAAAAGTACCTAATATACCGGTTTGAAAGGACCATAACAAAGAGGCGTCCATGCCCATTAACCCAATGGCCTGTTAAAGAAAAAAGAAAATGTCACGCTTGATGCGCAATACGTATTTGACCAGTTCCGGCTCAAAACAAAATCGCCCTGGCTTCAAGTCGCAGCCCTTTATATGATTATCAGATCTTCATTCTTCACATTATTCAGAAAAAAACTTTCAAGAATAAAGCTCCTTGTGTTTTTCCGGCCTTACCCATGACGCCTTGTCGCAGTGAAACGAAGATCCCGTTATCGGGGGATCTAAATAATCCTCGACTTTCACTCAATTGCGTTAAGTTTCGGAAATATTTTTCTTGAATTTTATTCGCCTTAGCCAACAAGCTTATACATGCTTTGCATAATCCCGTCAATACGCCAATGGTATGATTTTTTAATGAAAATTTCTAATACTTTAGTACTAGATTTTTTGTCTTGGGGTACTAGATTTTCTAATACCCTATCATTAGATTTGGTATGCTTGTGTCAGGGCTTTTGCGCCAGAGTTAGTGATGCTGGAAGCCAAAGGCATCAAACAGACCGCCCATGGACTTCTGCCCGGCGCAGAGTTTTGGTGAAAACAGATATTAATTTATCGTTTTGTCTGATCGACAATCGCACATGTTAAGATTCCTTTTAATAACCGGAGGATACCTGTACCCAATCAAGTCGTTTCTTGAGGATCCCGCAAAACTTGCCAGAAAACAGGTTCATCGAAATTGCTCCGTTTCCCATTTGCACAACCTGATGGAATTGAGCGGGATATCTATGCTTACTTGAACAGGCTTTTAGATAAGATTTAATTCAAATTCCTGGGGAACTGAACACCAAGGGAGTGTTCCCGGGACTCAGACTCAAAATTTGAGTAAAAGAGTGTTATGATTATAGAAGGCGAAGGCTTGTCGGCGCTAAAACAGAACCGGATCGCGTCAACTCAAACTTTTTAATCTCCGGGAAACAGAAGTGAAAGGTTTCTTCCTGTCAGCTGTGTGGAACAGGGCCGATGGGCTACAGGTCAGAAGCGTTTGACTCCGGCAAAAATGATGCCTGCGTCGCTTCGAAGAGGCATCAAAAGATGTAAAATTTAGTTTGAAACGCGGCAGGAGAATTTATCAATCTGATGAAGTCGTATCTGGGATAACATTTCCGAGTCCCGCTCATGGTGGCGGAATCCCCGACTCATGCCATGGCTGATGTTTATGGCAAAGTTATGAAGGCAGCTGTCTGAGTTTATCAATAAGTTTCAATTGATTAATTGTAGCGAGTCGGTGCGGTGTTGCCATGGACGGAAAGATACTTGGCGAAGGTTTTGGTTGTCATGACACATTCAAAGAGGTTTTCGATAAACTTGTAAAAAGTTATGCGCTTGATGCTGGACAGCCGGGATGCTTCGGGAATCCGTTCCGCCAAACAAAGGCGCGTCGTTTTATAGAATCAACACTTAAAAGCAAAGGAGAAACATCGCTTCTATTGGATTGGAACAAACATCACATTTAGTTTCGTACAGTGATATCCGGAACGCGTGGTTAATGATGACCAGGTTCTTCATCTATCCGTTTAAAAGGAAAAAGGCGACAATGCATCCGGTGTTGGATATCAAAGGAATTTTTCCCCAAAGGAGGAGACGCAGGTAAATTCCAGACGAGAAATTGGATAAAATTTATTCCAATAATAGCCAAGAAGAGTATGTTGGTATCCATGCCTTAGAGAGTCAGGGCGAGGAACTTTATTTGGAAGCCGTGTAAAACCTGTCAAGAATTATTATTGGTATCAAGTATTGCGGTATGCCCTATAATTACGAGAAGTTGGATGAAATTTATTCCAATAATAGCCAAGAAGAGTATGTTGGTATCCATGCCTTAGAGAATCTGGGCGAGGAGCTTTATTTGGAAGCCGTGTAAAACCTGTCAAGAACTATTATTAGTATCAAGCATTACGGTATGCCCTATAGTTCGCTGGTGAATCCGAGGATGATATTTAGCGGACGCTGGCCTGGTGGGGCTTGTTCGGAGTGAAACGGAAATCCCTCCCATCTGGCGCGTTAATCAATGATACTCGCGCCTGAAACCACAAGCCGGAAATAACGGGTCACTGGGTGCATTACCAGTTTGTTAACAGCTTTCCAAGACTTTTTGGTTTCAGGTGTCAGTGTTCAGGTCTGGCGATTCCTGACACCTGACACCTGAAACCCGAGACCCGATGGCGAGGTTTTCGCTCAAAAATAAATAAGTTAATGCGTGAGAACCATTTTAACAAATCGGTAATGCTCCCCGGGTCGCTTGTCAAGACTTCATGGGTTAAGCCGGAAATTGGTTTTTTATACATCTTCCTATCTATAGGAGAAGTTTTTTCTTGACAAGCTAAGGCCATATAGATGTTCGGCACCTTCTAATTTTTATGTACTGCATTCTTTGAATATCAATCGGAGAACTTTTAAGGTGTTGCTTCACGGATTGGTCTAACTCGTTCAATTTTTTCCATTCGCTTCGGCGAATGTAATGCGGTCCATAAATCATTTCGTTGCTGTAAATTGAGCCAGAAATTCGGAGTATTGCCGAATACTTTTGCCAACATTAATGCAGTGTCAACGGTGATAGACCTTTTACCGGTACAAAGTTCATTTACTGTCCTACGACTGACACCCATCGCGAAAGCTAGCTGCCCTTGATTAATTCCCAAAGGCACCATAAATTCCTCAGTGATCATTTCACCAACACTGACGGGTTGACGTTTTGTTAAAATCATTTTACACCTCATTTGTATGTATCAAGGTAAATGCCATCCGCCTCCCCGCGTTCATCATCCCAAATAAAAATAATACGCCATTGATTATTCACACGTATGGAGCATTTATCCTTAAGTTTTCCAGATAGTTTTTCAAATGGTTACATAAAGCAAGCGGAAAATTTAATCTTTTAATTTCAATCGATCGCCGAACGTCGCCGGATGAACCGCGAGACTCGCAGGTTTTGGCGGGAGCTTGCTTACGCCAAAACTGAGAATCGCAGACGGCTCCATCGGCCTTGATAGACGGAGCGCAAGCGGAACGTTTCAAGGCCAATGTCGAGGCATCCGGCGTCGATAAGCTGACCGCTTGCGGTCAGTTTATCAGTATTAATAGACTTAAAATCTTCCGTGATATAGGACGGTATATCTGGAAAATAATTCCACATATTTGAATATTAGGGTTAAGTTTCGTAAATATTTTTCTTGAATTTTTTTAACAATAATTCAAATTAACAATATGCGCGAAAAAATTCGTGATATACTGAACCATATACTTATACCAATTTGCACATAAACCAGTCAATACGCCAAAGGTATGATTTTATTATAGAAATTTTCTAATACTTTAGTATTAGATTTTATATCTTATGGTCCTAGATTTTCTAATACTATAGCTATGGAATGGAATCGGGCGGCGTTATCTTGTTCATATTTATGGCATGGAACAGTTTGATATACACATAAGGGTTTTATGGGCGGCGGAAACAAGGTTGCGGGCGAAAATATTATTTATCTTTAAATTTTCGATAGTTTTCAAAAATCCTTTTTGCCCCTCCCCAGATCAGGAGAACCCCCAGAAGATGGCATTTAGGGTCGACCCCAAATCAACACAAAAGTAACAGGCCTAAAAAGTAACACTGAATTTCTAAAAAGCCTCAGCTATTAGCCATCAGGTGCAATCTTTTATTAGCACATCGGGCTGTTTTGCTATGGAGATATTGCTAAATCCTGCCACCGGTATAGAACGTTCTTTTGCAAAACTTTTACGGTGTAATTTGATACGTTCAATCTCATGTAACGTCTCTGCTGTTAAATAGCTTTCTCTACAATGAGGACAGCTAACAACAGGAACGTTCTCGATGATAAGCAAATTAGCTTTTTTGCCATAACTTCGGGTTACGTGACGCATTTTAGCCCCTTCTTGCCCGCAAATGTCACAAATCATTTTCAACCTCATATTTTAAATACGGTGATAATAACCAGATTACCAGTTACGCTCAGTTTTGCAACCACTACAACCAGCTCATTTGAAAAACTTTCGCCTTTAATAAGGTATTTCCATTCTTTGGTAATTTGGTCTTTCTGCCGTTCAATGATTTTACCAGTAAGAACAATACGTTCAATATCAAATATCGATAAGTCGTCATCATCCATCTCTTCTTCAGCATGCAAGGTCATAATGTACTGTCGATTACGAATAGCTTCCTGCATGCGCTTTAAAATGCGATCATACATACTATTCTCCTGATAACTGTAAAATTTTTCTTCACCTAAACTGAGCGTTTCAAAAACCTCAACAATCAATTTAGCTTCATTTTACTAATATCCAAAAAAACTTTGGATATACTAAATCATATTGTATACCAATTTGAACATAAACCCGTCAATACGCCAAGAGTATGATTTTTTTATTCGAATCTTCTAATATTTTAGCAATAGCTTTTAAATCTTAGGGTATTAGATTTTCAAATACTCTATCCGCGAAATGGGGTCGGTCGGCGCTATTTTGTTAATATTTATGGTGCGGAACAAATGGATATACTTACAAGGGTTTTATGGGCGGCGAAAACAAGGTTATGGGCGAAAAAATTATTTATCTTTAAATTTTCGATAGTTTTCAAAAATCCTTTTTGCCCCTCCCCAAATCAGGAGAACCCCCAGAAGATAGAAACAGAACCGGATGTAGTACATAAACGAAGAAAAATACTCGATCTTTGCTATTTTAGGCATGACCTGGGGTATCCTGAAAAAAACCCCGATTCCGGCAAGTATAAGTATAACCCCCCAGACAATTTTAGTGACTATTTTGTTTTTATCCATAACTTTAATTACCCTGTAAGCGTTCACAGGTTCAGGGTTAATAACCTATCGAATGCTTGAATGCTGGGATATTGGATGTCAGGGCGGAAATAAACCATTTAAATTGTAAAAAAACTCCTTCAAACCCATCATTCCATTACTCCATTATTCCATTATTCCAATTGGGGCGAAGCCCCTGCTCATCCGTTATCCCCCCAGATAATGCTCCTTGACCTTGGGATTGTCCAAAAGCTCGGCGGCCAATCCCTCTAAAACGATTTCACCTCTCTCGATCACGTAGGAGTGATGGGCCACTTTGAGGGCGGCCCTGGCATTCTGTTCCACCAGCAGAACCGTTGTGCCGGATTGGTTGAGCTGTTTAACGACATTAAAAATTTCCCGGACGATTAACGGGGCGATGCCCATGGACGGTTCGTCCAAAAGCAAAAGCTCGGGACGTCCCATCAGGGCACGGCCGATGGCCAGCATCTGCTGCTCACCGCCGGAAAGGGTGCCGGCGATCTGTTTGGTGCGTTTTTCCAGGATCGGAAACATCTCATACACACGCGCCATTCTCTCTTTGATCTCAAGCCGGTTGCTCCGCTTGAAATAATGATAGGCCCCGAGATTGATATTATCCCGGACGGTGAGATGGGCAAAAATCTGTCTCCCTTCCGGTACCTGTGAGATGCCCAGGTGAACGATCCGGTTGGCCGGCATGCCGGCAATATTCCGATCCTTATAGAGAATACGGCCCGTGCTGTTTTTCATCAGCCCGGAGATAGACTTTAAAAGGGTGGACTTGCCCGCCCCGTTGGCACCGATGATGGAAACCACCTTGCCCGCAGGAACCTTTAGAGAAACCTCTTTAAGCACGCGAATACTTCCATAAGAGGCGCTGAGTGAATCAATCGTTAGCACATGAGTTCCTTAAAGTTGAATTTTGTGCATTTTGTGGCAAAAGATTTATCCAAGCTAATTAAGTTTGAAGTGTCTAAAGTGCCTAAAGTTATGGTGTCGCTTCGCTCCGCTGATTTTATATAATTGGCATAATTCCTTAACTTTAGCTCACTTTAAACTTTAGTTCACTTTAGTCACTTTCCCGGTTTATCCGGATCAGGCCTCTGCTCCCAGATATGCTTCAATAACCCTGGGGCTGTTCCGAATGTCTTCAGGCGGCCCCTCGGCGATCTTCCGGCCATAGTTGAGCACCAAAATCTCATCCGAGATATTCATCACCACCTTCATATCATGTTCCACCAGTAAAACGGTGATTCCTTTTGCATTGATGGCCTTGATCAAAGAAGACGCCACATGGGTCTCGGTCTCATTCAGACCGGCCGCGGGTTCGTCCAGACAGATCAGTTCCGGCTCACTGGCCAGTGCCCGACCGATCTCCAGTAATTTCTGTTCCCCCAGAGGCAGGCTGTCCGCCAAATCTTTGAATTTATGGGCAAGCCCGATAAATTTCAAAATTTTCAATGCATTTTCCCTGATCTGTTTTTCTTTGCGTCTGGCCTGCGACAGAACAAACCCCGAAGCCATAAAGGAGGTTCGAATCCGGGTATAACAGCCCAGCATGACATTTTCCAGCACCGTCATATTGCCGAACAGCTCAACGGTCTGGAAGGTCCGTGAAATACCCCGGTCCGCAATCTTGTGTGCCTTGAGATGTTGGATGGGCCGGCCGTTGAACGTAACCGTTCCCTGTGTTGGCGGAAAAGACCCGGTAATCACATTGAACAGGGTGGTCTTGCCGGCGCCGTTTGGGCCGATAATCGCCTTAATCATTCCCCTCCGGACCTTAAAATTAAGGTTGCTGAGCGCCATGAGCCCGCCAAAGGTCATGACCACCCCTTGCAGCTCAAGAACGTTTTCCTCTATTCCAGCGCTCATCTGATATCTATCTCCTGAACCAGCCTTTTACAATCCCCGGCACCCCTGCCAGACCCTCCGGTAATATGACGGTGACAAAGAGGAGTATGGCGCCATATACGATGACCTCAAATTCCTCAAAATACTGCAGCCATTCATTACTCAAAAAAGTAATCAGACCGGTTCCCACGATCGCACCCCAGATATTATGCATTCCGCCCAATGCGATCATGATCAGAAGTTTTATGGAAAAGAAAAGGTCAAACGTCGCGGGATTGATAAAATTAAGATAATGGGCATAAAAACTTCCGGCCAAAGATGCCAGAACCGCCGAGTACACAAAAACCAGTATCTTGAACCGGGCAACATCCACCCCCATGGCACCGGCAGCCGATTCACTGGCATGGATCGCCCTTAAGGCCCGGCCGGTACCGGATTGAATGACATTAACGGTAAAGATAAACGCCGCGATAACAACCCCCCAGACAAGGTAGTAATAGCGTTCCACGGAATCAAACTCAAAGCCAAACAGGCTTAACCCCGGGATGCCGGACATGCCGTCCGGACCGCCGGTCCATTGGGTCTCTTCGTTGAAGATGATAAAAATGATGATTCCAAAGGCAAGGGTTGCCATGGCCAGATAATGGCCCTTTAATTTGAGAGAGGGAGTACCCACCAAAGCGGCCACTACCGCGGTAACAGCCATACCGATCAACATGCAGGCCCAGGGGTTCATTCCGTAATTGGTGGTCAGGATGCCCGATATATAGGCGCCGATACCAAAAAACGCCGCATGCCCGATGGAGATCTGTCCGGCATATCCCATGAGAAGGCTGAGACCGATGGTAATCAGACAATAAATACCCGCAAATACCATAATGTCGGGATAGTGTTCTATGGCGGGAATCCGTCGGGCAGTCCATGGAAAAACAAGGATAAACAGAGCAAACACGGCGATGGGGAGTTTGGCGATTCGTAACATGCCTAAAACCTTTTGATCTTGCTGATCTCTATGCTGCCCATAAGTCCGCTGGGTTTAAAGAATAAGATAACCAAAAGCACAATCAAAGCAAACGCATCTTTGTATCCCGAGCTAACCAGACCCGCTCCAAAGGATTCGATGCTTCCCATGATCAGCCCCCCCAGGATAGCGCCGGGAAAGCTTCCCAGCCCCCCCAGAATCGCCGCCGCAAATCCCTTTACCGCCAGCATGGCTCCCCGGTCATATTCCATAAGGGATATCGGGGTGATGGTAATCCCCGCCACCGCTCCGATAGCGGCGGATAGGGCAAAGGACAACAAAATCATCTGCTTGACATTGATGCCCACCAGGCTGGCCGCATCCGGATTGTCGGCGCAGGCGCTCATGGCCTTGCCCAGGATGGTCCGATCAAAGAATATGGACAGCGCAACGGCGGTGATGATCAAAAAGCCCATCACCCAGAAATACTGGGGTTGAACCACGGCTCCCAGAAAAGTGATGGGATTGCGGCCGGAAAACGCGGGAAGATCAAAAGGGTCCTTGCCCCAAATAAACGAAGCCGTCCCCTTGATCAGGATGGACACCGCAATGGTAGCGATAATCAGGGTAAGTACCGAGGGTCGGCGGATGGGGCGAATGGCGAAACGATCGATAATTATCCCGATCACCGTTACCAGAACAATTGTCGCCGGAAAGGCCAGAATAAGGGGCAGCCCCATGGCAACGTTCATAAAAACCATGATCAATCCGCCCAGCATGACGAATTCACCCTGGGCGAAATTGATGATCTCGGTCACATTATAGATAATATTAAACCCCACGGCCACCATGGCATAAACACTGCCCACGGTCAGCCCGGTAATGAGGTATTGTAAAAGCTGGCTTGCCAGCGTAATTTTTTCCATATCTTATCGAGCAAAAATCATGGCCCAAAGGGTAAGGCTTTGGTTCATCCCTGAAAGAGGTTGTTTTAAGTTAAAGCCGTAAAAGTTAAAAGTGTCTAAAGTGATCTAAAGTGCCTAAAGTTATGGTGTCGCTTCGCTCTCTCCGAGCTGTAGGCTCTACGAGCCGGAAGCCGCTGATTTTATATAATTGGCATAATTCCTTAACCTTAGCTCACTTTAAATTTTAGTTCACTTCAAACTCTTGTAGAGATTCTTCAGGCAGAGCCGGAAAACTCTAACCTGATCCGGATGACCAGGTTTTCAATGTAAAAATAAATAATAAAGTGAGGATGATGAACCCATCATCCTCACCAATCTTTTGCTACTGCAATTCCATGGATCAGTCCACCAGTGCCCAGTCATTGTCTTTCACGATCACCATGCTAAAGGCCGCTTTGGTCAGACCGTTGTGGTCGTCCGGTGAAAAATTGAAGATACCATGCTGGCCCACAAACCCTTTTTTCTTCTCGAGATAGTCCCGTATTGCAGCCTTGTCATCACCTACTGCAGACAGGGCGTCCACAACCAGCTTCAGGGCATCCCATCCATGTCCGCCGAAGGAACTCAGAGGTTCATTGTATTTGGCCGTATAGCTCTTCACATAATCCATTGTTACACTTTTTTGAGGATGGTCCGCCGGTAAAAGCTCGGCAATATTACAGGCGCCCAGCGGGCATAAAACCCCCTCGGCAGCTCCTGCAGCCAACTTGATATTTTTACGGCTGCCAAAGCCATGGCTCTGATACAAGGGAACGCTAACCATTCCCAGATCTTTCCAGTTGCGAATCATGGTAACCTGTGTGGGACCAATGGACCAGTTCACGATGGCGGCCGGAGCCATTCCCTTGATTTTGGTCAACTGGGCCGTCATATCCGTATCCTTGGGTCCGTATTTTTCATCGGCGATAATATTCATATTAAATTCGGGCGCAAGCCGGATCAACTCTGAACGTCCACTGGCTCCGTATCCGGAAGTTACGCTCATGATGGCGATTTTAGTGATCCCTCTGTTTTTAAGATGGGTATAAATCGCCTCCACGGCCATACTGTCCGTCTGGGGGGTCTTAAAAACCCAATGATACGGCTTGCCCGTCTTTTCATTGTGAACAATCTTGTAACTGGCAGCGCAGGAAACCAGAGGGGTTTTATTTTTTTCGGCAACCGGTATCACCGCAAGGGAGAGTCCGCTCAAGGAAGGACCGATCACCGCACAGACCTTATCATTTGTAATGAGCTTTTTTACCTTCAGGTTGCACTTGGTGGCATCCCCTTCGTCATCATAAATAACAAGTTCCAGTTTTTTTCCGTTAATGCCGCCAGCCTTGTTGATCTGTTCAGCCAGCATCTCAACGGTTTTCTTTTCCGGATCACCCAAAAAAGAAGCGCGGCCGGTCACGGAAAAAACGCCCCCGACTTTATACGCTCCATCAAAGGCGTTTGCCTGACTGATAAGCAACCCCATACCGAAAAAACAAATTGTTGCGATAATAAAAATTCTCCTGAGTGTCATTTTCCCCTCCCTTTCATGTTTCTGGTTTCAATATTGATGGTCGTCCTCTATTCGCCGGTTTAAAACGTTTTTGAATCAGTTATTACCTGAGTTTTGCACGAGTCGGAGGCTTTCATATGCCCCGATAGCGGGATTTCCGCTTCGCTCCAACAAGGCACTTAAGGGCGAAGTCATAGTGTACTATTGCGAGCCCTTAATAACGCAGCAGATGGAAGCCTCCGGCTCGCCCTTTGGGTGAAAATTAATGAATAAAAAAGACAATCATCCGATTTAACATTTGGGTAAAAAGTATCATTCTATGATGTTGTTCAAACTCGCTTCCACTCGGTTGTTTAGAAACTCTCATTAATTTTCATGCAAGATGCAGGTATTACATAGTATACACTTTACTTCCCTCAATCACCGGTAGGTTGTTTTCTTGAAGTAATTTTATGGCCTCATCGATGGGATCGATTCTAAAAATCATTACTGCATTTTCCCCGCTATGCTGCACAAAAGCATACATATATTCCACATTAATTCCGGCCTGGTTCAAAATATCGAGTATTCTATTCAGACCTCCGGGCCTGTCTTCCACTTCTACGGCCACCACATGGGTTTTGCTCACGGTAAACCCGCGGCTTTTTAGTGCTTGTATAGCCTTTTGATTGTCATTGACGATCAGTCGCAGCACGCCAAAATCGGATGTATCGGCCAGGGCCAGCGCCCGGATATTGACATCCGCTTCTGCAAGAATCGCTGAAACTTCAGCCAAACGTCCGGCCTTGTTTTCCAAAAATACTGAAATTTGTTCCACCCGCATAGTTGCCTCCCTTCTCCCTATCATTTGTGCCTGAACGAATAACCCTAGTTTTCGTTCGGGCAATAATCTTTACCGTGAAATTCCTGCTTTTAGCAGGGCTGATTCACAGGGATCATTGATTATTAATCATTATTTCCTGACACCTGAACCCTGACACCTGAACCTTGTCCTTATATTTCTCGATTATCAATCACCCGCACCGCTTTTCCCTGGCTGCGGGCAATCACCTTTGGCTCCACCAGCTTTACTTTTGCTGAAACGCCAAGATAATCTTTTATGTTCTTTGCTATTTTTCTTTCCCGGTCCTGCAGGTGTCTGACTTCATCGGAAAACAGACGTTCACCCACTTCAACCAGAACCGTAAGCGTATCCAGATTATCCTTCCGGTCAACCACGAGCTGATAGTAAGGTTCAACTTCATCCATTTCCATGAGAACACTTTCAATCTGTGACGGAAACACATTGACGCCGCGAATAATCAGCATATCATCTGTACGACCGCTGACTCTGTTCATGCGGATATGGGTCCGGCCGCATATACACGGCTCCGGATTCAGCGAGGTAATGTCACGAGTTCTATACCGTATCACCGGGAAAGCTTCCTTGGTTATGGTTGTAAAAACAAGTTCGCCGGTCTCACCGTAAGGAAGGACTTCTCCGGTTTGAGGATCGATAATTTCAGGGATAAAGTGATCCTCAAATATATGAAGACCTTTTTTTGCTTCATGACATTCAATGGCAACACCCGGCCCCATGACCTCACTTAACCCATAAATATCCACCGCGGTTAAATTCAGCTTCCGCTCTATTTCCTCCCGCATCTTCTCAGACCAGGGTTCGGCCCCGAATATTCCGAATTTAAATTTTAAATTTTCAAAAGAAACCCCTACCTCCTCGGCAACTTCCGACAGGTGAAGTGCATATGAGGGAGTTGCCGTCAATATGGTGGGACCGAAATCCGTCATGATCACAACCTGTCTCTTTGTATTTCCTCCGGATACCGGAATAACGGAGGCACCGAGTTTCTCTGCACCGTAGTGGATGCCCAGACCTCCTGTAAAAAGCCCGTAACCGTATGCATTGTGAATCATGTCTCCGCGAGTTGCCCCGCCTGCAGCAAGGGAACGGGCCATAAGCTCGGCCCAGGTATTAATATCCCGAGCCGTATACCCCACAACCGTGGGCTTTCCGGTGGTCCCGGAGGAGGCATGAATACGAACCACATTGTCCATGGGAACCGCAAACATTCCAAAGGGATAATTATCGCGCAAATCCTCTTTTTTAGTGAAAGGAATTCGTTTTAAATCTTCCAACGACTGGATATCATTGGGCGTGATATGATTTTCGTCAAATTTTTTCCTGTAAAAAGGAACATTTGCATAGACACGATCAATGGTGGCCTTGAGCCGTCGCAGTATGATTGCCTCCAGATCTTCCCTTGGCATGGTTTCAAATCCGATGTCGAGAATCATTCCAACACTCCTTTCAAATAAAATGAACTCGTAAAAAGTTAAAATTGAGACGGCAAAGTAAAAAGTTCAAGTTCAAGGCGTCGCGAATTTCGTGGAATGAGGCGTACTTATGTACGCCGCAGTGAACACGAAATGAAGCGCAACGCAGAAATTGGACTTTTTACGAAGCCGTCAAATAAAAAAGGCTGCGAGTGAAACTCACAGCCTTTTAAAAAACCATGAGTTCCATTTTATTTCGTCTACCCATGGTTTTGTGTTATGTCAAGTTCGGCATTTCTTACCTTGCCAGCCCATGGATAGACTTCCTAAAAAAGAAGCCCTCCGGGAAGCTAAAAAAACCAAAACCAAAGTAAAAAAACCGAGACCTCATCTATGGAACCCTCAATATTTATGTAAAATAACCAATAGTTAACTTGAGCGCTCTATAATGGATAAAAAAATATATGTCAAGCAAAAAGATTTACTCTTTTAAACTTCCCTTAAAATCAGGCGTTCGCTTTTCAAGAAAAGCCAATGCCCCTTCCTTTACATCGGGACTTGTAAAGCAGAGGGCGAAGGCATCAATTTCCATGCGGCAGCCGGTTGTAAGATCCACATTCATACCGTTGTTAATCGCCTGTTTGGCCGCTCGAAGAGAGACTTTCCCTTTTGAAGCAATGGTTTTCGCAGTCTTGATGACGTCATCCATGAGTTGTTCTTGAGAGCAAACCTTGTTTGCCAGTCCCATGTTTTTTGCTTCTTGTGCGGGAATCATCTTACCGGTAAATATCAATTCTTTGGCCATGCTCACACCCACGAGTCTCGGCAGCCTCTGCGTGCCTCCAAAACCCGGAATAATCCCAAGAGTGATTTCCGGCAGACCGAACATTGCGTTTTCAGAAGCGTAGATAAAATCACATGCCATAGCAACCTCACATCCGCCGCCCAGTGCAAAGCCGTTTACCGCCGCGATGACCGGTATGGGCAACTCCTGGAGTTTATTCATCAGGACACGCCCCATCTCGGAAAACAATTTTGCCTTAAGGGTGTTAAAGGTCAGGAATTGCTTGATGTCCGCCCCGGCAATAAAAGATTTTTCGCCGGCGCCGGTAAGGATAAGCACACGGATGTCCTCGTTTGCATGAATCTCATCAAGGGCGTTGGAAAACTCTTTAAGCGCTTCCTCATTCAATGCATTTAAAATTTCGGGCCTGTTGAAGGTAATTGTCGCAATCCCTTCTTTGACCTGAACAACAATATTATTATATTCCATAATTCAGACCTCCTGGCCTGTATATGTAATTTCAACGTGATATGAAGGTTTAGTCGTAATCTCAGACGCAATAATTTGAACATCGAACCCTGGTCGCCTCTGGCGCCGCCGAAGGCGAGTAAACATCGAACGTTCAACGTCGAACGTCGAATGTTGAAAGCGCTTCGCTTTGTCTTTATTATAAATGGTAGAATACATTATTCGATGTTCAACGTTCAATGTTCGACGTTCATCTTTTATATGCCCTCAAGGTGTGGATTCTTCATTAAAATATGTTGAATCTGAATTTACGATAGATAACTATCCCTGCAATTACCCTCCGTATCCAGACAACCCCTTTTGGCGGCTCTGTTTTAAAAATGCCGTGGGGTTTGTCTCATTGATATATTCCCGGATACCCTTCACGATCGCATCGCACATTCGATCCTGATATTTTGAATTGACCAATCTCTTGCAGTCCCTGGAATTGCTGATAAAGGACGTTTCTATTAATATGGCAGGCATCTGGGCGCCTAAAAGAACATAAAAGGGGGCCTGCTTCACCCCTTTATTTTTTATCCTGCCGTAGCTCTTTTTCAAATATTTACACATGCACTTCTGAACATGGACCGCCAGGCGGCTCGATTCGTTAATCTTGGCATTTTGCATGAGATCGCTTAAAATCGCCTGAAGGTCGCTGATGTTTTTTGTTGAAGTGGCATTTTCTCTGGCCGCCACTAAAATGGCATCATCATCTGTCGCCAGATTCAGGAAAAAAGTCTCAATGCCATATGCCCTTCTATCCCTTGCGGCATTGGTATGAATGGATATGAAAAGGTCCGCGTTTTTTGTGTTGGCGAAAGCGGTTCGTTCTTCAAGGGTGAGATACTTGTCACTCGTGCGAGTCATGATGACCTCACAGTGCAATTTTTCACGGATCTTTTTGGCCAGCCGGCGGCCAAGTTTCAGGACAACATTTTTTTCGTGAACCCCCTTTAAACAACCGGGAGCTCCAAAATCGCGCCCGCCATGACCCGGATCGATAACAATTCGTCTGACACCGAGGGCGAGCTGCTTTGCCAGAGCGCCGGGGGCAATCTTGCCGCCTTTTAACTCTTTTTTTACCAAGCTACCGGTTGCCTTCTCCGTATCTCCCCAGACATCGATGACGATTCTAAAAGGGTTCTTTAAAGAAAATATCTTGTAAGTTTTAAAAGATTTTATATCAATAACAACCCTGACCAGGTCTGATGTGTATTGTCCTGCACGCGCGTCGCTGAGCAGATTGTCATTGATTGGAATATATTTTTTAATATCTTGGCCCAGTTTGCTGTTATCTAAATCCACATACAAACGATGGGGTTTCCGGATTGAGATATCCTCTTTTAGGAGCCTGTATGAATATGATAAGTCACTGTCCGCATCGATGACAATACGGGTGTAGCTCGGGTTGGACCAGAACCTGAGCCCCACAACCGTACCCGTCTTAGCCTGAATTCCTTTGATATCCCTTTTAACCGGGATTTTAGCGTAAGTGATTTTTTTTATGTGCTTTTCGATTTCATCTTCCGGCGGCGTGACATGGCTGGGTTTGCTGATTTTGCGTTTGGATGCGATCTTTGGAACCCCTTTGGGAAAGAGATTTCCTAGAGCGTTTTCGGCTTTGTGTTTGTATGCGCTTTTTGGATAATTTTTGATAATGCGTTTATAAATATCCATAGCCGCTTTTTTATCAGATTTTTTATATGAACGCCGGTAAAGCTCCTTATAAAGCTTCCCGGACATATAAAGCCCGGCGGCGGCCCATGGGCCGGAAGGATTATCCTTGTAAACCGCCTGATACTTTTCGATACATCCCAGCCAAAAACATCTGTATTTTTGTTTTTTGGGACTGTGGCGAAGTTTCTTGTAACAGGCTTCGGCCCGGTAGTATTTTTTCTTTGCATAATCTGCAGATGACGAGCGAGGCCATGTCACGGAAAGGATACAGCACGCCAGCAAACAGAATAAAAATGTTTTTTTATAATCAAATAACAACCGTTTTTGCCTTTTCCTTTAATTCGTCCAGACAGTTTAACGCGTCCAGAGGCGTCATTTTCGAAATATCAAGCTTTTGTAGCTTTTCTATGATAAATTGATCCGGTCTGGAAAAAAGGTTAAGTTGAACCTGCCCCTTTTGTAAAACATCGCCGTCTTCGGTCATAAAATCCGGGCGTTTCAAACTATGTTTATCATTTTCTATGGTGTAAAGAATCTTTTTGGCTCGCTTGATCACCCGGTCAGGAATACCCGCAAGCCGTGCGACCTGTATTCCGTAACTTCGATTGGTGCCGCCTTGCACAAGCTTTCTTAGGAAAATAATTTCGTCATTCCATTCCTTTACCGCAATGTTGTAATTTTTGACCCGGGATTTTAAACGTTCGAGTTCCGTGAGTTCATGGTAATGGGTGGCAAAAAGGGTTTTAACTCCCCTGTCCTTTAGGTCATGCAGGTATTCCGCCACCGCCCACGCGATGCTGAGCCCGTCGAACGTACTGGTTCCCCGCCCGATCTCATCCATAATAATCAGACTCTGACGGGTGGCGCTGTTTAAAATATTAGCGGTCTCCTGCATCTCCACCATGAATGTGCTCTGTCCCTGGGAGAGGTTGTCCAGAGCGCCTACCCGGGTAAATATCCGGTCCGTAACACTGATTGAGGCTCTGGCCGCAGGTATGAATGAACCCATCTGAGCCATAATGACCATCAGTGCAACCTGGCGCAGAACCGTGGATTTGCCGGCCATGTTGGGTCCGGTGATGATGAGTATCTGATTTTCGGTATCGTCGATCCTGATGGTGTTGGGTACGAAACGTTCCCCGGTAATCATTTTTTCCACCACCGGATGCCGTCCCTCCTCAAATAGAATATAGTCCTGAATATTAAATTCCGGCCGGTGGTAGTCATTTTGATCAGCTATTTCAGCCAGGTTCAGCAAACAGTCCAAATCGGCTAAAAATTGGGCAATCTGTTTAATGGCCGTGTTATTCTTTACCACCTCGTCCTTTATTTCATTAAATATTTCATATTCAAGCACGGCTCTTTGGTCTTCGGCGCCCAAAACTTTTGATTCAAATGTCTTTAGCTCATCGGTGATATAACGTTCTGCATTAACCAGGGTCTGTTTGCGAACATAATGTAAGGGGACATCTTCCGAACGTGCTTTCGGGACCTCGATAAAATACCCGAACACCTTATTATAGCGCACTTTGAGCGCATTGATTCCGGTGGCCTCCTTTTCTCTGGTCTCGAGCCTGGCAAGCCACTCTTTGCCATGCCGGCTCACGGCAATCAGTTCATCCAGTTCCTGATGGTATCCTTTCTTAATGATACCGCCTTCATTGATGGTATGGGGAGCATCTTCCCGGATCGACCGTTCGATCAGTTCCGCCAGTTGGCACAGGCCCTCTATATTCTGATTACATATAAAAAGTTTTGATTTTAGATGGGAAAGCAAAGACCATATACCGGGCAGGCTGTTAATGGAACGCTTCAGCGCGACAAGATCCCTGGCATTGGACTGCCTCAGGACGATTTTGCTCCCGAGGCGTTCAAGGTCATAAACCGATTTTAAGCTCTCCCGGATATTCTTCCGAACCTGAATGTTTTCCTTTGCTTCTTCAATCGCATCCTGTCTGGACTGAATCTCAAGAATATCCAAAAGCGGGTATCTGATCCACCGTTTAATCTGCCGCCCCCCCATGGCAGTGATGGTTCTGTCCATGATAGATAGGAGCGTCCCCTGCCCGGATCCTGTTCGAATATTTTTGACCAGTTCAAGGTTCCGGCAGCTTAACTCGTCAACCAGAAGATAATGGCTCAGTGAATACGTTGAAATGCCGGTGAAATGTTCAACTTTCTGTCTCTGGGTTTCCCGGACGTAAAAAAGAAGTGCTCCGGCCGCCCGCACACCGGTTTTTAAATGTTCGCAACCGAATCCTTCAAGGGAAAGAGTTTTGAATTGATCAATAAGCCTTTCCCGTGCCCTGCTATATTCGAATGCACCGTCTTCTAAAAAGGTTATGGATTTTTCAGACAATGCTTCTATAACGGGTAAAACAAAGGAATCATTCCTTGAAGATTCGGGGAAGAGAACTTCTTTTGGCGATATACGCAGGACCTCATCAACAACAGCATGCAAATTATCAGCTTCGGTCACCCTAAAATTCCCGGTTGAAATATCCAAATAGCTTAGCCCGGCGGCATGGTTATTGTAGGCAACAGCAAGAACATAATTATCTGTTTTTTCATCAAGCAACTCATTGTCAACGATCATCCCCGGGGTAACCACCCGGACCACATCCCTTTTGACCAAACCTTTTGCCTGGGACGGATCTTCTATTTGATCGCATATGGCGACTTTGTATCCCTGCTTAATGAGGCGGGCGAGATAGTTCTGTGCGGATTTATGCGGGACGCCGCACATGGGAATCGGGGATTCGTCTTTCTTGTTCCGTGAAGTTAACGTTATTTCAAGAAGCCGGGAGGCAAGCTCGGCATCCTCAAAAAACATTTCGTAAAAATCTCCCATACGGTAAAAAAGTATCGCGTCGGAGTACTTTTCCTTAATGGAAAGGTACTGCTTTATCATGGGAGTGGTTTTCGAAACACTCATATGGCTAACCGGGTTCTTTGGGTTCGACCTTATGGTCCGAAGAACCGCTTTGTAATGATTCCACCTCTTTTTTGAGTGCTGCAATTTCTTCCAGCTGGGAAGTGGCTGCTGCGTTTAAATTCTTTATTGTTTTTTTCGATTTGAACCGTGAGGAAAGACTGATAAAATAGGCAATCAAAAACCCGGTTAGAAAAAAAACCAGCAAAAAGATTGCATTGGGCAGTTCCATTGAATGAAAAGGCTCACCGTACAAAAAATCTATTTGAAAAACTTGTTTTGCCAATAAATAATCCTTATTCGAGAAAAAGATAGTTGCGATAAAGCCTATAATAATTACCCAGAGAACGATCTTAAGTTTTTTCATAGTTGTCTCCTTCAATATTAGCTTGTTATATCTAATTTATCAAAATAAGGCTTTAAATTATTGTAGGTGGTTATTAAATGCTCCGGAATAACACGCACATCGGCAAAGACGGTTAACGCATTTGTATCACCAAACCAGCGGGGTACAATATGAAAATGGAGATGTTCTTCAACGCCGGCGCCCGCAACTTTCCCGAGATTAAGTCCCACATTAAAACCGTCGGGGTTCATTACTTTTTTTAATATGCCCACAGATTGTTCAACGGTCTCAAGAAGGTCCCCCATTTCACCCTTGCTGAGCCGGTCAAGGGTGGAAATGTGTTTTATGGGCGCCGCCAGAAGATGGCCGTTAATGTAAGGAAATTTATTCATAACAACAAGAGTCTCCTTGCCCTTGTAAAGGGTCAAATTGTCCTCTTCTGAAAGTGCCTTGCAAAATATACAGCCTTCCTCTTTATCGCCCAGAATATATTCCATGCGCCAGGGGGCCCACATAGTTTTCATTATAAGTCCTCCTCATCAAAATCGC
This sequence comes from Desulfobacteraceae bacterium Eth-SRB2, assembly GCA_004193595.1. GTDB lineage: Bacteria > Desulfobacterota > Desulfobacteria > Desulfobacterales > UBA11574 > S5133MH16. The sequence goes on from RPGQ01000015.1 coordinate 26,010, forward strand.
AGCTTACTTATCTCGACGTATTCATAGAAAGTCTTTTGTCAGAGCCTTTGATTAGACTTTTTACGAGACCATCAATTTTTATTAGTTAATTGTCAATAATTCTCTACCTTTTTCAAACCCAAAACTCAACCCTTTTCTATTTTAGGCGCACAACCTCCATTTCACCCCACATGCCGATTTTATTTCCCATAATCACAACAATACCGTCAACCCCTTTGATATTTTTACCGAAATCTATTGCAGGCCCGATATGCGCTTTGGACGTTATCTGATTGCCGATGGACGTTGCAGCGGCATCGGCAAGTGAACAGGAGTGGGACAGCACACAGACGGCGTCCGCTTTCCCGAAACTTAGCGAGTGGCCCACGGTGCCCGATGATGTGCATACGGATAAAGGCTTTGCCCCGGGATCCACACGCAGACCCATTCCCAGACTTATCGGAGAGTTACCTGCAAAAATACCGATGGTAACCGGGCCGTTTGTTTTGAAAAAGATGTCACCCCCGTTTTCCACAACAACTTCATCGGTATGCATCAACAGATCAATCCCCACGTGCTCGGCAATTGCACCGGCAACCGCCGCCATGGGACCCACACCGGTCTTTTCACCCGCTGATACCATGTGGTTTATGATAATCGGCGCCGGGCCGCTAACACGCCACGGCTTCAACGTGTTTACGAATTCAGGGTACCTTTTTATATAAGCCTCAACAACCCCCCTGTGCTTGAGAATCAGTTCCCTTGTTATCTCCTCAAGGGGTTTTACCGCATGCACAAATAGATCTGTTTCCTTAACAGCCACCCTGAAAGCAACCAGATTCTCTCTGGCCGTCCGATTCCGATAGGATCGTTTTTGATACATCTTTAGCAATTGAGTTCGCTTCGTTCACAATTGGAATGCTGGAGTGAATGTCCTGTATTTTCATTAAGTTGTAGAAATTCCGGGGCGCTCAATTACTCCGAACCAATACCATTATTTGAATTGCGTTTTCGGACGCAGTCCTTCCGGGCACTGTCTCAAAAAATATTGATCCGTCATCCCGGCTATAAAATCCCTGACAATTTCCTCTTTTCGATGGTTTTCAATATAATCTTCAGACATATCTTCCAGAAAACCTGTAAATATCACTGAAGATCGGTTTTCAGTCTCAATATCATACAGGTACTTCTCAAAAAGCATTCCAAACAGTTTTTCTATGGCGCCCGTATGTTTTTTGATTTCCGGATTCATGTAAATACGTTCAAGGTTAAAATCCTTGAGCCGCTTTAAGGCGTCCGACACTTCCGGGCTGAAAGCAACATAGCTGTTTTGAAAGCTGTTTTTGATAACATCGGTGACAAGATTATAGACAATGGTCCCGTTTGTATCCCCAAGGATATCCACGCTGTCCTTGGGAAGATCGGTTCTTTTGATCATTTTGAGCCGGATGGCATCTTCTATGTCACGACCGATGTAACTGATGGTATCTGCCATCCGGACAACACATCCTTCCATGGTCATGGGTATGAGTTTAATCCAAGGATCATCCTTTTTAGCGGACATCTCTTTCTCTAATGTTTCAAATGTCTTTTTTCGCTCAGGTTCAAGTACCCGGTTATGGATTTCTCCGTCATGGCAAAGAACACCGTCCAGAGTCTGCAGACAAAGATTCCATCCTTTGCCTTTACATTCCACCCGGTCCAGAAAATGAACACTCTGAACGTTATGCTGAAAATAACCGATACCGTTTGACCGGCAAAGTTCTGACAAAAATCTTTCACCGTCATGCCCGAATGGTGTATGCCCGATATCATGACCCAGAGAAATGGCTTCAATGAGATCCTCGTTCAATCCCAGATAACGACCAATGGTCCTTCCAATTTTCGATACCAGTTGAACATGGAGCACACGGTGGGTAATATGATCATTGTGTATCAGATAAAAGACCTGGGTCTTGTCGATATATCGCGTGTAGGCCCGTGAATGAAGAATCCGATCCGCATCCACAGAAAATATCTGGCGGTACCCTTGTTCTAAACGAACCTCATGAACCCGTCTCACGCCTGCTGAACTCAATGTTGCAATGGGAGATAACATTTCGGTTTCCCGCTGCCTTAGGGCCAGACGGAGCAAATCGAGGTTTTCTTCTTTAAATCCGGCCATTTTCTATCATGCTCTCCATTAGTTTAAGGTAATCTATCCCCGCCTTTCTGAATCCTTCTTTACCGAATTTCATATTGGCTTCGAGAACATACAGATTTTTGTCATGCTCAATGATATCGATCCCCACGTCGTCCCACCGGCATCTTTGGGCGGTATCAAGAGCAAGATCAAGAACATTTTTGGGCACAGGATCCAGACTGATGGTTGCACCCACAGCAACATTACTTCTAAATTCCCCCGGAGGCGCAATGCGCCAGTAGGCATGAACCACCCGATCTCCGATAACAACAACCCGTATATCGCGATCTGACGGCAGGTATTCCTGAATATAGGCAACATTCGACCGGTTGATATAGGCATCCAGATCTTCTCGATTCCCGATAAGGTAAACCCCTCTTCCCATGGCCGATCCCCGTGGGATTTTGCCGATAAAAGGAAATTGAAAATGTTCGCAAATAGAGCTCTTCTGGCGTTTTCCATAAAACACCCGAGTCCTGGGATGCGGTATTTCGAGAAGATTAAACAGGGCGGTCTGTTTGATCTTGTCCTGAACACATTTATAATTATGATAACTGGGAAAGGTTTTTTTCCCCACGGCATCGAACAATTCGGCATAGAAAGCGGTGGGATAGTATATCTTTTCGGCATTTCGGATAAGATCCGCTTCCGTACGGCTGTAATTTGAAAAATTAGGTTGCACCCCTAAGGTTACAACATTTTTACAGTTTTTAAGCCGTGCTTCAAGGGCGATGACTTTTTTAACGTTTTTCATTCGGGTCAAACAGCCTCATAATGATATCGTGACTCCGTTGGGTATGACTTCCCGGCCAGTATATTCGCCGACATCGGCCGCAGGTTTGAAAAATATCGCAGGTTTGCCAGATAAAATCAGGCACATTCCCCTGCACTGAATCCTTGTCCACCGGTCGGATACGGGTGTTACACCGGATGCATCGTGAAAACGGACGCGTATCCGTATAACCAATGCCCAGCGTGTCGATCACCTGTCTGAGCTGCTCAAAGGGATTGTTTGACGTTATAAAAATAAACTCCTGCGACACTTTGCCGTTCCGGACACGTTCGGTTCGAGTAAGCAGAATGCGTTTTTTCCTCCCCAAATCCATGCCTTTTTTCGCTGAAAAACCGGGCTCATAAGATGTGTCAAAGCCAAGAATCCTCAACCATTTTGACAGTTTGCCCAGCGTAGGCTCCGCAGCAAAACATATTTCACTCTTGCTGTTCATGGGTCACTAGTACCCGTACCCCAACCATTACAGTTTCATCCCTGAACCTTGAAGCCCTTTTCTACTCCGGAGGCGTCAACACAAACAGTGACGGTGAAACCGAAACACCGGCCCAGTATCTGTCAACATCGAGCTGAAAACCGGAACCGTCATGGGTTGAAAACACCAGACGAAAAGGGACCCGGTATCCCTCTATATCCTGCATTTTTTTAAACTCCGCCCGATACTTGAGATCGCCGGTAGAATTAAATTTTTCCACCTTGCGCACCTGTTTTCTGTTGGCATCAAGGTATATTTTTTGACAAGTGTTCCCCCACCCTTTTTTTAAAACCAGGATATATCCATCTTCATATGCGCAAGGCTCCTCCTGATTCGATAAGGCAGTGTGGCGGTTTGAAGTAACATGGGGCCTGCCTCCGGGAGGACTATTTTTTATAACAACGGCAGAATCAAAAGTATCAACAGAAACGCGGCCGGCCAGAATATTAACCATATCGTCGGATTCCACGGGTATTGGAAAGAATCTTTTCATTGTGGAATTTCCGGAGCGCCGTTTATAAAATTTACCCCGTGTATGATTCAAAAGATAGAGCCACTGACCATCAGATGCAAAGCTTACCACAGGCTGTCCTGAAATGCTTCGAAGTGCAATACGGAGTCTGTCCGGAATTGATCCTACCCACGCCACACGGGTGGTCAGATCTTTTTTTTCATTTTCCCAAAAGGTTATCCTTCCAACACCTTTGAAGGTTTTGAGATGAAAATTTTGATTTTTCAGATAAGAAATAAGTTCCCCGACTTCAGATAAGGCCTCAAGGTCCCCGGGTTTTTCCGGAATACGTGATATAATGGTACTGCAGGATGAAAATAAAAAGATGCCGATTAAAAGAATGGTTGCAAGGTGTCGGGTGTATGCTGGGGTTTTCATTTACCGGATAATCCTTGTATCTTTTTCTCAAGAGCATCTTTGTCTTTTTCTTTTTTCAACAACGAACGTTTGTAGAATTGAAGCGCTTTTTTCTTATTACTTATCTTCAGGTATATATCTCCTAAATGCTCCAGGATAATCGGGTCGTCAGGTACAAGACTTACGGCTTTTTCAATATATTTCAATGCCTTATCAAATATTCCTTTCTTATAGTATACCCACCCCAGGCTGTCTGTGATATAACCGTCATCAGGTTTTTGTTTTAAAGCCGCCTTGATAAGACGTTCGGCCTCATCCAGATTCTCCCCGAGCTCTGCATAGGTATAACCGAGATAATTCAATGCATTGGCATCCTTTTCGTCAAGACTTATCACCGTCTTCATCTCTTCTATGGAAGCTTTTTTCTTTCCCCACTTGTCATAAACAACGCCCAGGCGAAAACGGAGCCTGGTATTATCAGAATCAATCTTGAGTCCCTGTTTAAGAACGTTCTCAGCTTTTTTAAATTCCCCTTTATCTTCATAAAATGAACCCAGATAGAGTAAAATCTCAGGATCATCAGGTGTTTTTTTAATAACATCTTTTAAAAAATGTATGGCTTCCTCAATTTTTTTCTGTTCCTGGTATAAAAATGCAACTTGAACCACAGCTTCTTTATAAAAACCGGAATCCGGCGCCACTTTTTTAAAATACACGATGGCCTTGTCTTTATCTTTTTTCCCCTCAAAAGCCACCCCGGTAATGTAATGAAGCTCGGAACTGTCCGGCGCACCCTTTAACATCCCTTCAAGAATAATGACTGCGGCATCATATTTCTTTGGATTTAAATAACGCTTAACAAGCTTTCTTATGACTTGCTTTTGCGCAATGCTCCTTGCACCCAGATCCTTAAAAATCTTTTCTGCATCCTCCGTCATTCCTCTTTGATGATAATAATATCCGAGTTCCATGGCGGCTCTTATATCTTTGGGATTTCTTTTCAAAAGCTCTCGGTATAACTGAACAATTTTCTCCTCTTTGCCCAAATTTTTGTAAAGATTTATCAGCTCATAACGCGGCTCCTCGAGGCCGGGTTTCATTTCTATAGTTTTTTTAAATTCTTTTTCAGCTCCGGCAGTGTTATTTTGCTCTGAAAATATTTTTGCTATAAAGAAATGCCCCACATAGGATTCCGGAAAATTTTGAACCAGCTGGTCATAGATCTTTAATGCCCTGTTCAGTTTCTTTTCCTGCATGTACAGACCGCCTAAAAGCAAATATATATTTTCTTGTTTCGGATCCATGGCAATAATTTTTTCATACACCGCTTCAGCGTCATCAAGCTGATTAAGCCCCTGCTTGAGTCTCCCGTACATGATAAGAGCATTAAGATTTTCAGGTTCTTTTTCTATAATTTTTTCAACAATACCCAAAGCCCTTTGGTTCTCTTTTATATGAAGGTAAAGGGTCGCTAGCTCCAACCGAAGATAAGTAGATTCAGGATCTGTTTCAATGGCTTTATTTAGATATTGAATCGCTTTATCGTAGTTGCCTGATTTCCGCTGTAACTGTGCCTCTGTAAAGTAGTAATAGCGGCTCTCCGGCGCAAGCGAGTCTTCTGCCGTCTCGTCCAGGTTTTCACTTAATGGCTGAGCCGCCTTTTTATAAGGGAAACAACCGAAAAAAATTAAAATGACCATAACCGCAACGGTCACATTTATCGCTTTTGATTTCATTTCAAAAATGTCCTGTTTCAATCAAATCCTTTAACCCTGTCATAAAAATCAAAGTCTGGAATTTCGCGTTTAAAAAATTCTCTCAATTTCTTGATAATATTTTTTTCAACCTGGCGGACACGTTCTCTTGATATCTCGTAGCGGTCGCCAATCTCCTGCAACGTAGCAGGAGAGTCTGAAAAAATACGCTGTTCAAAAATTTCAAGCTCTCTGGGCGTCATGGTTTCTTTAAACTCGGCAATCTTATTATGTAAAAGAGTCTCCATCTCCTTTTTCGCCACCTGATCTTCCGTAGATTCGACTTCCGTGTTTAACAACTCAACTCTTTCCGTATCCGAATCATCCTTTATAGGAGCATCCAAAGAAACATCCCAGCCATCAAGCCTCTGGTCCATATCTACAATTTCACGTTCGGATACTCCCAATCTTTCGGACAAAAGTTTTGGTTTGGGATCAAAACCCTGATCAATCAGTTTCTGCTTCTCTTTTTTAAGCTTAAAGAAGAGTTTTCGTTGCCCTTGGGTGGTTCCTATTTTCACAAGACGCCAGTTGTCCATAATAAACTTTAAAATGTAAGCCTTTATCCAGAATGAGGCGTAATATGAAAACTTAACATTCTTGTACGGATCAAATTTTTTAACTGCCTGCATGAGCCCTATATTCCCTTCCTGAATCAGGTCCAAAAGATTCTGCATCCATACTCGCTGAAATTCGAGAGCGATTTTTACCACAAGTCTGAGGTTGGCAGTCACCAGAATATACGCAGCCTCGCTGTCACCATCTTCCATAACTCTTTTCCCAAGCTCTATTTCCTGCTCTCTGGTGAGAAGCTTGTGCTTGCTTATTTCTGAAAGGTAGCGCTGAAGCGGGTCGAACTTAACAATAGCGGTATCATCAGAATGATATTCCGGCTTTTCATCTTTGTTTTTATGTTTGCCCCTAGTGTTTTGATCCTGTTTTGTTCTTCGATCTTTCTGTTTTTTATTAAATTTATTCATATGAATATTTGACAGCCTCGTTAAAAGTCAGTAAAGCGACTTTTTACGAACGTTTTACGTTTTAGGTGTCTGGTTTTAAGCTTTTGTTAAAACATACATTACAATTAGATAAATTGTAATAATTTTAGCCTATTATGAGTTCATCAGTATTTTATGGACATACAGACGAGCATATGGTATCTAAAAAATTTAGTATCCCCTTGCGCCTGTAGCTCAGCTGGATAGAGCAACGGACTTCTAATTCCAACTAAGGGTTTTTGCAAACTTATTGAAATATTTGCAAAAGCCCTTTTTTATTATCAATTTTAATCTTTTTAAAAAGTATAGCATATCACACAAAGTACGTAAAGTCACGTTTTTCACCTCTGAAGTCCCATCAAAAGTCCCATCACCTATTTTTACCACAATGTAGTATAAGCCAAATTTATTTAATATAATACTATAAAAAAATGATTGACATGGGGTATTTTTTTAATTTATAAAGGTTCAACTTGAACCTTTATAAATGCATATGAAATTCTTGATGAACAACATAACCCTGACCACGGGTGTCACCAGAAATCAGCTAAAACAATGGTTGAAAATGGGAATACTTACACCTTCAATAAGGTGCGCTTCTGGACCAGGAACACGAAATGTTTTTAGCCGAGAAGATCTATACTTAATTGCCGTTTTCCGGCATTTCATAAGTGATTTATTTTACAGAGAACCTGCAGCAGATTACCTGAAAGCCATAAATCCAGATCATGTTAACCTGCTTGTGGCTGTAGCAACTTGGGAACGGATCACCTATTTGCAACAAGATCTTTTGATAGAATTAACCCAAGATAAAACCATTGAAGAATCCTTAAAACTCATAGGGAAAGCCCCTAACCCTCATAAAATTCGATTACTCCGAGAATCAATGATCCGCAGTTTATATGAAAAGCTTGATACTAACCTGGGGCTTTTTTTGGCATTTCTACGAATTAAGGTTGAAAAACGAAACCACATTAACTGTTTGCCCGTGATTGAGGGTGGGCCTGCCTGGATACCAGCCGCACGCTTCAAAGATTTAATCGCCTTATCGCAAACAGCTGATGATACATTCATTTTAAATTTTGGAAAGATCATGCGGGAAATAGATATTCAATTAATGCTGCATTATCCGGAAAAAATGAATTACCAGTATAAGAAAATGATGAAACGGTTTCGGGAGCTTCCTTCTGTCGAACCTAATAAAATTAAGATTGAGGATTTACTAAAGATAACCGCTTCTAATTATGAGGAAAAAGAAAATGATTAAAACAACGCATGAAGAAGATCGCATCGAGAACGATGCTATATTTTTAGATAGCGAAGGAAATTTCCCAAAAAGGTTAATAATCGTCGAAGAAACAAAAAACCTTGAGTATAAAATTTTGAAGACTCGAAAAGGAAAATACCAACTAGTTAAATAAAAATCAGCAGCCAGCCAGCAGCCAGCACAGCCAGCCAGCCAAGACAACCCATACTTAAAGGGACCTCGGCTTTTTTTGTTTCAAAGGATTGACATGAAAAGAGACGAACTGTTGAACACAAAAGAATGCGGTGTTGTTATTAGAAGGTCACCGGGAGCTGTACGAAATTTAGTATTACGTCGTGCGATTCCTTATCGAAAGGTTGCAGGACGTCTGGTGTTTCTGAGAAGCGAAATAATTCAATGAATCGAACAGGCACCTGGGGTGCGACTAAAGGATCTAGAGCATAAATTTAATGGATAACTCAGATATCGATGTGATCAAAAAAAAGGTCGAAGCAAGACGGCAGAAAATTCAAAAGGAATTTCCCGGCGATAAAGAGATCGTTGAATTTTCTGGGAACAAAATTCTCCAAATGCTCGATTGTGGTGAGGATGGAGATGCATGGCTTTTTATCGCGCTCCATCGTGGGCGATTTTGTTACGATCCTTATGATTCATGTTGGTTTGAGTTTTACAAAAACTATTGGCGCGAAGATTGTGTTGACCAGGTTGTAGCCAGCATTGAGGATGTCATTGAAGAGTATGGTAAAGAAATAAATCGACAACACTGGTTGAAGCTGAAAGCGGAAAAAAATGGAGACACTTCAACTGCAGATAAGCATAAAACACGAGAAGGATTGCTGCTCAAAAGGATCAGAGCGCTGCATAATTTTTTTCGTAAAAAAAATGTGCTACGACTTGCCAGATCCGGCCAAGACTCCCTTTGCATCACCGGAACAGAATGGGATTCCGATCCTTGGCTCTTGGGGTGCCCCAACGGAATTTTTGATCTAAAAAACGAAATCTTTCGATCGGGCCGTCCTGAAGATTTTCTGAAAACGGTAACTACTACTAAATGGAAAGGATATGATGCTCCAAGGCCAATGTTTGACCAGTTTATTTTAGATATCTCCAACGGAGATGTTGACTTGGTTAACTACCTGCAAAGACTGTTTGGATATTCAATACTTGGCAAAGTCACCCTTCATATTTTCATCATCTTTTATGGTCAAGGCCGGAATGGTAAAGGTACACTTTTAGAAATTCTTAAATATATCCTTGGCAGCCTGGCTTATAAAACAAACTTTGATTTTCTGCTTGAGAACAAATTTAAATCTGAAGGGCCTACACCAGAGATTATAGCGCTGCGCGGTAAGCGTTTGGTCTGGGCCAGTGAAACGAGCGAAGGTCGTGCTTTGAATATTTCAAAACTGAAAGAGGTCGTCGGGGGCGACACTTTAAATGCCCGCGCACCCTATGCAAAAAGGCAAATTGAATTTCAACCAAGTCACACCTTATTTTTATTAACCAATCATCGACCCCATGCGGATTCCAGTGATTACGCATTGTGGAAACGGATGCACCTTGTTCCTTTTACAAAATCATTTGTAAGTGACCCGATACAAGCCCATGAGCATAAGGAAGATCCAGAACTATTTGACAAACTCAAAAAAGAAGACGCGGGTATCCTGGCGTGGCTCATTGAAGGCAATCGGAAATTTAAACAAAGCGGGTTGCAAATTCCAAAAACCGTTAAGGAGGCCACCAAGATGTATAAACAGGATGAAGATTTGGTCGGACAATTTATTAAAGACAGATGTGTCATGGAACCCTACGTCGAAATCAAGGCCGGAGATCTCTATAAGGCTTATGAGATTTGGTGTGATGAGACGGCAAGCTTTCTATTAAGCAAAAAGAAATTCGGAATGGCGATGAAATCACGTTTCGATTTCTATAATAAGCGTTGGGTGTTTTATGTCGGAATCACTCTGATAAAATAATAATCCTGCAGTAGTTGCAGTAGTTGCAGCAGAACGTACATATCTTTTTATATATTTTTTTTTACCACTCTGTAAAAAGAATACCAAAAACAGCTGCAACTACTGCAACTACTGCAGGCTATAATAATGCTGGCCAAAAATATAAGTTGTCACTTTGGCCAGCATTATTAATAAGTTACAATAAACAGTGGGTATTCTCTATATGATAATCTTGCAGTAGTTGCAGTAGAATATAGGAAACTTTTTTTTGGCAACTTTAGCGCAATAAATATGCCAAAGCTATTCATCCTTGTCGCGGGTCCTTCTGGGCCTTTACCAACAGTTACATTACGGAGGGCTCGGGAGTTTGCTGCGCGCAACTCGGATTTTCAGTTATACCTAATTTAAACCATTTATAGACATGAAACCAAAATTACCGAAATCACAAAATACGTTGCCCGGTTTTTCTCAGAATTCGACAGAACCGTATTATCTAAAGACCTATGACGATCTGGCAGATTTCTTTGGTGTTCATACCCAGACTATCAAGAATTGGAGCCGGCGGGGAATGCCGAAAGCAGCTCGCGGTAAATATGACGCCAACGCCATTAAGGTTTGGGCTGTCAAAGAAAATTTAATCGAAAATGACAATATCGGTTATTCAGCTAAGATTCAGAAAGAGAAGTATCTTCATGAGAGGGCTAAAAGACGGGAACGGGAGTTTGAGCTTGCCGTAAAAACCGGGAAATTTATAAAAATTGAGGATGCAAAGAAGGAATTAATCACTTTAGCCCAGCAGATCAGAATGAACATCTTAGCATTACCCCATAAGATGGCGCCACTTTTGGAAGATTTAACCGCCTCTCAAATTCAAAAAAAACTTGAAGTGGCGGTTGACGAAGTTTTACGACACTTGAGCTATGTTGAAAAGAAATAAAAACAGTAGTATTTGTGAAGCCCTGCGAAAAGCATGGAGAGCAGTTTTTAAGCCTCCGGAGCGTTTCAATGTTTGGCAGTGGGCGGAAAAGTATCTGATCCTTTCGGAGAAAATCACTTCTTATCCGGGGTTGTACCGGACCGAATTAACTCCTTATGTGAAAGGCCCTTTGGAAGCATTTCATACCCATGAACGGATAGTGTTATGCTTCGGATCTCAGGTCGCAAAGACGACAACCCTATTCTGTATTATAGGCTATATTATTGACCAGGATCCGGGACCTGCCATGATTATTTATCCTACCGGGGATCTTGGGAGACGTGTATCTAAACGACGACTTCAGGTTGTTATAAATGACAGTCCATCATTGGCCCGGCATAAAACCTCGGTGGATGATGATTTCCAGCTCATGTCATATACTCTGGATAGGCTGTCCATCACCCTTGTGGGTTCCAACTCGCCTGCGGCTGTGAGCAGTGATCCTATCAGATATCTGATCATGGATGAGGTGGACAAATTCGCCATGGAGTCCCGGACAGAAGCGGACGCGCTTTCTCTGGCCCTTGAAAGGACGAAATCATTTTGGAATAGCCGTACCATCATCACTTCAACTCCCACCACATCTGATGGTAATGTGTGGCATCAATTTTTATTGACTGACCAGCGGTACTACCATGTCCCCTGCCCCAAGTGCGGACATTTTCAGAAACTTATATTTGACAATCTGAGATGGCCGGATCTGAAGAGTATCCGGATTCGCGATCTGGATAATCGCGGCTGGTTCGAATGTGAGAGTTGCAACGGCAGGATTGAGGATAAGGATAAAACGGAAATGGTCAACAGCGGTAAGTGGATTGCAGAAAAGCCCGAAGAAAGGTGGGCCGGCTTTCACCTAAACTCACTCTATGCCCTCTGGAGTAAAACTAAGTTTGGCGCCATCGCAGCGGAATATCTGAGATCCAAACCTTATCCGGATAAAGCACGTAACTTCAGAAATTCATGGCTGGCTCTTCCATATGATCCGGAGGAAGAGGGGAAGAATGTTGTTGAAGAGGAAACCCTTGCCGCGTCCATTCAAACATACCAAAAAAATACAGTGCCAGCCGTAGGATCAGCTCTTTTCATGGGTGTTGATGTTCAAGAGCGAGAACTTTACTACGTTGTTCGGTCCTGGGCGCGGAAAGACGGGATTCTTCAATCTTGGCTGATCAATTGGGGAAAGGTCGAAAATTTTCATGATCTTTTGCCGATTGTTCAGATGGGATATCCTGGCACCGAATCTCAAATGCTATATAAAGTTCAGGCGGCGGGCATTGACAGTCGCTATCGTACATCCGAGGTATACGAATTCTGCAAGATATATCCTATGTTTATACCAATTAAAGGTTTTAGACAAGTCAGGAATGAAACCGGGTCTATACCGTGGAAGGAATATCAAACCAACAAGCGCGATAAATTTTTCGCGACAAAATATTTCATGATCAATACCGTGTTTTATAAAGAAAAAATCTTCGCCGAGATCAACCAGGACACGGAATTACCTAAAATTTGGCACCTTCCCGGTGATGTGGATTCAACTTTTCTACGGCATATGTCATCAGAAAAAGAAGTTAGAAAGAGAGACGCCAAGGGGCAGTGGATTCGGAGCTGGGTTACAAAAAAGGGGTGCTCCGCTAATCACTTTCTGGATGGAGTGGTTTATAGCTCAGCGATCGCAGATATTCACGGCGTGGGTTTTTTAAAAGAATATAAAGGAGGTGATGAGACACAGCGGATATCGGGCCGGCGTGTACGAAGTACCGGAATTTAGCCGGATCGGTCGTTTCCGTAGCTTCCGTGGTTTAGCCGGTTAATGCGAAATTTCAAACTATCAAGACAATATTCAAAGTAACGATATTAAATTTTCTAAATTTTTAAAAGGAGAATTTAAAATGGATCAAAAAAAAAGAGAAGAGATATCAGTTAAAATTATTGGTAATTGGAAGGCCGATGAAAAGCTTCGTGCCAAATATAAAGACAATTTCGGCCTTTATGCGATCCAAACCGAGATCGATGAAGAGTGGAAAGATGTAGCGATACAAAATGAATTCGGGGATTATGATACTTTCACGGCATGGAAGTTGAATGAGCATCGATCGACGATACTCGGTAACCGGACAATACAATAAGGGAGAATCACCATGATAAATGCAATTAAAGAGGTTAAAGAGTTTGAAAAAAACTTGGCCACGCTTCGTAAATCAATAGAGACATTCAAGGTCAAAAGAGATGAAATATCCAAGCAGCATGAAGAGACAAAGCAAAAAACAGAACAAGCTGAGGCTCGATTCAAGAATGCTCTGGTTGACAAGGTCAAAGGCTTTGCCTCTGATGACAGTATAAAAGAACTCCGTGATCAAGTGTCTAATCTAAAGCAATCAGCAAAAAATAGTGAAGAACAACTTGAGGCTATCTTGACTATGTTAGACGAAAATGCAGAGGAGGAAAAGAAGCTTGTCGGGTTGAAACCTCGCATGCGATTTAATTTCCTGCAGGTCGCCTTACAAGATGCTCTCAGTGGTATTAAAGAAGAAACCAGGGAGCTACTTCGTGAAGCATGGATGATCAAGTCTCATTTACCTGGCGGTGGATATCCTAAGTTTCTTTCGGAGGTTTTTCCACCGGACCGCATTGAAGAAAAAAAGAATCGATGGGATCGTTTCATAGCCAAACACAATTACATTGAACATTAAGTGTTTTTTGGATCCATCGATATAATTGTGATGCAATCCTTTCCTGCTCATCCATTACGTGATTGGGGAAGGATTTGAGACTCAGCGAGGGGTTCATCAGGGGTTATGGCCCGGATCCCTGTCCTTAAAACTTGTGCTCTCGCCTCGCTGTTTTGAATTCTAACGAGAGTACAAGGCCGGGCTAACTATTAACTTTTTTAATAAGAAAGGTAATTTTAAAATGAAAATGATCGATGTTTTAACATCTCCCTGGGCCATCGTGCCGGAAAAACTATACGAGATTCAGGAGGTCTATTCTACTCATTTGCGTGGGGCTATGCTTGATGCTTCGGCCATCGAGGCCGCCATGAATAAAAAATTGAGTAGTAGCTCCAAAAACTTTCAGGTTGTTAATGGTGTCGCGGTTATCCAGATCCACGGGATTATCGCCAAAAGGATGAATCTGTTGACACGGATATCGGGCGGTGTTTCATCAGAACTTGCGGCCAAAGATATAAAATTTGCCTTAAGTGATTCCGAAATAAATCAAATCTTGTTGGATATTGATTCACCCGGAGGGACTGTTGACGGTACTCAAGAGCTTGCCGATATCATATATCATGGACGGGACAAAAAGCCGATTGTGGCTTTTTCCGATGGTCTGATGGGTAGCGCTGCGTATTGGATTGGATCTGCAGCCAATAAAATTTATATTTCCGGAGACACGGTACAGACAGGATCTATTGGTGTGGTAGCTTCACATGTTGATTATTCCCAATATGAGAAGAAACGGGGGATCAAAACCACGGAGATTTATGCTGGGAAGTATAAGAGGATGGCCTCGCAATACAAGCCTCTATCGAAAGAGGGAAAAACAATGCTTCAAGATCGTGTGGATTATCTGTACACGATTTTTGTAGATGAAATCGCCAAGCATCGGGGAGTGCGCACAGAAATTGTACTGGAAAACATGGCCGATGGAAAGGTGTTCATCGGAAAGCAAGGTATCGCCGCTGGCCTGGTGGACGGTGTTTCTACATTTGACCGGCTTATTAAAAATACGTCAGCTATCCGGTCCGGGACGGAAGGGGAAAATATCCAGCGCGAATTGAACAGATTCAGTCAAGAATCAAAAAAATCATATAATGATTCTGAATTTATTGAACTAAATAAAAAATTGGCCGAGAGGAAAAAATAACAAATCGCATTAAATGAAAATTGAGAAATTATTTAAAAAATATAAAGAAAACTATCATTGCGGTGACTGTAATTACTGGAGGCCCACCCGGAGGTCTAAAATTGGATATATTTGGGGCGTTTGTCTCGCATCCCATGGCCTTAACCACAAATGGACCTCTCCTTGTACCGTTTTCACAACAGATGAAAACCACGTTGTGAAGGATGATATTGTCTATCTTAAAAAATATAGGTTCGTTAATTCGTAAACCTTAAATAATAAGGAGATTATTATGGATGATCACAAACTATAAATAATCCTGGCCGCCAGAGATATGACTTAGAAAGCTTTTTTGACGGCCACGGCCCGGGTGGAACAATTCACAAAAAATGTCTTTTCCATGCGGACTGCCATGGTCGGGGTTGCCGGTACCGCCGCCATGGGTGCGTTTGTCAAGAAATACCTGGAAACCGCAGACGCCATCGGTAAAGCATCGGATGTGATCGGGATTTCCACCAGTGCGCTCCAGGAATATCGCCATGGTCTCGGCTGGCCGGGGTTGACACTGCGCTTATGGATAATTCGTTTAAAGCGTTTTCCAAACGTGTGGGCGAGGCGCGAAATGAGACCGGCGCCCTGGTTACTTTCCTGAAAAAATTTGATGAACAGCTTTTACAGGGTATTCAAAGTGCCGGGTCTACTGAGCAGGCGCTGGATCTGGTTATGGACCGCATGGGGCGGACTGCGGATCAGACGGATCGGGCTGCACTGGCAGCCGCTGCGTTTTCCAGGTCCGGTCTGGTATTGACCAATATGGTTAAGGGCGGAGCGGCGGGTCTCAATGAGATGAGGCAGGAAGCCCGGGATCTGGGTATTGTTATGGATGAGCACCTCATCCGAAATAGCGAAAAAGCCAATGATGAATTGGAAAAACTCACCCGGGTGCTCAAAGTCCAGTTCATGGCGGCGGCTATTGGCCTGGCTCCGGAGATCGCGAAAGTGGCCGGACAGACCACCAATTGGTGGAAGGCCAATCAGGAACTAGTAAAAACCAATGTGGCGGAATGGGCAAAAAAAATAAAAGATACAATTCTGGGCATCAAAGCTATCTATGAATCAAATACAGAACTGTTTGGCACAGCCGGTTACGGCATTCTTGGACGGGTGGTATTCGGTGGTTGGGGGCCCTGCTGGCATTATCTCCGGTATTTATTCCATCGATAAGGCTCTGAGTACTGTTGGTATGGATTTTCAAACATCCATTAATATGTGGGGAGAATGGGAAAAATCAATTAATAATATTTTGGACGTAATTTCAAGGAAACGGCACTGGAATACTGGCGCAATAATTAGAGCAGGCCCCGAATCCAAATACTTTCCCATGCCGAAAGAAACGCCATCCCCCACACCAACGCCAACGCCGGGGGGCACGGGATTAGAAGAGTATTACGGATGGTGGTCCGCGTACGGCGATACCATGGAAGATTTTTATACCACCACATCAGAAGTCATACAGGAAAAGTCAAAGCAATCATTCAACGTATTTGAAAACCTGTCCCAGTGCACCGCTGAAGCAATGGAACAAAATTTTTTGAATCTTTATTTCGACATCATGAGCAATAAATTTGACAGCCTGCGAGATTATGCCAATGCGGCCCTGGATAGTATCCGCCGGGCCACGTCTGATGTTTTGGGGCAGATGACAAAAGAATTGCTTTTCGGGGGCGGCGCTTCCGGGGGTAGCGGCTGGATTTCTTCAGCCCTGGGATGGGCCGGTTTTGGCGGGAATCGCCAATATGGGGGTCCTGTCGATCCCGGTAAAACATACATCGTCGGTGAAAAAGGACCTGAATTTTTATATATGGGCAACCGTGGCGGGCAGATCGTACCGGGAGGGACGGATTCCACTTCCAGGAACATTAATTCACAACCAACTTATCGTTCAAGGGGCTATGAATGAGCGGGCTGCATCCATGCATTTGAACAATATTGAGGAAAGAATACGGAAGGTTCTCCGCGAGGAAATGAGATAGATAG
Organism: Desulfobacteraceae bacterium Eth-SRB2; assembly: GCA_004193595.1. GTDB lineage: Bacteria > Desulfobacterota > Desulfobacteria > Desulfobacterales > UBA11574 > S5133MH16. The sequence continues at coordinate 43,140 of RPGQ01000015.1, forward strand.
GGGAGAGAAAGAAACTGTGCAACCCGCACAGAAAAAATCAAACCCCCCAATATTTTCATTAGAACAGAAGTTAGGAGGTGCACCGCAGTCTTGTGTCCATTATTTCCATTTAGGACGCGCGACAAACCAAAAGATAGCGCTAATTGTGACATAGGCGCATAAAAGAGCTTTCAAAATCGACGATGTCCTTACAAGGCATATAAACCCCCCGGATTCCCGGGTAGCACCCATGCCGGCATCCATCATGGTGCTATGGTCGACCGGGTTTCTTTTGAATCTGGAGAAAAAAAGAAGTGGTTGGAGTTCAAAGAGTGGGTCAACCTGACCCAAAAAATCAAATCCACCATAATCTCAAAATGAGAAATGTATTTTGCCCTAAATATAGTCGATGTCTCGACATTGCAGTAAAAGAGGGCCTAAAGGACTGGTCATGCCATGGCTGTAAGTATGAGCATCAAAAAACTGGAGTATCAATTCGGGATTTTTGGGGTTCTATTTTGCTTTTAGCACGTCTTTATCTGCCCGAAGTTTATAACGAATACCGGAAAGAGGGATAATATAATCTATAAAACATTGACATTATCATTCAATATGCTATGATTAGATTATCTGAAAATCTCAAACCGTAGAGGACCAGCGATAATGGTCTATTTTTTATCCTTTAAAATTAAAGCGCTCCAGGTGTCCGGTATCCGTAAGGACCGGGACGGTTGTTTGAGACCGTTCAGAGCACCTGGGGCGTTTCTGTTTTTAAAAGGAGGTAAAATATGAAAGTCAATATGCAAGCCAATTTCCCAAAATTTCGACAAACATTGAACGATATGTTTGAAGGTGATCAAGATCAAATAAAATTCCTTCAACGAGTCCTTGGTTATTCGCTATTAGGAGAGAACAAAGAAAGGACACTATTTATCTTTTACGAACCTTCCGGCGGTAATGCTAAGGATTTGATAGCTAACTTAGTTTGTTACTGTCTGGGCAGCAATTCCCGCTCATCACGTTATAAGTTCATTTGCCACCACATGTGGATAAATTATGAATTTTATCACAACATGTTGTAATTAATAATGAAGGTTTTTATATTTGGAAAGTATTGTTTAGAGGAAATGCACAAAAAATCATATCTTAAATCAAGACAATCTGTTTTCAAACGCAAATGTCCCTGTCTTGAAGTAAAATGGCCTCCAACTTCCTTTCATTGTGTAATTTCCTTTGGTAGCTTTTGATGCGCCTATTTAGGGCGATAATATTCTAAGGAGGTGTCACTTAAGATGATCAGTTAACTTGATGCCGTAGAGAATAGGCGTGATAAAAGCATTTGCATTTCGATTCAAACGCAAACTCTTTAAACAATGATCCTTATCTGCTCCCCATAAGGCTCTTTTGCTTTTAGCTTTGTCCATACGGCTCTGAATCTCAAGTAGGAAAGCTGTTGGGTCTTTGATCTATCAAAAGCTAACATCATGAGCATGGGCAAATTCCCAAAACGCGTTTCTCACTATATTCCAAGCTGCGTTCCAAAACAGTCTGATTCTGCAATAGCTGCTCTCGATCCTCTCTAAATTCCGGAGCGCCCTACCGCGTTTTGACGTATAGTTACTTATTTCGTCATCGCAGTACCAAATTCAACGGAAACAGCCATTCTCGGAGCAATCCTCCCAGTATTCTGGCACTAGTTCCACAACTCCCTGTTTGAACACCCATGTTTAGGGACTGATTAGAAACCAAAAACATAAATCATTTCCTTATTCTCTTCTACTCCATTGGGTCCCTTCAAACTTAAAAGATCTCTATTCCTGCCACTCTTTTTAATTCCTGTTCTAGTAAAAAATGAATGGATCAGCCCCTCTGACTCCTAACAGGCGAGATTTGAGCCTCTGTGCCTCCCTGATAGAGAAAGGGACGGGAGGCTCCTGGGCGCTATCTTCTATGTGGGTGGGGCACAGATCTCTGGCTAAAACCCGGCTTTGGGAAAGGCACATGTTCTGCAGTCTTTATTCTCATTCCTATCCGCTTCGGACGAATTCATGGATAGTCCATCTCGAAAGCGGTGGAGCCCAACCGGTCAGCCCATTCTGTGGGCAGCGGAATCCCCACCTCTAACTCCTTTAAATGTCTCTCAGAGCGCAAAGTTCTGAGAGGAAAGTCCAAGTTCCATTCCAAGCCCATGAGGAGCACATCCCCAAGTGCTGCACGGCGCCTCGAATTCTTGCCTCCCAGGCCATGAATGGAGGCCCCTGTCCCAGCCCACGGCTCCCAAGCTGCCTCCCAGAAGCTGGGTCCTGGGTCCAATCCGCACGGCAGGCGCCTCCCCAGGCCAGCCAGTCCCTAAAGCCTCGACCTGATTCTCCTGCCCCATGCCACCATACTTTGATTCCTTTGAGGAAATGTTCCACACACCCCAGAACTGCCTCGACTGGAAACCATGGCCCAGCACAAAGGCTTCGAATGAGGGCACGGCGCCGGAAGCCGCATGAGTCCCGACATGTCCCTCCTGCGCCAATATCCTAAAGAAAGGAGGGTAAGATGTCCAGCTCAGCATAGCATGATTATCCGCAATTATGTATCAATGAGGTTTGTTTTTCTACGATAATCTCTTTTTTTCATAGAAATTCTCGATATTGCTTGAATTGTAGTGCAAGTTTCCAAAACTGAACCGTCAATTTATCGGGTTCATGACACGCAAATGCGGATGTTTGAGGGAAAAATTGTGGGACAGGGCTATGAAGGTTTCCCCTGTTCCGTTGTGATTCAGAGGTATTCTTCTTTATGCGATTGACTGCACAGCAATGCTGGTAAGTCAAGACAATTCATCAAGAAAAATAAAAGGAGAAATAGATAGAAGCAAGAGAAAATTCACATAACATGGCGGCAGAAAATAGCCTTTTATTTGTGCCAAAAGTTTACGAAAAAAAATAAATCTCTAAACACCTTTGTTTTCAAGGATAGATCATGAGCGGGAATTCCTGCTGTCTGGGGGAATTAGCTACCTTCATACACCCAGGGTTGATCTATGGCCCGAATAAATTCCAAAACCTATCGAGTGTTATATCTTTAAACGGCTTAAGGATTGCCTTCTGTTCAGAACCGGAAGAAAATAAAAAATTTAGCATACCGCGCATGAAATTCTTGGTGAGTGGTGACATGTTGAGAGCTATAAATTCAAATGATAAATACGAGACCTCTTTTGGGCCCACACAATAATACCATTATTTTACTTGCTGACAACCTGCCCAAAGTAAATGATAATGACCCGGCGTTCTGGGATCGCGTGCAGATTGAACTTTTTAATATTTCACTATCCGAGCATTTAATTGAAGATCTTAAGGAAGAGGCGATTGGAATAATTAATTGGATTATACGAGGATTTTTAATCTATAAAGAGCAAGGCATTAATCCGCCGCAATAGCGAAACCCATATGCTATGATTAGATTATCTGAAAATCTCAAACCGTAGAGGACCAGCGATAATGGTCTATTTTTTATCCTTTAAAATTAAAGCGCTCCAGGTGTCCGGTATCCGTAAGGACCGGGACGGTTGTTTTAGACCGTTTAGAGCACCTGGGGCGTTTTTGTTTTTAAAAGGAGGTAAAATATGAAAGTCAATGAAATTAATTGGAAAAATGGTCAGGGCCCTGAGGATTTTATTACCTGGGGTATTAACCCTATAAAAACCCTCGCGCATTATATCCAGTGCGAAAACAACGGAGAGCTTAACGTAGAACCGCTAAATAAGACAAATAAACAGATCGAGAATCTTGCTTCTCTAATTGAGGATCTATGTGAAGATGCAAAAGAGTGTATCCAAAGATTTTTTAGCGAAAACACATTTTCTCCGTTAGGTATGGTGACCGATGTCACCAAGGAATTTCGGTCGAATGAGGATTATTTGGATCATTTTTTTAAGGAATGCTGTGTCTTTGATAGTTATTATGTAGACACAGAGGAAACGGCATTATACGAGAAATTCAAAGAATGGTATCGATCCAATGTTGCAAATAAAGTACCCGAAAAAAAATGGTTCGCCAATATGATGATTAAAAAGTTTAATCGGGTAAAGGGCAAATCCGGGCGTTATTTTTATGATGGTTTGATTCTAAAAGAAGAATAACAAGGATAATAAATTCTGTCAACTGTTAATTATATTGATTGGGGTGTGGATATGATAAAAAAAATCGAAAACCGTACCGTGATTGAATTAAAAGAGAAAAAAAAGGTCATGATGCATACACTACTCGATGAAATATTAGATAGTGACAATCCTGGCCCTATTCATGCCACACATCTAACTTTAAAAGCTTACGCAAGTGGCGTAAAAGTCCGTCAAAAACGTATCGAATTAGAGTCAAGATTACGTGAGATAGAAAAAGATTTAAAACTTATAGAATAATCCGAGCGGCAAACCGGATTAAAGGCAATTATCAGTGATTAGAGGAAATAATTTTTTTGACTAGGTCAGCAGCTGCAGGATCCAGATCCGCGTCGGCGCCAGGCCCTCGATGAAAATCCGGTTTTAATGATTTCAACAAGTTATAAAATTATATCAATTAGCCAATTGAAAAATAAAAAATAAAAAATATGGCGAAAAATTTACAAAAGACCGATTTTTTCGTTTTTGTGGATTTTCTTTGATTTCCTATTAAATAGCAACAAAAGAAATAAAATCATGAGCGAAAAAACAACAAATAATTTTAAAAACGATTTCAAAGAGGGTGAGCATAGTCATTATTATAATCCCAAGGCATAGAAAGGACCGGATCGCTGAGAGGCCGTATATGAGGCGATCTCATTTTAAGACATACTTGATCACGGACTTCCGAGACAATTCTTCACAATCAAAGGCTGTCAAAGCCCTGGGCGGCTTTTGATGGATAACCATAGGGAAGAAATGGGGGTGATTATTTGGGAAAGACCACAATAATTTCAAATGAAAGATTAAACGATTTAGAAAAGGTGATCGAAAAAAACCTAAAAGGATTCTATGAAATGGGCCATGCCTTGATGGAGATCCGCGATTCCAGGTTATATAAAAATACCCACGACACCTTTGAAGGTTATTGCCGGGATCGGTCGGATATGGCACATCAGCATGCTGACAGGCTTATTGGTTCATCGCGGGTGGTTGACAATTTGACACCCATGGGTGTCAAAATTCAGAATGAAAGTCAAGCCCGGCCCCTCACCCGGCTACCGGAACCGCTTCAGCAAGAGGCCTGGAAGAAAGCCGTTGAGATTGCCCCGTGAGGTTTGTGAGATTGCTCGGTGCTCTGCCTGTGCGCCCATGATATTTTGGGTATGATGTTCTGGCCAAAACAGGACCGCAGCGCTTTTCCCGGTATCGCCGCCGGCACCGGTCGGAAAGTGAGGAGAACATCCGATACGGCGACCGCGCCGGAAAGTGCGGACTACAGCGGGCCGGAATGGTTGAATAATAGGTAAATTAATAAATATTGAGCTTTAAATATTGAATGGAAAAATTTAAATGGCAAAAATAGTCGTCGAATGCACAAATCCCAATGATCTTGACGAAGTCGAATCCATTATGGATTAGGTGGTTGGTAGATGCAATATCACCTATTTCAAACAGCATCAGGGTATGGTCGAAGCCGGGACCTCCAAAAGCGAAAGAGAATCATCCAGAATAATAGGCGAGGATATAGGAGAAAGCCCTGAAGCTGTAAGGTAACGAATAATGGCCGGCTAAAAAAGAAGTGGTTGAGGTCCAACCACAAAAAACAAATCCCGCACAAATAATTGATATCGCAGAAAGATAGGTTTTGTTTTATACATCAGCAAAATGTTAAATAATAGATTAAGCCCATGCCAGAAAATAAAATAAATCCGAGGTGGTTAAATCTGAAAGAAGCTGCTCGTTATAGCGGCATCGGCAAGGAACGCCTCAAAAAACTGGCCGATGAATCCCATATTAAAGGTTTTCAAGACCCGGATGATAAGCGCGGTAAATGGATCTTTGATCGTTATTCTCTGGATCAATATCGTGAAAACCAGGCTGGTAGGATCCGACAAAAAGCGCTGAAAATTTTAAAACGACATCATACTGATCTGTTTAAGGAATAAACACATTTTCTCCAGGACAGCGGGATCGAGGCCTCTTCCGTCAAATTAAGGGATTTCGATTTTAATCGGATCTCTGAAAGCCCCGAGAATCGACGATCTTACAAAAAAACATATTTGTTCACAGACATCTCAGATAACTTCTCACAAATATTAGCTGGTTGATCCCTGGCCAGTCTTTTGAAGTAATCACAAGGGAGAAAGTGAGGGAAAATGTCATACATAAATGAAAAATTGATAGGGATCGAACGCCATGCAAAAAATCTCTTAAATCAGGAAGCTTCCACTGATGCGGGGATAGAACAGGAATTGGTATGGATATTAGGTGCAACAAAGGTGATAAAAAGTGAATCAAAAAAACTGTATGAACATAATAAGCTTCTTTTTGAGATTAAAGAGATCATTGGAAAAGGCGTAGATCCCGCAATTACCGTAAAGGACATCGAAAATATCTTAAAATCCTTATGATAAAGCTGTAAAAAATCTTGGGAAGGAGGTTAATATACCTTGGATAGCCCAACGGGATATATGAGGATCAGCAAAATAGCAAAAAGATATCGGAATTTCCGAAAGAACGGTCCGCGACTGGATCAAACAAGGTCTTGTCTGCTACCGGCCATCGAGGCGGCTTGTCTTGATTAAAAAATCCGATCTCGATGAATTTTTGAGCCAATTCAAAGACGATAAGAACGTATTAAATGATTTGGTTGATGAAATAGTGCGGGATCTTTAATTAAAATGACCATTAATCCCATGGGATGGGAGAAAGCGAGGGCTCATGTACAAACGCAGTGACAGCTGGTATTCTGATTTTTGGTACAAGAATGAACGCTATACTGAAAGTCATGGTCCTGTATCAAAAACAGTGGCCACGGAAAAAGATATATTATTTAGGGCACAGGTAGCTTCAGGTTTTTATAAAAAAATGAAACATGATCCTCCTTTCTACAAGGCCATTGATGAGCACTTGAAAAAGTCCAAAGCAGAAAATCAAGCCAGTACTCATAAGCGGTATTTGATATGCGCCGGCCACCTGAAGAATCATTACGGGAAAAAGCGAATTAGCAGCATCGAAAGTAATGAAATATTAATCAGGAAATATATCAATAAAAGAAAGGAACAAATCAAAGAAAAACAATTAAAACAAGGCTGACCAGCATTAAAAATAACGTATACAACAATAACAGCCAGTTCTAGTTTCAAGGAGCCATGTTTAATGTGTTCTGATCAAGACTGGCAAGGCAACTAGAAACCCTGTCTCATTGGTTACCTTGTTCGAAGAAATTGAAAAGGAACGTATCTTAACCCCTGCCGAAGAATATAAAATAATTGAACAAATTAAACAATCGGACAAAAGATATAAACACCTTAAAGACATGATTATTATAAGCCTTAATACCGCTATGAGACAGGGTGAGATCCTGGGCATGAAAAAAGACTGGATTGATATGAAAGAAGGTATTATACATGTTCCAAGACAAGCCCAAAAGCGAAAGAAAAAAGATAAAAGAGTTCCAATAAATTCAGCTATTAAACCAATATTTAAAAAATTATTAAAGAAAAACAAAGAATCAGAATATTTGTTTGTGAATCAAAAAACCGGAAATAGGTATACATCAGTTCAAAATAGCTGGAATTCAATTCTTAAAGAGGCGGGATTAAAAGGCAAGCCAGGTGTTGACAAGTTAAGGTTACATGATCTAAGACATACCGCAGCAACAAATTTGGCAAGGGCGGGAAAAGACATCAAATTCATCGCTCAATATTTGGGGCATACAGACGTGAAAACCTCGGCAAGATACATTCATTATAGTGATGAAGATTTAAAGAAAGGTGCAGAGGTTTTGGTCCGAGTCCCATCAGATTTCACAACACCGAAAAAAGACCGCTCGCAAACCTTACGCGCCTGTAGCTCAGCTGGATAGAGCAACGGACTTCTAATCCGTAGGTCGCAGGTTCGAATCCTGCCAGGCGTACCATTAATCTCAAGGGGTTACGGCATTCCAGCCATAACCCTTTTTTTGGGCCAAAAATGGGCAACATGCCGCACTTATCCTGAGACCTTTGAAAAATGCCATCTTTTTGTTTACGTCCAAGAAAGGCGATAATTTTAACCAGATGAATACATTGAGTATTTCTAAGATTAAAGTTTAAGCCTGTTAATAAATCCCGATTATCGGGGACGCAGAAATTAAGCAAAAAGGGGAGTTTTGCAAAGGTCTCATCCTGTTAGTCGCCAATTTGTTCAAGTATAACCCATTTATATTAATAGGTCAAATAGTAAGCTCAATCCTTGCAGAACAAACCGGGTCAACCTTTTTATTGTACCTGATTTATTGTACCTGATTTATTGTACCCGATTTATTGTACCCGAATGGATTGCAAAAATTTTATACCGTCTTTTGTTATCAATGCCACTTCCCGTTAATCGTCAATTTTTTGTGCAAACACGTCAATAACTTGACGATTTATTTCTCTTTTGAATTTCCCCATACTCCCTAATCCATCCTTAAAAAGTCTGACTGCATTTAAGTATCGGCTATGTCCAGTCGTTATAATTATATTGGGGGACTTTTCTTCAAAAATCATCACTGTTTGGCATATATAATGCATAAAAGGCAGGAAGATGAGTCTCAAATCCCATTGGAAGGATACAAGTAATTAATATCAAAGATCAAAAAACAGTGGTCAGAGGTCAAGGCTTAAATTATCCTCACGGAATTTCACTTCGGTACCATCTTCCGGGCTTACCCCGGTATGATCTGATGGAGTTACCCACTACACTCTGCCGGATCGACTTGACGGGTGGTGCACAGCAGCGAAGCGAAAAGTGAGGTCGATAAAATTTCCTGCCTCCGGCTGGAATTTCATGCTGAATACCAACTACATTCTCGGCATGGCTAAGATGAAAGGGGGTGTTAAAATTCTGATAGATATTGACCGGATTCTAAGTGCTGAGGAAAAAGACACTTTAGAAAAAACGGTATAAAAAACTTAAAATTACATACTTTGATATTCTTTTTCTAACAAAAACATTTTTAAACACTGAAAGGAGAAAGATCATGAACAAATCTATTTTACCAAAATTGAGTCAAATCTTTTTGACTTTTCTGGTTACCGGAACGTTTCTGTTCGGCGTTTTGCCCGTTCCTTGTGCCAAAGCGGACGCGGTGAAGATTGGTTTGAACTATCCCAAAACCGGACCCTATTCGGTTCAGGGTCTGGACCAATGGCGTGCCACAGAGCTTGCCGCCGCTGAAATCAATGCAGCCGGAGGTATTCTGGGTAAGAAGATAGAGATTGCATGGCGCGACTCCCAGTCCAAAGCCGATTTGAGCACCGCCAATGTAACCGAGTTAATCGACAAGGAAGGAGTTAAGATGGTCCTTGGCGGGTCTGCCAGCAGCGTTGCAGTAGCGTCGGGCAAGGTGTGCCAGGCCAAAGGGGTTCCTTTTTTCGGGACCCTCACGTATTCCACAGCCACCACCGGCAAGGAAGGTCGACGGCACACTTTCCGTGAGTGTTACAATGCCTGGATGGGTGCCAAAGCAATTGCATCTTATATGAAGGAAAACTTTACGGGCAAAAAATTCTTTTACATTACCGCCGATTATACCTGGGGTTGGACCACAGAGGCTTCTGTGAGAAAGTTCAGCAATACCGAAGACAAATCAAAACACAAGGGTATGACAACCCCGTTTCCCGGAGCCACTGAAAAAGATTTCAAAAAAGCTTTGAGTTTTGCAAAAATGATAAAGCCTGATGTTCTGGTATTGGTCCTGTTTGGCAAAGACATGTCAACGGGGGTTCGGCTTGCCACGGCAATGGGATTAAAAAATAAGATGCAAATAATTGTGCCGAACATTACCCTCGGCATGGCGGAAGGGGGCGGTCCCAAGGTCATGGAGGGCGTTATCGGCGCTCTGCCGTGGTGTTGGAAAGCACCCTACAAATATGACTATGCTCGTGGAAAACAATTTGTCGAGCAATTTGCGGCCAAGCATGGTCGTTATCCCAGCACTTCGGGCGCTTCGGCTTACACCATACTTTACGAATACAAGAGTGCTGTTGAAAGGGCCGGTTCCTTTGATTCACCTGCAGTGATCAAGGCTCTGGAAAATCACGAATATACGCTTTTGAAGGACAAACAGGTATGGCGTGACTTTGACCATCAATCGGTGCAGACCGTTTACGCGGTAAAGTGTAATCCGCAGGCCGTTGTACTCAAAGACAAGTATAAACTCGACTATTTTGATATACTGAGCAGCATTTCAGGTGAAGATGCGGTGCGCTCCCGAGAGGAATGGAACGCTGTAAGAAAGGCTGCCGGCAAACCCACACAGCTTGAGAAGCTGCCCGGAGAATAACATTGTCTCAAAGATTTGCAACCGTATTCGAGTAGTCAGGTTGCTGACATGCTTGACTACTCGAAAATTCTCTCAAGGTGGTAGACCAGGGAGGTCTTAAAATGAATATATTTAATCGATTTTTAAAAAGTAGCTTGCGTTTCAAGATTTTATTCGGATTGTTGTTACCGCTTATACCCATGCTGGCAATCATGGTAATCTCTTATACCTCTGCCCGCAATAGTACATTGGAAAATAGCGATCGGATAATGAAACTCATAAATCAAAACGGAACCAAGGAGATCAACAGATTTATAAAAGGCCAGGAAGCCATGTTTTTTGACTGGACCAAAGAGGATGTGTTTGGAATGGCCATCGAGTTTCAGACGACTGAGGAGTTGCAAAGCCATTTTAAATCCCTGCTCAAAGGACAGAAGGGATTCAGTCTGGTCATGCTGACAGACACGGAGGGAAAGGTTTTCCAGTCGGCAGTGGGGGAACATATAAAGGGCGTAGGAGCCGGTGCTTTTCAGGGCCAAAGAATAAAAGAGGCGTCTGGCCTTATGAATAAGACCGTCCGGAGCGCCATGTTTGTAGAAAGCGATTTTATGAAACAGCTCGGACAAAAATCTGCCTCTACATTCCTCTTTAGTTTCAAAACCAAGGATTCTGAAGGCAACCCTAATGGCCTTTTCCTGTCTTACATGGATTGGTCCAACCTCCAAGATATGACAGGTTCTGTTTTTGGTGAGATGAAAACAAACGGGTTCGATAACGCTGAGGTGGCAATTTTGCATAAAGTTTCCAACAGGGTGCTCAGCCATTCAAAGCAAGAGATGATCGGTCAAAATCTGGAAACAGGAGATTCATTTAAATCCTGGTTAAATCAATCCAATGGTAAAGAAGTTCGGAAATTCGATATGGGAAAAAACACTGATTATGTAACCTTTGCTCCTGTTCAAAGCACCGCCGGCCTTTTTGGAGGAAATGCAACAGATCGAACAGGCTCTGATCTGTGTTTTATTGGTTTTGTCCCTGAAAAAGATATTATGTCCGACATTCAGGGAATCCTCTGGACCTCTGTTGGTATTGGCAGTGGCGGAGGCATTCTAATTATTCTGATCGGTCTTTTTATCGTGGGGCTGATTTCAAAACCTCTGAATCGCGCAATAGAAGGTCTTACCAATGGCGCCGAGCAGGTCGCCGCCGGATCGGGTCAAGTGGCATCTTCCAGCCAGCAGTTGTCTGAAGGTGCCAGCGAACAGGCGGCTTCCATCGAGGAAACATCCTCGTCATTGGAAGAAATGTCTTCCATGACCAAACAGAATGCCGACAATGCCAACCAGGCGGATAATCTTATGAAAGAGGCCAACCAGATCGTTTCAAAGGCCAACGATTCCATGTCTGATTTAACCGTTTCCATGGAAGACATTTCCAAGGCAAGCCAAGAAACCTCCAAGATCATCAAAACCATTGATGAGATTGCTTTCCAGACCAACCTTCTGGCATTGAATGCCGCAGTCGAGGCTGCCCGGGCAGGCGAGGCCGGAGCCGGATTTGCGGTTGTGGCCGATGAGGTGAGGAACCTTGCCATGCGCGCTGCAGATGCAGCCAAAAACACGGCTGAGCTCATCGAAGGAACGGTAAAAAAGGTTAACGACGGTGGAAACTTAGTGGCCACGACCAATGACGCTTTCACTCAAGTGGCTGAAAGCTCTGCCAAGGTGGGTGAGCTTGTAGGAGAAATCGCGGCAGCCTCCAATGAACAGGCCCAGGGAATCGGCCAGGTGAACTCAGCGGTAACAGAAATGGATAAAATTGTCCAACAAAATGCGGCCAATGCCGAAGAATCTGCTTCCGCCTCTGAGGAGATGAACGCCCAGGCCGAACAGATGAGGGGCTTTGTTCAAGATCTTATCGCGCTGGTCGGCGGAAGTACAAAGGGTGAGACCCGGCTTGCACATACCCGAGCGAACACTTCAAAAACCCTAACAAATAAAGCTCTTGCTGTTCCGGTTAGAAAAGAAGTTGTCGTTGACAATTCAAGGGAAATTAACCCTGAACAAGTTATCCCCATGGATGATGACTTTGCAGATATTTAGTTTTAAATTTAAAGTTTGTAGAAAGGAAGGAATCTATGGAAGCGTCAACAGATATAATGGACCAGGCCGTAAAGGTAATGGAAGAAAGGGAGGGAAAATATCTGACCTTTACCCTGGCGGACGAGGAATACGGTATCGGTATTTTGAAGATCAAGGAGATCATCGGAATGATGCCGGTCACAACGGTTCCTCAGACGCCGGAGTTCGTAAAAGGGGTCATCAACCTCCGGGGCAAGGTGATACCGGTAATCGATTTGAGGCTCAGGTTTGGGATGGAATCTATCGATTACACAGAGCGCACCTGTATTATTGTGGTGGAAATGGACGGAACCGTCGGGACCGTTCAGATCGGCATCGTAGTTGATTCGGTTTCCGAGGTGTTGAACATTAAGGGAGAAGACATCGAAGACACACCCACATTCGGAACAAAGCTGGATACCAACTACATCCTCGGCATGGCCAAGATGGAAGGGGGTGTTAAGATTCTGCTCGATATAGATCGGGTGCTAAACAGTAAGGAGATATCTGTTCTTGAAAAGGCTGCGTAATTAACTAGTGCCCGAACGAAAACTAGGATTTTTTGTTAATATCAAGGTCAAATCTGCAGGATAGCAGATTTGAACATCTATCAAGCGGCCCGCAAGGGCGAGGGACATGGATACCCCGAGTCAAAACGAAAATATTAATCCGCCACCGGATTTTGGCGGATTAAGGGTTCACGAAAAAATAAATTTACAATTTTGGGAGTTGAGGCACCAGGCTGGCAAGGCACGAAAACTTAAGGAATATCAAGCATATTTCGAGTTTTCGTAACGCAGCCAGTCGGGATGCATCGGCATCCAAAATGTGAAGTTATTTTTGAGTGAACCCTAACCACCTCAGAGGAATAGGCTGCGCCCCGTTGAACAGGCTACGCATTCAGCGGGGCAAACATTTCACGGAGCAGGCGCAGATATTGGCGAAAAAGACAGTTTTCGTTCAGGCACTAAAAGTGAATATCGTTAATAGTTTTTAATTTTATAAGTTAAATCCATAAAAATCATCTCTGGCTGGCATATTTAATGCGTATAGAGAAAATTTAATCCGCTCGTAAAAATTGGGGGACAGGGTACAATGTCTGATCTGATTGATAACGCTAAAGAAAAAATCGAAGCTATCTCCCTGGAAGTCGTGACAATGGAGGAGAATGACATTCCTGCCATGGGGAAAATTTTAAATCTCCTTTGTGATATGGAAAAGGATGCCGAAAAAATCGGCCGGCTTGATTTTTCAGACTTAATATCCGGTCTTAACATATATCTTGAAAAAGCAGTCTTAGGAGAAATCGATAATTTTGAACTGTTTGAACAGGGTGTTGAACATCTGAGCTCCATTCACCGCTGTATCCGCAACCATGAGGAGTATAAAGAGGATATATCTGGCATACTGAACAAACTGGGGGTTAAGCGGTCCGATTCCGGAGAGGAAACAAAAGAATCGCAAAATAATCAGACAGAGATTGAAAGTGATACAGAGACTGAAAGTTTCGAGGAAGATGAAAGCGATGCACACCCTGACGATAAAAAAGAGATAAAGGAGGACATAAAACCTCCGGATCAAGACTTGAGCACTGAAGACCGGGAAATACTTTCGGATTTTGTAATGGAGTCTTTGGAAAGTTTAGAGACCGTTGAGGTCAGCTTAATGGATCTTGAACAGGACCCGGGTGATCTTGACAGCATAAATGCAATTTTCAGATCTTTTCATACCATTAAAGGCGTTTCTGCTTTTCTCAATTTAGACAGGATAAATATGCTGGCCCACCGTGCTGAAAATCTTCTGGACAAAGCCAGAAGCGGCGAGATCAGTATAGAAGCAACGGTTATCGATATTATCCTTGAATCCGTAGATTCACTAAAAAAACTGATCGTAGGGGTTCAGAAGGGACTGGAAAACGGTATTTCTCTGGATATGGGTTTAGACGTCACGCCTCTGGTTAATCGGATTGATGAAGTTCAGGAAAAAGCAGATCAGATCGGCGATAAACCGGTTGGCGAAATCATGATTCAAAAAGGCGAAATCACTCCCAAAGAACTTGAAAAAGGGCTTCAAAGGCAAAAACAAGAGCCGGGGAAAAAGATCGGGCAGATCCTTGTGGAAGACAAAAGTGTGGAATCCAAATCCGTGGTCGGCGCCCTCAGGGATCAAAAAAAGACCGGGATGCGGCATATGGACCTTCAGGTTAAGGTTGACACAAAAAAACTGGACAACCTGGTTGATTTGACGGGAGAGCTGGTTATCGCCCAGAGCATGCTCCGGCAGAACCCGGTGATTCTTGCAGCCCGGGATCAAAAACTAATGCACAACCTGGGTCAATTGAATCAGATCACCTCGGGTCTTCAGACCACGGCCATGGCCATGCGCATGGTTCCGATTAAAAGCACGTTTCAGAAAATGGTAAGACTGGTCAGGGACCTGGCCAAAAATTCCGGCAAACAAGTAAAGCTGGAAATGTCCGGGGAAGATACCGAAATCGACCGGAATGTGGTGGATGAATTGTACGAACCCATGGTTCACATGATCCGCAACTCCGTGGATCATGGTATTGGGACACCTGAACAAAGAAAAAAAGCAGGTAAAAATAAAAACGGTGCCATCCATCTTATCGCCTATCACCAGGCAGGAAACATTGTTGTCGAAATTTCAGATGATGGTCAGGGCCTTAATAAGGATAGAATCATAGAAAAAGCCAAAGCAAACCATCTCATAATCGATGAGAGCAAACTCTCGGAATCTGAAATTTACAACCTGATATTTCAACCCGGTTTTTCCACGGCCAAACAAGTAACCGATGTTTCCGGCCGTGGCGTGGGCATGGATGTGGTCAAAAAAGGCATTGAAAAACTAAGGGGTAAGGTTGAGATCAACTCCAGACTCGGCAGAGGCTCAACCTTTATCATCAGTCTCCCGTTAACCCTTGCCATCATAGAAGGAATGGTGGTCCGGGTGGGAAAGGAAAGATTCATTATTCCGGCCCTTTCGATTCTGGAATCATTAAGGCCGACCAAAAAACAGTATTCCACGGTTGAGGGGAAAGGAGAAATGATTTTGTCAAGGGGAAAGCTTATTCCCCTTATCCGTCTGGATCAGATATTTAATATAAAAAGTGATTCATTCAACCCCTGGGAAGCTTTAGTTGTTGTTGTGGAATACGAAGACCGCCAAATATGCCTGTTTTTGGACGAATTGCTGGGTAAAGAAGAAGTTGTCATTAAAAGTCTGGGTGAAACCCTGAAAGATACCAAAGGAATCGCCGGCGGTGCAATAATGGGAGACGGCAAAGTGGGTCTTATACTCGATATGGCCGGAATATGGGATCTGGTGATGGGCGTTGAGAATTAATGAATGAAATTTGTTGGAGTGGTGGAATACCGGAGTGCTGGAAAATGCCAAAAAGTCTTAATAAATGCAACACTCCATTACTCCAACACTCCAATACTCCGAGTTCTTGCTGAAATGACCAATGATCGATGATAGACCATAATTACTTATAGGATAAAGCGATGAACCTGATAGTCGGCGTTTCAGATATGAAAGTCACAAACGATATAGAAGCAACCCTCGTCACCTATTCTCTGGGATCATGTATCGGTGTCGCAATTTATGATCCAGTGGCACGGGTAGGGGGGTTGCTTCACTATATGCTTCCGGAATCGAGTCTGGATCAGGAGAAAGCCAGAAAGAACCCTTATATGTTTGCCGATACCGGCATTCCTGCCCTTTTCAAGGCCGCCTATAAGTTAGGCGCCAAGAAACAGAGAATGAAAGTTATTGTGGTTGGAGGATCACAGGTTCTGGACCAGAAAGGATTTTTTAATATCGGCAAAAGAAATGATATTGCGGTCCGGAAGATGTTTCATAAAAACAATGTGATCATCGATTACAAGGATGTCGGGGGTACGGTCAATCGAACCATCAAGTTAGCGATCAATACCGGTGATACATGCCTAAAAGTTTCGGGCAAGGGGGAAAAAAAGATATGAGCAATATGAATTCAATTATAAAAAAAATAAATCGCTTAACACCGATTCCCCAGGTAGCAAGCAAGGTAATGTCTATTGCCGAGGATCCTAAAAGTTCCATGTATGATCTTTCTAAAGTCATTATTTATGACACGGCCGTAACCGCCAATTTATTAAAGGCGGTCAACTCCGCATATTTCGGTCTGCCGGAAAAAGTCGATTCCGTGCATCAGGCCATTGTGTATCTGGGTATGTCCCAGGTGGTCGATCTTGTTCTATTGTCGGCCAGCGGAGAAAACTTACAAACAGCACAAGAAGGGTACGATCTTGAAGCGGGCGAGCTCTGGAAATACTCGGTTTCTTCCGCCCTGATTGCCCGTGAGCTTGCCGAGAAAAAAGGGATAAAGGAAACTCACCTGATATTTACGGCCGCACTTTTAAAGGATATCGGCAAAGTGATTTTGAACCAGTATGTAAAGGACTCTTTTGATAAAATCAACGCCCTGGTGACAAAACAAAACTTTACTTTCAGAGAGGCTGAAAAGGAAGTGATTGGAATCGATCATGCGGAACTGGGTGGAATGGTGGCAGAAAGCTGGAAGTTCAGCCCAAAAATGGTTGAAATTATCAGACACCACCACCGGCCACAGGAAAGCTTAATTAGTGAGTTTGAATCTGCAATTGTCTATATGGCAGACACCATCTGCATGATGATGGGAATAGGAGTGGGATCCGATGGTCTGGCTTACCGGTTTCACCCGGAAGTGGTGGAGAGTTTGGAACTTACGGAAACCGAGTTTCAGAAAATGGTTGCCGGTTTTGTCGAAAAAATAGAACAGGTTGAATCGATGATAAACGTTTAAGGTAGAATGCCTATATTTAAATGCCTAAAATGAGCTAACGTGCCTAAAATTTACCCAGTGAAATGTAAAGCCCATTTCGCCGGGGTGCCTAAAATGAATTAAATTTGGAGACAAAAAATGGCTTACAATATTTTAATCGTGGATGATTCCACTCCCATGCGTGCGGTTATTAAAAAAATCGTCAAGGCATCCGGATTTAATGTCGGGCAATTTTTCGAAGCGATCAATGGGCTTGAAGCAATGGAAGTATTAAATAACGAATGGATCGATCTGGTTCTGACGGATTACAATATGCCCGATATGAACGGCCTTGAGCTTGTGGAAGAAATGAATAAAGACGATCACCTCAAGTCAATTCCTGCTATAATGATCACAACGGAAGGAAGCAGGACAAGGGTCGAAGAATTTATGGCAAAAGGGGTAATGGACTATATCAAAAAGCCTTTTACACCCGAACAAATCAAGCAAAAACTGACGCATATAATGGGAGAAACGGAAGATGAAGAACAAAGATATGACAATGGCGATGAAGAACTCGATTTCTGACGTTTTAGAAACCATGTTTTTTTTGTCTTTGGATTTTTCTAATGATCTAGATCTTCTTGGGCTGTGGGACACGGGAAAAGATCCGATTATAGCTGCAAAATTAAATTTTAGCGGCCCCCTGTCCGGTTACGCGGTCTTTTATATCCCTAAAAAATCGGCGCTATCTATAACCGCCGACTTTATGGGAAAAGATGAACAAGAAATTTCCGATGATCAAATCGACGGAACCGTCAAAGAAATTATAAATATGATTATCGGCAACACGTTTAGTCTTTATGATCCGGAGGCAGTTTTCGACCTCGGGGTTCCCGAATTGGTCGGATTTCATGATTTTATTAAAAATTTATCTGATTCTGGAAAAAGATTTTCTGTTGTAATTGAGACCCTGGAAAATTATCTGGCGTTTCAAATGAACATAACAAACCAAGATTAAATATTTCCAAAAACTAAAGCTACAATTTTTCTTTCTTCAATTTTCAATTGAAAGTGAATTTATGGAAACAGATATAAAAGTCTTGATTGTAGACGACTCTGCGGTGGTTCGCAAGGTTTTTAGGAATGAACTGTCCCGGGAAAGAGGAATTAAAATCATAGGTACGGCTCCGGATCCGTATGTGGCCAGGGACAAGATCGTTAAGCTTAAACCCGATGTCATCACACTGGATATCGAAATGCCCCGCATGGACGGTATCACCTTCCTTAAAAAACTTATGAAATATTATCCCCTTCCGGTAATCATTGTCAGTTCCCTTACACCCAAAGGGGGGAAAATGGCCCTGGAAGCTCTGGCCGGCGGAGCGCTTGAGGTGATTTCCAAACCTTCGGCCGCCTATTCGGTGGGAGATATGAGCATTCAACTGGCAGATAAGATCCGGGCCGTTGCTAGAGTGAATGTTAAAGAGCGTCTGAATTCCGTTCATAGATCCCACCCGGCAAAACCGGTAACCCTGTCCCGGGCCCTGATCGCTTCCACCAACAAGATAATCGCCATAGGCGCTTCAACAGGCGGGACCGAAGCTATCAAAACGGTTCTTACGGGCATGCCTCCCAATTCACCCGGAATTGTTATCGTTCAGCACATGCCGGCCAATTTCACCACATCTTTTGCGGAAAGGCTGGATTCCCTTTCCCAGATAACGGTTAAAGAGGCCCATGATGGGGATTCGATTGCAAACGGCCAGGCTCTGCTTGCCCCCGGAAATTTTCATATGCTGCTGAAAAGAAGCGGTGCAAGATATTATGTTCAGGTAAAAAACGGGCCCCTCGTCCACCACCAACGGCCTGCTGCGGATGTTCTCTTTAAGTCGGTGGCCAATTATGCCGGTGCAAACGCTGTGGGAATTATCCTGACCGGGATGGGATCGGACGGTGCCGCAGGATTGCTGGAAATGAAACAAGCCGGCGCCCGAACAGTTGCTCAGGATGAAAAAAGCTGCGTGGTTTTCGGTATGCCCAAGGAAGCCATTAAACTCGGAGCCATAGACAAGGTGGTGAGTCTTGGGGATATTACAAAAACAGCGCTTAAAATGATTGAAAATTGAAATGCCTTCACTGATAATTAACCGCTAATGGACATAAAATTTATTTTAAAATTCGTGTTTATTTGTGTTTATTCGTGGTGACATTTATTTTATATTTGGGAAATTAAAAATTGGCAAATATGACCAAGAAACAATTCAAAAGGTACTGCGATATCGTTTACAATGAATCCGGTATCCATCTGACTGAAGAAAAATGGCAATTGTTGAACGCCAGAATTGGGAAACGGATCAGAAAACTCGGCGTTCAGCCTGATAAATATCTTTCGATAATTGAGAAAGATCCTGATGAATTAAATAGTTTCCTAGATGCCGTCTCCACCAACCACACCTATTTTTTCAGAGAATCAAAAACTTTTAAGTTTTTAGATACAAGCTGCCGTAACATCTGGTGTGCGGCATCTTCCAGCGGAGAAGAAGCATATTCTTTGCTTATGTACAGTATAGAATTGGGATTCGAACCATCCATACTGGCAACAGATATTTCAGATTCTTGTTTAGAAAAAGCCAGAAGGGCCATATATCCCAAAAAATCTTTATCAAATATACCCAACCATATGATAAGGCGTTATTTTCAAAAAGGGATGGCCAAATGGGGAGATTATGTGAGAGTTAAACAACATATCAGTAGAATGGTAAAATTCAGAAAGTTCAATCTCTTGAAAGATTCTCCTCCTTCAAAAATATTTGATATCATATTCTGTAGAAATGTAATGATCTATTTTGATGTTCCTACCAAAGAAACTGTGATACATAAATTGTCCAAGGTTTTAAAGCCGGACGGTTATTTTATAATAGGCGGAGCGGAGAGTTTGAATGGTTTGAATCACTCTTTGAAATACATAGAACCGAGTGTCTACAAAAAATGCTAACCCTTTAAGCCAATGTTAAAATAAATCTGGTGGCCAAGTTTCCTTTTGCGTAATATCTAGAGTATTCTCATTCCGTTCCTTCCCGGAATCATTTTTCTCGTTTTCTTTTTTCACTGTTGATACTTGATTTGGGGTAGAAGATGGAAGGGCATCTTGAAGAATCTTCAACTCTCTTAACAGCAGACGATATTCGGAATCTCTCATTTCTTCCTCAGACTTCCCGATTTTCATGGTTAATTCTTCCAAAAGATTCCGAACCCTCTCCGCTCCTAAATAAACTGCGCTTTCTAATAATTCCAACAGATCTAATGATTTTCCTGCTTCAGTTTCTCCTTTGATCCGTTTTTCTAAAAAAGCGATCTTATCGTTTATCATAGACGCAAAAGTTCGGGCAATTTCTTGGTAGGTTTCCTCGTCTAAACCCAATTGAGATTTTATTTCATTTTTGTCCTTTAGAACCGGCTTCTCATGTTCCAAAGTTTCTCGAACTTTTGCCAGCAGATGTTCTTTTTTAAACGGTTTAATAATATAGTGTCTACATCCGGCATCCACCGCTTTTTTAACGGTCTCCATATCCGCCAAAGACGAACACATGATAATAGGAATGTTTTTCCACTCAGAGTGTTCTTTTATCTTTTCAAGAAATTCTAATCCGTCCATTTCCGGCATCAGAATGTCAGCGATGATAAGTCGGATTTGGGGTGTGGATGTGAGGTGTTCCAATGCCTCTTTTGCACTTTGTGCTAAAATGGTTTGATAAGAATTTTTTTGAAGATTAATCTCCAACACTTTGGCATTAATAGGGTTATCTTCCACAATAAGAATACTCATAAAATTTCTCCTGTTAAATTTTCAATTGGTGAGAAAAACTTCCTTTATTGTAAATCCAATCTTGATCTCTTCCCATTCATACCATTACGTATCTTGTACCGGCTCTATATCACCGACTGTGGCTTATTCTTGCAGAGAAGAGTCTTGTTTTGCTATCAACTTCTCAAGCATATCAGAAAGCTCCTGCGGTTTGACCGGTTTTGAGAGGAGGTCGTCCATACCGGCTTTTAGACATTTTTCACGATCACCCTTCATGGCATGAGCTGTCATGGCGACGATCGGGATACTGGATGTTTGTTGCTGGTTACTCGTTGCTGGTTGCTCGTTGCGTAATACTATTTGTTTTTCCTGCATTCTGTCTTCTTTCTTCTGTCTTCTATCCTCAAATTTCCTGATTTCCCGTGTAGCTTCGTAACCATCCATCTCCGGCATCTGACAGTCCATCAACACAATATCGTAAGGGATCCTTTCCAGAGCTTTGACCGCTTCTTTGCCATTGGCAACAGCATCAGTACTATATCCAATTTTTTTCAATATATTCAGTACAACCTTTTGGTTGATAATATTGTCCTCAGCTAAAAGGACACGAACCCTGTGCTTTTGATCCTCGGAGAGGGAATGACGCGTGACAAATTTCACAGGCCGTTCCTTTATCAGGATACGTTTCCCTTTAATATCCCGGGGAACAGCAATCTTTTCTTCCCGGCCTTCAGACTGTTTTTCAAGAACCCCTGTAAACCAAAACTCGGAGCCCTTACCCTCCTCACTTTCCACCCCAATCTGACCGCCCATCATTTCCGCAAGCTGTTTTGAAATAGTCAGCCCCAAACCTGTTCCACCAAACTTACGGGTTGTTGAACCGTCTGCCTGGGAAAAGGCCTTGAAGAGCCGGTCCATATGATCCCGGGGAATACCTATCCCTGTGTCAGAAACGCTAAAGCGAATGGTGGCATGAGCTGTATCTTCATCTTCGAGAGAGACACGAACAGACACTTCGCCTTTTTCTGTAAACTTGGTCGCGTTACCCACAAGATTGATCAGTATCTGGCGAAGCCGACCAGGATCTCCGCATAAAAGTGATGGGACCTCGGGGTGAACCATGGCCACATACTCCAGGCCCTTTTCATGGGCCTTCACGGCTACGAGATCGGTCACTTCGTCCATAGCTGCTCTTAAATCAAAATCGATATTTTCAAGGTCAAATTTGCCGGCCTCGATTTTAGAATAATCGAGAATGTCGTTGATTATTGTTAGCAACGACTCTCCGCTGTTTCTAATGGTTTCCGTGTAGTCTCGTTGTTCGGCACTCAATTTGGTATCTAAAAGAATGCTCGTCATACCAATCACCCCGTTCATGGGCGTTCGGATCTCGTGACTCATATTGGCTAAAAACTCGCTTTTGGCCTTGTCGGCGACTTCGGCAACTTCCTTGGCTTTTTTAATATTGCGGTTAAGTTTCAGGATAACGAGTAAACATCCCGACAATATGAGAAACAAACCAGATACAGCTAAAAACCAGCGCCAATACTGCCTGAAAACATCGGCCATGGTTATCTTCCCCAGATCCTTGTATGGCCCGATTTTCAGCTCTTTTAAGCATTCATGCACCGGTTGATAATTTAAAGGAATGGTCCAGCCATCACAACTTGCGGCTTTGACAGCCGGCGAGTTACCGGGCATATTGAGCAATGAGATCGTAACATGTTCAGCTAATTCATCGGACGTGTGTTTGACTTTTGCAATGGGCCATTCCGGATACTCACGGGTTGAGTGAAGGAAAGGCAAATGCACCTTTCCTCCGCCGTGTTCGTGAAACACATGAAAGTTTTGAATACTGATTTCTCCTTCAGCCTGCATCCTCTCCAATGTATCGGTTCTTACGGTGCCGGCATCTATATTACCATCTCTGACTGCATAAACCACGGTATCGTGGGTACCCCCAAATTTTAACGCCTTAAAGTCGCGCCAGGGATCGATCCCATGCTCTTTCAGCTCCCTCCAGGCCACTTGCCATCCCCCAAGAGATGTCTCACTAACACCCATGAAGGTTTTCCCTTTAAGATCAATAAGATTTCTGATGTCGTCCCGGTTTGCCCTGTAGAAGATCACCCCGCCGAACTTGGTGTATGTACCGCCCAAGCGTCTGTTTTTCAAAGTTGCAATCCTGCTTGCACCGTACAGGTATTCCAATTCAACATATATAGAAGGGTTCGCTAAAATAAAATCCACTTTCCCTTTTTCAACAGCGGAATTAATCTTATCGAAACCAAGCGGTGCAATTACAAAGTTCCTGTTCGGGATGCTATTCGATAGATACTCTGCGGTAGGCATCCATTTTAAAAGACAATGTCCGCTCCCTCTTTTAGCCAATACGCCGATTTTCACAAAAGAATCATCTGCCAGGGAAACGCCTGGAGCCGCAAAATAAAAGAGAAGCGCTCCAAGAATTGCGGTTATCCATACTCGATTAATAATTTTAAGCATTTTCATCTGTTCCTTGCTTGCCACGTTCTGTAAGCAGAAATAATAACCATACAAAAAATATGCCTCAATCTTTCTATATTTTAGAAATATCAGCAATATTTGTGCCAATTGACATGATCAGCATGGGATTAAACTCAATCGCCTAAATACAAAGAATATCGATAGGATACAAACAATATTAATAATGCAGTAGGACTTTGGAGATAGGATGGAAAAATAAGGCGGATGAAAGAAAGGATCCTTGTTAATGTTTTGACATACATGATCAATAAATTGACGCTATTGGATCATTAGACATTTATAATTGATCATTTGTCATTGGTCATTTGTTATTCATCATTCGTTATTCATCATTCATCACTTTTCACTGACCCCCGATCTAATAATCAATAATCAATTGTTAATTATTAATTGTTAATTGTTACCCATCACGCGGCGCAAGCGCCTGCGCTGCGCGTGATTATTAACCATTATTTATTCAACCCCGAACCTTGAACATTTTTCACTTATCATTGAACATTTATCTTTTCAACTGCCTAAAATGCCTATTTTTTGAAATACTATTGACATAAAATGACATTTTTCTTGACAAATGCCATTTTTAATACCATATTTGCATTATGAAGACTGTCACGCAAATTGATTCATCGGGACGTTTAGTAATCCCAAAAAAACTCCGCAAACTTTACGGACTTGAATCAGGCCAACGCGTTCGCCTAGTGCCTGGGGATAATGGTGTTACCCTGGTGCCCGAACGCCCCCGACGCCGTTTTATTAAACGCGGTCCAATTCTTACAATTGATACAGGCGCAGGGACCGCGCCGATAGATATCTTTGATGTATCGGCTTTACGTGAAAACCACTTGGTAGAGAAAAAAGATGAAAATCGGCATCGATAGCTGCATTCTTGTTGCCGGAGTACATGCAAATCATCCCCTTCATGCGGTGGCTGCCGAGTGGCTTATTCGCAATATACCCTTGCACAAATTGATTGTTTCGCACCATTCAATTCTTGAAGCTTATGCTGTCTTGACCCGTCTTCCAGGAAAGTTTCGAATAGACGGCATAGAAGCAAAGCAGCTGCTCGAATCCACAATTCGGCCCAATATGATAATTGCAAAATTCGATGCCTCTTCCATCTGGGATTATATTGCTTCTCTTGTCAATCAGCCTGCTACAGGAGGAAATTCGTATGACGCATTCATTGCCGAAATTCTAAAAAACCATGGAGCCGATGCCATAGCTACTTTTAACACCAGACATTTTATTAAGTTTGCACCCCACTTATCTGTTATTGATCCGTCAAAACCGGCAGAAATCTAAAAAAAGCGTAAGCGTTCACGGGTTCAAAGGTTCAGGGGTTCAAGGTTCCATTTTCGTTCCCGGACTGCATTTGGAATGCGTATTTACGAGAAAAGCGTCAGTTTCGTCAGGCCTAATCCAAAATTTGAAGCCAAATTGGCAATTGCCTGGGAAAATGAACATTTGTAACGAGACTTCGGATCTTCAATGCCTTCTTTGTCCTTAACCCTGAACCTCTGAACCCTGAACCCATAAACGGTTACAAAAAAGCTTTATGGATCAGGCCTTGAAAGCCTCGGGTCCCATATGCTCCATCAAAATGTTTTTACTTGAAAAAATCTGAATATCAAATATTTTGAATTTAGTATCATATTAGCTTCATGAAACAACGAGGCCAAATCACGTGGGAACAAAATATAAGCTTTATATATTCATATTTGTTCTGATTTGTTGCAATCTTTTCCTCGCTTCACAAGTATTGCCGCAAAACAATCAAGATTCGCTTCTCACCAGGGATTCAAAAGAGCCGGCCCTGGATGATGCCGTAATATGTGAAGAAATAGAAGACCTTACACCAAAAAACCGGGCCGTTATTTTTTCCATTAAAATCGGAAAAGTCTCCTGTTTTACATCATTCGACCCGGTACCCAAAGAAACTTTTGTCTACCACAAATGGTTTCACAAAGATAAACCGAGTACAAAAAAAAAGCTGACACTTCAGCCCCCCCGCTGGGCAACTTATAGCAGCATTCAGCTTCGAGAAACTGATAAAGGCCCCTGGCGAGTTGAAATCACCGATCAGAAAGAAAAAATTCTTCATACGCTAAGATTCACCATCACGGATTGATTTAATTGGAACCAAGTTAAATAGGACGCAGATTTTCGCAGACCCGCCTGCCATGCGAGGCACAAGCGGGCAGGTATACACAGATAATATTCTTATTTTGCAATTTAAAGATCTTGATAATCTGTGTTCATCTGTGTCCAAAAAAGGAAATTCCGAGACGTATTTATGTACTTTTTTGAACACTTTCGATGGCAGGATCTCATCGATATCCTGTTAAACAGCTATATCCTGTTTCGCCTCTATGTCCTTTTCAGAGGGACCTATGTCTTCAGGGTGCTGACCGGTATTGCGCTCCTTTGGGTCTTTCAACGGATAGCTGTTTTTTTCGGACTAATTTTAACCAGCTGGGCCATGCAGGGAATTACCGCTGTTGCCGCCCTTATTATCATCATTATTTTCAGAAATGAAATCCGCGACGTTCTTCAGGCAAAAAATTTAAAGGCCATTCTCTGGGGATTCCCACAACAATCTGTTCAAACACCCATAGAAATTATCGTAGAGAGTGTCAACGCATTGTCTAACCAACATAGCGGGGCCTTGATTGTTTTTCCGGCAAAGGAAAATTTGCAGGATATAATGCAAAGCGGAATACCGTGGCGGGGATTGGTATCTAAACAAATGATTACAAGCATCTTCTGGCCTGACAATCCTGTTCACGATGGCGCCGCCATAATTCAGGGGAATCGGATAACCGAGGTGGGGGTTATTCTTCCCTTGTCACACAGAAACGACCTGCCGTCACATTTCGGTACGCGTCACCGGGCCGCACTCGGATTGTCCGAAGTTACAGATGCATTGGTTATCCTGGTATCCGAAGAAACCGGAAATGTACTTGTTGCAAAAAATTCCGAAATTACGAATATTAATGACGATGCAAAACTAATAAAAGTATTGCAGGAACATATGGGTATAACTGAAGAAGAGCCGGCCAATCAGCGTAAAGAAAAATTTGAAATCAGCATAGCGGCTCTGGTTTCCGTTTTGTTTATAACTGGTATGTGGTTCAGCGTCTCAAAAGGACTGGACACTCTAATTACCCTTGAGATCCCGGTGGAATACACGAAACATGATCCTGAATTTGAAATTGTAGACACATCTGTCAATACCGTCCAACTTCAACTGGGTGGATCCGGAGCTTTGATAAAATCTGTTCGACCCGACCAGGTTCAGGTGCGCCTTGATCTTGGCAATGCGGTTATTGGCCGCAATATCTTTTCCATTACACAGGAAAACATTTCCCTGCCGCCGGGGATTTTTTTAAGCAAGATTTCTCCACCTGTGGTTGAAGTAACCCTGGACAAAACCATTACCAAGGAACTGCCGGTACAGGTTGATTGGGTTGGGAAATTACCTGAAAATACAATTCTTTCTCAATTAAAAATTGAACCTGAAAAGGTTGAAGTGATCGGCGGGAAACGCATTCTGGGAAATATCTCAACCCTGTACACGGAAAAAATTCCCCTGGATAATATTGATAGAACAGGAACCCTAACGGTTCGCCTGGCACTCAATCCTGCATCACTGAAAATTGCATCCGGATCAAAAGACAGAATAAAATTGACGTATGTGGTAAAAACAAGGGGAAATTAGGCAGTTCGAGACCTTTGAAAAATGTCCAATTTTTCCTGCCCAGCCTGCCCAATGGAATTTATTTTTCTGTTTATTCCATCGGGGTTAAATCCGTATTTAATATTTAACCGGGGTTCAAGGCCATGGGCAATTCTTCAGGATAGCAGAATTGGACAGCTGTCAAGCTGCCCGCAAAGGCGAGGGGCATGGACGCCCCGAGTCAACGCGAAAATTTTAATCCGCCACCGAACTTTGGCGGATTAACCACCCCGGTACGATCTGCCGGCCCTGTCCCGGTATTTTCACGGGGATCTACAGGGCCCCGATAACGGGATCTACGCGCTGCTTCGACAGGATGGATACAAATGCTGATTACCGCGGACGATTCAGTCCCGGGTGAAAAGAAATTCCATGAACCCGAGGCGGCAGATAAACGACTTGGCCGGCTTTAAAGGAGTCATCATGGCCAAAATGTCTCTATTCTGCCGGCTGCGAATAGGAAGACGCAGATGGGGCTGAGACCTTAAACCAATCCTAAAGTTTTGTCCAACCACAAAGGAGTTCACCCCTAAACTTGCCGCCTGTTCGCCCAGAACCAGGACAACCGCCATTCCCCCGGGTTTTAACAGTGTGTGACACAGCTTAACCAACGCTCTTACCTCCCCGTCTTCCAGACGGTCGGCCAGTTCCCATATAAGGATTCCGTCAAAGCTTTCAGAAGGATAATCGAGTTCATGCCAGATTCGATCAACAGGCTCACCTTTGCCAAGGCACCTATCCAGCCGGATAAACATATCGCAGACATATAACTTTTTCACACGCCGGGCCAAAAACCTGATGTTCTCCTGGCAAACAGGCCCAAGGTCGAGCACCTGGGCGGATGGCCGGCCATCGAGACCTTTCATGAAAAGCTGCAGAGCATTGCTGGTATAGTCGACCGTCTTAAACCGGTGATCCGAATCCTGCCGCCGCCGATCCGAAGAAAAAACGAAAGTAGTCAATTATCAATTCCCCTTGCTGCTCTTTCCGGACAGGGTAAACGGTTCTTTCTCCGGTTTCGAAGCAGACTTCTCTTCCGGCTTGACCACCGGAACGGGCTTCTTGTCCGCCTCGCGCTTCAGCTCTATGACCGCCTTGAGATAAGCCCCGTCTTCCACCGAAATAGTCTTTGACTTGATCTCACCGTTAAAATCAGCCTCCTTTGTAATCTTCACTTTGCCGGTGGCGTTAATATTGCCCACAAGTCTGCCGCTGATGGTCACGTTGGCGGCCTGTATCTCGGCTTCCACCTGACCTCTGGGCCCCACGGTTAAATGGTGAGCCGCCACTTCGATTCTCCCCTTGACCGATCCCTCAATAAACAGATCCTCCCTGCCCCGAATGGCGCCATCAATGGAAATCTTCTCACCGATAATAGTCCTTCCCTGCACCGGGCCTTGGATAATAGAAGGTTTGTTTTCGATATCAACCTTCTTGTCTTTTTTAAGCATGGGAACCCCCTTTTTAAAATATTTAACAATACTTTTTTTCATTAAATTTAAATTTTCTTCTTTCATATCTTTGGCCTTATTAAACAAACTTTATTTGTAGGCGTTCACGGGTTCAAAGGTTCAGGGGTTCAAGGTTCCATTCTTATCCCCGGACTGAATTTGGGATGCGTATTTACGATAAAAGCGTCAGTTTCGTCAGGCCTAATCCAACATTTGAAGATAAATTGGCAATTACTTGGGAAAATTAACATTTGTAATTAGGACTTCGGATCTTCAATGCCTTCTTTGTCCTTAACCCTGAACGTTGAACCCTGAACCTGTGAACGGTTACCTTTATTTCTTGATCTATCGAGTGAACGAAAAAACATCAGTATACCCCGGAAGATCTGTAGGGTAATAAGGGACTGCGACTAGTAGTATTAAGATTGTCATAAAAACATAAACAAGTTTGACGGTCTCGTAAAAAGTCCAACTTCTGCGTTGTGCTGCATTTCGCAATCATTCAACGTACGATAAGTACGCCTCATGATTACAAAATTTGCGACGCCTTTTTATCCCGCCTATGTTTGGCGGGGGAGTTTGATCTTTTTACGAAACCGTCTAAATCGGACTTTTTACGAGTTCATCAAGTTTAGCCTTTTTCCGAAATAATCTAATCGATTACCTCCTTTTAATCCTATTAATCCTATCCCTCTGTTGTATTACGCGCCCCATCCATTTGGCATCGCAATCAAGATAGATTGCCGCCAGACGGTTAAATTCAGAAGCCTGTTCAATATTCCCTTTCATGAGCCAGGCCTCAGACAGATAATAATAGTTCTGTCCGTTTGCCGGATCCAGGTTAAGGGCTTGCTCATACATCCTTATTGCATGATCCGGCTTACCGCTTTCTAAAAACAGTCGTCCCTGATCGGTTAATTGCAAAGAGGCAATGGCGCGCGGGCTCGGCTTATCCGGAGTACTCCCGGTCTCCCCGATTTGCATATGCCGGTTCCAGCTCGTTTGCGTCGAAGTGGTTGAAGTAACCTGAGCACAGCCCAAGAGACCTAATCCAAGCCCCCCAATACAAAGTATGAGCAATGATTTAAAACGGTTTGACAAAATCTTAAACCCCTTTCATAAAGTGTCGCCGTCGAGCCTACCAGTGAATCGGACAATAGTCCGTAGGAACATTATCTGTCAAAAAATATTCTTCTACCGGGTGTGGGCATCTGTTTTCTTCGGCCAGTTGTCCGCTTTCGGAACAGACCGTCCGTTTAATTACTCCGGGAGGCACTTTAAACCAATTGCCTGACACAAACCGTGGCAAGGTGTTGATGAGTTCCGCCCAAATCGGCAAGGCGGCCCCGGCGCCGGAGGCATGAATGGAAGACCCGTCATCAAATCCCACCCATACCAACGCAAGAATATCCGGTGTATACCCTACAAACCAGGCGTCTTTAAAATGATTTGTGGTACCGGTCTTGCCTCCAACCGGAAATAAAATTCCCATATCTTTTAAGGAGCGGGCGGTTCCCTCAAGGACGACACTCCGCAGCATAGAGCTTATTATAAAGGCTTTGGCAGGAGAGATTACCCGTTTGATACTCGCATGTCTTTGCTCAAGAACATTACCATTCTCGTCCAGGACCTCCTTCAAAGCCAATGGAAAAGATAATACACCATCTGCAGCAAAAGCACAATAAGCACGTGCCAAATTCAATGGGTTTACCTCGTATGCTCCAAGTGAAAGGGACGGGTAAGGATTAACAGGTATTGAAAAACCGAATAAGTTTGCCGTGGCGGCTATGTGATCAAGACCCACACGCATGGCCAAATCAACGGTCGCCAGATTGATCGATTTTGCCAGCGCACTTCTTACACTGATTTTTTCTTCCGGAACAGGCGCATAATTTTTCGGTTCCCAGATCGTTCCATCTATTTCATAGGTCTCAACCTTGTTGGACAGTATTGAGGCAGGAGTAAATTTATCCAATCCGCTAACATACACAAATGGCTTGAATGCACTTCCCGGCTGCCGCCGGGCCTGTGTAATTCGATTAAACTGGCTCACATTGTAATTGCGGCCCCCCACCATCGCCAGTATATACCCTGTCTTTGGCTGCATAACGATGACAGCACCCTGGAGTTTTTTTTGGGGATCTTGGCGATTTAATGTAAAATTCGATTTCTCTAACCGTAAGAGGCCGTTTTGCAGTGCTTTTTCCGCTGCCATCTGAACCTGTGTGTCCAGTGTCGTGTAAATGGAAAGTCCAAGACTCGACAGGTCCTGTGGAGAATAGAGCATTTTAAGCTGATAGGCCAGGTAGTCTATAAAATAAGGGGCCTTTTTACCGTATGACTCATAACCGACCGCCTTTACAGGGGAAAGCAAAGCGGTCCCTAGTTCTTCGTCGGAGATCCATCCTTTATCTTTCATGGCATAAAGCACTAGATTTCTCCTTTTCTTACAACGTGTTTTATCAATATAAGGAGAATAATAGTTGGGACCTCTAATAAGGCAGGCTATTGTCGCACTTTCAATCAATGAAAGTTCTTCCACGGGTTTATCGAAGTAAAAAAAGGACGCTTCACCAATGCCGTTGATGGCTTCTGACGCCTTCTGCCCCAGATAGATTTCATTCAGATAAATTTCCAGAATTTCATTCTTCTCATACATGATCTCCATGGTCAGAGATAGGAATAGTTCTTTGAGTTTACGGAAAAAGGTTCTCTCAGGGGTAAGAAAATAGTTTTTGGCCAGTTGCTGAGTGATTGTAGACCCGCCCTGACGTATGGAAACGTAGCGCAGATTAGTATAAAGCGCTCTCAATATTCCCAGGGGGTCAAGTCCCCTGTGCTGGTAAAACCGACTGTCCTCTGCAGCCAAAACCGCATATATGACATGCTGAGGAACCTGATCCATGGAAACCAGCCGCCGCCGCTCTCGATCATGGCTGAAAAAGAGCATCACCTCTTCGGGCTCGAGTTCCAGAATCGGTATGGGTTTAAAATTATTTATATTTATTATCGATTCTATGAGGTTCTCCACAAACTTTATTTTCACGCATATCCCTTCCCTGCGTAGAGAAGGTATCTCAAAATCATGGAGAAAAAGCTCGACCCAAGCGTCACGGGTTCGAAACTCTCCCTTGCTATGGGGTTCATGGAAAACTTTTCGGTATCCGAGACGATGAAGTTTTTCATAAAAAAGCATTAGATTTATTTTTTGCCCCGGATATAGTATGGTGACATCGGAAAAAACCCTCGATGGTATACTCCATCGACGGCCGGAAAATCGTTTATCGATTTGAAATGAAAGATACAGGCAGTAAAGCACCATACTTCCACCCACAATCAGAACCGCAGGCAAAAACCATTTAAGTAACCACTTTAATTTAATACTTATGGATCGTTTTTTATTTATCATTTAACCGTTTAACTACGAACTCTAAACCCCGATCTAATAATCAATAATCAATTGTTAATTGTTACCCATTGATTATTAACCATTATTTATTCAACCCCGAACCTCTGAGCGGTTAACGTCTCGGAATTTCTACAACTTAATGAAAATATAAGATATTTTTTGAGGCTTGAACACTTGCCTCGAATATGGAATAATGGAATACTGGAAGGTTGGTTTTAAAAGGATATTAGCCATTTTTAATTTTATCGTCAAAACAAATTCGTGGGTATGCACTATACTCCCGACACCACAACATGTAGCATTAAGAAATTAGGACAACCACAATATGCAGTAGTATTGGGAGTCAAGTGCATAGCCACAAACAAATTTTACCATTAACCCAATATTGCATTATCATAGAACCCATTATTCCATTATTCCAGCATTCCAATTGGGGCGAAGCCCCTAACTTGATTTTTTAAGTATAAAGTATTTATGGTCAGTCCGGGATAGGGTTGTGGAATTCGCCTTGGGCGAGGATAGTTGAAAAGGATTCTTATTATATTTCTGTTAACACTTTTGCCTTCTATCTTTGCCACTTCTTCTTTGAGTGCCGCTGCGCCATTCAGAGCCACTGTAATCGGGGTCATCTTTCTTCCTCCGGTCATGCTCAACAAGAATATACCGTCTTTTACTTTTCCGTGACACCTGTCTTTGCTTATTTATCGGGACCCTGAGCCAATTTGTTCGCCATCCCCCTTCCTTCGAAACCGGTTGATATGCAAGGTTTTGTTTTCATAAACATACGAAGTCGTGTTTTTTCCCCTTTTTAACTGATTAAATTGTTGGGGCCCATTTTTTATGGTTTGGTAGAAAATCACAAAACTTCTTTTTTATATACCTGTTCTGTATTTGGTTTTAAATGTTTGGCGATAAGAAATGATTTTCTTTTCAGGTATTTTTTCGCAAACTTTGCAGGACGGAGCACAACGGAGCTAAGTTGCAGCATCAGGTTTTTGTATAAACATCCTTATGAACAAACTTGAGTCTTTCTTTAAAAGATTCTTTAGTTTTATTTTTACGTGGGCTGAATTCTTTATTTTACAGTTTTTAATTTTTTCCAGGTTCTTGATTTTATATTACATCCTTTTACCTGCGCTGCTTATTTGTCCACCCTTTCTTTTAGTTCCTTGCCGAACTTGAAAAATGGAAGTCTTTTTGGCTTAATCTCAACTTTTTCACCGGTTTTCGGATTCCTGCCGGTGTAAGCCTTATACTGTTTAACGTAAAATGAGCAAAAGCCGCGAATTTCTACTCTGTCACCATTTGCCATGGCGTTTGCCATTTCATCAAAAACCAGATTCACAACCACTTCCGCCTCGTTTTTTGTTATCCCTGCCTCCTCCCTGAGAGCCTCAACAAGTTCCAATTTATTCATTTACAACCTCCAAATTTAATTATAAAACGTTTTTATAGCAAAGATGAACGTCGTCGCTGGCGTTTGGTACTGAAACCGATTATGAAACCGAGTATGAGTACGCCTGCTCCGCTCAAAAACCATTTAATATTTTGATTCCAAAGAAGCTTCGTTAATTCATCTTCAAATTTTTCTGCTTTTTTTGTCTGTTCGGCAAGTTTTGAAGAAGATTCTTTAAATTTTGACTGAAGCTTCAAAAACTCTTTCGAGTCTCTTTCAAGAGCTTCATAATCTTTACTGGTCTTTTGAAGTTTTTTCGTGGTCACGGTAAATTCCGTGTTTAACTTTTTATTTTCCGCCTTCAGCAAGCTGTTTTCCGCCTTCATTTTCAAGGCGTCAGCCATTAGGTCTTCGTGTTTGCTTTTCAGTATTTTCAGTTCAATATCGCTGGGTATTTCATCTGTAAGAAAACGGCTTATAACCCACCCTTCCTTTCCATTGTCCAGCCTGACCAGGGTCCACTCATCACCCAACTCGAGTACCTCAACCTTCTTACCGACACCGAGCATAGATATTATTTTTCGGTCATTCCCCGGTCCGGTCCTCAGTGTTATTTTCATATCATCGCTGATATACTTGCTCTCAGCCAAAACCGGCGTAGAAAATAAAATTAGGCACATTCCGATAATACACAAACCTTTCATGATC
Organism: Desulfobacteraceae bacterium Eth-SRB2; assembly: GCA_004193595.1. Lineage (GTDB taxonomy): Bacteria > Desulfobacterota > Desulfobacteria > Desulfobacterales > UBA11574 > S5133MH16. The sequence continues at coordinate 77,519 of RPGQ01000015.1, forward strand.
GGCCTCATATTTCCTTATTTGTAAATTTTGTGTTTTTTGTGGTAAAAAATTGCAAAAATTTAATTCCTGAAACCATAATATTTTCAAAAAGCTTAACGGGCCAAGGCTGATAATGAACCATAATCATGATTGAAAGTCAACCGCCATTTTTTAAATAATTAACCCAAATTACACCGTTTTCAGACAGTTATGAACACACTTCTGTAATGATGAGTCTCTTAAGATTGACGGCTTGGTAAAAAGTCCAATTTCTGCGTTTCGCTTCATTTCGTGTTCACTGCGGCGTACATAAGTACGCCTCATTCCACGAAATTCGCAACGCCTTTTTATACCGCCTATGTTTGGCGGGGGAGCTTGAACTTTTTACTTTGCCGTCTCAATTTTGACTTTTTACGAGTTCATCAAGATTAATCTTTTTTTAAACTTCCCTTATTTTTCTTGATAGAATTTCCATTTTGACCCCAATATTCCGGCATTTCCGATAAACTCGACAATCCCTCAATACATTTTATACCAGATTCTCAAACGAAATCAATACATTTTAGGCTTTCGTATCATTTTAGCTTTATTAAACAAAGAGATACAGCTTGACATAAACCATTTTTCATACCAAATAAAAGGGAGTTTAGACTGAACTGAGATGTCACAAGCAGTTTGCTATTAAAAGACTTTTTATTTCAACAGATTGTAGAATTTTCGAGACGTTAAACAATGGAGTCGGGTCAATATGATTATTTAATACACCAGAACTTATTGAAAACTAAAATTTAAGAGACATAATGTTATGCACGTTCAAACAGGTCTTGAAAGGTTTATCGAGTCACCTCCAAAATGGATGTCCGGAAAACGAATCGGCCTTCTATGCAATCCTGCTTCGGTTGACAGAAACTTTTGCCATGCCCGCGAATTGATCAACAGGAAATTTCAGACCCGGCTAAAAGCGTTATTCTCACCCCAGCACGGATTTTTTGCTGAAAAACAGGACAATATGATCGAGTCGGAAGATATGTCTGATCCCATATTAAAAATCCCTGCTTTCAGTCTTTACGGTAAAACCCGCGTCCCTGATAAAAAGATGTTCGATTATATCGACGTGCTTATCATCGATCTACAAGATGTGGGCACACGGGTTTACACCTTTATTTACACCATGTCCTATTGTCTTGAAGCTGCAAAAGAGTTGGGAAAAAAAGTTTTGGTCCTTGACCGGCCGAATCCTATATCCGGCAGCATCACGGAAGGAAACTGCTTGACTCCCGAATGCAGTTCATTTGTCGGAAGATATCCCATCCCCATGCGCCACGGGCTTACCATCGGTGAGATTGCTCTTTTATTCAATAATGAGTACCGTATCGGCTGTGATCTCGAAGTTATCCCTATGAACGGCTGGAACAGAAAGATGTTTTTCAATCATACAGGCCTTCCCTGGATCCCGCCCTCCCCCAACATTCCATCACCGGTATCGGCCATGGTGTATACCGGCCAGGTATTGTGGGAAGGAACCAATGTTTCTGAAGGCCGTGGAACCACCCGCCCCTTCGAAATCTTCGGCGCCCCGTTTATCAATACAAAGCTGTTGCTGTCACACCTGGGTAAAAACCGGTTGCCGGGTGCAACACTCAGACCGGTTGTATTTGAGCCGACGTCAAACAAATTCAAAGGGACGATATGCATAGGATTTCAGATACATGTAACAGACCCGTATGAGTTCAAACCATATATCACAACCCTAAAGCTGCTTCAGGCCGTTATTTTTCATCATAAAGATCAGTTCCGATGGAAGCTTCCACCTTATGAGTATGAATTTGAAAGACATCCCATCGATCTCATAATTGGTAACAAGAAAATACGACAGCGTATTGAACACCTTGATAAAATGGATGATATAGAAAAATCCTGGATCGATGATCTTAATGGATTTATAGAAATAAGCCGGAAATTTCACCTTTACGATTGAAAAATGGCAGATGACAAAATAAACTGGAAGCGAATGCAGTTTAAAAAAAATAAAGTCTGGCTGGCCACAGACCGAGATCAAAGACCTGTTGTCAAAAACGGCAGGGTTTTGATCAAATACCAACTGGGTCAGGATTACGAGTACTGGGTCAACCCAAAAAATATCAAACCCATTGATTCGGTCGATTCCCAAACCAAAAGATCCAGAGATAAAAAATCGGCCGAAAAACCCCCGAAAAAACGGAAAACCCGGCCTAAAACAAAAGCCGAACTTCCGGATAGTGCCAAATACAAGGATTGCATCTGTATCTATACGGACGGGGCATCTTCTGGAAATCCAGGTCCATCGGGAATAGGGATTGTACTTCGTTTTGGAAAACACGAAAAAGAGATATCAAAATATATCGGTATTGCCACCAACAACATCGCAGAGCTTGAAGCAATCCGAACAGGCCTTCTGTCCATAAAAGATACCAGGCTTCCGGTACGCATTTTTACGGACAGCGGGTATGCATACGGGGTCCTGACACTGGGTTGGAAAGCAAGAAAAAATCAGGATATCATAAAATCTATAAAAAATAATCTTTTAGAATTCAACGATCTGAAGTTTATAAAGGTTAAAGGGCATGCCGGTCATGAGGGAAATGAAAGAGCAGATTTTCTGGCAACTTCGGCCATAAAAAAAGCTGGCGGTTCCCGAGAAGGACAATAAACGCCTTGCATTAATATGCAATGCGTTTATTTGCCTTCTCACATTTTATCACCAGACAAGTACCGTGCGGCTTAGAATCAGCTTTTTATTATGCTTTTTCAGCCTTTAGAGTTTCGATCTCTTTTTTCAAGTCGTCAATTTCTTCTTTGTATTTTTCAGTATCTTCGGTTTCGATTGGAGTATCCACTGTTTTATCCTCTTTCTTCCAGGTATCCTTGAGTTCGTCAAAGCCCAGATAAAGAGCCAAACCACCGCCAAGCAGAAGCGTCACTGGGATAGCACCGGCTAAAAGCTGCAAAAATGGTTTCCACCATATGGACATACCAATGAGACCCACTACAGCTCCGACCGCCCCACCAATTAATGTTTTCATAAAAAATCATCCTCCTCTAAATTTAATTAAAGTTATTTAAAAAAACTTTTCCCAAAAGAAGAATCTGCAAATTAGCACAACTTATTTTGTAACGCAAGCTTAATTTTTTAAATAAGAATCTTGATATTCTAATCAAAAACAATCCTTAAGAAACAGCTTCGCAAAATATAACCATTTAAATTTACGATATATTAATTAAAAAATATACTTCTCCAAAGAAAAGATTGCAATCAAAATTTATATCTGTTAGTTGAAAATTTTTGTATGTAAAATTAAAATCGGATTGTAACAATGTTAAAATGGACAAAATTACAACTTGAAAAATTTAAAACTAAATTTAATAAAAAGAAAGATAATTTCTCGCCGAATAAACACAATCACTATTTTTTTCAACTGCCTGATAATATCGGTATGTTTTCAACCTTTATTCTTAAACTCTTCTTTTCCGGCATAAAGGTTACCAAGGAACAGACCCGTAATCTAAAAAAACTTCAAAAAGAGGGGGTTGTTATATATGTTACGAAACCCAAAAATTATTTTTTATACCTCTTTTATTACACCCGCTACAAGCAGGACGGTCTTCCATTTCCTCAGATAGGTTTTGACTATAACATAATTATATGGCAACCGGTATCCCGCTTTTTTAAAACCTTTTTTTCAACCCTTGATTACATCTTTCATAACCTGGCACTCCCTGACCCTTATGCAAGTGGATATATCAGGGATTCACTTACCAATGGCCAGTCTGCATTACTCTCTCTGGTTGAACAAAAAGGTTTTCATCGAAGATTTATTAAAGCAAAAAAAGATCCTGTTCAATATCTTATCGAAATGCAAAAATCAATTGAGCGCCCGATTTTTCTTGTGCCTCAGCTTATGTTCTTTGACAAAAAGCCGGATCGATCTATGCCGAACATCATGGATATTCTATTGGGTACCAAAGAAAATCCCGGCAAAATAAGACGTCTGATGATACTGTTTAAAAATCCCGGCAAGGTTTTCGTAGAAATATCCCAACCGGTTAATCTAAAAAATTTTTTAGCGCTTGCGGAAAACCGGGAAAAAAGCATCGAATATCAGGCTCTCTCCTTAAGACGTAATCTCTTGAATCAAATCAATCGTCATCGCCAAAGTATCACGGGGCCGGTTTTGAAAACACGGCATGAAATGAAGGAAAATATCCTTACAAAAGAACGGCTTCAAACCTTCATGGAACATCATTCAAAAGCCCGCAATATCCCGATTCAAAAGGTACGAAAAAAAGCAAGTGATTCTCTTGATGAGATTGCCGCCAACTACAGTATGGTCATAATAAAATTGGCCTCGGTCCTGATAACCTGGGTCCTGAACACAATGTTTGAAGGGGTAACCATTGATAAAGACGGCCTCAACAGAATGAAAAGCATGTCCCAGAAGGGTCCTGTAATCCTCATTCCCTGCCACAAAAGCCATATCGATTACCTGATATTATCGTATCTTTTGTATAATAACAATATGCCGTGTCCTCACGTTGCTGCCGGAAAAAATCTTTCTTTCTGGCCCATAGGTCCCCTATTCAGGGGCGGCGGCGCATTTTTCATAAGACGAACGTTTAGAGGAGCAGTCCTCTATTCAAAGGTTTTTGCAGAATATATTCATAATCTGCTTGCAGAAGGTTTCAACATAGAATTCTTCATTGAAGGCGGTCGAAGCCGAACCGGAAAATTGATTTTGCCCAAGCTTGGACTCCTTTCGATCCTTCTCAATGCTTATAAAAACAGAGCGTGTGAAGATATGATATTCGCACCTATTTTTATAGGATATGACACGGTATTGGAGGAAAGCTCGTATCTTCATGAAATTGAAGGAAAAGAGAAACAGCCTGAAAGTCTGGTGCAAGTCATTAAAGCACGAAAATTTTTAAAAAAAAGATATGGAAGAATCTATATTCAGTTTCATGAGCCGATTTCTTTAAAAGAACTTCTGTTGCAATACGGCACACCGATTCAAGATATGAGATCCAAAGAGTTTAACATTTTCTGTCGAAATCTGGGTCACCGGGTTATAAACGCCATTAACTTTGTTACTGTTGTTACGCCTCACGCCCTTGTTGCCGCTGCTCTCATGAACTGTTCAAAAAAAAGTTTTTCTTTTGATCACCTGATATCCCATGTTGAAACATACATGAACCTGCTGCTTTCACAAAAAGCCAGACTTGCCGATACACTTCTTCTCGATCATGTTCATACAGTGGAGCATGTACTTGATACTTATGTCCAAAGAAAATTCATCGAACGTATCACAAAAGACAAGACGCCCGGTTATGCCGATGCGCTGTTAAAGGTAAACCAGAGTAAACGCCCAAACCTGGAATATTACAAAAACAACTGTATCGCCTTTTTTGTTCCGGCGGCAATTACCTCTCTTACAATCCTTGTTAAGGATGCTTTTTTGTTTTCGGCTTCCGATTTGCACGCCGACTACGAGTTCCTTCAATATTTCTTTAAATATGAATTCGCATATGATGTTGATAAAACTACGGAATACTTTGTTCGTAAAAACATAAAGGCGTTTATTGATGAAACCATTTTAATGCCTCATCCCACCTTGCCTGACACCTACAATTTGACCTCTTCCGGTTTTAGAAAATTGAGATTATTTTCAAGTTTTCTGAAAACCTATTTTGAATCCTACTGGATCGTATTAAATTTTTTCATGCAACACCCTTCAAACTCCATTAAGACAAAAGACCGAATAAAAAAAATTGAAACCATTGGAAATCGCATGTATAAAAAGAAGGAAATCGAACGAAAAGAAGCGCTTTCCATAGTCTACTACAATAATGGAATAGATTTTTTTACAACCAACGGTGTAAAAGGTTCCGATAATAAGGACAGGATAGAATTCTATGCCAATGCAATCCAAAAATATTTGAATTATCTTTAAGTTAACCCAGATCAACCGTAACCAAAAAAGATTTGCCACTAATGATAAATTTATTAATCTTTCTTGCTTGGTGTCTTCGTGGCTGAAAAAATAATGCCATAGAAAACAACTCAACCCTTTAATCACTAAACCACTCAATAATGTAAATGAAAGCCTTAATACTTGCCGCAGGCTTTGGCACGCGTTTGCTTCCCTTTACGAAAAACACACCCAAAGCGCTTTTTCCGGTTGCAGGGCGTCCTCTGCTCCATATCATTATTTCAAGTCTGCAGAATGCAGGATGTAAAGCGGTCATCATCAACACCCATCATCTTTATAAAAAGATAGATTCCTATCTGTTGCAACAAAAATATGCAATTCCTGTCATCACCCGCTATGAACCGAAAATCCTTGGTACAGGAGGAGCCATGAAAAATGTTGCCGACTTCTGGGACGATCATCCCTTTATGGTCATAAACAGCGACATTTTTACCGATATAGATTTGAAAAAAGTGTATGTTTTTCACTTAAATCATGGTCATCCGGTCACACTGGTTCTTCATGACGACCCACAGTTTAACACCGTGCCGGTAAATAAGAACGGTTTTATTAAAGAGTTCCATGATTCGACACCCCTGCCCTCTCACTTAGTTTCAGTCTCGAATATTTATCGGCCTGAAAAAACCGAAAAACTTACTTTTACCGGTATACAGGTTCTGGATCCACAAGTTCTTGAATTAATACCTGATAATATATTTTCAAGCAGTATCGATATATACCGGCAGCTGATATCAGAAAATAAAAAAGTGTGCGCTTTTATTGCAAAGGAATACCAATGGAAAGATATCGGGTCCCCGGAAAGGTACAACCAGGTGGTTTTCGAACAGATGGCGCCTGAAGCTTTCAAACAAGCTTTCTCCAGTTGGGCGGACAAAAAGATCTTCCGTGCCAAGCTCAAAGGTGATGGGTCCGACAGAAACTGGTACCGACTAATCTCGGGAAACCGGTCACTGGTCATGGCAGATCACAACATCAGAAAAGACCCATCAACCAGTGAAGTGGACTCATTTGTTGCCATCGGCCGTCATCTGCATGATAAGGATGTACCGGTACCGAAAATATATCTTCATGATACTTTTTCAGGCCTTGTATTCATGGAAGATTTAGGGGATGTAAATTTTCAAACCCTTGTTCTGAACACTCAAAAGCCGGAGGAGATCATCTCATACTACAAATCGGTCATAGGGCTTCTCGGAAAACTTTCCGTAACCGGTGCAAAGGGCTTTGATCCGGTCTGGACATATCAAACCTCACATTACAATCAGGATCTTATTCTCGAGAAAGAATGCCGGTACTTTGTCGATGCTTTTTTAAGGGAATACATTGGCATGAATATCTCCTTTAAAGATCTTGAAGATGAGTTCAAAACCCTTGCGGACAAGGCTCTTGAATTTTCGGTCAACGGATTTATGCACCGGGACATGCAGTCACGAAACATCATGGTAAAAAATAATCGTTTTTATTTTATTGACTTTCAAGGGGGGCGGTTGGGGCCGGTCCAGTACGACCTTGCATCTTTGCTGATGGATCCCTATGTTGAGTTGTCTCCTTGGGTGCGGGATCAACTCCTTGAATTTTCTGGTAAAACGCTTCCATCCCTTCTGAACATGGATCCGGATAACTTTCTTACCTGTTATAAATATTGTTCTATAACAAGAAACCTTCAAATACTGGGGGCCTTCGCTTATCTTAGCCGCATCAAAGGAAAAAGATACTTTGAAAAATATATCCCTAATGCTATAAAAACATTAAAGTATAATCTTTCGGTTCTTGAAAACACGGAATTTGCTGATCTGAAATCAGTTGTTGAAAAAATTTAATGAATCAACATCGTATTTCTGTTATAGTTTTTGCACAAAATAAATTTAGGCGCTTCGCCCCGCCTGAAGTAAAGATCCGGGTCCAGAGGGCCCGGCTTTGATTATCCCCAGAGGGGATTTAGTTTGACGGCATTTAACGATTTACGGAGTACTGGAGTATTGGAGTGGTGGAGTAATGGAAGAAACCCCTTTTTTCATCGCTCTCAGAAAACAAATCCCTGGAGAAAATCTGAAAATTTAAAGCTCTTTTTTTAAATCAACACTCCAATACTCCATTACTCCGGTTGATTTATACGGGCAGAGCCATTGATCTCTGACTCCCGCAATGCGGGACAGGCTTGGCCCTGAGGACCAGGATTTTTAGAACCCAATAAACAATCTATCATTAAAAGGCTGTTGATTTTAATTCCAAAACCTAACAATAGGAGGTGCCAAATGAATCATATAAAAATTATGGTAAACGGATTGCCCGGGAATATGGCTTCCAACGTCGCCCGACATGCACTTGCCCACAGCCGGTTTGAACTGATTCCACAATCGTTGACCGGACCTGAAATTACCAAAACCCAGACCATCATAAATTCTGTTTCTTTTAGCCTCATTCAGCCGAAAGACAGGGATCAGGCCGTCTCGGCCATTAAAGAAAAGGAAGGCCCCTTTTTTAATGTGGACTTTTCTCTTCCTCCGGCAGTAAACGGTAATGCCGAATTTTACTGCAAACACGATCTTTCCTTTGTCATGGGAACAACCGGCGGCGACCGACAACTCCTTGAAGATACGGTAATGGCTTCTTCCATTTCTGCGGTAATCGCACCCAATATGGCCAAACAGATCGTCGGCTTTCAGGCCATGATGGAATATGCCGCTAAAACATTCCCGGATCTTTTTAAAGGATATTCTCTTGAAATCAAAGAAAGCCATCAGAAAGGAAAGGCCGACACCAGCGGAACCGCCAAGGCAATGGTACGCTATTTCAACAGCCTGGGCTTATCTTTTTCCGAAGAGAACATTACCAAAGAACGTGATCCCGAGACCCAGAAAAATGTTCTGGGTATACCCGAAGAATACCTGTCAGGACATGGATGGCACACGTACAGCCTTGACTCAAACGACAAGACGGTCCACTTTGAATTCACACACAATGTCAACGGCCGGGATGTATATGCCATGGGAACCCTTGATGCGCTGATTTATCTGGATAAAAAGATAAAACAAGGATCTAAAGGAAAAGTCTTTTCCATGATTGATGTGCTAAAAGGCGGTGCATAAATGTCATTTTGAAAGGACCTGAACCCAGGATTTCTCACAACTCTGATTCGTTCATCTGCAAGTTGGGTGAAAGAAAATCCCGCATATTCTTTTTAGATTTTTCCTATAATGTAATATAAAAGTAATAATCGGTTTGCGATTTCGAAAAACAAATCATCAATTTCTTTAAAATGCTCCAAGGAGAAGTCTTTTGTTCTTCAGAGTGCCGGCGATGATATCCACAAATCGTCGATTTGTGGATCGACACTAGCTAAAAAGCATGATTGCTTGGTGTTTCTCACTGTACCTAGAACAAGTACAAATCCTATATTGTACGTAAAGGAAATTTAGATGAAGGAATATTGGATAAATTTTAGAGTACGTTTACTTCTAATCTGCCTTTTTTTTGTTATGTTATCGGCAGTTGGACACAGTGCCGAAAAGAAACAGATTCTTATTCTAAACTCCTATCATAAGGGCTATTCATGGACTGACGGCTTAGTCAAAGGCATAGAAAAGACCCTCACAGAAAATATAGAAAACTTTGAAATCCTTATAGAATATATGGATACAAAGAGGATTAACACAGATGAATATAAAGAGGCGTTTTTCCGACTAATGAAAATGAAATATACTAAAATTAATTTGGATATCATTATCGTCTCGGATGACAACGCCTTCGGTTTTGCCGTGAAGTATCATAGCCGCCTGTTTGGTAATACACCGATTGTATTTGTGGGTGTTAATCATTTTATCCCCTCAATGATTGACGGACATGAGGAACAAATAACCGGGATAGTGCAGGATGCGAACATCCCTGCCACATTAAACACAGCATTAAAACTTCATCCTAACACCACGCAGGTTGCAGTTATATGTGATGCCACCACAACGGGTCAGGCATATATCGGACAAGCCTCTGCAACTGAATCTCAATTTGAAACTCTGAAATTCATATATTTGGATGGCACTGAATTGTCAACTTCAGAAATGTTGGCCCGGCTTAGCAGCCTTCCCGATAACAGCATTGCTTTATTGTGTATATGGCTGAAGGACAAGAATGGTGTTTTCGTGCCATGGGAAAGAGGATACCCTGATATTTCAAAAAATTCACCGGTCCCTCTGTATGGTATTCTTGATTCAATGCTTCAATATGGAATCCTTGGTGGTAAAGTGCAATCAGGAAAGCACCATGGTGCGAAGGCAGCTAAAATTGCTCTGAAACTCTTGGAAGGCAAAAAAGTTACAGATTTACCTGTGAGGCTGGAAAGCCCGAATACATATATGTTTAATTATAAGCAATTACAAAGATGGAACATTCCAAAGACTGCTTTACCCCAAGGAAGTATCCTTTTCAACCAACCCCAATCTGTATATTATCAATACAAAAATATTGTTTGGGGCATAATCGGAACCTTTGCATTCTTGATTGTTGTGATTATGGTCCTTGGCAGTAATATTATTCGCCGTAAGTCGGCGGAAGAGAATCTGCGGGAAAGTGAGCAGTTATACAGATTATTAGTAGAAAATCTCCCAAGTACTGTTTTCAGAGGATATAAGGACTGGTCCATCGAATTTTTTGATAATAAGATTGAGATATTCACTGGCTATAATATTGATGAATTTAATTCAGGGAGAATGAAATGGATTGATATTATTGTTGAGGAAGATATTGACTCTACAAAGCTAAGCTTTATCCAGGCCTTGAAAACAAACAAATCATACATTAGGGAATATAGGATCAAATCCAATGTTGAGAGCATCCATTGGATACAAGAAAGAGGACAAATAGTTTGTGACAAGAACGGTGGAATTGAATATGTGAATGGAGTCTTTTTTGATGTTACAGATCGCAAAGAGGCAGAGGACGCGCTGCGGGAGAGCGAAGAACGATTCAAAGACATAGCCGACTTGCTGCCTCAGCCAGTCTGGGAAACGGATTTAGAGGGAAACTTCACATACGCCAACCGGGCAGGTTATGAAGGTTTTGGCTATACACCCAAAGACCTTGAACAAGGAGTGTCCGTAGCAGACGTCATTATTCCCAAAGATAGAGAAAGGGGGATTGCGAACTTCGGCAAGACGCTTCGAGGGATAGAGTATGAAAATCATGAATACACTTGTTTAACAAAAGACGGCAGGAAGTTTCCCGCTTTGATATACAACGCCCCCATTATAAAAGACGGTGAACCATCCGGGGTAAGGGGAGTTACATTGGACATCACCGACCTCAAGAAGGTGGAGGTAGAGCTGCAAAGGTCGGAAATTCGTTATCGAACCCTCTATCGGGAATCATTGCAGAGAGAACAATTATACGAATCTCTTCTTAAATCGGCCCCTGACGCCGTAGCCATCTATAACCTTAATGGCGAGACAACTTATGTCAATCCGGCCTTTACCCAAATCTTTGGTTTCACCCTGAAAGATATCAAAGGAAAAAAGGTTCCTTTTGTGCCTGAAAGCGAAATGGAAAAGACCATTGCCGGTATTAAACAGGTTCTTGAAGGAGAATCTGTTACCGGTTTTGAAACCAAGAGACGGACTAAAGACGGCAGGGTTTTGGATATAACCCTTAGTTCCGCCTGTTATGATGATCATGAGGGCCATAGAGCAGGAATCGTCGTATTTCTGCGGGATGTAACCCAAGCCAAGCAAACCGAGAGACAGCTCCAACAAGTTCAAAAAATGGAATCCATCGGCACACTCGCAGGCGGCATTGCCCATGATTTCAACAACATGCTGGGAATAATAGTGGGTAATACTGAACTGGCAATGGATGATGTTCCGGAATGGAATCCGGCAAGGAACAATTTGGAAGAGATTCGTACTGCCGGCATGCGCGCCAGAGATATGGTCAAGCGAATCCTGGCCTTCAGCCGCCAAAGCCCACAGGAAATGAAACCGGTTAGAATTAGCCCGATTATCAAAAAATCTCTCAAGTTATTGCGATCTTCAATTCCAACGACCATCGAAATTCACCAGAATATTTCAAGCGAGTCAGATACCGTCCGAGCAAATCCGACACAAATAAATCAGGTCCTCATAAATCTTTGCACCAATGCCGCCCATGCCATGGGAGAAAAAGCGGGGGTCTTGGAGGTTGGCCTTGAACATATTGAATTAGATGAAGATTCTGCAATTCATTATTATGACTTATCCTCTGGGAAATATGTAAGACTGACCGTAAGTGACACAGGGAATGCTATTGAACCCAAGATCTTGGAACGCATATTCGACCCATATTTTACCACTAAAAAAGTAGGTGAAGGTTCAGGGATGGGGCTTTCTGTGGTCCACGGCATAGTCAAACGCCATGGTGGTGGTATCTCGGTAATTAGTGAACCAGGAAAAGGAACTATCTTTCATGTACTTTTTCCCTACATTGAAGATGAGCCGGAACCGGAAGTTGAGAGTGCGGTTGAAATTCCCAGGGGCAAAGAAAAAATACTTCTTGTAGACGATGAAAAGGCCATGGTCGATGCAATTCAACCCATGATAGAACGCCTGGGTTATAAAGTGACTGCAAGAACGAGCAGCATTGAAGCCCTGGAGGCCTTTCGTGCAAATCCAGATAGATTCGATCTGGTCATTACCGATTTTACCATGCCCAATATGACAGGCATGGAACTGGCTAAAGAGCTTTTAAAATTACGGTCTGATATACCTATAATTCTCTGTACCGGGTATAGTGAACATATAAATGAAGATAAAGCCAAAGGATATGGAATCCGTGCTTTTCTTATGAAGCCCGTTGTTTTGGGTGAAATCGCAAACACGATCCGAAATCATGTGTCCGGATCATCGCATTAGTATTCCCGATTTCGAACCCTATCCACAATATTCATTGTATCCCGCCGACATTTCTATGGCAGCCATATCTTTGGGACCACCCATCGCTTTTTTATATTACCGTGAAAAGTCATTCCTATAAACGACTTCCCACCACCTCATAAACCTTTTCAAGAGCCCGATCCAGATTTTCCGGTTGGGTTCCGCCGGCCTGTGCCATATCCGGCCTGCCCCCGCCGCCGCCGCCCACAACGGATGCGACCTCCTTAACAATTTTCCCAGCATGAAATCGGTCGGTTAAATCTTTGGTAACCACAACGATCAAAAGCGCTTTGGAATCGGCAGAGCTACCGAGAACAACGATACCGGTTTTTATCTTCTCTTTAAACCTGTCCGCCAAATCTCTCAATTCAGCCGGCGTGCCGGCAGTGACCTTTTTAGCCAGTACTTTGATATCGTTAATGGATTTAATATCTTTCTCGGTCCAGTCTGCCGACCGCATCGCAATATTTGCTTTTAATTGTTCCAGTTCTTTTTCCAGGGATTTCTGAACAGACAATATTTTCTTAATTCTCCCGGGAACCGCTTCAGGATTTTCTTTAAGCAACCTGGCGGAGTCATTTATAATCTTTGAGTCTTTTTGAATATATTCGACGGCGGCCGCGCCGGTCAGCGCCTCAATACGCCGTATCCCTGAAGCCACACTCGATTCCCCGGTAATTTTAAATAAGCCGATGTTACCGGTCATATCCGTATGTGTCCCGCCGCAAAGCTCTTTGCTGAAGTCGTTCATGGAAATGACCCTGACACGGTCACCGTATTTTTCCTCAAAGAGCGCTGTGGCATCTGTTTTGAACGCTTCTTCCGCATCCATCTCAACCATCCGGACAGGTATATTTTGACGTATCTTTTGGTTCACCAGGGTTTCAATTTTATCTAAAGTTTCCGGATCGGTTTGGGAGAAATGGGTAAAATCGAAACGGAGTCTGTCCGGCGCCACCAGGGAACCGGCCTGTTTGACATGATCACCCAGTATTTTTCGCAGGGCAAAATGAAGTATATGGGTGCCCGTGTGATTGCATCTTGTAGCATCACGCTGAGACTTATCAACGGTAAGGGTTACGATTTCCCCTTTTTCAATACGTCCTGAAATGATTTTACCTTTGTGGATAATAAGACCCGTGGGATCCTTGATGGTGTCTGAAATTTCCATATCAAGATCATTACCGGTAATCTTTCCGGTATCCCCGGCCTGCCCACCGGCTTCACCATAAAAAGGCGTGACTTCCACCACCACCTCAACCGTTTGACCTTTAGCCGCCGACCGAGTCTCCCGGCCGTCCTCTACCAGTACCAGCACCTTTGACTCACAGGATATCTTATCGTAACCCACAAACTCCGGCATTACGCCTGCGGCCGAGAGGTTTTTATAAGCATCACTGATTTCAGCAAATGTGGCCACGGATCTCGACCGTTTACGCTGCGCTTCCATATATTCTTCAAAACCTTCCATATCCAGTGACAATTCTTCATCTCTAACCACATCTTGGACAATATCAACCGGAAATCCAAACGTGTCATAAAGCTTAAATATTAAATCACCCGACACTCGGGTTTGACCTTTGGCCTTTAGATCGGCAAGACCGTCGTTTAAAATTTTAAGCCCATGATCCAGTGTTTCTGAAAATCGGATTTCTTCGTTTTTAATGACATTGGTGATAAAAGCCGCAGCCTCGGAAAGATCGGGATATTCGGGTTTCATGATATCAAAAACGACACGGGCAGTTTCATGAAGAAAGGGACGTGTCAGGCCGATATTACGCCCGTATCGGATCGCTCTTCGCATAATACGGCGCAGCACATATCCTCTGCCTTCATTGGAAGGAAGGACTCCGTCACCAATTAAAAATGCCGCGGCCCTGCTGTGATCGGCAATGACTTTCATAGCCACATCCGCTTCACGAGACTCTCCAATCCGCTTTTCAGAAAGATCCTCCACCTTGTTCATGACCGGCAGAATCAGATCGATCTCATAATTTGTCGGCACATCCTGTATGATGGAAACCAGTCTTTCCAGCCCAAGCCCGGTATCAATGCTCGGTTTTGGAAGGGGGGTCAGCTTGCCGGAAACATCCCGGTCGAACTGCATGAAAACCAGATTCCATATCTCCAAGAAACGATCACAATCACATCCCACCTTGCAATCCGGCTTTCCGCAGCCAAATTCCTCTCCCCGGTCCATATGAATTTCACTGCAGGGACCGCACGGACCCGTATCCCCCATGGCCCAGAAGTTGTCCTCTTCGCCGAACCTTAAAATCCGGTTTTCCGGCACACCGATATTTCTGTTCCAAAGTTTATGGGCTTCATCGTCATCAAGATAAATCGAAACCCATAGCTTGTCTTCCGGCAGTCCATAACCATTGGTCAACAGATCCCAGCCGAAATCTATGGCCTTTTCCTTGAAATAATCTCCGAATGAAAAGTTACCCAACATCTCGAAAAATGTATGGTGCCTTGCCGTATAACCGACATTTTCCAGATCGTTATGCTTTCCTCCGGCCCGCACGCATTTTTGGGAGGTTACCGCCCTTTCATAGCCTCTCTTTTCCTCTCCAAGAAAAGCGCGCTTAAATTGGACCATACCTGCATTGACAAATAGCAAAGTCGGGTCATCGGAAGGAACAAGAGATGAGCTTCTTACAATCCGGTGATTATGTTTTTCAAAATAATCAAGAAATTTCCTGCGAATTTCATTTCCTGTCATAAATCACTCCATTTTAGGCTTGAGGGGTTTTCGGTGATGAATCATCCCGAGCCTCTTTATTCTTGTCTTTTGAAAAGCCCAAAGCTTCTTTGGTTCTTATTAATGCTGAATTGTAAATATCCGGATTATTATCTAAAAATTTTTTTACGTTTTGGCGTCCCTGTCCGATTCGCTCCCCATCATATGAATACCAGGAACCGCTTTTATCTATAACTCCGGCGGCCACGCCTGTGTCGATAAGATCGCCGAATTGTGATATGCCGTGACCGTACATGATATCGAATTCAGCATCAGTAAACGGCGGCGCCATCTTGTTTTTAACAACGCGCACTCGGGTCCGGTTCCCTACAACCTCCTGCCCATCCTTGATCTGTCCGATCCGCCGGATATCGAGCCGGACTGAAGAATAGAACTTCAGCGCATTGCCTCCGGTTGTGGTTTCGGGATTGCCGAATACCACGCCGATTTTCATACGGATCTGGTTAATGAAAATAACCGACGTCATTGTTTTGCTGATGGTGCCGGTTAGCTTTCTCAGTGCCTGGGACATGAGCCTGGCCTGAAGTCCCATGTGGGAATCTCCCATCTCTCCTTCTATTTCCGCCCTTGGAACCAGTGCGGCAACCGAGTCTATTACAACAATATCTATTGCACCGCTTCTGACCAGCATATCCGTAATTTCCAGAGCCTGTTCCCCGGTATCCGGCTGAGCCACCAGAAGTTCGTCACAATTAACACCGAGCTTTTTTGCATACGAAATATCCAGAGCATGCTCTGCATCAACAAATGCCACAATGCCGCCCTGTTTCTGAGCCTCGGAAACCGCATGCAGTGCAAGGGTGGTTTTCCCTGAAGATTCCGGACCGAAAATTTCAATAACCCTTCCTCTCGGGAGTCCCCCAACACCCAATGCTTTATCAAGAGCAAGGGAGCCGGTTGATATCACCGGCACATCGACAATAGGGCTACCCCCCAGTTTCATTATAGACCCTTTGCCAAACTGTCGTTCTATCTGCATCATGGCGGTTTCCACCGCTTTTTCCTTGTCCGGAGATATGCTCATGATCTCCTCCTTATCGACCGATATATGGTAGTCAATTTAATTTTTCCATACATAATTTATCTGTATTTATAAAGTCGAAACCATCAAATGTGCCTCTGAAAGTTTCGTATAAACAGCTCCTTTGGGTTTCAGTTCACTTTCAAACAAAATGATCCTGTCGGCAAAAAAATGTTCGGATTCAAATTTAGTAAATTCTTTCAATACGTCATGTAATCTTTTTGGATCGATTTTATCCTTTATCCTTCCCAGCGTAAGATGACCTTTAAACGGTCTCTTCTCTTTTGGGAAACCCATTGTCTCTAATGTTTTATCCAGCGTTTTTTGCAGTTCGGTTAGCAAATCGAGTTGTTTTGAAATACCCAACCATAACACACGGGGCCGTTTTATACTCGGGAAAACACCGATTCCTTTTACCGAAAGCGATATGGAATGATAGCCTGTAACCGATTCAGAAATAGCCTTTGCGACTTTTTCCGTATCTGCCTTTTTGATGTCGCCTAAAAATTTTAAGGTAAGATGAATGTTTTCCGAACGGACCCATCGGATCTTAAGCCCATAAGATTTTATTTTTTCCTGAACCTTGCCGATAGTGTAAATTATTTTTTCCGGAAGCTCAATAGCTATAAACGTTCGTATGGTATTTGACATAGGAAATTGAATATTTACAATTAAATATTGAATATTGCATCAGCCATTAGTTTTCATTTTAAATTGTAAGAACTAACTTCTCATCAAATTATGGAGGTCAATATCATCAATTAATACACCAGAACTTTTCGAAATGTCACGTAAAAATTCCTTAATTCTTCAATTTTCAATTGAAAATCTTCAATCAAATCATGTCTAAGAAATGAAACCGTAATTTTTTACAAAAAATACGAAATTCATTGCTAAGCGGGTAAGGTAAACTGCGGTTCCCCGATAAGGAATTTCCCTTCAAAAATCCACTTTTTCAACATTTCGGCAACTTCTCGTGCCCTTACCATACTCGATAGCGGAACCGCCGGTATTTTCCCGCCCCTGAATCCGATATGACCGCTTTTTAGTTCTGCGTAACTCACCTGGCCATAACTCTTTGAAATACCATTCGGGTAATCATGACCATAATCGACGATCTGGGTAAATAATTCCTCATCTGAAACCGCCGTATACTGAACAATCTCTTCGTTCAATATGGGTATGGGAATACCCAAGCCCACGGCAAGAGAACATCCATAGCCCTGAATACTGACTCCCATCAACCATTTGGGACTCATCTTTTTAAGATCTCCCATGACCCACAAAGTGCCTGCCGGACCCACGGGAATACCCTTTTTTGTTCTTTTTACCGAAGGGTTGTGCTGGGTGCCGTGCCAGGTGACATATCCTGTTGATCCACCCAGAAAAATACGGGTACCCAGCCCGATTGTCTTATAATAAGGATCATTGAAAAGCGGGCTGAGCTGTCCGCTCGAGCAGTAATTTGCATTGGCTGCTTTGGGTTTCAATGTGCCCATGTATGTATAAACTGTTTTCTGGGTAAGATTTATGGCACAATTATAATTTTGATATCCGTTTCTGGGATTACATAAAGTGGCATGGGGAAGTTTGCGAAGTAAAATTTCCTTTTCGATCATCCGGCCTGGATAACAGTCTGTACCATAAGCTGTTGCCTTTAAATGCACTTTTTTCCCTGCCACTAGATCCTGAATGACATGACCGCCGCCATATTTGAATTCACCGGGATAGACCTTGTTTAACGGATCGTCCTCACACGGCTCTGCGGCCCCGATATAGCAATCCACCGCGGCCACTCCCGCATATGCAGAAACATTGTTCAACCATACTTTGGCAGCTTTTATTGTAGGAACTGAATGTCCGAAATTAATAAACGCCCCGGATGAACACATGGGGGCAAAAGTGCCTGTAGTCACAACGTCTACACGCCTTGCAGCCTCAACAGGTCCTTCATCCCTAACGATATCGATGATCTCATCGGCGGTAACCACAACAACTTCTCCGGACCTGATTCTTTTATTTATCTCCTGGTATGTCTTGTTTATTTTATATTTTTTCATTGCTGACATATGCCTTTAACCTAATTATTAGACTTTACCGTATTAATCTTGCCTGAGATATTGTTTTTTATCCAGGATCCATCCCACCATTCAACCGGATTGACAAAAGTGTTATGAACGAGCATTCCGAAATGCAGATGATCTCCTCCTGCAAGTCCCGTAGTTCCGGTACGGCCTATTATCTTACCCTTGGACACCATCTGTTGCTTTTTTACATTAAAATCGCTTAAATGTGAATACATGCTAAACAGCCCAAAGCCATGGTCAATGATTACCGTTTTTCCGTAAATACCCATGGTCTCAGCAAAGGCAACCTTTCCGGTGTTGGATGCAGAAACCGGTGAGTGTGCAACCGAAGCCAAATCAACGCCCATATGGATCTGCCGGTCAATGATATGACCTTTATATCTATATCTACGATGGTCGGCAAAACCGGCTTTTCTGGCTGACTTTGGGAGCCTTAGGAATGTACCTTTCCAGTATAACTTTTTATCAGTATTTTCAACGATACTTAATAATTGTTTATAGTTATCATGACGAACTTCGTTGTTAACTTTAAGAAATTTCTCGACCAAAGGTGTCTTGGAATCGGGAGAAATATCAACATCAAATTCCGGCATCTTCCAGTTAAGAAACCTGTCGGAAATTTCGAGTAAATCCTTTTTAAAAACCTTTCCTTTAATATAATGAGGGAAACCCGCTCTGGAGCTGTTACCGGCAAAATCGGTTGCATTAACAAAAATTTTGGTTCCCGGGCCCTGCTTATAATCAAGAGCAAAAAAGGCTATCGACATATTATCATCTTTGAAATATCCCGGATATCCCGGGAAAAAGTTTTTCCCCACAAAGACTCCGCTTTTTGGGCACTTTTCAGACACCCTGTAAATAACAAGACCTGCTCCCCCCTGGCTTACATTGTGGGCTCTGCTAAGGATACCCACCTCAGGAGGCTTTGTATCTATTATCACATCCTTTTCCAAATAGGCTGTGTTTCCGTGTAACCATCTGCGCCATGAATAATCCCTTGCAACCATACGCAAAATCGCTTTGCCGTCGGTTATTCCTATTTTCACCGGCTCAATCACGATTTTAAAAGACTCCCGGTGTATAATGCCGCCGCGGATAAGGCCTGCAAACGGCAAATCCTTTTCAAATAAAACAACCTCCTTGCCGTCTTTAACCAGTCCGATCCATATCCTTCGAACGCCGCTCTTTGCATCAGACACGGAAAGAGTAAGCTCCTGGGTCTTGCCGATGGATGGGGATGGAAGTTCCACCGTAATCGATGGTTTTTCTCCTTCGAGCCTTACCACCAATATCCAGGCAACCGGTAATATAACAATAAAGCAAACCAGAACGATCAGCCGCGACTTAATGTTTTTCTTCTTATTTTTCAATAGGTTACAATCCGCCTTCCTTGTTTTTTAAATTAGTGATATTAACAGCAAAAATATTGGTAATCAAGGACTGTTTTTCCTTTTTTCGTTTCTTGACTTTTAACCATGTGCAAGATAAAATTATTTCGGATGTTCACAGGATAAATCAAATTGCCGACGCGGCCCAGGTATTATTTGAATAAGCTAAAAATGTGATTCTTGACCTTGACGGCGTTCTCACCGACGATGGCATTATTTACAATGATAACGGGGTGGAGACCAAGATCTTTAATGTAAAGGATGGAGTCGGTATAAGACTCTTTATGAAAGCGGCGATCAACCTGTGTATCGCAACCGGCAGACCATCGAATGCTCTTTATAACCGCTGTAAGAATCTTGGCATTAAACATATTTTCGACGGTCTTGGTGATAAGGCCGCCACCCTCGATTTAATTTTAGACCGGATCGGTATATCGGCTGAACAAGTTGCATTGATGAAAAAGGTTGGGCTTTCCATTGCTCTAGCCGATGCTCATAAAACTGTACTTAAAAATGCCGATATGGTAACATTGGTAAAAGGCGGAAACGGGGCTGTGAGAGAAGCCTGTAAAACCATATCGAAAGCTCAAGGGCTTTGGGAAAACATTCTGGAGCGTTTTTTATAATGCCGTTTGTAAAGGACCATAACCACAAAAAACTAAAACTGATTCTACTCTCGGTCATTTTCGTTGGATTAGGCGTTACCCTGGCTGTTTTTATAAGCCATCGACGTATGTTAGGAAAAGAGAAGAATATTGTTTCAGACATACGGAACAACGCAAACATTTCAATAGGCAAAGCTCATCAAACGGCGACCAGAAACGGAATAAAGGAATGGAATCTTGACGCAGCTTCAGTAAATTATATGGTTAAAAAAAACCAGGCAATTTTTCAGAATTTGTCCATTACGTTTTATCTTAAAAATAAAACCCAAGTTTACCTGACAGCGAATAAAGGAATTTTAAAAATAGATTCAAACGACATGGAAATTTTGGGCAATGTTGTGATAAAAAATTCAACATACCGTTTAAAAACCGAAAATTTATTTTACAGGCACAACCAACGAATAATTTTCTCAAACGTTCCTGTTAAAGTATCCGGAGCCGCCTTTAATCTTGTTGCTAATTCTATGTCTTTGAATTTGAATACAAATAAAACCATGTTTGAAGGAAACGTACAAGGGACCCTGCGTGAGATCATTAGACTTTAATAAAAATTTGTGCCGAATTTTTCTATTCTTTGCTGCAGCATTTATGCTCGTAGCCGGCCCTGTTGCACCCTCTTCAGGGTATGCTGACGAAAAACCGAGTGATACAGATACGCATAATCTTGCAAAAGACCAGAAGATCCATATTACAGCTGATAAGCTGATCTCTGACAATGATGGTGATTATGCTGAATTTATTGGGAATGTAAGGGCAACCCAGGAGGACACCGTTATCACTGCGGACAGGCTCAAGATTTTTTTTAAAGCAAATGCGGGCCATAAGGACACCCCCGCCATTGGAGAGGAATCGATTACCAAAATAGTTGCTGACGGGAACGTCAAAATAAATTTCGACAACAGGGTTGCAGTAACCCGGCAGGCCGTATACAATACACAAACTGGGGTTCTTGTTTTGTCGGGCAACAATTCAAGGATTGTCAGTGGTGACAATTCTATTTCCGGCGAAAAAATAACGATTTATAGAGCTACCGGACGCATTAATGTTGAAAGCGGCGGCGAGAAACGTGTTGAAGCTGTATTTTATTCAGGTGAAAAGGGTTTGAAATAATTGGCGACATTGTCTCTAAATAAGCTAGTCAAGAGTTATAGTGGAAGACCGGTTGTAAATTCCGTAAGTCTGAATATCGAGGACAGCAACGTTGTGGGTCTTCTCGGTCCAAACGGCGCAGGCAAAACCACGACTTTTTATATGACAATTGGAATAATCAAGGCGGATAAAGGGCAAGTCTTACTAGATGATGAAGATATCACGAACTATCCCATGCACCTGAGAGCACGCAGGGGTGTGGGCTATCTTCCACAGGAAACTTCGATATTTAGGAAGCTGACTGTAAAACAAAATATCATGGCGATTCTTGAAATTCTGCCCATCTCTAAATCGGAGCAAAAAAAGCGGACAGATATGTTTCTTGATGAACTCGGAATAAAACATCTCGCAGAGCAAAAGGCAAGCCTGCTCTCCGGCGGGGAACGGCGGCGCCTTGAAATAGCGCGCTCACTTGCTACGAATCCGTCCTTTATTCTTCTTGATGAGCCCTTTGCGGGTATAGATCCTTTGGCTGTAATCGATATAAAAAAGATCATATGGCATCTAAAAAAAAGAGGAATAGGCATTCTCATATCAGATCATAATGTAAGAGAAACACTTGAAGTTTGTGATAAAGCATATATATTAAATGACGGTAAAATAATCGAATCCGGCTCACCGCAAAAGATTGCTTCAAGCGAAACCGCCCGCCGGATCTATTTAGGAGACGAGTTTAAATTATAAAATGGTGCTTGAATTACGACAACAATTAAAATTAACTCAGCAGCTTATCATGACCCCCCAGCTGCAAATGGCTATCAAGCTTTTGCAGTTAACGCGGCTTGAGCTTTTAAACGCGGTTAACCAGGAACTCGAAGAGAATCCCACGCTGGAAGAAGAAGTCCAGGAGATTAGTGTTGAAGAGCAGCTTGCTAAGGAGACTGAGGAAAAGGCTGCTGACCCGCCCGATGCAAAAGAGGTCACAATAGAAGAAAATATCCGCGATGATATGGACTGGAGCAATTATATTGATGAATACAGTTCATCGGGTAAGACACATTCCGAAACCGAAAAAAAGGAGTCGCCGAATTTCGAATCGTTTGTGGCACGAAAGGAATCTTTGCGCGAACATCTGCTTTGGCAGTTGTTGATGACATCACCCACCGAAGACGAAGAGAAAATCGGAAGCATTATTGCCGGCAACCTTAATAGAGACGGTTATCTTGATGCCTCTGTTGAAGACATTGTCCGGATGAGCGGGATGTATCCTGAAAAGGTTGAAGAAATTCTATTGCTGATGCAAACATTTGATCCAATAGGGGTATGTGCAAGGGATCTCGGTGAATGTCTGCTTATTCAGGCAAGACATTTTGATCTTGACGCCACCCTGGTGACCCAAATCATTAAACAGCATCTCAATCACCTCGAAAATAAAAATTACAGGGCCATCGCCAAGTCTTTAAAAGCAAATATCGAAGATATTATTAGTGCCATCAATATTATCAAAGGCTTGGAGCCAAGGCCGGGACTGCCGTTCTCAGATGAAGAAGCCCAATATATTAATCCCGATGTTTTTGTATACAAAGTTGAAAATGAGTTCATCATCTGGGTAAACGACGACGGTATGCCGAGACTGCATGTCAACAATTTTTATAAAAATGCAATTAGGGACGACAAAAGGTTTTCAAACGAAGCAAAGGATTACGTACAGGAAAAGATACGTTCCGCAACATGGCTGATCCGGAGCATTCATCAACGTCAAAAAACCATCTACAGGGTAATGGAAAGTATATTGAAATTCCAGTTGGGTTTTTTTGAAAAGGGGATCTCATACTTGAAACCCATGGTGTTAAGAGATGTCGCAGAAGATATCGGGATGCACGAATCGACAATCAGCAGGGTTACAACCAATAAATATGCCCATACACCTCGGGGTATTTTTGAGTTGAAATATTTTTTTAACAGTTCTATTCACCGTTTCAATGGCGAAGCCATAGCTTCTGCCAGTGTCCAGGATAAGATAAGACAAATCATTGAAAGTGAAGATCCAAAAAGACCGTATAGCGATGATAAAATATCACAACTTTTAAAGGAGGAAAATATCAGTATCGCTCGCAGAACCGTAGCAAAGTATCGTGAGATAATGAGAGTACTTCCATCGAACAAACGCAAACAATTCTAGGGAGGTCTTAAGTATGCAGACATCTGTAACCTTTAAGAATCTTGATCCTTCTGAAAATTTAAAATCGTACGTTGGCGACAAACTTGATCGTTTTGATAAATATCTATATAACCCGGCGGAAGCAAACGTTGTACTTTCGGTTGAAAAGTTCCGCCATATGGCTGAAATCAATATAATCGGCGACAGGCTCAACATATACGGTAAAGAAGTAACCGAAGACATGTATTCTGCCATTGACATGGTTCTTGACAAGATAGAAAAACAGATAAAAAAGAATAAAGAAAAAGTCAGAAAACACAGAAATGTGGCCAAAGCCAGAGCAAAAGATATTATTGCTGAAGACACATTACATTTGGATGAAGAAGCTACAGTAAAGATCAGGGTTAGTGGTATCGAATATAAACCCATGGATGTGGAAGAAGCAATCTTGCAGATGGACCTTGTGTCTAACAATTTTCTGGTGTTTACTAATGCCAGGACGGATCAGGTAAACGTACTTTATCGGCGCAAGGACGGCGACTACGGCTTAATTCAGCCGAGAATCTAATTTATAATCAAGTCCGTTGGTTTGGCCCATCCTGCTATATAGCCGGGAAGTGTTGGGATACGGGTCTGATGACAATAATAGGTTGCCGTTAAAAAAATATATTTTAAGACGTTGTAAAATTTACAAGACGTTTGGATAGTGAATATTAAATGAAAATCCTTGATGTTTTACTAAAAGAAGCAATCCTTACTGATCTGAAATCAATAGATAAAAAAGGTGTTCTTGAAGAACTCGTAACCCCTGTAGCCCGTATTTCCGGCATGAATCATGAGTATCTTGTAAAAGTGCTAATGGAACGAGAACAACTCGGAAGTACCGGCATTGGTGAAGGAGTCGGAATTCCGCATGGCAAGGTAAAAGATCTTGAATCACTGGTACTCGGTTTTGGTCTGAGCCGGAAGGGAATCGATTTTGAATCCATGGACGGGCTTCCAACCCATATCTTTTTCCTCCTTATAACCCCTGAAAATTCCACAGGTCTTCATTTAAAGCTGCTTGCTCGAATTTCAAGGATTTTAAAAAATGACCATTTCAGACAAAAGCTGTTACATGCTCTTAGCAGAGATGAGATTTATTCCATTATTAAAAAAGAGGAGGAGGAAGAATTATAAACCCGAACGTTGATAAAAAGTGAAAAAGTTAAAAATAATCATCATTACAGGACATTCGGGTTCCGGGAAGAGTACTGCAATATCAGCATTTGAAGACGCAGGTTTCTATTGTGTCGACAACATGCCGGTAGCGCTTCTTCCCAAGTTTTTAGAACTGCCGATTGAAAGCGATTTCGAAATTGCGGGGCTGGCATTTGTGATGGATTTGCGCGAAAAAAGCTTTCTTTCTATGTATTCGTTAGTTTTTGATTCTTTAAAGAAAAAAGGATATCAATTCAAAATCCTTTTTTTAGAGGCTGACGAAGAAACTCTGCTTAAGCGTTACAGCCAGACACGGAGACATCATCCCCTGTCTAAGGACAAAAGTCTTCTGGAAGGAATACGCATTGAACAGGAGCAGTTAAAAGACCTGAAAATTTCCGCCGATAAAATTATCGATACTTCCCGTTACAATGTCCATAACTTAAAGTCCGTAATCAATTATATCGCGCAACAAAGTAAAAGTTTTGCGCCCATGAAAATAAACATTCTGTCGTTCGGTTTTAAATACGGCACCCCGCACGATGCCAGCCTGATTATGGATGTTCGGTTTCTTGCGAATCCATATTTTGTACCTGAACTTAAAGCATTAAACGGAAAAAGTGCGGACATTAAAAATTATGTCTTAAACAACGATGAGGCCCGCAGGTTTTTTAAAAAATATCTGGACCTGCTTGACTATTTAATCCCGTTGTATGAAAAAGAGGGTAAATCTTATTTAACCATCGCAGTCGGATGCACCGGAGGCCGTCATCGCTCGGTAAGCATTACCGAAGCAATATTCGAACATATAAAAAAACCCGGAAGGCAAATCATAATCACACATCGTGACATCAATCTTTAGAAGGTTTGAAGGAGCATTATGATAGGCATTGTTATTGTAACACACAGTCAGCTTGGAGATGCACTCATTGACGCTGCTGAATTCATTTTAGGAAATCGACCCGATACCATGGTACCGGTTTCCATAAATTTGAAAGAAAATGTTGACAAACTGCGCAAGAAAATTGCCGAAGCCATTAAACAGGTGGATAATAAAAAAGGGGTGCTTATCCTTACAGATATGTTCGGTGGGACACCTTCAAATTTAAGTTATTCATTCCTTGAAGAAGGAAAAGTGGAAGTCATATCCGGCGTTAATCTCCCTATTTTGATCAAGGCTGTGGATATTCAAAAAGATATGGAACTCAGCGAACTCGCTCAACACCTTGAAGCTTTTGGGAAAAAGAGTATTTCGCTGGCAAGCGGGATTTTAAAAGGAAATAAACGGAAATAAACGGATACAACGATAAACATAAAGGAGACATTATGAGCATAAAAGTGGGTATAAACGGTTTCGGAAGGATAGGACGCCTGGTTTTCAGGGCTTTGATCGACCATGCTGAACTGGAAACCGTCGGGATTAATGATCTCATGGATTCAGCCACAATGGCTCATCTTCTTAAATATGATTCCGTTCACGGCAAGCTTGATTTGGAAGTAACCGGCAAAGACGGTTCCATTGAAGTCGGCGGGAAATCCATTACCGTTACCTCCATTAAAGATCCGGATAGCCTTGAATGGAAAAACCTGGGCGTTGACATTGTTGCAGAATGCACCGGCCTTTTCAGAGACCATGAAAGCGCATCAAAACATCTTTCCGCCGGTGCACGAAAAGTCATAATATCCGCGCCTGCCCAAGAACCCGATGTTACCATCGTCATGGGGGTCAACTCAAACCAGTATGACCCCAGAAATCACCACATCATATCAAATGCATCCTGTACCACCAACTGTCTTGCACCCATAGCCAAGGTACTCCTTGAAAACTTCGGAATCAGGAGTGGCCTGATGACAACCATACATTCTTACACAGGGGACCAGCGCCTCCTGGATTTTCCTCACAAAGATCTGAGAAGGGCCAGAGCGGCAGCAATGTCAATGATTCCCACGACCACAGGTGCAGCCAAGGCCGTTGCTTTGGTGCTGCCGGAGCTGTCCGGAAAGTTAAACGGGCTCGCCATTCGCGTCCCCACACCCAATGTATCTATTGTCGATTTTGTTGCAACTTTGGAAAAGTCAGGTATCACGGTCACGGATGTAAACGCCGCCCTTAAAGAGGCTTCAGAAAAATCCCTTGCCGGCATTCTTGGATATAGCGATCTTCCACTGGTATCTGCTGATTATAATGGATCACCATTATCATCTATTGTCGATGGGATGACCACCTACACCGTCGGCGACATGGTCAAAGTGCTGTCCTGGTACGATAATGAAACCGGATATTCAAACAGGATGGTTGATCTTGCAGCCATGATCGCTTCACAGTTATAGGTACAAATTGAAGATTTTCTATTGAAAATTGAAAATTAATAACGGCGTTCGACCCTTAAATAGTCAATCTTCAATATTCAATTTTCAATCTCAAAGGGGATGAATAGATGAATAACCGCACACCACTTATCGCCGGAAACTGGAAAATGTTTAAAACCGGTATCGAGGCTGTTAAAACTGCCGCAAGGCTTGTAAAACTCGTGGCCGGAACCACGGATATCGACGTGATGATTGCGCCACCGTTTACAGCACTCGCACCGGTATCTGACATTGTCAGAGGGAGCTGTGTTTCGCTGGGCGCACAAAATCTATTTTGGGAAGCCCAAGGAGCCTTTACCGGCGAAATATCACCTGTCATGTTGGTATCGGCAGGATGCAAATATGTTATTATCGGCCATTCCGAACGTCGCCAATATTTCAACGAAACCGACGAGACCGTCAATAAAAGAATGCAGGCCGCCGTTAATAATGATCTAATACCGGTGATGTGCGTTGGAGAATCCGAAAAAGAACGGGAATCAAAAGATACGTTTTCCATACTTGACAAACAGGTAAAAAAGGGGTTAGAGGGATTTTCTTCGGATGATTTGGAAAGGCTGGTTATCGCATATGAACCGGTCTGGGCTATCGGAACCGGCAAAACCGCGACTTCCCATCAGGCTCAGGAGGTTCATCAGTTTTTACGCTCTGTGCTTGAAAAAAATTTCGGGAATATGCTTGCCAAATCTATTAGAATACTGTATGGGGGCAGTGTTAAACCGAACAATATCGCAGAACTCATGACAATGCCTGATGTTGATGGAGCCCTTGTGGGCGGCGCAAGCCTCGATCCTGAGATATTCAGCAAAATCGTTCAGTTTAAAAAATAATTATGACAATATTTCTAATAATAATTCATGCAATCGTCTGTATTGCCCTTATTTTGATCGTCCTTTTGCAGACCGGAAAAGGTGCTGACATGGGCGCTGCCTTTGGAGGAGGCGCAAGTCAAACTCTTTTCGGGAGCACAGGCAGCTCAACGTTTTTGGGCAAAATGACAACCGTAGCGGCTGTCGTTTTTATGATAACTTCTCTGGGGCTGGCTTATATGTCCGGTCATAAGATGAAAAATTCAATTATGACGGACCCAAAAGCGCCCATAGAGCAGAAGGCTGCACCGGCGGAGCCTGAAAAAAGCGCTCCATCTGAGCCGGAAACCACACCGCCTGCAAAACCTGCTCAGGCCCAATAAGCTTTCAATAGCATTATTTTGCCAAACAGCTTTAAGCGGATAAATACATGGCGGGTTTAGTTGACAATATTCAAATGTGCCGAAGTGGTGGAATTTGGTAGACACGCTATCTTGAGGGGGTAGTGGGTAACCCCGTGCCGGTTCAAGTCCGGCCTTCGGCACCATCACAAAGAATTGGCTGCAATCTTAACAGGTTGCGGCTTTTCTGTTTCTGTAGGGTGCGTATGGGGTGCGTTTGGGTGCTGAGAGTCTAACAGGTTGACATGCCTGTTCTCATCGGTGCTTATCCATGATCCGTAAACGTCACAAGTGATGCTGATGGAACTATGCCCTGCCTGTTGACTGACATAATACGGCGACACTCCGGCGCTGAGAAGATGCGTACAAAAGGCATGCCTAAGCCCATGCAACTTGATTTTCTTAACTTTTGCCTTTTTTAAAATACGGAAATATTCACGCCGTATAAAGTTTTGCTCCATGATCTTTCCGTTATTCTGATGCACAAGCTCTGACACTTCCTTGAATCGGCCTTTCAGTTGTGATTTTAATACATCCATAAACTGATCTGACATTTCCACTTTTCGGCTTTTACCGTTCTTTGGCCGGGTAAATCGGCCCCGCCTGTAGGATCTTCTTATCCAGATGAACCCGTTTTCAAGGTCAACGTCTCCCCACTTTAAAGCCAAAAGCTCCCCTAACCTCATACCGGTTCGTGACGCCATAAGGAAAAATGAATAATACTGTGGAAAGTCTGATTTACAGGTATCAAGAAACTGATCAAGCTCCTATGTTGTGAAAACATCTTTTTCCGAAACGGTCTTCTTTTTGGCACCGTTCTTAGGAAACAGTCTTTTTGTAATACCGGAAGTCGGATTTGTTTTGATTATTTCCTCATCAAGCGCATAGTTCAACACCCCGGATATAACATCCTTGATCAACAAAACTCTTTTTTGGGATAGACCGCCGCTGAATTTTGACAGCAAAAGATCCCGAATGTCTCCCCTGGTAATTGAGTCAATCTTTTCCTTTTTAAATGCCGGCAACACATGACTACGCAAAACACTCTCGTATTCATCAAAAGTTGATTCTCTGAGATTAATCTTAACATAACCCTCAAGCCACTTTTCAGAATATTCTTTAAAAATGGGGACCGGCTTTTTTTCTTCAAAACCAAACTCCCCGAGCTGAAGCTTTGCCTCGATCTTACTGGCCACTTCTTGTGCTGCCTTTTTAGATCCTACCTTTCTGGATGTTCTTTGCCCGTTATGGGTTACGAATACCCACCATGGCTTCCCCTTACCTTTAGTTTTCTGTCTGACTTTGACACCCATAGTTCCCCTTCAACTTTCCCCTATTGTATTTAACCCAGGAAGCCGGATAGGATTTCCGGTTTTCGCTGATCAGGCTATCCTGGGCTTTGGTTAATATTCAACGCGCATTCCCCGAGATCGTCGATTGTAGTGCCTCTCAGCGCTTAGTCCGTTTAAAATGCCTCATAGCTGCTCTCAACCTCTTCTCCATTTCAACACGATGGTTCAAAGAAACAGCATGGTGAGTGATATACCAGGTTAAGATGTTGAAAAATATCCAGAGATTTATAATCGGAAATCCATTATCGGTATAACCTTCTACTTTACGGGCCGTCCGCTCTTTAATTTCCTTTTTAGCCTTCTTGCCGAATTTCATGGTTCTCATAACATTGGAATAGCTTTTTTCAGTCAGCTTAAGCTCAGTCCATCTTTTCCATTGATTTGTTTGCAAATTGAACCGATTTAATGCAGTGGATACCTGCTTTTTGATGTCCATCTGTTCAAAATCGAAAACATGCCGTTTCCTGAAATGAAGGTACTTCTCACCGACAACCAAGCCATTGGCACAAACAAATCTAAATGCTCCGATAAGTACGATAAAGGGCCATGTGATGTCATAGCTGTTGAACAAATGGAGTTCAGGGTTAACCTTATCGCCCTTTTTTATTTCAACAGATTTTTTATAAAAGCGATAAGTTCTGCACATTCTACCGCCATCGTTATAAAACTCCGTGACGGTTTTATATTTGCCAAGTTCAAGATTCTCATCGATGGTGCTCTCAATCCGTTGAACCGCATCTTCATGCCGTATCAGCTTATAGTCCTTTGAGACGATCGAGTACACTTTTCCAATTTCAGGATTTACGATCGCTTTATATTTATCTGCTCGCTGAAGATTTATTTCACCCCAAGAAACTGGAACCTCGCTCACTTGTGGAAAGGGTGCTGCTGCTAAGATGCTTTTTTCTTGATCGTCAAAAAGTTCCATCTGCATTTTATCCCCCTTTCAGATCCCATAAAAAACAAAAGCGCTTGAAGGTTTTCCCCGGCCCACAGTAATAAGCCGCCTATAACGTCACCGTTACAGGTTCCTTCAAGCGCTATGTTTAATTTAGTTTTCATTTTACTGTGGTTTTGGCTATATAATACTACATATACATATATATATCATTATAGCAAAAGTCAAGCTTTTTTATTGCAATATATCTTTATGTATTTTATTAAAGCTACATGAACAAAAAACAGGTTACATTTCGCATTGACCCGGCCATTATAAAGAAAATAAAATTTCTTGCCGTTGAACAAGATAGATCACTTACCGACCTTTTTTTAGAAGCAATTCAAGACCTTCTCAAAAAGTACGGGAAAAAGGGCAAGAGATAAGGGCCCCCTTTATATGACAGAACCTGAAGAAATCACCCTTGGGGACCGGATAAAATTCGTACGTGGCTCACTTTCAAAAGTCGAATTTGCCAGAGCATTAGGCATTAACAGAAATACACTTCGGCGATGGGAAACCAATAAACTCTTACCAAATTTTGAAAGACTTCAGAAAATCCACAAAACATTTAAGGTAAATATTAACTGGCTTCTGTCAGGCGAGGGCAAACCTTATCTCAAACGATTAAAGCATCCACCAGATATTGAAAACAGGATTATCAAATTAGAGTCCAGAATAACGGCTTTGGAAAAGAAGGCCAAAAAATAAGCTTTAACCGAAAGATTGCCATGACCTGAATATCAATATTTAATTCTTACAAAAGAATTGCATGATATCTGTAAGAAGATAGAATTTTGAATACTAGCAAGAAATATCAGGTTTTGAAAAGCCTGGTTTTTACGGGACACTCTCAATATATCACAACTTGACACCTTCTAAACAAATGGCAATATTCTCAATATAAATGCAGATTAGGTTGGATGCGTTTTGTAGGATAGCCACATATACCAGTGTGCGTTAGAAGGGACCTCAGTGTTTGAACCGAAAAAAACGACGTATGAAATAAACAAATCAAGGGCAATTCCCTCAGTTTCCTCATCAACTATGCAGAGTCATATTTGGATGATTGTCTTCTCACTAATTATCGCTGGCTCATTTCTTGTATCAGCATCCATTACTATCGGCATTGATTCAACTGTATTGACCTTCTGGCGGTTCCTTACCGCGACGACAATTTTTGCACTGATGCTTCCCTTTGTAAATGGTTTCCAATTGCCTGGCTGGCGGGATTTGGGGCGATACAGCATTGTCGGCGGCAGCTATGGTTTGTTTTTCATATTGATGTTCCAGGCATTAAAAGACACCACCCCTCTGAACACCAGCACCATTTACACAATCTTGCCACTATTGACAATGTTGCTGGGGCGTCTGTTAGGTGAAGCGTTACACGTTCGTCAAATGGGAATCCTGGCACTATCTATGGTGGCTACGATTTGGGTGATCTTTCGTGGCGATTGGCATCAAATGATAGGTTTGCAGTTTTCTCAGGGAGATATAATTTTTTTTATAGGGACTGGCTGTCTGGCGGTCTATATGCAATCTATGAAAAGGCTTCAGCGAAATGAATCCAAGATCTACTTCACCTTTTACAGCCTGCTGATAGCCACAGTGGCGTTGTTAGTCACCGTATTAGTGCGGACCGAGGCCCTGATTTTTCCCAGTATCCGTGTGTGGCTTGGGATTTTCTATTTGGCAGGTCCTTCAACGGCCGGCACTTTCTGGATTTTACAATATACTGCACCCCGATTGGGTCCCAACCGCGTTGTGGCCTACACTTTTCTGACGCCTTCGGCTGTGGCGGGTCTGGAATGGGGATTGGGACTTTCGTCCCCCGAATGGTCATTGTTACCGGGTATTGGACTAACCCTGGCAGCCGTATGGTTACTTCAACTA
This sequence comes from Desulfobacteraceae bacterium Eth-SRB2, assembly GCA_004193595.1. Lineage (GTDB taxonomy): Bacteria > Desulfobacterota > Desulfobacteria > Desulfobacterales > UBA11574 > S5133MH16. The sequence continues at coordinate 110,563 of RPGQ01000015.1, forward strand.
GACGTAGTAACAAAAGACCGGCTTGAAAAGTTGTGATATTTTGGATATCTGTAATCAAGCTCAGCTTGTGGTAATCTCAATCTTTCTGCCTATAAATGGGTTCAGAGTTTGTGATATCGAAATCCGTGCGTCTTTTGGCTGATTTTTTTGCATTTTTGTAAAAAATACGATATATGCAATTTAAGTCGAGTTGCTTTGACCTGTGCTTTTGGCAAGTTATGTTGTTAGTTTAATTATGTTGTGAGAATTTAATTCTCTTCATATAGTTCTTCTTATCTTATTCTTAATAAAAATTAAAAAATTGTAATAGTTTTTGTGTAATCTACCCCACAATTACATAGTTTTTCCTTTTAATTTTCAGACCTATTTTTCACCTAATTTGCATAACCATTTGAGAACACTATATAACTCCAAACCCATCTAAATTTGCATGATTTTTGCATATAAGGTATATTAATTTAATTTTGTGTTTATCTGTCCCAAAAAAAGCCAAACCCCGAGAAATCGGGTGGCGCAAAGTTACGGGTCCAGGTTTAACAGGCCGGTTTTCATCAAAATGAAAGGTCGTTTGGATTTTTTTTAGTTTAGAAGGAGCAAATTCAATGAAGAAATTATTAGGATTCTTTTGTGTGATATTGTTGTTTTTTGTTGTAGACGTATCCGCAGGAACAATTGATTTTACAGATTTGAATTACAGTGAGTATAGTTTTGAAGCAAATGGACACGGAGGCGGTTTTACTGGTGGTGGACCGCCATTCGGTGGTGGACCGCCAAACTTTATCGGAGGTGGTGGACCGCCATTCGGTGGTGGACCGCCAAACTTTATCGGAGGTGGTGGACCGCCATTCGGTGGTGGACCGCCAAACTTTATCGGAGGTGGTGGACCGCCATTCGGTGGTGGTGGACATGGAACTCACGCACCCGAACCAGCCACCATATTCCTATTAGGTTCTGGTTTATTTGGTCTTGCTGTTATTGGACGAAAAAGGTTTAAGAAATAGTTGGGCTTGAGCTACATGTTGCCCGATAAAGGGGGAAGACGTTCAGGCGTTGAAAGGCGTCAATTCTCATATACTCAACATATTCCTGAACAAAGGTCTGGTAAAGATAGAAGAAGCGGAAACGATATAAGACTAAAACCAAGAACATCAAAATCATAAAAACATTTCAACAGGCAGGGTCATTTGGCTCTGCTTTTTCTATGTCCTGAACCTGTGATTTCTGCTATTTTTATGGAAGTATCAGGGGCTTAAAATATTTGGGATATCGTTTTTCAGAAAGGGCAAATCTTCAAAAAATGGGATGATTTTGAAGACAGTGAAAAACTTCGATTAGAAATCATACTGGAAAAAGTTGAGAAGCTAGTATTAGAATCCGAGAAAATATTGCGGAAGGTGCCTGAGAATAAATTGTAGATAGTGCTATAATTGTTTTTTAAGTTCTATGCTGATAAACAGAGCCATTTTATACCAGAAAAGACCTTATATCCCTTATGTTGCTCCCTTTGCCCTTTTTGCAATCTGCATCTATGTGGAGCTACTCTTTAATATTTCCCAACGCATTATATATCCAATAAAAACCATTTTGACTGCTGCCGCCCTTATTTACTTTTGGAATACCTACAAACAAGAAATAAAATTCTCATTTAGCTGGCTGACCGTTATATCCGGAGTTTTTGTCTTTTTTGTATGGGTGCTCCCTGAAGGGTTGTATCCTCAGATCGGACATTCAGAGTTTAATCCTTATGAACAAGCAAGCGGCTATGATGTATATTTTTTTATTTCATTCAGGTTGATCGGTGCCACTTTGGTTGTTCCTTTAATGGAAGAGTTATTCTGGAGATCATTTGCCCTAAGATTTGTCATAAAAACTGACTTTAAATCCTTGCCACTTGGGCAGTTTTCATGGTTCTCTTTCATCTTTATTTCTGTTCTTTTTGGATTTGAACATCACCGCTGGCTTGTAGGAATTTTAGCAGGAATGGTCTATTCAGGACTTCTCTATCGAAGTAAAAATCTATTCGATCCCATCCTTTCCCATGCAATAACAAACTTCTTGCTGGGCATTTATGTTGTCTCAACCCATCACTGGTCTTTCTGGTGAATGATCAGACTTGTCTATTCTGCTCTCACTAGTCGCATACTTTATCTGCTTTTTAGTATAAGAGGCATAACACCTACCATGCTCCTTTTATGTTCTGGGCTTTTAGGCTTTGGAGTATTTGGGTTAGGGGAACGTTCGTTCAGAGCGTGCATAAAATCTGACAGAATGAAGCATTTATCGATCTGTGTATAGCTGCAATAGAGCAGAAATCTGACCATTCAAAAATATCTTGTGCCCCATAGACATATCTGAAAAAAGGGCAAAGTGCGGATCACCAATTGAGAACACACGAGTTTGACTTATTTGAATCCGTGAGATACCTCCAACCGAGCTGTAAGAAACCCTGATTTCAGCTCGCTGCAATATATCTTTTCCCTGGCTAAAAACCGCAATGTTGTGTTTTTAGATATCAAGAAATGCCATTTTTCGGTTAGGCGTCCTACCCGCCGTAACAGGATGGCGTAACGTAACCCTTCCTTGGGGTTAACACACCATACTTGCTCACACTTCGGGCTGTGAGCTATTGCACCTCATATTGAGATTCCAAAGATCATAAAAAGCTTACCTGAAAACAACCTAAAAAATAACCCTTTTCAAGAAAACATAGGCAAAGATACACGGACACCTGGTTTTAAATTTAAATCCCTTCTGTGAGCTTCTGCAATCTTCTGTGAACTGTTCTAAGTCTTTTCTGTGTCAATCTATGGTGATGTATTTTAGCCCTCAGTCCCCTCATTTGAAATATTAACCCGGTTGCCGCCATGCCGTCGCGCTAAAGTCCGTCATGAAAACGTGCGGCTTTGATTCTCTAAATGTCAGCCCATATCTAATATTCTTTTCCGTGATTTCATTCATTGGAAATTGTTAACATATTCGTTTTCTTCCTTAATTCGTCTAAAGATATGGTCGCGCTCTTCCCATGCGGCCCGGTCAGCTCCGGTAAGACCTTTAAGCGAATCCTTTCTTAACGTCTTCCTCCTCGCTGTTGCAATTTCTTCAACAGGGATTTCCTGAAGTTTAAATCCACCAAGAATATAACTCAAAGCGTGAAAGGCGTATAATTCATCGGGAGGAACACCCGGTTCGATTTGTCCAATTTGTTTTGCAAGGAGACTATCACGCGGAATCGCTAAAGCCCCCTCATTGCGCCACTGGCTAAATAGATTTAGACCATGCATGATATCATTTTGATAAAATGCGGGATAAAGCTTGACCCATGCGATTTTTTCCCTAAAAGCCTTACGAAGATCCATAAAAAAACTGTCTCTCAGATCGCCGGGTGCTGATCTTATCGGTTCCCCGGTATAAATTGTATGATAGAGGAACCTGCTTTCATCGTTTTTTATTTTTTCAATTAGTGCCTCCCGCGAATGCTCCGCTTCTTCTTTCAAGAAAACAAGGCTTTCTTCACGTGTTCGCCCCAATAAAAGATAATACCCAGGCCGTCCTTTCAGAACATCAGGGACAATTACACCCCCCCGGATTTCCTGGCAAACAATAGGTTCTTTGTCCTCTATTTCACTTTCTTGGTGTGCGAGGTATCCATTTATTGACTTTTCTACATGACTGATTTTCACAGCATTATCTCCTTATGACGCGTATTCTGGAAACAAAAGATTTGGAGCGTTCTGTCTGGCCATTGCCTCATAGTTGAATGCATGCCGAAAATGATCCGCACCGAGTTTTACATAAACATAACGTTTTGAACCGGTCTTCTCGTCTTCTTCAAGCTTTTTTGCTACGTTGTGCATATGCTTTGCAAATTCACGGGTAATTTCACATTCTCTTGGCAGGATAATTGATTGATCCATTATCTCTTTGTGGCTTGCGTCCAGGCTTTCCGTGCGGTTGCATGAAACAATCAATTCTTTCTCATTCCAGGCATACGATCCCTTTTGATGAATGTTATAATAATTCAGATAAACTTTGCCTCTGTGTCTCTCAGCAAATGCCCTGGCATTCCGGGTTTCCGGTAAAGCGTCCACCACGCAGCGTGAAACGCTGAAATTTCGCATCAAACGGTCTAACTCTCAATCCCTATAGACGCCTATGTGAACGATTTTACCGGCTTTCTGGCCGTGTTTTTTCCCAATCACAACATGAAGATCTTTTCCCTGGTCAACACCCATATAGCAGGGGCCTAAGTCCTGACTTTCAATGCCATGATCGGCGCATAGAGATAAGACTTCCTGAACACTCAAACGGTTTTCAGCTTCTACATAAGCATTTCCAATTTTCAAATTATAAAAGTCTGTAAGATTGTCGGTCGTTCTGAACTGGTGCAGGATATCTCCGGGCTCAACATAATGGCTGAATAATTGCGAGTAGTGATAACCTCGTTTTTCTGTTATCGATGGTTTCTTGGCACCCATTGGCCAATTGAAGGATTAAGCTCCGAATGGCATTTCTGACAGGCCCGAATGACCTGACCATTAACGATCTTAAGACAATCCGGGAAAGTATCTTCAAGGCATGTATATTCGTTGCATTTCTCACATTTTAAAAGCCAGTACCTTTGATCTGTCTCCTGGAAAGCAGCATCAATGCCGTAATCGGGCAATGTTGGATTAGACAGCTTTAGGATTTCCTTAAACTCACTGTGAGCCATGCGCTCCACAGCCATATCAACGGCATTTTGCGGCGCCTCATCCAATTCATCCATGATAATAAAATCCACAGGAATACTTTTAAGGCCCACCCGTGATTTCATGCCTCTTAAATAGAGAAAAGCGTTCCAGATCCGTTTTATGTTAGATGCATCGGTATCCTTCAGCCATTTGCCGATAGTGTCCGGGTTCTCATCAATTAAGGGGTCAATCCGGCCTTTTGAAAAGTCTGTCACATCGGATTTGCTCGGGAATAGATATAAAATACCTCGATAACCGCCGTACCTGGCGCCATAAGCGACTCGAAGCATTGCTTTTGAGGTAAGCCCCATCTGAGTAGCTTTCATTTCAACCTGGTGCGGATGGTTGTCTTGATAGGGTTCAAATAAATACTCATGCCGGTCATAGGTAAAGGGTTTACCGTCCAGGGTGATATCTTTTACCCATTCATGAAAAGGAATAGTATCTTTACCATTTCCTGTTCGCTGATCAATCGAAGTCAGCAGGAAATCGAATATTCCTTCGGCGCTGAAGCCTTTCCCGAATCCTGCGTTGACATTCCGGCGATTCATTACCTATCTCCCCATCAATGATTTTTAAAATTGCGGTCATTTCGCTTATCTGAAACAACTTATAACCGATGTCCGCCATGGCACTTATTAATTTGCGCATCTCAGCGGCAAACTTAAGTTTCTGGTCCTGCCATTGCCTATACTCTGAATCATTTTTAGGCGGAACGGTACTCTCTATCCAGTCAAGCTCAGACTTGGCCTTATCCGCTAAATATAAAAGATGCTCCGTTGCTGCATCCTTACGCTTTTCATAACGAGGCGCTGCGGAAACCGCTGCTTTCACAACTTCAAGATCCATTTCTTTCAATATTTTCGAAATTGTTCCTTTCCCGCAACCCAGCTCAGAAGCAATCTCGACAACCTTTTTTCCTTCATCAAACAGCCCTTTAACCTTGATACGGTCTATTGTTTTTTGTGCCATTTTCTATTGGAAACCTTTGGAAACTTTTACGGAAACTGTTTCCTATTTTAAACCCCATATACACCCTGCGGAATCTATCCGCTTGAATATATAATATAATTAATCATTTATGATCATTACAATCAAAGGATCTCTTTGATTTCACCCTTTCAGGCTGTCCATAACCACATCCACAATGTTGTCAAGATCCTGGCTTCGGTTGACTCGGTACCGTTCAAGCCATGCGTCAAACTCGGATCTCTTAACTAAAATCTTGCCTTTCAATTTGAAATGAGGCATCCCTGTTTTGACATAGTCCCGCAACGATCCCACACTAACAGCAGAATAAGCAGACAACCCGCGAAGATCAAAAAACCGATCCTTTAAGGTTATGGTTTTCTCTGCAATGTTATCCGGGATCTGCAAAACTTATAATCTCCGCTTTATCCAGTTTAAGGGGGGGGGCAGCACCCCTTACCGCTTCTGACGGAAGCCCCCCCATTTCCTAAGTACATAAGGATTCATACAAAAATCTTTGTCCAACGTCGGCGCTAAAATTTATTCGTCCTCACCTTTACAAATTGCGTTTTCAATATTCTTTAGTGAATCTGAAAGCCGGCTTAAGAAAAATGCAATACTCATGTTGACCCTGTCTTCATATTCCACAATTTTAGCAGGATTTTCTTTGTTAAATTCACTATAGAAATCGTTCATATCAGCTATGAAATCGCTAAATTTTCCGGTCAGGTCATAATCAATCATGGGTGTTACGTTCTCCTTTCAAAAATTCAGGCCCCGCCACCTAAAAAATTTCCCGTCTCTGGGGCTCGGTCCAGAGGCACGCCACAATTTTTAATTAACTCCTAAAATCGGGTGCACTTAATGTGCTGAAACTTTTACTGCACCCGCAAGTGCACCCGAAATATTCTTTAATTTTAAATAGTTGTGCAGTTGGTGCACTTGGTGTACTTATTTTAAGTGTATGTACGGGTAAAGTGAAAAAATGTAATTTTAATAGACTCATATTTTTCATTAATTTAAGGTATACAATAATTATTATTGTAATTACAGTATGTTATAAATATTAAAATTTTATGACATGAAAATCTACCCGTAAGCCTATGCCCTATCTGTACCTATGTGGGATCTATCCACATTCCTCTTTGATCATTAAAAATTTGGCCCTGATCGTTATACAATTTGCCATTTTCGCACTTTCCCGCATACACCTTCTGATTTAGTGCACCTTCTGCACCCTGTGCACGTTTACAATCATTACAATTACTTATCGGGTGCACTTCTTTTTTTGTTTTTTCACCTTCTGCACCTTCTGCACCGCCGGGTGCACTTGGGAATTTATTTGTGCCCGAAGTGAACCCACAAGCGTACCCAGAATCTTTATTGATTTCAGAAGTTTGTGCAGAAGGTGCAGAAGGTGCACTTTTTTTGATGTAGCGTGCGGATAATTGCAAAAATAGCTTTGGATCAATTTCAAGATATGTCTGGCCATGTGAGCGTAGAGTTTTAAACCCCATACGCTTACATGCCTGGGTGACAGTCCGTTGTGCCCGGTGAAACTTCTCCGGGATATCCTCGTTTATCTTTTCGGTGATCGTTTTGGAGGGAAGTCTGCAATTTTCAATCTCATACTGCAGGTCTGTAATAACTTGTAGAATAGTAGCCTCCAGAGTATCTGATAAGGTTTCATAACGCTGATTTTCAATTTCGGAACACAGACTTAAAAAACGCTTCTCCTCATTCGGTGCCACCATTAAAATGATCTGCCGTAAAGGGCGGAGGATGTCACCCAGGCGACCACGACACGGCTTTTTTGCTTCCGGGAGTTCAGTTCATGTGCCTGGCACGCCACGCCACAAGCCTTTCACGGAGCGGGAGAGCATCTTCCGGCTTGACATCATCTTCAAATTGCCGGTTGGATTCCGGCATGATGATTTGAATCGCTCTGGTAGCAAGAATTTCAGAGACTTTTTCATTTGTGGCGATAACTGTCGGTCCATAAATGTCAAAATACACTGTGTCTTTATGCGGTCCAAGGTCGGGATGAAGCACCCGCGGAACAACAGCGCCTTGTTCGAATCTTTGTAACAGAATATCCTCGGTTCCTGTACGTTCGGCCTTCTTCCACAAATCCATAACGTCGAAAAACATGGCCGATTTTAGGTTTTGCGCAACCCGGATGATATAGGGATCTCGTAATGATTCGACCGTCAAGCCTCGATATGCAATATTCATTAATCCGTGACCAGTCCGGCTTTTGCCTCGCTCTGGGATTGCATAAAACCAAAGATAAGGCGAATATCCCGCCTTTTCGAAGATATATGAGTGAAAAGACCAGCAGGCTAACAAATGATAATAATCATCAGAGGGAAGTTCCGATATTTGTTTGAGGTAGGTAACAAGGTCATCATATAAACGCCGATCATTATCGGTTTTAAAATATTCGGGAACCTTTTCAAGCCTTGGCAAATTCCATTTAAGCGCTTCACGTGGAGGCGGAAATAAATGGTCTTGTCCGTCTGGCCGAGGGAGTTTTGTGTCCTGGAATAGCTCGTTATTATCCAGAATCAGGAAGCAAATTAGACCATCTTTGTTAATTGCAAGATCGACCAGTTTTTCATGAACGGCTGTATAGTTCTGCTCCTTCTTCTCTTTTTCATCTGATTCTGCTTTGTCTTTTTTGGAAAGCCACTTTTGGTGCCACTTCTTAACTTTCTTAAAACCTTTATGGGACAGTGTTATGCGTTCACACTTTTGGAAATCTTCGACACTATACTTAAGCAGGAAGTCATCAAGACCGGTTTTATCCGTACCATTCATATTAGGTAAACAGATGATTGTAACCTCTGCGCCTCTGAGTTCTAATTCATAACAAAGAGCATACACAGCTTGCAAAAGATCAGGTTTGCTCCATACGTCCGAATCAGGAGTGAAATCAACTGGACGACCAAACAGATTAATCATATCCAGATCCTTAATCGGCTTTCCGTCTTGTATCCAGGACCACAACCCACCGAGGCCGATATAATGCAATCCTTCCTGTAATGCCTTCAGACATTTTTTCTCACCCTCTGTGAACCCAAGTTTTATTGAGGGATCACCAAGAATTTCTTGAACAGCAGGCAGTATGTATAAATGGGATTTTGAGCCTTTCGGTTGCCCATATTTCATTGAGCCATCATTCGTCTTGACCGCCGGAAAAAACTTTACCCGGAAAAAACCATTGCCATACGGAAAAATAAGTCCGGTAGTTTCAACGGGGAGGGAAAAACCAAATTTACAAACGAGATCCTGTGTCTGCATACTGTAAAGCCCGACATTTTTGGCGGTTTCTTCATTAATTGCGCTTAACTCTAGATCCTTTAGGTATTCATCAAATATTGTTTTTGCTTTCATCCCGATCCCTTTTGCCCTACTTCTCTGGATCAATACGCTTAGAATCCATAAAATTTTCAAGATCGTTGATCCGATATCTGACCGCTCTCGATAGTTTCAAGTATGCAGGCCCCCTGTGTTGACATCGCCAATTTCTAAGCGTCTGCACCGCAACCCCTACCAATTGCGCGGCTTCATATTCGTTTATAGGTGGTTTCAAATTTTCTTTCATTTTTTGTTTTCCCCCGAATTGTTGAATTGTTTTTTGAGTGCTCTCAATTTAACCCTTTAATATTGCTATGTAAATTCCATTGGATTAGAGAAGACAGTTTTCTTAAGTGTAGACGGGAGTTTTAAAACAAGCGTAAAGTCTTGATTGAGGGGGGTTTATGATGAGTAAAAAAATAAACTCCCACAAAAGATAAAGACGGGAGTTTAAACTAAAAGAAAAGGTTTTTTGATAAGGTTTTTAGTTTTTAGGTACCTCTATATTTAATTTTTTACAGAAGGCCAACTGTTCTTTTGTGTAATCCTTGCTTCTTATCCCCTTTAGATTTGCTTTAGGATTTGCTTCTTTAGCCGCTTCAGAAATCCATCCATGAACACATTTAGGTTTATATCTTCTACCAACTATTTTTTATATCGGGATGCATTTTCATATACTTGATATCTAAAGGAAACTGTTTCCATACCTCTTTTGCAATTTTTTGGACATTGAGTTTGTCTTCTTGATCTGGGCGAAGTTTTCTTTTTGGTTGGATCTGATCAATTTTTTTTTGGTAGATAATCCAATATGACCCACCTGTCAATACGCCTTCAGGCAACTGGTCTTCAGACTCACTCTGTTTTAGGCAATACATCCAGTTTCGGAAATAATCGATACTCGGCGTTTTCCTGTAAACAGTCTTATAAAAACGCGAGTCAAAAAGCCGGTGATGCCCTTGATCTGCATATTGATCGGCATGTTTAATTTCCTTTAAAGCGGTAATGAAAGGATCTTCGCCATCAATAGGGTAACTTTCAAGTGGTTCCAAACCAAATTCTTGACAGCCTATATCTACGGCGTCCGGGTCTTGAACACCTGAATACTCAAAAACCAAAGCATATTGCGTAATAGGACATTCCAAGGAATACCGAACAAGCAACTTTTCTTGATATTCAGAGTCGAGACTGTGCAAAGTTATTTTTTGGATTTGGATTACTGAATATTTTTCAGCCCATCTCTTGGCATAACGCTCCAACTGATTGAGGTTAAATTCTGGAAAATCATCGGGATTGTTTTTATGAGGTTGTTGTAACATACGGCGCCTCCTGTAGCGGTAGGTCCTGGTTGAAGATCAGGGGGAAGACCGGCCAGGAAAACCGGTCTTTTCGGCTCCGGTTGCCTATCCCCCGTATATTGTATATATTTTACTTATGGCCACAAAGTATGTCAACGCTTGTTGGTAATTTTCCAAGTGTATGTTCAATTTGCGGAGAATGAACGAAAATACTCGATATCACAAATCCTGAAGGCCTCTTTCAATTTTCATATAGATTGCAGATAGTACAGGTCTTGGATTGATGATTCCAAAGCGTAATCTTAAAGATTTTATGGCTTTAATTTTTCAAGGCCGAAGGCAACAATATGCGCATTTGTTGATTACTGAAATCGTAACAAGCGGACATAAAAATGAAAAGGCGGAGCCTATATCAAAGACCCTGCCTTTTACGAACAGGTTTACTCATTACATTCCAGGCAGCGCATCCAACATCATATTATCAGACGAACCATTAAGCTGAAAACCGACCACTTCTCTACCCGATGAGTAACCAATGTAGGTGGCATTGCTCATATCCTGAGAAAACAGATTTGGCGCCACATTCACTACTTTCTCATAAGCAGCGATATTGAGAGATTCAGTTCCGATTACATTGCCACTGTCGTTGTAAGCCGTCATTGTAACCGTAGCCTGAGCGTTCTCGATATTAACAAAGGCGATTCCTGTCCAGCCATTTTTTTCAGTTTTGGCAAAGACGCCATGATAGCCGCTAATGCCCACACCCGTATACCCCCCTAATTGGTTTCCGTCGTTGGTGCCGAACAGTTCAAACCCTGTAATCGGGCTTGAGGCGATGATTCTGAACCAAGCGGTTCCCTCGGGGAAATTTAAGTCACGAACCACACCAATATATTTTTCTTGCCCGGCAAGGGGAATGGTTTGAGGTGTTAATGATGTGCCGTCTTCGCTGAAAGGGGTAATCGTGAGCGTACAGGATGTTGCAGAAGGATTATATGCAACAATGCCTGTCCACCAGGTTGAATCGCTTGCAATATGTGGGTAATAGATATGGGTTGTAGTTTCATCCTTTAAAAGGATACCGCTCAGATAATTATCTCCGCTGCTGTCGGAACTGCCAAATAATTCAAGGCCCACAATGCCGCTTCCATTTTTAATTACCGCAGAGTTAATATTTGGCTGCAGTTCACCACCAAATAAACTATTGATAGTGAACGCCTGATGTTCTTTAGCCGCGACAGTTATTGGTTTTGTCGTCCCGTTATCAAATTCAACGGTTAATTCTTTAGATGATGAAGTGGTGTTGAGAAGACTGATTCCGGTCCACCAATTTGTATTGGATGCGATGTGGGAAATGTAGATGTCACCAGCGTTGACATCTGAAACGGCTGGAACAGCTACCCGATATTTTCCTTCAATATAAAACTTTGTATATCCACAGACATTTTCTGAATCTGACTCAAAAATAATATATTCAATACCACTCGGATTGGGAAGCTCATCGCCAATAACAATCTGTCTTCTTGCATTGGCGGCTAAAATAACCGGTGTTGAAGAAACCTCCTGGCCTAAATCATTATAGGCTCTCAAATTACCACTCAGACTCTGTACAGCACTGGTATTGATAACACAGATTTCGGTTTCCCATGTGCTGTTACTGGCAATATGGGGGAAGTAGATTAGAAATGAAAGCGTTTCTTGGGTAACATATTCGTCAGCCCCCATATCATAGCCTGCACCCTGCGGCCGAGAATCACCATCATAATCAACAGCAGGCGCTCCAGCACTGGTTCCGGTGTCAACGGCAGAGCTGGTACTCAGGAGGTGAAAGTCAAAGTTGGCAGGGTCTACGAAAATCTCCGATATTTCGTGAACAACCACAGAGTGAGAATCTTGACCACTGTATGCCATCCATGAGCCGGATTCAACATCACTTAGGGAAAACTCATCCTCATATCCCACGGCAATCATCCGCGCGCCAGCGGCTATGTGAAACAGGTTGTAGTCCCCTTGATATTTGGATGTTCCCATTTGTTCGAAAGCCAATCCGATAGCGTCGCCACCGGCAAGAATACAGTTAACCATATACAGGGAGTCAGCTGAGTTTTCCACCCAAACATTAAAGCTGCCAGCATTGATGAAGGTGCAATTTTGCAGCGTCGTCTTACCCGATTCCCCATCCCAGTCCAGTTCTACATTGGCGACGGAGGCGTTGTAGCCAATACAGTTGACCAGTCTCACATTGTCTTGCCAGATTTTGAAACCTGAGTTATGGCAGTCACGAGCAGAGCATCGGTTGAGCGTCGTGTTTGCAGAGCTGATGTCAAACCCATCGAATACATCATAGACTTCGCAGCGATTTAAGACAAAATTGTTCTGGGTACCGTGACCCAGAGCAAAACCGTCCACGTTCTGAGTTTGATCTCGGCCAGTATGGGCAGCACAGTCGTTGAACGTACCATTATAGCAGTCTGCCCCACCTGCAGGCGATGCGTCGAAGCCGTAGAGGTCGAAGTGATGCATCTCCACTCGGTTCAGGACGAAATCATGAGTCCCATCCGCGCACCCGATTCCATAGGTGACATGGTGAACCTCGCAGTCTGAGATTTCAAGATAACCGGCATTTACAACCCATATTCCGTTATCGTTCCAATTCCGCACTTCAAGGCCTTTAAGCTTGATGTAGGAGTGTTGGACTATGATTCCGTTGTTGCCAGTGGTGACGCCGGTTCCGTCGATAGCAGGCTTCTCCCCCGGATAGGCAGAAAAGGTTATATAACCCTCGATGGAGGTGCCACTACGTACGGTGAGGACTTGCTCGTTGTACGTCCCGGCTCTGATATACGTCATATCGCCAGGGAGCATCGTTTGGGCGGCATTATTGATCGTTAGCCAAGGCAAATCTTGGGTCCCCGGATTAGCATCACTGGCGGAAGTATGATTATTGTCCACGTAATAAGTTGCTGCCAGGCATGTAGCGGATACAAACGTAAAATAGCTAATTACAATGACTAAATAGGTTAGAAAGTACCTCACCTTTTTCATTTTGCCCTCCACTAATTGATAAGATTTCCCTTTTTGAAATTGGAATAATGGAAAATTTGAAATTTTATGCCAAAACCGGAAGAATCCCAATCTGAAGTAGGGCCGGATATCAGACAACAAAGAGACTTCTGAAACCCGTTACCGGAATTTTGTACCAGATGCCAGCCCGTATTGTCATTGATATGGTATATCCCAACAGTACTGTAATCATACTGTCAGGAACAGGGCATGCACATTTTGAGGGGTTTCTCCATGATAGTAACCTCCTGGAAAGAACTTGAACAGTTGAAGTAACAAATCATCATAAAGGAAGAAACAGATCAAGAATGAGATCAGCTAAACAATCAATTTTTCAAAATGCAAATAGAGTCGAAGCAGAGGATAGGTTCAAAAGGTGATACGTTAAAACCAATTATATTAAAACTTTAATAGTGTCAACAAAATTAGAATTTTATAAATATATATCACTTTATAGTATTTATTTGCCCTATGAATCGGTAGAAAAGAGAGATACTATATCTTGGAATATCTTGCCAAAAGCACAGCATTATGCAGTAACATTTTTTGTACATATATCCTATTTTTTACAAAATTGCAAAAAAAGAAAAAGGGCCATGGTGGATACCACAACCCTTAATTTTGGGGTGCACATAGGGTGCATTTGACCTTTACGATTTATTATGATTTATTATGATTCATTAAACGCAAGCCCTCTATAACCACACAACTAATTGTTTTAACTATATATTATATTCAAATCCGGTCTTCGGCACCACAATTTATATATTAAAACAGGCGCTTAAAAGATACATTAAGTGCCTGTTTTGCGTATAAGATGTGTATCTGGGGTTTGTTATTTTTCGCTTCTTCCCTTATTTCACCAAATCCAATATCCCCTTCCCTCCTGCGGAAATATGGCGACCGAATTGTCATATCGAAAATTATGCTCAATTGACGGCTCAAGTTGTTCGACAGACCGAACCACCTGTAAGGATTGGTAAGAATGTCCCGGCCCAAAAAAAGTTGTATCTATTTTTGAACCGCATACTGATATTATTCGCAAGGACAACCGTAATACGTTTTACGGACACAAGGTTTGCCTTACCGGAGAAGTTTCGAACCTGATATTGGACTGTCTGATTCTTGAAGGTAATCCAGCCGATACCACCCTGGTTGAACCGGTGCTGGATCGAATGAAAGCCATTTACGACCGCTATCCGCTCAAAGCATCCTTTGACGGCGGATTTGCTTCCACTCATCCGATTCTCGAGAATAGCTACTGAGAAAAGTCTTTTTCTTTTCGGGGTGCCGGCGATGATACCCGTAAATCGTCGATTTATGGATGGGCACTAATTAAAAGCGTCGTCCTCCGCCCCCTCTTCCTCCGCCACCCCTTGATCCGCCACCCCTTGGTCCGCCAGGTCTTGCGCCACCTCGACGGCCTTCAGGGCGAGGGCGGGCTTCACTGACATTAAGGCTCCGGCCTTTCAGATCTTTCCCATTCAAGCCTTGGATTGCAGACTCTGCTTCAGATTTAGCGGGCATCTCCACAAATCCAAATCCTTTTGATCTGCCAGTGTAATTGTCTTTTATAACCTTGACGGTATCGACCTCTCCAAAGACCTCAAAAGCCTCTTTTAAATTCTCTTCGGCCACCTCATACGATAGATTACCTACATAGATATTCAGCAATTCCCGCTCATCACGTTATAAGTTCATTTGCCACCACATGTGGATAAATTATGAATTTTATCACAACATGTTGTAATTAGTAATGAAGGTTTTTATATTTGGAAAGTATTGTTTAGAGGAAAAATGCACAAAAAATCATATCTTAAATCAAGACAATCTGTTTTCAAACGCAAATGTCCCGTTCAGTAAATGGCCTAACTTTCTCATTGTGTAATTTCCTTTGGGTAGCTTTTTGATGTGCCTATTTAGGCGATAATACCTCTATGAGGTGTCATCATATAAGATGATCGGGGGTTGGAATTTGACGCCGTAGAGAATAGCGTGATAAAGCATTTGCATTGATTCAAACGCAAACTCTTTAAACAATGATCTCATTCGCTCCCATAAGGCTCTTTTGCTTTTTAGCTTTGTCCATACGGCTCTGAATAACTTACAGGAAAGCTGCTGGGTCTGATCTATCAAAAAAGCCAACATCATGAGCATGGCAAAAACTAAACGCAAGTTTTTCTCACCGAGACCATAGTTATGTTCAAAATGATAGCCCTGATTCTTAAGCGTATTGAAGGTTTCATTTTCGATCTTCCAACGAGTACGCCCACCGCGCATGATTGTATAAGCATTATTTTTTGTCACCGTAAAATCGGTAACCCAACTGAAATGCTGTACCTTACCTGGAGTAACCTCCCAGTATTCTAAAAAATTAACCAATAAATCCTGGTTTGACTCGTTGAGAGGGACTTGATTTAGAAAACTAAAACGATGAACCATTTCCGGATTCTCTTCATCGACAATTTCAAACTCGGTGATCTGACCCACACTTCGGGCTTTTTTGACCTGCTCGAATAAAAATGAATGATCGCCCTCTTTGACTCCAAGAATATAGTGCAGATTATATTTCTGTGCCTCCCTGATATGAGGGGCATTTGAGCTCAAGGCATCTTCAGTAACGATAAGGGGCAAATGAGGATGATCTTTCCTTAGCTTTTCAAAAAACCGCTTGGCGGCATTACGTTCGCAGTCATTCTTATTTTGCCCATCCTGTTTGACTATGAATTCCGGCGATAAAGGAATCACTTCCTTGAAAGCAGGATGAACTATTGCCGCGCCTAACATCTGTAAGTGATAGGTAACTTCACCTGTCTTCGAATTTTCCTTTTTTAAACAAATTTCAGAGTGCAGTTTCTTCGAGGAAAAAAAGCCCGTTCCATCTAAGCTCAATAGATAACATCCCTCAAAAAACACCATACCTTCGAGAATTTTGCCTCTCTGCAGTTGCCGAATAGGCCCTTTAAACGCCGGCCTAAGCTGCTCGGGGTTAACCGGGTCAAGAATTTTTCGCATCTGCGTATCACAAGGCGCTTTCTCTATATTGTAAATAGTCCTTAAGTTTTGATCGATTTCCCTTCTTTCATCAAAAGCGAGCAATGACGGATCTTTGAGGGAAAACATGGCAAAACCGGACATCAAAGCGTCTGCCATAGAAATCTCAGGAACGCCTTGACGAAAATCCGATACATTCGAAAAATCGTCATGAAGGGCTTTGAATAGGGCATCTGCATTAAGATGCTTTCGGAGCTTGGATGATTCTGACATACGCAATCCCTCCTTTGCGCCAATATCCTAAAGAAAGGAGGGTAAGATGTCCAGCTCAGCATAGCATGATTATCCGCAATTATGTATCAATGAGGTTTGTTTTTCTACGATAATCTCTTTTTTTCATAGAAATTCTCGATATTGCTTGAATTGTAGTGCAAAAGTTTCCAAAACTGAACCGTCAATTTATCGTCTATGACACGCAATGCGATGTTTGAGGAAATCAGGGACAGGGCTATGAAGGTTTCCCCGTTCCGGTTGCATTCAGAGGTATTCTTCTTTATGATTGACTGCACAGTTAAATGGTTGGTAAGTCAAGACACCATCAAGAAAATAAAAGAGGAGAAATAGATAGGGCAAGAGAAAATTCTACATAACATGGCAGAAAATAGCCTTTATTTGTGCCAAAAGTTTACGAAAAATAAATCTCTAAACACCTTGTTTTCAAGGATAGATCATGCGAGCGGGAATTCCTGATAGATATTCATTCTGATGTCCTCCATAATTACAAAAAAAATTTGCAGGTTAGTTTTATTAATTGAATATCAAATAAGTGCACTCCATCGTAACTCCATGGAATGTTACTGATATCCGTCTTTCTAATCCGTAAATGTCAGAAGCATGGCTTATGAAAGATTTCATTTAGTCAGATCTTTTCAAGACAAACGTCTCGGAATTTCTACAACTTAATGAAAATATAGGATATATTTTGAGGCTTGAATGCTTGCCTCGAATATGGAATACTGGAATACTGGAAGGTTGGTTTTTAAAAGGATATTAGCCATTTTTTATTTTATCGTTCACACAAATTTTACCATTAACCCAATATTGCATCATCTCTCCGAGCCGGAGGCCCAGAACCCATTATTCCATTATTCCATCATTCCAATTGGGGCGAAGCCCCTAACTTGATATTATTCATCATCCTTGGAAAATAGGGATTGATCGTCAAAAGTCACTTCAGAAAATGAATCTGAGTTGCCTTCGAATAATTCGATCACTCTTTCGACAATAATTTCCACACAGGAACGAATGGGGAAAAAATCATCGGATCGAAGCTCTGAAATCAAAGCCTCCTTTCCCTTGCTAATAGCTGCACGAATTGTATCACCGTCGTAGGTCACCTTGTGAGTAAAAAAATATTTCTCATTGGTGGGCTCGAAATATTCACGTTTTTGTGATTTCTGCCCAAGTATGGCAAATTCTTTGATTGAAAGGCGGTTTGCCTCACCATCCATCGATATGTCATATCTTTGAAGCATGATATCCTCCATGAATCGACAAAGCCCTTTTTATACTTTGCCGTTTTAATTGCTTGATAACAAAAAAAATGTTCTTTCCAGTAAAGGGGATGAACGTCAAGTGTATGGGGCCTAAGGTTGATTAGACTGATCTGGATTCTCTTCGGATTTTATAGCCTTTTTATCCAATTTGAGTTGTCTTTTTTGTTCTTTCTTTTTTTTCTTTGCTAATTCTTTCTGACGTTTATTAAATTGATAATTTGATCTTGCCAATTTGTTACCTCCTTGGCCGTTATTTCTGATAATGACAAAATAAGAAGATTCTTTACCCGAACTTTTTCCGGTTAAAGATCTGATGATAGCGAATCGGGCAGGTATAGGTTAAAATGAAATAAAAGGGCATTCCATTGCTATTGGCAGGAGTACCCTTTTTTGTCAGAGACAGGGAGTTAGATTACAGTGACATTGGCTGCAGCAGGACCTTTTTGTCCTTGCTCTATATCAAAGGAAACTCGGTCGCCTTCATTGAGGGATTTAAAACCGACTGCATTGATTGCTGAATGATGAACAAACACATCCGATCCGTCTTCCTGCTCAATGAATCCGAACCCTTTTTGGTCGTTAAACCACTTTACAGTTCCATTGGTCATAATAACATCCTCCTTTATTTAAGCTTTTCAACGTCTCATGCTGGAGGATGTCACGGTAAAATATAAATTGTTCCTTCAGGAAGAAACTGCCTCGCCAATTCCGAGCAGGGCTAAATGATCTTTTAGATACTAACTCTTTTTCATGCCGGAAGCAAGCTAATTATCTATTTTTCAAAAAATTTAGATTTCTCGTATATAAACAGGTAAAAACAAACTGTTGGGATAAACATCGGTAACTTCTCAATAAGTTCTGGTGTATGAAATGATCATATTGACGCGCCAACTGATAGTAAAAATTCGGGTCCAGAGGGCCCGGCTTTGATTATCCCCAGAGGGGATTTAGTTTGCCGGCATTTAACGATTTACGGAGTACTGGAGTATTGGAGTGGTGGAGTAATGGAAGAAACCCCTTTTTTCATCGCTCTGTCAGAAAACATATCCCTGGAGAAAATCTGAAAGTTTAAAGCTCTTTTTTTTAAATCAACACTCCAATACTCCATTACTCCATTACTCCGGTTGATTTATACGGGCAGAGCCATTGATCTCTGACCCCCGCAATGCGGGACAGGCTTGGCCCTGAGGACCAGGTTTTTTAGAACCCAATAAAAGTCATGGTTAGCCTATTATCAATTCTTTTAATCTCACCAAACTCCCTGCAAATGTGAAATTAATTACATAAATTACTATGAAATTCATTTCACATTAATCAAGTTTTGTATATTCTTAAAAAATTATAAGCAATTGTAATCATAAGATATTTAACTAAATGACACATTTGGCACAGTTTTTGATTGTGTAGAATATCACATTCAAAATCTTTAAACCGTGACATATTTTCTTTCATTTATGACCAAACACCCAAAAAAATCATCTTACTTTGATAGAAGATCTGGAAAAGACCGACGTAAACATAAAATTCCGGAAATCAAATCATTGTTTATTTACAAGAGAAGAAAAAAAATACGTCGGCAGGACGATAAGAATAATATTTCCTATTTTGATCAATATAGTTCAACGCTTTTTGGAGCTATAATATTCTTTCTTCTTCTAAATATAATCGATGCGTTACTAACTTTGTTTTTGTTAGGTCACGGGGCTTCAGAAATTAATCCTGTAATGGCATATTTTCTCAACTTCGGCCCTTTGACGTTTATGAGTGTGAAATATTTATTAGCATCCTATTCTGTAATAATTCTTTTAATATTCAACAATGTTTTTCTTGGGAGAATTAAAATTTACACTCGTTCTCTCTTTTCTTATGCCATTGGCGTGTTTATGCTTGTAGTCTCATGGGAACTGTTTCTAACATTCAGGATTGTATTTTGAACGAACAAATTCAGCCCATTTCCCATCTCTGTATTTCCCCCAATTTTCAACCATTAGAATTGAACGAATAACATACAAATGGAATCAAAATCCACTCGAGATTGGTCCAGGTTTCTTGAATCCGCATTAGGACTGCCGGCATCAGCCCTTTCAAGGTAGTGCTTCTGTAACGTAAAAATACTGTATTTATTGGCTAATTTTAGTCTCGGGATAGGTATGAACATATTTTTGTGTTAGTTTTGGAACAAAAAACACCCAGATAAAAAGTGATTAAGAAAAGACAAAATTGTTGTTGTCTATGACCATTAAAGGCTTTGCTCAATTAATTACTGTTCTTTCAATGCGTTATCTTGAAGAAGTACTACCTTGAAAGGCCTGGACTGCCGGCATCTGGAGTTCGGTCAAACATGGTTGACTGCTCCCTCGCCGCGCCCCGGTTGGAGAGCCTCTTTAATGAGTCTGGCTTCCAATTTCCGAGGGCACGGGAAGAGCAGGACTTAAGGTTTTTTGAGACCTTGTCGGACTTGTGAAGTATGGGGTCTAAAGCGCCGGCTTTACTGTAGGTGTAATAATCACATCGATGCGACGATTAATCGCCCGTCCTTCAGGTGTCTCATTTGACGCCAGAGGCCTTACCGATCCAAATCCAACGGCCATAATTTTGTCGGACGGCAGGGTCTTATTCGCAATTAAGTATTCCATAACTGCTTCGGCCCTTTGTTGGGACAAGTGCTCATTAACTTCATCCGAGCCCGTACTGTCCGTGTGCCCCTCAACCACCACCTGAGGTTCGCCGAAGATTCTTATGGCCCGTTGCACTTTACTCATCAGGGTATAAGTTCCCGGCATAAGGATGCTCTGGCCCACCGGAAACTTAACGGCTTTTAAACGAATGACCAACTGGTTTTCCTGTTTGTAGACCTCGGCTTCGTCCCTATCAAAAAATGTCTGGACTTCATTGTATTGTTGATTAAACTGTTTTTCGGCTGCCAGGCGATCTTTTTCGGCCTGACCCCTGCGAGTCTGTTTGTCGAGCAGGGCAATGCGCTGGTTCAGAACTTCCATTTGTTCCTGCTGGGAATTTACCTTTTCAATCATGAAATCATGATCGGACTGCAGCGTCTCTATGGTGCCGAGAATGTTCTCCATCTGAATCTCAAAGTTCTGATCCCGCATATCCGGAGCCGAGAGTTTACGGGTCGTTTTGTAGAGGGTGTCTTCCATCCATAAAGCGATCTGTTCGGAATCCATGGATTTGATCTTCCGGCTCTGGTCCATTATGGGATGAAGCCGCTTGGCCAGAAACAGGGCCTTGTCGGCTTTCTTCTTCATGGTATCTTTATCGTAAGGATTCTCCGTGATGAATTCATCGGCTTCCTTCAGTTTTTCTTGGGCCAAGGCAAATGACTTGGGCGTTATTTTTTTAGCACCGGATCTTTCAGCCTGATCAATCAGCGTGTTTACCTCACCAATGGTTTTTTCCTTAATTGCCCGGATTTCTAGCTCACGGAACACGCCGGCAAGCTTTTTCTGGTTGTTTTGAGCATAGCGCAAATCATTACTCTCTATGGCTCGGGTAAGGCTGAGAAATCTGTTCTCAGCCGCCACATAATCTTTGCCCAAATCCGTAGCACCCGCAACGCGAGCCTTGTTCCTTGCTTCAATCAGTTCGCCCAAGGTCGTTCGAGATATTTTAGCCATTTCTTCTGATTTTTGGAGCTGGGTTTCTCCGTTGTTGACGTATTCACGGACGACAGAAAGCTCTTTGCCTTTTTCAAGATCATTTTTAGCTTTTAGATAGGAACCCTCGGCCTTAGCGTACCAGGTCGGTGAAAGCACATTCAACTGATTTTTTCGAGCATCAGCGATGTGCCCGCCCAACCGGTTGACCATTTCCACCGGGTTTTCAGCACTTACCATGCTGGGTAATGCTTCCGGACTGCTCGGGGTCCCTGCGCAAGCAGTAATCAGAAAAAGGGATACGATCATCATGATTAGGTAAAATATAGGTGATGTTTTGTTTTTATTCATCTTTTCATCTCCTTAATTTTAAGGTTATAATATTTATAATCCGACCCATATTCGCTTATATGGCTATTATAGGGTTTATTGGGACACCCCATTTTTCTTCAGTTTATCTAATGCTGCTGAGACGCTTTTTATCGTCCTTAATAAAAAAAAGACGATAGCATATATTTTTTCATTTGTAAAATTTAAACCAGATCTCATCCAGGGTAAACGCATTTAATTTCGCTGCAGCGTAGCGACGGCGTGTTTCTCTTGGAAACCGACTGACTGTTTGAAGGGCTTTAGCACGCGTTAGCCCGAGCCGAATGAAATTATTACTTAAAAAATCAATGAGATAATTTAGCTCTTTTAATTAAGTTTAATTTAATTTCAATCTCAAATATTTTCGAAACATTCAGATAAATCTGGAGTTTAATCTTTCTGTTGCGTAGGATCTAAGTAACTTCTCAATAAGTTCTGAATACTCCATCTTAAATCAAGACATGATAGCCAAAGATTCAACATGTTGAAGTTTTTCTCCGAATATGGCCATGACTTCATGTAGATCCCTGTCTGTAAATTCCAATATATCAATCACCTCTTTATGGAATCGATATGCCAAACCATCCAAGCCTCCCCCGACTCCCATCATCATGCATATCGTATCAGCCAGGTAAACAATAGAAGTTTCAACTTCAGATATTGATGATTTTTGAGGCTGGTGATGGTTCTGAATAATTTCCACCAGTTTGGGACTGAAGTTCCATGATTCAGCCACCATCCCACCCAATTCAGCATGATCAATGCCGATAACCTGTTTTTCCGCCTCCCTAAAAGTCACATATTTTTTTACGACCATGGTATTGATTTCTTGAAAAGTATCCAGAACATATTGGTTTAAAATTACCTTTCCGATATCTTTGAGCAGTGCCGCCGTAAATATCAGATGCGTTTTATCCATGCCCTTGTTCTCCGCCAACTCTCGAGCAATGAGTGCTGATAACACAGAATATTTCCAAAGATCTCCTTTCCCAAGACCGTAACCTGTTTGTGCGGGTTTTAAATTGTCAGCGATACTTGCCATTAAAACAAGATCGACCACAAGATCCATCCCTAAATAGACAATGGCCTGATGGATGGAATCAAACTTTGCCGGCCGGCCAAAGTAAGCCGAATTGGCGACTTTCAACAAATTTGCGGTAACCGCTGAATCATACGTAATAACTTGGGTCAGCTCATGAAGGGAGCTTTCAGGATTTTCAGCAATTGAGATGATCTTGTTCGCCACCTGGGGAATGGGTTTTAAGCTGTCTATCTTCTTTATGATGGATGTTATATCATGCATATTTTTTTCTCTCCCCGTCCCGAAACTTTCATAGTCACTTCTCCGTATTTAACCGCCAGTTTGACGGTTCCATTGACATTTCCACCCACATCTCTTTAATCGATAAACACGTTGTTTCTATGGAACATCTTTCTGACCGCCATGTCATTTCGTTTGCCGATATTAAAAAATCCTTGCTGATCCAGAACCTGAGACCCTCCGGCGACAATAACCTTCATCCTCTGTTTTTTTACGCCGAGTTTATAGGCGGCCTTAAACAGGACAGGAATGCCGACAAACTTTTAGCCGCGATCCTCTTATAAATCATATCTCGAGCAATACCAAGATAATCACATACTTCCTCTACGGACAATAGTTTTTCTTCCATTATATTTCACACTCCGACTATTTTTTTTGACATTAGGGTTAATAACCATATTTGATCTTCAAGATAAATCATTGTTAGAATTTTGTTAGGATCATTCCCATTGCTATGCCCTTATCATCTCAGGAAATTAAAAGCCTAAATAGCAAAACCCGAACCAAAAGAGCTACTTTCGATTCGGGCTTCCTGTTTTCAAATTAGGTCAGCAAAGTATTCAGTTAATATTTACCTAATGTAATAAACATTAAATTGTTAGGAATTTATTAGCCAGCGGATATTTACATTCTCATTCGGGATAGCCGCACATGAAAGGGATGTTCCCTCTCACGAGTTGCAGGAATTCATTTTTGGTGATTCTATTGTCTGGGCATGCCGGGCATCATGGGCATAGACATCTTCTGGTACCCGTCAGGAATATTAAAAAGAGAGGCAGGGACCGTTTTTTCCTGGATGTTCCGGTATTCCATAGTCATACCCCCTGAGGTTTTATCCGATTTCATTTTGATAGGGAAATTGAGCTTGTCGGAAATCCAATATATTACAGTGCCTGAAGATTTATCATGTAAAGTGTAACGATATTTTGAGCACATATACCCGTTGACCTTCTCTTTGCCCAGGCATTTCTTTTCCCCAATCTTATCTATTTCATCCGGATCTACCGGAGCCATATCTTGCCCGCTGCCTGCTTGCATTTCCATATACATCATTTGTGCCGGCATCAAAACCCAGACGACCCCTTTGTCTTTTCGAAAAATTGTTATCTGTTTCTGCCCTCCCATCATCATTTCCTGTCTGAAGTTGCCCCCTTTAAAAAACATTTTTCCCTTGATGTTTCCCATGGGCGATTTATTAATCATATCGGCAGAAAAATCCGCAGCATTACTTGACACTGAAAGAACTGGGACAGTTAAAAAAAGAACCCCCACAACCAGGCCAAGCCGTAACAAAATTTTCTTTACCATGTTTCCCCTCCTTGTTTGAAATTAAGGGACAAGTCACAAAAAGCCCTCTCAATAATAAAAGTATAGAAAAAAAGGGCTTTATATGTCAATGGGGAAAAGGTTGGAAAAACAGAGTAAACGTATTTGATTTCGGTGCAGCGTAGCGTCGTGAAGCGTTCTCCCTGTATTGGAATTCAAATACGTTTTCCTGCACCTATTTGCCTTTTTGATTGTAGTGGGTGGAATTCCAGACCTTTTTATATACAGATTGAACCCATATTTTCTCTGAACGTATGGTTTTTTTTGGTAATACTGTCAAAATATTGACTGCCCATTGAACAACCCATCCTCTAAGCTCTCTCATCAAATTTTTATTAATTCATATCTTAATGATTTTAATACATTTTTTGTCAATAATCTTATACTGACACTTCTGGCATGTGTCTTGCAAGTTTTAAGTTTGATAAAAACCCTTCTCACAACAGCAGGAAACAATCGTGAATATAAGCGACTCAAACGGCCATTTCCCTATACTTGTGGCAGAAGATGATCCGGTTGCCAGGAAAATTCTGGAAAAAACTCTTATCAAGGAAGGTCATGAAGTTGTATCTGTAGAAAACGGTCGCAAGGCGTTTGATCTGTTTAAACAAAGATTTTTCCCTATTATTCTGACAGATTGGATGATGCCTGAAATGGACGGCATTGAATTGTGCAGGGCCGTGAGGAATCACCAGGCCTCAGGATATGTTTTTATCATTATTTTGACATCCAAAGATTCAAAAGATGATATTGTTACCGGTCTGAATTCCGGGGCCGATGATTATGTTAACAAGCCTTTTAACCCTCCCGAACTCAAAGCTCGCATAAAAACATGTATGCGGATTCTTGAGCTGGAAAGATCACTTAAAGAAGCCAATGAAAATATAAGGATCTTGTCCATCACCGATCCTCTTACAAAGAGCTATAACAGAGGATATATCACAGAGTGCCTGCCTAAGGAAATTAACCGGGCAATAAGATACGAACGCGCCCTATCTTTGATGCTATGTGATATCGATCATTTCAAAAAAGTAAACGATACATACGGGCACCAGGCGGGTGACCAAGTTTTAATTGAAGTTGTGCATTCAATTAAAGACTCCATTCGGCAAGATTTGGACTGGACAGCCAGATATGGGGGCGAAGAATTTTTAATTGTACTCCCGGAAACAGGTCCTCAAGGCGCTTGCATTCTGGCGGAACGGCTTCGCAACAGCATTAGTAAATATAAGTTCATTTTTCAGGAAAAAGCCATTCACATCACATGTAGTTTTGGAATATCCGGTTTTGATTCTGTAACATCCGATGAAAATATTTCTTCCGAATCTTTAATCAATACAGCGGACAAATATCTTTACCAGTGCAAACTTGAAGGCAGAAACAGGGTCAAGGCAGGATATATGGACAAGGCTCAAAGTCTAAAATTTAAAGATAAACTATTAATATCAAATGATCAATGACTGACGGTCTCGTAAAAAGTCCAACTTCTGCGTTGTGTTGCATTTCGCAATCATTCAACGTACGAAAAGTACGCCTCATGATTACAAAATTTGCGATGCCTTTTTATCCCGCCTATGTTTGGCGGGGGAATTTGAATTTTTTACGAAACCGTCTAAATCGGACTTTTTACGAGTTCATCAATGACTGATATCCGGTAAAAATCGAGGAAATAGATAATGAATAATTTAGCAGAGCCCATCGACATGAAAGAAGTCATGGAAATTTTAGATGGTGACAAAGAGCTTTTAATAGAATGCTTTGATGAACTTTTAAATTCAATGCCCCAGACACTTGCCGAAATTCAAAGCGCTATTGAACAGGGGAATGCATCAAGCCTGGATGAAGCAGCCCACAAGCTCAAAGGTTCTCTGAAATATATGGCTGCCGGGACAGCAGCCGATGTTGCATATCAGCTCAAAACCATGGGCAAGGAAGAGAACCTGAGTCTGGCAGACAACATTTTTTCCACCCTTTGTGAAGAATGTGAAAAAGTCCAGGATTTTATGGAGCGATACAAAGTGGGTATATAGGCAGGAACTTTTTAGATTTACACCAATTGGAATACGGGAATTTTGGAAAAGTGGGTTACAAGATGAAGAAACTTTCATTTGCTTTTAAATTCATCACCATTTTAACTGCCGGATTTTTTCTGTTAGCTTTGACCGGATATAGTGAAAATGAAATTCCCGGGTTCTCTAAAGAGTTAAAACAGGTGCTTGAGAATAAGATAGAGCTGTTACAAAATATTGCAAAAGATCCTCGAATTATTGAGAAAGTCAGAATCTCTAACTATAATAATCGCGATTTATACCTTTCTGAAATTCTTAAGATAGACAAAAAGTGGCGGGAAACTGAAGGAGTTGATGATTTTATCAAATCTTTATTGACGAATGAATCTTCTCAATACCTTATCGATTTTCAAGAAGAACATGATGAATTTGTAGAGATTTTCATTACCGATAAAAAAGGATTGATTGTCGGTGAAACCAACAAAACATCCGATTATTATCAGGCAGATGAACAGTGGTGGGTAAAATCCTATAACCAGGGGACCGGGAACACTTACTACGGAAAGATCGAGTATGATGAAAGCGCCATGGCAGAGTCTATTCCAATATATGTACCTGTTATTGATCCCGGTATTAATAAAGCCATCGGTGTTATAAAGGCTATATGCGATATCACTGCTATAAAGATGGAGCTATAAATGGCTACGAAAACCTTAAGGTCCAAAATACTGACGACATTGATGATCGCCTCTCTGCTATCAATAGTACTGGCGATATTTGGTATTGTCGGGGTTAATCATGTTGCCAGGACCGCAAACATGACAATTAATGAACGTATGCCAATAATGAAATGCAGCATGCGGGCTCAAAATGCAATTCTGTTAGGGTCATCCATTATAGATCAAGTCTTGTTGGTACAACAGTATGAAGATATTGACAAAATAAGAATCTTTGAGGGAAAATTCCGGAACAGCTTAATAATATTCGATATGTACATCAAGGCCATAATTTTGGGAAGCGAAAGCGATGCATTTAAAAAATCATCGGGTGGGCTCACTTATGCTGAATGGGAGAGAAATGACCTGGCAGGACTCATTATAATTAAACAGGTTCCTTATAAAATAAAGGGATTTGCAAAAGAAGCAATTTCACATCATAACCATTATATAAAGTATGCAAAAGAGGTTATAAGAACTCAAAAAAGAGTTTTAAGATTAAAACTTTCAGAAAAATTTGAAGAAATTAAAAAGCTAAAGACTGAACAGACACAAGATACAAAGATGGCAACCCATTATAATGAGATGACAAATGAAATACTCGAACAACTCTCTTCGGCTGTCAGCCGCTATTTTAATAATGCCAGTGAAGAAATCATTGATACACAAGATCTCATATTAAAATTACTATTAACTATCTCTTTTGTAGTATTCCTTTTTTGCATTATATTTGGAATATTTATTTCCAGATCCATTTCAAAGCCAATCGTAGAATTGACTGAAATAACCGAAGAAATAGCAAACGGCAATCTATCAAAGCGACTTAAGATTAAATCGGAAGATGAAATCGGCAGGTTGGCCGATTCATTCAACAAGATGGTTAAAGAAATTATTACATATAGAAATAATTTGGAAAAAAAGCACAAAGATCTAGAATCGTCCCACGAACAACTCGAGCAGGTCATTGAGCGTGCCAACCAGTTGGCCTTTGAAGGACAAGTCTCCAGCATAGCCAAGAGCGAGTTTTTGGCCAACATGAGCCATGAAATCCGAACGCCCATGAACGGCGTAATAGGCATGATAGATATTTTAAAGGACACTGATTTAACACCCGATCAAATTGATCTGGCAGATTCGGTTACAAAAAGCGCCGAATCTCTTCTGTCTATTATCAATGATATACTCGATTTTTCAAAAATCGAAGCCGGAAAATTCGAACTGGAAACATTAGACTTTGATTTAAGAACCACCCTTGAAGGCATAAGCGATATGCTGGCGCTAAAAACTTCTGAAAAAGGAGTCGAATTCATCTGCGATATTCATAACGATATACCGCCACGTCTTAAGGGAGATCCGGGACGCTTGCGACAGATTCTTATAAACCTCGCCGGAAATGCAATCAAGTTTGTTGAAAAAGGAGAAGTCTCAATACATGCATCTTTAGAAAACCAAAGCGACCATGAGGTTACCATTAAATTTAAAGTGATCGACACCGGCATCGGAATCCCCAAGGACCAGATAGATTGCCTGTTTGATTCATTTACACAGGTGGACGCTTCAACAACCAGAAAATACGGCGGTACCGGACTGGGGCTTGCAATTTCAAAACAGCTTGCCGAACTCATGGGCGGACAGATCGGTGTTGAGAGCGAAGAAGGCAAGGGATCCACGTTTTGGTTTACAGCCATATTTGAAAAACAGCCCTTATCAAAGGAAGATGATTTTGTTGTCATGGAAGATATCAAAGGCCAAAACATTTTAGTGGTCGATAACAATGCAACCCTCCGCCGGGTTTTTTCGGAATACCTGACGTCGTGGGGATGCCGGTTTGATGAAGCAGATAATGGAGAAGATGCTCTTGACAAACTCATAAAGGCCAGGCAAAGGAATGATCGGTTTAGCGCAGCTATAATAGACAAGCTGATATCGGGCATGGACGGTGAAACCCTTGGCCTCAAAATAAAGGCCGACCCGACCCTTTGCGATACAGCCCTTATTATGGCAACTTCCATGGGTCATCGGGGAGATGCGTCACGCCTAAAAAAAGCCGGCTTTGCCGCTTTTTTGACTAAACCTGTTAAAAAATTACAACTGTATGACTGCATCAGAACAGTTTTGGGAAAAGCAACGTCACCGGAAAAAGAATTACCGATTGTCACCCGATACACCCTTGAAGAAAATAAAGTGACCGATCTGCCTTACGAATTGAAGTATAATATACTCCTTGCCGAAGACAACAAGATAAACCAGAAGGTTGCAACAAGTATGTTAAAAAAGATGGGACACCATGTGGTTGTTGTAAATAACGGCAAAGAAGCGGTTAAAGCATATAAAGAGAATGAATTCGATCTGATTTTAATGGACGGCCAGATGCCGGAAATGGATGGACTGGAAGCCACCAGAAAAATTCGGAATGCGGATTTCGAATTGCAAAATAAAATGAAAAAAAATCCTGATTCAAAATCCAAAAGCGGGGAAATTCGCATCATTGCTGTTACAGCAAATGCCATGAAAGGCGACCGCGAACGGTTTCTGGCCGCCGGCATGGACGACTACATAGCAAAGCCGATCAAGAGAGCAGACCTTGCAGAAGTGATCGCACGATGTATGAAATGATTTTTTGACAAATAATAAAATATGAACCGTTACTTTATATTTTATACAGGGTTATTTGAAAGAATTGTTAAAATCCTATGAAAGTTTATGTAGCAAGACAGCCTATTTTCAAAAAAAACAAAAAATTGTACGGATATGAGCTCCTTTTCCGGGGAGGCATGTCCAACGTCTTTCCGGACATAGACGGTGATACGGCCACATCCAAACTCCTGTCCAACAGTTTCTTAAATATTGGAATTGATCAGCTGACCGGCGGAAAAGTGGCATTTATCAACTTTACGCAAGAGTTGCTGATCAAAAAAATACCCATGATGTTTCCCGTTGAAAATATGATGGTGGAAATATTAGAGGACGTAAGCCCCAATAAAGAGGTTGTTAGTGCCTGCCTTGACATCTTTAGGGCCGGCTATGCAATCGCCCTGGATGACTTTGTCTTTAAAGACGAACTCAAGCCTTTAATCAAGCTGGCGCAAATAATTAAAATTGACTTCATGCTCAGCCCAATTGAAGAAATCAGGCAACTGGTGAACATGTTAAAAGGCTCTAAAATTAAATTGCTTGCCGAAAAAATAGAGACATATGATGAATTTGAAAAGGCTCTGTCCATGGGATTTACTTATTTTCAGGGATATTTTTTCAGCAAACCTGAAATCCTTTCGAGCAAAGAGATTGCTCCTTCCAAAATCACTATGTTGCAGATAGTCGGCGAAGCAAACAAAAAGGACTGCAGTTTTGATAAACTGGAAAAACTTATTAACAGGGATGTATCGATTTCCTACAAACTATTACGTTATATAAACTCGGCGTTTTTTAAACGGGCTTGCGAAATCTCTACTATCAAGCATGCCATTGTTTTATTGGGGGAAAAAGAAATAAAGCGATTTATCTCTCTGGTTACAACAGCAGAACTTGCGTCCAATAAGCCTGATGAGCTTGTCCGGACATCCATTATTAGAGCAAGGTTTTGTGAGCTTTTGGGTTTAAACAGCCGGAACGGAAAAGACGTTTCAGAACTTTTTCTAATGGGCCTTTTTTCCCTTATTGACGCCATGCTCGATAATACCATGGGAAATATAATGAAAAACCTTCCTCTTTCGAAAAATATCAAACAGGCTCTTATAGAGGCAAAGGGTGAGCTGGTGGATTATTTAAGATTTGTTTCTTTCTATGAAACAGCGAATTGGGACCAATGCTCTTTAATAAATTCAAAGATGCGTGTGGACGAGGATAAAATCCCGGAATTTTATCAAGATGCTGTGAACTGGGCGGATTCTTATATCAATTAAGTGTTCTAACTCATAAGTTCGATGACGTGAGACCTTTGCAAAACGCCCCTTTTTGCTCAATTTCTGCGTCCCCGATAATCGGGATTTATTAACAGGCGATAATTTTACCCCGCCGCAATATGAAGCCACAGGGAAAAAGTCACCGCCGACAATATTGTACTTGTTGAAAGGGCTGCCACCGCAAAAGCTGTATCACCGTTCATTTCCTTTGCCATTACATAGGTTATTGTGGCTGTGGGCGATGCCAGCAGGATAAGACCGGGCAGGTAGTCCTGGAGTGCCAGGCCGAATATACGATACAAGGTAAAACCCAGGCCGGGAAGCAGGAACAGTTTCATAAAGCTTGAACAAAGAACTCGAAGTATCCTCAACTGCATCAATTCAAAAGAAAGAGAGGCTCCGATAACCAGTAATGCCATGGGGAGGGCAAGACCGCTTAAAATATTAAGACTGCGGTCGATAACAAGAGGAACCCGTAATCCTGTCAGGGAAAACACTATCCCGCCTATTGCGGACAAAATAACAGGATTGCCCAGTATTCTCATAACCACACTCAGCTTATTTTCTGGTACTGAAGTATTGGCTGAATTAAACTGAAGAACGACAACTGCAAGAAAATTCTGCAATATCATTATAAACCCGGCAATGATACCGGCCCGAACAAATCCTTCATTACCGAGAGAATAGTATGCAACGGCAAGACCGATATACCCCAAATTCCCATGAAAGGAGGACTGAATAAAAGTACCCAGCTCCCTAGGCCTTATACGACTCACTAATCCCACCCCCCAGGCCACCGCAAAAACAACCAGAACAGAAATCAGGGTAATAAACAAAACTTTAATATCAAACCTTGCTTTTAAGGAGGCTTTGGAGATCGCATGAAAAATCATTGCGGGAATTGCCAGATAATAGACAAGACGGTTTGCGGGATCTAAAAATTCGGAGGGAATAAATCCTTTCCAACGGGCAAACCATCCAAGGATGATTATGGCAAATATCGGAATTATAGTGGTTGCAATAGTCATATTGACTGTTTAATCCATTTATATTATTCATTTTCTTCAGTGAAACGACAATTTAAAGAAAAAAAGCGCCTTTTTTGCCAAACATTTCATGTGCGCGTCGCCGGATGCCGACTTAGGGTCAAAAGCATTGAGTTCCGGTCAGACTTAATTGCAACGGATCGACCAACACTTGTTTTTCTACATGAAGGCCTTGGCTGTATCGAGCTCTGGCGGGATTTCCCGAAAACACTCTGTGAAGCAACCGGCTGCTCTGGATTGGTATACGACAGAAAAGGCTATGGCGGCTCCGAAAAATTTGAAGATCCATGGCCGACGGACTACCTGCAGAAAGAATCTTTAACATACCTGCCCCAACTGTTAAAGGAATGTAATATTGACCATACCATTCTAATTGGACATAGCGACGGCGGTAGCATTGCATTAATCACTGCCGCCATTCATGGCAACCTGGTTTGTGCTATAATTACTGAAGCAGCACACATCTTTGTTGAAGAACAAACAATTACGGGTATCCGTAAAGCTGTTGAAGCGTTTGAAACAACCCCTTTAAAGGAAAAACTCACCCGCTATCACAAAGAGAATACAGAAACGATTTTTTACCGCTGGGCGGACAGATGGCTTTCACCCGAATTTTTGAAATGGAATATTGAAAGATATCTTCCTAAAATCATCTGCCCGACCCTTGTACTTCAGGGGTGTGATGATGAGTATGGAACCCCTGCCCAGATCCAAGGCATCGTCGGTCATGTATCCGGACCTGTCTATTCAAAACTGATACCGGACTGCAGGCATATCCCCCATTATCAGGCAAAAAATGCAGTTTTATCCGAAATGACACAATTTATAAAAACAATTATTTCATAGAAACTAACCGTTTAGTTCTTTAAAACAAATCCATTTCAATAAAGCTTCAAGACCAATAAAAAAGGCCCTTTCTTTTCATGCAGGGCCTTTTGATATTAAATTAAAATTGGAGGGACGGGTTATTCTTTCACTTGGGAATCTCCGACATCATCTTCAGCCTTTTTAACCTCAGGTTCTTTGGATTCCGTTTCTTCTACTTCAACAGGCGCCTCGGCTTTCTCCACAAATTTATCATGTGAATCTTCAGCAGTGGATTCGGTTTTTACTTCTACTTCTTTTTCTTCAACCACATCCTCTTTTATATCTACCATGCCTTTTTCTTCTTCAGCCGTTTTTTCTTCCGATGCAGTCTCTTTTTTCTCTTCCGCCTCTTTCTTTTCGCCAACCTGCTTTTTCTCTACAGCAACTTTGGCTTTCTTTTTTCTTTTTTTCTTCTTTTTCTGCTCTTCGGAATAAATCAGCTCTATCAAAGATATCGGTGCTGCATCGCCGGCCCGTCTCCCGAGTTTGACAATCCGGGTATAACCGCCGGATACGGAGCCATACCTTTCGGCAGCTTCCGCAAACAGCTTATGAACAACATCCTTTTCCCTTATGATTGAAAGCGCCTGGCGCCTGGCATGAACATCACCTCGTTTTGCCAGCGTAATCAAATTATCGGCCCATCTCCTTAATTCCTTTGCTTTGACATCAGTTGTACGGATACGCTCATATTTAAAAAGAGAAGTAACCATATTTCTAAACATGGCAGTCCTGTGACTACTCGTTCTATTTAATTTTAAACCGGTTTTTCGATGTCTCATGGAATAAACTACTCTCCTTCCTCTACGTCTTCCTCAGGCGGCTCAAATCCTTCCAGCTTCATCCCAAGAGAAAGATCCATTTCACTTAAGACTTCTTTAATCTCATTTAGAGATTTTCTTCCAAAGTTTTTGGTTTTTAGCATCTCTGCCTCGGTTTTGCTCACCAACTGATAAATTTTGACAATATTGGCATTCTTAAGACAATTTGCACTTCGTACGGAAAGTTCAAGTTCTTCAACGCTTTTGTAAAGATTCTCATTAAATTTAATCTTTTCCTTTTCTTCGACTTTTTTCTCAGGTTCCGGTTCAAGATCTTCGTCAAAATTAATAAAATGGGTCATCTGTTCCTTTAAAATCTTAGCAGCATATGCAACAGCATCCTCAGGCAAAACACTCCCGTCTGTCCAGACCTCTAAGGTAAGTTTGTCATAGTCGGTTTTTTGGCCGACACGGGCATTGCCCACCACATAGGTTACCCGTTTAATAGGTGAAAAAACCGCATCTATCGGTATTGTTCCTAAGGGCGCGTCTTCATCCTTGTTTGCTTCGGATAAAGCATACCCTTTTTCTGTTTTGACAGTCATGGTCATTTTCATTTTAGCGCCATCCGAAAGTGTTGCAATATGCTGATCAGAATTTATCACCTCACATCTTCCGTCATCGCTGGTGATATCCCCTGCGGTAACTTCACCTTTTCCCTCCGCATCGGCATCGATGCGGACTGTTTTCGGTTCAGGATCGGAAACCTTAAAACGCACTTCTTTTAGATTTAGGATGATTTCGGAAACATCTTCGTAGATGCCTTCGATAACACTGAATTCGTGCATAACGCCATCAATCTTTATAGATACAATAGCGGCCCCATAAAGAGAAGAAAGTATGATCCGCCTTAAAGAGTTCCCAATTGTTATGCCAAACCCCCTTTCAAGAGGTTCACAAACAAACTTCCCGTAAGAAGGATTACTGGTTACCTGAACCTTTTCCGGCTTTATCATCTTTTGCCAGTTCATGCACATGAGGTCATTCGATGACATTATTATATCTCCAAATTTTAGTCTCAGAGGTTGATCAGAAGGATATGTGAAAGGCGATATTTGGTGTATATTATCTTACATTCAACATCTCATATCCCAGATTTCACTTTACTTGGAATAAAGCTCCACTATAAGTTGTTCCTGAATTGGAGTTGTTATATCTTCGCGGGTGGGGGAACTTTTTACAATCCCTTTAAAATCCTCTTTTTCCAAATCGAGCCATTGTGGAACGCCCCGCCGTACCACAAGACCGAGTGAATCTTCTATGGCCTGAATCTTACGGCTTTTCTCCCGGACTTCGACCACATCACCTACTTTAATAAGGTATGATGAAATATTAACTTTCCTACTGTTAACAAGAAAGTGATTGTGCCCAACAAAATGGCGACCTTGACTGCGAGAATTAACAAATCCCAACCGATAAACCACATTGTCAATCCTACGTTCCAGCATTACCAGTAAATTTATTCCGGTTATGCCTTTCTGGTTATCTGCCCTCTTGAAAAACAGATGAAACTGTTTTTCTGAAAGCCCGTACATACGTTTTACTTTCTGTTTTTCTCTTAGCTGAATTCCGTAGTCTGAAATTTTCCTTCCACGGCGCTGACCGTGCTGACCCGGCGGATAACTCCGTCGATCAAAAGCACACTTGTCGGAATAACAACGATCTCCTTTGAAAAACAACTTCAAGTTTTCTCGCCGACAAAGCCGGCATACCGAACCTATATATCGTGACAAGTATTCCCCCCTAGTTTCTTTTTATAAATTTTGTGATTTTTTTGGCAAAATTTTCTAAAAATTATGATTCCCTTATCGAAAATAATTGTATATTTTCGATTGAAAATTGAATATTTAAGGATTTCCTCTGATTTTATTTTTATAAGCAAAAACCATGGATCAAAACAACCGCATTAAATAGTCAATCGTCAATAATCAATAATCATTTTTTAAACCCTGCGTCGTTTTGGCGGCCGACAGCCATTATGTGGTATGGGTGTTACGTCTTTAATCATCACAACATTGAATCCTGCGGCCTGCAGCGATCGAAGGGCTGACTCTCTACCGGATCCAGGACCTTTGACATACACCTCAACATTTTTCATTCCATGCTCCATTGCCTTTTTTGCTGCATCTTCCGCTGCAAGCTGAGCAGCAAATGGAGTGCTCTTCCGTGATCCCTTAAAGCCCTGAACACCTGAACTAGACCAGGCGATAACATTTCCGGCAGGGTCTGTAATTGTAACAATTGTATTATTAAACGTCGACTGGATATGTACAACGCCGGTTGATATATTCTTCTTTTCTCTCTTTTTGGTCCGGATTTTCTTTTTCGCCATGTATTATGCCTCTACCTTTTTCCTGATTTACTTCTTTTTAATTCCGCCTTTTTTCTTTACAGCAGACCTTTTCGGTCCTTTTCGCGTACGTGCATTTGTGCTTGTCCGTTGTCCCCGCACCGGAAGAGATTTTCGATGGCGAAGCCCACGATAAGATCCCAGATCCATCAATCTCTTTATATTCATAGAGACTTCTGTACGAAGTTCTCCCTCAACTTTGTATTCGCTGTCGATTACCTTTCGGATTCTATTAACATCAGACTCTGACAAATCATCTGTCTTGGTACCCGGATCAATATTAAGGTGATGGAGTATTCGTTTTGATATGCTTGGACCTATACCATAGATATATGTCAGCCCTATCTCAACCCGTTTACGTCTTGGTAAATCAACACCCGCAATTCTTGCCAAAGCTTATCCTCCTTTATCCTTGCCTTTGTTTGTGTCGTTTATTTTCGCAAATAACCCTGACAACACCTTTCCTGCGAACAATCTTACACTTAGCGCATATCTTTTTCACCGATGACCTGACTTTCATACCACATACTCCTTTAGTTCGATACGGACCACGTCTTTATTTTGATCTGTATGTTATTCTGCCACGGGACAGATCATAGGGTGAAAGTTCAACCGTAACTTTGTCCCCGGGAAGGATTTTTATAAAATGCATACGCATCTTTCCCGAAATATGGGCCAGCACCTGGTGTTTATTTTCCAGTTCTACCTTGAACATTGCATTCGGCAGTGTTTCAAGTACCGTGCCCTCAACCTTAATCGCCTCTTCCTTTGCCATATTCTATCCCCCGTCGCTCCCTATTTAAGACAAGCAGAATCAACCCTACATCTCTTAGGCCCGTTTCTTTTTTAAAAATCCCTCGTAGTGGCGGGTCAGCATGTGAGATTCTATCTGTTGAATCGTATCGATCGCCACCCCCACAACGATCAGAAGTGCGGTGCCGCCGAAATAAAAAGGAACGTTAAACTTTGTTATCAAAACCGATGGAAGTACGCATACTGCAGAAACATATATGGCGCCTCCAAGTGTAATACGGGTTAAAACCCTGTCAATATGATCCGCCGTCCGTTTACCCGGACGTATCCCCGGAATATATCCGCCCTGCTTTTTCATATTGTCGGCAACGTCAACAGGGTTAAAGGTGACCGCAGTATAAAAATAACAGAAAAAGAATATAAACGCGACATATAACGATTCATACACAATATTGCCCGGGGTCACCGCCGAAGCCAAATTCTGCATCCACGGAATGGTTATAAAACTGGCAATAGTTGCTGGAAACATTATAATTGATGATGCAAAAATCGGCGGTATCACACCGGATGTATTAACTTTTAACGGCAGATGGGTACTCTGGCCGCCATACATCTTGCGACCGACAACCCTTTTGGCATATTGAACCGGTATCCGTCTCTGCCCCTGTTCCATATAAATAATGAAAGCCACGACAAGTACCATCATTACAAGCAAAATGAGCACGGAAAATACCCCCATTTCACCGGTTGAAACGAGACGGAACATGTTTCGGATTGCATTGGGCATCCGGACGATAATACCGGCAAAAATAATCAGTGAAATACCGTTACCTATGCCACGTTCGGTAATCTGTTCACCCAGCCACATAATAAATGCTGTTCCGGCCGTCAGGGTCATAACCGTCATGATCCTGAATTCCCAACCCGGATGTATCACCACCGGAGCACCGCCGGGGGAACTCATACTTTCAAGGCCGATACTAATACCAAATCCCTGGATGACACTCAACAATATAGTTCCGTAACGGGTGTACTGGGTAATTTTTTTGCGTCCCTGCTCACCTTCCTTTGACAAGCGTTCAAGATGCGGTATGGTTACAGTTAATAGCTGCAAAATTATCGACGCACTAATATAGGGCATAATTCCGAGAGCAAAAACAGAAAGCCGTTCTAATGCACCGCCCGAAAACATATCAAAAAGACCAAGCAACGTCCCTTTTTTCCCTGCAAAAAAGGTAGCCAATGCCGCACCGTCTATACCCGGTGTAGGAACATGTACGCCCACACGGTAGACAACAAGGAGTGCTAATGTGACATAAATCTTTTTCTTTAGTTCAGGAATCTTGAATATATTACCAAACCCGCCGCCAACCATGCTACAATACCTCTACCTTACCGCCGGCTTGGATGATCTTCTCCCTGGCAGTTTTACTAAGCATATTTATTTTTATTGTCAGAGGTGTTTTGATCTCGCCATGGCCGAGTAGTTTAATACCGTCTCTTCTACCTTTAACAAGACCCACCCGAACAAGTGCCGCTTCGTCCACAATACTGTCGCTTTCAAATTTTGACAGATCACGGATATTAATTACCTCTATCTTCTTTTTGAAAATATTTGTAAAGCCACGTTTTGGAAGCCGGCGATGGAGAGGCATCTGCCCGCCTTCGAAACCGGGCCTTACGCCACCGCCGGAGCGACTGTTATATCCCTTTGTCCCTCTACCGGCTGTTTTCCCTTTGCCTGACCCGACTCCGCGCCCCACACGTTTTCGGGGCCTGCGGGATCCTTTTGGGGGTGACAATTCATTCAGTTTCATTAATCTTCTCCTCAACGTTAACCAAGTGCGATACAGCGTTGACCATTCCACGAATGGAAGCCGTATTCTCAAGCTCAACCGTTCGGTTAATTTTTGTCAGCCCCATGCCACGCAATACCCTGCGGTGCTTTTCCGGTCTTCCAATCATACTTTTAACAAGAGTTATTTTTAATGTTCCGGCCATTTATGATTCCTTCTAACTTACAATTGCCGACATCGGATTGATTATCGCAAATCTTTTTTACCGTATTAATTCAACTCATTGGAAGAAATTATCTTTATATTATAAAGACAAAATAATGCTGTCTTTCCAATCTTCAACGGTCATTATTCAAACTTCAATTCTAAAGGTCTTCCACTCTCTTACCCCGTCTAGAGGCAACCTGTTCACGGCTCTGCAACTGGCAAAGCCCTTCAATGGTAGCTTTAACAACATTATGAGCATTATTTGACCCCATACACTTCGTAAGAATGTTCTGAACGCCCACAGCTTCAAGTACCGCCCGAACAGCACCGCCTGCAATTAGACCGGTTCCCTGGGAAGCAGGTTTTAACAAAACTCGTCCTGCTCCATATTTTCCGATAACCACATAGGGGATTGTTCCATCAACCAAAGGAACCTGGACCATGTTTTTTTTCGCTTTTTCTATTCCTTTACGAATCGCTTCAGGCACCTCACCGGCTTTCCCAAGCCCATAACCGACACTCCCTTCGCCATCACCGACAACAACGATAGCACTGAAGCTAAACCTGCGGCCGCCTTTAACAACTTTTGCAACCCGGTTAATGTAAACAACCTTGTCGATTAACTGATCTTCGCCTTTATCCTGCTTGAACAAAAATTTGCCTCCTTCGCCCATTAGTTAAATAGATGCGTTAATTAAACCGGCTAAAAATCGAGGCCTGCTTCACGTGCACCATCGGATACAGCTTTGATACGCCCGTGATATAGGAACCCGCCACGGTCAAAAACGACCTTTTTTAAACCTTTTTTAATGGCCCGTTCACCGATAAGTTTCCCTATGAAACCTGCGGCTGCAACTTTGTTTTCAAATTCAGGTTGTTCTTTTACAACTTTTTCCAGACTTGATGCGGCCACAAGAGTATGACCATGCTCATCATCAATGATCTGAGCGTAAATATGTTTTGAACTTCGAAAAACATTCAACCTGGGCCGCTGCTGCGTGCCAACGAGATGTTTTCTTATCCTTTTTTTTCTCTTTAGACGTGCTTTTTTCTTTAAATCCAACTTCCCCATCTTCAATATCCTTATGCTTCTTTAACCCCTGTCTTTCCGGCCTTACGCTGAATACGTTCCTCAGCATACTTTATCCCTTTACCCTTATAGCGTTCCGGCGGTCTCAATCTCCTGATTGATGCAGCGGTGTGCCCCAGCAATTCCTTATCTATACCGGTAAGTCTGACAACATTTTTCTTGTCAACTGTGGCGGAAACCCCCTCAGGAAGATCAAAATTAACAGGATGTGAATACCCAAGATTAAATTCAATTCGGTTACCGTTAAGTATGGCACGGTAGCCGATACCGTTTATCTCCAAAACCCTTTCAAACCCTTGCGTCACCCCGGTAACCATATTGGCGATAAGGCTCCGCGTAAGTCCACGCAACGAGCGGTTGATCCTGTTATTTTTAATAACATTCACACATATCATCCCGTCTTCTATCTTAAGATCCACGGCAGGATGGATTGCTCTTGTAAGAGACCCTTTTTTAGATTCTACGATAATTACCCTGTCTTTATATTTTACTTTAATATTATCAGGTATGGTTATCGGTGCTTTGCCTACTCTGGACATTGATTACTTCCTTTTGTCATTGGTAAAGGACCATCCGCCACCAGTCATCACAATTGATAATAATTTACCAATGACGAATGAAAAACCTACCAAATATTGCAGAGAATCTCGCCTCCTAAGTTATCAGACCTGGCCTTTTTATCCGTCATTATCCCCTTTGACGTTGATAAAATCGCAATTCCCATACCGTTCAAAACCGGTTTTATATCCTTGCTCTTCACATAAAACCGCCTGCTCGGTTTACTGACTCGTTTAAGGCCAATAATTGTGTGGGCCTGTTCTTCATCATACTTTAGGTAGACACGCAATATCCCCTGCTTATTATCTTTAATGAATTTATAATTTCTTATAAACCCCTCATCCTTTAATACTCCGGCCAATTCGGTTTTTAGCTTGGATCCGGGAATATCAATACTGTTGAACTTTGCCTTGCCGGCATTTCTGATCCGGGTCAACATGTCCGCAATTGGATCACTCATTGCCATAGTCTTCTCCGTTATTGAAATCGTTTTAAGTTTTAAAAATATGAATGGGGTCCCAAAGTTTCAAGCCCCCTTAAAACCTAAAACTTAACACTTAAAACCTATTTTACAATATTACCAGCTAGATTTCACTACACCAGGGAGCTTGCCTTCCGAAGCAAGATTCCGAAAACAGATGCGACAAATTCCGAACTTCCTTAAAAACGCTCTGGGTCTGCCGCAAATGGGACAGCGGTTGTATCGCCTCACTTTGAATTTAGGTTCTCTCATTGCCTTCATTCTAAGAGCTTTTCTTGCCAAATTTACCTCCCTCTTTAAATTGACAATTGAAGATTGAACATTCCTAAGATATTCAACCGTCGATGCTTATACTTCAGTCTCAATTCTTCATTTCCAAATCTTCAATTTTCAATCTTCAATTCCTAAACGGCATCCCCATCAGCTTTAGCAGTTTTTTCCCTTCTTCATCCGTCTTTGCATTCGTAACTATAGAGATGTTAAGGCCTTTAATCTTATCAATTTTATCGTAATCGATTTCCGGAAAAATAATATGCTCTTTGATACCCAGTGAATAATTACCATGACCATCCAGCGCTTTTCCCGAAAGACCTCTGAAGTCACGAACACGAGGCAACGCTATATTGACCAATTTGTAATAATAATCGTACATACGATTGTGGCGAAGGGTAACCATACAGCCTATGGGCATTCCTTCCCGTAACTTAAACGCCGCTATCGATTTTTTCGCACGGGTTACAACCGGTTGCTGGCCGGCTATAATCTTAAGCTCCTCCGAAGCTGAATCAAGCAGTTTGATATTATGAATCGCTTCACCTAATCCCATATTCAAAACGATCTTTTCAAGTTTTGGGACCTCCATTATGTTTTTATACTTAAAGGTCTCGACTAACCTGGGAACAACCTCTTTATAATAGTAACTTTTTAACTGTGACATTCACTTCCTCCGTCACTAGGTGCTAGGAATCTATAATTTCATTGCATTTTCTGCAGACACGCACTTTTTTTCCATCCTCAAGCCGCTTCATCTTTATCCGTACAGGTGTTACGCATTTGCTGCACATCAACATGACGTTGGACCAGTGAATAGGGGCTTCACTCTCAACAATTCCACCCTGTCTTTGAGTGGCGCTGGGCCGGGTATGCCGTTTAACAATATTAATATTTTCAATAAGAAGACGATTGCTCTTCTTTTTTATACCCAGCACTTTGCCGATCTTTCCTTTGTCTTTGCCCACAAGAACTTTTACCTTGTCGTCTTTCTTTATATACCATTTATTTTGAGCCATGAATCACTTCTCCACAGTTCCATCATATTTTAAAGCTTATAAAAGTTTAGCTCATTAAAGTCATTGCTCATTTTCCGCCGTTCATTTTTTACCCGGAGCCCATAGCCGTTACCCGTTAACTATAACACCTCAGGGGCCAGCGAAATGATTTTCATAAACCTTTTGGCTCGCAGTTCCCTGGCCACCGGACCAAATATGCGGGTGCCAATGGGTTCCTTGTTTTGTGATATTAAAACAGCAGAATTATCATCAAATCTTATATATGACCCATCCGGTCTCCTGATTTCCTTTTTGGTACGAACAACAACAGCCTTTACTACATCTCCTTTTTTGACCTTGGTATTGGGAATGGCTTCTTTAACAGATACCACAATTATGTCGCCAACACTCGCATATCGTCTCCGTGAACCTCCAAGAACTTTGATGCAATACAATATCTTGGCTCCTGAATTGTCTGCCACGGTCAATCTCGTCTCCGCCTGAATCATCTTATTAACTTTCCTTATATAATGATTAATTCGAAAAAAATCGAATTCATCATGTCATATAACAATCAAACAGCTTTTTCGACTATTTTGCTCACACGCCATCTTTTAGTTTTGCTAAGCGGTCTGGACTGGGATATCAAAACTTTATCTCCAACCCGTGAGACATTATTTTCATCGTGGGCGGCAAATTTTGACCGTCTCCTGACATACTTTTGATAAAGTTTGTGCTTAACCAGCCTCTCAACTAGGATAATTACTGTCTTATCCATCTTTTCGCTGACAACTGTCCCCACCATCTGTCTTCTTAAAAATCGTTTTTCCATAGCAACAAGTATTTTTAGCCTGTTTCTTTTTATAATTAGTTTTTTAGTTATAAAATTTACGCTCTTATTTTCAAATATTTTTCCATTGCCACCAAGACACTAAGAAAAAATAATAAATATATCCTTTGGATCTTTGAGTCTTTGGGGCAAATACTTTTTTCTTCCGGCTTATCCGGGTTAAGATTCTTTTATTATGGTTTTCACCCTGGCGATTTCTCGCTTGATCTGTTTCATCTTCTGGGGATTCTCAAGCTGACCAATTTCGTGCTGAAAGCGCAGATTAAACAGTTCCTCTTTAAGATCGTCTGCTTTCCTAACCTTTTCTTCCAGGCTTAACTCTCTGATCTTGCTCGCTTTCATTACAAATTGCCCCTTTCTATGAATCTCGTTTTTACAGAAAGCTTATGTGCAGCAAGTCTGAGGGCTTCCTTTGCCATATCCCTGGAAACCCCTTCCATTTCATAAAGGACTCTCCCGGGACGAACCACTGCAACCCACCCTTCAGGAGCCCCCTTTCCTTTCCCCATCCTGACTTCAGCAGGCTTTTTGGTAAAGGGCTTGTCAGGAAATATTTTTATCCACATTTTGCCCCCTCTTTTAACATGCCGGGTCATTGCGATACGAGCGGCTTCAATCTGTTTTGAGTTGATTCTGCCGCATTCTATTGCCTGCAATCCAAATTCACCGAAATCGAGATTACAGCCCCTGTACGAAGCTCCCTTTGTTCTGCCTTTTTGCTGCTTTCGAAATTTTACCTTTTTGGGACTAAGCATGCCCTATATCTCCGTTAACTACATGAGACCTTTGAAAAATATCCAATTTTCAAAGGTCTCTAAATTATTAATATCAATTTAGACAAACTTTTAAAAGTCTTTTACCGGCGACAACTCAAGTACTGATCTTTTCCGAACCCTTTTTCAAAATTTCACCTTTGAAAATAAATACCTTGATAC
This sequence comes from Desulfobacteraceae bacterium Eth-SRB2, assembly GCA_004193595.1. Lineage (GTDB taxonomy): Bacteria > Desulfobacterota > Desulfobacteria > Desulfobacterales > UBA11574 > S5133MH16. Next base: position 154,809 of record RPGQ01000015.1, read on the forward strand.
CGATAATTCCATATGTGGTACGAGCATCAATGAAACCGTAGTCAATATCAGCTCTTAAGGTATGCAAAGGGATACGTCCTTCTCTATACTGTTCGGTTCTCGCCATCTCGGCACCCCCCAAGCGACCGGAACAGATAATCTTTATCCCTTGGGCGCCAAAACGCATGGCTGAAGAAATGCCGCGCTTCATCGCACGCCGGAATGCAACCCTTCGTACAATCTGAAGCGCAATATTCTCGGCCACAAGCTGAGCATCAATCTCGGGTTTTCTTACCTCTTGAATATCGATGATAACTTCATGGGATACGATCTTTTCGAGTTCTTTCTTGAACGACGCAATTTCAGATCCCTTTTTCCCGATGACAATCCCAGGCCTGGACGTAAAAATACGCAGCCTGACACGCTTGGACGACCTTTCGATTTCAATCCTGGAAATACCTGCGTGGTAGAGTCTTTTTTTTATAAACTTTCTGATATTATAATCTTCCAGGATATAATCAGCATATTTTTTTCCGGCATACCACCGCGATTCCCAGGTTTTAACAATACCCAATCTCAATCCTATAGGATTTACTTTCTGACCCAAGCTTTTCCCCCTTCTATATCGAATCTTCAGCTAAAATGACTGTAATATGAGCAGTCCTCTTTAATATGCGTGTCCCCCTGCCGCGTGCCCTTGCTCTAAAACGTTTCAATGTAGGGCCCTGGTCTGCGATAATATTTCGAATCACCAGTGAATCTACGTCGATATCCATATTTTGATCAGCATTCGCTACAGCGCTGCGTATAACTTTTTCAACGATAGATGCCGCCTTCTGCGGCATAAATTTGAGTATATTTAAACCATCCTCTACCCGCTTCCCCTTCACAGCACCCACCATCATTCGAACTTTCTGAGGAGAAATGCGTACATATTTTGATACAGCTCTAGCTTCCATTACAGACATTCCCTTTTCCGACAGCCTTACCGTTTCACCCTTGAACTCTTACTCCCAGCATGCCCATAATAAGTCCGGGTCGGTGAAAATTCACCCAGCTTATGCCCAACCATGTCTTCCGATATGAATACAGGAATGAACTTTCTTCCATTATGAACTGCCAGTGTAATACCCACCATTTCAGGCACAATTGTTGACCTTCTAGACCATGTTTTGACAACTCTGTTACTCCGAGTCTCTTGTGCTATCCGCACTTTTTTTAATAATTTTAAATCAACAAAAGGACCTTTTTTCAACGACCGTGGCATAACTTCTCCTGCTATTTCCTTGTACGCTTTTTGACGATTAATCGGGTACTTTTCTTTTTTATACGGGTCTTAAAACCTTTTGACGGAACGCCCCACGGACTGCAGGGGTGCCGTCCGCCTGAAGATCTCCCCTCACCTCCACCCATTGGATGGTCAACCGGATTCATGGCAACACCTCTAACCTTAGGCCGCCTGCCGAGCCAACGCTTACGACCTGCTTTTCCCAAAGATATATTCTCATGAATCACATTCCCGAGCTGGCCAATAGTCGCCATACAATTTAAAAGTACCATTCGAACTTCACCGGAGGGAAGCTTTATCAGGGCATACCGATCTTCCTTTGCCATCAACTGAGCAAATGTCCCGGCGCTCCTGACAATCTGGCCACCTTTCCCGATATGCAATTCGATGTTATGAATATGCGTTCCCAGTGGGATATTTTTCAACATCAGCGTATTCCCGGGCTTAATATCTGCTTCAGGTCCTGAAATTACAGTATCACCGACCTTAAGATTAATCGGAGCCAGGATGTACCGCTTTTCACCATCCGCATAATGCAACAGAGCAATTCTCGCAGACCGATTCGGATCATATTCTATGGTGGCAACCCTTGCAGGGATTCCTGTCTTATCTCTTTTAAAATCGACAATCCTGTAATACCGCTTACTTCCCCCCCCACGATGCCTGCAGGTAATACGACCATTGACATTACGGCCGCCTTTCTTCTTAATCACCCTTAGCAGGCTTTTTTCAGGGGTAGTACTTGTAATCTCACCAAACGTTGAATATGATTGAGACCGCCTCCCGGGAGAGGTCGGTTTTACTTTTTTTACACCCATTATATGCCTCTTTAAGCTCCTTCAAAAAAATCTATACGTTCACCAGGCATCAATTTAACGACCGCTTTCTTCCAGTTCCGGCGTTTTCCCACAATCCGGCCTCGTTGTTTGGTCTTGCCCTTAACCTGCATTGTTCTCACAGTAGCAACATTTACATTAAAAATATTTTCGATAGCCCGTTTAATTTCAACCCGGTTCGCCTTACGGTCCACCTCGAATGACATCTGGTTGTAATCCTCTTTTTGAATACTGGTCTTTTCAGTAATCAAGGGCCGCTTAACAATATCATACGGATTCATTCGAGCAGTCTCCCTTCAATGCTCTTTATCGAAGACTCAAGCAAAACTATATTCTTGTATTTAAGAATGTCATATACGTTCAACCCTTCGACTCTCAATATCTTTATTTGGGGAACGTTCCTGGATGAAAGTTCCAGGTTTTCATTCTTTTTTTCGGTTATAATTAATGCATTTTTCGTGTTTAATGCATTCATAACCTTAACAAATTCCCTGGTCTTAATTTTATCCAGTTCAAACTCGTTAAGAACAAAAAGTTTTTCTTCCTTCAATTTACTGCTTAAGGCCATTTTAAGGGCCAGCCTTCTGACTTTTTTGGGAACCTTGTATGCATAGGATCGGGGATCAGGACCAAAAGTAGAGCCGCCACCTCTTAAAAGTGGTGATTTAATATTCCCTCTACGAGCACGTCCGGTTCCCTTCTGTCTAAAAAGTTTCCTGCCGCTACCTTTGACATCACTTCGATGTTTTACGGCCGCAGTACCGGAACGTCTTCTTGCAAGTTGCATGGTCACAACTTCATGCAATACACTCCCTTTAACGGGTATATTGAATATGGTGTCCACAAGATCAATTTGTGAAACCTTTTGAGCTTTACTATTTATTACGTTTACAACAGCCATAACACCGTCTCAGAAATTTTATTTTGCAAATTTGGGTTTTTTGATTTCAACCAAACCATACCCGGAACCCGGAACAGCACCTTTTATCAGCATAAGATTTTGTTCCGGCCTGATATCGACAATTTCCAGATTTCTAACTGTTCTACGGGTGTTCCCATACTGGCCGGGCATTTTCTTGCCTTTGATGACTTTTGCAGGCCAGGCACTGCAACCGATGGACCCGGGGATTCTATGGCTGTGACTCCCATGTGTTTTCTTGCCGCCATGAAATCCGTGTCGTTTAATCACACCGGAAAAACCCCGTCCTTTGGTCGTACCGGTAACATCAATACGTTCCCCGATAGTGAATAAATCCAGACTTACTGTCTGGCCAAGTTTGTATTCACCGGGATCATCCACGGGGACTTCACGCAGGAATTGAAAACATCCTGCCCCGCTTTTTTTAAGATGTCCCTGCATGGGTTTATTCATACGAGATTTTTTTCTCTCGCCAAAACCCAATTGGATTGCATTATATCCATCAGAAGACATCGCTTTTATCTGGGTAACCACACACGGACCGACTTTCACCACCGTTACCGGTATGTATTTACCCTCAGCGGTAAACAGTGCTGTCATTCCCAATTTTTTACCGATCAGTGCTCGACTCATTACTTTCTTTCTATCCTTTTTGATGAATTCATAAAAAATAGAATCCATATGCTTTTATCAATCTTTTTTGGCTATCACCCCATACGTCTTAAAAAGTTCTATACCGCTATATAGTAAGATGAACAAAATTCATACTACAATTTTATCTCTACATCTACACCCGGAGAAAGATCTAGTTTCATCAAAGCATCAACGGTTTGCTGAGTCGGCTCAAGAATATCCAGAAGCCGTTTATGTGTTCTTATTTCAAACTGTTCTCTAGACTTTTTGTCAACATGGGGAGATCGCAGAACACAATACTTGTTGATCTTTGTCGGAAGAGGTATCGGCCCGACAATTTTTGCTCCTGTTTTATTGGCCGTATCTACAATGTCTCCTACGGATTGATCCAGAAGCTTATGATCATATGCCTTGAGCCTGATCCTGATTTTAGTATTCATTATCATTATGTTAATCTTTCTCTTTATTCGATAATTTCGCTCACAACGCCTGCGCCGACCGTGCGTCCGCCTTCCCTGATGGCAAACCTTAATTCTTTTTCCATGGCGATGGGCGTTATAAGATCTGCCGTAATGGTTATATTGTATGGGTGTAAAGTGTAAAACCGAGGCGGTCCCAATCATATTCTGAATGTCATAGAGATTATACCACTCTGAAAAAAAGCCTGCTAAGGGTATTTAAGCATTAGAAAGTGGGCCGTAATGTCATTTGGCTACCTGCAGGCATCGTGGGGAAGTAAGCGGTATTACAGGATTGTCGATTTCAAAAAGAGATAAGATGTAATCCCCTGCAAGTACGCCACCATAGAATATGCAATCCGAATCGGTCTGCAGAAATTGCTCGCCGTGCATTATGGATGGTGAAAAGCGGTACATCCTGGCCCGATTAACGGCGGTTCTTGGTGATACTCAATTTCAGGACTAAAAGCAGATATTAAGCCCGGAATAGCGCCGATGTTAAAAAATATCCCACTCGGGAACGCATATTCATAACAATTCGACCGTATATCGGGAAAGGTGGCCAGATTGGTTGTGAGCGCTGAATACTTCGGCTCCAGTTGATGGCAGCGAAGATCGGTATGCCCTGATAAACCGGTGAAGGTTCGAATGGTACTTTTAAAATTGTATGGCGACTATTGGCCAGCTCGGGAAATCGTGATTCATTAAAAGCAGGTCGTAAGCGCCGGCTCGGCAGGCGGCCTGGTTGGTAAGCTGCCAGCGAACGTCCGGCTGACCATCCAATGGGTGAGTGAGGGGATTTCAGGCGGACGGCACCCTGCAGTCCGTGGGCGTTCCGTCGTTGCTCTTAAGACCCGTATAAAAGAAAAGCAACGCTGATTAATCGTCAAAAAGCGTGCCAAGGAAATAGAAGTATGAGAAGCCATGCCACGTCGTTGAAAAAAAGAAGTCCCGCGACAAAACATATTAAAAAAGTGGAGAAAGCGTAATAAGAGACTCTCCGGAGTAACAGAGAGTTGTCGTAAAACATGGTCTGCAAGGTCGGGAATAACCCCATGTGTTTGGTTATCGCCGCCGTCAAGGTCGTCTTGCCATGATCTATATGGCCGATCGTACCCACATTTACATGCGGCTTGGTCCTCTCAAATTTTTCCTTCCCCATCTTTTTGTCCTCCCTTTAGAGCGAGTTAACAATAAAGTTTACCAGCGGTAATGCGCAAACGCCTTGTTTGCCTCAGCCATTTTATGGGTGTCTTCCTTCTTTTTGACGGCAGCCCCTCTCTTGTTGGAGGCATCCAAAAGCTCGCCAGCCAGTTTATCAACCATCCCTTTTTCAGGTCTTTTGCGAGCAGAACCTATAATCCATCGAATTCCCAGAGCCGTTTTCCGGGAAGGCCGGATTTCTGTGGGAACCTGATAGGTGGAACCTCCTACACGACGCGACTTGACCTCAATCATCGGCTTTACATTTTCAATTGCCTGTTCAAAAATTTTGACGGCTGATTCTTTTGTCCTTTTTTCAATGACATCAAAGGCATTATACAGAATCGACTCTGCAGTACTCTTTTTCCCATCCCGCATTATAGACTTTATGAACTTCGAAGCCAGCTTATTGTTATATTTGGGATCGGGTATAATTATCCGCTCAGGGACTTCTCTTCTTCTGGGCATATGTTACACCATTTATTGCTATTTGTTATTCATTTTCATGTCACGAGATTCAGGCACGGTGAATCTTACATCATGTATCTTGTACCATTTTTCTACCTGGGCTTTTTCGAACCGTATTTTGATCTGCCCTGTTTTCGATCCTCGACCCCAAGTGTATCCAGAGTGCCTCTGACAATATGGTACCTTACACCCGGCAGGTCCTTAATCCGTCCACCACGAACAAGAACAACCGAATGTTCCTGGAGATTATGCCCGATACCGGGAATATATGCAGTAACTTCTATCCCGGTGGTTAGTCTGACTCTGGCAACTTTCCGCAAGGCGGAATTGGGTTTTTTGGGTGTTGAAGTATAAACCCGTGTACAGACTCCTCTTTTCTGGGGAGCACCCTTTAGAGCCGGAGTATTTGTCTTTTTCTTTATTCGCTTTCTTCCCTTTCTTACTAACTGATTAATGGTCGGCATTTTCTCCCTTAAATCCTTTTATATTCGTAGTTAGGGCGTCTTTTATATTCGTAGTTAGGATGTATCGACAAAATGATAATTTTTATACGTGTATCAATAGATTGTCAAGTCTTTTATATAAAAACAATCCATTATTTCCAAACAAATCTTAACCGGCTGTAACCTTAACATCCCTGTATTTATAAAGGCCGGTTCCCGCAGGAATGATTCTTCCCATAATAACGTTCTCTTTAAGCCCCTGAAGATAGTCTTCCTTGCCGGCAATGCTGGCATTTGTAAGGACTTTGGTCGTCTCCTGAAATGAAGCGGCAGATATAAAGCTTTCCGTGGAAAGTGATGCCTTGGTAATCCCCAGTATAAGATGGTCGGCAACGGCGGGCTTCTTTCCTTTTTCAATTACTTCCCGGTTAACTTCTCCAAAGAACTTTCTATCAACCTGATCTTCAATAATAAAATCGGTATCACCGGGGTCAAGGACTTTAACACGCCGCATCATTTGCCGTACAATAACCTCAATATGCTTGTCATTTATCCGGACGCCTTGTAAGCGGTAAACTTCCTGGACTTCGTCAACAAGATAGCGTGCCAATGCAATTTCACCCTTGATATTCAATATGTCTTGAGGAATAGCCGAACCGCTTATCAGTGCCTCCCCCGCTCTGATATAATCCCCTTCATAAACGTTTATATGTTTGCCTCGTGAAATCAGATATTCTTTTTTTTCACCAACATCTACAGGTGTAATGGTAACTTTCTGCTTACCTTTTTTCGTGGCCTTGCCTATCGAAACATACCCGTTGATTTCACTCAACAGTGCGGTTTCTTTTGGCTTTCTGACCTCAAAGAGTTCAGCCACCCTGGGAAGACCGCCGGTAATATCCTTGGTCTTGGTTGTTGCTCTGGGGAGTTTTGTGATCACATCGCCCGCCTTAACCTCATCTCCTTCTTCAACCAGCAAAATAGCATCTGTCGGCAGCAAATATCTCGCCATCCCCAGGTTTCCCGGCAGGCTGACTGTTTTTCCATCCGGGTCTTTGATTGAAATCCTTGGACGTTCCTCTCCACTTTTGGATTCGATGATTGTACGACTGGATTTACCGGTAACCGGGTCAACCTTCTCCTGCATGGTCTTTCCGGATATGACATCCCCAAATTTGACGGTTCCGTCAACTTCTGTAATAATGGGTGTTGTAAAGGGATCCCAGGTTACCAACAGGTCTCCGACCTTAACTTTTTCACCGTCTTTTACCTCAATATGGGCGCCATAAATGATAGGAAACTTTTCTCTCTCGCGTCCGGTATCGCTAACAATGGCGATTTCACCCCCCCGCCGGTTCATAACTACAAATATATTTCCCTCTTTTTCCACCACATTAAGATTGACAAATTTAACCTTACCTTCGGCCCGGGCTCTGATATCGGCCTGCTCAACCCTGCGGCTGGCCGTTCCTCCAATGTGGAATGTGCGCATGGTCAGCTGGGTTCCGGGCTCACCGATTGACTGAGCCGCAAGAATTCCGACCGCCTGACCGATTTCGACCTTGTCTCCGTGGGAAAGGTCCCGGCCATAACACTTTGCACACACACCATGAAGGCTCTTGCATGTCAGAACCGACCTTATTTTCACACTGGCAATTCCTGCATCTTCAACAGCCGTTACAGCGTCTTCGTCCAGGTCTTCTCCATTTTTTATAATCACTTCATCTGTAAACGGGTCATGGATATCCTCTGCGGCAACACGCCCTAAAATACGTTCTTCGATACGCTGAATCACTTCGCCGCCTTCCATCAAAGATTCAACCTCAACACCCAGAATGGTTCCGCAATCTTCTTCCATAACAATACAATCCTGGGCAACATCGGCAAGCCGTCGGGTAAGATACCCCGAGTTAGCGGTTTTTAAAGCCGTATCCGCAAGACCCTTCCGGGCACCGTGAGTGGAAATGAAATATTGAAGCACGGAAAGGCCTTCCCTGAAATTGGCACTGATGGGCGTTTCAATGATTTCACCCGATGGTTTGGCCATCAGTCCTCGCATCCCTGCAAGCTGACGCATCTGATCTTTGCTCCCCCTGGCCCCGGAATCTGCCATCATGAAAATTGGGTTAAAACTTTCTTCAATAACAGGCTTTCCGTTTTCATCCAGAACAGCATTTCCATCAAGGTCGATTGCAGGAGCCATTCGCATGGATTTCATCATCTCATCAGCCACATCGTCAGTTGCTTTTGCCCATATATCGACAACTTTGTTATATTTTTCACCCTGTGTGATAAGACCCTCGATGTATTGATGGCCGATCTTTTCAACCTGATTCTCGGCATTTTCCAAAATATCCCATTTGGCAGACGGTATGATCATGGCATCAATGGAAATGGAAAGCCCGCCCAGGGTTGAATATTGGTAACCGATATCTTTCAATCTGTCGGAAAGAATAACCGTAGCCTTTGGTCCCAGATTCCGGTATGCATAATTCACAAGCCCACTCAGCGTCTTTTTATCCCTGACGTTGTTTACCATAGGAAAAGGTATCTCCGGACGTTTTTTAATCACCTGAAAAATATGATACGCTTGGTCTGCAAAGATAACTCCGCTTATTTCCTTTTCTTCCTGGGCAAAGACTTTTTTAGCGTCTTCATCTGAAACGCTGAACATCCGCTTGAATTCGTCTTTTCTGAACAGACCGACAAGCCCTTGATTATCCCTTTCAGGGCCTTTTGAATATTGGGCGACCATTTCAGTAAAGTCCGCACCGGCCTGCAGCTTTCCTAAAACGGTCCCGGCCTCTTCTTCATCAAAAACCTTGATATGGCGTATCATCATGATGTTATCTTTGGGAATAATTTCCCACAACAGGATACGCCCCACGGTCGTATTAAACCTTTCTCCCTCCATGCGAACGATAATTCTGGCATGAAGATCAACGGCCTTTGCATCGTATGCGCATCGAACTTCTTCAGGATTTGTAAATATTTTACCTTGGCCTTTGGACCCGGAAACCCCTCTCGTCATGTAATAAATGCCAAGAACAATATCCTGACTCGGTACAATTATAGGACTCCCATTTGCAGGAGAAAGAATATTGTTACTGGACAGCATTAATACCCTAGCCTCTATCTGGGCCTCCACGGATAGGGGGATATGAACCGCCATCTGATCGCCGTCAAAGTCAGCATTAAATGCCGTACAGACCAGCGGATGAAGCTGCAGGGCCTTGCCTTCAATGAGAATAGGCTCAAATGCCTGAATCCCCAGCCGATGAAGCGTGGGAGCCCGGTTTAATAAAACCGGGTACTCCTTTACCACATCATCTAAGGTGTCCCAAACCTCCGGGACTTCTCTTTCCACCATCTTCTTGGCACTCTTTACCGTGGACACGAGTCCTTTCTGCTCAAGGCGATAATATATAAACGGCTTGAACATCTCCAAAGCCATCTGTTTGGGCAGACCGCACTGATGTAGCCTGAGATCCGGTCCTATGGTGATAACGGTACGGCCGGAATAATCGACCCTTTTGCCCAGAAGATTCTGCCGGAAACGCCCCTGTTTGCCTTTCAAAGTATCACTAAGCGATTTTAACGGTCGTTTATTCGTTCCCATAATCGCTCTGCCGTGCCGGCCGTTGTCGAAAAGAACATCCACCGACTCCTGGAGCATCCTTTTTTCATTCCGCACAATAATGTCAGGGGCCTTTAATTCGATAAGTCGTTTTAACCGATTATTACGGTTAATAACCCTTCGATAGAGATCATTCAAATCAGACGTGGCAAATCTTCCACCTTCAAGAGGGACAAGGGGACGCAAATCCGGAGGCAAAACCGGAATAACATCCATTATCATCCAGGTCGGATCTATTCCCGACCGCCTGAATGCTTCGACAATCTTGAGCCGTTTGGACAGTTTTTGTCGCTTTGTCATAGAGCGAGTGGAACTGATATCAACCCTCAGCTCTTTATACACCGCATCGAGATCGATTTTCCCCAAAAGTTTTTTGACAGCCTCGGCCCCTATCCCGGCTTCGAATGTTGTCCCGTAAACGTCCCGTGCTTCTCGATATTTTTCCTCGGATAGAAGTTGATTTGGGTTAAGATCCGTATCCTTGGGGTCGATCACAATGTAACTGTCAAAATAAATCACTTTTTCAAGACTTTTCAAGGTCAAATCGAGCAAATTGCCGATCTTGCTCGGAAGGCTTCTTAAAAACCATATATGGGAACACGGTGAGGCGAGTTCGATGTGCGCCATCCGTTCCCTCCGAACCTTGGATTGAATAACCTCCACACCACATTTTTCACAAATAACACCCCTGTGTTTCATCCGCTTGTACTTGCCGCAGTTGCATTCGTAGTCCTTTGTGGGACCGAATATCTTGGCACAAAAAAGACCGTCACGTTCGGGTTTAAAGGTCCGATAATTGATAGTTTCCGGTTTCTTAATCTCCCCGTGGGACCATTTTAAAATCTGCTCGGGAGATGCAAGGGAAATTTTAACCCCGGAATAAAGTCTTGGATCGGTTGGTTTCGTAAAAAAATCATATATGGTTTCCATTGATTATTCCCCCTCCATAAGGGTTATATCCAAACCCAAACTCTTCAATTCTTTTGTCAGGACCTTGAATGACTCGGGCAAGCCCGGGTCTAATGTATTCTGACCTTTTACAATCTTTTCATACATACGAGTCCGACCTGCCATGTCATCCGACTTTACGGTTAAGAACTCTTGAAGAGCATTCGCCGCTCCATAAGCCTCCATTGCCCAGACTTCCATTTCACCCAGACGCTGACCTCCGAACTGGGCCTTTCCGCCAAGCGGCTGCTGCGTCACCAGTGAATATGGACCAATAGACCGGGCGTGAATCTTATCATCGACGAGGTGATGGAGTTTCAACACATACATCGTACCCACGGTAATTTTTTCTTTAAAAGCCTCTCCGGTACGCCCGTCGTACAAGGTGGCCTGAGCAGCTGTGGGAAGCCCGGCCTCGGCGAGAAGAGACTTGATCTCATCCTCTTTAGCACCATCAAAAACCGGTGTGGCCATGTGAACACCGTCTTTATAATTTTCGGCATATTCGTACAGGTCTTCATCATCAAAGCCGTCTATCATCTCCTGGGCCGACGGTTCAGAAAATATTCGTTTCAGTTTCTCTCGAATGAGATCAATTCTTTTTTGTTTCAGAAGACTGTTAAGCTGATCGCCGAGGCCCTTGGCAGCCCAACCCAAATGAATTTCCAGAACCTGCCCCACATTCATCCTGGAAGGAACTCCAAGGGGATTTAAGATCATATCAACCTGGGTTCCGTCTTTAAAATAGGGAAGGTCTTCTTGTGGAAGAATTCTCGACACCACCCCCTTGTTACCATGTCGGCCTGCCATTTTATCACCCACGGACAGCGTGCGCTTCATGGCCACGTAAACCTTAACCATTTTGATTACGCCGGGAGGAAGGTCATCCCCTTTCTCGTACCTGGCGATATTTTTTTCAAAAGACTTTCTGCAAAGTTCGCATTGGTTTCTATATCCCTCAAGAATATCATGGACCTGTTCGGTCAGTTCGGAGCTTTTAAGTTCAATCCCTTCGATCTGCGCTATGGGTATCTGGGCCAGAATCTCGGTATCTATCTTGCTCCCTTTTGCAATCAGAGCCTTCTTGCCTTTTTTCAGGGGTTTAAGACATTCCTGGCCGGCAAGCAATTCCTCAAGCCGTGTATAAACCACGTCCTTGATGACGGCAAGCTTATCATCTCTGTCTCTTTCAAGAACGGCAATCTTTTTTTCTTCGATAAAACGGGTCCGTTCATCTTTCTCAACACCACGCCGAGAAAACACCTTTGCATCCACAACAGTTCCATGGACACCGGGCGGCACCCGTAAAGAACTATCTTTAACATCTCCCGCTTTTTCGCCAAATATGGCCCTTAAAAGCTTTTCTTCAGGGGAAAGCTGTGTTTCACCTTTGGGCGTAATTTTTCCCACCAGAATATCTCCCGGATTAATTTCAGCGCCAAGCCTGATAATACCGCTTTCATCCAGGTCTTTTAAGGCTTCATCACCCACATTTGGAATGTCGCGGGTGATATCTTCTTTGCCCAGCTTGGTATCTCTGGCCACGACTTCAAACTCTTCAATGTGGAGAGACGTATACACGCCGTCCCGGTGAAGTCTTTCGCCCACCAGAATCGAATCTTCAAAATTATATCCGCCCCACGGCATGAATGCCGCCATTATGTTTTTGCCCAGGGCAAGTTCTCCCTTTTCCGTGGCAGGCCCGTCCGCGATAATCTCTCCGGCCTTGACTTTTTGCCCTTTTCTGACAATCGGGCGTTGATTAAAGCATGTATTCTGATTACTCCGTATAAATTTTGAAAGCTGGTAAACCGTAACAGGAATTTCTGAATTTTTATCGTCTTCGGGCTCATGTTTGATAACAATGCGAGAAGCCTCAACATCTACCACCGTGCCATCACGTTGGGCAACTACCGTAACGCCTGAATCTTTGGCCACCACACCCTCAACACCAGTCCCCACCAGAGGCGCCTGGTTTACAAGCAAAGGAACGGCCTGGCGTTGCATGTTGGATCCCATCAACGCGCGGTTTGCGTCATCATTTTCCAAAAACGGAATCAAGGATGCGGAAACACTCACCAGCTGGTTGGGAGAAATATCCATCAACTCAATATCTTCGGACTTGACCATCATGAATTCGCCTTCTACCCGTGAGGTTACCAGTGGCTTGATAAATCTTTTATTTTCGTCAACAGGCGCATTGGCCTGGGCAATCGGATGATCCTTTTCTTCAAAGGCACTGAGAAACTTGACATCCTGCAATACAGTTGCATTTTCTACAATACTGTATGGCGTTTCAATAAATCCATATTCATTAACCCTGGCATAAGTACCCAAAGAAACAATAAGGCCGATATTGGGCCCTTCCGGTGTCTCTATGGGACAGATCCGGCCGTAATGTGACGGATGTACATCCCTGACCTCAAAGCCGGCTCGTTCACGGGTTAATCCCCCCGGACCCAGGGCGCTTAAACGCCTCTTATGGGTAGTTTCAGAAAGCGGGTTGGTCTGATCCATGAATTGGCTGAGCTGGCTGGTCCCGAAAAATTCCTTAACAACGGCGGAAACCGGCTTTGAATTTGCAAGGTCGTGCGGCATAAGCGCATCAACTTCCTGGAGACTCATCCGTTCTTTAATGGCGCGTTCCATGCGGACCAGTCCGATACGATATTGGTTTTCCAAAAGTTCACCAACGGCACGCACCCTTCTATTCCCGAGATGATCGATGTCATCAACAGCTCCCTGTGTATCTTTCAGCTTTACAAGGGTTTTAGCCGTAAGGAGTATATCCTCTTTTCTAAGTGTTCTTAAGTCGATGGAAGAGTTAATGCCCAGTCGAAGGTTAATCTTCATGCGGCCGACACCGGAAAGATCATAATAGGAAGATTTGAAAAACATGTGGTCAATAAATGCCTGGGCCACTTCCAGCGTTGCGGGGTTTCCGGGTCTAAGTCTTCGATATATCTCAATAAGGGCGTCCTCTTTTGTTTCGACCTTATCCAAAATCAGGGTTTTGTGAATGGAGTCACTACTGGTTACCCCATCGATGAGAAGCAGTTCAAATTCATTTATACCGACATCAAGCAGGGCTTGGAAAATCTCTTGGGTAAAAACTTGGTTGCATTTTACAATGGTCTCTCCACTATCAGAATCCACTATTGTTTTTGCAAATACCTTGTCAAAAATATCTTCAACACTTATGGGAATCAATTCTAAATTAGCGGATTTAAGCTTCTTGATTGCGACTTTGGTAAACACGCGTCCTTTAAGAACAATAGGCTCGCCCGTTTCAGGATCTGTAATATCACTGCTGGCACGCTGCCCTCGCAAGGAGTCCTCATTAAACTTCTTGAATATCCGTTTGTCGCGGACAACAAATTTTTCTGTTTCATAAAAATAAGACAAAATGTCTTCGGAACTATATCCAATCGCTTTATAAAGGATTGTAATAGGAAACTTACGCCGCCTGTCAATTCGAATATGGACAATCCCTTTGTGATCGATCTCCATATCGATCCATGATCCGCGTACCGGAATGATCCTGGAGGTGTATATCACCTTGCCGCTGGAATGTGTCTTGCCTTTATCATGATTGAAAAATACTCCTGAAGATCTATGGAGCTGGCTTACGACAACACGTTCGGTTCCGTTTATGATAAACGTACCATTGTCGGTCATCAAGGGAATTGTTCCAAAGTAAATCTCCTGCTCTTTGATATCACGAATATTCGTAACTCCGGTTTCCTTATCAATATCATATACCACAAGCCTGACAGTGATTCGAACAGGAATTTCGTAGGTCATTCCCCGGTTTATACACTCTTTAATGCCGTGCTTAACCTCGGAAAATCTATAAGATACAAATTCAAGGGAAGCACTTCCGGTAAAATCCTTTATCGGAAATACGGACTTAAATACGGCCTGCAGACCCACGTCTTTACGTTTTTCCGGAGGAATATTCATTTGCAAAAACCGGCCGTATGATTCCCGTTGAACCGCGATAAGATCAGGAATGTCAATGATCTTCTCTATCTTTCCGAAATTTTTCCTTTTACGCTTATTTGCCAAAATCCTTTCTGACATGGCATCTCCGATATATTATATTTTGATTATGGGTTATAGGATCAAGAGTATTTTGCCCTGTGCCCTATAACCCATCGCCTATCACCTAATTATATATTATTTTATTTCAACCTGAGCACCGGCATCTTCGAGCTGGCTCTTGATTTTTTCAGCATCTTCTTTGGAAATGCCTTCCTTGACAGGCTTTGGAACTTCATCAACCAGGGTTTTGGCATCCTTTAAACCCAGACCTGTAATCGCTCTAACTTCCTTGATAACCTGGATTTTCTTATCGCCAAATGTTGTGAGAATAACGTCAAATTCGGTCTTTTCTTCCTCTTGAGCGCCAGCAGCTTCCCCGGCGACGCCAGCCGCTACAGCAACAGGAGCGGCTGCGGAAACACCGAATTTTTCTTCCATTTCCTTAATGAGTTCAGACAGTTCAAGTACCGTCATATTTGCTATAAATTCGATTACATTCTCTTTGGTAATATCCGCCATTTTGTTGTTCCTCCATAATAACTTTCAATTTATGTTTTTTTATTTGTATCGAAGGTCAGACCGCCTCTTTCTGTTCCTTAACGGCCTGCAAAAGATTTAATAACTGCATGGGTATCGCGTTAAGAACTTGGACAAAACCTGCCGGCACACCATTGATGACGGATAGAAATTGCCCTAAAAGAACCTCGCGGGAAGGAAGGGCCGACATCGCCCTGATGGCGTCTAAATCAATCACCTTGCCGTTCATAACGCCGGTCTTAATTTCAAGCTTTTCATGATCTTTGGAAAACTTTATCAAAACCTTTGCGGGTGCAATCGGGTCGTCATAGCTTAATGCAACGGCACTCGGACCTTTAAAACAGTCTTCTATTAATTGGGCATCCGTGTCTTCAGAAGCTCTGATAAGAAGCGAATTCTTTGCCACCTTAAATTCAACATCAAACTCTCTGAGCCTCTTTCGCAAATCATTCATTGCTGCAACATCGAGTCCTTTACAATCCGTAACGATGACAACTTTGGACGTTGCAAATTTTTCATGCAGACTTTTGACAATCTCTTTCTTTTTTTCCAGCTTCACAACTAACAACACCTCCTTTCTTAATCCGCAAAAACCAGAGGTAACAACTTATCAACATAGAATGTCTCGGTAGGCCGGCAATGCCGATTAAACACAAAATAAGTGAACCTACGGTCTTTGACAGAAATATTTTAATTCGGAAACAATATGCAAAACAGCCATTCGGGCTGTCTTTACCCGAGCAAGTGCCTAAAGTGAACTAAAGCCCGCCCTGTTTCGACTGGACGTACATTTTTACCAAAAATGTGCGGTTTGCTATGCTTGTGATCCTTTGAAATTGCACTAAGAATCCAGGTCTGGGCCAGGGTTTGAAATGCCTATATGGAAGTAGACTATTTGATTAAGTCCTTGACACTGGCCGCATCTATCTTGATGCCAGGCCCCATAGTCGTTGAAATGGCGATACCTTTCAGATAAGTTCCCTTACTGGAAGCCGGTTTGAGACGAACGATAGTTTCTAAAAAGGCGGCTGCATTTTGCACAATCTTCTCTACTCCGAAAGAAACTTTGCCCATTGGAACGTGGACAATTCCGGCTTTCTCAACCTTGAAATCAATTTTCCCTGCTTTTAGCTCTTGGACTGCTCGCGCTATATCAAAAGTTACCGTTCCGGTTTTTGCATTGGGCATGAGCCCTCTGGGACCGAGAAGCCTTCCAATCTTTCCAACAGAACCCATCATGTCCGGAGTAGCAACCGCTTTGTCAAAGCCGAACCACCCGTTTTTAATTTTTTCTATTAATTCGTCATTCCCGGAAAAATCCGCACCGGCGTCCAAGGCCTCTTTTTCCTTTTCCCCTTTAGCAAATACCAGGACTTTTACTTCCCTGCCAAGGCCATTGGGCAAAATGACTGTCCCTCGAACCATCTGATCGGCATGCCTTGGATCTACACCCAGACGGACGGCAACATCAACAGTCTCATCAAATTTAGCATAAGATGAATCGATTGCTAATTTGACAGCATCATTGAAAATATGCTTTGCTCCGGCATCTACTTTTTTACTTGATTTTAAATATTTTTTACCCCGCTTCGGCATGTTTTTTGTTTACTCCTTGTTTACATGTTTAGCATTTAGGGTTAAGATTTACTTATAGCCCGTAACATCTTTCTTCAGACAACTTCAATCCCCATACTTCTAGCCGTTCCGGCGATAATATGAGTGGCGGCATTCAAATCATTTGCGTTTAAGTCAACCATTTTTTGCTTGGCAATCTCTTCAACCTGCTTTTTAGTGACGCTTCCGACTCTCTCACGTTTTGGATCACCGGCGCCTTTTGCTATTTTAGCCGCTTTTTTCAAAAGCACGGATGCAGGGGGTGTTTTGGTTATAAAAGTAAATGATCTGTCCTGATAAACAGTAATAACTACGGGGATGATCATACCTTCATCATTTGCAGTCCGGGAATTAAAAGCCTTGCAAAAGTCCATTATATTGACGCCGTGCTGCCCAAGTGCAGGACCAATCGGGGGAGACGGATTGGCTTGACCGGCCGTTACCTGCAATTTTATCTGTGCCATAATCTTTTTTGCCATTTTTTAACATTACTCCTGTAATTTTGCTGATGAATTCGACTTTTTACGAATTTATCATAAATTTGTAACCTGTACGAATTCCAATTCCACTGGTGTTGAACGGCCAAAGATGCTCACCAGAACCCTTATCTTACCCTTTTCCGGATTGACTTCGTCCACTGTGCCGTTAAAATTTTTAAAAGGCCCGTCTATGACACGGATCTCGTCTCCGATCTCGAAAAGATATTTCGGCTGAGGCTTGAGCTTGCCGGCCTCCATTCGATTCAAGATCCCTTCGGCCTCTTCATCTGAAATGGGTGTGGGCTTTTCCCGACCCCCCAAAAATCCGGTCACCTTGGCTGTGTTATTCACAATATGCCAGGTTTCATCATCAAGTTCCATCCTGACTAATATATATCCCGGATAGAATTTCCGGGATGATGTTTTTCTTTTACCTTTTACAAGCTCCACAATCTCTTCGGTGGGAACCAGTATCTCGCCAAATTTCTCGGTTTGAGAAAAGGATGCCACTCGCTCTTCCAGGGCAGCTTTGACCTTGCTTTCAAACCCCGAATAAACATGGACGATATACCATTTAAGAGCCACTTTTCTCTTCTCCTCAATTTAGTGAAGAACCACACGAATCAGGCTTGACAAACCGATATCGGCCAATCCAAGAAAGCATGCTATTATCATCGATAAGATAATGACAACAACGGTAGAACTCAACGTCTGCTTGCGTGTCGGCCAGACAACCTTTTTTAGCTCCACCTTTACTTCTCTTAAAAATTGAATTCCCTTGTTTATATAACTTTTAACCTTCCCAGGCTCGGTATGGGTTCTGGTTAACGATTTGGTCTGTGATGACGATGGCCTTCTTTTGATCTCCCCGGAAGGACCTGTAAACAGCGTGGTCTTTTTAACGGCGACATCATTTTTTGAACGGGGTAATTCGGCCCCGGCGGCACTTTGTTTTTTCTTTTTCTTGACGCTTGAAGTTTTTTTCCTTTGTAACCGTGCCATTATGCACCCAAAATCGCAAAATTCAAAGCTAAACAAGCTTTTAGCTTTTTATTCAGAATAATTTGGCAGGCCAGGAGGGATTCGAACCCCCAACACCCGGATTTGGAGTCCGACGCTCTACCGTTAGAGCTACTGGCCTGCATAATATCTTCACAATAATACGTTTATTTAGTCTCTTTATGTAGAGTGTGCGTCCTGCAAAATCGACAATACTTGTTGAATTCCAACTTGTTTGGTGTTGTCCGTTTATTTTTCGTCGTCGTGTAGTTTCTTCTTTTGCATTCACTGCACGCAAGGGTAACAATTATTCTCACCAGAAAACTCCTTATTCGATAATTTCGCTCACAACGCCTGCGCCGACCGTGCGTCCGCCTTCCCTGATGGCAAACCTTAATTCTTTTTCCATGGCGATGGGCGTTATAAGATCTGCCGTAATGGTTATATTGTCACCGGGGCATTATCATCTCTACACCTTCCGGCAATATCAAATTACCGGTAACATCCGTGGTCCTGAAATAAAACTGCGGCCGGTATCCACTGAAAAACGGGGTGTGACGCCCCCCTTCCTCTTTGCTCAAAATGTATACCTCTGCCTTGAACTTGGTATGAGGCTCAATCGAACCGGGTACCGCTACCACCTGACCGCGCTCAACCTCATCACGCTTGGTGCCCCGCATTAATACCCCGATGTTGTCTCCGGCCCGACCCTCATCCAAAAGTTTCCGGAACATCTCTACTCCGGTACACACCGTCTTCATGGTCGGACGAATCCCCACAACCTCAACATTATCCCCCACATGAATGACACCTCGCTCAACACGACCCGTCACAACCGTACCCCGACCCGATATGCTGAAAACATCCTCTATGGGCATCAAAAACGGCTTGTCTATATCACGCTTGGGCTCAGGGATAAACGTGTCCACCGCTTCCAGTAAATCAAATATACACTTGGCATCCTCACTGTCAGGATCATCACTCTCCAAAGCCTTCAATGCACTCCCGCGGATGATGGGAATGTCGTCACCGGGAAACTCATACTTGTCCAACAACTCCCGAAGCTCCAACTCAACAAGCTCTATAAGCTCATCATCATCCACCATATCACATTTGTTTAAAAATACCACAATCTGAGGAACCCCTACCTGACGCGCCAGCAATATATGCTCACGTGTCTGGGGCATGGGGCCGTCATCCGCACCCACCACCAAAATGGCCCCGTCCATCTGAGCCGCACCCGTGATCATGTTCTTGATGTAATCCGCATGACCCGGACAATCAACATGAGCATAATGACGATTCGCCGTCTCATACTCAACATGCGCCGTCGCTATGGTGATACCACGCTCTTTCTCCTCCGGGGCTTTGTCTATCTGGTCAAAAGGAACAAACTGAGCCATGCCCTTTAACCCCATGTGCTTGGTTATCGCCGCCGTCAAGGTCGTCTTGCCATGATCTATATGGCCGATCGTACCCACATTTACATGCGGCTTGGTCCTCTCAAATTTTTCCTTCCCCATCTTTTTGTCCTCCCCTGAATTTTTTGAAAATTATCTTTTGCGTATCAATTTTGATGCATTCGTAAAAAGTATTTTGCAAGCGACTTTGACCATCATGAGAAAATGCGTTTCGTGCTCTGGTGCGTTAACATATTCCCTTAAAGCAGGATTTGAAAAGCTTGCGACAAATTCTCGAGTATAGCAGAACCGTTTAAAACGCCTCAAATTGGTCGTTTAGCAAGCAAATCAGCTTTTTTATGAGACCATCAATTTTGCCTTTTGAAAAAAAATTATCGTATCAGATAAACTCAGCTTCTTGAAAAAATAATGGAGCCCACGACCGGGATTGAACCGGTGAACCTCTTCCTTACCAAGGAAGCGCTCTACCGACTGAGCTACGTGGGCAGTCTTTATTAACCCTTGTTTGTTCTCTCCGGGCCACAGGACGCTTTGTCAGTATTACGGCTGCCAATTTGCGGTCTGGAGCGGGAGACGAGATTCGAACTCGCGACATTCAGCTTGGAAGGCTGAAGCTCTACCAACTGAGCTACTCCCGCACGTTTTACGCTGATTATTGCCTCATAAAAAACCATTATTGAAGATATCAATTTTCCTCAAAAAGCGCAGTAAGAGCCATGCAGGAAGCCATGTAGTAGTTATCGATCCCGATTTACAAACCGAAATCTCCTACATACGACTTACTTTGAGGTTGGTGGTGGGGGGAGGATTTGAACCTCCGAAGGCTTCGCCGACAGATTTACAGTCTGTTCCCTTTGACCACTCGGGAACCCCACCCAATAAGGTATTCTGACACATGGAGCCAGAGACAGGAGTTGAACCCGCGACATCCTCATTACAAGTGAGGCGCTCTACCAACTGAGCTACTCTGGCCGCACATCTTCAATCTTTTTTGTTTTTTCTGTATAATGTTAATATAAGATAAAATGCGATCTCTTGATAAATCGACGTTTCTACTAATATCTATAATAAATATCAACCCCTATTTTATTTCATTATTAATCGATATGGTGAAATATAGGGATATTTTGTATTTTTTCTTTAATATATCTTCATTTTCTATTAATTTTAACCTTATTTAACTTAATGTCAATAAGGATCTGGACCGACTTTATATATATTTTTGCCGGACTATGTCAAAAACAACCTGGATATTGACACTTATTACCACAGCAAGCACCATATCTGAGAATAAGGCTCAACTATATATTATTGATATTACAGGTTTATTTGCTATGATCTTTTTCTGATCCTATTGGCATGTGATTTGCATAAATCAAATATTATATCCGTTGAGTTCTTTGAAACAAATCAATTTCAAACCAATGACACTATTTTTAATATTACAAAATATCACAAAATATCACAAAACGAATCGAAAAACGTCACTGTCGGCACCTTTACATATAGCGAGACCTTTGAGAAGCGTTTATTGGGTTCTAAAAAACCTGGTCCTCAGGGCCAAGCCTGTCCCGCATTGCGGGAGTCAGAGTTCTATGGCTCTGCCCGTATAAATCAACCGGAGTAATGGAGTAATGGAGTGTTGGAGTGTTGATTTAAAAAAAAGAGCTTTAAATTTTCAGATTTTCTCCAGGGATCTGTTTTCTGAGAGCGATGAAAAAAGGGGTTTCTTCCATTACTCCACCAGTCCAATACTCCAGTACTCCGTAAATCGTTAAATGCCGGCAAACTAAATCCCCTCTGGGGATAATCAAAGACGGGCCCTCTGGACCCGGATCTTTACTACGCCGAAATTGGGAAAAGGGGTCGTTTTGCAAAGGTCTTAGAACTTTTTTGGGTTTTTACAATAACATAAACCCTTGACAAGGATACATATTTTCTTGTAATCGGATATTCAGTTATAATATACTTATTTTAGGCAAAATTTTTCACTTTGAAATACTTCACTCACTCTGATTCTTTCCGTAAGATTGCGGGAGAATGTTGGAATTAAGGAATCTAATTTTATGAAGTTACGAATTCTTTTTCTGCCGGTCTTTTTGTTGTTTTTCTTAGGCGGATGCATACAAACTTTGCAAAACACCCCTGTTTCACAAAACGTGAATTACTTGCCGGCTCGAACCGGTGATACCAGCTCTGCTAAATCTATCGAAAAGGGCAACCTTAAAGACCAAAAACCGCCACCGGTTGATAATCTCGTTGCTGAAAACACTATCGAAGCTCCCGCCACAATAAAAAAAGATAAGAATAAAATAGCAGAAGATTCTCTCCTTGACAAAGAAATACAATCTACATTTGATGAAGCCCTCGATTTTTGCCAGGCATCTCAGGATTTCTGGCAAAAAGGAGAACTTGAAAACGCCCTTGAAGCATTGGATCATGCTTACTCTTTAATCCTGAAGATCGACACCGATGACACCGCCGAACTTATACAGCAAAAAGAAGACCTGCGTTATATGATTTCAAAACGTATTCTTGAAATTTACGCATCCCGAAATATTGTTGTAAACGGTAATCATAACGCCATTCCCATAGTGATGAATAAACACATTCAGAAAGAAATTGACCGCTTTACCAAAAAAGGCGAAAAAAAATTTTTCATTGAATCATACAAACGTTCCGGAAAATATCGACCACAAATTGTTTCTGCCCTTAAAAAAGCCGGCCTTCCGGTTGAATTGTCATGGCTCCCGCTTATTGAAAGCGGGTTCAAGGCAAATGCGCTTTCAAAAGCCAGGGCCCTCGGCCTCTGGCAGTTTATCCCTTCAACAGGATATAAATTCGGCCTAAACCGTGACAAATACATCGATGGGCGGCTCGATCCGGTGAAATCTACAAAAGCCGCTATTGAATATCTAACAGAATTGCATCATATTTTCGGCGATTGGTCAACCGTTCTAGCCGCGTATAATTGCGGGGAGGGAAAGGTACTCAGAGTAATAAGGACTCAGAATATAAATTACCTCGACAATTTCTGGGATCTATACGAAAGTCTTCCCCTGGAAACAGCAAGATATGTACCCAGATTTTTGGCCACGCTTCATATCATAAATAATTTGGAAATGTACGGACTCGATTCAGTACCTGTGGATAAGCCCTTAGAATATCAAATAATAATGGTATCAAAGCAGGTCCATCTTCGAAATGTTGCCAAAACCATCGGGGTAACTGAAAAAACTCTCATAAAACTTAATCCCGAACTCCGCTATAGGATACTTCCTAAAGATAATTATCCGCTCAGGGTCCCACCGGATAAAGGCCAAATTCTGTTGGCAAAGCTGGATGAAATGCCGGTTTCATATCCTCCCCAACGCGCTTATGTATATCACCGAATCAGATCCGGTGAAAGTCTTTCCACCATTTCCAGACGATACCGCTGTAGCGTAAAAAGTATTATGCGCGCAAACAATTTGCGCAGATCAAGTTTTATTGTTGCAGGCAAAAAACTTAAAATACCACGAAAGGGCTCAATTGTATACCGATCCAAAAAATACAACAGAATCAAAGATAGCACCGCATCAAGCCATGTTGTTAAAAGTGGTGATTCACTTTGGATTATCGCCAATCGATACGGTACAACAACCAAAAAGATTCAGGAACTAAATAGTCTGTCCACAGCGAATCTCCACATCGGGCAGGTTTTAAAGATTCGCGAGCGCAAGGGGGAGAGCAAGGATGATAAACCGGCAGGCGAGTATTTAAAGACATATCTGGTTAAACCCGGGGACAGTCCTTATCAGATCGCTCAGTTACACAAAATGCCCCTGGAACGATTTATACGCATCAACCGGTTAACGCCCAGAAATAAAATTTTTCCGGGACAGAGACTGTATGTAGAATAAATTGTTTTAGGTCCTAAGATTTGATGAACTCGTAAAAAGTCCGATTTAGACGGTTTCGTAAAAAGTTCAAACTCCCCCGCCAAACATAGGCGGGATAAAAAGGCGTGCAAATTTTGTAATCATGAGGCGTACTTTTCGTACGTTGAATGATTGCAAAATGCAGCACAACGCAGAAGTTGGACTTTTTACGAAACCGTCATTAATACATTCCCTTAACAAATTAAGTTGACAAGCAAAGCAATCATAAAACAGGTCCCTCTGGGGCCGTATCAGGTAATGACTTATCTGGTGGCCTGCCCGCACACCCGCGAAGCGGTTATTATTGATCCGGCCGGGGAGGAAGACAAACTTCTGGCCATAATTCAGACAGAAGGTGTCAAGGTCAAATATATCCTGAACACCCATGGCCATTCCGATCATGTTTTGGGAAACGCAAAACTCAAAGAGGTTCTTAAAGTCCCTGTGTGTATGCATGAAGCCGATGACCGGTTTTTTTCAGACAAGGCGGTTCGTGAAAAATCTTCAAAAGAGCTGGGACTCCCGCCCCCTGATCCTGCGGACATAAGACTCAAGAATGAGGATACTGTTGAAGTCGGAACCCTCAAGATCACGGTAATCCACACTCCGGGTCATACCCCGGGATCTGTTTGCTATCTAATTGACGGAAACCTTTTTTGCGGCGACACCCTTTTTGTGGGTGCGGCAGGAAGGACCGATTTGATTGGCGGATCTCTTGAAACGCTTCTCGAATCTTTAGAGAAAACACTTATTGTACTACCCAAAGAGACCATAGTCTGGCCGGGTCACGACTATGGAGACACCCCCACCTCCACCATAGGTCGGGAGATGCAAGAGAATCCCTATATTACCGATTTTATTCTAACCTAATCGTTAGTGTCCATCCATAAATGAGGATTTTTGTTCAAGATCAAGCCTCCGGCCCGTAGGGCCTACGCCCCAGAGGGGCATGTGAAAAAAATAACCACCCCGGTACCATCTACCGGACCTACGGGGCAGGCAGGCATATGTTTAATATTCCGAGGATTTATTCGCCACCGAACTTTGGCGAATTAATTTTTTGAACATAACGCAGAGACTTGTCCGCCTCCGGCGGATTGGGCAAAAAGACCAGTTATGGATGGACACGAGTTAGTATTCGCAAAGAAACAGCTTTACATTTTCAAGGGTTGACGAATATAGACGACAAGCTGTTTCATACACCAGAATTTATTGAGAATTTATATTTCTGAGAGGTAAATATGGCAAGGTGGGCTGAACTGAAAAGTCAAGGAATAAAACGGTTTGGCGAGGTGGGGGCGTGGGCTTTTGATAAATGGAAAATGTTGAATGACACTTTTTTTAACGGAGAAAGTAAACCCGGCGCTATTATCTGGGGACAAACGCCACAGGGTAAAAGTCTGGGCTATTATCATGTAAGCGAAAATTTGATATATTTAAATAAAAATTTAATGCGACCGGTTTACCCTACAAATGATTTTAAATGGGGGATACAGCATTTAAATAAAAAAATTGCCGGCGATGTTCTCCTGCATGAAATGATTCATCAAAGGGTTAACCAGACCGGTGGATGGGTGGGGGAAACCAGTCACAACAACGAGCGGTTTGTTGACGAGGTCAATAGAATTGCCAGGCTCCTTGGCATGGATATCAAGGCCAAGGTTATAAAACAAAAAAGGACCCGGGACAAGTCAATATGGCACGTTGAACCCGGATATCTGACCCTTAAGGAATTATCCGATTTTCCATATTCATCCAGAACGGATAACTATTATTACGGACACCCTTGATGAATTCGACTTTTTACGGATTCATCATGAGTTAGTGAACTTCAAAATCCAAATCATCGGGCAAATTTATTATATCTTTCCATTCTTTGTTTTCTTCCTTTTTATCGACAGGTTCTTCCCGGTCACCTTCCGGCACCGCTTGCTTGTTTTCACTGATGTCTTTAGCCATGGTTACACATCTCTTTGATTTTACCGGATATATCCCATAATAAATCGTTTTCCATGTATAATTTCTTCAAGGTATCTTCAATTACCCGTTAATCTTATTTCTCCATGCCGGCGAACATTTGAAAGTGACGACCTTTCTTTTACCCAAAATCATATCTTCACCGGTTGCGGGATTACGTCCTTTGCGCTCTTTTTTCTCTTTTACACAAAATTTGCCAAATCCGCTGATCAGAACATCTTCGCCGTTTGCCAGTGTCTGTTTCAAAATTTCCAAAGTGGCTTCCACCAGTTCTGCGGATCTGTTTCTGCTCGAACCGAGCTTTTTTTGGATAGAATCAACTATTTGACTTTTTGTAAATGCCATGTACAAGTTCCTCCTGAAAGAAAAAGGTTTTTCTTCGGAATTATTAACCCTTTGCTGAAAAACTACTTTCAAATCTTTTTTTTGTCAAGAAGATATGGATGTTATTCTGAGACTATTTCAGGCTGTTATTGGAAAAGATACAGCAAAAATAATACAGCAAAATGAGGGTTGACTTCCGATGGATGGTATGTTTCATTTAAAAATTAATTATGGTAAAATGTGGAAAGACCACGGAATGAAAAAGTACCAACAAATTACTGAAGCTAGAATGGTGCTGGATTTGTCTGAACAGGCAACCATGGAACAAATCAAGTCTAATTATAGACATCTCATACGGAAATGGCATCCAGACCGGTGTAATGAAAACAGTAAAAAATGTAAGGAAATGACAACCAGGATCATCGCTGCTTACCGGATTATTAATGATTACTGTAAAAACTATAAATTTTCTTTTTCCGAACAAGAGGTCGGGAATTATCTCTCGGCAGAAGAGTGGTGGTTTGAACGTTTCGGCATGAATTCCCTTTACAGCGACAAACAAAAATGAGACCTTTGAAAAATGTTCATTTTTGTTCAAGTTCAAGGCAATTCTGCAGGATAGCAGAATTGGACAGCTGTCAAGCTGCCCGCAAGGGCGAGGGGCATGGACGCCCCGAGTCAACGCGAAAATTTTAACCACCCCGATGAAAAACGCATCGGGACAGGCATCCATACATTGAGTATTTCGAGGATTAAAATTTGAGACTGACGTAGAAATTGGGCAAAAAGGGGCGTTTTGCAAAGGGCTCAGGAATAAGGACGTAGAATGAATATTATAGAATGTACAGACAACAGTAAATCAAAGGGTCAATCGCAAAAACCTGTTTGTAAAATCCAAAACATTTTGGTTTTTCAGCAAAACGGCAGCGGCCTCAAAAAAATAGAGGGTGTCAGACAATACGGAAACAATAATTTTTCCCTTGAAATCGTATCAATTGATGCTCATCTGCCCTCGGTTATCGATGATACAAAAGCATATATTCCCAAGGACATTCAGGGTCAAAACAAAGCCGGGTCCTTTGGGTTCGAATTTTTCCTGTTATATTAAACTGAACTCACCATAAGTAGTAATATGTTTTAAATATCAATATGTTGAAAAAAATTGAGGCGCTTTTACCCAAAGCGCTGAGTGCCGATAGACACGCCATCCGTCGTGAATTAATACGGATTAAACAATCCGCCATCAAAACCGCGTCTGAAAATAAGATAAAAAAGAAAGTGGTTCGGCTGGAAAAAAGGCTTCAAACATCCATCAAAAAGAAATCATGGCGAAAAGCAAATCGTCCGAAACTTATCTATAATGATGCCCTCCCTATTTTTTCTAAAAAAGACGAAATAATAGATTCCATATCGAAAAACCGGGTGGTCATAATTTCCGGTGAAACCGGATCGGGTAAAACCACCCAAATACCGAAATTCTGTCTTTCAGCCGGACGCGGCATCAACGGCAAAATCGGCTGTACTCAGCCGAGAAGGATCGCTGCAACCACTGTCTCCAAACGTATTGCCGAAGAACTCGGAGAAGAACTGGGCAGGTCCGTGGGATATAAAATTAGATTCAAAGATAAAACCGGTCCCCACACGTTTATTAAAATCATGACAGACGGTATTCTTTTGGCCGAAACCCAAAATGATCCGTATTTGAATGAATATGATACCCTCATCGTTGATGAAGCCCATGAAAGAAGTTTAAATATAGATTTTATCCTTGGGATTTTAAAAACCCTCTTAAAAAAAAGAAAAGACCTCAAAATTGTTATAACCTCGGCAACCATTGACACGGAAAAATTTTCAAAGGCTTTTAACAATGCTCCTGTGATAGAAGTATCCGGCCGCATGTATCCGGTGGAAATACGTTATGTTGCGATTGACTCAAAACTCGAAGAAAACAATGAACAAACCCATATCGAGATGGCGGTCACTGCCATTGACAACCTGCAAATAAAAAACCCCTCCGGAGATATCCTCGTCTTCATGCCCACCGAACAGGATATTCGTGAAACCTGCGAACTCATCAAAGCAAGGAATTACAAAAACACCGTTATTTTTCCTCTGTTTGCCAGACTTGCAGGTTCTGAGCAATCAAAAGTTTTCTCACATATTCCCTCCAGAAAGATAATTATTGCAACCAATATCGCTGAAACTTCCATCACCATACCCGGAATTAAATATGTCATCGACACCGGCCTTGCACGCATATCCCGGTACAATCCAAGATCAAGAACCACTTCTCTCCCGGTCACCGCAATATCAAAAAGCAGTGCCGATCAGCGAAAAGGAAGATGCGGCAGGGTGGAAAACGGGATCTGCATACGACTTTTTTCTGAACAAGAGTTTGAAAAGCGTCCGGTTTATACTCCGCCGGAAATTTTAAGAGCCAACCTCGCAGAAGTCATCTTAAGAATGATCTCACTGAAACTTGGCGATATATCGGACTTTCCATTTATTGATGGGCCGGCATCGAAAAGCATACAGGATGGGTTTGATCTTCTTTACGAACTCGGAGCCATCGCCCCCGGACCGCGCCAAAAAAAATCAAACGCAAAAACACCCTTTTACATCACTGAAAAGGGTAAGCTTATGGCAAAAATGCCGGTTGACCCCAGAATATCCCGGATGCTCATCCAAGCACAGACCCAAGGATGTCTTGAAGAGATTACGGTTATTGCTGCTGCGCTGAGCATACCGGATCCCAGAGAACGGCCCGCGGAAAAAGCCCAGGAAGCGGATCAGATCCACAAAGCGTTTCATGATCCGTGGTCCGATTTTATCACCCTTCTAAATATCTGGCGAAAATACCACCGGATCCGGCAAAAAGAAAAAACCACAAAAAGCATGAAAAAATTTTGTAAGACTCACTTTCTTTCTTTTAAAAGGATGAGAGAATGGCGGGATATCCATGCCCAGATCTCAGAAATACTCAGAGAATACGCTTTGGATGACAACAAACATCGAGCCAAAAATGCCCGAATAAAACAGAGCACTCCGGCTCAACCGTCAAAAGCCAAACCTCCTGATCAACTCTCTGAATTCGGAAGTCTTTATACTTCCATTCACAAATCGATTTTGAGCGGTTTTCTCTCCAACATTGCACTTAAAAAAGAAAAAAATATCTTTCAAGCCACAAAAGGAAAAGAAGCGATGATCTTTCCGGGATCAACCCTTTTCAACACTGCAAAAACATGGATTGTGGCTGCTGAAATGGTTGAAACATCACGACTTTTTGCCAGGACATGCGCAAACATTGATAGTGACTGGCTGGAAAAATTGGGTGAGACCCTTTGCAAATATACCTATCTTCACCCACACTGGGAAAGAAATCGGGGAGAGGTTGTGGCTTTCGAACAGGTAAGCCTTTTCGGTCTCATTATCGTTCCCCAAAGACCCGTATCCTATGGCAGGATTGACCCTGACCAAGCATCTGACATTTTTATTCAAAGCGCGCTGGTAAACGGTGATGTTAAAAAAAAGTTTGATTTTATGCGGCACAACCAGAAACTTATTGATGAGATTGGCGGCATGGAAGATAAAATCAGAAAAAGGGATGTTCTTGTCAGTGATGCCGAATTGTTCGAATTCTACCATAAAAGGCTAACAGGATGTTATGATATCAGAACCCTTTCAAAACATATCAAACAAAAGGAAAGCGACCTTTTCTTGCGAATGAAACCAGAAGATATTCTCCGGTATCATCCGGGTGAAAAAGAACTCTCTCTTTACCCTGACAGAATTAATTTAGGGGACCACAAATTTGATTGTGTCTACAAATTCGACCCCGGCAAAAACCAGGATGGTGCAACCGTAAAAATACCGTCATCCTGCGCCCTAATGGTTCCTTCAGGATCGATGGACTGGCTGGTGCCCGGACTCTACAGAGAAAAAATAACCGCGCTTATTAAAGGTCTTCCCAAAGTTTTTCGTAAAAAACTGGTCCCTATTGCAAATACGGTCGATGGTATTATCGACGAAATGCCAAAAACGCAACGCTCTCTGATAACAGAACTTGGAAATTTTATTTATAATCGCTTGGGTCTGGATATCCCTGCATCGGCCTGGCCTTGGGATCTTTTGCCGGACCATCTTAAAATGCGCATATCCATTACCGACCCCAAAGGCAAGGAACTTTGCGCCGGCAGGGATCCGTCAATTTTAAGCCAAAATATTTCAGTTAAAACCGATCCCAAAGAATCTAGCGAAATTGAATCTGCAAAAAAAAAGTGGGAAAGAACCGGCATAACCGGCTGGGACTTTCCGGATCTGCCCGAACGCATCAGCATAACCGGAGAAAACAAGTCAAAATGGGTTGTTTATCCCGGTCTTCAAAAAGCATCACAGCAGGAAAACAGCGTAAATTTACACCTTTTTCTCCACCCGGACCAAGCTCTCGATTCTCATAAAGAGGGGGTCACCCGGTTATTTGCCATTTATTTTTCAAAGGATCTGAAGTTTTTAAAAAAGGCTCTGACCCTGCCTAAAAAAAATGAGAAAATGGCCAATTATTTTGGAGGGGCCAAACGCCTTGAGAAAAAGCTCTTTGAAAGCATCATCAACACCCTGTGTTTTAAAAACATAAGATCCAAAGATGCTTTTTATTCATATGCCGAATCTGTCGCGCCGACAATTCTCCCAAGGGGTCGGGAATTATTAGACCGAAGCCTGTCTGTTCTTGAGGCTTATCATGAAACCAGAACCCTACTGTATAACCTGGAATCAACTCACCACAAAAACCTTACCGCCCTGCAATTTTTAAGAGATTTAAGAGAGGAACTTAAAAAGCTTGTCCCTGAAACTTTTATGGACCTTTACGACACCGAGCGCCTCACCCACCTTATCCGGTATATAAAGGCCATGGATTTCCGTGCCCGTCGAGCTTTGGTTAATTTTGAAAAGGACCGGGAAAAGGCAAAAGAGGTCTTTGTTTTTACCCAAAGCCTTGATAAACAACTGCAAGGTCTTTCCCTATCCGCATCTTCGGAAAAAAAAGCGGCTATCGAGGAGTATTTCTGGCTGGTTGAAGAATTCAAGGTTTCTGTTTTTGCCCAAGAGCTTAAAACACCGGTGCGGGTTTCTAAAAAGCGGCTTCAAGAAAAATTAGGAGAAATTGAAAGGATGGCATAAAAAAGACCGGGTTTCAGGTGTCAGGTGTCAGGGTTAAGGGGAAAACGGGTGTAAATCAAGGATGTTGGCAGTTATCTGAGGAAACGGCAGTGTATGGCGTAAATGATCGTTCCCTCAGGGCTGGCCCATTACTACTGAACATGCTTCCTGACACCTGAAACCTGACACCTGAAACCAAATCGCCATAGCAATCTTGGCAAACAACAGTCTTGATTTAACCCCTCAACATCTTTTTGAAAGGGACGTATAATACTGCGCTTCATCTTCCCGTCCCCGTTTGAGACATCCGGCTGCATAGATTTTGCATTTTTCCTTGAGGGTTTTTACTGCAGCTTTGTATTGGTTCCCTGAAAGCAAATCACTTGAAATAATTTTTTTTAATGACTCTATTCTAAATTTGTCGAGTCCCGGGGATGCGGAAAGCTGGTCATTATGTCCGCCCCGTTTGATGATCAGCGGAGTGTCGATAAGGTAAACCGGATATCGGCAGCTTATCCTTAGCCATAAATCATAGTCTTCGCATGCAGGAAGTGTTTCATCAAACCCCCCGACTTCTTCAAACAAAGAGCGTCTGATCATCACGGCTGACGGGCTCACCAGACACAAAGCCAGGGAGGGTTCAAAAATCATTCCCCAAGGTTTTTTATGCCGTTTTTTGGGGTTGACACGGACACCCTTTCTGATCCAAGTCTCTTCTGTCTGGCAGATTTGAGCATCCGGATTTTTGTTGAAAAATTCAACTTGCCGGAAAAGTTTTTGCGGCAGCCAGAGATCATCCGAGTCAAGAAAGGCGATAAAGCGTCCTGATGCCGCTGCAAGTCCCCGGTTTCTTGCAGCACTCACTCCCTGATTCTCCTGCCTGAAAACCATGATATCGCCACCGAATGAATTGAGAATATCAGGCGTATTATCTGTGGAACCGTCATCAACAATAATTAGTTCAAAGTCCCTGTAATCCTGGACCATAACTGAATCAATAGCTTCTTTAATGATCCAGCCGCGATTGTATGTGGGAATGATGATACTAACCTCTACCGTGTTATTTCTTTTTCTCATTTTCTTTCACCTGAAGACTTTTTTAACCGATTATTCCAAATTTTACAATCTTTCATCATTGCCTATAGAGTTAAAATTTTTAGCCGTATACCTCCCCCTTTATTTGCATAGAATCATTTAGCACTTGACTTAAATTTATTATATTTTATTATTTAATGAATAATATTCATTTAAGTCCTAATTCTGCGATTGTATCCAATCTCATTATCCAGTGCCCGAGCGAAAACCAAGGCGTCTTCGTTCAGTCACTATCTAACCCATGTTGAGACGTTCAGCTAACTTAATATTGTCTTTTTAATTAAAAAAGGAGGATCACATGAGAAAAACTATAGTCATTGGAATTGCGCTTTTGTTCGGATTTGCCCTTTTCATGGGAGGGGCACCGGCAACCGCTCAGGCTAAAACCACATTTATTACCATCGGTACCGGAGGGATTACCGGCGTTTACTATCCCACCGGCGGCGCCATTGCCAAGATCGTAAACAAGAAGAAGAAAGAATACGGTATTCGCTGCACCGTAGAATCTACCGGTGGGTCGGTGTTCAACGTCAATGCAATCATGTCCGGAGATTTAGAATTCGGTGTTGTCCAGTCGGACCGACAGTTCCAGGCGATAAACGGCTCTCCTGATTCTGAGTGGGCGGGCAAGCCCCAAAAAGATCTCCGTGCGGTTTTCAGCATTCATCCCGAATCCATCACCCTTGTTGCTGCGGTTGATGCCGACATCAAAAACATCTTGGATCTGAAAGGGAAAAGAGTAAACATCGGCAACCCGGGTTCGGGTCAGCGTCAGAATTCCATTGATGCACTTACGGCAGTTGGGATAGATATCAAAAAAGACCTGAATGCAGAAGGGATCAAGGCTTCCGAATCGGCAGGGCTCCTTCAGGACGGCAGAATCGATGCCTTCTTTTACACGGTGGGACATCCCAATGGATCGATAAAGGAAGCGACTTCCGGCAAGAGAAAGATCCGCTTTGCTTCCATCACCGGTGTTGAAAAACTGCTGGAAAAATACCCTTACTATGCCAAAGCTTTTATACCGATTAAGCTTTACCCGGGGGCTGTAAACAAAAAAGATATTCAGACGTTTGGTGTCAAGGCCACTTTTGTCACTTCGGCAAAAGTGCCGGATAATGTGGTGTACGCCATTACCAAAGAGGTTTTTGATAATTTCGAAGCATTTAAAAAATTGCATCCCGCATACCAAGTCCTAACTAAAGAAGGTATGCTGGAAGGTCTATCCGCACCTATTCATCCGGGTGCAATGAAATACTACAAGGAAGCCGGTCTGAAATAAACCGAACCGGACCTTTAAACTATGGGGCGGCGGAGCCGGTGCAAAAGGATGCGGGCCCGTCGCCCTTTATAATTGAGCCGGGTATAATTGCCTTGTCTCATCTCATGCCATATTAATTTCAGATCTATTTTACATTTTGATCAAAACGGTCAGTCTGAAACCTCTTCCGGAATCTTTGTATAGTATTCAATATTGATGAACTCGTAAAAAGTCCGATTTAGACGGTTTCGTAAAAAGTTCAAACTCCCCCGCCAAACATAGGCGGGATAAAAAGGCGTCGCAAATTTTGTAATCATGAGGCGTACTTATCGTACGTTGAATGATTGCGAAATGCAGCACAACGCAGAAGTTGGACTTTTTACGAGACCGTCAACATTGTCTTACCATACTGACGGATTAGGTGCTAGCCATGAGCAAAAATGAAATTCATGAACCGGATGACCGCCTGGAGCAAGATGATGGGCTTGAACTTGCCAGAAAGATGGCCGAAGAAGAAGAAGGAATCAGCAGACGTCCCAAGGGGTTTTCCAGATACGTCATTCCCACCGTTGCCGTAGCCTGGAGTTTCTTCCAGCTATCCATCGCCAGTTGGCTCATCTTAGATTCCACATTTATCCGGGCCATCCATCTTGGTTTTGCCATGCTGATTGTTTTCCTTAACTATCCTTTTTTAAAAAAACCCCGTTTCGGCCTCAAATTTCTGTCTACCACTGATAGGATCCCCATATTTGATTATATCACAGCAATCGTGGCGGCTTTTACTGCAATTTATATCATGGTCGATTACGCGGGAATTACCACACGCTACGGAGCACCCATAACACGGGATATTATTATGGGTTTAGCCCTTACCGTGCTTTTGCTCGAAGCCTCACGCCGTGTGATCGGCCCGGCCCTGCCGATTATTGCATTGCTATTTTGCGGCTATGCATTTTTTGGCCCTTATATGCCTGATATAATTGCTTTTAAAGGGGTCTCCATGAACCGGTTCGTAGGGCAAATGACCATGTCTCAAGAAGGGATTTACGGTATTCCCCTGGACGTTTCCGCAACCATTGTTTTCCTGTTCGTTCTTTTCGGTGCCATGCTCGATAAGGCGGGTGGGGGTCATTATTTTATCCAGCTGGCCTTGAGCCTTTTGGGGGGTTTCAAAGGCGGACCGGCCAAAGCTGCTATTGTGGGCAGCGGACTCACAGGAATGGTATCCGGCTCCAGTATTGCAAATATCGTCACCACCGGAACGTTTACCATACCCATGATGAAAAAAGTCGGTTATCCGGCCACTAAAGCAGCAGCCATTGAAGTTGCCGCCAGCACAGACGGACAGCTGGCCCCGCCGATCATGGGTGCGGCCGCCTTTATTATTGCCGAATATGTTAATATTCCCTATATAGAGGTGGTCAAGGCTGCCGCCGTACCGGCGTTTGCCTCCTATGCCGCCTTGTTCTATATTACCCATATTGAGGCATCCAAGCTGGGATTAAGGGGGATGCCGCGCGCTGAACTCCCGCTTTTTTTTAAAACACTGATTGGCGGAGCGCATTTCCTTATACCCATTGGTATGCTCCTGTATGAGCTTATCATTGCACGGCACTCACCGGAACTCGCTGCCTTTCATGCCATATGGGTCATGGCAGTTCTGATGCTATTCCAGGGTCCGGCAAAGGCGCACCTGAACAAACAACCCCTCGGCCCCGCGTTCAAGCAGAGTATTATCGACATTTTTTCCGCTCTTGCCAGCGGAGCCCGAAACATGGTTGCAGTCGCCCTTGCCACCGCCGCCGCAGGAATCATCGTGGGTGTTGTTGCACTGGGGCTTGGCGGACTCATCACGGAAATCATCGACGTAATTTCCATGGGTAACGTCTACTTGATGCTGGTGATCACTGCCGTTGCAAGCCTTGTCATCGGCATGGGGCTCCCCACTACGGCCACATATATCGTTATGGCGTCTCTAACAGCTCCGGCCATTGTTACCATTGCAGGCTACCAGGATTGGGTGGTTCCCCTGATGTCGGCTCACCTGTTCTGTTTTTATTTTGGCATCCTGGCGGATGATACGCCACCCGTGGGTCTGGCTGCTTATGCCGCCGCCGCGATTGCCAAGTCACCACCGATTCCAACCGGTATACAGGGGTTTATGTATGATATCCGTACAGCCATTTTGCCGTTTATGTTCATTTTTAACAGCGATCTGATACTTTATAATATCACAAGCTGGCCCCAGGGGATTCTTATCTTTATTATGGCATGCATAGGCAACTTTGCTTTTGCTTCGGCAACCCAAAACTGGTTTGTGGCAAAAAACAGAATCTGGGAAACACCCATATTTTTATCCGTAACCGTGACATTAATGCGTCCGGACTTGGTCTCCAAATTAATGGGTTTACCACATGAACAACGTTATTGGGCATACCCCATCGGGCTTGCCATTTTTGGACTGCTCTACCTGATGCAAAGACCGCGTATTCCCAAGATAGAACCAGCGCCCGCAGCATGATATGACGGCATTCGAACAGCAGTCTGTTTATCAGGGTTTCACCCTTAAAAAGGGAGGCAATGTTAGAAAATAAAGGAAAAAATCATGGATGACATTAAAAAAATATTGGTTTCACTTGCTTTTACTTCTTATTCGGAAGGCCTTTTCAATTATGCCGTAAAAATTGCACAAATTTTTAATGCCGAATTGATTATCGGAAGCATCATTAACTCACGGGATGTTTCTGCTGTGGGAATGATTGCATCCATGGGATATGAAGTGGATAGCGAACATTACATTGGCGGCATTAAGCAAGAACGAAAAAAAATGCTGGAACAACTCCTGGCCAAGTCCTCCTTTAACCCTGAGAATATCCGGCTAATCTTCAAGGTCGGTAATCCCATAGAGGAATTATTAAAGCTTATCTTTAAAGAAAACATCGATCTTGTCGTCATGAGGATCAAAGGACGTTCAGACCTGGAACATGTATTTGTCGGATCAGTGGCGGATAAGCTGTTTCACCGTTCTCCGGCCGGTCCTCTCTTTTCGGGATGAAAAGAGTGCCAACCGGTTAAGAAAAAGAATAAAACCAAGATAGTTCGCTTCGCTCACAATTGGAATGTTGGAATATTGGAACACTGGAATATTGGGTTCTGGGCCTCCGGCTCGGAGAGTTTAGGCTCAGAGAGAAAATGGGAAGTTGGGTTATTGTAAAATTCCTCTTGACAGGAATTAAATAGAGGAATGTCATTTTCTTTAAATCATCATTCCAATATTCCATCATTCAATATGCGAGTTAAAAATATAAGTCTAAAAAATACCTTTATTTCCAATAAATTGTAGAATTTCCGAGACGTTGAATTAGCTGGATGAAAATAGCCGGTCAAAGATTAAAGAGACCTTTGAAAAATGTTCAATTTTGTTCAAGTTCAAGAAAGACGAAGATTTTAACCGCAGACATACATTGAGTATTTCGAGGATTAAAATCTGAGTCTGACGCAGAAATTGAGCAAAAGGGGACGTTTTGCAAAGGTCTCTAAATGCAACCGCGCTCTTAATAGGAGGGCAAAATGTCCAAAAAGAACTTTTCAAACCTATTGATAATGGTTTCTGTTATGCTATTTATCCATGCTTGGGCAATCGCCGATGACCGGTTTACTGATAACGGCGACGGAACGGTGACCGATCACCAATGGGGACTTATGTGGGCAAAAACCGATAACCAGGGCGATATTAACTGGAACCAGGCCAAATTGTGGGTAACATACACATTTCCCGATACCATCCAGACAGCCTATGATGACTGGCGGCTCCCCACGCTGTCAGAACTTCAAAGCCTGTATGTATCTGATAATAAATACAAGGGATATGAAACCGATTGCGGACAGCGGGTAAAGATAGTACCGGATATAAAATTGAGTTGCGGATGGGTTTGGGCCTCCGAAACTTCAGCGATTCAGGCCTATATTTTTAACTTCAACCGCGGGTACCACTATTCGGATCGAATGGTGCATAAGAAAGCTTACCGGGCGTTGCCCGTGCGCAATCTGAAATAAAATAAGAGTGAGCTAAAAATTACCTGTTTCGTAAAAAATTAAGAAAACAATTCGTTACAATCCCACGCCATCAATTTTCGCGCCGCAATCCGGGCACCGGCCGTTTTCTGTCAGATTTTCCCGGACATAAAATCCCCATCGGTCAATCAGGATCTTACCGCACTGATAACAGAACGTCTTTTCCCCGCTCTCGCCGGGCACATTACCGGTATAAACATATTTTAAACCCGCCTTTATTCCGATTTCACGAGCCATAACCAGAGTCTTAACCGGCGTTGACGGTCGATCCATCAGCTTGTATGTGGGATGAAACCGGCTGATATGCCAGGGGGTTTCCGTGCCCAGAGAACCCGCCAGAAAGGCCGCCAGTTCTTCAAGTTCATCCCTGGCATCGTTTAAACCCGGAATAAGCAATGTGGTAACCTCCACAAAAACACCCAGGGACTTCATCAGTTTTAACGTCTCTTTGACAGGCGCCAGTTTGGCCCCGCAATATGTTTTATAAAAATCATTGGTGTAAGCTTTTAAGTCGACATTGGCCGCATCAAGATAGGGACTTATCATGTTAAGGGCCTGGGCGGTCATGTATCCATTGGTGATAAATACATTTTTAATTCCCTTCTGGTGAGCAAGCTTAGCCGTATCATAAGCAAATTCAAAAAAAACAGTGGGTTCGGTATAGGTATAGGCTATGGTTTTGCAATCTCCCTTTGAGGCGGCATCAACAACCTCCCGGGGCGAAAAAGGGTCACCCATGATCATCCCGTTACGGTCCGACGGCATCTGGGCGATATCAGCATTCTGGCAAAATTTACACTTAAAATTGCACCCCACTGTTGCTACGGAATAGGAAAGGCTTCCGGGTATGAGATGAAAAAGCGGTTTTTTTTCAATGGGATCGATATGACGGGCAATAAGCCTTCCGTAAACCAGAGTTTCCAGTACCCCGCCCCGGTTTTCCCTGACGCCGCATATTCCGCGACGGCCCTCTTTTATAATGCACCGATGGTTGCAAAGATTGCATTTAACCTTTTTCTCCTCTAAGGGTTCATATAAATAGGCTTCCATAATTCGGACTCCTGATCTGAAGTTAAAAGTTGAACCTTGAACTTTCCTATCCGGCCGCCGCACCGGTGGTATGTTTTGCTTTAATAGGCACGGCAAGGGGCCGGGTTCTAAAACGGGGGACTAGGGTAACCACCATGCCGATAAAAGCTCCGCACGGACATCTTTGTAACATGGCGAACTTTTCCAACCTGCGGGTCATCCAACCGGTTGCAGCCGGAAAATGACATACCGTACGCCATGATATGGGCACATCCCCTAAAAACAACCGAATGATCTGTTTAAGCTCCCAGACACTGAAAAAATGAGCTCGGTTATATATGGTACTGGTAAAAATTCCTTTGACCCTGCGCTGAATTCCTTTGAGCGCATAACGATTCAGCACTCCCAGGAATATCCTGTCTTTTGCAACTCTGCATGCCTCTTCAATCGCTTTTTTGGGATCTTCGACAAATTCCAGGGTGGTAATAAAACAGGCATGGTTAAAGGAGTTATCTTCAAAGGGAAGATCCTCTGCAATACCACGGTGGAGATCCGCACGATTCCCTACATTTTTTAGCGCGATATCAAGCATATAAGGGGATGGATCAATTCCGGTGACCTGGACCCCGGCATCTATAAATGTAAGCAGTCCGGCACCGGTTCCACAACCGATTTCCAAAACGCTCTCTCCCTGCGCAGGCTTGAGCAAATCGAGCATAAGCCGGTTTTCGAGCTCAGCAACAAACCGGTTATGAGGATTGTCAAACCATTTTTCGTATGCCACGGCGTTATTAAAATCGAAGATATAACCCATACAGAGTCATTTAAATAAATAAACTAATTTTTTCAAGGGAAAACGACATTTTCAAAGGGTCAACATGATGTCTTATATATTATTGCGTTCAAATGTGAAGATTTCATGGCCGATTCCTTGACACATAAACAGCCATCATACTATATCGTTTTTGGGAAAAATCCATTTTCCATTAAATGTGACCTTTGAAAAATGGTAACTTCTCAATAGGTTCTGGTGTATGAAATGGTGATATTGAGCCGCCAACTGATAATAAAATGTAAAATGCTCATGGAACGGAGTACTCACTGGTTATGAAAGAATTTTTCAAGGTTACGGATTTAAGAAAGGTCCTGGAATACGCATCTGATTTTCCTCGGGTTGAAACCGAAGACCTGCCGCTTATTGAAGCTGCCGGTAGAGTTCTTGCCCAAGATATTGATGCGGATGTGGACCTTCCGGATTTTAAGCGATCCACCATGGACGGCTATGCGGTCCGTGCGGCCTCGACCTTTGGCGCATCAGAAGCAAATCCCGCATATCTATCTATTATAGGCTCTGTAATTATGGGAGAATCTCCCCCTTTTTCCATTGGAACCGGCCAGGCCGCCGCGATCTCAACCGGAGGTATGTTGCCGGACGGGGCCGATAGTGTTATCATGATTGAACACACGGAAGCGGTGGACCACATAAGCATTGAGGTATACCGGAGTGTTGCTCCGGGGCAGAATATTCTTGAAAAGGGCGAGGATATAACTCAAAAAGCTGTCCTGGTTTCAGGCGGGACAAGACTCAGAGCCCAGGAAACCGGACTTCTGGCCGCCTTTGGCCAAAAGAGAGTCATGGTTTTCAAAAAGCCTGTGATCGGTATTATCTCTACCGGAGACGAAATTGTTCCCATTGATGAAACGCCGGGGCCCGGCCAAATTCGCGATATAAACATGTATACCCTCTCCGGCCTTGTGAAAAATGCCGGGGCTGATCCGGTTACGTTCGGAATTGTTCGGGACAACTTTGATGATCTTTTGGAAAAATGCGCCCTGGCCCTTGAAAAAGCAGACATGGTCTTGATTTCAGGGGGAAGTTCAGTGGGCACCCGCGATTTTACCCTTCAAGTACTCGCCGCACTTCCAGATGCCCAAATCCTTGTACACGGTATATCTATAAGCCCGGGTAAACCAACGATTCTGGCCAAATCATACCATCACGCCATATGGGGTTTGCCCGGACAAGTGGTTTCAGCCATGGTTGTCTTTGAAGTGGTTGTTAAGCCCTTCATTGAGCAAATCAGCGGTCTTTCCGTTAAACACAAAAAAGATTTCAAGCTTTCGGCTCGACTAAGCAGAAATATTTCATCTTCCCAGGGACGAGCCGATTATATCCGGGTACGTCTGAATGAGAAAGACGGCACCCTTTGGGCCGAACCGATTCTTGGAAAATCAGGACTTATA
The DNA here is from genome assembly GCA_004193595.1 of Desulfobacteraceae bacterium Eth-SRB2. Taxonomy (GTDB): domain Bacteria; phylum Desulfobacterota; class Desulfobacteria; order Desulfobacterales; family UBA11574; genus S5133MH16. Next base: position 195,796 of record RPGQ01000015.1, read on the forward strand.
AACACAATGGTAAAAGCCGACGGCCTGATCGAAATTGGAGTAAACACCGAAGGGTTGGACAAGGGGACCGAGGTTGAGGTGATCCCCGTTTAGCCGCAAAAGGTGAACATTGAACATATTAAAAGATGAACGTCCAACATCGAACGCCCAACATCGAATTTTGAATGAAAGACAAAAACAAGGGCAGGAATTCTATTAAAATAATTTGAGGAGCAGAGCGACATCATTATTCGATGTTCAACGTTGGACGTTCGATGTTTGATGTTCAGTCTTTTCGGGAATAATGGAGTAATGGAATGAGCATCCGACGCAATATATATTTAAATATGAAAACCCTCAAACAGGCTCGCCAAATCCTCTTTGAACGGTTTTCCCTCTCTCAACCGCTTTTAAAAGAAACGATTTCGGTTCCTGACGCAGTGGGCCGGGTTCTGGCGGAACCGGTATTCGCCGTAATTTCTTCTCCCAACTTTCATCTGGCTGCAATGGATGGAATCGCCGTAACAGCGGCAACGACCTTTGGTGCTTCTGAAACACGGCCAAAGGAACTTGTCGTGGATACAGACGCTTTTTATATAAATACCGGCCATGTAATGCCTGAAAACACCGATGCGGTCATCATGATAGAGCATGTTAATGATATGGGCCAAGGCCGGGTTGAAATTGAGGCGCCGGCCTTCCCCTGGCAAAACGTCCGAAAAGTCGGTGAAGATATCGTGGCAACCGAGCTTCTCTTCCCCCATAACCATGTCGTAACTCCCTATTGTGTGGGGGCCCTTCTTTCAGGAGGCGTCTTTAGGGTGCCCGTAATGAAAAAACCAAAAGTACTGGTTATTCCCACAGGCTCCGAACTGGTGGACTGGCGTAAAACATCTCTTGAAACTCTTAAGCCGGGTCAGGTGCTTGAAACAAATTCTTTTGTTCTCGGCAAACTGATCGAGTCGTGGGGCGGCAGCTTTGTCCGTCATGAAATGCTGACCGATGTTCCTGAAATAATAAAACAAGCAATTTTGGATGCGGTCAACACTGATTTTGATATGGTACTGACCGTTGGCGGATCGTCGGCAGGATCTGAGGATTATACCAGAAATGTTATTGATGATCTCGGCCGGGTACTGGTCCACGGCGTTACCATCATGCCCGGAAAGCCTCTTATCATCGGCGCAATAAAAGACAAGCCCATCTTCGGTATTCCTGGGTACCCGGTATCCGCAATAATTGCCTTTGAACAGTTTGTGGGTCCATTGTTATCATTGATGCTGGGACAGCCGGAAAAACAAAGACCCACGGTTCCCGTTGAGCCCACAAAAAAGATTGCCTCAAAACTTGGCGTCGAAGAATTTTTACGGGTAAAGCTGGGAGCTGTGGGCAACAGAATTGTGGCCACTCCCCTGCCCCGTGGCGCCGGGTGTATCACCACTCTCACCCAGGCGGACGGCATTATCCGGGTTCCGAATAATATTGAAGGGTTACCACCCCATGAGCCGGTCACGGCTGAACTGTTGCGTCCTCTGTCTTCCATTAAAAATACGGTGGTGGTGGTGGGAAGCCATGACAACACCTTGGACATTCTGGCAGACCAGATTCGCTTCGGGCACAAAAATCTTACCCTCTCATCAAGTCATGTGGGCAGCATGGGCGGTCTGATGGCCATTAAAAAAGGGGTTTGCCATTTGGCAGGATCACATCTTCTGGATACCCAGGACGGTTCTTACAATATATCCTATGTTAAAAAATATCTTCCCGATGTCAGGGTAAAACTGGTGAATCTTGTTCTTCGGGATCAGGGATTGATTGTACTTCCGGGAAATCCCAAGGCCATCAACGGCATTGAGGATCTTGGCCGTAAAGATATCACGTTTATCAACCGGCAGGCGGGCTCCGGCACAAGAATTCTTCTCGATTTTCGCTTAGCACAGTTGGGCATCGAGCCCTCTTGGGTCAGCGGATATGAAAACGAAGAATTTACCCATATGTCGGTGGCCGTGGCCGTGCTCAGCGGAACCGTGGATGTGGCCCTTGGAATCTATGCCGCCGCAAAGGCCCTGAACCTCGATTTTATCCCGGTGGTCACGGAACAGTATGACCTGATTATCCCCGAAATATTTTATGAATCTGAAAACATCCGGATCCTGCTTGATACCATTAATTCTCCCGAGTTTAAAAAGAGAGTTCAAGCATTGGGAGGATATAGCACCGAAAAAACAGGCCAGATAATTATTTAGACTTATTATGGATTTCCCATGAACACTCAAGTATTGAGCAAAAAGGAAAGAATAAGAAAATGGCTTCAGAAAAAACCTGTAGGGCAGGCTTTCCAGCCTGCCGAAACTTTCCAGCCTGCCATAACTTATGGCAATCTAAAACCATTACTAAAAGAAGACTTAAGCTTAGTTCATCAGTACAAAAGAAGATTGCCCCATTGGGAGAAGGAAGGATCTACATACTTTATTACCTTCAGAGTTAATAAAGCCCTTGGAAAACCATTAATAGAACAACCTGTTCTGGCAGGTGTAGTAGAAGAAGCTTTATGGTTTGGTTATGGAGAAAGGTATATCTTAAATGCTTATGTTGTGATGCCGGATCATGTTCATTTACTCTTAACACCCTTACATGGTTATAAATTGTCTAAAATTCTCCAAGGAATAAAGGGTTATACTTCAAGGGAAATAAACAAATTTCTTAATAGAAAAGGATCTTTCTGGCAGGATGAAAGTTTTGATCATCTGGTTAGAAATGAAGCCGCCTGGTTAGATAAATTCGAATATATCCATAATAATCCTGTGAATGCAGGATTAGTAGACAGGCCGGAAGATTATGAGTTTAGTAGTTTGGTGACAATTCATAGTAAAGGTAGACTGGAAAGCTTCAGCAGGCTGGAAAGTTTCGGCAGGCTGGAAAGCCTGCCCCACAGGATAAAAAGTAAGTATAGTTTGATCGACCATACGGCGGATTTCGGAATCCATGTTTATGGTTCGGATTCAAAAGAACTTTTTGCCAATGCCGCATGGGCCTTGTTTGACAGTATTACGGAAATCAATCAGTTAACCGGCCTTGATTCCTGTCACATTGAGGTGTCCGGGGATGACTGGTCCGATCTGATGGTAAACTGGCTCAGAGAGATTTTGTACCTGTGGAACGGTAAAGAATTGCTCGTAAAAAAAGCCCGAATTCTGTCCCTGTCTGAAACTGAACTGACCGCAACCCTCGAGTGTGACCCTTTTAATCCTGATCGCCATAATATAAAAACTGAAATCAAAGCGGTAACCTACCACCAAATCCAGGTAAACAGCAGCCCTTCCGGATGGGAGGCAAGGATCATATTCGATGTTTAGGCGTTTTATCCGGGTAAACACATTTGAATCCCAATACAGTGAGAACGCTCCACGACGGCGTATATCTCTTTCCAACCCACTGAAACTTGTGCTTAAACACCCGTAAACCCGAGCCGATCCAAAGCTATTTATAAAAATCGTCGCTAACTTATCCCATTGTTTTTTTTTAGTTAAAATTTTATTCGGCTCGGGCTAACGCGTGCTAAAGCCCTTCAAAACAGTCAGTCGGTTTCCAAAAGAAACACACCGTCGCTCCACTGCACCTAAATCAAGTGCATTTACCCTGGCGGGTTATTTTGTCAGCTTGACACTCTTTTCCCTTCACGTTAGAATAAATTTAAATGAAACTTTGAATATAAACATGGAAAAAAGCTATGGAAATTAAAAAAATAGACAACTACCGGTGGGAGTTACCCAAAACCGGAAACATGCGTGTTCCGGGGATTATTTACGCAACAGAATCCATGCTCAACGCTGAAAAGCAGAAAGAGCCTTTAAAACAGGTGGCAAACGTTGCAACCCTTCCGGGCATTTTAAAAGCATCTCTTGCCATGCCGGATATGCACTGGGGGTATGGATTTCCCATCGGCGGGGTGGCGGCCTTTGACTGGGAATCGGGCATCATATCTCCGGGCGGAGTGGGATATGACATTAACTGCGGTGTACGCCTGGCAACAACATCCCTTGTGGAAAAAGAAGTGCGTCCAAAACTCGAAAATCTTGTGAACGCGCTTTTTCAGGGCATTCCTACCGGTGTGGGTTCAAAAGGTTCTATCAAGCTTTCCGTACCCGAAGAAAAAAAGGTTCTTCAAATGGGCAGCAAGTGGGCGGTCAGCCGGGGACTTGGAGAAGCGCTGGATTTAGAACATACGGAAGATGGCGGGTGTATGCCCAATGCCGACCCCGACGTGATCAGTCAAAGGGCTCTGGAAAGGGGGCTCAATCAGCTCGGAACCCTGGGTTCGGGAAATCATTTTCTTGAAATCGGCGTGGTAGAAGCGGTTTATGATACACGCGCGGCTCAGGTTTTCGGGCTTTTTGAAGGACAGGTCACACTGATGCTCCATACGGGCTCCCGAGGTTTGGGGTACCAGATTTGCGACGATTTTCTGGCTTTTATGACAAAGCATGTTAAAAAGCTGGGGTTTAATCTTCCGGATCGACAGCTTTCCTGCGCCAGGATTCAATCCAAAGAAGGGATGCGCTATTATAATGCCATGGCCTGTGCCGCAAATTATGCCTGGACCAACCGACAGATTTTAATGCACCATTCTCGTGAGATTCTTTACAGTGTACTGGGTATCAGTCCCAGGGATCTTAACATGAAACTGCTTTATGACGTATGTCACAACATCGCAAAAAAAGAAGTTCATGTTATCGATGGAAAAAAACAGACGGTCTGTGTTCACAGAAAAGGCGCAACCCGTTCTTTTCCGCCCGGACATGAGGCGCTGTGCGATCAATATCGCCCTGTGGGGCAGCCGGTAATTATACCCGGAGATATGGGTACCGCTTCATATGTTCTTGCGGGCACGGAAAAGGCCATGCAAGAAACATTCGGCTCCACATGTCACGGCGCCGGGCGAGTTATGAGCCGAAAAGCCGCAAAAAAAGCCAGCAAAGGACGGGCCATACAACGGGAACTCGAAGACAAAGGAATTCTTGTCAGATGGACCGGAAGATCCACCCTGGCTGAAGAGATGCCCGAAGCCTATAAAGATATTTCCCAAGTGGTTGAGGTGGTCCATGAAGCAGGAATTTCAAAAAAGGTGGCAAAACTCAGACCCATCGCCGTGGTTAAAGGATAAACGTCTCGGAAATTCTACACGTTATTGAACCTAAGTACATGCATTCTTAAATACGACTACGCATAATAGTTGGTTTATCCATTCGATGTAAAAGTGTTAAGTGAAAAGTGATCTAAAGTGCCTAAAGTTGATGAATTCTATCATTTTTAAATTGGCCTCGCCCAAGGCGAGTTCCTTAACTTTAGTTCACTTTAGCTCACTTCAAATTTTAGTCACTTTTATGATCCTTCGCTAGATTGAATGGGGCGGCCTATCATAAAATACTTCACCGTCTTTACGAATTTGAACACTAAGCTCCAGATCTAACTCCCCAATTCCCATTCAATTTGGTCAAAAACGTCCTCGATCTGATACAGTGCCTGATCGGCCTCGGCCAGCTTCCAATCCGCAATATGCTCCTCAACTTCATTGTGAAGCTTGCGGAGTTTGTCTTGGTGTTTAAGAAGAATTTCTCTGAACGGTAGATTCCCTTCCAGATCATAGAGAAGCTTGTCCAGCCTTCCCACAATATCAAAGAGCGAGGGTCCTTCATCTATCCATGCTTCATTGAGATAACTCAGGCCCTGGCCGATCGCGGGAAAATCCGCCTTCAGACTCTTTTTGTAATAGGGACGAACACGGACGGTTAATTGCATGCTTTTGCTCATATTATGGATTCTCCTTTCCCCCTTATGATGCCGTCGGAATTTTATAAATAGATTTTTCGAAATTTAAATTACTTGAGGGATCAGGGAGTTTTTCTTTTAGAGCCCCAAATTAAGCGGAATGAATGATCAGCAACGAAATCGTACACTGTTTGAATTTATGAGTTTGTACGGTGAAGTTGCGGATTATTCATGGAGCGGTTACATTAAAAAAACTCCCCGACCCCTCAAATTACTTTAAATCCGGATCCGGCAACTTCACCTCGGTAATTATCGATCCAAGTACTGAAAAAATTGAAAAAACAAATATTCGCCACACACCGTTTGTTGTAATCTCACCAATCAAAATTCCACTACTGTGGCCGAAAAATGCCGACACCGCCGCATAGAACACTCCCACTGCAACGCCGCAGACAGCCGCCCCGACAATCCGCTTGACCAAAGTCGCCCCACCACATCCCAACGTGACAACCGCACCACAAAGCATGGGAACAAACACCGAAAGCCACCAAATAGTCCTCAAATCAGGCAGTTTTCCAGCATTTCCAAGGTAAACAAAATCTGCGATTCCAAATATTCCGGTTGCCGCAACAGCGCACAAGCCGATATGCCAGTATCGCTTTGCCATGGATGCCCGAAGCAGAGAACGCTTTCGAATTCGACGGCGTATGGTCAACGGCAGGTTGTAAAATAAACAGAACACCCAATGCTCCAGCAATGCGCCACTTTCACCAAACACCGGAACAATGTGCACCGATTCATTGGCCCAGTGCCCGGCCATAAATCGAGCCAATACCGGGTAACGATATGCCATCTGAATCGGAAAGGCCAAATATCCGATGTACTTGAAAAACCCTAAAAATACCGCAATATTATAGTCTTTGAAATTGCGCTCCCTTATCACCAGATACAGGACATAAAGCCCCCGGACCAGAGAACCCGGAGAAATCGGCACAACCTGAAACAATGCGATAATTCCAAGTCCGATCCCCCATGCCTGTGCTCGCGGCATTTCAGGATGCATGGCAACATAAATAATCGCTGCCAGCACGGAAACAACCTGGGTCACCGGTAACGTACAGATATGCACGGCCAGGCTTTTCAGATACTTTTGTATAAACGGCTCATCAACCTGTGAAAGAATAATCTCGGCGTCCTCATTACTTAAAATATGCTTTTTCTGCCCATCGGTTACCATCTCATAAAGCCATTGCTTGCGCAGCTCTGAATTAAAATACAGCCGAATCGGCCGAACAAGCATATTAAACAACCGCTCCTTGGCATATTCCCAATCCGTTAGTAACCGGTGCAGCCCGGCGGGAAGTATGGACAATGCCAGATACCATATAAAACGCCACCCTGATTTAGCGACACTTAAGGCGCCGGCGCTATCGATCCTGTCCGATCTGTGCCAGACAATGGTTTTTTCAGCAATCCTCCCTCTAAAAGCTCTTTTTAAATAATCCCAACTCGTTACTATCCCTTTATAATGTTCTCGCCAGTTCGCGTGGCCCCAAAATCGCTGAAACGACATGCCATAAAACGGAATGAGCCCGATCAAATAAAACAACACCGTTAGCGTCTTGCTGCGTTTGAGCTTTTGTGCCTGGGCATCATCCACAACATTTCGAACCTTCCATCCATTCACTGCGCTGTCAAATAGGGTCGACCATAGCCGCCCGCTGTAAAATAACCGAATAAAATTGTGGGTGATATCCGGTACCGAGTCTCTGTAAATACGCTCGGATGCTTTGAGTTCAGCCAACATCTCACGCATATCGGCAAAGTCGTTATGATGCGCTTCAATAAATCGTTCAAGTTGTTTGATGCTGCCCCGATCAAACTGTACCAGGCTTCCCCGCCCGAGTCCTTTGATAATGAGTTTAAAATCCCCGGGACTCATGGGTAAAAACATCAGCAGCGCAAGTCCGGCTCGAAAATCAACCGCCACCAGCCCGCCGGAGGGGTTATTCTCCGAACCTTTTCGTTTCAGACAGTTTGGCTGACTTTTACACGTGGACCACTCATATTGTCTCGCAAACTCATGCCCTCCCATGTCATGCATCAGCGTAACAAATTCATGCATAAATTCATACTTGGCTCGATATTCAGGCGAGCCCAGCCGGTCTATCTCAACCGGTCTGCCCCTGCGCCATTTTTTCAAGAAATCCAGATGGTCATCGACCTCCAGGCGCCAGGTTCTCCCGTCCACCCACTCGCTAAACTCGCCGCAACTCCCCAGTGCATGGTCCACAAACGTGGCATGAATATCCACAACCGTTTTTTCATCACCCCATCGAATCTTAGCTCCGCGTCGGATGAATTTTTGCCATAACGCCCCGGCTCTTGCGGCAATCGGATTCACCTGAAGCTGAAAGGGTCCTTGAAAACCCATCCAATAAATGGCATTGCGGAACAGCCGGGAAAAGGTCGAAGGCGGAATAAGAATTTTCATCGCATAAATGCCGCCCACCTCAAGTCCTTTTATCGCCCCATCCGGCTCATTGATCTCCGTGACCTTGACCCGATAGACCTGTCCGGCAAATCCGCCGCCCACAAACGTCTCAACAACCGCATGAATTCTCGCCGTATTCGTACCGGCGACCTCGGTGACGTCATAAACAAGCTCACGGCCCGCATCATAGCGCTCAACCCGCATGGGCCGGTGCAACTTCGCGTCACGAAATCTTGCCCCAAGGGTCTTGCATGTCTCAATAGAATATTCTCGCGCCATTTATGCGCCTCAAAGTAAATAACGAATTGAATGGATAAAAATTGATGAACTCGTAAAAAGTCAAAATTGAGACGGCAAAGTAAAAAGTTTAAGTTCCCCCGCATAACACCAGCGGGATAAAAAGGCGTCGCAAATTTCGTGGAATGAGGCGTACTTATGTACGCCGCAGTGAACACGAAATGAAGCGCAACGCAGAAATTGGACTTTTTACGAAGCCGTCAAAATTGTCTTGTTAAATAAAAGTCAAATGAGTATAGTTATAGGGAGCTTGTGTGTCAAGCCACTAAAAAAGGAGACAATTAAACATTTTAGGAAAGGAGACGATTATGAATCCGGAAATGTTCAGAGAATATGACATCAGGGGAATTGCAGGAAAGGATATGACAGAAAATGATGTAATGCGGATCGGAAAAGGTGTGGGGACATTTCTTAGAAATCATGGCCGCTCAAAGCTCACCGTGGGCCGTGATTGCCGTTTGACTTCAGACCTCTATTCGGAAAAAATTATTGAGGGGTTACGGTCAACCGGATGTGATGTGATCGACATCGGAGTATGCCCCACCCCGGTTTTCTATTTTTCAATCCAGCATTTTGACCGGCAAGGTGGTGTGATGGTTACCGCCAGCCATAATCCCGGCGAGTATAACGGTTTTAAGCTCTGTATGGATTTGGATTCGATTCATGGCAAAGATATCCAGAAGATTCTCGGGATTATTACTGAAAAATCATTTGTGCAGGGAAAAGGCTCCCTTTCCACAGCCGACGCCGTCACGCCTTATCAGGAATTTTTAATAAATAATATAAGCATGGCCGCTCCGGTCAAGGTGGGCGTGGATGCGGGTAACGGTACCGCAGGAGTGATTGCCGTACCCATATTAAAGAACCTTAATTGCGAAGTTTACGATATTTATTGTGACATGGACGGCACTTTCCCAAACCACGAAGCTGATCCCACGGTGGCAAAAAACATGCAGGACCTTATTGCCATGGTAAAGGAAAAGGGATTGGATGTGGGCATCGGTTATGACGGTGACGGCGATCGAATCGGCGTTGTGGATGAGAAAGGAAACCTTATATTTGGTGACCAGCTCATGATCATATTTGCCCGGGAGATCCTTTCGAGAAAACCCGGGGCAACATTCATATCCGAAGTAAAATGTTCAAAAACAATGTATGATGATATCGAAAAACACGGCGGCCGGGCGATTATGTGGAAGACCGGTCACTCTTTGATTAAAAAGAAAATGAAAGAAGAAAAGGCTGAACTGGCAGGTGAGATGAGCGGCCACATGTTTTTTGCAGATCGATATTTCGGTTTTGACGATGCCACCTATGCGTCGTGCAGGCTTCTGGAGATATTAACCCGAACCGGAAAGAAAATATCCGAACTTTTATCTGATGTTCCCAAAACATTTTCCACACCCGAGATACGTGTTGAATGTCCTGATGATAAAAAATTCGACGTTGTTAAAAAGACGACCGATTTTTTCCGCTCGCGGTACAATGTTATTGATATCGACGGGGTTCGGGTTCTGTTTGACGACGGATGGGGTCTTGTTCGCGCATCCAACACCCAGCCGGCCCTGGTGCTGCGTTTTGAGGCCATGTCTGAAGACAGACTTTCTGAGATAAGGAATTTAATTGAGTCTGTTCTGGCCGACATTCAAAAAGCGTAAGCCCAATTTCTCATCCCGGGCAGAACATCGAGAGCTTTTTTACAAGTAATTTTATTGAAATATTACGCCATCCCCCTTAAAGTGGATGGCGTTTTTTTGAGAGGGTTAGGTTGGAAAGAGATACAGGCCGTCGTGGAGCGTTCTCACTGTATTGGGATTTAAATGCGTTTGCCCTGTTAGGCTGTGTAGTAAAAGTTAACCTGGATGAAAAAATTAGATAAAAAAATTTTCAGCATCCTGTTTTTTTGCATATTCGCCACGTTAACCGGTGTGGGGATCGTGGTCCCTTTGCTGCCGGTCTATGCCCATGATCTTGGTGCGAGCGGTCTATACATTGGGTTGATATTCGGGTCATTTTACCTGTCCAGAACCTTCTTACTCCCTTATTTCGGCAGATATTCAGATAAAAAGGGACGAAAACCGTTTATTGTGACAGGCATCTTTGCCTATACACTGATTTCACTGGCATTCATGCTTGCAACCAATGTTGAATCCCTTATTGGTATACGGTTTGTTCAGGGAATAACGTCAGCCATGATAATGCCGGCGGTTCAAGCCTATGTCGGAGATATCACACCGCCCGGCAGTGAAGGGTTCACCATGGGATTGTTTAATATGTCCATGTTCATGGGTCTGAGTATCGGGCCCCTGATCGGAGGAGAAATCCGAGACCACTTCAGCCTGGACACCTCTTTTGCATCCATGGGCGTTCTCGCTTTTGCAGGCTTTTTATTAAGCCTGTTTCTACTCCCTCCCACACGATCCGAGTCGGTTGTGAGGCGGGGAATAAATCCAATAGAGTGGAAACGGCTTCTTTATGACAGTGATATGGCGGGGCTTTTTCTTTTCAGGCTCGCTTATGCCGCATGTATCGGGGTCATCTGGAGCTTTCTGCCTATTTTGGGAGATTTAGAATTTTCACTCTCCAGTTCATCCATTGGAATTCTTGTGACATTGGGAATTTTTTCCAGCGGTCTTTTGCACCTCCCCATGGGTTTTCTGGCAGACCGGATCAATCGGAAAATGATGGTTGTTGCCGGAGGGGTAATCATCAGTTATGCAATTTTTTCTTTTCAATGGGCAAACAGCTTCAAGGATCTTGTAGTGGCCAGTGTATTGTTCGGCTTTGGGGGCGGGGTTTCAATGCCTGCACTGATGGCATTGTCGGTGTTAAAAGGAAATGCAACCCGGGCAATGGGGTCCGTTATGGGGCTTTTGGCAATGGCGCACAGTCTGGGAATGCTCACAGGATCACTGCTGGCCGGTTTGATGATGGATCTCTTCCAGCTCCGGCGGGCGTTTCCATCCGGAGGCGTAATCATGATCATTTGTGTGGGCCTGTTTATTGTTCTCACCTATCACAAAAAAGCGGCGCCGGCTCGGCCAGATTCGAGAACCGGTCCTTTGGATCTGGAAGGATAACCCCCAAGGGCATCATTCACTCTCATAAGGTTTACCGCACTCTTTGCAACGCCCGTCCGGACCGATCACGCCGATACAGCTTTCATCGATACAGAGTTTCCGCTGCTCCCACTCTAAATCCAAATCGGATTCCTCTTCCCCACTTTCCGCAACATCTTCTAATTCTTCTTCTGTTGCAGCCGCTTCTAAATTCTCTATGGCCGGTTCTGCTTTTATTTCATCGGAAGGCCCCTCTTCAAAGGGCAATCCGCACTCCTTGCAACGGCCGTTCGGACCGATCACGCCGATGCAACTCTCATCTCTGCACAACTTACGCTGTTCCCACTCGATATCAATCTGTGATTTATTCTCTTTATTCTCCATTTTCTCAAAACCCATTATTCCAGCATTCCATTGTTCCATTATTCCAACTGTGAGCGAAGCGAACTAACTTGCTGAGCTCTGATCGTTCTGTCCTTTGCCTCTCTGATATGTTGTAGCAAAGGCGCCTTCTATTGCACGCTTTAATACAGTGCCGTCCACGGGTTTACTAAGATGACCGTCAAACCCAATATCTTGAAGCTGTTCAGGCTCAAACTCCCCTATATATCCGGACAAGGCATAAATAACAGCCTCAAGGTTTTCACTTCTAATTCGCCTGCACAATTCGGCGCCGTCTATGTCCGGCATTTTTAAATCCGTTATTATAAGCTGGAACTCTTCATTTTTTATTTTGTCCAAAGCATCCTTAGCACAACACACGAGATCAACCCTATATCCAAGTTCAGAAATAATTTTTTCCAAAAGTACCCTTGTGGTTTTTTCATCATCTACAACCAGAATTTTCTTTTCGATCATAATTTTTCAACCTTTTTGTTCTTAAGAAAAATAAAAAAGTCGTGTGCGAATATGTCGATCAGGAACTTGCCGGGACGGAACATTTTCTAACAAATTGGATTTATATGAGTTAAGGGAGGATTGTCAATTAAAATGAGATATGTGCTTCAATAATTTCTTCATCTTAAGGTCTTGGAAAATAATAAACCTCCTCCGAGATTACGCCGGATTTTGGTTGAAGTTCATCACAGTTCTTCGGATGTAAATGCCACTACATCATCAATATTGGCTGTATTTGCAAAGAGCATCACCAGACGGTCGATACCCAGAGCAATGCCGGATCCCTCCGGCATAAACTGCAATGATTCCAGAAACTTTTCTGGTAAAGGATACGCCGGCAATCCGGATTTGATGCGGTTCTTTCGTTCGTTCTCAAATCTTGTTCTTTGCTCAACCGGATCGGTCAGTTCTGAGAAGGCATTGCACAGTTCCAAACCGCCTATATAAAGCTCGAATCTTTCGGCCAGGGAATGGTTTTCCGGTTTTAGTCTTGCCAGAGAGGCAGCGGCAGCGGGGTAATCATAGAGAAAAAGCGGTTTGTTGTGCCCCAGATTCGGTTCAATATCAAAGGCCGTTAATTGGTCAAATCGATCCTGTAAAACCGCCGTTTCCATGGAAACCGATGAGAATCTCTCGAATGCATCTGACACCGACATCCGGGGCCAGGAAGCCTTAAGATCAATGCGGTTGCCCTGGTAAACCAGAAAATCTTCAAAACCGGCTCGGCGAGCCACAAACCGTATCAATTCTTCACACTGCTCCATCATATTAAAATAATTATGGCCGGCGGTATACCATTCAAGCATCGTCATTTCGGGCAGGTGCTTCGATCCCCTCTCTTTTTGACGGAAGCATCGGCAAATCTGAAAGATACGCGGATATCCGGCTGTAAAAAGCCGTTTCATACAAAGCTCCGGGGAAGTGTGTAAAAACCAGTCACCTGAAACTTCAGCCTCAATATGGGCTTCAGGAGCGGGAGCAGGAATCCTGCAGGGAGTCTCAATTTCAAGATAATCATTATCAATGAAAAATTTGCGCACCGCCTGGATGAGTTGCGCCCTCAGCCAAAGGTTTTTTTTTATGTTGGATTGTCTGCTGGTTTTCATGGAGTTCATCTACATTGCGAATTGCGAGTTAATAATCCAACCGCCTGACCTGAAAAGAGTCTTTGTGCGCTAAAAGCTCCATGATTATTGGGCCGCTATTTTTGTTCCATTTTTCGCTTCCAGGGAATTTGGCCCGGGCATGAAAGATTCCCTCGATTCTGATGACCCCGTTCCCTTCCTGAATGGCATACCTTTTGAGTTCAATACGATAATTCATGGAATCAGTTGTTTCAAAAGTGTGGCGATATTGGCCTAATTGGGAAATAAACGACTTGCCATTTTCCATGGCATCCGGCGTAAAAAAGGTGACAAATTTATCCAATTGTTCTTTCTCATATGTTTGGCAATACTCGTTTAAAAAAGCGTTCAGATGGAACTGTAAATCTGCACGGGCATATCTATCCCCGGTGCCGCCTTCAGATTTTATCCCCTTCCGGAACGCCGGAACGACCTTTTGTTCGATATTACTCACAACCTTTTTTACTTCAGGTTTTTTTGCCGGTACCACAGATCTGGAAGGCGTGCTCTCACTGATTACTGAAGCATTAACAGACTGTTTATCCTTTTCTGAAACAGCCGGTACCGCTGTTTCTTGAACGCTGTCAGAAGATTTAGCCTTTATCCGGGTTGCCTGTTTCTTATAAAGAGAAGAAGTAAACTTGTTATCAATAACGTGGTCTTTTTGCAAAGAAAGATCTTCTTTATTTAATAAATCAGGTTTAACCCGTTCTTGGATAAGTGTCTTTTTCTGCACCGTAACGGGTTTTGCTTTTAGTGGTGTGGTTTTGAGTTTCCCAGCTTCATTTTTTTTGGTGACATTAAAAGGTACCGGTTCCTTATCACCACCTGAAGCAATTCCTATGTCAGCTTGATATGCAACCTGTTCAGACGGCACAGCAGCAGCAATCTCCTCTTCCCTTGTATCAATTTTCTTGAACAGTTTGGGTTCGGGGCTTCTGACTATATAAAAACGGGAATCTTCCACTTTTCCGGTTTCCGCCCTGTCAGGAACTTCATATGCTTTCTTCTCCTGTACCGGCGTAACGCTTGCTCGTAAGTCATCTTTCTTTTTCCCTTGTCCGGGATTAAACGCATTGTCTTTTCTTAAAGCCAAGTTTGCACGATACTTTGTATTAATACTGTTATAAAATAAATATCCGGCAAGAATTCCAATCACTGCAAGAAAAACAATACCTATTACCACGGTTCTGACACGAATTTTCCAATACCCGGGTCTTTCTACCCTATGTATAGCCGGAATTTCCGGAATTTTATGTATTGACTCACTCTCATCATCAGGAATATCGGTATTCTTACACGTATTCAAGCTCGATATCTGCAGTTCTTCCTTGCACTCTCTTATAATATCTGCGTTTATGATTATAATCTCCCTGACATAGCCACTCAACAGGGCATGATCGCAGATAATATTTATCAGGCGGGGATAGCCGTTGGAAAAAGAAAAGATTTCTTGAATCGCGCCCGAGCTGAAAATAGGTGATTTAGCACCGGCGGTTTTAAGCCGGTGCCGGGTATAAGTTTCTGTCTCACTTAGGGTCAACGGCTCAATGTGGTATCTGATTGTAATTCGCTGCCTTAGCGCCCTGTTTTTATATTCATTCAAAATATCGATAAATTCATTCTGCCCTACAAAAAAAATATTCAGAAGTCTAACATGCTCATCTTCAAGATTAGATAAAAGCCGGATCTCTTCAAGCAGTTCACTGGTAATCCGCTGGGCTTCGTCAATGATCAGCAATACTTTTCTATTCCGGGCACGGGCTTCTTTTAGAAATCGCTTGAAGTAAATAAGAAACTCACCTTTACTGTCAAAGGTTCTCCCCATGTTAAATGCAAACGAAACAATGTTAAAAAAATCCAATACTTCCAAACTAGGATCGTAAATGGTTGCGACCATTGTATCATTCCCGAGACTTCGGATAAGAGCGTTAATGAGGGTGGTCTTGCCCGTTCCCACATCACCGGTAAGGGCAAGAATCCCCTTGTTCTCAACAATGGCATATTTTAACGTGGCAAGAGCTTCTTTGTGCTTTTCACCGAGCCAGAGAAAATTTGGATCTGTGCTCATCTGAAACGGCTTGGACTTCAAACTGTAATGAGTAAGATACATGGGAGTGCTTTTTATTTTTTGTTTATTTAGGTGAAATTACTATAGGTAGTCTCGCAGGTAGACTGTCTTTAGTATCCCACTCAGTACCCGTATGCCGGAATTCAGTGGATGTAAGATTCTTATTGCCTGCCCAGCAGTTATTCTTTCCGGAAATTTCACTTAATTCTATTATTTCATCGAATATGTTACGCTTCTATAAATACTAAAATTGTATTCTATTGTCCACAAATATTTAGAAACAGAAAAGCCTGTAACTTTAGACGGTTACTTTTGGTTTTGTCTAAAGAATCTTTGGAGTTGAATAGAGGAATCAATATATATTAAAAATATATCCGTTGTCTCTTTCACCCATTATCTGACAACTTAATACTATTTACAAAAATTGACTTTTACTGTTATAGTAATCGTCAATACTTCGCGGTAGGGGATATGTATCGAGTTTTTTTGAGGAAACGCCATGTTGTTAAAAAAATTAAACCCGGCGGTGTCCAAATACTGGCTGATTGTTCTGGCCGGACTGATGTGGAGTATGGTTGGAATAATGCTCTGTCGTCTGGCATATATCTGGCTGGCAGCTGTCAATTGGAGTTTGGGGTTGCCGCTGGGATCGCTCGGCATTATTTCAGCATTGGCGGTCTATCGTTACGGCTTTTCCAAAATTGCACGTAAAAATATCGCCCGTCTCTGTCTCCTTTCGGACAAATCCTGCATCTTCGCCTTTCAGGCCTGGAAAAGTTATCTGATTGTTATCTTTATGATTATGCTCGGCATTGCTTTGCGCACCTTACCCATTCCAAGGCACTTCCTCGCCGTCATCTATGCAACCATAGGGGGTGCATTGTTCCTTTCAAGCTTTCACTTTTACCTGCGTATCTGGCGTGTAAAAATCCTGAAGCAGTCTTGCTTGCCATATAAAGACAATAAAAGAACTTAGGGGCTTCGCCCCAAAAGCGCTAAGTTGTTTTAAATATGAACGTCCAACATCGAACATTGAACATCGAACGTCGAATAATGATGTCGCTCCGCTCCGCAATTTAATATTATTTGTTTTTAAAAATCCAATATCCTGCACTTTACATGTATTAATTAAATTCTTGCCTTTGCTTTTAATTCAACATTTTTCCCCGCCTGCCCAGTTAAACCAGAAATTTGTTTATCCGGGGTGAAACTTTTTATCTATTTCACTAGGTGGCGATGTTGGATGTTCGATGTTCATCTTTTAATATGTCCGATGTTCATTTACTTTCTCAACCCCTCCATTACCTCTTCTGCCGCCCTGATAGTTGTGTCTATATGCTCCATGTTATGAGCCGCTGATACAAAAAGAGCCTCAAACTGGGATGGGGCAAGGTAAATCCCTTTTTCCAGCATACCGTTGTAAAAGCCGGAAAACATTTCAAGGTCACAGGTCTTGGCATCATCAAAATTAAGAACCTCCCTGTCTGTAAAAAACAGGCCCAGCATGGACCCGACCCGGTTACCCATGACATTTATTCCTGCTTTTTCCCCGGCGTTTACAAGACCGGCGGAAAGACGATCCGCTTTTTTATCCAGAGTGTCGTAAAAGTCGGGGGCTTTGAGTTGTGTCAGCGTTGCAATACCTGCGGCCATGGCCACGGGATTGCCGGACAGGGTTCCGGCCTGATATACCGGCCCCTGCGGTGCGATATGTTCCATGATTTCCCGTCTGCCTCCATAAGCGCCCACCGGAAGCCCGCCGCCGATGATTTTACCCAGACATGTCATATCCGGAAAAATTCCATAAAGGGACTGAGCGCCGCCATAGGCCACCCTGAAACCGGTCATCACTTCATCAAATATCAGCAGAATACCTTTTTTTTCTGTAACTTCTCTTAAAGCCTCCAAAAATCCGTGCTTGGGCGCCACCAGCCCCATGTTCCCGGCCACAGGCTCAACAATGACACACGCTATGTTTTCACCATCCTTCTCCATTACCTTTTCAAGACTGTCGATGTCATTATAGGGAAGCGACAAGGTATGGGACACAAACGACTTTGGAACCCCGGGACTGCCCGGAATGCTCAATGTGGCAACCCCGGACCCTGCCTCCACCAGAAGGGAGTCGGCATGACCATGATAGCAACCGTCAAATTTTACGATGGTGTCCCGTCCCGTAAACCCTCGGGCGAGCCGTATGGCGCTCATGGTCGCTTCTGTGCCGGAATTCACCATACGGACCATCTCCATGGAGGGCACGGCATCAACAACCATTTCGGCGAGTATAATCTCAAGATCGGTGGGCGCACCAAAGCTGGTGCCTCTTTTCAAAACAGAAGAGACCGCGTCTATCACCGAAGGATGCCTGTGCCCAAGGATCATGGGTCCCCATGAACCGATATAATCGATATAGCCGTTGCCGTCTTCATCAAAAACCATACATCCTTGGGCATAATCAATAAAAGTCGGTTTGTTGCCCACGTTTTTACATGCACGAACCGGACTGTTAACGCCGCCGGGAATAATATTCAATGCCCGGGCAAAAAGTTTATTAGAATTTTCTCGATTCATTGTCTCATTATCCTTTCCATGTTTAAATAAACCTGTTGACTTTTTCTAATGATTTCGTTGAAAGTAACAGACACTATTTATCAGGTCAAGCAGGCTTTTTTGATTATGACACAACAAAGAACCCTTAAACGACTGTCAAAGCTCATATCGTATATCCTCGGACACAAACCGGCTGAGTTCGGCCTGGTCCCGGACCGGGATGGATTTGTAAAAATCAAGGAATTTTTAAAAGCTGTCTGTGAAGAGGAAGGGTTAAGATATGTTCGCAGATCACATATCGATGAAATCCTTATTACCCTGTCACATCCTCCTGTTGAAATAAAAGACAATTATATACGCGCAACAGATCGTGATAAGTTGCCCAAGAACAACCCGGCCCAAACCCTTCCCAAGCTCCTTTATACCTGTGTGAGGAGAAAAGCGTACCCATATGTTCTGGATAAAGGGATACTCCCTATGGGCTTTGGCCGGGTGATCCTTTCATCTGTTCCTGAAATGGCGGAAAGGATGGGGAAACGAAAAGACCGGATGCCGGTACTCCTTACGGTCCAGACCCAGGGATCCCTTGAAAAAGGGACGCTATTTTATGAAGCCGGAGACACGCTATACCTGGCCGATTCTATCCGGACCGGTTGTTTTACAGGCCCTGCCCTGCCCAAGCAAAAGGAGGCCGCCATAATAAAAGAGACTTTGGTGGAAAAAACAGAACAGAAATTTCCGGGCAGTTTTATTATGGACTTAAAGGATAAAAATGACCCTAAAAAGGCATCCCGGCGAAAAAAGAAAAGCAAAGAGACCGCCTGGAATAAAGATCTGAAAAAGCAGAGAAAACAAAAGAGAGAACTCCCCCCGTGGCGAAGGTAAAAAACGCGATTGAAAAATGACGATAAAAAAAATTGACAACCTATTTTAAAGTTGATACGAAATCGACTTCCGCGATAATTTGTGGGCCGTTAGCTCAACTAGGCAGAGCACCTGACTCTTAATCAGTAGGTTATAGGTTCGATTCCTATACGGCCCACCAATAAAAACATTAAATTTCAGATTCTTAACTAACCTCTCAAAAAATATGTTTGAGAGGTTTTTTATTTCGTGTGAGAATCTGTGTGAAAATCCATATTTCGTCTGGCACTCTCGTAAACAGACATTGCATCACGTTCTGCATTACTTACACTATGCAAATAAATTTCTGTTGTTGTACGATGCTCATGCCCAAGAATCCTTTGGATTGATCCGATTGTGCGTTAAAAGGAATACTGCGATGTTGAAATTATCGTACCAGAATTCTTGCCCGCAATGCTCACATTTGAAATTAATTTCTGTAACAGACATATCCGCATCCTAAAACTATAAAATGATTGTCAACCAATCCTGTTTTCCTGATTTCTCAAAAATGAATCCAGCGCTTCGATTGCGACGCCAGTGATGGTGGTATTATTCGCTGATGCAAAGCTTTCAACTCTTTCCACGAGCCTGCAGGGGATCTGAATGTTGAACTCCTTGGTTAAATCAGAGCATTGATCCTTGAAATTTTCGCTTGCCATTTTTGGCGCTATCCTTTCAGTTAATGTGAACTCGTCATTTCAAACCATAAAAATTACAATTATCACAAAAACGTTTTTAAATAAAGCCATATTACAATAACCCCACAGAATTCTTGATATTTTTCTTTCACTGATGTGTTCACTCAAATCATTTCAAATTTCGGGGGCTACAGAAGAACAAGCTGGATCTTATTGAGGCGCTTCAAAACCAAGCAGAGATTTCGAAAAACGAAGCTGCTGCCGTTGTAAAGCTCTTTATTGATGAAATGGCAGACGCCTTGGCCAATGGAGTGCTTGATTTAAGGTCACCGAACAACACCGGGCATTTATTTCTTCTTTTCTTTTTTCAATTTTCGTTTTTCTTTTGGATTAAGCTGGGCCTTCTTCTGTTGTTCCCTTTTGCCTTTGTCTTTTTGGCCCTTATCACCCATATCTGTTTCTCCTTGTTTGAATGTGAATTGTGCCGGACTGGCACAGTTTGTTGGCGGTGTCCAGCCTGATGCCGATCCCTTACGGAAATCGGCTGCCTTGTGCAAAGTTTACAATAGCAAACAGGAAAAGAATGATCAAGATCCAAGGCTGTATTAAATAGTCAGTATTTTTTAGCAATATAAAAATAATAGTAATAGTCTTTTAACCCCTATCCAGCATTCCCCAATAATGACTCCTCTACGTCTTTTCCATTTTTATTTGAACATTACGGGATTGGATTCAAGGTTCTCCGTCAAAAGAATGACCTTATAATCAGCTTGACTTTTTTAACAATATTTTATTATCTAAACAATCAATAAAGGCCTGTCCTTAATTGGCGGGCCATTTTTGTTCTTAAAGAAATATCCATTTGTCAAATTGGCAACCTGCAGTTTGGAACTATGAGAATTTTAAAAAAGGGGACTAAAAAATGAAAAAGTCTGTTTTTAAAAACATAACCCAAATAGGGGTTTTGGCATTGGTTTTTGTAATAACTTTACCGGGATTTATCATGGCCGGCGACAGTCAGACAGTCGTTAAAAAGCATGGATGGAAGACACCCATTACAACAGAAAACTGGCCTGTAGATCCTGCCAAGCTTCATCTGGCGGGGGCACCCCACAGTCTTATTGGCCTAACGCTGGAACAGATCGTAACAGATCCTAACATCCAAATCCGGCCAGACGCGGCATCGTGCATGGACTGCCATGACTGGGCCGAGGAGATGACAGCGGAAAGCTTTTGCCCTCGGATAGACGATTTTATCACCACCGACCAGGATGGAGAAGGCCCCAAACCCCAGGTTCTAAAAGATATTTTAATCGACTGGAAAAACCGTAATTGCCCGGATTGATCACTACCTCTTTTGCACCTGACATAACGACTCCTCTACGTTTTTTCCACTTCTATTGAATCTACGGGATTGGATCAAGAGGGTTGGGATGCTACTACTATGGGGTTTTTACAGGATGGTTAGAGCACTTTTGCTATTAGATCAATAGAATTTTATTATGCTATAGATCCGGTGAAGGATACATCCCGGCCAGGGAGACCCTGCATAAGAAAAACAATACAATTTTCGTCGAATGATATCACAATTCCTGTAGCCACTTTAAAATTCAAGATGCTATTAAAAAATGTGATCGAGGTTCGATACAGGTTTGTTGGAGAAAACACAGGTTTCGCCAAAGATACGGAACCCACAATATCTGGTATAGCGAGCATATTAAGAAAGACTCTGAAACTTACAAGTTGGTATTATTGAGAAGCTCAGCACCTTCGAATGTTGTGCTTAGGATAATTATCATTAAATTATAATTTATTGAAACACGCATTTCAAATTTTGTTTTTATGATTAATGTCTTGTGAAAAGTTATAGTCGAAGCGTATGAGCCTTGAAGCCAACAACCATGCGAAATAGTTGCTCATCGAAGATGAACATCTTTTCGGTTCGTGAAATACACAAAATTGTCTTTCGTTACCGCTGCGGTTTTGACAATTGACTTTCAAAACCAACTGTCTGCTCTACAGGAAACACAAAAGCGATACCTGTGCCTGGTTCGCTAAGCTGTCCTGCCTCTTTAATGGCGGACAGGATTGGCTCAACCATTTCACTGTCTACCAGGAAGATAACCACATCAGTGCGAATATCCAGGGTAAGGCCGAAAAATGTTTTCGCCTCACTAGCACCTGTACCCGAAGCGGGTATGGTTGTGGCGCCAGTAGCGCCTGCCTGTTTTGCCGAATTGACGACCTTGTCGGTCAAATTCGGCTTAATCATTGCCACGATAGCTTTATATGGCATTTTGCACCTTCACTTTTCGCCCGATTCCTTCCATATTTGAGCTTTGCTCCCTTATGGCCGGGCTTTGCTTTTTTTATTTTTTACGGTTTCGTCGTCGCACTATCCACTGAACAAATTGGGCGTAGCCCAAAACGCTGATGATTGGAAATACACTGGCAAACGCGATAAGCCCAAATCCATCTATAACCGGGCTTCGGCCCGGAACGTTGGATGCCAGACCCAAGCCAAGGGCTGCAACTAAGGGAACGGTGACCGTAGATGTGGTTACTCCACCGGAATCATAAGCCAATGGAATAATCATCCTGGGTGCAAATACGGTTTGAATGACCACCACTACATATCCAGCCATAATATAAAGATAAAGGGGTGTCCCTGTGACGATTCGAAAAGTACCAAGTGTTATACCGATGGCAACCCCTATAGCAACCGCTATACGCAGCCCCCAGGATGAAACCGCTTTGTTCGAGGCTTCATGCGCCTTATGGGCCACAGCGATGAGGGCAGGTTCTGCTATTGTGGTGGAAAAACCCATCAAAAAGGCAAAAAGATAGACCCACCCGTAGGCTGTCCAATTTGCCATACCACCTTTCTGGGCACCCTCAGCCAACTGAAGCGCCATAGTTCTGCCAATCGGAAAAAGGGCCAAATCCAACCCACCAAGAAAGCAGGTCATGCCCACCAGGACTAAGCCGAAACCAAAGATAATTCTGCCCGGCCGAGGGATTGGTCTTTTAAGCACAAGGGTTTGAAATAATACCAGCAGAACGAGAACCGGCACCACGTCTTTGGCTGTGGCCAGCAGCAGCATTGTAGGATTAAAAAGAATTTCCATGTTTCACCTAATTTACGATCGTTCCGAAAAGCATGACAAAAATCATGGGAGTAAGGGACGCCAAAGCAATGAGCCCAAAACCATCCGTCAAGGGGTCTCTGCCGCGTATAGTGCGTGCAAGCCCCACACCCAAAGCCGTAACGAGCGGTACTGTGACAGTTGAGGTGGTAACTCCGCCCGAATCATAAGCTAAGCCTACGATCTCCTTCGGTGCGAACAAGGTCATGACCATAACCAGGACATAACCGCCAATGATTAAAACCGGCAGGGACCAACCGCGTAAGATTCGCAATACACCAAGAACAATTGCAGCACCAACGGACAATGCCACAGTCAAGCGGACACCAAGAGCATAACGGTCTATCGAAGCAAAGGTGTTTTCAATAAGTCCCGCTTCGGCCGCGGCTTTAGCTCCTTCGCGCGTTACGGCTATAAGGGCCGGCTCGGCAACAGTTGTCCCCGCCCCTAAAGCAAAAGCGAAGAGCAGCAGCCAGAAGAGGCTTCCTTTACGCGCGAATTCTTCCGCCAAGGTTTCGCCCAAGGGAAATAGGCCTATGTCCAAACCGACGACAAAAAAGGCTAAGCCGATAATGACCAATACCAATCCAGCTAAAATGGATAAAAGCTCTGGAAAGGGTTGATTCAAGACCAGAACCTGAAACAGAGTGATGACCGTGATGATAGGTGCCAAGTCACGGGATGCCCCAAGAAGGGCTCGCCCTAAAGCTGCACTAAATTTGGTTAGGATTGCTAACGGCATGGATAATTACTTGGTAATGATTGTTCGACCACGAGAGGTAAAAGAAACGCCTTGCTTACTTTGTGTGCCAATCATTATTGATTCAACAATTGGTGGATTAACAAATTTGTCGGATTTCCATTCAACAATAAAGTTGGCACCTGACCCACCAGCTTTGTCTCTTTCTGGTATAATATAGCGCAATGACCCTAATGGGTTTAGAATTGCTGGCTTTTCTAAATATTTTTTTAAGAGCTTCCCTTGCGTCTCGTAATAATCGATTACTGTGATTTTGATTTGATGCTTAGGATCAATGTTTCTGATGCTTAAAGTTACCGTCAATAAGAAGGGTTGTTCACGGTTGCCACTGTAAATATGTGAATAAGCAGGCACATAAATGGTCTGCCCGTCAGACAACTCGATTTTTTCGTCAGCATATACAGGCAGAGGTAAAAAAAAACAAATGGATAAAACAAGGATAATAAAATAAGCAAAATGATAATTCTTTTTCATGGTTACTCTCCAATTAATTATATGTGTCAAAAAAATGATTATCTGCATAGAATCGTAAAGACAGTTTCTTTCTATATGTGGATGCAAATCATGATTATAACTTCTTGCATTATGGTTTAACCCCGTCATGTTTAACAATACATCATGGTATTCTTCAATTTCAGGAGTTTGTAAAAAGAGGTTTGTGTAGGAACATTAAGTTCTATAACATATACAATAAATCAACTAAGAGTGCAAATCTGAAGTTTCCCATAAAAGTATCACGCCGCGATGCGCAGTAGCACGGCTACAAGAGAATTAACAACGGATTTGCGTGGTACAGGGCAAAGTATACTAAAATTATCATCCAATGCCGCTTTGGCG
>RPGQ01000081.1 GCA_004193595.1 Desulfobacteraceae bacterium Eth-SRB2
ATTAAGTTGCAATCATAGGAGTTCCAAACCATGCACAGAAAAATGTGCATCCATACACATTTTTCTGTGCATTTTTTACTTATGTATTCTTTCTCCGATTTTCCATCCCATCCAATTCACCCGTTTTCAAATATGTGTGAATTTTAATATGATGGTCTGAAAATCTAGTTAAATAAAGGTGTTGTGCGAACTTAAAAATGAAAAAATTCTCCTCGAATCCTGCTTGTGTCAAGAAAAAATTTCTTTTTGGCACAGGTGTTGCTTTAGGAATTTCTTTAACCCGGATTTTTCATGAAGAATTTGTTTTTATTGAAATTATATAGATTTAAAGATGTCATTTTTCAATCTTAGCTCACTTTTGCACATTTTTATATGCAAGGATGCACATTTTTTTGTGCAGTATAACATACTGAATTTCAGTTAACCGGGGATATTCAATAAATCACGTCCAATTCCTCCATAGGAGTCTGTTATGCAATTGCTGGATGCAACCATGGCCTTTGCTTTGACGTTGGCCGGTTTCGGGACGGTGGTCACGGTGATCATGGAAGCGTTTCACCGGGTACTCCGTTTTCGTAAAAGAAACTTGATCATTGTTCTCAAGCGCCTGGACAAGGAGATTCCCAAGGGACTTTTCAATAATATACAGCCCCAAGGCCGATGGGACTTTATTGCCAACGTTCTTAACAACGCTGCGCTTGACAGAGAAAAGCTTCCCGATTCATCCGTGCTATATTCACCAAACGGGGAAAAGAGTGTTCCGAAAGTTTTTTGGGCTAGAAAAACGATTGTTGGTCCTTCAAGCTCCAGCGATTCCCCGGAAAAGGCATGGGGCAACGCCATCGACTCCCTTGGAATAAGAAACGCAACCCGTGGAATTTACGATAAAGTCTCGCTTGAGCACGTTCTGCGTAAATTTATTGAGATCGATGAGGTCCGCGAAAAGGTCGCAGTTGCTAAAGATGCCGCCAAGGTAGAGATCAACCGCCTGACGAGGAAATACGAAGAGTTTGCCGCCGCCA
>RPGQ01000082.1 GCA_004193595.1 Desulfobacteraceae bacterium Eth-SRB2
TCATCTACCTTATTAATAACCTTGTTACGGAAAACTGTCAATGGCTAAAAAGGTAAAAAAAATAGATACAAAGCAACGCCCGCTTCCATTCGGCGAGCGAGTTGTCTCCCACCTGAACGAAACAGAAGAAATCCTTGCCGAGATTTACACGCATAAACCATCACAGGAAATCGAAAATTATGAAGAAGCCTGTATGGCGCTGGCGATGGGCATTAAAACGGCCATCAAGGAATCCGGCGATTCCCGTGCTGATGTGGCGGATAAGATAAATAAATATTTCGGGTGGCCCACTGCCGGGGAAATGGAGACCCTGAAAAAAACGGGCAAAGACAAAGGCGTCAAACATTTGTCCGTACATATGTTCAATCATTATTTAAGCAAACCTGCGGAATATCCCATACCCGGATACCTTATATACGCCATTCAACACGTTACCGAATCCTTAGCGGCCTGTCGATCATTCGCGGATGCCGAGGGCGGGGAAGTGGTTTCCATGTCGGAACGTGAGATCCTGTCTGTGGGAAAACTTTTTGAAACCAAAGTGGAGGTCAGCAGGCTGCTGAACGAATTCAGCCGTGGAAAACGCAGGGCATAAGGAAATGGAAGAGGACCGCGAATAGACACGGATAAACACGGATAAACACGGATAAAAAGATGAAAAATAATGATAGAGACAAATTTTTTGCCGGCGCCATTAACGGGCTGATTTTGAGCATTCCGGTGTGGGTGTTCATCGCATACATCATTTGGAGATGGTGAAGGAGGAAGAATGTTTCGCACAACCATTAAAGCCACAAATTACGGGCTGCTTGCCAGCAAAAAAGATCGAAACAGGCTGGCCGCATTAAGAAATGTTTTTATCGGCCAAACAAAAAAAGCCCTGGATCGCGAACAATGGAATCTGGCGTCTGTGTTCGCCACCCAGGCGCAATTTTGTCGGGAGGCGCTTGAGGCTGAAATTTTAGATCGTCAGGTCAGTGAAATTTTTCGGGAAGCGAGGATTTAAA
>RPGQ01000083.1 GCA_004193595.1 Desulfobacteraceae bacterium Eth-SRB2
CATTTACCCGAAACGACAAAAAACTTCTCGGAGAAGCTGGATTTACAGCAATACTCCATACACATTCCAGAGCCCTTGATTATCACCCCCACATCCATGTTGTAATGCCAGGAGCAAGCATTGATCCAAATACAAGACTCTGGCGGGTTAAATCTTCAGATTATCTCTTTAATCACGACGCACTGGCAATGGTCTTCAGGGCAAAGCTTCTCGAAGCTATCGTTGATAATAATCTCCATGTGCCCGGAAATTGCCCGAAAAAATGGGTTGTTGACTGTAAAGACGTGGGCAGGGGCGACAAGGCATTAATCTATCTTGGCAGATATCTATACAGGGGCGTTATCCAGGAAAAAGACATTCTGAAATGCGAAAACGGAATGGTTACCTTCAGATATCGTGATTCCAAAACCAAACGTATTCAGAAAAGAACAGTCACTGGAGAATACTTCCTCTACCTCCTGATGCTCCATGTCCTCCCAAAAGGCTTTCGCAGAACCAGATCCTACGGCTTTCTTCATCCATGCAGTAAAAAACTCATCATGATTCTGCAGATAATTTTCCGTGTTTATCCATTCAAGATCTTTAACCAGAAGAAAGAACGTGCAAAAATCGTCTGCCCGGCATGCGGCGCAGAAATGAAAATCATCATGACCAGACTGCTGCCCAAACCACCGGACAGACTATCTGCCTGTCTCATATAATCAACAAAGGAGGAATCGTTATGTGAACTTAAAACAACATTACTGGCTTATGAAAAAATCCGGTTCAACCGGCAATGGATCTCTACGTGCAAAAAACAGCCAATTTTATCCGAAAATGGGGCATTCCCCTGACATAAAGCCTGATTTGCCAGGAAAGTCCATCTCAAAAACCGGGTTTTTTCAGAACCAGAAAACCCTCTTGTCCCCATTTGCCAGTTCCAGGCAAAACCCCTAAAAGCTATTTTCTATATAATAGACCCACTGTTGCAAGGACCGGGCTTGTCCAACAAACGGTTCAGA
>RPGQ01000002.1:0-63870 GCA_004193595.1 Desulfobacteraceae bacterium Eth-SRB2
ACCAATTGAAATCTTTGCTATTAGAATAAAATACATCAAGAAAAGTTTCAATATAAAAGCTCTTTAGGAAGAAAATACACCACTTTCAAACCGCCAGTCTATAGGTAGTTTCAGACTGGCGCTGACAAATAGTGCATCTAATGGAGATGAGTACTGGATAGATGATGTGGTGCTGTTCAAAGAGGATTCAAGCCCACCACCACCAGCTACAGATATCGTGATGAACCCCGGTTTTGAGGATGGTAAAACCTGGTGGGATTTTTATACCAATGGGGACGGGAGCTTCATGGTGTCCAGCCCCGGTTATAACAGTACCAATGCAGCAAAAGTTACAACTGTTACCGGTGGCACCAATGTCCAGCTCTATCAACATGGTATACCCCTGGATCCCAACACGGACTATCAACTCAGCTTCAATGCTTACTCCAATACAGGTCACGGGTTGGACGTTTCAATTTTTAAACATGATTCACCATATACAAATTATGGGTTATCCCATCAACAGGTCAATCTCACCACGAGTTGGCAGACCTACACGGTAAACTTCAGAACCAAGAATTTTAGTTCACCGGTTGATGATGCACGATTGATGTTCTGGTTTGCCGATGATGCAGCACCCGGGGATATATTCTGGACAGATAATGTGGTTATGACTCCATTGAATTAACAGGTGGGTTTATTTAAATTAGGTACGATCAAATCGTGGTCGACACATTTTTTAAAATATTTCTAAATTCAAAAGGCAGGGTCTTTGACCCTGCTTTTCAATTTTTGCAGGTTGTGATCACTGCTATCTTTTTGCCTATAAATGGGTTCAGAGTTTGTGATATCGAAATCCGTGCGTCTTTTGGCTGATTTTTTTGCATTTTTGTAAAAAATACGATATATGCAATTTAAATTGAGGTTCTTGAACCTGCACTTTTGGCAAGATATCTTGAAGAAAATATATTTTTCTTGCCATTGAAACACTGCATTCACTACCACCACAAAGTTATACATCTCAATTTGAATTGCTGCACAATATTATGTAAATATTGTAATAAATTTTATGTAATCTATCCCACAATTACATAGATTTTTTTTAAATAATACTAAAGATTTTTAAATAATAATTAGCATAACCAATTGATATATATTCTATTTCAATATAGTTGTCTGTTTTTGTATGATTTTTGCATATTTTGTAAGAAAATTTTTCGGACAGGAAATGGATTCTTGTTTTAAGTATCATTGACTTTGCCGGGTGCAGAAATGAAGGAAATCCTAAAATACTCCCTACCTTGCCCCAAATGGGGCTATATAATTCGAGCTTAAATAATCACCAATCAAAGCCAAACCTGCCCTGAGACAGGGATGGAAAACCACGGGTCCAATTCAGATGAAACAGTCAGCTGTCAAGGCTTACGTATTAAAGTTTTGCGACACTCTGAGACGACCACTCGACTTTTTCGATCTGTTTGCTTCCTAATTGTTCGGGTTAGGAGTAAGAAAATGAAAAAGTTTATATCTAACCATAAGCTTATAGGTTCACTAAAGTGGGGATTTTTCTTGGGGGTGGTCGCTATTTTTATAATATCCCCACTTTGTTCTGATGCAATAGATGAAATACCTGCTGATTCCTTGTTTGCTAATGATCTATGTATAGAAAAAGATACCCTAATAAAAGATCCTGCTACAGGACAAAAGATCCCTTTTTCTCAACTCAAATCCGGAAATCCCAAGCTATCTTCTTCCCTGAATCAGTTGCTGTCTGCTTACCAATTTGGGGGCGAACCACGAATGAACGCCCTTGCCAAAGAAAAAAGTATAAAATTAAATAAAGATTTAATCCAGGTCGTAATTGAAGTAACCGCAGATACCCGTCAACCCTTAGCCCAAGAGATACTTGAAGACCTGAAATTAAGAATCCTTGAGGTCGGCGGGGAGTTTGAACTAGATTTCAATAATCTCTTACAGGTGTTACTTCCGGTACATGCTTTAGAAGAGGTTGCAAACTGGCCGGAGATAAAATTTATCAGGGAGCCTTTTCGTCCTCACCCCATCAAGAACGGCCCGGCAACCGGAGACCAATCCAAGGCGGGTGTTTTCAAGTTATATTCTTCAATTCAAGCAGATGAAGGTAACGAGGCTGAAATTCCAATAGAGTCTTTTCAAAAAAAATTCTCCGAAGATCCCACTAAACAACAAGGATGCCCAATTGAAGTTCAAGCCCTAAAAGATTCCTTTGATAATACAATCTGCCTTAAAAAAAAAATTGAAAAATTTTCTCCCGATCCGTCAAGTTATGAGCAAATTCCTGATGAAAAGCAAAGAGACAATGAAAATTCTTTAGAGGAAGACAGATACCTGAAAGGGGAGACGCTTGTCAGCGCACAGGCCTACTCAGAAGTTTGGTTTTGCCTGGAGTATAACTGTTCCAGCGTTACGGTAACATTTGGGGGGCGAACTCATTCTTTAACACTTAAATGTTCCAATCCAATAGGTTTTGGAAATGTACCCGATGGCACTTACTCATATTATGCATCTGGATGTGGGGTTAATTGGGGGGGCACTATTACGGTCTCAGGAGCTAATCAACGAAAAATTTTATGCCCCCCCCCAAATGATTCCGATTGTTGTCCCAATGGTTGTGGTGACGGAGGTAGTCATTTATGTGGACAGTGTGGTGAATTAACGACACCGAACCTTACGCCCTATAAGCCATCAGGCTGGTCGGATAAAATTGTAGTTTCAACCAATTCAGGGGATCATTTAGACGACAGTCCCTTATATGATACAGACACACTCTATATCGATTTTGCTGTGGATAACGACGGTACTGCACCCACGGATCAAACTTATTATATCGCGCTATACATCGATGATGTGATAAAGCTTGCTCTACATAAAGATCCACCTCATTCTCCTGGCCTCTATGGAAAGATTGAGGACTATCTGATCGGCTCATTATCTGCAGGAACACACACCATTAAATTAGTTGCGGATTACGATAATCGAATTGCCGAGAGCAATGAAACAGATAATGAATATACCAAGACTATTACGGTCCTATACGACCCATCCAACCAGCCGGTCACCAGTGAAGGCGTAAGTCTGATAGGAGCAGACAAGTGGCAGGATGACGGCTATACCGGAGAAGGCATAAAGATAGCCATTATTGACGGGGGTTTTAAAAACTATAGCTCCCTTTTAGGGAGAGAGCTTCCCGGTTCTGTAACTACGAAGTTCTATGGAAGTGATGAAGATGTTAACGGGAGTGAACATGGTACTGCCTGTGCGGAAATCATTTATGATATTGCCCCGGATGCTCAGTTTTTTTTAACTCAACCTCGAACAGAAGTCGAATTAGGGAATGCAGTCAATTGGTGCATAGGTCAAGGGGTACAAATAATAAGTTATTCAATAGGTTGGAGTATCAATTCCGGCCCCTTGGATGGCACAGGCCCTATCAACGATACGGTTAATCAAGCAGTGAACCACGGTATCACCTGGGTCAATTCTTCCGGAAATTATGCAAAAGCCCATTGGGGTGGGGATTTTTATGATCCCGATGGTGATGGATTTGCTAATTTCAGCGGAACGGATAAAACGAATAATTTCTTGACTGCTGGAGGTAAGAATGTGGCAATAGGGATGAACTGGGATGATCCCTGGGGATCGTCAAGTAATGATTATGATCTTTATGTTTATGATCTTTCTGATCCTTCTAACCCTGTAGCTTTTGGTGCTAACATTCAGGATGGCGATGATAACCCTGGTGAGTTTCTTAATTTCACTCCTCAATCAGGGGCCTCTTATGGTTTCGCAATAAATAAAAAAAGCGGAATTTCTAAAAATATTCATGTTACATTAAACTCACAAAATCCTTTACAATATCAGGTCCCGGCAACCAGCATTTTAATTCCGGCCGATAATCCCAATGTTATTACTGTTGGGGCGGTTGCTTGGAATACCCCTTCTGAAATAGAGGATTTCAGCTCCCAGGGTCCTACTACGGATGGAAGAATCAAGCCCGACCTTGTGGCTCCTGATAAAGTATCAACCTCCAGTTTTACATATGGTGCTTATCCCGGAGGTTTTCCGGGCACTTCTGCTTCCTGTCCCCATGTGGCAGGTGCCTGTGCTTTGGTTAAACAAGCCTGTCCGGCCTGGTCACACAGTCAGATAAAAAATTACCTAGAGCAGAATGCAGCTGATTTGGGCACAACTGGAAAAGATAATATTTACGGAAGCGGCTTAATTAACCTCCCAGCCCTCCCACCTTCCTGTTCTTTTAAAAATCTTTATTTTCCTCATATCGCCAGTAACAGCACATGGGAAACCGAAATTTGTGTTATCAATACCAGTGCTGTACAGAGTCTGACTGGTAATTTGAGAGCCTATAATGATTCAGGCCAGGAGGTTTCTTCAACACCGGTTATTTTAGCCGCCAATGCAAGAAGACAGATTGTTATTGGCGATGAGCTCCCCAATCCGAGTGGTATTGGATATATCATTTTTGAGTCAGATTCAGAAAATGTCTGCGGATATACCAAGTTTTATATTGAAGGAAAATATCGAGTGGCTGTTCCAGCGGTTTCAGATATTAACACCGGAGACATATACCTGTCCCACATCGCATCCAATACAAGCTGGTGGACAGGGGTTAGTCTTCTCAACACCACTTCATCATCTAAACAATTAACCATTGAATTTGATAATGGGACCACAAAACCCATAACGATTGCGGCCAAAGCACATCAGGCGTTCACTATCAATAGTTTATTTGGTGGTGTATTGCAGCCAAATATTAACTCTGCGGTAATTAAAAATGGAAGCGGCATTGTGGGTCTTGAATTATTTGGCAGTTCTGATAGCAGCGGAGATAATTATCTGAGCGGTATTCTTTTAAAGGATAATACCACAACCCATATCTATTACCCGCATATTGCAAGCAATTCGACCTGGTGGACAGGCATTGTTGCATATAATCCTGCTGTCACATCCTGTACCCTTACGATTACCCCTTTCAGCGAAGACGGCACATCATTAACGCCTCAAACAATAACCCTTGCTGGAAAAGAAAAATATATTGGTACGGCACAGAGCTTATATTTTCCGGATGGAACCGCCTGGTTCAGAATCGTAGCCTCAAACCCAATTACCGGGTTTGAACTTTTCGGTACTACCGATGGAAACCAACTCGGGGGGTATACGGGTGTTGGCATTAGCGGCACAGATGGTGTGTTTGCCAAAACTGAAAAAGATGGCTGGACCGGGATTGCCTTTGTAAATATCGAGAACGCTCCGGCTATCGTTGCAATGACGGCCTACAATGACAGTGGCAATGTAATCGCAACTGAATCTCTCAATATAGCTGCTTATGAGAAAGTAGTGAATGTGGCGCCAAATTTGTTTTCTCAGGATATTAGCAATACCACCTACATTGGTTACTCATCGGACGGAGAGGTAGTCGGTTTTCAGCTGAATGGTTCGTCTGATAATATGATGTTGGATGCTCTGCCTGGAATGTAATGAGCAGAACTGTTCGTAAAAGGCAGGGTCATATATTTGGCTTTGCCTTTTTCATTTTCGGTATCCACATGTTACGATTTCAGTAATCAACAAAATTGCATATGAGCTGTCTTTGGTCTTGAAAAATTGAAGCCATTAAATTAAGATTACACGTTTGAAAAAATTTGTGTTCTATTAGAAAATTAAGCAGCGACTTCATGGTCAATATCTCGTTAATAAAAGAGCTATCAACTACCTAATATTGTTTTTAATATCGCCCAAGTCAAGACATGGGACACAATAACGTTGCCATGAAGCCTGTGAAGATACACGCCCAGATGCTAAAAAACCACTAAGCGAAGGAAAGTATCACTTTGTACTATATCTCTGTTAGAAATTTCCATATACATTATTTTTTATTTATTCATAAATTATGGGAGCATTCGCTATGAAGATAAGCAGAAATATATTTAATGTTGTCCTGTTTACTTTACTTTTCAAATGTTTCTCACTTTCTGCCTTTGCTCAAATAACCATATGGGCCAATAGTGGCGAGGACAAAGTTACAAGAGATGAATTGCGGGCCACCACTAGTTCCACGGCAGTGATTAACAGCATTTGGAACGGTAGTAAGATTACCATCTTTGGCGCAAAAAATGAAGTTGTGGCATTCAACTTGGTATTGGAATCACCAACTTCGGCGGCCAGCAACGTCACCGTTGCATTCAACAGCCTATCCGGCCCCGGTGGATCAACCATCACATCCACAGCTGCAACCGGAAACGGCGTTTTCAATTGGGTGAATCGTAACATTGAGCTATTTTACGTTCGGTACTTAGAGATTAAGGGCGTGAGCACGGATATCTTCTTTTCAGGATTTAACTATGATGAACGACATATTCCGGAAAGGTTACGCCGCCCCTGGACCGGTGAGGGAGACGGAACAGGGACCTGGGAAGACCGGCCTGATCACAATAAATTCTATCCCGATATTGCCGTCCCACTGGAATTGGTAAACAAATTTAATATTACCGCCGGTCAGAACCAAAGCATATGGGTGGATATTTATATACCCAAAACCGCTCCGACCGGTCTTTTCACCGGCACGATCGTCATAAGTGAAAACGGCGTCCAAATTGCGGAAGTGCCGGCAGAGCTGACCGTAAAAAATTTCTCCCTTCCTGACCTACCCACCGCCCGTACCATGCTCGCTTACAGCCATGAAAATATCAACGAGCGGTATCTTGGCAACAGCTATCCTGAGGCGGATACACCCGAATATACGCAATCCCTTGCATTGATAGACACCCACTTTCAACTTGCGCACCGTCACAGGATTTCAC
Source organism: Desulfobacteraceae bacterium Eth-SRB2 (assembly GCA_004193595.1). Classification (GTDB taxonomy): domain Bacteria; phylum Desulfobacterota; class Desulfobacteria; order Desulfobacterales; family UBA11574; genus S5133MH16. Next base: position 6,837 of record RPGQ01000002.1, read on the forward strand.
TCATAAACAGCTATACCGAAATCGAACGAATGGATGACGCATGGACATCCCGCCTGACCGGTTCTCTATTCACCTCACAAATGGGCTACGCCGGACCCGGCGTGGGCGTCGGCAACAACGTCTACTCCATCGGAACTTATTCAAGCTGGACATGGTCTGATGGCACAAAGGCAGATATGTGGACGAATACAAACGCCTGGGTAGACTGGTTTGATTCCCAGGCCTTTACAACCCCCACCGATTATTTTCTGTATCTGATTGATGAGTCTTTTGAATTTGATCAAACAGAACAATGGGCTCAATGGATAAATTCAAATCCCGGTCCTGGAAAACGCCTTATGTCCCTGGCTACTCTCGGACTTCCAGATGCCGTTAACAGCACGCCGTCGCTGGATATACCCACGGCCTGGGTCCAAATGGCCATTACCGATCAATGGCAGAATGCGGCGAACAGCATAAAAGCGGATCCTAATAAGCGGCTTTATCTATATAATGGTGGCCGTCCCGGATCAGGCACCTTTGCCATTGAAGATGAAGGTATCTCTCCGAGAGTCATTGCCTGGACCCATTATAAAATGAAAGCCGACCGCTGGTTTTACTGGGAATCAACCTATTATAACAATTATCAGGCTGGGGAGGGCGAAACCAATGTTTTTCAAAAAGCGCAGACTTATGGCTACCTGGACCGCATGGACGAATCCTTGGGCGAAACCGGCTGGAATTATCTTAATGGCGACGGTGTTCTTTTTTATCCCGGTACCGACACACAGTATCCCGGTGACAGTTATGGTGTGAACGGTCCGTTTGCTTCGCTTCGCCTCAAGCATTGGCGGCGTGGACTACAGGATTTTGAATATTTGACGATGGCTGCAGCTATTAATCCAGAACAAGTATCTCAAATTGTTAATAAAATGGTCCCTAAAGTCGCCTGGGAAGTCAGCGTGTCTGATCCTGAAGACCCCACCTGGGCCGAGACAGATATCAGCTGGTCCACAGAGTCAGAAGTTTGGGAGAAAGCGCGGAAGGATCTGGCCGACATAATAACTCGAGGTTCTAAAAATGATACTTTAACAAAATTGTATTTTCCTCATATCGCCAGTAACAGCACGTGGGAAACCGAAATCTGTGTTATCAATACCAGTGCTGTACAGAGTCTGAGTGGTGATTTGAAAGCCTATAATAATTCAGGCCAGGAGGTTTCCTCAACAGCGGTTATGTTAACCGCCCATGCCCGAAGACAGATTGTTGTTGGCGATGAACTTCCCAATCCGAGTGGTATTGGATATATTATTTTTGAGTCTGATTCAGAAAATGCCTGTGGATATACAAAGTTTTATATTGAAGGAACATATCGAGTAGCCATCCCGGCAGTTTCAGATATTAACGCCGGAGACATATACATGTCCCACATCGCATCCAATACAAGCTGGTGGACAGGGGTTAGTCTTCTCAACACCACTTCATCCTCTAAAGAATTAACCGTTGAATTCGATAATGGGACCACAAAACCCATAACGATTGCGGCCAAAGAACATCAGGCGTTCACTATCAATAGTTTATTTGGTGGTGTATTGCAGCCAAATATTAACTCTGCGGTGATAAAGAATGGAAGCGGCATTGTGGGTCTTGAATTATTTGGCAGTTCTGATAGCAGCGGAGATAATTATCTGAGCGGTATTCTTTTAAAGGATAATACCACAACCCATATCTATTACCCGCATATTGCAAGCAATTCGACCTGGTGGACAGGCATTGTTGCATATAATCCTTCGATAACATCCTGTAACCTTAACATTACACCTTTCAGAGATGACGGCACATCATTAACACCTCAAACGATTTTTCTTGCCGGGCAAGAAAAATATATTGGTACGGTACAGAGCTTAAATTTCCCGGATGGAACCGCCTGGTTCAGAATCGTAGCCACAAGCCCTATTACCGGGTTTGAATTGTTCGGCACTAACGATGGAAACCAATTAGGGGGGTATACGGGTGTTGGCATTAGCGGCACAGATGGTGTGTTTGCCAAAACTGAAAAAGATGGCTGGACCGGGATTGCCTTTGTTAATATCGAGAGTTCTCCGGCTACTGTTACAATGACGGCTTACGATGACAGCGGCAATGTAATAGCAACTGAATCTCTCAATATCAATGCTTATGAGAAAGTAGTGAATGTGGCTTCAAATTTGTTTTCTCAGGATATTAGCAATGCCACCTACATTAGTTACTCATCGAGCGGAGAGGTAGTCGGTTTTCAGCTGAATGGTTCGTCTGATAATATGATGTTGGATGCGCTGCCTGGAATGTAATGAGTAGACCTTTTCGTGAAAGGCAGGGTCATATATTTGGCTTTGCCTTTTTCATTTTCGGTATCCACATGTTACGATTTCAGTAATCAACAAAATTGCATATGAGCTGTCTTTGGTCTTGAAAAATTGAAGCCATTAAATCTTTAAGATTACGCTTTGAAATCCTCAATTCGAGACTTGTACTAGCTGCAATATATCTTTCCCTTGCCTAAAAACCGTGAGGTTGTATTTTTGGATATCAGAAAGGCAAATCTCATTTTTGCTTTTTGCTTTTTTGCATTTTTGTAAAAAATACGATATATGCAATTTAAATTGAGGTGTTTGAACCTGCACTTTTTGCAAGGTATCTGTAATCAACTACTCTCATTTTTTCTATCGACTTATCCGATCAATAAATACCACATTGTATCAAATAAATATTTGAATTAACTTATAATTATCGCTTGACATGTATATTTGGTCATAGTATGAATAGTGTTTATGAAATAAATGCGAAAAGTTAAATCTCACCTTCATCTTGATTCGATTTTCATTGCGCAGCATTTTCTGTTCTAATGACCTCATTCTCGGTTCGTTGCTTTCTATAATATAAATATCAAGATAACAAAATTATGAATAAAATTAATATGTAATTGTGATACAAAGCTAAGCCAATCATCGGGAGGATGGGAGAAATGTTTAGTTTATCGATGAAAAAAGCCGAGTTGCCTATTGAAAGGCGGCTTGGCTTTTTTAATTTGAGGAGAGGAAGGGGAGATGAAAAAATCAATAGTGATTTATAGTAAAATCTTACTTGTATTTACTATCTTTTTTACAATTCCATTCAAAATATTGACAGGGCTTTTCTAACCTATCTACACGTGAAACCAAGAGCCTGAAAGCATTAAGTAGCGTTAGTCGTATATTTTCTTTTCTATGGCTACCGACGGTTAACAATCTGTGACGCCGGGTTTCATCAATGTTTGGACCGGGTCTGCATCCCATCCCTTGTGGATGTCTGTAAATTGATCGCGGCGACACCGCAATCCTCAAACTGTTTTGCAAGGTCCACTGCCTTAACTTTTAGCCGTTTTGTCCATCCCTCGATTGCAACAAGCCCGTTTCGCGCATCAATGCCCGCCAACAATCCGGGTTGGGAACTCCTTTGCAGACGTCTTCTAGCTAAAAATTTGCTCTCTGAACGTTTGTGCCAATAATTACCCTTGAACGCCAAGATCCAGTATCAATCCAACCGTTTTTCGTTTCTGATTCCACCGCCCACCGTCTGAATATGTGTGCAGTAACACTCTCTATGATCTTCCTTATGGATTTAAGTTCTGAGGACTTTTTCAACGGTACCGTCAAGATCAATCACATGAATAAGTTCCGCACTCTTTATCTTCCCACCTTTTTTGCCATGGCAGCAGATCATCTGAAAAATAATTTCTTCATCCATACGCCCCTGAAGAAGTCTCACACATTTTCCATTTTTATATCAAACCGCAGGGATTATAATCATGCTGTAGTATTTTCCCTTTGTGAAGGTTTTAGGTTTTGTAACCGTTCACGGTTCAAAGGTTCAGGGTTCAAGGCACATTTTCACCTCGGCCCGCATATATGGAATGCATATTTCTCAGGATCCGTTACCTTTAATATTTTTTACTAAAGATTTTAACTATTAGATATAATTGCCATAAATTGTTATGTTAAATTCATACTTCCTAACTTCTAATTAAATCAAATGGTTACGTATACTGTACCTTTTGTCAAAGCTAACAAGCAATAAATTGTAAATTTATAACATATCGATATAACAATATAAACTGTTAGATGAATTTTCAATTTAGCGTGTCAAATCCGATGTCCGTATTTACAAAAAAGGTCATCTTCGTCAGGTCTAATCTAAAAATTTGGAGCTAAACTGACAATTAGTTGGTAAAATGAGCATTTGTAACGAGAACTTTGGGGCCTTCAATACCTTCTTTGTCCTTAACCCCTGAACGTTGAACCCTGAACCCGTGAACGGTTATTGTGTTTTATTGAAAATTACGCGTTATTATTTTATTATCAGTTGGCGGCTCAATATCACCTCATTTATCACAAGCACCAGAACTTCTATTGAGAAGTTACTTTGGTTCAGGTTTATTTGAGACAGGAAAGTTTTAAGAATATTTTTTTAGACCGGACACGCCATCCCTATCGCAGTAATCCATTTGGCCTTTCTATGCAAAGGAGCCCAATTGAAAAAGGTTTTCTGTGATAACGCCGCTTGAGTTTTCGTCAAAAATGATCGCCCATAATAAACGACCCTTATCCGCCACACGGATCAGGTGGATATCAAACGCCACAGAGGCAGGCAGATTCCACGGAATATTTGCCTCCCACACGTTCCCTGAAACGAAAACACAATCCCCGACAATACCAAATCAGCCTTCAGGGCCTCATCCTTGTTTCTATCAACAAATTTCTGTTCCGACAACTCTTTTATCCTCTGATAACAGATCCGAGATAACTCCTGAGACTGACTTTGCGGGTAATATCAGCTCAATATCTTTGCGATCCTTCAATAAAACAAATAGCTGTTCCGTAAGCATATTATCTGCATCTTCAGCAACCTTTCCTGTCATGAAAACCTTCCGGTACAGACTTTGACAACAAATTCACATACCATGGCCAATCGGCATTACAAGCTTAAAGGGAAAAAAATTAAAATTCTTTTCTGCACCTGGCGAGAACATTTTCCTGACCGCGATATTTTTTCTGCATCCCGGCAAAAAGCATAACCGTTAAAAAGAAAAATTTAATCCATACGGTTGTTTTATTTTTCAATTGTTTACTACACTGTTCGTTATTCTAAATTTCGCCATCACGCAGCTTCGCCCTTATCCTGTCTTTCGCCGCCAGCCTTTGCGATCTCCGTAGCCACATATCATTTCCAGTCAAACACCATATGACTCCATTCCGCCCCAAGCTCAATAAAACGCCCTCGCGCCCCTGCAATTTTGCAACGAACTCTTTCAAAAAACAATGGCAGTCCGCAGCGACGCCAGGACAAACCGTTACCAGAGATGAAACAAACGTCCAGCGCCCACGGTTACCCTAAACGCCATACAGGTGCCCCTTCGTTCGCCGGTGAGCTCCTCGGTTCGCGCATCCTGTTATCAAAGACCCACATCTTCGGATGGTGTGGTGGTAATCAACATCATCTCCGTGGTGGCACTTCAATGGAAAGATCAAAAAGCTATGAACGGTAAAGTGTCAGCATATGCATCGCGCGGAATTCCTGTGGATATAAAGTTATCTCTTTGCCGTCTCCATCTAAATTAAGCCCATAATGAATCTTTGGTTTCTTTTGTTTCACGTTCAATTCCTTAGCGGCGTTCTACAATCTTTTGGCTGTTCTTTGCTTGTATTTTACCCTTTGGGGCCTTGGATTTGCATTTCTACGGAAAACGCATGCATGACATCTGCAGCATGGTGGTGCAGTATTATTGATATCACATAAATGACCGGTGCAGTTGTCTGCTTTCAGCTCCATCCCGCCATATAGCGGGAAATCGTTGGAATATTGGGGACACTGGAGCATCGGTCTCTGGGCCTCCGCCTGGAGTCTACGGCCCAGAGAAAATCGGTTGGGTTATTGTAAAATTCCTCTTTGACGGGATGCAACAGAGAACGTCATCTCTTTAAATCATTATTCCAATATTCCATCATTCCATTGTTCCATTGTTCCAGTCTGTTAAAAATATGCTTAAAATGCTTTTATTTTCAATAAATTCAGAATTTCCGTGACGTTAAATTAGTTAAGGTGGATTTGGTGGAGATGTGGAAGCGAACGAACTTCGACTTTCGGCGTTATGGAACGCCGCGCTCTCCCGACTGAGCTTTCATATCCCCACAAAACAATCACTATTTCGCGAAAGTTAAATTAAACCCGGTCAATTTAAGTTTTCATAATTATTTTGATCTTTTAAAATTGTATTATAGTCCTATAAATTTTAAATTTATTTTGGTTCTGAAAAATCCTGGGTCCTTTCGGCTGCTTCTCCACCGCATCGCGGGAGTCGTGGAGATCAATGGCTCCGCCCGTATAAATCAACCGGAGTAATGAGTATTGGAGTGTTGATTTAAAAAGAGCTTAAATGATTTTCTCCAGGGATCTGTTCTTTGAGAGCTGTGATGAAAAGGGTTTCTTCCATTACTCCACCCCACTCCAATACCCAGTACCTGTAAACCATTAAATGCCGGGTAAACTTAAAATCCCTTTGGGATAATGCCGGCCCTCTGGACCCGGATTTTACTTTATCAGTTTAAGTTTTTTGAAAAAGGAAATTATGACACTTAAGATTATATTAAATACGCCTTTAAGCGTTTTACGCTGGACCAGGATAAAAAATATTCTCACCTGAAGAAACGGTTAGGAAGATTCAAGGAAAAATTAAAAAGGGTTAATCTTGATATCCCGGAATACAATTAAGCCAGAATCGATAAATGGAAGATTGGGTATTCCGGTCTGTCATTGTAGCTGCGGTAAGGATGCACTAAAAATTATTGGAACAAAACAGATAGGTACACTCGGCAGTCTGAAGCCAGTGCGGTAATGGAGCTCGCCGAAAGATACAGCGCTTTTAGCTTCTATAAAAATCCAAAGAACTTTTTTTATTAAAAAATAATACTGCATATAAAAAGACAAAGCCATTTCTTTTTGAGATGACGCCTCGGTCCAGTTCACGATGATTCAGATGATCTGGAAATATCCAGAAAGATATTTGAGAATCTTTAAAATTCTGGACCTCCCGAAGCGCCTTTGACCGACCCGGAATCAAGAAGTCGCAATCCCTTTAACTGGTTTTCACCATAAATGAGTTTTCACCAGAAATCCGGTCATTTGAGTCCGGTGGTGGGGCAGGCAGTATCAGTGTAACGTCTTCGGCAAGCGGGTGTGACTGGACGGCCTCAGAGGGTGTTGACTGGATTAATATCACCTCCGGCAGTAGCGGCAGCGGCAGCGGTACGGTGAACTATACGGTTTCAGAATATACCACAGGAAGTTTGAGGACAGCAATCATTACGGTTGCCGGTCAGATTCACACGGTGACTCAGATTGAGGGAATATCATCATTTGTTGAAATAAGTGGTCCAACGCTGGTGAATGAGAACTCAGGCGAGCAGTATACCCTCACAGAGTACTGGAGTGATGGTAGCAGTACCGTAGTTACAAGCAGTGCCAGCTGGAGTGAAGATTCCACATATGCGAGTATCAGCAGCGACGGATATTTAACCACCTCTGAGGTGACATCGGATCAATCGTGCACCATAACGGCGAGCTATGGAGGCATGTCCGACACACATAGTGTAACGATCAAAGATGCAACAGTTTACATTTCCGGTGACGTACTTGATTCTTCAGGTGCTGGTATTAGCGACGTTACCTTGATGTTCAGCAATGGCGGCGGAACCGCAACGACCGATTCATCAGGCTTCTATAGCCACGATGTTCCTTTTGGCTGGAGTGGCACGGTAACGCCTTCTCTCATATGTTATACGTTTAGCCCATCATATCGGAATTTGCCCCAACCCTACGAGAGCATCATTAATCAGGATTTCATTGCGGTAGTCAGTTCGTTCGTAATTTATGGCACTGTTGAGCATTATTTGACCGGAGAGGGACTGAGCGAGGTCATTATATGGTTCGTGAGTGGAGGTCGTGTTGAGGAGGAAAGGACGGATGCATCGGGTAATTTTTTCCATACGGTTGAGTGCGGATGGACCGGTGTCGTCAGACAGGTGTATTTTGAGGATGGATTTAGGGGTGTTCTGATCGAGCCTGATTATTACGAAGTAGTATTTGCTATGCAAGATCAGAGATTTCGATTTCTGTGGCAGTTAAGGTGAGGTATATCGGAGAGCATGATTCGTGTGGGTGGTCAGGGTAGTATGTGATGTGGTTTTCAAATAGATAACGAGTACCGGGTATGTTGCACTTGATGAGGCTTTGCGGGTGATACAGAGGGATCGATCCCCATTGTCTTATACTGCGTCAGCCTGCACCCACCGCAACCAATTCAAAACGTATTGGCCGATGCGAACTGAGTCAGCACCTTGCTCATAAAGCCGGACAATACGTTCTATAAATCGCTCAATGGTTTTATCTGCAACTGATAGCACTTCAGGCTCAAAATGATAGCCGAGGAAGTCAAAACCACGTTTGGTTCTGCCTACCATTGTCTTATCCGGGTGTTGTACCAGGCTCAGTTCATTGAATGTCTGGTTCAGCACTCGGATTGCTTTCCTCAACTTCCATCTTGTGGGTGCTAATATCAAGATATCGTCCATATACCGGAAATACTTCACATCCAACTTTTCCATCTTTTGATCCAGTTCTAACAAATAAAAAGCACCAAGCAACGGTGATAATGAACATCCCCTTGGTATGCCCTTTTGGACATCCTGATAAAGCCCTCCCCATTCCACACACCTGTTCAAGAACTGCCATACGTAGCCAATAATTGTCTGGTCTACAATATAATCGTGCAGATTCATCAGCAGGGCATAATGGTCTATGGAATCATAATATGAATGAACATCGGTTTTGCAGAAAAACTTGTATTTCGGAAGTTGCTTCATCACATTCCGCACAGCACCTTTTAATCCTCCATGCCCCTTGAGATGATAACAGGTTTTTAACAGAAACGGTTTCAGTCTTTCCTGTATGATGCCCGTTAAAACCTTTATGATCAAAGCATCTCGGGAAGACCAGAGAGCGATCGTTTCACCGCAGGATAGTGTGATTTTTGCTTGGACATCAAATTGGTGCTTGCCGGTTCTGAAAGATTCCATCATTGCTTCAGCCTGACTATGCCATGTGCGTTTCAGATTCCAAATATCCGAATCAGGCGGGTGGTTTTTTCTGCTTCTGCAAAGCCACTGATAAGCGTTGGAAAAAAGTTGAGGGAGATTTGAAAAGGATTTGGACATAAGTCCTTATAGCATAAAAACTCGGTCTTCATACGTTAAGCAAGATGTGTTGCTATCTGCAATATATCTCATATTGTAAATTAGGCTTAGTGTAGTGTGATATCGAAACCATCAGAATTAAAGAATAAGAAAAATTCGCCATTTTTCGGTTAGGCGGTCCTACCTGAGTTACTTTACAGGGTGCCCTCCCAGGCATCTTGGCCTGGTGCTTCAATTTACACTCCGTTTCAGCCAGGGTGTTATTAACGGCTACCATTGGATTTAAACTTGTAAAAGATCAAAAAGTGTTGCCTGGAAAAAACCGAAAAAACAACTTTTTTTAAAAAACATAGGCAATCATACACGGATACCTAATTTTAAAAATAAAACCCTTCAGAGAGCTTCTGCAATATTCTGTGAGCTGTTCTAAGCCTATTCTGTGTCAATCTATGGTGCTGCATTTTAGCTCTCAGCTCCCTTATTTGAGATATTAACCCGGTTATCGAGTAACCATTGCGACAGGTCTTCTTCGTAATATATCCTTTTTCTCTGAGACAGCTTGACGTATGGCAAATTTCTTTGGTTTCTTAATACGCCTATTTGTTCTTTGTTCATGCTGAACAGTTCCATTAAAAATTCTTCTGTCAGAAAACTTTCTATCTTTGCCATGTAAGACCTCCGTTATATTTTTATATCGATCATATTTTTGAATGAATCGCCTTGCGTCTGGATGTAAATATTTATTAAATTTTGTTGAGGGCTTTCCGCCCCGAAGGGCCTCATAATACCCCTGCCGATATTTCAGGTTATTATAAATCTGGTCTTTTAAATCTGCCTGCAATTCAAGGTTCCGGTCCGTCCGGTGCTTTTCCTTGCAATCCACAATCGAGTTTAAGATTCTTCCGGTTTCTTTGGCTTCAATACATTTAATCCATTTCTCATTTTCAAAAAACAGGGCTTTAATATACGCCCTCCGCCATGCCGTTGAACTAAAGTCCGTGATATAAACATGGGGTTTTGATTCTTCAAATGTCAGCCCATATCTAATGTTCCTACCAGTAATTTCATTCATCTTCAGTTTGAATCCTCAATTGCCAGTGCCTTATCTTCAATCGCTGGAGTAACTTCTCTTTTTTGGTCAGAAAATTCATCGGCAAATTTAACTAGCCTAATTTCAACAGCCTCGACCTTATCTCCCGTTATTTCGTTACGCATTTTTTCCGACCACCCCTCGAATCTTTCGTAGCAGAGTTTGGCAGCTCTTACGTCTCCTTCTTGGGCTTTTTTCAAAAGCGCCAAGTCAACCTTAGCTATCTCCGGGCTGTATTTTTTTCGCCTGATTTCAAGGGATTCAACTTCAATTTCGCTCAACTCATTAGGTGTAAAATGGCGATAGAGGGTAGAATTATCCTTGAATCCTAACACTTTCGTTCCCATGTCATACCGGGTACAGAATTTGTTTTCAGGATTACCAAGATATTCAAGTGGTTGTTGCTTGTGTCGGTCTTTAGCCTTCATGATATTTTTGTCCTTTTTGTGTCAATTTTTAGTGGTGTTGCCATCTATCATCCTAAATTTCATGCTAAATTTTAGCTTGGGTTTAGCTTGCTCTCGTTCTACTTTTTTTCTCATATTTTGCACCCTGGCTGCACCCTGTTACGCCTTGCTGTTATGTTTGCCATTGATATCAGTAGGCTATTACTCTTAAAATCAAACTATTTCTTTGATTTCACCCTTTCAGACTGTCCATAACCACATCCACAATGTTGTCAAGATCCTGACTTCGGTTGACTCGGTACCGTTCAAGCCATGCGTCAAACTCGGATCTCTTAACTAAAATCTTGCCTTTCAGTTTGAAATGAGGCAGTCCAGTTTTGACATAGTCCCTCAATGATCCCACGCTAACAGCAGAATAAGCAGACAACCCCCTCAAATCAAAGTACTGCTCCTTTAAGGTTATCGCTGGCTCTACTATTTTACCCGGTATGATCAAAGCCTATACTCCACATCGTTTAGGGGGGGCATCCGTTAAGCCGGTGTTCAGTAGCATTACCCCATATTATCGATATATCTCTTTTGCCCTGCGCAAATCAGCTGCATCTTCAATATTTTTCAGCGAATCCAATATCCTGGCCAAGAAAAAGGCAACACACATCCAGGGGCGGTCTTCATGATCAATCTCTAAATTAGCCGGAACTGAATTATTGAATTCTTCAAAAAATTTTTTGGGATCCCTCAAAAAACTGCTAAGACCATCTTCTAAATCGTAGTCAATCATTACTAAATCCCCTTAATTTAAATTATTTCAGATCCCCACCAATCTGAAAAATTCCCGCCTGGGGCTCGGTCCAGGCACACCCAAAAAATTTAGTGACACAACAGTGACACAACTTTTTAAAAAAGTGACACAACAAATTCGCTATATTGACATATATATCAATAAGATATGATATGGGTGACACAAGTGACACAACTTTTCCTGCTTTTATATATATACAGATTATAGTTGTTACATGCGTATAACAGGTATGTTTTTCTATACGCAATATATAGTAAAGTTGTGTAACTTGTGTCATGTTGTTGATATTATTAAATATTGTGCTATTTTGCTGTGTCACTTTGCGTCACTGTTGTGTCACTAATTACAAAATTATAATTATTTATATAACTTTTTTTACCCATTAATTTACTAAGCGCACACCGGATAAAATCCTTACGCCACCAGTCCCTCTAGTCTGTTCAGCGCCAAGTCGGCACATTCGAGCTGTCAAATTATTCCTATTCAACTTCCTCTTAAGACCATTTTCTTCTGCCCACCTTTGATATTTTTCGTAAATATTCTTTGAAGATTCATAAAAATTCGGATCAAATTTACAACAATCCTCTGCGAACTGTGCAGCCTGATCACATTCAAGGCGCCACCTTTTTTTTGCATCCTCACACTCGACTGTGCGGGTAAAACCGCCTTTTAAAAAAACCTGTTCCAAACCAGAAAGTGCCATGTTAAGAATGCCAGGAAGTTCTTTTTTCAGTTTATCGATAAGATGTTTATCTTGTTCCTTCTCGGCAAATACTCGATTAAAGGGAATAATGATTGCGCGTCTGAATAAAGCTTCCGAGAAGTCCTGAGTGTGCGGCATGTGATTTGTCCCAAACCAACCGGTTGCAAAAGGATGGAAGTCAAACGGATCTTTATTTTTGTATTCGGCGGTTGTAAGTTCGCCTGAAGAGAGTGCCTTGATTTGCGCATCCGCTATCTTATAAACTTCGTTAATCTCTGTGACGACGTTTGCCAATTTGCCGTGTAGGTGCGCCCGCTGAAACTTATTATCAAGTTGGGATGGTTGTACTCCACATACGTTTTCGGATCCAACAAGAGCCTCGACCAACCTCATCAAGACGGATTTGCCATTTGCGCCATGTCCAATAAGCAGAATAAATATTTCGTAAAGGCAGGTTGACAATAAGGTGTATCCCAAAATTTCACAAACGAGCGCGGCTTTTAAAATTTTATCCTCGTCTCCAATAAAAATTTCAGACAAGAACCTTCCGAATCTTGGGGCCTCAGCTTTCGGATCGTAAGTAACAGGGATTTGCGACGTACGATAATGTTTCCTATCGTGTGTTATTAGCGTCCAGCCCTCTTCCTTTGTCCATTTCAATTCACCATTGAGGCAATTGATAGTATCGGTAGAAATGTCAAATCGATGGTTCGGGAGAAATGCTTTCGTTTGAAGCATACTCAAAATAGAATTAATGACGTTTTGATTTATGTTTTCATTATCGCCAATGACCTTATGAATCTTCTTTTTTACCTCTTGATCATCAACCTTTTGCCAAACGCCTTTTTTCCTCCATAGATAAATTAAGCCGCCAAAGTAAATAATATTTTCTATGCCGTAACGATTGATCACCTGTGTTGTAATTTTTAAATGGTCTAATTTCGAGTTGTCAGACGATCCACCTTCGTGCTTACGTTCTCCCGCGTCTTGCTCTAATGCCTTAACAGTGACGCCAGCCTTTTTTGCGAGAGATTTTCTAAGTATTAAAATGTAAGTAGCAGGCAAACCGCTTTGCGCAACATCCCTTGCTATTGGCCCGAGCAATCTATCAATATCATCAGTCTCTTCTATGCGTTTTGTAAGTTCTTCACGTGTTGACTTAACTTCACCGATTAAGCCGTACTCTGGATTATACGTAGCGTCTTCAATCATTCGGATGATAACATCTCTTTGTCCAGCCTGCAGGAGATCGTTGACGTCGTATTTATTAGGTGTATCAGCGTCCCACTTAACATTTAATACTTTTTGGCCAAGAATTTTAGCTACCCTCTGTGTAGCGGCAAATCCCGCTGGGTCCTTATCGAAAAAAGAAACAATCTTTATTCCTTGATCCCGAAAGGGCCGAAGCTCTTTAACTTTCTTAGTGAGTTGGCTTCCTCCTATTGCCAAAGAACAAATTTCAGGCATTACATCCGCAATAGACATGGCGTTAATTACAGCTTCAGAAAGTGTGACAATTTTTATTTTTTCAATATCTGTTCCGGCCTGAAAAAAACCTCTACCAGCGGTTGTGCCCCCCTTAAAAAGTTTGTTTGCATCGTTACTAAGTGGCTTGCCCGTCATCGAAATGTATTGAATCGTGGTTATGGTTTTATCACCATCCAGATCACAAAAACGAGCTGCTAAGGCATTTTGACCATTATACTTAAAAAAGCTGATATTTTTTTTCTCAATTTCTGTATCAATGGTTTCTCGACCAATTCCCCTTTTCTCTAAGAAGTCATGCACAGGGGTTCTGTTCGTATATTTCTGTATAAGATCATTCCAGGAAGTTTTCAATTCTCCAGGTTCAGGTTGCGGATTTTGTTTGACTGGCTTTGAAGGTTTCCGATTAGGCATGTATTTTTTGTTTGGAAAAAGATCTTTCACCTCAAGACCGACAGCCTTAACAATATCTTCAACCCTACAACCGGCATGGCATTTTAATAGAATCCGTCCACCATCTCCATTTTTAATGCTCAGACTCGGGTGTTGGTCTGAATGTGCAGGACATAAGGCCGTCCATTGACCAGGACTGGATTCTTTCACGTTTTCTAACTTATTAAGAATTCCTTCAATTTTGTTCATTTCTAGAGTCTCTAAAATTTTATTCTACCGTCCAATCGATTTCCTTAGAATCAACTTCCAGTGCTTTAGCTATTGCAAGTTTCTCCTTACGTGTCGGAGAAGCATAACCTCGTTCAATTAGTGAAATCTTAGATTGCGGGACACCGGAAAACTTGCAGATGTCGTACTGTGTTTTGCGCTTTTTAAATCTGATTTCCCGTAAATCCATCTTTACTCCTTATTTTTTGCCAAATAAAAAAGGACCACCATTTGATGATGATCCTATTCCATTTATTAATTATAATCCTGAAATTTCGGACATTAAATAAAAAATGTCAGTGTTTTTTAACTAATTGTATTTATATACTATTTTAAAAGCGTGTAAAAAATGTCAGTAAAATATCATAAATATTTTATTAGTTTTTGGTATTCGTCAAATAGTTTACTGTAAGGATAACGCCCCAAATCACGCCTTTCGACTATTGTTTTAAGAAGCTCACCCTTAACTTTTCTTGTATTCTTCTGTGAGCATGTTTTGAATATCTATTTATTTTGAAGATCTTCCTCCTCAATGATTTCAAATTTATCTTTGTACTCTTCAAAATAATTTAAAGCGTTTTCCATTCGTGCTTTAACATACTTTTCTCCAACGTTTTTAAACCCTTCCCCCTCTTTAGCCGCTTGATATATTAATTCGATCTCTTTCCGTGCCTTATTCATCAAGTCAATAACGGTAGGTAGGAAATACTCAGGATCTTTCTCAGGTATTTCCTCAGATGTTTCCTCAGACTTTGTGCTTTTCACGCTCCCTGTTTCCCTGCGGACAAACTCCAAGAAATCAGGTAGTTTTTTATCATCAATAACTTCAATGAGAAATAACCTGAAAATTTCTGCTAAGTCTTGCTCTATGCCCTCGATGTTTTTAAATTCTGTTTCCCCATAGTTTTTACGCGCCAAGGGGCTCATTACCAATTCAATAAAATTGTCCGGTCCATCAAAAGGATCGTTCTTTTCACCCTTCTTGTGAACACCCCCTTCGGGGAAACCAATTTCCTTGCACAGCATCATGGTTTTACGCAACATCAAATGCACACCCCACTCATCAATTTTCTTGAGGTAATCGGAAAAAGGCGGGTATTCGATAAGTTTATTAACTTCCCTGTATAGACGATGTTTTTTGATTATTGGATAGATTTTATCATTCCAAATAGCGCGTTCTTTCTTCTCGCTTCGTTCAATTTTCTGATCGGCTAATTTTGGATACAGCGGTTCTTTAAAAACAGTAATTGGGCGGGATTCTTTGGGGTTCTCTTTTTCCTGATGACCGTGTAAGCGGTTAAAATGTTCTGCAACGTCATAGATTTCTTTCGGTTGTTTTGCCTTAGTCATTTGCCACCCCCGCAATGGCCCCGAGGTTTTTTGAAGGGCAGGGCATCGGGATTGCCTTTTCACCTGGCCTGGCTATCCCTTCAAGATGTTGTGGTCAAATCTTAATACACATACAAGATATAATCAATAAAATAGGTGCACATAGGGTGCATTTGCGCTTGATAATTTGGTACAATTTAGTATGATTTATCAAATATATGACCTGTAAATGTTATAATTGCCCGAAATCATTAGCGCTTTTAGCAAATTGATACATTGTAATAAACAGCGCCAACGTCAGGGCCGTTTTTTATATTAAATTCCGAATAGTTTATCAAAATAAAAAAATTAACTAGAAATGGATACATTTAAATCTCTCAAAAAAGACCTTTTACAGATAAATCAGGATATCTCGGCCCTTTTTTTTGATGCCGGATCCATAACCGGGATGCCTGATCATTCATTTGCAGATTGGCAAAAGACATGCAGCAATATTTATAAACAAATGTCGGAACAAATTATTCGTGTTGCTGTTGTGGGAACCATTAAATCCGGTAAGAGCACATTTATCAATTCACTATTCAAGGGAGATTATTTAAAACGGGGAGCGGGGGTTGTTACATCGATTATTACACGAGTGCGCAGCGGGGAACAGCTTAAAGCCAAACTTTTATTTAAATCCTGGGATGAGGTTAATTCCGAGTTAGATCAGGCCCTGGTTCTATTTCCATCTGTAGACTGGCGTACAGAAAAGAACAGGTTCGACATAAGGCGAAAAGGCGAGCGAATTGATCTTCAGAAGGCATTATCCTCTCTGTCTTCAGAACATCTATTTGCCAATTATTCCCGGAATCTTAACAGTGTTCTTCTGACGTCATACCTTAAAGGATATGAAAAGGTAAAGGACATGATTTCCTCAGATAGTATAACGAGTCATTATGAGGACAACAAGTTTGCAGAACACTGGGCTTTTGTGGGTGACGGATCTATGGCGATCTATCTTAGGGACATTGAACTGGAAATAGATTCGGGAAATATTGATTCCAATATAGAAATTGCCGACTGCCAGGGAAGCGATTCTCCCAATCCCCTTCATCTTGCCATGATTCAGGACTATCTGCTCTTAACTCATCTTCTCATCTATGTGATTAGCAGCAGAACCGGACTTCGGGAGGCCGACATCAAATTTTTATCCATAATAAAAAAAATGGGGATTATGGATAACATGTTGTTCATTATCAATTGTGATTTCAGCGAGCATGAATCGATCAACGACCTTCATGCTCTGGTTGAAAAAATAAAAGAAGAGCTTTCAATGATAAAACCGGATCCCGAGATTTATTCAATTTCAGCGCTTTTTAACCTTTTCAAAGTGAGAAATGAAAACCTGTCACAAAAAGACAGCCTGAGACTTGCGCAATGGAAAAAGGAAAAGGAACTTACAGCCTTTTCAGACCATGAAACAAAGCGTTTTGAATCACTACTTTATAATAAACTGACCCGGGGCAGCCATTTTCTTCTTTTGAAAAACCATCTCGAACGTCTGAGTGTGATTTTATCGGGGATGACACATTGGATTTTAGTCAATCAGAATATTTTTGCCAGGGATGCCGACAGTGCAAATGAAGTCATTGAAACCATAAAACACAATCAGATAAGGATGAATAAAATAACGTCCATGATGAAAAATACGCTTGACGGCTCCATTCAAAAGATAAAGCGCGAGTTAAAAGCAGACATTGATTGTTATTTTGACCCGCGATCCGGAGACCTATTAGGGAATCTCATTGAATTTATTAGAAGTTATACCGTTCTGTATCAAAACTATGAAGAAAACCTTAAAGCCGCAGGTTTTTCAAACACCCTATATCTGGTTTTTCAGGAATTCAAGCATTCACTTGACACTTACATGGCCGAAACAATAAATCCTGAAGTGATCCGTTTTGTCAGGGAAAAGGAGACACGGATAAAGGAATATCTTGATTCCGTTAGCAGTTCGTTCGATATCATGGTGCAGGATGCTATTGTTGAATATAATAAGATGATGGGAAATTTTGGAATCAACAAGTCTCGAAAGAACCAGGAAAGGATCGGGTTGCCCGACATCGACTCGATAAAGGGTATCGCCGGATTAGCGCTTCCTCCTGCAGTTGCGTCCATGAATTATACGGCAAGAGTGAAAACCGAAGCAGTCATACGTCTCGGATTTTATACGGTTCTTAAGTTTTTTAAAAAATTTTTAAGAAAACCGATTCAAAGAAAAAACGAACAGGAAGTACTGGCATTGAAGGATGGTGTTTTGCGTGTGAAGCGTGAAACAGAAAAATCGGTGCTTTTTCATTTCAAGGACTATCAGGAGAATATAAAATTTCAATATATATATAAACTTATTGAAGCGGCATCAAATAGCCTTTACGAATCGTTAATCGATCGATTTCGGATTTATGTTACAGATCTTTCTGATATGGTCGAACTGATAAACAATAAGCTGATTGACAAAAAACAGGCATCTGAAATCCTGAAAGAGATGGAGCAGAATTCTGTGAGAATCGATGGAAGGATAAATATAATAAGAGAAAAGTTAGAATCGATTGGATTGACTGATGATTAGCAAGGGAGGTGTTAATAATGGGTGACAAGAAGACCAGAATCATCGCCGTTGCAAATGAAAAGGGCGGCGTTGGGAAAACTGTTACGGTCGTAAATCTTGGAGCAGCTTTTTGCAGACAAGGTAAAACCGTTCTTGTTGTGGACATGGATCCGCAGTTTAACGCGACCCGGGGACTGGGTGTTGACATGAAAGATGGAATGCTGACGGTATACGACCTCATAAGTGATATTGAATCGGTCAGGGCTGCCGATGTGATTGTTCCGACACAATGGAAAGGTCTTGATCTCATACCGTCCCATGTGGATCTTGCCGGTGCAGAGTTAGAACTGATTGACGAGATTGGACGGGAAAACCGGTTGAAACAAGCCCTTGAAAGTATGTCCGGAGAATATGATTTCATACTCCTGGATACCCCACCCAGCCTTTCCCTTTTGACCGTCAATGTATTGGCTTATGCCAAAGAGGTTATTGTACCGTGCCAGACACATCCGTATGCTTATGCCGCACTGGATGATCTTTTTGACACTATTTTTGCCGTCAAAAAGAATATTAATACGGATCTTAGGATAACCGGTATTGTTGCGACCTTGTTTGACTCCCGGACACGGATAAGCCATAACATTTTGGAAAAGCTGAAAAACGATGATAGATATGCCGACTTGCTTTTCGATACGGTAATAAGAGTTAATACAACGATTGCGGAAAGTGCTGATGTTAAAAAACCCGTGATTTTTTACAGAAAGGGCAGTTACGGTTCAACAGATTATACGAGCCTTGCCAATGAATTGCTGGCATAGCGATAACCCTGAATAGAAAACCTTAGCCATGGCAAAAGGAACACTTCGCTTTTATGAAGAATTAAATGACTTTCTCCCGAAGCACAGAAGAAAAACTGATTTTGAAGCACCGTTTAAAGGGAAAAGATCAATAAAAGATATGATAGAAGCACTCGGAGTTCCTCATACGGAAATTGATCTAATTTTGGTGAATGGAAAATCAGTAGATTTTAATTACATTCTGCAAGATGGAGACCGAGTCAGTGTATATCCTGTTTTTGAGTCCCTCAATATTACGGATGTTACCCTGCTCAGAAAAATTCCACTTCGCAGGAACAAATTTATAGCGGATATCAACCTTGGGGATATCGTTAAATATATGAGAGTCCTGGGGTTTGATTTATTTTACGATCCCTTGCTTACCCCCCGAAAAATAATTGAAATATCCAATACAGAAAACAGAATAATACTCACCCGGAGCAGAAAGCTCCTTAAATTCAAAGAGGCAACCCATGGAATTTTTTTACGTCCGGGTAGGACCCCGGAACAGATAAGACGAATTATAGATTACCTGGATATTAAAGACAATATAAAGCTTTTTTCAAGATGTCTGGGTTGCAACACCCGATTAAAGAGCGTATCAAAGGAAAAAATCTTAAATAGAATTCCTCCAAAGACAAAAGAGTTCTGCGATGAATATGTTCAATGCCCATCCTGCGATAAAATTTACTGGAAAGGAACTCATTTTATAAATATGAAAACTGTTGTCAGGCAAATACTTGGTGACTTTTCAATAAGTTCTGGTGTATTAAACGATCAAATTTATCCGACCCCATAGTTTATAGAGATGTTGCAATATTTGACCAAACAGAATATTAATGCTTCATTACACACCGGACAGGAAATATGAGCAAACTCTCATCTCAACCATTTTTTAGATACCCTAATCTGGTTATAGCACCCTGTAAATACGGCCACGGCGTTTTCGCAACCGATTATATTCCGGCCCACACCACACTGGAAGAGTGCCATCACTTGCGCATCAGAACAGAAGATTGCTCGGGTATTATAGATGACTATGTTTATGCTCTGGAGCCGGAGCATGAAGATTCGGAAAAAGAGTCCCGATACTATTCGCTTCCCTTGGGGTGGGGAAGTATCTTCAATCATGCCGACGAGCACAATACCGAATATTGGCACGATACGGAGCGGGACCTGATCGTTTTTCATACCATAAAAGATGTTTCCGCCGGTGAGCAGCTTTTTATCAATTACGGCAGGGATTGGTGGGAGACGCGCGAACTCACGCCCGACAACGACAAATGAGGTCGTCTGGTTAAGCAATCGAAATTCGGGTTAGTTCTGCCGCAGCTTGATCAGACTATCTCTCGCAAATTCTATTTTAGGATCCATGGCCAATGCCATTTCATAATATTTTATGGCTTTTCCTTTTTGGCCCATATCCCGATAATTTGAAGCAATATTGGCATAATCGATAGCTGAACCCGGGTCAAGCCGGAGAACCTTTTTGAAACATGCGATGGCCTTTTCATGCTCTTTAAGTTTGAAATAGCTGAATCCCATTAAGTTATAGATATCCGTTCTTTCTTTGTCATACTTTTCCGCATTTTTTAATACGGCAAGCGCCTTTCGGTATTCCCCCATTTCTTTGAGGCAGACACCCATGTAGGAATAAATACTGGGGATGTCCTGTTCTTTGGGATCAAGTTCCAGAGCCCGGTTGAAATAACTGAGCGCTGATGCCGGATCATTTAGAGCAAGGTGGCATGAACCCAGATAAAATTGGATGTAATATTTGCCCGGAAGCATTTTTTCTATCTTTGTTAGTTCATTAATGGCCATGTTCGGACTTTTGTTTTCAGTGATAATTTTGGCAGAAAACATCCCCACACTTGTTCCCAGAGCCCGCTCTCTGAAATGTGCCCCGGGTATAATGGTATAAAAAGCCGGTATTTCAAGTAACGGGTGCATGGTATTGACCACAATGACTTCCATATTTTTTTTTGAGAGAGCAGATATTAAATTTTGGACCTCAACCTTAATGTTTTCATTCGAAATGTCAGAAAGGGTATTGATATCTGTTTCTTTTCCCGGGCGGATGATAAAATCGGCGTCCTCTATTTTTGTAAATTTTGGAAGGCCGCTGGCCACATAGTTGGAACCTGTATTAAAATCACCGGCAAGCTGGGCTACTTCCGTAAGGGCACGACTTAGGGCCTTTTCCGGGTCGGGCGTTGTTCCGGCTGTCCAGACGATTTCACTCTTTGCCGGGAAATTTAAAGGATCATAGGCCAGCACACCCACGGAAGGGATGCCCATGTCCAGAGAAAAATCTGAAATATAGAATTTTACGCCGCTATTTCTATATTTTTGTATCATTTCCAAAACCATCGGGTCTGTGGCTGAATCCGCATTAATTGCCGGCACGTTCAGGCGGTTTCTGCTGATGATGGATGATACGTGCCGTTCAACAATTTCGCAGATACCCTGACTTATTGCTTCCTCAACGCAGTTGCCGGCCGATGGACCGTTGAACTCATTTATAGTGAAAAACCAGTTAAAAGGGATTGCGACTTCTTGATTCCGGGTCAGATTAAAGGCATGGGTCCATTTTAAGGGAAGGTCCTCAAATATCTTTCTGGATATTTCCAGATCATCTGAATCATCGTGAACGGACCGGGCGATCATCTCAAAAGAAATGGCTTTGTCTTTTATGTCACGGTATTTTTTAATAAAAAAGTTCTTTGGATTTTTATAGAAGCTAAAAAAACTGTATCTTTCGGCGAGCTCCATTACCGCACTGGCTTCAGACTGCCGGGGAGTAGCCCCTTTCCCCATCTGTTTTTTTGTTCCAATAATTTTAATTGCATCCTTACCGCAGCTACTGAAATAGACCGGAATACCCAATCTTCCATTATCGATTCTAACCGTGTATTCAAGGATATCAAGATTAACCCTTTTTAATTTTTCCTTGAATCTTCTAACCGTTTCTTCAGGTGAGAATATTTTATCCTGGTCCAGCGTAAAACGCTTAAAGGCGTCATTTAATATAATCTTAAGTGTCATAAATTTCCTTTTTTCAAAAAACTTAAACTGATAAAGTAAAAATCCGGGTCCAGAGGGCCCGGCTTTGACTATCCCCAAAGGGGATTTAGTTTGCCGGCATTTAATGGTTTACGGAGTACTGGAGTATTGGAGTGGTGGAGTAATGGAAGAAACCCCTTTTTTCATCGCTCTCAGAAAACAGATCCCTGGAGAAAATCTGAAAATTTAAAGCTCTTTTTTTTAAATCAACACTCCAATACTCCATTACTCCGGTT
Source organism: Desulfobacteraceae bacterium Eth-SRB2 (assembly GCA_004193595.1). GTDB lineage: Bacteria > Desulfobacterota > Desulfobacteria > Desulfobacterales > UBA11574 > S5133MH16. Next base: position 29,286 of record RPGQ01000002.1, read on the forward strand.
GATTTATACGGGCAGAGCCATTGATCTCTGACTCCCGCGATGCGGGACAGGCTTGGCCCAAAGGACCAAGTTTTTCAGGGCAAAATAAATTTTAAAATTTTTATAGGACTATAATACAAATTTTAAAAAGATCAAAATATTATGAAAAACTTTTTTAAATTGACCGGGTTGATACAATTTGCTATGAAATAGTGATTGTTTTGTGGGGATGTAGCTCAGTCGGGAGAGCGCGGCGTTCGCAACGCCGAGGTCGAGGGTTCGATTCCCTTCATCTCCACCAAATCCACCTTAACTAATTTAACGTCACGGAAATTCTACAATTTATTGAAAATAAAAGCATTTTTTAAACTTATATTTTTAACTCAGACATGGAACAATGGAACAATGGAATGATGGAATATTGGAATAATGATTTAAAGAAGATGACATTCCTCTATTTAAATCCCGTCAAGAGGAATTTTACAATAACCCAACCTTCCATTTTCTCTCTGAGCCGTAGACTCTCCGAGCCGGAGGCCCAGAACCCGATACTCCAGTGTCCCAATATTCCAACATTCTCCCGCTATATAGCGGGATGAGCGAAGCGAACTAACTTGCACCGGTCATTTATGTGATATCCAATAATACTGCACCATACTCTGTGATAAATATCCATGCGTTTTCCGTAAATGCAAATCAAGGCCCAAAAGGTAAAAATACAAGCAAGGAACAATAAAATTATGGAACGTACCGCTAAAATTGAACGTGAAACAAAAGAAACCCGAATTCGTATGGAGCTTAATTTAGATGGGAGCGGCAAAGATAACATATCCACAGGAATTCCTTTTTTTGATCATATGCTGACACTTTTTACCGTTCATGGCTTTTTTGATCTTTCCATTGATGCCACCGGAGATATTGATGTTGATTACCACCACACCATCGAAGATGTGGGTCTTGTCTTGGGGGATGCTTTTGACAAGGCTCTCGGCGATAGAAAAGGCATAAAACGATTCGGCCATGCTGTGACACCCATGGATGACGCTTTATCTTCTGTTGCCGCTGATTTGTCTAAACGTCCCTTTCTGGTTTATAATGTTCCCCAAAAAGCAAATGCGGGAGGGGATAATTTCACGTCTCTTACAAAGGAATTTTTAAGGGCATTTTCAAACCGGGGCGGAATGAATCTACATGTAAATGTTCTTTATGGAGAAAATGAGCATCATATTCTCGAGTCTATTTTCAAAACTATGGCAAGGGCTCTGGATCAGGCAGCTTCTTTTGATAGTCGCTTAAAGGGCATTCGATCTTCAAAAGGTGTTTTGTAATAATGTATAAAAACAAATTGAAAAATAAAACAACCGTATGGATTAAAATTTTTCTTTTAACGGTTATGCTTTTTTTGCCGGGATGCAGAAAAAATATCGCGGTCAAGGAAAATGTTCTCCCGGCATCAGGTATAGAAAAAATTCTAATTTTTCCCTTTAAAAACATGTCTGCGGTGTATGGTGAAAATGTGAATTCCCGTTGTCCGATCTGTGGGAAGGTTTTCATGACAGGAAAGGTTGCTGAAGATGCAGATAATATGCTTACGGAACAGCTATTTGTTTTATTGAAGGATCGCAAAGATATTGAGCTGATACCCGCAAGTCAGTCTCAGGGAGTTGTCTCGGATCTGTTATCAGAGGATAAAAAAGGGTTGTCGGAACGAAATTTGTTGATAGAAACAGGACGGGCCCTGAAGGCTGATTTGGTATTGTCAGGGTATGTTTTTCGTTTCAGGGAACGTGTGGGAGGCAAATATTCCGTGGATCTGCCTGCCTCTGTGGCGTTTGATATCCACCTGATCCGTGTGGCAGATGGTCGTTTATTATGGAGCGATCATTTTGACGAAACTCAACGGCCGTTATCTGAAAACCTTTTTCAATTGGGCTCCTTTTTGCATAGAAAGGCCAAATGGATTACTGCAAATGAGATGGCCGTGTCCGGTCTAAAAAATATTCTTAAAACTTTTCCTGTCTCAAATAAACCTGAACCAAAAGTAACTTCTCAATAAGTTCTGGTGTATTAAATGGTGATATTGAGCCGCCAACTGATAATAAAATAACGCGTAATTTTTCAATAAAACACAATAACCGTTCACGGGTTCAGGGTTCAACGTTCAGGGTTAAGGACAAAGAAGGTATTGAAGGCCCAAAGTTCTCGTTACAAATGCTCATTTTACCAACTAATTGTCAATTTAGCTCCAAATTTTAGATTAGACCTGACGAAGATGACCTTTTTTTTGTAAATACAGACATCGGATTTGACACGCTAAATTGAAAATTCATCTAAACAGTTTATATTGTTATATCGATATGTTATAAATTTACAATTTATTGCTTGTTAGCTTTGACAAAATTTGACCAGGGCAATTGAAACACACGTAACCATTTGATTTAATTAGAAGTTAGGAAATGCTGAATTTAACATAATAACAATTTATGGCAATTATATCTAATAGTTAAAAAATCTTTAGTAAAAATATTAAAGGTAACGAGATCTGAAATATGCATTCCATATGCAGGCCGGGGGTGAAAATGTAACCTTGAACCCCTGAACCTTTGAACCCGTGAACGGTTACAAAACACAAAACCTTCACAAGGAAAATACTACAGCATGATTATAATCCCTGCGGTTGATATAAAAAATGGAAAATGTGTGAGACTTCTTCAGGGGCGTATGGATGAAGAAACGGTATTTTCAGATGATCCTGCTGCCATGGCAAAAAGGTGGGAAGATGAGGGTGCGGAACTTATTCATGTGATTGATCTTGACGGTGCCGTTGAAAAAAGTCCTCAGAACTTAAATCCCATAAGGAAGATCATAGAGAGTGTTACTGCACATATTCAGGTGGGCGGTGGAATCAGAAACGAAAAAACGGTTGGATTGATACTGGATCTTGGCGTTCAAAGGGTAATTATTGGCACTCAAGCGATTCGAAACCCAAATTTTGTGAAAGACGTCTGCAAGGAGTTCCCCGGCCGGATTGTTGTGGGCATTGATGCGCGAAACGGGCTTGTTGCAATCGAGGGATGGACAAAAACGACTAAAGTTAAGGCAGTGGACCTTGCAAAACAGTTTGAGGATTGCGGTGTCGCCGCGATCAATTTTACAGACATCCACAGGGATGGGATGCAGACCGGTCCAAACATTGATGAAACCCGGCGTCTGGCAGAAGCTGTCTCCATCCCTGTGGTTGCTTCCGGCGGCGTCTCAACAATAGAAGATATTAAAAATATACTACCGTTAAAAGAAGCAGGGGTTGTAGGTGTTATCACCGGCAAAGCGTTATACAGCGGAAGTCTGAATCTTAAAGAGGCTATTGAAATTGCAAAATAGCAGAATTGACGGTCTCGTAAAAAGTCCAACTTCTGCGTTGTGATGCATTTCGCAATCATTCAACGTACGATAAGTACGCCTCATGATTACAAAATTTGCACGCCTTTTTATCCCGCCTATGTTTGGCGGGGGAGTTTGAACTTTTTACGAAACCGTCTAAATCTGACTTTTTACGAGTTCATCAGAATTAAGGTATCAAATATAACCAATTGAATGGATTTAAACACCAATAAAATTATTGACAAAATGGACTTTAATAATTAGATTAGAGGTTTAATCTTTAAAGCCTATGATTATTAAAGCTTAATTTTTGGTGGAACTTATCTATAGAACAGATACAGATCTTCGATTATTTCAACTTAAGCACATATTAAGCACATTCGAACATGTGCAAAACTTCATACCATTTACGATCCTTCCGTTATTGTCAGTCTTTCCGGTTTCATAGCGATGGAGGTTGGTCTTTTTGACAATTTATATTCCTGAAGATAAGGTTTCAGAAATTAAGAATACGGCAGATATCGTTGAAGTCGTTTCGGAAGTTGTGGTTCTGAAAAAGACCGGGAAGAACTATGTTGGCCTTTGCCCGTTCCACTCGGAAAAAACCCCCTCTTTTACCGTTAGTCCGGAAAAACAGATATTCTATTGTTTCGGGTGTGCTGCAGGTGGGAATGTTTTTAGTTTTCTTATGAAACACGATGGCATTTCTTTTCCTGACGCAGCCAAAATACTTGCCGGGCGATATGGAATCGACATCCCGACCCCGACAATGTCTCCAGACCAAAAACGGCGGATGAGCCAAAGGGAAAGTCTTTTTGCCGCGAACAGACAGGCCATGGAGTTTTTTCGTAAGCAACTTCTTGATGATATTTCAGGAAGACGCGCAATGGCATATCTTAAGAAACGGGGAATAAACAAAGAGATATTCGATAATTTTTATTTAGGATATGCACCCGAAGGTTGGGACAATTTATTACGTTTTTTTACAAAAAAGAATATTTCCCCTGATCTTGTTGAAAAAGCCGGCCTGATTGTTTCAAGAAAAGAAAAGAGTGGGTTTTACGACCGTTTTAGGGATCGTTTAATATTCCCAATCTTTGATTTAAATATGCAGGTGACCGGTTTTGGCGGGCGGGTAATGGATGACTCCCTGCCAAAATACCTCAATTCTCCGGAAACACCGGTATATAACAAAAGTCGTTCTTTATACGGTTTGCACTTGGCAAAAATGAAATGCAGGGAGAATCAAAGGGTCTTCATAGTCGAGGGATATTTTGATCTATTAGCACTTCATCAGCAGGGTCTTCAGGATTCAGTTGCAACGTTAGGCACATCCCTTACACCCGAACATGTTCAGCTTCTCAAAGGTTTTGTCGGTAAAGACGGTAGAGTAATACTTGTGTTTGATTCAGATGATGCCGGTATCAAGGCCTCTAAGAGAAGCATAGAAGTATTTGACAAAGGATATATTAATGCTCAAATTGTTATTTTACCTGATGGATATGATCCGGACTCATATATATTCGAATTCGGGGTTGAATCCTTTCTGGGTCTTGTTTCCCAAGCCAAGGATATCATCCCCTTTCTCATGGATTATGCCGTGAAAAAGCACGGACTTTCCATTGAAGGAAAAATTCGTATAATTTCAGACATGAAAGAGCCTCTGGGATCTATTAGTGATAACATACTAAGATCATTATATATCAAAGAGCTTGCCGAGTGTATAAACATTGATGAATCCGCTGTTTTTGAAAAGATCAGGAAAATATCGGTTCGAAACAGGGATAGAGCAAAAAGGCCAACTTGGCCAAACACTGATTTGGGCAGCAGTCATCATAAAATAAGTGTTTCGGATAAGGCTCAAGAAAAAGTCTTTCAGGGCAAATGGGATAAGCTGGAGCGCCAGATCATAGCAATGATGCTTCAATTCCCGCAAGTTTTATCAGAAATATATGAGCGTAATATACTCGATCTTTTTGAAAATAATGCCTTAAAATCAATTGGCCAGTTGCTTTTAACGCACAAGGATGAAACAAAAGTACAAGCGTCTGATATAATTAATTTAATTGAGGAAAAAGAGCAAAAAAACATTGTCGCCTTTCTGGCAATTGGAGAAGATATATGGGATCATGAAGCATGCATTGGCATTATCACCCGATTTGAGTCGATCCGAAGGAAAAATGAAAACAAACTGTTAGAAAAGATAAAGGCGGCTGAAAAGGACAACGACCTTGAGTTGCTCGCAACCTTATTGAATAAAAAACAAAAAATAGCACTATTAAATGAAAAAAAGAAAATGGCGCTGTTGAAATAAAAAAAGAAAACAATGGAATCTGCAGGAGGCTAAAGTCAATGGCAAAGAAATCTGCTAATAATCGGGAAAAAACAAAGAATATTCCCAAAAAGACTCTTGAAAAATTGATTTCCAAAGGAAAACAGCGGGGGTTTTTAACTTATGATGAAATTAATAAGGCGCTTCCAGATGATATGCCTTCCGAACAGATTGATGAAACGCTTATTATGTTTGATGATCATGATATTGAAATAATAGACGAAAAAAAGAACAAGTTGCCGGCCAAAGTAAAAAAGGTCAAGATTGCTGAAACTTCTGTTTCTGATTATGGTTCCGTAACCGACCCTGTTAAAATGTATTTGAGAGAGATGGGCTTGGTGACCCTTTTGAGTAGAGAAGGAGAGGTTGTTATCGCAAAGGAGATAGAAGCCGGTGAACAGGAAATTTTAAAAGCACTGATCGATACGACCATAGGAGTAAAATGCATTTTAGAGCTCGGGCGAAAGATTGAAAACGGTGAGTTGCGTCCAAGACGAGTATTAAGGGATGTAAGGGAGATCGAAGAAGGGGACGCATATGTTGAGGAATCGATTCAGATCGAAAATTATTTAAGAACCGTACATTTAATTAAAGCTATTGATGATGAAAACAGAGAATATAGGGAAAAACTTTTTTCTTCTAATCTGGATTTCGATGAAAAGCGTCGTATAAGAAGGTGTATCTCTCGAAGAAATAAAAAAGTTTTCGATTTGCTAAAAGATTGGCGGTTTGAAATAGGAGTTTTAGATAAAATCGATAAACTTATCAGGAAGCAGATCGAATGGATGGATTCCATGAAACGAATGATCTTGATATGTGCGGACACACTTAATGTATCCGTAACAGAGATCCGTTCCAACCTTAACACCAAGAAAAAACTTATCAAATGGCTCAATTCCCGTAGTGAACTATCCAAAGATGAGATTGCTGTACTATTTGGAGATCTTAAAAATATTCAAAATCAGCTTGCAGAAAGGGAATATGCCATCAAGGCAAAGAACAGGACATTAAAAAGAATTGTGTCCAGCATTGAAGAAGGACGCTTCAGAGCAAAACTTGCCAAAAGTGAACTGACCAAGGCCAATTTGCGCCTGGTGGTCAGTATTGCAAAAAAATATACCAACAGAGGCCTTCAGTTTTTGGATTTGATACAGGAAGGAAATGTCGGTCTTATGAAAGCCGTCGACAAATTTGAATATCGCCGCGGCTATAAATTCAGTACATATGCCACATGGTGGATAAGGCAGGCCATAACAAGGGCGATCGCCGATCAGGCGAGAACCATCCGGATTCCGGTCCATATGATTGAAACAATAAACAAACTTATCCGCACTTCCAGGTACCTTGTACAGGAGCTAGGACGAGAGCCTACTCCTGAAGAAATAGCGGAAAAAATGGAGATTCCCTTATTCAAAGTGCGTAAGGTTTTAAAGATTGCAAGAGAACCCATATCGCTGGAGACGCCTATTGGAGAGGAAGAGGACAGCCATCTCGGTGATTTCATAGAAGATAAAAAGTTTATGTTGCCTTCGGATGCTGCTGTAAGTCTGAACCTGGCCGAACAGACGAGAAAGGTCCTTGCAACATTGACCCCGCGTGAGGAAAAGGTTCTGCGCATGCGGTTCGGTATTGGTGAAAAGGCGGATCATACTCTAGAAGAGGTGGGTCAGGATTTTGCAGTGACCCGTGAAAGGATCAGACAGATAGAAGCGAAGGCCTTGAGAAAACTTAGACATCCCACCAGAAGTCGTAAACTTAAAAGTTTTATTGAGAACTTAGAGCAAACATAGCTTGACAAAATCATTTTCTGAAGTTAGATAATTCACTTTTAGATCGTTGAAAAACGTCCAATTTTGTTCAAGAACAAGGAAGGCGAAAATTTTAACCACCCCGATGAAAAACACATCGGGACAGGCATCCATACATGGAGTATTTTGAGGATGAAAATTTGAGACTGACGCTGGAATTGGGCAAAAGGGGGTGTTTTTCAAAGGTCTATTTTATGTTGCCTTATGGGGCCCATAGCTCAGCTGGCAGAGCCACCGGCTCATAACCGGTCGGTCCCTGGTTCGATTCCAGGTGGGCCCACCATTTTGATTGCGGATTTTTTAAGCCCCTATTTTTACCAAATCATGATTGCATAATAAAATGATATGATCTTATGCTTACCTTTGAGTATTGTTAATATAACTTGCAGGCTAAATATGCAAAAGAATCAAAGCGTGGTTGTTACAAAAAACCACGTTTTTTTTTGTTGATTAAAAGTTGAACCAAAAAATATAGAAATTGTAGAGCGATGTTATGGAAGCAAAAATCTTTGATATTATCAAGGCAATGGAGACAATTGCTCCAATCCGGCTTGCGGAAGAATGGGATAATGTCGGACTGCAGGTTGGGCAGAAGAACTGGCCGGTTCGAACGATCTGGATTAGTCTGGACCCTGGCCCGGATGTGGTCAATGATGCCTGCAGAAATGGCGTTGACCTTTTAATTACCCATCATCCTCTTATATTTCATCCGTTAAGGTCTATCAATTTAAATACGTCTGTCGGTTCCATAATTCAAAAGGCAATTCGGCACCAAATGGCTATATTCTCGGCCCATACCAACCTGGACAATGCAATTGACGGTTTGAACGATATACTTGCACAACGGATCGGTATTGAAAATCTGAAAGTGCTCGGGAAGGTCGGCGCCACAGAAAATTACAAACTGGTATTGTATGTACCTGTGGCGTATGAACAAGAGATTTTAAATTCGATTTTTGAAACAAAGGCCGGTGAAATAGGTTCGTATACCTGCTGTTCGTTCAGAAACAAGGGTACGGGTACCTATAGACCGGGATCTTCATCAAAACCGTTTGCCGGTAAAGTCGATGAAATTTCCCATGCCGATGAAATCAGAATCGAAACAGTTGTGCGAAAGAGTGATCTAAACAGCGTTATAGAACATGTAAGGAAAAATCATCCTTATGAGACCATGGCATATGATATATACCCACTGATAGAAAATGAAAATATGCAAGGTTCCGGCCGGATCGGAGATCTTGGTGAAAGCACAGAACTTATATCCTTTGCGCGATCAATTAAAAAAAAATTGGGGCTTAACTCATTAAAAATTGCAGGAAATCCTGATTTAACAGTAAACACGGCCGCGGTTTGTACGGGAAGCGGTTCAAGCCTAATGAACCATTTTATGTCATCCGGAGCCCAGGTTTATATCAGCGGAGATTTGCGGTATCACGATGCCAGAGCTGTAGAAGCCGCAAACCTTGGGCTTATCGATATCGGCCATTTTGCATCGGAGCATTTAATCGTGGATGTGCTTGCAGACCGACTTGAAAAGATTTTGTCTAAAAACGGGTTTCATGTAAAAGTTGAGGCATATGGACTTGAAAATGACCCGTTTACAATATTATAATATAATAATGTAAGCGTTCACGGGTTCAAAGGTTCAGGGGTTCAAGGTTCCATTCTTGTCCCCGGGCTGCATTTGGGATGCGTATTTACGAGAAAATCGTCAGTTTAGTCAGTTCTAATCCAAAATTTGAAGCTAAATTGGCAATTACCTGGAAAAATGAACATTTGTAACGAGGACTTCGGATCTTCAATGCCTTTTTGCCCTTAACCCTGAACGTTGAACCCTGAACCTGTGAACGCTTACTTATCCCGATTGGAGTAATGGAGTGATGCCTGCTTGTGCCTTGCAATGGCAGGGGGAAGCGACACCTTAACCATAGGCAATTCAAACTTTAGTTCACTTTAGTCACTTTTCCGGCGTGTCCGGGTTGGGTATTGAACGAGATGAAAGAACAGATTAATATGCTTGTTAAGCTGCAGGGAATAGAGGCAGAAGCCGGGAGCATTAAATCAATGCTTAATGAAGCATACAGTAAGCTTGACGCTCTGGATGCCGGTCTCGTGGAGTTTGAACGAACCATAGAAGAACAAGAGTTTATTATTGATGAGTTGAAGAAACAGTATCGGGACTATGAATCTGATTCGCGAATAAATCTTGAGAGGGAAAAAAAGACTCAGGCAACGCTTAGATCTGTGAAAACAAATAGAGAGTATCAATCATTATTAAAGCAGATTGAAGAGGAAAAGGCTAAAAATTCCGAAATTGAAGATAAGATGATAGAGTGCCTGGATCGCATGGATGAGACTGAAAAGATCATCGCAATGAAAAAGGAAGAATATTTAAAACTCTCCGATAGTGTAAGGAATCAAAAAGAGATCATAAAACAGGAATCGGAACAGGGGAGGATAAAGCTTTCGAAACTTGATAAAGACCGGGAGAAAGTTACCTGTGTGATAGATCCGGAATTAATGAAAAAGTACTTAGTGATAAAAAAACAAAATTCGGGAGGACTTGCGGTGGTACCGGTAAAGGATGCTCTATGTCTTGGATGTAATGTGAATCTTCCTCCCCAGTTGTATAATGAACTTTTTCTTGGCGACAGCTTGAAGTTTTGCCCCAATTGTCAGAGGATAATATACTTAAAAAACTCATAATTTCATTTACACGGATGATAGATAAAAACGGTCCGAGCAGCCCAGATGATCGCTGGATCATTGAAAAGATCCAGAGGAAAGTCCGAACACCATAGGGCAGGGTGCTTCATAACGTGAAGTCGCGGCAACGTGAAGGAAAGTGCAACAGAAAATATACCGCCCCGCATTTAAGCGGGGTAAGGGTGAAAAGGTGCGGTAAGAGCGCACCAGTTCCCTGGGTGACCGGGGAAGCTTTGTAAACCCCACCCGGTGCAAGACCAAATAGGGGAGTGTTTGAGAGCGGCCCGTTCAAGCTCCCGGGTAGGTCGCAAGAGGTGCCCGGCAACGGGCATTCATAGATGAATGATCGTTATCCAGTCCGGGGCAACCCGCATTGGGCACAGAATTCGGCTTATTGGCTGCTCGGACTTTACATACAAGTTAAATAGGACACAGATTTTCGCAGATATACACAGATATACACAGATATTATTATTATTTCTTAATTTAAGAATCTTAACAATCTGTGTTCATCTGTGTCCAAAAAAGGAAATTCCTATACTCTAAATTTAAGATCTTTGTTTATGAAGACACCTGGTGAGGTGATGCATATGCTTCAGATAGAAGAGCTCAATGTCGAAGTCGGCGGAAAAACCATATTAAATAACGTTAATATGGAAATACCCAAAGGACAAACCCACATACTTTTCGGACCCAATGGATCCGGCAAGACCAGCCTGATGATGACCATTATGGGATTTTCCGGATATAACGTGGCCCATGGAAAAATTACGTTTAAAGGTGAAGATATCACTCGGATGCCAATAAACGAGCGGGCCCGACTCGGTATTGGCGTTTCGTTTCAAAGACCTCCGACGATTAACGGCCTAACCACAAGAAATATTGTTGAAATCTGTGATGTAAATCGTTCAGTAGATGTTGATGAATTGGCAAAGGAGCTTAATTTTACCGATCTTCTTGACAGAGATGTAAACCGAGATTTTTCAGGGGGAGAAATAAAACGTTCCGAACTGCTTCAGCTTATGGCCCAGCAGCCGGACCTTGTTCTTCTCGATGAGCCCGAATCAGGAGTTGACCTTGAAAGTATTGTTGTTATCGGTGATACCATCAATTCACTTTTGGGAAGGCAAATCAAATGTCCCCAGACCAGACCTCATAAAAAGGTAATCGGTGATCATGCAAAATCCGCACTTGTTATTACCCATACCGGACATATACTTGATTATATCACGGCGGACAAAGGTCAGGTTCTCTATAACGGAATTTTATGCTGTTCAAGAAACGCCAGAGAGATCCTAAAGTGGATCAGAGAATACGGATATGAGGAGTGCGTCAGATGTTCAAACGAGATAACGTCTTGGATATAACTATTGAAAACTACAACGTTGATGCAAAAGATCATGCCTATGTTGAAAAGTTATCACAGATTGAGCCAACAGATGCAAAGCAGCTTTTAGACGTTGGTGTGGATATTGATGAAAATACTCGTATAGGCACCTTTATTCAAAAAGACAATTCCGTGATACACTGCAAAACCAGTCAGGAGGGTATCGAAGTCATGGGCATATCCCAGGCCCGGGAAAAACACGCATGGCTTTCAGATTATATGTGGAAAAACATATCTCCGGATACCGACAAATTTACCATAGAGGCCAATAAAAGTTCACACCAGGGTTACTTTATTCATGCCCTTGCCGGTGTTAAAACAAAAGACCCGATCCAATCCTGTTTATATATTGCCAAAGAAGGATTTTCACAAAATGTTCATAATATCGTAGTTGCGGAACAAGAATCGGAGCTGCATATCATTACCGGATGTGCAACCGCTCCTCACCTGGTATCAGGCCTGCATATAGGAATTTCTGAATTTTATGTAAAAAAAGGCGCCAAGCTCACGTTTACCATGATTCATGACTGGGGGGAAAAGATCAATGTCCGACCCAGAACTGTTATCCGGGTTGAGGAAGGCGGAACAATCATCTCTAATTATATTTGCTTAAAACCCGTGGGGTCTCTTCAGATGTTTCCCACCACACATTTAAACGGAAAGGGGGCTGTTGCTCGATTTAACAGTGTTCTTGTGGCAGGACCGGGGAGTTTTCTGGATGTGGGTTCACGGATTGTGTTGAATGCCCCTGACACCCGCGCCGAGATAATATCGCGCGGAATTTCATCAGGAGGATCAATCATTGCCCGTGGTGATCTTGTGGGCAAAGTTGCCGGTATTAAAGCACACCTGGAGTGTAACGGTTTGATATTAAATGACGGGCTTATGCAGGCTGTTCCGGAGCTTTCCGGATACGTTCCCGGAGTGGAAATGTCTCACGAAGCTGCTGTGGGTAAAATCGATCAGCAGGAAATAGAGTATCTAATGGCAAGGGGTCTTGATGAGGAAGAGGCAATATCTACAATTGTACGAGGGTTTTTAAATGTGGACATCGAAGGATTGCCCGCCGATTTGAAAAAGAAACTCGACGAGACGATTTCTGAAACCCAAAAGGAAATGATGTAGATCATGAAATTTCAGAAAACGGTTTGCGACATCTCTTTTGCGGAGAAAGTTAGGATATTTTCTCACGATTATTTGAAAGCGTGTATCTATATTTCAAATTTTGCTTCTTCCCGGTATCTTTTTACCAAAAAGCTTTTTTCAGAGCTGATAGCCACTTCCCAGGTTCTGGAAGACTTCCTTGATTTTCACGGTGCTAAAAACAACAAGGAATGGTTTTTTTACAGGGAGCTTTCCGCTGCCGTCAGGCATCTAAGCCTTGGAGGGTACTCGCAGACACATATTTTAAATCGTCTCGATTTCTATGGTCTCCCGGATACTAAGATTTTTGAAAACCAAGGCACTTCTACGCTTTATTTTATAAGAAAAAGTATAATGAAATTGGCCCCGATTATACTGAATGAGGCCCGCCGGCTTAATATTTCCATACCTGACGAGAGTTATGATATGGCTGAATTCCCCGGTATTATAACCGGCGAGATGCTCAATTATGATATTGATGATACGGATAAGGACCAACAGAAAAAGCATATCGTTAAAATTGCAAGTGAATTTTTAAGCATCGCTGCAACTTTTGATCATCTCAAATTTTATGAGCCATATGATTTCCAAGAGATATTGAAGGTTGTACCGGAAAAAGTCAATGAAGTGAATATGAGGCGTTTTGAAATGCTTGTGCATAACCTTCAATCTTCTTTTGATACATATGTGATCCACGGCGGATACCGGTTTGGCAATAGAAAGCTCAAAGATTTACGGGGTTATTTTTCGGTTGTATTTCACCTTCTTCAAATGATCGGCAGGCTGTTACATTTTTATGAGCGGCATTTACATAAAGCAGGATATAAAAATATTTACAAAAAAGTTCAGGATCGATTATCCGCCATGATTGATCCGGAAGAGCTTCTTGACCGAACCATTAATTACGGATTCTACTATGTCTGCCACTTTCTTACAACCGGTAAAGAACTGGCCCGGGAAATACTCAATGAAAATATTGAGCGTTCTTCTATTAAAGTGGGTGTTCCTGTAAAGCTCGGCTTCCACAGTAGGCCCAGCCTTTTAGTGGCAAAAACCGTTCAACACTATGGGGGGCAAGTGGAACTCTGTGTGGGCCAAGATCGGTTTGATGCCAGCAGTGTTCTGGATATTCAATGGGCAGGGGGCAAGATACAGAAAGAAAACATTATCGAAGTTACTTTTGAAGGTGACACCCGGGCATTAAAGGATATTGAAATCCTTGCAAGTGTCAATTACGGTGAAGATACAATGGGAAAAGGTATTTCACTTCCCAAGGAACTGAAATACCTGAAATGATGTTTCATTATTCTTAGAACTTGTTGGATTTAAAAAGGGTTTTAGGGGGTTGGCTTTTTTTGCTTATACATGGTCCCAGTGAAATAGAAAAAAAGTTTCACGGGATAAAAATAATGGAATGTTGGAATGCTGGAATAATGGGTTAATGGTAAAGTTTGTGTCGGCGATAAGATAAAAATGAATAATATCCTTTAAAAAACAATCTTCCAGTATTCCACTATTCCATTATTCCATATTTGAGACAAGTGTTCAAACCTCAAAAAATGCCATATATTTTCATTAAGTTATAGAAATTCCGAAACGGCATATTATGGTTTCTGCAATTATTGTTGCTGCCGGCAAAGGCATCCGGATGAATGACAAAACCCGGAAGCAGTACCTGGACCTTGCGGGCCGACCGATTTTGGCTCATTCGGTAATAGCGTTTGATGCATGTGATCTGATAGATAAAATCTTTCTTGTTATCCCCAAAGAAGATATTGAATATTGCCGAAATAATATAATTCCCTTGCTGGAGCTTAAAAACGGGCTTGATCTTATACCTGGCGGTGAAGAGCGCCAGAATTCAGTATATAATGCACTTCAAGCCATGGATAAAAAGACCCGTACGGTCGTTGTCCATGACGGCGTTCGTCCTTTTATTCAGCCTGAAAAACTGGAGTCGTGTATCCTTGGCGCAAGAAAATTCGGTGCATGTATCCTTGGCATACCTGCCGGCGATACTATTAAGTGTGTCGGTAAATCGGGCTTTATTAAAAAAACACTTTCAAGAGAAAACATCTGGCTTGCCCAAACCCCCCAGGCATTTAAATATGAATTGATCAAAAAAGCCCATGAAACTGCACGGCATGATGGATATACCGGTTCTGACGATTCATTGCTTGTGGAACGACTGGGGATAGACGTAAGAATTATTAAGGGTGGCAAAGACAATATAAAGATTACTGTCCGGGAAGACCTGGTTGTTGCACGGGCTATTCTTGGTGCAATTTTTAATGAAATGTCGAAGTCTGAGTTTAAGGATTTGTGATGCCTATTTATGAATACGAACACTTAAAAAAAACATGCTCACTGGGCAAAGTATTTGATGTGAAGCAGTCGATTAAAGACAAATCACTGATGCAATGCCCCAACTGTGGTGGGCCGGTGCGAAAACTCATTTCTCGTAGCAATATCAGCACACCTAAAACCAACAGCGAACTGCGCGACCTTGGTTTTACCAAGCTTGTAAAAAGAGATGACGGCGTTTATGAGAATGTAACGGCTCGTGATGGTGATAGTCGCATGGTCATCCGGGGTAAATCCGAAACCCTGCCGGATTTGAAAAAAACGATTAGAGATTGATTACCTCGTAAAAAGTAGAATTCGTCACGTTTTAGTTTCTTAAAGTTGAATTTTGTGCATTTTGTGGCAAAAAAAGTTTGATCACACCACGAAGTACACGAAGAGCACGAAGGTTATATATTTTGTAAGCGTTCACGGGTTCAAAGGTTCAGGGGTTCAAGGTTCCATTCTTATCCCCGGACTGCATTTGGAATGCGTATTTACGAGAAAAGCGTCATTTTCGTTAGTCCTAATCCAAAATTTGAAGTTAAATTTGCAATTACCTGGGAAAATGAACATTTGTAACGAGGACTTCGGATCTTAAATGCCTTTTTGTCCTTAACCCTGAACGTTGAACCCTGAACCTGTGAACGGTTACTATATTTTATTCTTCTTCTCCTTCGTGATCTTCGTGGTAAAAATAAAACCGAACTTTGTTCAGAGAAAGGATGCACAAAAAAATGTGCATCATGCCCAGATTACTGTGCTTATTTATAAATAATTTAAAGAAGTTCTGCTCCTCGCATTTATCCAATATGCTTCAAAAGAAGTTTTTTTAAAAAATTTAAAAAAGATTAACAATCCCCATTAGATAAAAAATTTCTTATGGATAGGGGCATAAAGCGCCCTATCCGCCAATTTTTGTTTTCACCATTGACTCATATAATTTAAAATATGATAAATCTTATAACCCTCTGAATTCAAATGCTTTATAATGGAAACAATTTGTGAAATCATAATGAAAAAATGGAATCCTGGAATATCGGGGGTAAGGGCGGCAATAAACCATTTTAATTGTAAAAAACTCCTTCAAACCCATCATTCCATTGCTCCATCATTCCATTATTCCAATTGGGACGAAGCCCCTAACTTCTTTCTGGCATGATTCTTGGAGTAGCCTTTTCTCGGTCAGGGATTTCCCCGAACCTGATTTGAGTTTTTATTAACAACTATTAATCAAGAAAGGAGGAAACAATGTCAAAGGCAAAAAAGGGGTTAATTTTGTGTATTGCAGTGGTAATGGTTATGGCATTTAGTGTGCCGTCTTGGTCTGGGAATACAGGAAAGATTAATCTTAACAAAGCAACAGCGGCAGAACTTATTCAGCTAAAAGGGATAGGTCAAAAATACGCAGAGAGAATTGTAGAATTCCGTGAGAAAAATGGACCTTTCAAAAAAACAGAAGATCTAATGAATGTTCCGGGTGTCGGTCCCAAGATCTGGGAAAAGAACAAAGACAGGATTGTTGTGGAATAATAATATGAAATCTGCGTAGTCAACCATTCCATATATGTGTGTAGTTGACTACGCACACAACATATGGGGCTATTTTATTGAAGATTATAGTGGATTATCGCGAAAAGGCATCCGGGTTTATCGATTTACTCAAAAATGAAGGCTGTTTTATTGAGGTAAAGAAGGTCTCTCACGGGGATTATATTATTAATGAAGCAATAACCATAGAACGAAAAACTGCCAAGGATTTTCTCATATTGATCATTGACGGGCGCTTATTTAAGCAACTTTCAAAGCTGAAAGAGTTTTGTAAGAATCCGATTCTTATTATTGAGGGTAATCCTTACAATACAGATCTCAAATTTAACAGAATGGCAATTAAAGGAGCCCTTATATCTGCTGAAGCCGTATGGTATATTCCTATTATTTTTTCTCGTTCTAAAGAGGATACTAAAGATA
Organism: Desulfobacteraceae bacterium Eth-SRB2; assembly: GCA_004193595.1. GTDB lineage: Bacteria > Desulfobacterota > Desulfobacteria > Desulfobacterales > UBA11574 > S5133MH16. The sequence continues at coordinate 46,336 of RPGQ01000002.1, forward strand.
TTTTTATGCTAATAGGTAAGCAGATTGAATCCTATATCGATGTTGTACCGTTACGTGGCGGTTATCGTCCCAAGAGATTAAAGTCAAAACAGTTGTATTTATTGCAGGGACTGCCTCAGATAGGCCCTATGCTTGCAAAGCGATTGCTAAAATATTTTAAATCTGTTTTTAATGTTATGAATGCATCTGTTCAAGATTTGACAGAAATTGATGGAATCGGAAGGGTTTCTGCTGAGAAAATCAGAAAGGTTTTGGATACAGAAGTTTTATGAACTACATTTCAAATATATTTTTTTATTAAAATTCCATAGCACTGATATTCAAACTAACCGGTTTGTTAACCAGATTCGACTTACAGCAGGGAATTTAAAATTTTGATTTTATTTTTTGCTTGACATTCCTCTCCAAAATGTGTTCAACTGCTGAACACTCGAAAGATGATCGTCCTCCCACTAAATTAATATAAAAATATATGGATTACAGGGCATTACTTAATAAAGCTTAATGTGATTTACTAAGCGGAGCCTTGTGCTCGGACTATAAACATTCCACAACTCCACATTGCAATAACTAAGAGACCTTTGAAAAACGTTCAATTTTGCCTGCCCGGTTAAATTCGTATTTTATATTTAACCGGGGTTTCACTAAAAGTTCTCCACGACCCCATAACAACTATCGTATCCGTTCACGGTTCACGGTTCAACGTTCAAGGTTAAGGACAAAAAAGGCATTGAAAATATGAAGTTCTTTTTACAAATGTTCATTTTCCCAGGTAATTGCCAATTTAGCTTCAAATTTTGGATCAGGACTGACGAAATTGACACTTTTCTCGTAAATACGCATATCAAATGTAGTTCGGGGACAAGAATGAAACCTTGAACCCCTGAACCTTTGAACCGTGAACGGTTACCAACTATCGAACAAGATTATGGATAGAAAAGATATCCGTACACTGAAAATCCTTGAAGAGATCGACAACGATCACACCCCGAGCCAGAGGGATTTATCCAAAAAGCTGAATATTTCTTTGGGGCTTGTTAATTCTTTTGTCAAGCGGCTAGCCAACAAAGGGTACTTTAAGATAAACAATATTCCTAAAAATCGAGTCAAGTATATCCTTACGCCCAAGGGAGCAGCGGAAAAAACGCGACTGACCTATCACTATATTCAGTATTCCCTCGAATTTTATAGAAACGCTCGTGAGAAACTGCACAAACTTTTCGAGTACCTTATTACACAAGGGGTCAGGCGAGTTGTATTTTACGGTACGGGTGAATTTGCAGAAATCGCTTTTATTTCTTTGCAAGAGACTTCCATACAAATGTTAGCTGTAGTGGACGACAACAAAATCGGCGAGAAATTCCTGGGCGGTGTGGTCAAAGATCCTGCCACTCTAAATTCACTTTCCTTTGACAGAATCCTTGTTACCTCTATGATTTCACAAGATGAACTGTTAGGAAAAGTATTGGAACAAGGAATTCCCCAAAGCAAAGTGGTTGTGCTGGAATAAGTCTATGAAGGATCCGAAAATTAAAGAACGATTAAGCAAAAATTTAATGGCTTGGCCGGACATAACAGCTTTTTGTTTTGAATTAAGAAAGTCTTTCTTAAAATCAAGGGATACTTCTATGAATGATAAAAATCTGACAAAGAAACTATTTGCAGAAATTGTAGCGAATAAGGAAAAAAATTGGATATCAAAGAGACACTCATAAATCAGTTAAAGAAAATAGTGAAATTTTTAAATAAGCAAAATATAGATTATGCTTTAGCCGGGGGTCTTGCTTTTAGTGCATTGGTAGAGCCAAGAGCAACAATGGATATTGATATTATCATAATGATTAAAGAAGAACAACTATCCGGCTTTACTGAATTGTTAGAAGATGAATTTGAATCCATAATAACTCACAAAGAACCCATGTATTTTAATTTAATAAAGATATGGAGAGTCATAAACTTTACAGATGATCGAGAGATGATATTCGATTTTATTCTGGCTGAATCTAAATACCATAAGAATATAATTGAAAGGGCTTTTGAAATAGATTTTTTTGAAACTACACTGAAAGTTATTACCCTTGAAGACCTGATCCTGTTAAAGAATTGTGCAAAGCGTGTTCAAGATATTGCGGATCTGAATAAAATTTATAAAACATTCGATGATGAGATTAATCACGATTATCTGGAAATTTGGTCCGACAAATTAAATATAAACTTATATAAAAATTAGGGATTCTTCACCTTGTAGAAATACCGATACGTTAAATTGTTTGTAGAGACCTTTGCAAAATGTCCAATTTTGTTCAAGGCCAAGGAATGCGAAAATTTTAACCACCCCGATGAAAAACACATCGGGACAGGCATCCATACATTGAGTATTTCGAGGATTAAAATTTGAGCATGACGCCGGAATTGGGCAAAAGGGGGCATTTTGCAAAGGTCTCTTGGAGATATTTTATGATGAAACGAGCCTTAATTACAGGAATTACCGGGCAGGACGGTGCATATCTGGCTGACCTTTTGTTGGAGAAGGGGTATGAGGTGCACGGTATTAAACGCCGTTCTTCTCTATTCAATACCCAACGGATAGATCATTTATATCAGGACCCTCACGAAAAAGATATTCGCTTTGTTCTCCACTATGGGGACCTCACAGACGCAACCAATCTGATTCGTATTATTAATAAAGTCCAGCCCGATGAAATTTATAATTTAGGGGCTCAAAGCCATGTAAAAGTTTCTTTTGAAGCCCCTGAATATACTGCAGATACTGATGCTTTAGGAACCTTGCGCCTATTAGAAGCGATTCGGATACTGGGACTTGAAGGGAAAACCAGATTTTATCAGGCGTCCTCGTCCGAATTATTCGGCAAGGTCCGGGAAACCCCACAAACCGAACAGACGCCTTTTTATCCCCGCTCCCCTTATGCGTGTGCTAAACTCTACAGCTTCTGGTGTACGGTAAACTATCGAGAAGCCTATGGTATATATGCCTGCAACGGAATTCTCTTTAACCATGAATCACCCTTACGAGGTGAAACCTTTGTTTCTCGTAAAATTACCAGAGCGGTCGCACGAATTGTGCTGGGGCTTCAGGAAAATCTTTATCTTGGTAACCTGGATGCTCTGAGGGACTGGGGACATGCCAGAGACTTCGTACAAGCACAGTGGCTAATGCTTCAGCAGGACCAACCCGATGATTACGTCATCGCAACAGGGGAACAGCATTCGGTAAGAGAATTCTGTGAAGGAGCGTTTCTGGAAGCAGGAATTAAACTTGAATGGAAAGGCAAAGGAATTGCCGAAACAGGGGTGATCGATGATATACAGCCTACGGAATTATTGAAGAAATATGATCGTCGTGGTCAACTGCGGACACTGTGCCGGGGACAAACTGTGGTTTCTACTGATCCATGCTATTTCAGACCCACTGAAGTAGACTCTCTTCTGGGAGATCCAACCAAAGCGCGCCGGAAACTGGGCTGGGAGCAAAAGATTTCTTTTAAACAAATGATTGGAGAAATGGTTGATAATGACTTGAAAGATGGTATGAGAGAAGCCATCTGGAAGCAAAAAGGGTTTGCTGTTCCGGAAAGCTTTGAAGCGAATATGTAACTCAAAAAGGTTCAAGGTTCACGGTTCAAGGTTCAAGGTTCCAAGTTCACGGTTCACGGTTCACGGTTCACGGTTCACAGTTCAAGGTTCACGGTTCAAGGTTCACGGTTCAAGGTTCACAGTTCAAGGTTCAAGGTCAAGGTTCACGGTTCACAGTTCAAGGTTCAAGGTTCACGGTTCACAGTTCAAGGTTCACGGTTCAAGGTTCACGGTTCAGGGTTCACGGTTATAATCTGATGAAAATCGAACAATTTGAAGATATTGAGGCTTGGCAGTTGGCACGTGAATTGGCTCGAAAAGTGTACCGTTTAACAAAGAAACCGAGGTTTGCAAAAGACTATGGACTTAAGAGACAGATACAAGATGCTGCCGGATCATCGATGCATAATATTGCCGAAGGATTCGATTCTGAAACAAATGCAGAGTTTATCCGTTTCTTGCGATACGCTAAGCGGTCATGCACTGAAGTGCAGAGTGAACTCTATCTGGCCCTTGATGAGGAATATGTTTCGACCGACGAATTCAAAGATGTCTATGAACAAGCCAGAAGAACGCGTGCTGCAATTTATGGATTTATCAAATATCTCAAGAAATATGAAGAGAACAAAACAACCAACCGTGAACCGTGAACCTAAAAACCTGAGAATTTAGCCTAAATGAACAAAAATTCTTCAATATATATCGCAGGACATACCGGTCTTGTGGGTTCGGCCTTGTTCCGCAGATTAGAAGCTGATGGCTATTCAAATCTGATCGTCCGTAACCATTCGGATTTGGATCTTACAAAACAGGATGACGTTGAGGCTTTTTTTCAAACCCAAAGACCGGAGTATGTTTTTCTTGCTGCAGCCAAAGTTGGCGGCATTATGGCTAACTTTACATACCCGGCTGAGTTTATTTACACCAACCTGGCCATTCAAAATAATATTATTCATGCTGCATGGAAAACCGGTGTCAAACGGCTGCTCTTTCTGGGCTCCTCATGTATTTATCCCAAAGAATGCCCCCAGCCCATGAAAGAAGACTATCTTTTAACCGGTACCCTTGAACCAACCAATGAACCTTACGCAATTGCTAAAATTGCAGGTATTAAAATTTGCCAGTCCTATAACCGTCAATATGGGACACAGTATATATGTGTCATGCCGACCAACCTGTATGGACCAAACGATAATTTTGACCTGGAAACCAGCCATGTTCTTCCGGCCCTGATCAGAAAATTTCATCTGGCTAAACTTGCAAATCAGGGGGACCGGGAAGCCATTAAAAGAGACGAACACAAATATGGTACAATTCCCGAAGAGACCAAGCAGTCGATCGGGTTAAAAACTTCTGCTTCAAATCTCAAAACAACAACGTTTAGTTCCAGGCCTTTTGTACCGCTTTGGGGGAGCGGCAATCCCAAAAGAGAGTTTCTACATGTTGACGATCTTGCAGATGCCTGTATTTTCTTAACCCAAATGAATAAAAAAACTTTTGACCGGTTTTTCGACAATACCCATACCCCATTAATAAATATTGGGTGTGGTAAGGATCAGACGGTCAGGGAAATTGCGGCAATAGTCGCGGAAGTTGTCGGTTATAATGGGGATGTTAGATGGGATCAAGATAAACCGGATGGAACGTTGCAGAAACTGCTCGACATTTCTAAGATAAAAAAACTGGGATGGAAACCAAAAATTGCACTAAAAGACGGGATTCGAAACGTTTATGAATGGTATGTAAAAGTCACAAATAATTGAACGTCTTTCAAAGGTCTCAGATATTCAAAGATAATAGAATGAACGCAATAGCCTATACAGAGTATCCCAAAGAACCGGTTGTTTTGGACAACCTGTCCGTGAAATTCATGAAACAGTCTAAATTTATTCCTCTGAGTGTAACCGATAATACGCTGGAAATTGTCATGGCCGACCCGTCAGATTTTTATACGGTGGACACCTTGAAACTGTCTTATGGATTACGGGTTAAGACCTGTAAGGGTAAAGTCGAGGACATACTGGATGCCATCGATAGATTATACGGCTCGGGGAGTCAGTCCCTGGAGATGATTATAGAAGAGGCGGATAAAGATATTGATGAAATATCTTCCGTTGACGTTGAAGATGCCGATCATCTAAGAGATCTTGCTTCTGAGGCCCCGATCATCAGGCTGGTAAATCGGCTGATTTTTAACGCCGCCGAACAAAGAGCCAGTGATATCCATCTTGAACCCTTTGAAAAAGAGTTAAAGGTCAGATATCGAATCGATGGTGTGCTTCACGATGTCGAGTCTCCGCCGACCCGTCTTCAGGCCGCCATTATTTCCAGGATCAAGATCATGGCCAAGCTTGATATTGCTGAAAGGCGACTGCCTCAGGACGGAAGAATTAAACTCAAAATCGCCGATAGAGAGATCGATTTCAGAGTATCGACCATTCCAACGCTATTTGGCGAGAGTCTGGTTATGCGGATTCTCGATCGGGAAACGCTTGTTTTAAACTTCGAAAAACTGGGTTTCCCCGAGGATATTTTATCTCAATATTTTGATTTAATTTCACAGCCTTATGGGATGATTTTGGTGACCGGACCTACTGGAAGCGGAAAAACATCCACACTTTATACCACGTTGGCAAGAATCAATTCTTCCGAAAATAAAATCATTACCCTGGAAGATCCGGTGGAATATCAATTGGGAGGGGTTAACCAGATTCAGGTGAATCCGAAGATCGGTTTGGGATTTGCCAATGGCCTGCGCTCCATTGTTCGACAGGACCCGGATATCATACTGGTTGGTGAAATCAGAGATAAAGAAACCGCTGAAATTGCCATTCAGTCAGCACTGACAGGCCACTTGTTGTTCAGCACGCTTCATACCAATGATGCGGCGGGGGCTATTAGTCGCCTTCTTGATATGGGGGTGGAGAACTTTCTTTTAAGTTCGACCCTTCTGGGAATTTTAGCACAAAGGCTTGTTCGGGTCATCTGTCCCGCGTGTAAAAAGGAAAAACAACCTGAAGAAAAACTGTTAAAATCCATGAAATTACCCCTTCAGGAACTTACTGGAGTCCGGTTTTACACCGGGGAGGGTTGTGAAGAATGCCGGCATACCGGTTTTAAAGGAAGAGTGGCCATTTTCGAATTTCTTCCGGTAGATACAGACATCAGGAAAGAAATTATTGCTCGATCGAGTACCGAAAAAATTAAAAGCGTGGCCATCAAAAAAGGGGGAACAACCTTGAGACAGGATGGTTGGCGCAAAGTAAAGGCGGGGGTCACCACCATATCCGAGGTGCTCCGGGTAACGCTTGCAGAATAACGGCATGAAACTCAAGTTAGTTCGCTTTGGTCACAATTGGAATGATGGAACAATGGAATGCTGGAATATTGGAATATCGGAAGTAATGCCGGGAATAAACCATTTTAATTTTAAAAAACTCCTTTCCTTCAACATTGTTCAGGACAAGCTCACCACCCATTATTCTCTCCGGGTCATAGGGCCTACGGGCCGGAGGCCAATTGGGGCGAAGCCCCTAAGTTCTATTTAAGAATGTGTGTAACAAGTGTGAAAAATGACCTTATATTCTTACAAGGCAACTGATCCATCGGGCAAAATCGTTAATGCTACCCTGGAGGCTCCGGATGAAATGGAGGTGGCGAATAAAATTCATGCCATGGGATACATCCCCATAAGGATTATACCCGCCGGAAAACAGAGCAAGGCTCTGCGATATGATGTTTCAGATTTTGTCTTTTATATTTTTAAACGCATATCCAACAAAGACGTTATCCTGTTTACCCAGGACCTGTCCAGCCTGCTGGAAGCCGGTTTGCCTTTTGACCGGGCGCTTTCCATTTTATTACAAGTGACGGAAAAGGAAAGATTTAAGGAAGTCATCAGCGATGTTCTGAAAATCGTCCAGGGCGGGGGATATCTTTCCGATGCCCTTGCCAGACACCCTAAAGTATTCTCCGGTTTTTATGTAAATATGGTCAAGGCCGGTGAAGCCGGCGGGGTTTTGGAGGACGTTCTAAGACGATTGGGCATTTTTTTAGAAAATAACCAGGATCTCAAGGATTATATCAAATCTGCTTTGGTGTACCCCCTCTTTTTGCTCTTTGTGGGCGGAATATCGGTTATCATTCTCATGACCTTTGTGATACCCAAATTTTCAATTATTTTTTCGGACCTTGGACAGGCCATGCCTTTATCCACAACCCTTTTGCTTGGATTCAGCGAAATATTAAGATCGTTCTGGTGGGTCATTCTGGGAGGGATGGTCGCCGTTTATTTTGTGTTTCACCGGTTTAAAACCACCGCTTCGGGTAGATTAACAGTGGACCGCTATAAATTTAATCTTCCGGTTTTTGGGGAACTGGTGAAAAAGATCGAGGTGGCGCGGTTCGCCAGGACACTGGGCACATTGATCCGAAGCGGAGTTCCGATTCTCAAAGCGCTTGACCTTGCAAAAGATATCATCGTAAATAGAGTGATGGCCGGCTCTATGACACAAATTCATGCACGGGTCAAAGAGGGGGAAAGGCTTTCAAAATCTTTGGAGGATACAAAGATATTTCCTTCTCTGGCCGTACAAATGATTACGGTGGGAGAAGAAACCGGCAGGCTTGAGGAAATGCTGATAAGAGTTGCGGACAATTATGAGAAAATTATAAGAAATATGATAAAACGATTGATCAGCTTATTAGAACCCGCCATGATTCTGGGTATGGGGCTTGTGGTCGGGTTTATTGTTATTTCCATGCTTATGGCAATATTCAGCATGAACGATATGCCTTTTTGAAAGGAAATGCCCATGGCGAAAAATAAAAAATGCAGGAAAAAAGAACATGGCTTTACACTGATTGAAATGTTAATCGTAATGGTCATTCTGGGTCTTCTGGCGGCCCTGGTGGCTCCGAGGATGTTTGGCAAGGTGGGAAAATCCATGCAAAAAGCGGCCAAGGTTCAGATATCGCTTTTCGAAACTGCTTTGGATACGTATCGGCTGGATGTGGGTAAATATCCGACCACCGATATGGGGTTGCAGGCGTTGAGAGATAAACCCGAAGATGTTGAGAGATGGGATGGTCCGTATCTCCCCAAAGATATTCCCTTTGACCCCTGGGGCCATGCTTATGAATACAGGTCTCCCGGTGATCATGGGGAATTTGACATCGTATCCTTTGGCGCTGACGGAAGTCCGGGAGGTGAAAAGGAGGATGTGGACATTGTCAACTGGAAAGGCATCGGTGGATGAACACCGTTTTCGGTATTTTGAATGGGTCGTCCGCCCCGCTTATTTGCCAAACATAACGTCAACAAGCCGGAGGCCGGCAATTCAATATTCATCCGGAGGATATACCCTGCTGGAACTTTTGGTTGTTTTAATTATCATCAGCATGGTGTCTGCCCTGGTGGCGCCGAAATTGGCGGGTTCTCTGAGCAGCCTAAATTTTAAAACAACAGCAAAAAGACTGTCCGCGTCTTTAAGATATGCCAGAAGCCGGGCCACGTCAGAGAAAATAACCTATTGTGCGCTTTTACAAATCGATGAGAATAGGCTGCTTATCATTGCTGACCCCCCCGCGCTTACGGAAACATTGCATGAAATTGTGAGCGATGAAGAACAACAGATTGCCCGAGCATCGTTCGTATACGAGTTGCCGTCAGAAATAAAAATAGAAAAAGCCGTATCCGCTGCCGGTGAAGTGGCATCCGGTCTTTTTAGCATCTTCTTTTTCCCCAGTGGGGGCAGCAGCGGGGGCGAGGTTGAACTGGTGAACGAAAAGGGCAGACGGTCCAAAATAATTGTTGATTTTATAACCGGATCCGTAAAACTTAACGACTAGCCAAGCTGCGCCTCAAACCGAATTCTGCAATATGAAAACTTAGGCGTTCACGAGTTCAAAGGTTCAGGGGTTCAAGGTTCCATTCTCACCCCCGGACTGCATTTGGGATGCGTATTTGCGAAAAAAGCGTCAGTTTCGTCAGGCCTAATCCAAAATTTAAAGCCAAATTGGCAATTACTTAGGAAAATGAACATTTGTAACGAGGACTTCGAATCTTTAATGCCTTCTTTGTCCTTAACCCTGAACGTTGAACCCTGAACCCGTGAACGGTTATATGAAAACAAACCCATGTCTTAAAAGCCAGTATGGGTTCACGCTCATAGAAATACTGGTTGCCACAATGATTTTAGCGATTTGTATCGTGGTCATCCTCCAGCTTTTTTCCGGCGGACTAAAATCAAGCAGATTGTCGGGTGATTATACACGGGCGATATTCCATGCAAGAGAAAAAATGGAAGAACTTCTCCTCTTAAACGAATTGACCGATAACATCCTGGAAGGTGAATATAAAGACGGCTTTACATGGAGAGCGAAAATCCAATACATTGAACCTGATGAAGATGAGGGAGCACCATTGCCCGTTGATACTTTTAACATAGATGTTGAGGTAAGATGGCCTCACGGGTATCGCGAAAAGCATTTTGAAATCAGCACCATCAAAATTGCAAAAAAAATTGCGGAAGACGGTTGAAAACCCATGATGAGTTTTACAACAATATTTGCAAAACATCGAGTGCAAATTTTCCTCAAACCGAGCGCTATTCACCAAAATAATGGGTTTACCCTGCTGGAACTTTTGATGTCCCTTTCTATCCTTTCGATAATTGTGGTCATCATATTCGGGGCGTTACGGATCGGAGTCCGAGCCTGGGAGAAGGGGGAAAAACAAGTCGATGCCCATCAACGGCAGCGTATTGTTTTGGATCTTATGAAACAGCAGCTGTCATCCATTCGCCTTAAAAAAATAAAAAATGAAGGCCAAGCGTCTTTTTTTTTAAAAGGGGATTCCAAATCTCTCGAATTTGTATCCGGGGTTTCTATGATTCCGAGGAATACCTTTGAAACCGTGTACGTGAAATACCAGGTAAAAAATGAGGAAAGAAACGCGGAACGTCTGTTTTTTTTTGAAAAGAATCTGGTATTGATAGAAAGGGATCATGATTTGGCTGAGTTGGACGATCAGGCTTTCCATGAGCTGATTCCGGAGGTTCAATCGGTGGCTTTTGAATACTTGAAAGTGCTGGGGCAAGCCGGAAATCATGAATGGCAACCGCGTTGGGAGCCGGACACGGATGTGGGAGTGCCTTTGGCGGTGAAGATTGTGCTAAAGGAAAACGTCAAAACAGCCCCCATAACGGTCATGGTTCGACTGGTGCCGGAAGAAGACACATAAAAATGTTGTAACCGTTCACGGTTCAAAGTTTCAGGGGTTCAAGGTTTCATTCTTGTCCCCAAACTACATTTGATATGCGTATTTACGAGAAAAGTGTCAGTTTCGTCAGTCCTAATCCAAAATTTGAAGCTAAATTGGCAATTACCTGGGAAAATGAACATTTGTAAAAAGGACTTCATATCTTCAATGCCCTCTTTGTCCTTAACCTTGAACGTTGAACACTGAACCGTGAACAGATACAAAATGTTCAAGAATCTGAAAAATGAAGTGGGCATTGCGCTTTTCCTGGTACTGTGGGTTCTTACGTTATTGTCTGTGATTGTCGGCGAATTTTGTCATGCCATGCGGACCGAAGTAAATATTACCAGAAATTTCAAAGAAATGACCCAGTCATATTACATTGCAGCGGCCGGGCTGAACCAGGCAATTTCCCAACTCATAGCCAACCCGAGGAAACCCTTCAAAGCAACCCCTGAAAATGGCGAGGCGGATGAAAAAATCCCGTGGCGGGTCAATGCCGAAATCCCGGCCATTGCCTTTGCTCAAGGGCAGTTTGAAGTCAGAATTGACAATGAAAGCGGAAAGGTCAATGTCAACAATGCCGGCCATGAATTATTAACACTGATGTTAAACGGATTTGAACTTGACGACACGGACAAAAATATAATAGTGGATTCCATTTCGGATTGGCGGGATAAAGACGATCTTCATCGCATCAATGGTGCAGAAAATGATTATTATCTTTCGCTTCCGGATCCGTATCACTGTAAAAACAGCGACTTTGATTCGGTTGGGGAACTGCTCCTTGTAAGGGGAATTAGTCCCGAAATATTTTACGGGGGGCTTAAAGATCGGGTTACGGTGTATCAGGATGAGACAGTCAAAAAAAAAGTACAAAGCAGGATCAACATCAATGCCGCATCTTCATCATTGCTGCGGGCACTTCCAGGAATGACAGACGAGCTTGTGCAGAATCTCATGGAATACCGGAAAGAAGCGGACATAACGTCCTTGGCCGATTTGATTGAAATCCTCGGATCAGAAACATATACAGCCATTTATCGGTTCATTACGTTAGAGTCCTGCGCATATTTTACGATTAAATCCATGGGATCGATGAAAGAAAGTACGATAAAGCAGGGCATACAGGCTCTTGTAAAAATTAATACAAGAGAAGAAAAAAAATACAAAATTTTGCAATGGGTGGATCGGATAGAATAAGTTATAGAATTCCTAAAATATTTTCCGATAATTCTGGATTTACGCGTTGTTTCAAAAATCTTCAATGGAAAATATTCAATGGGTTGCATATCGTTTTTTTTGGGGGGCATTTTGATTTTCCAAAATAGTCTGGGAATTGATATCCGGGCGGATCGTATTGCCATTGTATATGTAAAGACCTTTGTAAAAGGAATTCGGCTGGCAGCTTACGAGATGTGTTCTTTGGAAACCCGCCAGCCCATGATTCAAAAACGCAATATCATCAGTGAATTTATAGGAAATTTTATACGCAAACACCATGTTGCCGGCACAGATATATTTCTTGGCATTCCCAGTGACATGACCATACTCAGAAACATTACATTGCCTCTGGTGGTCAAAGAAAACCTTTGGTCCACCCTGCAATACGAGATGGAAAAATATATCCCCTTACCATTGAATGACATCTACTTTGACTGTCAAATCATTGAGGAAGACAAGGCGAACAATTTTATACGGGTCCTTCTGGTTGTTATTAAAAAGAAAGATCTGGCGCCTTATCTCGAATTAAAAGATCAGATAGATGGGGATATTTCCGGGATCGAGCTTGCGTCAATGGGCATGGCCAATTTTTTAAATTATCATCCGGATATGGCAGATCAAGGAGCCGTTCTATTTGTTAATCCAAACGATCATGTTGTGGAGATTGGTTTGGTAAGAAACAATTTTTTGAACTATTGCAAGTCAATACCGTTAACTGAAGATAGCGGCGATCTTCCCAAACTGATCAAAGAAGAATTGAATCTTTTAAAAGGCATGGTCGGAGACGGTGATGTTCCCATAAAGCTGGCTATTTGGGATAACCTATTATCTGAAGAGCGTCTAAAACAGCTGAAAACAGAAACCGGTCTGGATCCGGTTTTTCTGAATACGTCACTAAGTGGTCTGCCCACCGGTGAACTGGCCTCGGCATTCGGTCTTGCCCTAAAAGGGTTAAAAAAAATGCCGATGCAAATAAACCTTCTTCCGGTTGAACTACGAAAAAAACCCGGCAGAACCGGCTACTATATAATGTTCATTCTGACCGGCCTTGTGGTTTTATCCGGCCTTGCATGGGGCGGAAGTCAGATCATGCACCGGAGGATTACCCTTGACCGGTTGAACAATGAAATAAAAAGTTTGGCATCAGAGGTGGAAAACGTAAACCGGTTGGATACCCGCGTTAAAGCAATTGAAATGGGAATCGATCAACTGAATACGCTTCGACGCGACCGTGTACCCGCTCTGGATATTCTCAAAGAACTCAGTGAAAGAATTCCGGAGAGTGCCTGGGTGCAGGAACTCAATTTTTCGGAACACGGATTGCAGCTCACTGGTTTTGCCGAATCAGCATCCGAACTCATCTCACTGCTAGAGGCGTCGCCCCTGTTTAAAGATGTTGTTTTTCTTTCAACCATTACAAAGAGTAAAGACGGCAAAGAGCGGTTTCGAATCGGGCTTAAGATCAAATAAAAACTGTAAGCGTTTCACAGGTTCAGGGTTCAACGTTCACGGGTTCAGAGGTTCAGTGTGCAAAACGGTCTTGTATTGAATTCCAGAATGAGCTTTACATAGCATTGGATCAGCAATACATAAAAAAAAGCTTTTCATAACCTTGAACGGTGAACCCTGAACCCGTAACGGTTCCTAAAAACAGTATAAGTAATGCTAAAATTTAACATGAGCAAAGAAAGAAAGTATCTCCTTATGGGCGGTGGCGTGTTGCTTGTTTTGGGGGTATTGTACCATTTTTTCCCGGTGATTCAGGATCTAAAACCCGCAGGCAGTGAAATTAATCTTAAAAAACATCAAATTGCAAAATATCGTCAAAAAATCCAAAAAAGAAAAAACCTTGAATCCAGACAGATTGCCTTGAATCGAAACCTCGGACGTGCTGAATCAGGGCTTTTAGCCGGAGAAACGCCGGCCCTTGCAGCCGTGGACATCCAGAATATATTGAATGACATTACCCGGAAAATTGATATAGAGATTAAAACCATGCGGGTGCTAAGGTCAATTGATCTCGAGAATATGAATTACGTGTCCATTCCGGTTCAGTTTACTTTCAGATCAACCGTCAGACAGCTTGAAGATATGCTGTATCAGATTGAAACATCAAATAAGTTTTTAATTATCAGCAATATGAAAATCCGAAACATTAGCGGCAAACAACCTGAGCAAATTTCGTCAACAATTACCGTATCCGGATTGCTAAAAAAGAAAAATGCATAGAATTCGAATGTTTTCGAAAATTGGAATCATAAATATTTTATTGGCATTTGTGTTTACTTTTTTTGTTATAAAGACCTATGGGGTCTGGAAAACGGGTAAGAATATAATATCCGTGAATCAAGTCATTGAAAAAGCCAAACCACAATCCGAAAAAAGGGTTGACCAAAGACGGTTGCTGCCGGATTCATATTATAAAAGTGTGGTAGAACGGTGTCTCTTTTCCCCGGATCGGGCCGAATTCATACCGGAAGTTTTGGAGTCAGAGCCGGAAGTTGCACCAGAAAAGATTCCGGGCAGAAAAATTATCTTATACGGCGTTGTCATGATGAAAGATTATGCAACGGCTCTGGTCAGCAATCCCGAAATCAAGCCCGGAGATAAACCGGAGCTCTGGATAAGATCCGGCGATCGTCTGGGGATCTTTAAAGTGGCTTCCATCCAAAAGGAAAGCATTCTGTTAACCGACGGCACCAAAGAATACAAAATTCTTTTATATGACCAGTCCATACCCAAGCAGCGATCAATCGTAGTGAAAACCGCGAAACCCGTGGTGGTGACAACACCGTCAAAACCCAAAAAGAATGATTCCCAAAAACCTAAGAAACCGAAACATGAAGAATTATCCGATGATCAATATGAGATTATCAGCACCCCTTTCGGGAAAATAAAGCGCAGGAAAAAATAACTTATGAAACCGATTATACCTGTAAAACTTTTAAATTATGTCGTATGGTTAGGTATCATCATCCATGTGACGGGCTGTGCGGGCCAGATACCGCGTACCCATGAGGTCAAAGGGGCCACAACACCCGTTCCTTCTATGAAGACAGTGCCGGAAACCCAACCGGATCTAATTTTGGATGACGGCAAACAGTACCGAATGGTTCGGACGCCTTTCGGGATCATTAAACAGAGGGTCGTGCCGCCCGGCATCCAAAAGCCTTCACCATTGCCGATTGCAAAAAAGGAAGTGTCTTTAACATCCACGCAACCCTTTGATAAAACCATGGCGGAACCTGTCCCCAAAAAGTCTTCACCATTGCCGGTTGCAAAAGAGAAAGCGTCTTTAAAATCGACACAACCCATTGATAAAACCATCACGGCGCCATCCTCCAAACTCCAAAAACCGGGGGACGAACCACCCAAAAAAGAACCGTCGGAAAAAGGACAGATTGTATTAAATTTTGATGATGCGAATCTGTATGAAGTCATCAGAACCCTGGCGGAACTTCTTAACATTAATTATATCGTGGATCCGAATGTCCGGGGAAAGGTGACCATTCATACTGCCGGTGCCTTAAGAAAATCAGATCTTTTTCCGGTTTTTTTCCAGATCCTCGAAGCCAACGGGCTCACGGCGTTAAAAGAGGGAAGCCTTTATAAAATAACCGGCTTAAAAGACGCGCCCCGCCTGCCCATTTTGTCCCGTCACGGACGCAAGGGAGAAGGATTGCCGCCGGGGCAAAGGGTCATCATGCAGATCATTCCCCTGAAACACATATCCGCTGCAGAAATCACAAAGCTCCTTACCCCCTTTGTGTCGTCTCAAGGAACGATTATCTCACATGACCCGTCCAATACGCTTCTGATCGTTGACAAGGGCATTAATATCTTAAAAGTGCTTCGGTTGGTGGATGTATTCGATATCGATCTGTTCGAGAAGGTAACCCATCAGTTTTATACCTTAAACTATATGGATGCAGAAGAAATGGTCACGCTTTTGAATGATATCCTTTCTTCCTATGATCAAGCAGAGCGGGCAGATATGAAACTCATCGCCATCAATAGACTCAACATGCTCCTTGCCGTCAGTCAAAACTTAAGATTGTTTAAAAAAATCGAAGAATTCATAAAAACGTTGGACATTCCCAGTGAAATGACCCAGCCTAAAATCTATGTTTACTCGGTAAAAAATGGAAAAGCGGACGAATTGACCGATCTTTTGAACCAGATTTTTTCCAAAGACAGCGGCTCGGACAAAAGAAGCGGTGCAGATACTTCAAAAACGGATGAAAAAACCAAACCCAAAGCCAGTTCCAACCCCTTTGCCATGAAGCCGGTGAAGAGCAAAGGTAATAAAAAAGGGGCTACGTATGAAGCCGGGGAAGCCACGGGTTCCGGCACCTTAAAAGAAGAGATTAAAGTTACTGCAGATGCGATCCGGAATGCTCTGGTTATTGAAGCGGTCCCGTCGGACTATCGTATCATAGAAAACATATTGAACCGTTTGGATGTGCTGCCGAGACAGGTGTTGATTGAAGTTATCATTGCCGAGATTTCACTGGACGAATCCACCGAACTCGGTGTGGAATGGAGCTATTTGAAAGGTTCCGGTGATCTCAGCACCTCCTTGTTGAGTGCGTCCATGGGCAGTAGCGGGTTACAATATCTTATCGGCCAGACCGACCGGTGGACCCATGCGCTTTCGACCCTTGCCTCAGAAAACAAGGTGAATATCCTGTCATCCCCCAGTGTATTGGCGTCGGATAATATAGAAGCGAGAATCAATATTTCCACTGAAGTGCCGGTTGTCAGTTCAACCTATGCATTGACCGAATCAGACCTTGTTTCGACCAATATCCAATATAGAAGTACAGGAGTGATTTTAACGGTGACTCCGCATATCAATGAAAACGGCCTGGTGAGTATGGAGATCAGTCAGGAGGTCAGTGAGCAAAGTGAAAATGTCCAGGCGGGTGGGGAGTCATACCCATCATTTTTTGAGCGGAGTGTAAATACTTCTTTGACCGTCAAACACAATCAAACCATTGTCATGGGAGGGCTGATTAAAGAAAACAAATCGGATGGAAGGACCGGTGTCCCCATTTTAAACCGCATCCCGATTTTAGGATTTCTGTTTGGAAAAAAATCAGCATCTATTTCAAAGGCAGAACTGATCATTCTTATTACGCCACGGGTAATTACAAGTCTGGAAGACGTGGATGCCGTCACGGAAGAGTTCAAAAAAAAGGTTCAACAAACAATCAACAGTGTGAACGCCAAAATATTCTGATAAAAATTAGTGACCGTTCACAGGTTCAAGGTTCAGGGTTAAGGACAAAAAGGCATTGAAGATCCAAAGTCCTCGTTACAAATGTTCATAAGGCAAGTAATTGCCAATTTAGCTTCAAATTTTGGATTAGGCTTGACGAAACTGACGCTTTTATCGTAAATACGCATCCCAAATGCAGTCTGGAAACAAGAATGGAACCTTGAACCCCTGAACC
>RPGQ01000002.1:63970-67864 GCA_004193595.1 Desulfobacteraceae bacterium Eth-SRB2
CGTGGGACAGGTGCGGAAATTATATACCATGATATTGAATCCGGATAAAATCGTTGAGTTAACAGAACCCGCATGTGGAATTTCCTTGGACATTCCGGAAAAAATAATGATGCAGATCTTTTCGCAGGTTTTGCCGTCATTGAAGCGGATCGGTCTCCTTTACGACCCGAATAACAATTCAGAATTTGCAAAACAAGCGGTTCTGGAATCCGCTGTTATGAATTTGGAAATCATCCCTCTTGAGGTGTCATTGCGAAAACAAATTCCGGATGTTTTAAAAAAACATTGGGGTGGAATAGATGGACTTTGGCTCATTCCGGATCAAACAATTATTACGGAAAGTCTGGTTCGATACATCATTAAGGAAGCTATTTCCAATGGGACGGCGGTTTTCGGATATAACCGGTTTTTTTATAACAGCGGCGCAGCGTTATGCCTGGTTTTGGATTACCGGGCAATCGGCAGACAGACCGCTCAACTTTCGCTGGCGTCGCTCACCGGACAGGACTGCAAAAAGCAGATGCCGGTATTTAAAATCTGGTATAATCTTCGGGTATTAAATATGCTGGGGCTTGACCTGGTGATCGATCCGTCGCTTGGCATGGAGATAGTGCCCGGGCCATGAAAAACCCCGGCATTCATATCCGGCTCCTTGGAGCGGCTTTTCTGTTTATAATCATTGCAACGTTCATCCTGAATGTTGCAGGGGTTTATGTTACCCGACAATTTATGCATAAGCGATTTAAAGACAGAATTGTGTTTTTGGCCAAATATCTGGCTTCCAATTCAGAGGTCGGCGTGCTTATTCGTGACAGGTCCGGGTTAAACATTCTCGCGCTGAATCTTCTGGGCGAGGAGGATGTAACCCGGGTAACCATTATGGATAACATTGGAAATATACTGGTGGATCACAACCGTAAGGTACGAGGACCTTTGTCCGTTGTAGAAGCACCGGTGGTGTTTAAAAAAAATCGAGATGAAAATCTATTATTCCGATCGGATATCAAGACGCCCTTTGGCAATATAAAAGCAAAGGGAGAAGACTATATCGGCAAGGTGCGCATCACGTTCAGTACCCATGGGATCGACGTGCTGATGAAGGAAATTGCTTGGCAATTTAGTTTCTTATGCGTCTGTTTTGCCATATTGGCCGGGTTGGTTTTTTATTTAATTTCCCGCCCCATTGTCCGGGATGTAAGCCAGCTGGCCATTACCGCTCGCCAGGTCGGAAGGGGAGATCTGGAATTGCGGGCTCGATCCGGTAATTTGCCTGAAACCCGGGCCCTTTCCCTTGCATTTAATGCCATGCTCGATTCTCTGGAAGCGAGCCGAAAGGCCTTTGAACGGGTAAATCAAGAGATGATTCAACAAAAGGCACTGGCCGAGATGGGACGATTCTCTTTAATGATTGCCCATGAGGTGAAAAATCCGCTCAGTATTATTAATAGTTCTTTGGATGTTCTAATAAAAGAGTTATCACTTTCTTCGAATAACACCATGGTTGTCTATATAAAAGATGAAATCAAACGGCTGAACCGATTGATAGAAGATTTTCTGATGTTTGCCCGCCCGGTCAAACCGACCATTCGATCTGTGGATCTTAATGGGATGTTGAGAGATATAATAGAAAGATTTGAAATTCAGCAACAAGGGCTGGCAATTGATATAGAATCCGGGATTCCCTCGGCCCCATGTAACGCCGATGTCGATAAGGACCTGTTAACCAGAGGCTTGAGCAATATTATCAAAAATGCCTGTGAATCCAACAATGAAAAGGGACGGATACGCATTGATGCATCCGTTCAGGATGATATCTGGACGGTGGAGGTTAATGACCAGGGAGAGGGCATCGATCCTAAAAATACTTCTAAAATATTTGAGCCTTTTTTTACAACAAGATCAAAGGGAACCGGCCTGGGCCTTGCTTTTGCTTCTCAGGTTATCAAATCCCATGGCGGTATTGTCACGGCCGAAAACAGGGAACAAGGAGGCGCTCTGTTTCGGGTGGAATTGCCCATAAAGACACGGGAACACAATGTTTAACCGGATTTGAATTTTAGATCTTTAGTAACTTTTTGGGTTCGGAGTTCAAAGGTTCAGGGTTAGAGAAAAACAGAAGCAAATAGTATCCAATAACCCTGAACGCTGAACCTTTGAACCCTGAACCCTGAACTTTGGTAAATTCGTAAAAAGTCGGGAATTCGCTTTTGTTGTCATTCCGGCGAAAGCCGGAATCCAGTAAATTCAATTACTTCTGGATGCCGGATCAAGTCCGGCATGACAGTTTTAGGATTTTTTACGAAACCGTCAATGTTCGAAGTTAATATTTTTAATTCGATGTTCGATGTTCGATGTTGGACGTTCGATGTTGGATGTTCATCTTTTCAAACAACCTTGAACCCTGAACCTTTGAACCCCGATAGCGGAGCATTCCCATGGCACACATACTGGTAGTTGACGATGAAGAAAAGATACGGCATCTCCTTTCCATCATATTGGAAAGGAGTGGGCATAATGTCGCTCAGGCGTGCGACGGTATAGAGGCATTTGAAATGGTTAAGTCTTCGCCCTTTGACATGGTGATAACCGATATCAAGATGCCCCGAATGGATGGTACGGAACTTCTCAATAAAATAAAAGAGCAAGATTTGTCCTGCCCGGTGGTTTTCATTACTGCATTTGCAACGGTGGAGTCTGCCGTCGAAACCATGCGTCAGGGAGCAGCCGATTATATAACAAAACCCTTTGATGAAGACCATATTCTGCTTGCCGTTGAACGTACCCTGAAATTATCCCGCATACTGGCTGAAAACAGGGAACTTCGACAAAATATTGAAAAACTGGCGGGTGATCATAACCTCGTTTACCAATCCGAGCAGATGGGCAAGGTCGTGGAACTGGCTTCCAAAGTGGCAAAAAGTGATTCCGCTGTTTTGATCACCGGAGAATCCGGTACGGGCAAGGAGCTTTTTGCCCGCTTTATTCATTTTGAAAGTGCGCGTTCAAAAGGTCGATTTGTTGCGGTAAACTGTGCCGCGATTTCACCCCATCTGGTGGAATCGGAACTGTTCGGGCACGAAAAAGGAGCATTTACCGGGGCCGATCGGAAAACCCAGGGGAAATTTGAATTTGCATCGGGCGGAACACTGATCCTGGACGAAGTCGGTGATCTGACGTTGGAGGCTCAGGCCAAGCTGCTCCGGGCGCTTGAGGAGAAAAAGATGCGGCGGGTCGGGGGTAATGAAGAGATCGATATCAATGTGAGGGTTATTTGCATAACGAACCGCAACTTGACGGATCTTGTTCAAAAAGGGGGGTTTCGTGAAGATCTTTTTTTCCGAATCAACGTATTTCCAATTCATCCGCCGCCCCTGAGGGAACGGCCGGTTGATATCGTTCCTTTGGCCCGGTATTTTCTGGAGAACATGAATGACGGCCCTGAAATCCGGCTGACCCAGGGCGCCATCCGGATGCTTAAAGAATATACATGGCCCGGAAATGTCAGGGAACTTGCCAATGCCATGGAAAGAGCGGTCATCCTCTCGGCGGATCAAGGAGCCATAACCAGTAAAACCCTGTCGTTTTTGAAAAAAACCGGCTATGCAACCCTGGATAAAAACGGTTTTCAGCTTCCTCCCGGAGGCATTTCCCTGGAGGCGCTACAAAAAGATATTGTGAGACAAGCCATTGAAATCTCAGCTAATAACCAAACAACCGCCGCCAAGCTTCTGGGACTCACGCGCGCCAAATTTCGGGTGTTGATGAAACAGACTATAACTTAGGGGCTTCGCCCCAATTGGAATAATGGAACGATGGAGTAATGGAATGATGGAGTAATGGGTGAGCTTGTCCTGAACGAAGTTGAAGGAAAGGAGTTTTTTACAATTAAAATGG
>RPGQ01000002.1:67964-116341 GCA_004193595.1 Desulfobacteraceae bacterium Eth-SRB2
TTGTTTTTTCTTTTTTCCTGATTACCGTTTCGGTTACCCGTGCCGAAATCCATTCCCAAACCGATCCGGTCAAGGAGGAGACCCTGCTCATGTTCGTTGGAGAGGACCTGGAAGTTCTTTCCATTGCCACACGGCGGGAAGAAAGTGCATGGCAGGCCCCGGCCATCGCCCATGTCATCACCCGAAAACAGATATTAGAACAGGGCCTGACCACCCTGAGTGAGGCGCTGGCAACGGTTCCGGGGTTTTATATGGCAGAGAAAGAATGGGGGACGATTCCCTACATGCACGGCGTGCCCAATTCGGTTCTTTTTTTATATGACACGGTGCCGTTGGGGTCCGATGTGACCAAACAATTGAATTCTCTGGATCATGAACTTTCCCTGTCATCGGTGAAACGCATTGAAATTGTCAGGGGACCCGGGTCCGTGCTATGGGGCCCGGATGCTTTTGCCGCCATTGTCAATGTGGTGCCCATGACCGGCAAAGATCTTGACCGGGGGGAAGCCGGATTGTTGTATGGTTCCCCGGGCGATCAAAAAGGTTTTTATACCAACCTGGGGTACAGTTCCGGGCTTTGGGATATGTTCGCATCCGTCAGCGGTCGACAGGGAGAAGAAGATGATACGGATGCTAATCTGGTCAGATTTTGGCAAGATGAGAAAACCCCTGTTCCGTTCCCCGATCGATTGGGAGAAAAGGACCCCGGGGACTCTCATTATCTGGAGGCCTCCGGCCGAATATCTTATGGAGACTGGCTGAGTTTGTCCGGTCGGATTTCCGATAATAAAACGGCCTATGCCATGACCGGAGAGGATGAGCAATTTACCTGGTGTGAAAATAAAAATGTGACGTCAGGCCATGTTAAGCTGGAATCTCGAAAAAAGCTAAATTTTTCATCTGCCGTAAGAGTTACCGGGAGCTACTCGTGGCTGAATCCGGAATACGATATTATCGACCGAACTTATTCACAGGAAGAATATACATCCTATGGTGAAATCATTTATGACCGCAGCTTTTTGGCCGGTCAAAGCCTGTTTACCGCAGGCGCGTCATACCGAAAAAAACGGATCAAGGATGCCCCCATATGGGACGGGTACCTGTACGATTTCCTGGGACCGGAAAATGAATTTTTTGTGCCTATCCTCACCCAGGAAGATTATGATACCCGCCTTTGGTCTCTGTTTGGTCAATATACGCACAAAATCGGGGATTTTGAATTTTTAGCAGGTGTTCGCCAGGATGATCACGATACGTATGAGGATAAAATCAGCCACAATCTGGGTGCGGTCTGGTCGCCTCAACCCCAGTGGGTTCTCAAGGTGTTATACGGAACCGCCTACCGGACACCCTTTGCCAGACAACTGCAAGAAGGTGAAGAACCGGATTTGGAAGAAACAAAAAACTTGAGCGCCCAAATTTCATGGAAACCCAAAAAATGGATTGAAGTGTCCCTGACCGGATTTACCAGCCGTATTGAAGACCATGTGATGGAAGACCCCTATGCCGGTCTCTCCCTGCCCAACCGGCAGGATATCGACGGGGTTGAATTTGAGCTCAAGTGTGCACCCCTTGACTCGCTGGACGTTTCCGCCAATCTGACATTGTTGGATAACAGCGGACCGGAGGAGACCTATAAATATAACGACTTTTCATACATCGATGAAGACGGCAATCTGGTCCGGCACTATGTGGATCTGTTTTATCCTTATGACAGCGGACCCGACACCCTGTTCAACCTGACCGGGACCTGGCAGCCGACCCAACGGGTCACCGCCACGGCCCGGCTCCGTTATTTTTCTTCCACAGAACTGATTCATCCCAGAGGGGAAACCGTGACGTCGTTTCCGGAAGTCTGGTTAGTGGATCTGAATGCCGACGTTCGGGATGTTTTGTCATCCGGTTTGGACCTTGGCGTTGTCATTAAAAATCTTTTTGACCGTGACTATGATGTGCCCGGTACTTATAGCGCAATCCCGGGGGAGTCTTTTACCCTCGAGGTGATTCTGAGAAAACGATGGTAAACCGGTTGCTGGATGCTTGTTGCTCGATGCTGGTTACTGGATGCTTGATACTGGTTCCTCCATGCGTAGCCAGAGGCCAGCAACCCGTATCACGCGTTAAGCATCGGAAATAACCTGGGCTTTTAAAAAAAAATATTCATGCTAAGAAAAAATGTAACCGTTCACGGTTCAGGGTTCAACGTTTAGGGTTAAGGACAAAGAAGGCATTGAATCCTCGTTACAAATGTTCATTTTCCTAAGTAATTGCCAATTTGGCTTTAAATTTTGGATTAGGCCTGACGAAACTGACGCTTTTTTCGCAAATACGCATCCCAAATGCAGTCCGGGGGTGAGAATGGAACCTTGAACCCCTGAACCTTTGAACTCGTGAACGCTTCAATGAAAATGAAATCAAACAACTCTGGAAAGATACTGAACAAAGCGATAGAAATGACAGGTAAGTGGAACGGGGTGGAAAGAATAAGGAGAAATATGCTTCGGAAAGATTGAAATAAGCCCAATTGAAGCAGTCCGAAACGGTCGAATTCAAAACAACCGCTTTGGTAGAGGATCGTTCGGGTCGCCTCGCAAACCATCGAGGGGATTTTGTTCGGTAATCACGATAATACCGATCGGACAAAATCGTTTACGCGATAGTTAAAAACATTTTTCAACGTAATAAAATCAAAACAGACACAGACCCTGCTTTTACCCATTGATCGAAAAATCGAACTGTGCTAAGCATCCTGTATCCTGGTTACGCTTGAAGAAAGTCCTCGAAAACCGCATTTGGCCTATAGTGTAGCCACCAATCAGCGCTCGATCGCGAGCAATATGAATATCTGCCTGGGCAAATAACGGTACCGGCTTTGATTGGCCTGGTATTGAGCGACCATGGGTCAGATATTATCGATACGGATCTTTTATCAATTTTAGAGATCAAAATTCAGTCCGGAAATCTTCACTCTGTAAATTTGTTCTGCCGCCGGATAAGCATCCTTCGCTGACTTGATGATGAAAAAGGAAATAACCTGAGCGGGCAATCCTCTTTATTTCGGAAAAGCATCCTGGTTCTTTGGGGATCATTTTGAGGTTAAATGAAAAATCTTTTAAAGACTAAGGGCGGTATGATGTTCTGAAATTTCAAATTGAGCAGGAGTTCGGGCAAGCAAAACGATTTATACTTTCATTCCGCCCTGCCTGCAATGGAATCGAAAGAGCTTTCGGTAAAACGATACTTCAGGAAGCATAGCGGAATTTCTGCGGAGTGTGATAAGAGAATAAAATTGCAAACAAGGATCGTATTGGTGGGGACTAATAATGGGCAAACAATCTCTTTGAGATCCCAGTCAATAAATTCGTTCTCTTCTTTACAATCCTGCTCAGCTGGACCGTCCAATATAGAGAACCTGGATAACGCGCTTCCATCCACATCCAGGCCGGGCAACAGACTGACTCTACCTTTGATGGGTTGTTTGAGACTCAGGAACCAAGATAGTTTCGGAAACGGTCAGGGCATCGCAGCAAAACCACAGCCCGAATTTGCCTTTGAGCCGTATGTTCTAGGCTTGTCTCTATTGAGATGATAGTTTCTTCTTCGTAAATCAGTCCGGCCGTTCAACGTTTAGGGTTAAGGACAAAGAAGGCATTGAAGATCAGAAGTCCTCGTTACAAAAACCTATTGATTCCGTAAGGTTAATGAGAGGCTACAACTAACCTTTGAACATCTGAACCTGACTCTTCGACCAGATAGGAGCTTATTTGTCCAAAATTTCATCCAAATACCCGGGGGTATTTACGAGTTCTTCAATTTGGCTTCATATTTGGGATTAGGGCTGACGAAACTGCTGATTTTCTAGTAAATACACATCCCAAATGCAGTTCGGGGATGAGAATGGAACCTTGAACCCCTGAACCTTTGAACCGTGAACGGTTACGTTTCTTCAGATCTTATAGATGGTTAGATATAGCCAATGCTGGTTGAAAATGACCCGTGTTTGGGTCACGGGAAAGGGATTTTTACCCTTCACAGCGTTGATGTTTTCAACGGTCTTGATGGGTCTTTATACATAAAAACGTAAATCCCGTTTCACGGGGGATTAAAAATGATCGCAGCGAACCGGAGTTGAAAAATTCTCCCCGGTATAAAACAGACAATTATCTTTAATTTTAGGCACTTTAGATCACTTTAGGCATTTTATTCAGGCATTTTAGTCGCTTTGTTTTAGGGAAAGGTCAAATCATGTCCTCGAATAAATTGGGTCACTATTTATGCGGATTGTTCCAAAATATGTTTAAATTATTTATCCTGGTATAAATTTTGCATTGTTCATCTTATTTATTATGCGTAAAATCCCTATTCATATAGCCGGTCTCATCCTGTTTTTGCTTCTGTTCATCGGATTTTTCGGAACGGCAAGGGCTGAACAGAACCCGGATCAGATTGAACTGAAATTGTTAACCCTGATTAACCAGGCCCGATGGGATCCCCTGGCCGTGGCCGGTTCTTTTGGCCTGGATCCAAATCAGGTTCTCAGTGATCTGCCGGAACTATCGGAGATCCTGACCCACGGCCTGCCGGCGCTTGTTTTAAACCCACAGCTATATAATGCGGCCCTGGCGCACACCCGGGACATGCTGGATAATAATTATTACGGAAAAATATCCCCGGACGGTCGTTCGCCATACGACCGAGTCGTGGAAAACGGCTATGATCCGGTGGTTACCGGAGAAACATCGGGCATTTTGGCCTTTTATAATTTCATTGGCCCGGATACCGCCGTTCAAATACTGTTTAAAAACATGTTCCTCGACGAGTTGAATCCGGAACGGGAGGAACCGCGCAATATTTTGAATCCGGAATTGAATGAAGTGGGAATAGGGATCGGCACGGGGGCAATGTATCTGGATAGCGGGAATTACAATGTCTATCTGGCAACCTGCGATTTTGCATCGAGTGATGGTTTTACCATGGAAAATGCTGAATGGGCCCTGTTGCATCTGATCAATCAAGCCAGGGCCAACCCTTTGCAAGTGGCCGAATCTTTGGGTGTGAATCCGGACCAATTGCTTGGGGACCTGCCTGAATTATGTGATGTCCTGACCCAAGGACTTCCGCCCGTGGGAGTCAATCAGGATCTTCAGCGGACCGCACGGGAGCATACCTATGAAATGATTGATCATCGCTATTTGAATCAAGATTCTATAAACGGTAACTCCTTTGAAGAACGGATTCGTGAAAATGGATACGATTCCCTTGCATTGGGCGAATCTTTGGGCATAACCCCGGTGGAACAACAGGCAGCTTTAGAGGATGCGGTACAAAAAGTCTTTAAAAGGCTGTTTTTGGCTGAACTGGATAAATTCTATCCTATTCAGAGAAATATCTTAAATCCGAAGTTTTCAGAAGTCGGCATCGGACTGGGGGAATTAAACCCCGAGCCCAATGAATATTTCAGCCATTCTTTTATGGTGACCTGCGATTTTGGCTCGCCGGCCGTTCCAACCGGCGCATATCTCATGGGGTTGATTTACACGGATATGGACGGCGACGGTCTGTACACCCCCGGTGAAGGCATGCCGGGCGTCGATATTCATATTGATAATCCCCATATGGATTTTGAGATGACATCAGACCGAACCGGTGGTTTTCAACTGCTGTTGGGGCCCGGCGCCACCCGCATGGTTTTATGGCCCCGGGATGCGTATAAAGAGTTCTGGGTTGAAATCGAGCAGGACAATGCACGGTTTGAATACAGGAATTAACACCATAAGCGCTTGAGATTTCAACCCGTCACTGGCCGGTGACGGCCAATATTAACCTGTTGGATGAAGATTTGTGATTTGAAATTATCTTCATTCATTAACACAAAAGACCTTTGAAAAATATCCAATTTTGTTCAAGGCCAAGGAAGACGAGAATTTTAACCACAGGAATACATTGAATATTTTGAGGATTTAAATTTGAGTCTGACGCGGAAATTGGGCAAAAGAGGGTGTTTTGCAAAGGTCTTAACCCGAAAGGTGGTGATGCCCGGAACTAGGTTTAAAGACGTGTTTAAAAAAAAACTTGGAGTTTAGATGAAAAGGGGTTTTTAGTAAATCGAAGTAAAGTTCCAACCGAATTAAAATTAAATTCATGAATTTAACTTTTTACTTTTTTGATGGAGGATGTATGAAAAAATTATTTGTTATCGCCTTGGCAGTGTTCATGGTTTTCGGCGTGACCACTGTTGCAATGGCTTCATTTCAGGTTGAGTAAAAGCCAACTCTGAAGGAATTACTGCTGTCAGCGGCGCTTGTGAAACAGCCGGTTCTTTAACCTTTACTTTTGATGAAGGAACGGTTTTTACAGGACGGTGATTGGTTGTATGCCGACCTTCCTTTGGGCGTTACCTTATGCCACAGCATCGATTTCTGTGTCCGGTGCGCTAATGCAGCTGTAGCAGCACCCGGTGCTGGCGGGTTTGCAGTCGGTGCCCTGAATGTTGCCGCCGATGGTTACCCGCCCTGGGCTTTTGTTCAATTGTCGATACCGATGTCGATAATGATTGGTGGTATCGTAGTTGCCGGCAGCCCGTGGTTCCGGAGTATCCGGTAAACCGGGTCGGACGCGGGTCATGGTCTGTGTATTCGATAGTGATAATCGTTGCCGACTACAGACTTGCCGGCAACGCAGACGCCACTTCAAGTCTTACGATATCAAATAAATACGGCGTTTCAACTCATACTTTTCGACTCCGATTTTCACGCTGCCGGTCCCTGGGGATATAACGATACGGATTCACCCATTGACGGCGTGTATGGGGATGACGGCGCAGCCGACGTTCTGGGTGTTGCCAATGACTGGGACAATACCTATTGTATCGATGCCTTTGGATATTCCTCCCAGACAGTCAATGTGAGTATTAACTCCGGTGGTGTTTCCGGATCCAACTTTTTGAATTTTAACCCCACAAACCCTGAAGTTGCTCACCTCATCGGAGCAACCGCCATATCCTTGGTACCGTGTAAAGCTGATTTATTTGGCTTTGTGAGTTTGGCCCCCGGCCAGGCATCCACTTGTAGATTTGATTATGAAAATCCCATAGGCATTGCGGATGGCTACTGCGCGGATGTTGGAACCGCATACTTTACGGGTTCCATAGTAACGGGAAATAAAATTATTATTCAAAATTCCACAACCACGTTCTTTAATGCCGGAGATAATTACCGGATGGTATTGAGCATTTCAGGAAACGGAGCCTACTGGGGTGCTAACCTACCAGTCAATGCGAACCAAGGTTATACACCGGCCCAAACCAATTATTGCGATCAAGATGCTGTTGGTGCCTGTCCACTTCAGCAGTTGCGGCCACATGGGCCGCTGCCACACAGAAACCGCCGTTGTTGCCGGTGTACCTCATAATCCTGCCGGATGTGGGACAATCGCAGCGAATGCGGCGTGGGTTTCATTGACAAGCGCGGTCTTCACCGGAATCGACCTCTATAACACGCTCGAAGTCAACCTGCCGAACATTGTTTATGATTCCGCCCAATTTGTTTCAGGCGCTCAGGTGACCGTAACCGTTGAGCTTTGGAGACTTCCCTGCGGCTTGCTTTTCACCGCAGACCGTGTCGTTGCTCAATTTGTGGATACCTGTGCCGCGGCCGCACCGGTGACAACACTCTACTATCCTTACGCCACCGAATTAAACGGAAGCTCGGGATGGTGGTTTGGTATGACCATCGGCAATCCCACGGCTGCCACAGGCACCGCATTAATTACGGTATATGAAGCTGATGGCGACATCGGTACATACACCACGCCTACCATTGATGCTTTCGGACTGTTTGTTAGCTCCGGAGCCGGCTTGCTGGGCCTTTTGACACCGAATGCCGCCAATACCGGGACACTGGGTGACTCAGTGGCTCATGCCGTTGTAGTTACTAACTTCGGCAGTGCAGGTGGGTTTGGCATGATGGGTAACGGTTCGGACAGCACGGGCTATACCGCTTACGGTAACAGCGTAACGTGGACCTACTAACCCCTTGATCTTTATGCTGCCAAAAGGCAGCCAAGGGTCAAAATGAACTAAATAAAGAAGGGATCTTTTTGATCCCTTCTTTATTCTGAATTTATTTTAACGGTATTATTGTGACTTTTGAAATATTCACTTACCGGTCCGTTCTCTGCCGCGCTCTTTTAATATGTGTTTTTGTTTTAGGGTGTTGGATTTTGCCGGCCAATGCCAAAGCGGAAACGTTTATGGTACGGTCAACGTATTTAAATCCCGTAACGAATCAATGGAATCAAGAAATAAAATGGAAGTTTAACCGTACAGGCAACACCCGTATGGAGATTTTCCGTGAAAACAGAGAACCGCCGGACATGGGGTTAACCTATTCTGACGACGGTCGACTCATCTCCATTGATGATTATCTGTCCGGCATGAAGAATAACACCTTTAGCCCCGATGAACGGATAATTCTCTCCTGGGGATTTCCTGTCCCTTATGACTTTTTAGATTCCTATGATAACAATTCCCGGGACTTTGTGGTTAAAAAGAAAATTGGCGACACCTCTTTCTCTTATCATGTGTCCCGAGAGGTGCAATTGATCAGCTCGGACCAGGCGATTTCTTGGAACATGATTGATGAAAACCGGACACCATCCTGTGGAGAAAAACTAAGACTCATCACCCTTAAAAAAGGGGATTCACTTCTGGTCCGGCAGTTATGGCCGGAAGGAGCGACCTGGTGGATTTTCGAGGAAACCGATGTGCGAAAGTCCTGGCGTCTGCCCTGAGCCATTCTAAATATTATGATGCATAGATTCACTTCAATTCGATTTAAGCGTGCCACAGTCTTTTTTTTACTTGTTTTGTTTTTGCTTTTGCCGCAAGCCGCCCACTGTTTAACAGATTCGGCAGAAACCTATTTCATACCCTGGTCCGGATACTGGTGGCCCACACGGGGGGGCGGCCTTGCCAACGGATATGGAGAGTGGGGTCACCCGGCTCCCCTAGAAAAATTAGAACTGCTGACCAAGGGTCAATATCCGGGTCAGGCAACCCAATGGGAACTGCAAAACTACTATGACCCGATGGCCCCTTCATGGTACGGCCAGTGTCATGCATGGGCTCAAGCATCGGCTTTTGAAAACATCGTGTTTTATCCGTCGTCTTATGAAAATATTCTTTTTAGGGTGGGCGACAAAAAAGGTTTGTTAAGTGCATGCCACGGCAGCGACCCGGCCATCCGTGCCACGGGTCAAGACGGACCTCATATATTTCATGAATGGCTATTAACCTATATCAAAGTTAACAGAAAATCGTTTGTCGCCGACTTGGGTACACCCGGTGAAGCCTGGTTTTATCCCATATATAAATATGAAATGCGGACCGCTCAAGCCGGAAATGTAATCCATGTGGTTTGCACGATATGGTATGCGGACGACCGTGTAGAACCGGACTTCCAGGGAACCCTGGTCGCCTTCCGCGGCTTTACGTATGACCTTTTTGTTAACAGCAATAATGAAATTACCGGCGGGGAATGGACCGGCGTCAGTGTTTATACCCCTCCCAAATCGCTTATTTACCCGCTTTCACCCCAATCCACAAACCCATTTCTGGACTATCCAATCATTAAGGAAATAGCCCTGCATAAGGATGATTTCCTGGAGGATGATGATCCGGTTCGCCTGCTTCCCGGCACCTACAACCTTATCCTTCTAAACCAGGATATTTATACTGTTGAATGCCGGCCCGGCGATATCATGCGGTTTGAATTTGAAAAACTGGATGAATTTGACGAGGGTATGGATTTATTGATTCAAGATGCATCCGGAGATATTGTACGGGATGAAAGCCTGGAAAATAATCTGGCTGAAATTATACCTGCCGACAATCCGCCCTACACCTTAAAGCTGAGCCGCGATAATTATGGCGGCGGCGGTATTTACAGAATCATCTTTGATCTGACTAAAGATAAAGAGTTTTTTACAAATATTCAAAAAGGGTCTGCCTGGAACGGGTTGGCCGTCACCAACGGCATGGATACGCCGTGCGCCGATGTTCAGATTGTCGTTTATGACCAAGACAATTCTCCCATCGCCACTGTTCTCGGACCCGAAACCATTGCTCCCAATGCCAAACGAACCTTTTGCCTGTCCAATCTCCCCATTCGATCCCATGAGGTCGGATCTGTGTTTGGCCTGAAAGTTCTCACGGATGATCCCCTGTCCATTTTATACCTGGGCGGTGTCCAGGATCAGAGCATGTCGGGATTTGGCCGCAAGGAACCCTATACCCGGCGGTTCGTAATGCCGGATACGTCCGGTATGTATAACGCGAACAAATACGTTTCCTGGAGTCTCTATAACAAGGCATCGACACCGACTCTTATTAACCTTTTCCTTTATACCGAACAGGGAATCCTGGACAAAGAAACCTCGCTTGAAATTATGGGAAACAGCGTAAATCGTTATACGCCGTCGAACAATCCTTTTTATAAAAATATTGATAACGGCTGGATAATGCTTGAAGTTCAAGGAGATAATTTAGTCCAAGGCTATTGTCATTGGGCAAAGGATGGTTCAGGTGGCGCGGATTCCATATATGCCATCAACCATTCCGGACGGTTGTTTTATGTTCCCCATATTGCCAGCACCGATTTATGGGCTACGGAAGTAACATTTATCAACCTTTATAACAGCGAAAATGAAATTGCCTTAAGTTTATTAAACGGCTCTATTGGGTTTGATACCCGCTTAAGCCTGCTTCCTTTTGAAAAACGCAGCCTTCTTGTAAGCGACCTCTTTTCCGCCGTTGATGAGAATACGTTAAACCAGGCCGCCTTAATGGTAACATCCCAGGGGGATATAACAGGATATTTTGCCTACAAAACCGGATCAAGTAGTGCCGACTATGCATTAATGACGATAAATGATGCTGAAAACGATTTAATGATTCCCCATGTGGCTTCCAATGAATATTGGTGGACCGGTTTGGCGTTGTTGAATCCATATGTCTTGGAAGAGACCGTTCAACTGATGCCCTTTAATCAAGACGGCACGCCCATTGATGAGGAACTCCAGACCTTGCAAATACCAAAATATTCCAAAAAAACCATCCCGTTGCGCACTCTTTTTAGCACATCAATCATGGATCAAATTGCATGGGTGAAACTGAGTGCTTCCGGCGACGGGTTAATGGGGCTTTTTCTTTACGGGGGCGGGGATGTGGACGTATTAAGTGGTTCCGCATTATATCCGGCCATTCCTGATTAACCCGATGTTGTTGTCTGCTATATATGGGTAAGGAAAAGGAACAATTAAATATGATTTCCGGTAAAAACATCAAATGCTTTTGGGGTCTTCTCTTTGTATTGCTTATGGTTTCGGTTTTTACTTCTCCCACCCACCTGGATGCAAAAGAAGCTCCGCCCGATCTGGTTATCCTGTATACTTCCGACGGTCGTGGCGGCATCAAGTGTTCCGGCTGAGGGGGTAATGCCTTAGGCGGATTGGCCCGGCGGGCCAGCTTGATTAGAGATATGAGAAAGAGCTTCCCAAACGTGTTGTTGGTTGATGCAGGCGACTTTTTCTGGCGCCGAAAACTGGGTGAACTCAGATCCGAAACCACCGCCAGAGCCTTAAGAATGATGGATTATGACGCCCTCAATGTTGCGGACGGCGAGCTTTCCTTTGGAATAGATTACCTGTCAGCAATTTACCCCGGATTTAAGCACGAATTTTTAAGTTCAAACCTTATTAAAGATGGAAACACCATTTATCAACCGTTTATCATCAAAACCTATAATAGACTTAAAATCGCGGTGCTGGGGGTTGTTTCTCCGAGCCTGGTTGACGAGGTTCAGTTAAAAAAAGATGCCATATCAGTAGAAAGCCCGCTGGATGCCTTAAAGCGTTTGCTGCCGGATATCAAAAAAGATGTGGATCTAGTTTTATTGCTGTCTCATTCAGGATGGGAAAATACCGCAGACCTGGCACAAAAAATTTCCGGCATTGATATTGCGATTGTCGGTCATGCCTACTATAACACGCTGGAACCGAATCGAATAAATGATACCATGGTGTTTAAAAATAGTGTGGGTGGAAAACATCTGGGTGTTGTAAAGATCTGGGTGGACGAATCTAAAAAAATTAAGAATATTAAAAGCTCTCTTGAAGAGTTATCCGATAAGATTTATATATACCCGGAATTTACGCTTCCTGAAACAGAATTTGAGAAAAAGAAGCAGGAATTGAGCAAGAGAAATGGGGCGGAAAAGAAGCACGCCAGGATGATGGAAAAATTCAAGGAGTATACCAAACTTTCACCGGAAGAGTTCACGAAGAAAATGAAGGAGACCGGAGGGACTTTTGAGACAAAACCCTAAGGGTAATGGGATGGTGAAAAATAAAAATCAGCTGAAACCACTGGCTGTGTTGGTGATGATTCACCTGCTTATTATAGGCAGCGGTTGCGTCCATTTGACCGCAAGCCCTGACCCAAAACATACATTGCGTCAGAGAGTGTCTGCTGCCTGGCAGGCCAGGGTCAACGGTGACTGGGATCTGATCTATGATATAGCGGCATCGAATTATAAAAAGCATGTCACCAGAAAACAACATTTACGCCAATCGCACCAGTTCATAGAAAAATTTAATATTGCAGATCTTCAGATATTTCCGGATGAAAGACGGGCCAAGGCAACCGTTCAATTCGATATCCGGAGTATGGGTTTTTTAATCCCTAATGCACAAATTCAGGAAAACTGGGTTTTAGAAAAGGGGGTGTGGTTTTTGGATCTTCCTGTCAGTAAAGGATCACCTTTCGATAGCCATAAATGATGTTGATTATTTCCCTTTTCCATGCGTTGGCGGCGATTTCTTTTCCAATTTTTCTTTAAGTTCCTTTATAAAATCCTGACTGACATTTTTACCGGTTTTCATGGCCTTTTGAGTGTATTCTAACGCGGTTTCATATTCTTCCTGTTCTCTGGATACAAGGGCCATCCCGAAAAGCGCCTCCCCGAGATCGGGTTTTATGGATAATGCCTTATTAAACGCATTCTTTGCAAGAACGTATTCTTTCTTGTAAAAATAGGCCAAGCCCAGATTGGTTATGGCTTCAGCATAGTTGGGACTGTATTTGACAGCATTTTGATAGGCCCCGATGGCCTTATCCAGATCCTTCATATGATAATAGGATAATCCCATATTATAATAGGCCTTATAATTTTCGGGGTTTTTGGCAAGAGCTTTTTCGTATTCTGCCACGGCATCCGGATAGTTGTTTAACATTTGGTAGGCAAAACCCAGTTGAAGATGGACATTTCTGAATTTAGAGGGATTTATGCTAATAGCTTTTTTGAAAGACACAACGGCCTCAGGATACATTTTATGTTGAAGATAGATGTTTGCCAGGTTGTAATGGGGCCAGGCAGCTTTGGGATCAAGTTCGACAATCGTGTTATAAGTAGAAACCGCTTTATCCAGAGACCCCATGGAAAGATAAGCGTTGGCAAGATTCATATGAATTATAATACCCTCTGGGTTAAATTGAAGGGCTTTTTCATAAAAGTGTATGGCTTTTTGCAGGTTTTTTCCCTGGGCATAGGCCGTGCCAAGGTTAAAATAAGCCCTGCCGGCGAAACCGGGATCTAGTGTAATGGCCGATTCAAAGGCTTCTTCGGCTTTCTCTAACATTCCCTTTTGAGCAAAGGAGGTGCCCTCATTGAAGTAGTCTTGAGCCGTTTTTTCGACGGCCAAAACATCTGAAGCACCAAACTCAAGGAATGGCAATATAACGATAGCAATAAACATACTGAAAACCAAAATACGTTTCATTATTTCCTCCATAAAAGTATGGTGTTGCTAAATGGCTCCAACTGCCAGCTTGTTTAATTGCCAGAGCTAGTCATAAAATGCAAGAAAATATTTTAAACTTGATCTGTTGACATGGTCGCAACGGAATTTGCTTACCCTACCTCTCCGAGGCTTTGAAGGGAGAGGCGGGGTGGGATGTTAGATGGAGGTGAAACTTGATTAAATGGAATGATAAAAAAAAGACGTGTTTGATTATTATGAGTTTTTTAATCTTTTCTGTGGTATTCGGAGTGGGTTTTGCCCAAGAAAAACCTGTGGACTTAAAACAGCTTCGAACCATGGCCGAAAAAGGGATCGCTCCGGCGGCCTTTAAATTGGGGCTTATGTATGAGCATGGCGAACAAGGGGTGCAAAAAAACTCAGGCGAGGCCGTAAAGTGGTACCGGGTGGCAGCTAAAAACAAAAACGCCCATGCAATGAATCGACTGGGTGTGATCTATTTCCACGGACTTTGGGGAGTTAAAAAGGATGTGGATCAAGCCTTCGAACTGTTTAAAGAATCTGCTGAAATAGGGACAGATGTCGGGCAGTTTTTTTGTGGAGTTATCTATTATTTAGGGAGTGGAAGTGTTCAACAAGATATGAAGCAAGCGTTTGAATATTTTAAAAAATCAGCCAATCAAGGAAATGCCGGGGCACAAGATTCAATGGGTGTCATGTATTACAATGGGCAAGGCGGTTTAAAGAAAGATCTGATTGAAGCCGGAAAATGGTATGAAAAATCTGCTTCGCAGGGGTATGCTGATGGCATTATACACCTGGCTTCAATGTATGAACAGGGCAAGGGAGGGCTGGCTAAAGATGAAGACAAAGCCTTACAGCTTTACCAGCAGGCAGCCGATAAGGGGAACCATGTCGCCATAGAAAAAATTAAATATTACGACTTTAAGAAAACTGGGTCTATAAATATCAAACCGCATAAGGTTAACCCAAAAGAAAAATAGGAAAAAGAGAAAATAGCAGATGTTTAAAGAAAAAATAAAGGGTTGGTGCTTAAAGATGCTTAATTGGGGCATCAGCAAAATATCTTATCAAAAACCATTGCGCAGATCTGATTATCAGGATAAATACCGCATGATGCTTCGCGACTGGTTGATTTACCATCAAAAGGAGATTGTATTCGACCAGGTAACATGGATGGGCATCCCTATTTTAAAAAATGTTCTGGATGCCTGGATCTACCAGGAAATCTTATATGAGGTTCAACCTCATGTGGTCATCGAAATCGGCAGCAGATACGGAGGGAGCACCAAATATTTCGCAGACATAATGGGCATTTTAGGGAAAGGGGAGGTCGTATCAATCGATATGGACCGTTCTGTTTATGATCTGGAACACGAGCGTGTCACCGCATTAACCGGAAACAGCTCGGATCCTGAAATATTATCGGCCGTTGAAGAACGGTGCAAAAATAAAACGGTTATGGTAATTCAGGATGGGGATCATCGCATGCCCCAGGTTTTGGAAGACTTGGAGAATTACTCAAAATTTGTCAGTATTAATAGTTATTTCATTATTGAAGATGGCATCGTTGATCTTTACCATCACGGAGACAGTCTCGGCTTTGAGGAAAAAGGCCCCCTTGCCGCTATTGAAGAGTTTCTGAGTCACAATTCCCACTTTGCAATTGACTCCTCGAGGGAGCGATATCTCCTTACCTATAATCCAAAAGGCTTTCTGAAACGTATTTCATAGCGGTGTCTCACAGAGGTCTCAGGTAGTTATGAAGGGGCTCTCTCCCTGCATGGTGACTCAATTGGGCTGCCAGGCGAGACAAGGCATGATCATGGAAAATATTACTGAAAAAGTGAATTCTGTAATCACAAAAATATCACCCGGTGGAGAGAGTGTTATAAGGTTTTTCAATCCCCTCCTTATTGTTGTCCATCTCTGGAAATACCGGAATTTAATCGGGCAGTTGACCTGGCGGGAGGTTGTGGGGCGCTATAAAGGGTCTTTTGTTGGGTTGGGATGGTCGTTCATTCAGCCTCTGATTATGCTGTGCGTTTACACCTATGTCTTTTCCGTAATCTTCAAAGCCAGGTGGGGCATGGACCCTGATGAAAGCAAGGCCGTTTTTGCCCTTGCCCTGTTCATGGGATTGATAACTTTCAGCTTTTTTTCCGAAATGGCCAATTCGGCCCCTTCACTGGTACTGGCCAATGCAAATTATGTCAAGAAGGTGGTTTTTCCTCTTGAGGTTCTTCCCCTGGTGAGGTTTTTGAGTGGTTTGATAAATGCCGCTTTCAGTCTGGTTGTGCTGTTGGTCGGCATCCTTATGGTCAATCATTTCATCCACTGGACCGTGCTCCTGCTTCCGCTCGTCTGGCTGCCTATGATGATGTTCAGCTTGGGGTGTGGCTACTTTCTGGCCTCTCTCGGAGTGTTTGTGCGAGATGTGGGAGCCACCATTGGAATCTTGACCATGATGCTATTCTTTCTGACCCCGATTTTTTATCCGATCAGCGCCATACCGGAACAGTACCGTTTTTTCAGCAAGATAAATCCGATTGCCATATTTGTAGAAGATGCCCGCAAGGTTGTGCTGTGGGGGGTGATGCCGGATTGGCCCTGGTTTTTTGGCGGCCTGGCCTTTTCCCTGCTGGTATTGATTTTTGGTTTTGTATGGTTTATGAAAAGTAAAAAAGCCTTTGCGGATGTC
Source organism: Desulfobacteraceae bacterium Eth-SRB2 (assembly GCA_004193595.1). GTDB lineage: Bacteria > Desulfobacterota > Desulfobacteria > Desulfobacterales > UBA11574 > S5133MH16. Next base: position 84,502 of record RPGQ01000002.1, read on the forward strand.
ATTTAATAGCAAAGAGTGGTAAGGAGCGGCGTTAAACGAAGTGATCTGCGAAGCATCTCGTAGCGAAGCGGAGATAGGTTCTATGAGTTTTGATTTGGCAATTCAGGCCAAAAAATTGGGCAAGTGCTATCAGATTTATGACAGGCCGGTGGACCGTCTGAAGCAATCCTTCTGGCGCGGGAGAAAACGGTTTTACCGGGAGTTTTGGGCCCTCAGGGACGTGTTTTTCGAAATCAGAAAAGGGGAGACGGTCGGAATAATTGGATCCAACGGATCCGGGAAGTCAACGCTGTTGCAACTCATCTGCGGCACATTGAATCCAACCGAAGGCGAAGTGATGATAAATGGCCGGACGGCAGCTTTATTGGAGTTAGGCGCTGGGTTCAATCCCGAGTTTACGGGTCGTGAAAACATCTATATGAATGCCGCCATCATGGGGATTACCCGGGCGGAAATAGATTCGAGATACGATGAGATTGCTGACTTTGCCGATATCGGCAATTTCATTGAGCAACCGGTAAAGACCTATTCCAGCGGCATGTATGTACGGCTTGCATTTGCCACAGCGGTCAATGTTTCACCCGATATTCTGCTCGTGGATGAGACACTGGCCGTCGGCGATGTTCGCTTTCAACAAAAGTGCATGGCGAAGATCAGGAAGTTCTGCCAATCAGGTACTGTGATTTTTGTAACACATGATACGATTGCCGCAACTGAATTGTGCACTCGAATCATCTGGATCGAATCAGGAAGGGTCCAAATGGATGGTCTTCCGAAGTTTGTCTCGGAAAAATATTTTCAATTTATGAACGAGGAGGATGTTGGGCTTAAAACGGTTGTCTCGGACAAATCTGTGGATTCCGCCGGCAACTTTGACATGAATGGGTTTCCAGCCATAGGGGACAATATAAGACAGTTTGGAGACCGAAGGGTTATCATAAAGACAGTGCGTCTCGTCTCTCGAGGGTTTCATAATGGAATCGTGTATTCCGGGCAGGCATGTGAGATTGGCATGGTGCTGCAGGCTCGTGAAGACATTGCAAACCCCGTGGCCGGCTTCATAGTAAAGGATCGCCTGGGTCGCGAGATACTTAGCGATAATACGGCCTTAATCAAACAGGACCTCCCCGCGTTGTCAGGTGGGCAGAGTTATGTGATAACATTTAGAATTGATGAGTGGCCCAATCTTCAGGAGGGAGATTACTCATTGTCGGCAGCTATAGCAAACGGCACGTCAAATGAAAATGTGCAATGCCATCACCTGCACGATGCCGTGATATTCAAAAGTATTCCGGTCAGAACACATGCCGGAATATTTTCTATTCCGGATATACAGGTTGGTTTTTTTCAGGAGGGTGATTGGAGTGCATAAGAGTTCCCTGGATAAAATGCTGGCTTTCAGGAAGAGGTATCTGGAGGGCAAAAAAAAGGTGCCCTTACGGGTTCTGGACCTTGGAAGTCTGGACATAAATGGATCATATAGAGAGTTTTTTGATATACCCCCCTGGGTGTATGGCGGAATGGACATGGTTTCCGGGAAAAATGTAGATATTATACTGAAAAACCCGTATAAGTGGCGAGAAATAAAATCGGAGTCGGCCGATGTCTTGATTTCAGGGCAGGCTTTCGAACATATAGAATTTTTCTGGATTACCATACTTGAAATAGCAAGAGTTCTAAGGCCCGGGGGGCTGTGCTGTATTATCGCTCCATCAGGAGGCTTCGAGCATAGATACCCTGTGGATTGCTGGCGGTTCTATCCGGACGGTTTTGCCGCCCTGGCACGTTTCGCACGGCTTGAGGTGCTGGAGGTATCTACCCAATGGGATCCTGACGCCGGGTACACCGATGGCAGCAATATATGGCAGGACACCCGGATGGTCTGCAAAAAACCGCATCTTTCACGGCTGGAAACCAGGCGGGAACAGGTAAGGCGCGGTCTGATCCACAGGATGTTGACTCTGGGACTGTAAGAACTACAATATGAAAACATATTCGGAAAATAAGCCAAGGTATGATTACAGGATAGATTTATCCAATGAGAACAACTCCCATACCAAGATACTGAAACTCATTGACAGAGACAAGTACGTGTTGGAAATCGGATGTGCTACCGGATATATGACCCGGCACCTGAAAGAGGAATTGGGTTGCCATGTGGTTTGCGTGGAAGTCGATCATAAAGCGGCGGAAAAAGCAAAGCCATATTGTGAAGAGCTGTTAATTGAAGACATTGAGTTGTTTGATTTTGCTAAGACCCTGGGTGATAGACGCTTTGATGTGGTTATCATGGCTGACATCCTGGAACACCTGAAAGATCCACGCTCCCTTCTCGAAAAATTGCGCTGTTTTCTCACCGAGACAGGCTGCATTCTTTTTTCCATACCCAACGGAGCCCATGGTTCCGTAGCATTGGAACTGCTGGATGGTAAATGGGAATACCGGGGCGAAGGGCTGCTGGACAGAACTCACCTCCGTTTTTTTGACAAGGACAGTCTGTCTTTTCTCCTTGATGAAACCGGTTATATAATTTCCCAACTGGAGCGTGTCATCATACATCCAAGGGACACTGAAATGAAAACCCCCTGGGACAGTTACCCACGGGATGTCACTGCTTACATCGAAAAGGTCAACCCCGAATACCAGACTTACCAGTTCATTGTCAAAGCCCATCCAGCTTCTGTTGCGGGCTGGAAAAAAGGTCTTGAAGATGCACTGGAATCCGAAAAGAAAAAGGCTGTCGCCTTAGAAGAAAAGCTAAAAAGCACCGAGGTGAATCTGGCCTTTCTCAAGGGAAAACTTGCCGGATTTGAAGCAGAATTTCAAGCAGAAAAAGCAGAAATACGCCGGATCTTTGAAGCGGAATATGTTCGGCTGAATGAGTACATAACCGGGTTGATGCAGGAAAAAAGCGAACTGAATGAGAGGCTGGCCCGGCAAGATCAGTTATTAAATGAAATACAAAGTTCGCTTGCCTGGCGTTTGGTCACGCGGTACCGAAGGATTATAGAACGATGTCTCCCCCAAAACACACGAAGGAGACGCTTCTACAATCTTTGCCTCATGGCGCCCGTAGTCTTATTTACGGAAGGGGCTTTGGTTTTCTGTCGGAAAATCGCGGTAAGGATACCGGTCTTAAAAAAAGTGGTCCCGGGCGGACGTCCGGTGAGACAACCCAAAAAGCAATGGCACCCTTTGTCTTTTCCTCTGTTTGACAAAAAAAATGTCGCAATCATCATCCCTGTCTATAATCAGTGTAAGCACACCTTCACGTGTCTTGAATCCATTCTGGAAAATACAACCGTCCCTTATAAATTAATCGTGGTGGATAACGCGTCGGACAATGACACAATCCGGATGCTCGATGCCATGGAAGGGATTCAAATCATTCGAAATCAGGAAAATAAAGGGTTTGTAACCGCATGCAATCAGGGAGCGGAAGACGGAGAGGGCAACTATTATCTGTTCCTCAATAACGATACTGAAGTTACCGGCGGATGGCTGGAAGCCCTATTGCGACCCTTTGGAAATGAGAAAGTAGGAATTGTGGGCGCCAAGCTGGTCTATCCTGACGGCAGGCTGCAGGAAGCGGGAAATATCGTCTGGCAGGATGGAACGGGGTGGAATTACGGCCGTGGGGATAGTCCGGACCTTCCCCAGTATTCTTATCTGAAGGAGGTTGATTACTGTTCCGGGGCCTGTCTCATGATTCGCAAGACCCTCTGGCTGGATCTGGGAGGCTTCGACAAAACATATGCCCCCGCCTACTACGAAGATGCCGATCTATGCTTCGCGGCACGGCAACAGGGATACAAGGTTATGTATCAGCCAGAGGCCCATGTGGTTCATTATGAAGGCGCTTCGGCAGGCACAAACATAAACCCGGGGCATAAGAAATATCAGCAGGTAAATCTCGAAAAGTTCAGGGAAAAGTGGCAGGAAGTCCTGAAAAGCGAACATTTCACAGAACCTGAAGAACTTTATATAGCCAGGGAAAGAGGTTTCTCAAAGAGGGTCCTGGTGGTTGACCACTATGTGCCTACCTTTGATGTTGATGCAGGTTCCCTGAGAATGTTTCACCTCCTCAGGATTTTCATGGAACTGGGCTACAAGGTAATCTTCTGGCCGCAAAACAAGGCTTATAACGAACGATATACGCGGGAATTGCAGAGGATGGGCGTTGAAACTCTTTACGGTAAGATAAACTTCGAAGAGTATTTGAAGAATAACGGGAAGTACATCGATGTGATTCTGCTGTCCCGTCCCAACATTGCCGTCAAATTTATCGACACTGCCAAAACCCAGACGAGCGCCAGGATTATCTACGATACGGTGGATCTCCATTTCGTCCGTGAAGAGCGGAAGGCAAAGATCGAAACGGATGAAAACGTGCGATTCGAAACAGAAAAGTCTGCAAGAAAATGGAAGAGCCTGGAGCTCTTTTTGGCCAATCAGGCCGATGAAACACTGGTAGTAAGTCCTGTGGAAAAGGAGATTCTGGAAAAAGAAGGATTGGAAGACAGGGTGTCGGTGGTCTCTCTTGTGTATTCACCGGAATCATGCTGTAATCCTTTTGAGAAGAGAGAGGGGTTGATGTTTATTGGTGGATTTATTCATCCGCCCAATGAAGATGGAATCGTCTGGTTTATCAAGACCATCTTGCCAATAATTCAGCAAAGGCTGCCGGGAATTCATCTGCATATCATTGGAAGTCATCCAACCGACAATATAAAATCGCTGGCTTCAACAAGCGTTATCGTGACCGGTTATGTAGAGGATGTATCACCCTATTTTGAAAAGGCCAGAGTTTTTGTCAGTCCTCTGCGCTATGGCGCCGGCATAAAGGGAAAAATAGTGCAGTGCATGGCCTATGGACTGCCGGTGGTTACCACGCCTATTGGCGCGGAGGGAATGGGTTCGATTGATGGTTATAACGTCCTGATTGCCGAGGATGAAGAACAATTTGCAGACAAAGTGGTAAAAGCCTATCAGGATCAAAAGTTATGGGAAACTCTGTCCCGAAATTCAAGGACGTTATTTGAACAGAATTACACCCCTGATGCTGTTAAGAAAGCATTACATGCGGTTCTGGAAAAAATGTAACATATTAAATTGAAGAAGGAACAATTATGAAACGCGCTTTTCCCCTTGCACGGACAAACAACACCGGATCAAAGATCGGTACATGGTTTGTCCACGCCACGAACAAAATTGAAGGCTTTGGAAAGGTCTCTCACAATATTACCGTATTGCCCGCGGAGCTGCGGCAATGAAAATTTCTCTTATTTATCCAGCCAGGCAGATGGGATGGTGGCCGGCGCTGGGACTCGCGTATGTCGCCGCAATGCTCGAGAAGGATGGACACCCTGTTCAGATCGTTGATCGCAATCCCACACTAATGAGAGGAGATGATGTTGACAGCTACACCAGGAGGTTACTGGGCGAATTCAAACCGGATATGGTCGGCATTACCGTCACCACTCCCTTGCTGAATGACGCCATCCAGGCATTGCGCATTTCAAAAAAAGAAATTCCCCGCGCGCCGGTAGTAATGGGAGGACCTCACGTGAGCGTTCTCCCGGAAGATACGCTCCACCGCTATCCCGAAATCGATGTCGTGGTAAGGGGAGAAGGAGAACTGACGATACCCGAAATAGCATCGGGGAAACCTCTTCCGGAAATATTGGGAATCTCTTATCGCAGCAATGGGAAAACCCTGTCTAACCGGGCGCGACCTCCGATTTCCAACTTAGACGATCTTCCCTTCCCGGCGCGTCATCTCTTTGATATGGAATTTTATCTCAGACCGGACAATACGGTCATTAGAGGCATCGAAGGAATTCGGGCGACCCATATCCTCAACTCGAGGGGATGTTTCCACAAATGTGCCTTTTGCGCGGGTTCCGCTGTTTTTGGCAGGGGTGTCCGCGTCCGCTCCCCGGAAAACATCGTTGCCGAGATACAACATCTCATCAATGATTACAATATTGAAGGCCTCTACTTTGCGGAAGACGTTTTTTTCACCACAAAAGAGCGGGCGGAGGCGCTGTGTTCCGCATTCGTCGAGACGGGAATTTCCAAAAAGATCATCTGGTCCGGCCTTGTGCGGGCCAATGCCGCACCGCCTGAACTTATTGAAATGATGAAGGATGCCGGCTGCGTTCACGTGGAATGCGGTTTTGAAACCGGCTCGCCCCGTCTACTGAAACTGATACGCAAAGGAGCTACCGTGAAGCAGGGCTACGAAACGGCCCGCGCTGTCCATAAAGCCGGCCTACGGCTTCTTGCAAGCACAATTGTCGGTTTCCCCACCGAAACAGAATCGGAATTTGATGCTACCCTCAACTTTATACGTGATGTGGAGCCGCATTTCGTCGGTTTTAACAAATTTGTCCCGTTACCCGGAAGCCAATTTTTTAACGAATTGTCTTCAGAGGGAAAACTAATTACCGACGACTGGGAAGTGTTTCATGTGAGCGGAAGCGTTCCTCACCATGAACAAATTTCTTATTCCACCATGGACGGACCCGCGTTCTTCAAGAAGTTCAGTGAAAATGCAACAGGATTTATCGAGGATCTGAACCTTGCCGGTACGATTATCTCCGCTCTGGAAACCCTTGAAGAAAAAAGATACGGCTTCAATTTTTCTCCGGTGAAACTTGAAATGTTTACCATTGAGGCTCCCGACACGGAAAAAGAGAAATACGAATTTTGCTGGGAGAAACTCTTAACTATTGAAAAATATGATGAGTCGTTCCAGGCCCAAGATGTTTTTTCGAAAGCAAACTTATCTTCCAAAGTCATTCTATCCCTTTTCAATAATTTTGGAGTCCATCTAATGGAGGATTTCCGACTACGTTCTGCGGCCTCTCTTCTACATGTAGCCCTCAAGGAAGAGGAGCATCCGCTGTTGCTGGCAAATCTTGGAGTACTTTTTTTCAGGAGGAGGGAGTATCGTCAAACGGAGGAATTTTTTGCTTCTTCATTGGCCAGGGCCGAACACCATCGGAAGCGTATTTCCCGGAATCTTGCCAATACATTTTTGCTTCGCGGCCGGCTGAAAAAAGCAAAGAAAGCATATGAAGCGATTGACAAGGATTTTCAATGCCACGACGGACTCATGGGCCAAGCCGTGTGTCACATTTTACAGGGAGATTTCAACCATGCAATAAACTGTTGGACGAGGGTCTCTGAAAAGGGCAACTTGATTGTGGCAAAGCAAAACATAAAGGCAGCCCAGAGCCTAATAACAGGAGGCGGACGGGTGATCGGGTTTAAGCCCATATCACAACAGGTTTAGAACTGAACTTTTGAGACCTTTGTACTTCCCTCAAATACGAAGGAGCAATCCCTTATAATAATCATGCTGGGCCAAGGGTTCCAAATGACACATACACGGAATCCACTTTTTACGAAACCGTCAATTTGAAGAAGGAATAATCATGAAACGTGCTTTGATTACTGGAATTACCGGACAGGATGGATCCTATTTGGCGGAGCTATTATTGAGCAAGGGCTATGAGGTTCACAGTATTGTCCGCAGGGTTGCTCTTGAAGACCCGGCGAACAGATTCTGGCGGATTAAGCATATTTTGGATAGGGTTACGCTGCACGCAGCCTCTTTGGAAAGTTACGCCAGCATATTTAATGTGGTAGAGAAAGTTAGACCGGATGAATGCTACCATCTGGCCGCCCAGAGTTTTGTCAGTTACTCTTTTGAGGATGCGTTTTCCACACTTAATACCAATATCAATGGGACTCTTTTTCTTTTATCCGCTGTAGAAAAAAAGGCGCCTGAGTGCAGGTTTTATTTTGCGGCATCCAGCGAGATGTTCGGAAAGGCAAAAGGGACTCCACAAAATGAGGATACCCCTTTCCATCCTCGTTCGCCTTATGGAATCTCTAAGGTTGCGGGCTTTGATTTGGCAAGAAATTACCGTGAGTCTTATGGCCTGTTCGCCTGTAACGGCATATTGTTTAATCATGAGTCTCCCCGTCGAGGTTTTGAATTTGTCACACGGAAAATAACCAGTACCGTTGCAAGAATCAAAATGGGTATAGAAAATGAATTGCGCCTGGGAAACCTGGAAGCAAAGAGAGACTGGGGTTTTTCCGGAGATTACGTTAAAGCGATGTGGCTCATGCTTCAACAGAATGAACCGGATGATTATGTAATCGCAACCAACGAAACCCATTCCGTGAAAGAATTTGTAGACCTGGCTTTCAGTTACGCCGGTCTTGACTGGAAGGACCACGTGGTTATTGACGAAAGATTTTTTCGTCCGGCCGAGGTGCAATTGCTCATGGGAGATTACAGCAAAGGGAAAAAGAAACTGGGCTGGAAACCCACGGTAAGATTCGAAGAGCTTGTCAAGATGATGGTGGAAGCGGATCTGAAGAATGGAATAATACTTCGTAACTACAGATGATAATAAGAGAATTTTGAAAAAGGTTTAGTTTTGATGACTTGGTATTTCACAAGAATGACAAGAGGACGTAAAATTTACTTTTTACGAAACCATCATGATTAATCAACAAAAATCTATCGCAGAGGAATTTTTGCAGGCAACCAAGGCATTTAATGAAGGGGCTCTTCAGCTTGGTTTTGGAGACCTGAGCAATTACTATTGGTATCACACCGTTGAACTACCCAATGGCCTTATTACTCCTGGGCAGTACGATTTCCGAGCCACGATCTCATCATTTCATTTTCCGGAAAATATGCAGGGCATGACCGTTTTGGACGTTGGTTCCGCAACCGGTTATTTTGCTTTCGAGTTCGAGAAACGCGGGGCGCGGGTCACCTCCGTAGAAATTCCCTCTCTGGAATCGCTGGACCGATTTCCCGGACAGAACACCGAACAACTATTGCGAAAAATTGAAAAGATGATGAAAACGATGACCCGACTGGATGAAGCCCGGACAAGATACAGTGCTAAAGATCTGTACTTTTACTTGCTCAAAGGGCCGTTCGAATTCTGCCAAAAACTTCTAAATTCCAGGGTCGAGAGATGTTTGTCAACCGTATATGATCTTTCGGACAAGCTTGCGGGCACCCGCTTTGATCTTGTTTTCATGGGAGACATTTTGTTGCATACGTTGAATCCGCTGCAGGCATTAGCCGCCGTAACTCCACTTTGCGACGGCACCCTGATACTGTCACAGGTGATTCCGGATGCGCCTGATGGCACACCGGTCTTGATTTATGTCGGTGGAGATGACCTCAACAATGATGAGATTTCCTGGTGGTTGCCCAACAAGCTGTTTCTCGAACAGTTACTCAAAAAATTTGGGTTCAAAAGCGTCCTGACGGTCGGCACTCACAGCGGCACCCTTAAGCCTGCGGGATTTCCTTTTGTACGTTCAGTCCTGCACGCATCCAGATAAGGTTCACGGTTCCACGGTTCACGGTTTATGCATTCGCAGAAAGTCTGTCATTCCTGCGCAGGCGGGAATCCATAAAAGGCTAAGCAGTTGAAAAGACTGGATTCCCGCCTGCGCGGGAATGACAAAATTGTGTATATTTCGACTTTTTACGAGACCATCAAGGTTAGAGAGCTGCTAACCTTGAACCGTGGAACCTTGAACCTTGAACCTTGAACTCGGGATTGATGTACCACATATTTTGAGAATGTCAACATTACAAAGATACCTTACGCGAAGTATCCAGATTTTACGAAGTGAAGGCATAGGGGCGCTTTGGAGACGCATAGGTTTAAAGATTAAGAGCGCCAAAAGATTTAGAACAACTATGCCGCGGAAACATCGAAATGAAGGAATCATTCTCCCGTATAAATTTGTCGCAGAAACGCCTGACAGACACGAAAAAGAAGCCGGGAGAATAGACAAGTACAGGCCTCTCATCGGAGAATTCGCGTGGCACAATATCACTATTGATCCCTCTATCGAGAGCGTCAGCGAACAGCACTTCAAACTTGTTTGCGATGTTCTGAAGAAACATGACCTCTGGAACGCGATTGAAGATCTCAGAATCCTTGAAGTCGCAAGCTATGCCCATACCACGGGTTACCGGCTTGCGAAACTCGGCCCCAAGGTCACTCTCTTCGACATTTCGGCAAAAACGCTGGAACTCGGCCACAAGATAGCTGACGGGACCGGAAAAAACGGAGATGTCAGGCGTGTAGCAGGAGATTTTCACGATCTTCCTTTCGAAGATGCAACCTTTGATTTTGTCTTTATCTGCTCAGCCTTACATCATACCCTCCGCTGGAAAAAAGTACTTGACGAGATGATAAGAGTCCTCGCGCCGAACGCGCTTCTTTTCGTGGAAAATGAACCGTGCCTCAGAAAAGCATGCTTCTACGGTTTTCGTACGAACCGCGAAGATGATTTCACCCCTTTCGAAAAAGAGCTTAATTCGTCGGGGATCCTTAGAACCTTTGCCGAACCTTATCCCGGAAGCAGGCCCGAAACCCTCTTCGGAATGATTGAAAACCAGCGGATACCTTTGGATGAGTTGCTTGGGGAGATGAGCCGAAAAGCCCACATTCTGGAGCTTGAACTCAAGCCCGAAAGCTGCATGGGCAAACTTGAACAGGATTGGATCAAGGCTCAAAAGACAAGCGAACAAAAACTGTCTCGCATTATCGCGGACTCATTGATCATAAGAGGGAAAAAGGCATTTAAAGTAATGTCTGAAAAGGACCGCGGGCTGGGATTCAAAGTTCCCGGCAATGAGGAAATTGAAGCTCTTGCCCAAAAGGTTGCCGGACTTATAAAAGAGCTGCCTGAATCAGAGAGAAGCCTGGAATACAGAATTGGTCTATCGAATATATTTGGAGCGCCCGTAAGGTCGATTCTTAAAAAGAAAACATTCATAGGTGAAGAAAAATGGCCAAACAAGGAAGAACACGGATCATTCAACCGAAAAAGTGTGCTGCATAATGGGGTATACTACTGCTTTGCAGAGGATTTGAGCAAAATACTTATTGATAGCTCCTCTTTGCTGCCATCCATAGAAAATGATGATCCGGTTACCATCGCCGAAGCATTTACAACGGAAGATTGGTCTTATCAAAAGCATTCAAACAGCCTCAGAGCCCTTGCGCTCAACTCACGAAAAGGAGAAATCCGTATATCCACGAAAGGCTTGAATATCCTCGTGCTGCTCCGCCTTTATGTTGCCGAAAGCACATCAGGAGGCTACAATGTATGCATTTACCACCGGGGAAAAAGGCTATTTTCCTATGACGTTTGGCAAAGTGACTCAATCCTCTTTGCTGAAGTCATAGAGGTCGATGGAAGAAAAGACCTTACGCTCCACGTTGAAAAAACGCCCCTGGTTAATCCCGCAACGCAATCTGATGCCGGAGTCGTCCTTGTGAATTACGCCGCGGCTTTTGGGATTTAACCGCTATTTCGAACAACTTTTTACGAAACCATAAATTTTTACAGGATGAGAGACTTTTGAAAAACGTTCAATTTTGTTCAAGGCCAAGGAAGGCGAAAATTTATACCACCCCGATGAAAAACACATCGGGACAGGCATCCATACATTGAGTATTTTGAGGATTAAAATTTGAGCCTGACGCCGGAATTGGGCAAAAGGGGGCGTTTTGCAAAGGTCTCGATGAAAAACTGCATTAAAAGCCGTTCCATACTATGGGTAAGGTCACGTGGCTAAAAACATATTTTTAGTTTTTCTAACGGTTATATTATGCTTTTTTGTTGGGGAACTAACGATAAGATTCATTGATCCCCCTTATTTCAAGAACCCCTACAGGAAATATGATTCCGAATTGGGATGGACTAATCGGAAGGAATGTTCTTCTTATAATATACAAGGCGATAAGAAACCATGGCTTTTAGAGTTTAACAAGGAAGGTTTCAGGGGCGTAAATTATCCGGTTATAAAACCCCGGAATACACGTCGCGTTATTATTTTAGGGGACTCGCTTTCCGAAGCCACTCAAGTGAATCTCGAGGATATATATTGGCGGAAGCTCAATCATCTGCTGGAAAAAAGCAGTTCCTTATATCGGTGGGAGGTCATTAATTTCGGGGCAGGAGATTATGGCACAACACAGGAGTATTTGGCATTGGTTGGCAGAGCTCTGAAATACGCTCCGGACCTAATCGTGCTACAAGTCTTTCCACTGAATGATATCTGCAACAACAGCATTACTGCTGCCAAAATCGCTAGTCCGCAGGACGAGTATCGCCCCTATTTCGATCCTAAAACGCAATACCGAACGATCACCTACACCAGTCCGACAACAGCATGGTTGCGTCGCCATCTTGTTTTGTTTCGTTTTTTCGATGTCCGAATTCGGCATCTAACATCAAAAATTAGTGGAAAACCATATGCAGGAAGCAGCGATTCCTGGCTTTCTCATATACAAAGTAAATTGACCGAATTTGGTTTGCCAACAGTGTCACTTTATGATTCACCGTTATATTCCGCCCTGGCGTCTATTCTCTTGAATACTTTTGCCGAACCAAAATACCAACTGCCGTTTATACGTGATGGATGGGAAGCAACGGATCATGCCATAAAGCAAATATATGTAATCGCTGAAAAGGCAAGAATACCAATAATTGTTCTTGTATTTCCGGGAGAACTCGAGCTTTCGCCTAAATACGCCAAGTGGCGAAACAGGTTTCCTTTCCCTGTAAACAGACACTATCCGGGACAGAGAATTGCCGCTGTATTACGTCCCTACAATGTTCCCCTGCTTACATTTATTGATACTTTTGAAGAATGCCCGGATAAAGTTATCCCTTATATTGATGGGCACTTTAATGCAGCTGCCCACGAAATTGTTGCGAATCTTCTCGTAAACGTTATCCGCAATGTTTTGCCTGAAGTGCCCGATTATCAATGGGGTAAAATTTTTACTTTTGACGGCAGGGGTATGGGTCAGGGATCTCTTACCTATGGTATCGCAAAACCTGCCATGGACATTTCCTGGACCATAGCCGAGAAGGCCGGCATCCACCTGCAATTGCCGCAAACAGAAAAACAACTCATTATGAAACTACGAGCTGTTCCCTTTGCGCCCGAGAAACTTGGGACCAACCAATCTGTCAACATATATTTTAACGGAAAAAAGATTGCCTGTTGGTCACTTTTCGGCAAATCTATGACAACATATCAGGCGTTGATAGCTCCGTCATTGATCGCAGCTGATAAGCCTTCTGAAATTATGTTCGAATTCAGCGAACGGCAATCACCGAATACGTTAGGTATTTCGCCCGACGCGCGCCTTTTGGGATTGGCGCTTTTCGATTTGGTTATCGATGAAGTGCCTAAATAAATTATAGTATATGGATTTTTCGACTTTAAACGCCAGTAAGAATATATCTCATCAAAAGATGACCAGGGAAAAAGTAAAAGACGCAGGGATGGTCATATCATTCGTTTGCCTTTTCGCGGGCTATTTTTTTCAAGTTCAACCGCTCATACTTTTATCGCTCGTGCTTTTATTCGTCAATATGATCATCCCCGCGATATACCATTATCCGGCAAGAGCATTGTTCTTCATCTCCGACTTATTAGGGTCTGTAATGTCAAAAATTTTATTAACGGTAATTTACTACGTATTTGTCACCCCATTAGGTTTTATGCTGCGATCAATTGCCAAGGACCCTTTGCAATTAAAAAAATGGAAACAAGATAAATCGACTGTGTTCAAAATCAGAGAACACGAATTTCAATCTGAAGATCTCGAGAGACCTTATTGAGGAATATCAAATATGGAGTTTTTGCGTGATTTGTGGGGATATTTCAAAGTCAGGAAAAAGTATTGGCTGCTACCTGTCATTATTATGTTGCTTTTATTCGGCGCTTTGATCGTTTTTACCAGTGGCTCAGCAATTGCTCCATTTATCTATACAATATTTTAACAGGAGAACTTTATGGCCGAAGCCATTTTGGGTTTGTCGGCTTATTATCACGACAGCGCCGCCGCCATTTTAGTCGACGGAAAGATTATCGCCGCTGCGCAAGAGGAAAGGTTTACCAGAAAAAAGCACGATTCGTCCTTTCCCGTAAATGCTGCCAGGTATGTTTTAGAGGAGGCGGGGTTAGAATTGGACAGTGTTGAAGCTGTCGCATTTTACGACAAGCCTTATCTCAAGTTTGAAAGATTACTCGAAACCTACCACGCGTTCGCTCCAAGAGGACTAAAAAGCTTTCTTCTGGCAATGCCGGTTTGGATCAAAGAAAAGTTGTTTATGAGAAAGATGCTTCGGGAGGAACTCTCTGAAATTGGGACGGGCAAGCCCAAAATCCTGTTTCCCGAACACCATCTCTCTCATGCGGCCAGTGCTTTTTACCCTTCACCCTTCGATGAAGCGGCAATTCTCACGGTTGACGGAGTGGGTGAATGGGCCACAACCACAATCGGCCATGGCAAAATAAATAAAATCGATATCCTGCGTGAACTGGATTTTCCACACTCGCTTGGCCTTCTGTATTCAGCGTTCACCTACTACTGCGGATTCAAGGTAAACAGTGGAGAATATAAATTGATGGGTCTCTCTCCATATGGCAACCCTGATTCTGACGAGGTAAAAAAATGGAAACGGGTAATTCTTGAAGAGCTGGTCGATGTCAGGGAAGATGGTTCTTTCCTGCTCAATATGAATTATTTCGATTATGCTACGGGCCTGACCATGTGCAACGATGCGCTTTGGAAACGGTTATTCGGTATTCATAGAAGAGAATTAGAAAGTGAGTTGACACAACCGGATATGAATCTTGCACTGGCCATCCAGCAAGTTACAGAAGAGATACTCCTTCGTTTGGCTAAAACTGCCAAAGAGATAACATCCAGTAATCGCCTGGTGATGGCCGGTGGAGTAGCGCTAAACTGCGTAGCCAACGGCAAACTTATTCGAAGAAATATTTTTGAAGATATTTGGATTCAGCCGGCCGCCGGGGACGCGGGAGGCGCATTGGGGGCGGCTTATGCCGCCTGGCACATTGGAAAGGAGAAAAATCGGGAGATTATACCGGATCAAGATTCCATGGAGGGAGCATATCTCGGTCCTGAATTTTCTTCGGTTGATGTTGTCCGGATAGCCCGAAAATATCAGACTCCTTTTAAATACTACTCCAACTTCGACGAATTGTGCAAATATGTCGCAGAACTTTTGGCGCAAGGAAAAATTGTAGGCTGGTTTCAAGGACGTATGGAATACGGCCCAAGGGCTTTAGGAAACAGGAGTATTTTGGGGGATCCCCGTCACCCTGAAATGCAAAAAAGGTTGAATCTGAAAATCAAATACAGAGAAGGATTTAGACCGTTTGCCCCGTCAGTTTTAGAAGAGGATACGCGAGAGTATTTTGAGATCGATTTTCATTCGCCATACATGCTTCTCGTAGCGCCGGTACAGAAAAAGCACAGAAACCCTTTGCCTGAAAATTATCACCATCTGGATTTGTTTGAAAAGCTGTATCATTTGCGGTCTGATATTCCGGCAGTAACCCATGTAGATTATTCTGCCCGGATTCAAACGGTAAATAAAAATACAAATCACAGGTTCTGGAACTTGATAAATGCCTTCAAACAGGAAACCGGGTACGGTATGCTGGTAAACACCAGCTTCAATGTACGTGGTGAACCTATTGTCTGTAATCCGGATGATGCATACAAATGTTTTATGACAACCGAGATGGATTGTCTGGTTATGGAACAATTTTTGTTCCTGAAAGAAAATCAGCGAGACCTTTGAAAAATGTCAATTTTTGTTCAAGTTCAAGAAAGGCGATAATTTTAACCAAATGAATACATTGAGTATTTCGAGGATTAAAATTTGAGCCTGACACAGAAATTGAGCAAAAAGGGGCGTTTTGCAAAGGTCTCTCAGCCTGCTTTGAGCGATGGTGACAACCGACACGAAACGTAAAATGGAAAAAATAAAAAAAATGTATTCTCTGGGTTCCATGTCAAGAACAAGATTAATAAGTTCCATAAGGCTTGTGCTATCTTATATTGAAAATATAGAAAAGCAAGACGACCTGAAGTTGGATATCGATTTTAAAGGGATTCGAAATAAGCTGTCAGATATATTAAGAAACAAACATATTGTAAATAACCATTACATTCATGTTGATGAAATCTTCTCCAATCTCTCTGAAAACAATTCAAAAAAATCTGATACAGGCCTTGCTGAGGTTCAACACTGGGCAGATAAAATACACTATTTGGAAGATATTATAAAAGATCTTGGAATACGTTTATTTAAAAAAGTAAAGCATGATCAAAAAGATTCTAACAATAATGATTTTTTATTTCCGTCTAATTTGGATAGTTTTATAGGAATGATTTATGAAATTAATCTTTTGGAAATGCTATTGGGCAAAACCAAAGTTTTTTCATATCCGGAAACATTATTAATTGACACAAGCAATCTTTGTAATTTCAGGTGTAAAATGTGTACAGCCCACTCAAGCGGGGTAAAAACATTACCAGCACATTTTTCAAATATAAAGGGTGTTCAAGATATATTTCCCTATGTAAAAAGAATCAGTTTTGGAGGAACAGGTGAACCTCTTTTATATCCATATTTAGATGTTCTTGCCGGAATATCTAAGAAATATGGACTGCATCAATGGAATAGTGTCGAAATAATAACCAATGGCTCTCTCATCGATAAAAGACTTTCATTATTAGAACATATTGACAAAATTGTAGTCAGTTTTGACGGCGCGAATAAAAGGACATTTGAATCATTAAGGGCCGGCGCTAAATATGAGAGAATTGTCGATAATATAAAATTGATTAGATCTAAATATCCTGAGAAGAGCATTACTTTTAACGTTGTTGTATCAAGATTAAATGTCGACGAATTGGTAGACATAGTAAAACTCGGAGTGAATTTGGGTGTTAAGGAAGTCGTGTTTAATCCCATATGGCTTTATGACCGTTTAA
Organism: Desulfobacteraceae bacterium Eth-SRB2; assembly: GCA_004193595.1. Taxonomy (GTDB): domain Bacteria; phylum Desulfobacterota; class Desulfobacteria; order Desulfobacterales; family UBA11574; genus S5133MH16. The sequence goes on from RPGQ01000002.1 coordinate 101,400, forward strand.
CGTTTTTGGAACTTGCAACGTCTGATTATGATTTATTTAAAGAACAAATTAAAACCATAAACAATATAACCAATGGAAATGAAATTCTTATTGTTAATAATTTAACTGAAGAATGGTTCGTCGATGGAGGCAGCGTTCCAAGAAATAAAAAAGAGTTATATGGCCTTTTAGAACGCACTGAATATCCAAAATCACCTTATATTCGTGATATAAAAGAAATAGAAAATGAATTAAAAGTGATAGAAAATTTCGAGTATTATCCTGTGAGCATAGAAAGGTATATCAGAGATAGAAAGACTGATAAGACTGATAAGATTAATGAAGAAGACAACGATGTTTATATAAGATACGCGAAGATTCTGTTAAGGTTGCGTTCTGAATTCGCAAGAAGATTATTGAGTAGGGGGAAAATGTGTATTCCTTTCTGTACGGCACCATGGACCGTTTCATATCTTAATTCTGACGGTACTGCAAGGGCTTGTTGCACCTTACCGATAGAGGCATCAATTTCGGATAAACAGTTTTTAAAATTCTGGAACAGTCCTGCGTATATAAAATTAAGAGAAGCAATGACCTATAAGGCCCCTATACCGGAGCTGTGTCAAAATTGTAAACACGAAATGAAATATGCGCGAATGGATAAACTTGTCGATTACGCAGACGAGTTCGGAGCTAAGCTTGATGAACAAAAGACTTTTGTTCGATCAGGAGCCCGGGTATTTTTTGAAAACCGTACTTATAAAATGCTCTTTAAACGCTGGTAAATAGATTTTAAAATCAGCCCGATTTTTATTTCCCCCATTATTTTTGCTATGTTAATTAGTTTTGGATCTGAATTCGGTGTTACAAAAGCAAATACCCCTGAGGAGCTTTAATAAGGCTGTCAAATTGTCAGCAAAACCGATAGGCGATGCTCGTTAGTCATTGACGATGGTGGATTGCTATTATTTGAAATGATAGTTTCAAGAGGGAAGCTGCTTTGAGTTCTTATGGAATATTTCATAGAATAGCCTTACAACTATTTAACTTTTTTTCATCCAGAAAAGATCAGTGTTTGTGCACCGTTTGCGGAGCCCAAGGGAAATTTCTGAAACGTTCATCTAATCTCAGAGAGTCAATGATTTGCCCCCATTGTCAATGCATATCAAGGGGGAGACACGTTGCAAAACTTATCTTAGATACTTTTTCTCCGGATAAGACCTCACTAAATGATGCCCGTAACGAATTAAGTAAATTGAGAATATATGAACTTTCATGCAACGGTTCCATACATGAAGCATTAAAAGCCCTGCCCTTATATCATTGCTCTGAGTATTTCGATGACGTACCTCCTGGAACGATAACTCCGGAAGGTATTAGATGTGAAGATATAAGAAGGTTGTCATTTCAAGATGGTTATTTCGATCTAATCATTTCGGAAGATGTGTTAGAACATGTTGACGACTATGAAAAAGCATTTTCAGAAATATACAGGGCACTAAAGCCGGGTGGTCATCATATCTTTACGATTCCCCTTTATGGTGACAGAAAAACGCGAAAGAAGGCTTTGGTTAAAAATGGCGAAATAGTACACCTTTTGCCGCCGGAGTATCACGGTGATCCGGTAAGAGGCAAGATATTAGTATTTAATGAATTTGGGACGGATCTCAGCGATATTCTTGCTATGCTTGGATTTCAGTGTGAATTCGTTGTTGCAGGGAAAATGGACGAAAAGAAATTCGGGATATTTAGCAGCATAGTTTTAAGAACCTGGAAACCTATATAGATCTGATAATTTTGGACAGAATTAGACTGCCACATATTTTTAAAATGTCAATATTACGGAGATATCTCACGCGAAGTGTAGAGATATTACAAAGTGAAGGCATGGGATCGCTTTGGAGGCACATACGTTTAAAAACTAATATCAGAAGATTTACAGTAATTAACCCACATAAGTATTCGATTGAAGAGGATATTGGCCCGCTGAGATTTGCTGCTTGTCAGGAACCGATCATATCCATCATTATACCCGTATTTAATCAACCACTTTATACTTACAGCTGTTTGAAAAGCATTGCCGAGAATTCGGCTGATCTTCCATTCGAAGTGATTGTGATTGACGACTGTTCCGATCCGGAAACCATGGAAATGCTGAGGATGATAGAAAATATCCGGGTTATCCGAAACGAAACAAACCGGGGCTTTATCAAATCATGTAACCGGGGTGCCGGGGAAGCAAAAGGACGATATCTTGTCATTCTCAACAACGATACAATCGTCACTGAAGGCTGGCTGCAAGCTTTGCTTAAGACTTATGAATTTGACAGCAAGACAGGTCTTGTTGGCTGCAAGCTGATCTATCCAGACGGACAATTGCAAGAAGCCGGTGGGATTTTCTGGAACGACGGGTCTGCATGGAACTATGGGAAGCTTGACGATCAAAACAAGCCTGAATACAATTATCTCCGGGAAGTTGACTATTGCTCCGGCGCATGTCTGATGATTCCCCGTCAGCTTTTCCATGATGTGGGGATGTTTGATGAGGAGTATGCGCCCGCGTACTACGAGGATGCCGATCTGGCATTCAAAGTACGTGAGATGGGGAGAAAAGTATATTATCAACCCGGAGCAGTGGTCGTCCACTTTGAAGGAGTCACTTCGGGGACGAGTGTATCCCACGGCGTAAAGCGATACCAAAGAATAAATCACAATAAGTTCTATCAGAAATGGAAGAGCGTTTTGGCCGGGTATCGAGATAATGGTGTTTATCCGGAATTTGAAAAAGAACGCTGTGTAGATAAACGGATACTTGTTGTGGACGCTCGTATGATTACACCGGACCGCGATGCCGGCTCACATCGAATGTTTGAGCTTTTGGATATTTTTCGAGAGCTGGGCTATAAGGTTACTTTTGTTCCCGACAACCTCGCTTATCAGCAACCATATGTAAGTAACTTACAGGAACGAGGCGTTGAGGTTCTTTACTCCCCATACATCAAATCCGTCGAGAAGTATCTTCGAGATAGCGGTGGACATTTCGACGTTATCGTGTTGAGCCGCGCCGATGTGGCATGCAGGTTTATCAATTATGTCAAAGAGTATTCCCCGGATGCGTTAGTGATATTTGATACAGTAGATCTGCACTTTTTGCGTGAACGGAGAATGGCGGAACTAAAAAATAGCAGGTCTCTACAGAGATTGGCAGAGGACCGGAAAAAGCAGGAACTCGATATTGCCTCGAAGGCAGACATTACGGTGGTCGTGAGTCCTGTGGAGAAAGAAATTATCCAGAAAAGTTCGCCTGAACTGCGCATTGAGATCGTACCGACCATTCATGAAGTTCATGGTTCCGGCTCATCATTTCAGAAACGTGACGGTATCCTGTTTGTAGGAGGGTTTGAACATCCCCCGAATACAGATGCGGCTATTTATTATGTTCAGGAAATACTTCCTCTAATTCGACAAAGGCTTGGAGGAACAAATACATATATCGTGGGCAACAATCCACCATCAGCGATTACCTTACTTGCATCACGGGATGTTATCGTGACGGGATATGTGGAAGACATATCAAATTATTTCAATAAGTGCCGTGTTTCTATCGCACCACTGAGATATGGTTCTGGTGTCAAAGGGAAGGTTAACATGAGTATGAGTTACGGACTTCCCACTGTAGTGAGCTCTATAGCGGCGGAAGGCATGTTTTTAAGCGATGGATGTGATGCCTTGATTGCGGACACCCCCAAATCATTTGCAAATGCGGTCGTTCGGCTATATAATGATGAGATTTTGTGGAACAAGTTATCTGCAAATGGGTTAAGTAACGTAGAAAAATATTTCAGTAAGGACATGGCGAAAGAGACCTTGGAAAATATTTTCAGTCTCAAACAAGGCAAGGCGTGAGATAGTTCTCTTGGATTGCAAAAGGATTATAACGAGTTACAAGGAGTCGAATGGTGCTCATAATCCAATATTTTCAGAAATCAGAATGTCCGTTTTGTAAATTTATTTTGTTTCCCGTTGTCCGGCTCCTGAATTCCGTGCAGTTATGCAAAAAACGGATTTAATGCTTTATCTGATATCATTTTTATTGGGAGGAACAGGCGCCTGGTTTATTTCTCGCCGGGGAAAGGCCTTGGGCCTTCTGGACAAGCCGAATGATCGGAGTTCGCACAATTCGGTGGTACCAAAGGGCGGCGGGATCGGGATCCTGGCCGCCTTTTTTGTTTGCTCCGTCGCCTTTTCAATACCGAAAAGCTTCTGGATTCCGGCGGTATCCCTCTCTTTATTCAGTTTTTGGGGGGATCGTTCTGAGATCAGGCCAAAAAAACGTCTTTTGTTTCAGTTTGCTGCAGGAACAATTCTTTTGATCGGAATTTTAATGGGAAAGGGAAGCGGGTTTGCGGCATATGTATGGGTGCCTTTATTGGCAATATTTATTGTAGGCACTTCAAATTATTACAATTTTATGGACGGAATCAACGGGATCGCCGGCATTACAGGGCTGGTCGGATTCGGACTTTTAGGCTGGTTTGCATCTACCGGTGACGCTGATCGGCAGATCATTACTCTGTGCGTTTGTATGTCGTTTGCCTGTTTGGGGTTTCTTCCATTTAATATGCCAAAGGCCAGGGTTTTTATGGGGGATGTGGGCAGCATTTTACTGGGATTTTTATTTGCAGGTATGGTGGTCTATCTTTCCAGGAGCCTGCTTAATTTTATCTGTATGGCAGGATTTTTATTTCCGTTTTATGCAGACGAGTTAACCACTGTGATTGTCAGGTTAAAAGATGGTGAAAAATTGAGCAACCCCCATCGCAGACACCTTTATCAACTTTTGGCAAACGAATATGGAATCCCGCACTGGAAAGTATCATTGGGATATGGTTTGTTTCAGCTGCTCGTCGGCATAAGTGTCCTTCGGCTAAAAAGTTCCGGCATCACGATCGTATTATCGTCGATGATACTTTATTTTTGTACCTTTTCAATATTATCTTTTATCTTTCGCAAAAAAGTTAGGTGAGGAATCTGAAAATAACAAGATGTGCCTGTCCGGACTTTTTATTCTCCAATACGGAGCCTCGTAAATTCTATAACTTTTCGAAAACAAATGTTTTTATAATGGCAACCTGTTTATACCCTATGGAAGAATGGAATGCTGATATGTGGGGGCGAAGCCCCTAAGTTCAAATTTGTGGATATCAGCTGTTTTGAAAAAAAATGTGGGTTGAAAATCAGTGCGATTTTAGCCCGTTGGACTTATTAAATTACCTCAATTCAAAATATGAAAATATCGGTCTGTATAGCTAGTTTTAATGGTGAACCCTATATAAAAGATCAAATATCTTCGATTTTTCCACAGCTTGGCTCTGAAGATGAAATTATTATTTCAGATGATAACTCCACAGACAAAACCGTGGATATCATAAAAGGTTTTAATGATCCAAGAATACGGGTCTATACCAACAAATTTCGGAACCCCATCTTTAATTTTGAATTTGCTTTAAGTCACTGTAATGGTGACCTGATATTTTTATCGGATCAAGATGACCTGTGGAATGCCAACAAGGTAAAAATAGTATCTGAACTATTAAAAGAATATGACATGGTCGTAACAGACTGTGAGGTTATTGATGAGAATGGACTCACTATTCACGACTCATTTTTTAAATTAAGAAATTCCGATAAGGGTCTAATAAAAAATTTTATAAAGAATTCATATCTTGGATGTTGTATGGCCATGAAAAGGAGAATCCTCGAAAAGGCTTTACCGTTTCCCAAATCAATACCCATGCATGATATTTGGATCGGAATGATTGCTGAGTTATATGGGATAACATATTTTTGCAATCAAAAATTAGTCAGATACAGAAGGCACGGGAATAACAAGACCTGTACGGCAGAAAAAAGCAGCTATAGTTTACATAAAAAAATAGTTTGGCGATTGAATTTGGGAATGAGTCTATTGACCCGACATCTAAGTATCAAAATGAGAAGGTAACAACAGAATGTTACGACCGAAGAGGATTCCCTTGTGAAATTATACGGTGTTTACATTTGAAAGTTTCTATTGTTACAGTTAGTCTTAACAGTCATGCGACAATTGAGGATACAATTATATCCGTCGTCAATCAGACTTATCCGGCAATTGAGCATATCATCATAGACGGCGGCTCAAAAGATGGCACCGTCAATATAATTCACAAATATAGTAATAAAATCAAAAAATTGGTTTCGGAACCGGACAAAGGCATATACGACGCCATGAATAAGGGGATTAACCTGGCAACCGGCGAAATCGTTGGCTTTCTCAACGCTGATGATGTTTATTTTGACAAGGAATGCGTTGCTCATGTGGTTAACGAGTTTCGGGCGAAAAACGTCGATTCAGTTTTTGCCGATCTGGTTTATGTCTATCCCGACAATTTAATGAAAGTGGTCAGATACTACAGTTCCAAAAAATTTTCTCCCCGACAGTTTGCCTATGGTTGGATGCCCGCCCATCCCACCTTTTTTGCCAAACGGAATTGTTATGGATTATACGGTCTTTTTAAGACAGACTATATGATTGCATCGGATTACGAACTTCTTATAAGGTTTCTTTCAAAATATAAAATTACATACAGCTATATTCCCAAAGTATTGGTAAAAATGCGAATGGGCGGTATAAGTACACGGAATTTAAAAAATAACTGGATCCTGAACAGGGAAATCATTCGTGCCTGTTCTGAAAATGGCATCAAAACAAACATGCTCAAAGTGTTATCCAAATATTCTACCAAGGCTTTACAACTCATAGAAAAACCAAAGTAAAAAGTGGAATTTTTAATTTGAAAAAAATATTTATAACCGGCGCTGCGGGATTTATCGGACAGGCCTTGTGCAAAAGAATAATCGCTAAAGGTTGGAAGATCAGAGGATCTGTCAGATCTTCAAGTCAACTGAACAAACTTCCGTCTGAAGTCGATGCTTTGCAGGTAGAATTAATTGGACCCGATACAAACTTGAAAAAAGCTCTGGAAGGTGTGGACACGGTTATTCATCTATCAGCACGTGTTCATGTGATGAATGAATGTTACAAAGATTCTCTTGCCTCATATCAACAGGTTAATGTGGCGGGTACAAAGCGTCTTTCGAGTTTGGCAGCAGATTCCGGGTGCCGTCGATTTGTTTTTATGAGTTCTGTAAAGGTAAATGGGAAGGAGAGATCACAACCTTACACCGAAATGGATATGCCCATGCCCTTGGATCCTTATGGAATCAGCAAGTGGGAAGCGGAACAAGCACTACATAAGATCGCTAATGAATCAGGAATGGAGATAGTTGTCCTGAGGGCACCATTGGTCTATGGACCTGGCGTCAAAGCAAACTTTTTACGTCTTTTTAAATTACTATACTATATGATACCGCTTCCTCTTGCTAATGTAACTAACCGCAGGAGTTTGATTTATTTAGAAAATCTTCTTGATGCCATTGTTACTTGTGTTAATCATCCCAGAGCAGCCGGGCAGACCTTTCTGGTAAGCGACGGCAGGGATTTATCCACACCAGAGTTGATTTGGCGGATTGCCGAAGCCATGGGCAGGAAAGCGCGCCTATTCTCTTTTCCACCGAGTATGTTGAAAACTATGGGTAAAATTATAGGAAGATCAGCAGAGATTGATCGACTTGCCGGATCCCTTTGCGTTGACAGCAGCAAGATCAGGAGGATGCTTGGATGGAAACCGCCGTATACTATAGAGGAGGGGATTCGTGAGACAGCAGAATGGTTCTTAAAATCCGCAGATTACCCCCGTACGATCTTCCGGCCCTACGGGGCGGGCACAGATTAACTCGGTTTCATCGGTTCAATTGAATACAATCATTAAGTCGGTACGAACCGATCAAAACTTGTATGGATGAATATAAATATTTTCAAAACAAAGGTTGCAAAATGGATGAAGAACATATACTTATAATTATTTGTACGATTAGCATATTGCCAGAAAGATAAATAATACGACGGGAAAAAAGCGTGTCATGGATTTTAAAAAATTAGCTAATGTAATGATAAAATCCACGTTATTATATAGGAATTTTTTTTTAATTTTAGCCATGGACCTTTTTTTCTTGGCAAGCGCTTTCTATTTTGCCTACTTAATACGCTTTGATTTTATCATTCCGCAGCAATTTTCGATTTCACTTTATCAACTGTTGCCTTTATTCTTGATAACAAAAATTGTCATCTTTTATTTTTTTGACCTTTACCGCGGCATGTGGCGGTATACCAGCATTTCGGATCTATTTAATATTATTAAGGCCTCCAGCTTAAGCACTCTATTGATGGTTGGTTTTATTCTTTTCAGCACCAGATTCCATGGGTTTTCCCGTTCGGTTTTTGTTATTGACTGGTGTCTCACAATTCTATTTGTTTCTGGAATTCGTTTATGTATCCGCATTTATTTTGAGCATTTTTGTGATGACAACCCGGGTTCAATTCCCATATGGAAAACCTTGAGTACTTTTAAGAGAAAATATGGCGATTGTAAAAGACTCCTCATTATCGGCGCGGGAAATTGTGGTGAAAAGATCTACCGGGAAATACATGACAATGCTCGGCTTCAATACCGTGTGGTGGGATTCCTTGATGATGATTCTGACAAACTTGGAAAAAAAATTCATGGTGTTCCGGTGCTGGGTCAAATCAAGGATATCAGAAAAGTCATTAATAAAACAAAGGCTGATGAGGTACTGATTGCCATTTCATCGACAATCCCTCAAAAAATGCGCAATATTGTTGCAGAATGTGAGCAGAGCGGCGTTACGTTCAAGACCATACCGAGCATGGGCGAACTTATTAACGGCGACGTAACGGTTAATGGCATCCGGGAAGTGGCGTACAGTGATCTTCTGGGCCGGGAAGTGATTCGGCTGGATGAGGAAAAGATTGGGGTATACCTTCAGGGACAATGCGTGCTGGTAACCGGTGCCGGCGGTTCCATTGGCTCCGAGCTTTGCAGGCAAATCTGCCGGTTTAGGCCTAAATGTTTACTTTTGATTGATCGGGCTGAAGGTCCCTTGTATGAAATTGAGTTAGAGCTCAAACAGAATTTTAGGAATATAAAAATTATTACATTGCTGTTGGATGTTCAGGATAAAAAACAGCTTGAAAAGGCCTTTGAAGCTTACGGATCCCAGACGGTTTTCCATGCTGCTGCGTATAAACATGTACCCTTGCTGGAACTTCAGCCCTGGGAGGCCGTAACCAATAATATTCAGGGCACATTGAATATTATTGAAGCAGCAAAGAAGTTTAATGTTGAGCGATTTGTTTTTGTTTCCACCGATAAAGCGGTGAAACCCACGAGTATAATGGGTGCTTCCAAACGGGTGGCTGAAATGCTGATACAAAACCAGAACGGTTGCGGCCTTTCACATACACAGTTTATCATCGTTCGCTTTGGAAATGTGGTTGGAAGCGTTGGCAGTGTGGTTCCGCTTTTTAAAAAACAGATCCAAAAGGGCGGTCCGGTTACGGTCACGCATCCTGAGGTAACGCGATATTTCATGACAATTCCAGAGGCCTGTCAGCTTATTCTCCAGGCGTGTTCCATGGGCATCGGCAGTGAGATATTTTTATTGGAAATGGGTACATCAATCAAGATTGACGATATGGCCAGGGATCTTATTCGTCTGTCCGGATTTGAACCTGATGTGGACATCAATATTGAATATATCGGTCTCAGACCCGGTGAAAAACTTTATGAGGAGCTGATTATCGAGGGAGAAGGAGTCGTTCCCACCAACCATGAAAAGATCATGGTGCTAAAAGGGAAGGATTGCAATTTGCCGATATTAAACGGCAAGATAGACGACTTGATCCAAATAAGTATGACCCAGGATGCAAAAAAGATTAAAGCAAAGCTTAAAGAAATTGTGCCGGAATATCGGCCCTATTAACATCTGTTCCTTTGACGGTATTGTCATTGATTGAATATTTTTAGGAAGTTTAAAAAGCCGTGATGATGGATCCCTATTGTTACGGTTTTTGTTGTTTTATCATTTATGATATAGGTAACCGTTCACAGGTTCAGGGTTCAATGTTCAGGGTTAAGGACAAAAACAGCATTGAAGACCCGAAGTTATAGTTAAAAATGCTCATTTTCCCAAATAATTGCCAATTTGTCTCCAAATTTTGGATTCGGCCTGACGAGGCTGACGCTTTTTCGTAAATGCGTATCCCAAATGCAGTCCGGGGACGAGAATGGAACCTTTAACCCCTGAACCTTTGAACCCGTGAACGCCTACTGATATAGATTAATTATGAAAAGTCACAGTGCGTTAAAAATTGAAAAGCTGATACAAAAAGGTGTTAAGATTCCCAACCCTCAAGGTGTTGAAATCGGGCCAGAAATTAACATAGATAGGATTTCCGGTGATGGGGTTGTTATTCATGCGGGGTGCAAGTTGTATGGAAGTTCGATCCTTATTTTACGAGGTACAAAGCTGGGGTATGAAGGCCCTGTCACCATTGAAAACTGTCAGGTTGGACCTCAGGCTGAGCTTAAAGCGGGCTTTTTCAGGAATGCCGTTTTTCTAAAGAAAACAAGTATGGGTTCCGGTTCCAATGTTCGGGAGGGAACAATACTTGAAGAAGAATCGAGCGGCGCCCACACGGTCGGGCTGAAACAGACCATTCTATTTCCTTTTGTGACTCTGGGGAGTCTGATCAATTTTTGTGACTGCTTAATGTCCGGCGGTACAAGCCGAAAAAACCACAGTGAAGTGGGTAGTTCTTACATCCATTTTAACTATACTCCCAATCAGGACAAGGCCACCCCGTCTCTAATTGGCGATGTGCCCAGGGGGGTTATGCTGAATCAGCGGCCGGTATTCCTGGGAGGGCAGGGCGGTCTTGTGGGGCCGTGCCGACTGGAATTCGGTAGCGTCATAGCAGCCGGTTCAATATTTCGAAAAGATGAATTAAGGCCTGAACGCTTGCTTTTTGGAGGCATGGGCAAAAGTGGAAATATTCCGTTTATGCCTGGAAAATATTATAACATCAAACGGATAACGGTTAATAACATTATTTATATTGCAAACCTGATTGCCCTCGATCATTGGTATACTCATGTACGCTCGCAGTTTTTATCAGATGATTTCCCGGAACCTCTTTTTGATGGCCTAAAAGAAAAGCTCGACATGGCAATTGCTGAAAGAATACATAGATTTAAGGCGCTAAGCCAAAAGATGTCTGATTCTGTAAGAGCCTATCAAGACCATGCAAAAGAAAAGAAAAATGAATCGAACCTTGTTCTACAGCAGAAAAAAGAGCTTTATAAGAGATGGACGGATCTGGAAGAAAATTTCAAGTCTCATCGGGATACAGAAGAAAAAACGAGTTTAAGAGATATTTTTCTGGAAAAGGTCGATATTGGCATCAAAACAAAAGGCAAGGATTACATCGCAGTGATAAAAGGACTATCAATTGAAGATAAAAATGCCGGTACCGGTTGGCTTCAAGAAATTGTTGACTCTATAACTGCTGAAGCACTTAAGATCATACCGTCATTTACTTAACCCGGACAAGCCGGAAACAAAAAAGATCGGTTTTATTTTTACCACCAAGATCACGAATAAAAAGAAGAATAAAATATAGTAACCGTTCACAGGTTCAGGGTTCAACGTTCAGGGTTAAGGACAAAAAGGCATTTAAGATCCGAAGTCCTCGTTACAAATGTTCATTTTCCCAAGTAATTGCAAATTTAACTTCAAATTTTGGATTAGGACTAACGAAAATGACGCTTTTCTCGTAAATACGCATTCCAAATGCAGTCCGGGGACAAGAATGGAACCTTGAACCCCTGAACCTTTGAACCCGTGAACGCTTACAATATTTCTTTGTGCCTTGGTGTCTTAGTGGCAATAAATAATTATTTAGAAATATGCAATAATTGCAATATAATATATAATCTTTATAAAAGGATTGGATAATGGGAGAGCTTTTCGGTACAGATGGAATAAGGGGTGTTGCCAACCAATATCCCATGACACCTGAAATGGCCGTAACTATCGGAAGAGCTGTTGCCGCGATTTTCAAAAATGATTTTAAGCAATCAAAAATTGTTTTGGGCAAGGATACCCGTATTTCCGGGGATATGTTGGAATATGCCCTGGTCTCCGGGATCTGCTCCATGGGTGTTGATGCATATCTTACAGGGATTCTTCCGACTCCCGGTGTGGCTTTTATGACGTCCTCAACCGGTGCAAATGCCGGAATTGTGATTTCTGCATCCCACAATGTATATTATGACAACGGAATAAAAATCTTTAAAGGCAACGGTTATAAGCTTTCCGATGAAGAAGAAGATGAAATTGAACAGCTTGTATTTAATAAGAGCATTGCTTCAACGCTAAAATCGGTGCAGGATACCGGCCGTGTTTATGAAATCGAGGATGCCGCCATAACTTACGGAAATTTTTTAAAACGCACCGTTCCGGAGAATTATTATTTCAAAGACTTGAAAATCGTAATCGATTGTTCAAACGGTGCAACATTTGAAGTTGCACCGGCAATTTTTAGCGAACTTGGCGCAAAAGTTAAAACACTTTATAATAACCCAGACGGTAAGAATATTAATGATAACTGTGGATCTCAACATCCTGAGAGCCTAAAAAAAAGTGTTGTTAAAAATGGAGCCGATATCGGCTTTGCCTTTGATGGTGACGGGGACAGGCTTATTGCTGTTGATGAAAAAGGGACGGTTGCAACCGGTGACCAGATACTGGCGGTTTGTGCAAAGTTCATGAAACAAAAAGGGCTTCTTAAAGGCAATCCGGTGGTCAGTACGGTCATGAGCAACATGGGGCTTGGACAAGCTTTAGAAAAAATGGGCATAAAACATATGACGTCAAAGGTCGGGGATCGTTATGTTATGGAAAAAATGGTTTCTTCAGGGGCTATTCTGGGGGGCGAGGATTCCGGCCACATGATTTTTTTAAATCACCACACAACCGGAGATGGTATTCTTGCCGCCTTAAGACTGATTGAAGCCATGAAAGAGGAATCAAAGCCTCTGTCCGAGCTGTGTAAAATAATGACGGTATTCCCACAGGTCCTCATAAACGTAGATGTTGCGAGCAAACCGGACCTCAAAAATGTTCCGGATATTAAAGATGGAATAAAGTCGGTTGAAACTGTGCTGGGAAAAAAGGGTAGGGTGGTTATTCGTTACTCCGGAACACAGCAAGTTTGCAGGATCATGGTAGAAGGGCCTACCATTAATGAAACCCGAAGGTATTGCCGTCAACTTGCTGATATTGTGAAACTAACTCTCGGAAAATAATACCTAAATTTAATGGTATGTTATTTTTTCAAATTTGTGTGTATTCGTGTTCATCCGCGGTTTTATTTAACCGCAAATGGACGCAAATAAACACAAATGGACATCCTAAAAAGAATACCTGTATGCCTAATTCTCTCGTATGTTATTTTTTCAAATTTGTGTGTATTCGTGTTCATCCGTGGTGTTATTTAACCGCAACGGTTACAGAAATTAATCCCTGCTTCCTAATATTCTGAGCAACATAAGGAACAGGTTTATAAAATCTAAATACAATGTTAAAGCACCTAAAATTGCACCTTTTCTAATAGTCCCGCCGTCAAGCCCGTCCGGCTGTGAAAGCGCCATTGTCCGGAGCTTCTGGGTGTCATATGCTGTCAGCCCTACAAAAACGATCACACCGATATAACTGACAATCAGGCTCATTCCCGAACTGCGTATAAATAGGTTGACAACCGATGCAATCACAATACCGATAAGCCCCATAAACATGAACTGACCCATTCCGGTCAGATCACGTTTTGTTACCATGCCGTAAACACTGGATGTAATAAAAGTAGCGGCACAGATGAAAAATGTTGATGTGATCGAAGATTTTGTATAAATAAGAAAGATTGCAGAAAGGGTCGCACCGTTTAAAGCGGCATAAAGAACGAACAAGGAGGTTGCGGTGGACGCCTGCATCTTTTGGACCCTTGCACTGATGCTGAAAACAAGGGCAAGTTCACCGATTATCAACCCAAAAAATATTATTTGATTTCCAAAGATCAATTTCATCATGGTTTCGCTGTTTGATATAAAATATGCCACAAAACCTGTGATTCCAAGGCCAATGGCCATCCAGTTATAGACACTTCGTATAAATTCGTTAACTTGAATTTGGGTCCGTGTCCTTTTAAGCGGAATTGATTGCATTATGTCCTCCTGTGTATCAGTTCTCGAGTATCAGTTATACGGATATCAGATGTCAGGCGATCATATAATAATTGAGCCTGATCTCCGTTATCTGATACTGAATATTGTTTAATGAAATTATCTTCCGATAAAGATAGTTTTCATATATAACACAGAAAATTGGCATTGCAAGATCAAATCGCTTTTTATTTTAGTAACCGTTCACGGTTCAAAGTTCACGGTTCAAAGGTTGTCGGATTTGCGGTTTCCGCATTTTGAGAAATGAAGCAGAGGTGTTGAGGAGGACAATGGACTAAAGATAGGTAGGCGTTCACGGGTTCAAAGATTCAGGGGTTCAAGGTTCCATTCTCGTCCCTGAACTGCATTTGGGATGCATATTTACGAGAAAAGCATCAGTTTCGTCAGACCTAAATTTGTAGCCAAATTGGCAATTACTTGGGAAAATGAACATTTGTAACGAGAACTTCGGATCTTCAATGCCTTCTTCGTCCTGAACCCTTGAACCTTTGAGCTCTGATTATCATGAAACCCTATCAAATATATCAAGATTTGAAAGAACTTGCAGAAAAACTCGACGTCACTGTATCAGAACAAAATCTTCGCAGTACCGGAATTAAGGTTAAAAGCGGGATCTGTAAGGTTAAAGGAAAAAATATTCTTGTCATGGACAAGAAGTTACCTTTCAAAGATAAAAATGAAATCCTTGCAGCTTGTCTAAACAAA
>RPGQ01000002.1:116441-119651 GCA_004193595.1 Desulfobacteraceae bacterium Eth-SRB2
TACAATAGTTTACATAATATACATTATCAGACGTTAATGGGATTATTTGTAAGCGTTCAATGGATAAACCTCCTATATATCCTGGGTTTGCCCCTTTAATATCAAAGAAGACGGTTAGCCTTTCACACAGTGATGGACTATTGCAACATCATCCCGAAACTCCAATACCTCAGTATTTAATTGGCATGTTTCGCTAAGCAACAACCATATTGCGCTAAACAAATAGAAGATATGTCAATATGGGACAGGTTTTGATTGAATGGGATTTTCAACTGTGATAACCTTTTTATTGTAATTGGTCACGTGTTCAGCCTTTAAAATTCAACGGTTAGGAGACTAACAGTTAACCCTGAATCTCTAAATCGTGAACGCTTACTTTTTCTATCTTGAGACCCTAATGAACTCACACCCCGGTATCCAATACTCGGAATCATCTTTTATGGATAAACGACATATTTACACAGTTTCCGAACTTACAGCTAAGATTAAAGTATTACTTGAAGATAGATTTCCATTTATTTGGATATGCGGAGAAATATCTAATTTAAGAATTCCAACATCTGGGCATTTTTATTTCACATTAAAAGATAAAAAAGCCCAGATAAATGCGGTAATGTTTCGTGGACAGAACCGAAATTTAAGATTTATGCCCGAAAATGGCATGAGCGTAACGGGAATTGGCAGGGTAAGTGTTTATGAGCCAAGGGGTAACTATCAGATAATATTAGAATATATCGAACCCGAAGGTAGAGGAGCAATACAGCTGGCTTTTGAACAACTAAAGGAACGACTTACAGTCGAAGGGCTCTTTGATGAAATACATAAAAAACCCCTGCCCTTTTTATCACACAAAATCAGCATAATAACTTCGCCCACCGGTGCTGTGATTCATGACATTCTAAAAATTATTAACCGAAGGTTTCCAAACATTCATATTGAAATCATTCCGGTCAAAGTCCAGGGTGACGGATCTGAAATGGAAATTGTGTCAGGACTTGAGACCATAAATGATCGGTCTGATTCGGATGTTGTGATTCTTGCCAGAGGCGGCGGTTCTCTGGAAGATTTTCATGCGTTTAATTCTGAAGGTGTTGCCAGGGCTATTTTTGCATCCAAAATACCCATAATTTCGGCCGTAGGTCACGAAACCGATTTTACCATAGCGGATTTTGTTGCCGACCTCCGGGCGCCAACACCGTCGGCCGCAGCCGAATGGGTAGTTCCGCTTAAGTTTGATCTGTTTAAAAGAAAGGCTGAACTTACAAGTACGTTAACCATTAGGATTTCACGATATATTGAACATCTTCAAATTCTTGTAAAACAAATGTCAAATCGGCTGGTCGATCCGAATAAAAGAATCGGGGATTTGAGACTCAGAGCAGATGATCTGCTTTCACGACTTATCCGGACATTTAATAAAAATATCATTCAACAGCATGAACGGCTTGAATGGCGGTTTGACAAACTTAACTCGCACAATCCCTTAATCTATACAAAAAAGGCTAATGAAAAGCTTGATCAAAACTATAATAATCTACTTACTTATATAAGAATAAATTTAAATAAAAAACAATTCTTGCTTCGAGAACTTGATGCAAGGTTAAATGCTCTAAGCCCCAATGGTATTCTGAAAAGAGGGTACAGTATCACCAGAACGATACCAGAGGCTGTTATTGTCCGAAACCCGCGACAGGTAGACATTGGTCAGGATCTTGAAGTTATGGTTGCCAAAGGCTCATTAATTTGCAGAGTAAAAAGGAAGTAATATTATGGCAAAGCAGACATTTGAAAAAGCAATGAAAAAACTTGAACGGATCGTTCAGGAGCTTGACTCCGGAGATCAGCCCCTTGAAGATGCTGTCAAAAAGTTCGAAGAAGGGGTTAAACTTTCAAAGTTCTGTTCCGAAAAGCTGGATGAAACAGAAAAAAGAATTACCATTTTATTAAAAGACCAAACCGGGAATCTATTTGAAAAACCATTTATCTCAGAAAGTGAATCGGAAGATGCATAGTTTTGATTTGAATTCATATCTCCTTTCTAAACGAAAACAAATAGACCGGGCAATTGATAAAATAATAAACCAGACGGCCAATTCCAGCGTGGTAGTCAGCGCAATGAGGCATTCTCTTATGGCCGGAGGAAAACGCATAAGACCGATCCTTTGCATAGCTGCTTCGCAGGCTGTAAGTGGTCAGACTGAAGATGTTATAAGGGTTGCCTGCGCCCTTGAAATGATTCATACTTACTCTTTAATTCATGATGATCTTCCTGCAATGGACAACGACGATCTGCGAAGGGGCAAGCCAACGTGTCATATTGCATTTGATGAAGCCACAGCAATTCTGACAGGTGATGCCCTGCTTACGCTGGCTTTTGAAATTCTTTCATCAATCGAGCCCAACAATATAAATAACGCCTTAAAATGGCTCCGGGTAATAAATATAATTTCAAAGGCTGCCGGATATAAAGGAATGATTGAGGGACAGATAAAAGACATTGCCGCCGAAGGTAACCCGCTCGGTTTGGAAGATTTGGAACAAATGCACGCCTTAAAGACGGGTGCTCTTATTGAAGCATCAATAATTACCGGGGCTATTTTAGGAAACGGGAACTTTGAGCAGGTCGAGCAGCTCAATATTTATGCAAAAAATATAGGACTTGCCTTTCAGGTCATCGATGACATCCTTAATGTTGAAGGTGACCCGGCGGTTATGGGCAAAGACGTGGGTACAGATCAAGCCCGTAAAAAAAGCACCTACCCTTCTATATTGGGAATTGGAAAATCGAAGGAATTTGCAAAAAAATTGGTCAAGAACGCCTTGCAAGCACTCGATTATTTTGATAACAAATCTGATCCGCTCCGCGCTATCGCACATTATATTATTGATAGAAAAAAATAAGGTGGGCGTTCACGGGTTCAAAGGTTCAGGGGTTCAAGGTTCCATTCTTGTCCCGGGACTGCATTTGGGATGCATATTTTCGAAAAAAGCGTCAGTTTCTTCAATCCTGATCCAAAATTTGAAGCTAAATTGGCAATTACTTGGGAAAATGAACATTTGTAACGATGACTTTGGATCTTCAATGAACCTTCTTTGTCCTTAACCCTGAACGTTGAACCCTGAACCTGTGAACGGTTATAAACTTTTAAATAAAATGAATAAACCGACTATTATACGTGATCGTATTTAAGAATGCGTGTACTAAGGAGT
>RPGQ01000002.1:119751-311891 GCA_004193595.1 Desulfobacteraceae bacterium Eth-SRB2
AAAGTCGGTGACGATATCTATCAATTTGCCAAGCGTTCAAAAGAATCTTTCAAGACTTTTATAACTCCGGGGATGTTGTTTGAAGCCTTTAACTTCGAATATTTTGGTCCAATAGACGGTCATAATCTGAACCATCTTATCGACATACTGAATAACATTAAGTGCCTTAACGAACCGATTCTTCTGCATATATCAACAAAAAAAGGCAAAGGATACTCCCCTGCTGAAAAAAATCCTGTCTATTTTCACGGGGTGGGATGCTTTAATGCAGATACCGGGAAAAGTCTAAACAAAGAATGTTCCGTTCCCACATACACTCAGGTTTTTGGCGAAACCCTATTCCAAATGGCAAAAAAGGATGAAAGAATCGTTGCGGTGACTGCCGCCATGCCGGAAGGCACAGGACTTGTAAAGTTTGCCGAGGCCTATCCGGACCGGTTTTTTGATGTGGGAATCGCCGAACAACACGCGGTAACTTTTGCCGCAGGCCTGGCCACTGAAGGCCTAAAACCGGTTGTGGCCATATATTCTACTTTTTTACAACGTGCTTATGACCAGATATTGCATGATGTGTGTATTGAAGCACTTCCGGTTGTTTTTGCCATTGACCGTGGAGGGATTGTGGGAGAGGACGGGGCCACCCACAATGGTGTTTTTGATTTATCTTATCTCAGAAGCCTTCCCAACATGGTGGTTATGGCTCCAAAGGATGAAAATGAACTGGTAAGAATGCTTACAACATCCCTTGCCCATAAGGGTCCCATTGCTGTTAGATATCCCCGTGGAGATGTGGAGGGCGTGAAAATCGAAAAGCCGGATATTCCCGTACCCATAGGAAAGGGAGAAATACTAAAAAAAGGAAATGACGTTCTTATCCTGGCCATTGGGCGGTCCGTTAGTGAAGCGCTTGCCGCTCACTCAATCCTGGCTGAAAAAGGCATATCTGCCACAGTTGTCAATTGTCGTTTTGTAAAGCCTCTTGACGCTGATTTGATTAGCGCTCTTGCCGGGGAAATACCGCGCATTATAACGGTTGAAGAGAATGTGCGTCAGGGAGGATTTGGAAGCGCAGTGTTGGAATGTTTGAGTGATCGGGGGGTAACCGGGTTTCATCTCCAATGCATCGGAATACCTGACACTTTCGTTGAACACGGTCCCCAGAAAATCCTCAGGTCCAAATACGGTATCGATGCTTCGACCATAGTCGACACAGCCAAACGTCTGATAATCGAACACTGAAAAGCCACAATTCAATGGTTCCATCATCCCAATTGTGACCTGCCCGCTCGTGCCTTTGGCCACCTCACCTTGGCCGTCCGCCATAGGCTGGCCTCAGACCAATGCCGGGCGAGCTTGCGATGGTTGACGGGGCCATACGAACTTTCTTGTGAGTGATGTCAGTAAAAAAAACGTAAGCGTTCACGGGTTCAAAGGTTCAGGGGTTCAAGGTTCCATTCTTGTCCCCGGCCTGCATTTGGGGTGCGTATTTACGAGAAAAGCGTCAGTTTAGTCAGTCCTAATTCAAAATTTGAAGCTAAATTGGCAATTACCTGGAAAAATGAACATTTGTAACGAGGACTTCGGATTTTCAATGCCTTTTTGCCCTTAACCCTGAACGTTGAACCCTGAACCTGTGAACGGTTACAAAAAAATAAGACTTGACCTGGTAATCGTAGAAAAAGGTCTGGTACAAACTCGACAACGTGCCCGTGCGCTTATTATGGCCGGGAAAGTTATGGTTAATAACCGTCTGGTGGATAAGCCCGGTTCACTGATTTATAGAAACGACCATGTCATCCTTAAAGAAAAAGACATGCCCTATGTAAGCAGAGGCGGCCTTAAGCTGGAAAAGGCGCTTCAGACGCTTAATATGGATTTAAGCGGGGCTGTCTGTATGGATGTTGGAGCATCCACGGGCGGATTTTCCGATTGTCTTCTGAAGCATGGGGCAAGCCGCGTTTTTGCTGTGGATGTCGGTTATGGACAGCTTGCCTGGAAACTGGCACAGGATTCTCGTGTTGTTGTTATAGATCGCACAAATATTCGGTATATGCCTGCCGAAACCCTTCCGGAACCTGTAGATCTCATCACCATAGATGTCTCTTTTATTTCTCTTAAAATAGTTGTTCCTGCGGTAATTAAGTTTATGAAAAAAGATGCGAGGGTCATGGCTCTGATAAAACCACAGTTTGAAGTGGGAAAAGGCAACGTCGGGAAAGGCGGTGTAGTACGTGACCCTGTTCTGCATGCTGAAGTTATTAAAAGTCTATCGGATTTTTTTACAAAAACAGGTCTTTTGCGCGAATTTATTATCCCGTCACCCATACGGGGACCCAAGGGAAACAAGGAATTTTTTATTTCTTTAAAATTTGCAACTTGAGCTTGATTTTTTTTGGATGAACATATAACAAATTGAATTCTAGGATTACAATTAATAAAGATTAAGAACTTAGCTCGCTGATTTTATGCTGAGTAACGAAGTGCTCACAATTGGAGTATTGGAATACTGGAATGATGGAATAATGCGTTTTGGAAAAATGGAAAAGTGGGTTATTGAAAAAATTAATCTCGACAGCGTAGTTAAAAAAAACATAACTATTAAGAATTCCTTTAGAAACCACTATTCCACTATTCCACTGTTCCAATATTCCATACCCGAGTTAAAAATTTAAATCTAAAAAACACTTTTATTTTCAATAAATTGTAGAAGGCCGAGACATTTAATAATTTTACCAGAGAGGAGCTTAAATGACTGAAAATGTTGAAAGATTAAGGAACATTGCTTTTGTGGCCCACGGAAGCGCTGGGAAAACTTCTTTGGCCGAGGTAATGCTTTTTAATACAGGTGTCACCAACAGACTGGGGTGCGTGGATGATGAAAATACCCTCATGGACTTTGAGCCTGAAGAACTCAAACGCCATATCAGCCTAAGCAGCGCATTCCATCAATACAGCTGGAAAAAACATACAATCAGTCTCATCGATACACCCGGTGATCAGAATTTCTTTTCAGACACAAGACTTTGCATGCAGGCTGCCGACGGCGTTGTTGTGGTAATAGATGCCGTAGATGGCGTAAAAGTTCAAACCGAACAGGCCTGGGATTTCATAGATGAATTTAATCTGCCCTCAGTTATTTTTATTAATAAACTCGACAGGGAACGGTCGGATTTTTATCGTACATTCAAAGATGCGGCAGAATGTTTTAAGCCAAAGCCTATTATTACTCAACTTCCCATAGGATCCGAAGCAGGCTTTAAAGGGGTCATTGACCTTATAAGTATGAAAGCGTTCACATATGACACCAAAGGCAAAGCAACTAAAATTGACATTCCCAATGATATGCAGGACCAGGTGGAAGAAGAAAGAGAAGCTCTTGTGGAAAATGTTATTGAGTCGGACGACAAACTCCTGGAACAGTATCTCGAAGGAGAGTCCTTGTCAGATGATGAAATAATAAATGTATTACGGAAGGGCACATTAACCCGAGCATTTGTGCCGGTTCTTTGCGGGTCGGCTACAAAAAATATCGGCATTGATCTCTTGCAGGATTTTTTTGTCAACTGCATGCCGTCACCCATTGATCGTGATCCCTGGATTGTCGCTGATGATACCGGTGAAACTCAAATAGAATGTACGGCCGATCCGGATGCGCCTTTTTACGGATTTGTGTTTAAAACTGTCGCCGATCCATTTGCCGGCCGGCTTTCAATATTCAGGGTGGTTTCAGGAACACTGGGGGCAGACGGGACTTTCTATAACGTTAATAAAGATAAAAATGAAAGGTATAATCAGCTGTTGAGACTTGCCGGCAAAGAACAGAAACAAATAAACAAAGCCGGACCGGGTTCCATTGTGGCTGTAGCTAAATTAAAGGAAACAACCACAGGAGACACCCTTTGTAATGAAGGTCGCAAGATAAAATTTAAATGTGCAGAACCGCTTCCCGACCTTATTTCTTTTGCTCTTGAGCCCAAATCAAAAGGTGATGAAGACAAGATATTCACATCACTGTCAAAATTATTGGAAGAAGATGTTGCTCTAAAGGTTACTCGTAACGCGGAAACCAAGCAGATTCTTTTGTCCGGGCTGGGGCAGATCCATATTGAGGTTACCATTGAAAAGCTCAAAAGAAAGTTCAACGTTGATGTCCGGCTGAACGCACCTAAAGTCCCCTACAAAGAGACCGTTACCAAGACGGTCAGAGTTCAAGGAAGACATAAAAAACAAACCGGAGGCCATGGTCAGTTCGGTGATTGCTGGATCCGGTTAGATCCGCTTCCCAGGGGAAAAGGTTTTGAGTTTGTTAATAAAATCGTCGGTGGTGCAATTCCGAGGCAATATATACCTGCTGTTGAAAAAGGTATTATTGAATCGTGCCGGAAGGGAGTCCTCGGCGGATTTCCGTGTATCGATTTTCAGGTGACTCTGGATGACGGTTCCTTTCATGCGGTTGATTCATCTGAAATGGCCTTTAAAATCGCAGGCTCTCTGGCATTTAGAAAAGCAGCGGCAGAGGCGGGCCCGGTTCTGCTGGAACCCATCATGAACATTTCAATCACAACCCCTGACGAATATATGGGGGATATCATGGGAGATCTTAACAGCAGACGAGGCAGGGTTCTGGGCATGGACAGCAAAGGAAAAAATCAGGTCATTAAGGCAAATGTGCCTATGGTTGAATTCTTGACCTATGCACCGGAACTCAGGTCAATTACCGGAGGTCGCGGCATATTTACCATGGAATTTTCACATTATGATGAAGTTCCCGCCCAGATCTCACAAAAACTCTTAGAGGAAATAAAAAAAGATAAAGAATAGCCACAACAAAAGTTAAAAGTGACTAAAGTGATCTAAAGTGACTAAAGTTTTTCCGTTAAATACCTTGTATTTTAGAATTTTAGCTCATTTTAGCTCACTTAAAACTTTACCTCACTTTTACTTCGAAAATATCGATTGAGCTATGAATAGTTCTTATTTCTCCCCGGCCATACATTTTTTGCAAGGAGCATACCCTGCCCAAAACGCATCCCATATTCGTAAAAAGACAATTTTATTTTCTCTGGCAATCCTTTTTCCAAAGGCACATGTTGTATAATGAAATCGTTTGGATCTTCTATTTCCCCAATACCTTCCCTTTTTTTCTTTCCAGTTACTCCATATCCCACGTTTCGCCGACATTGCATCCCGCTGGGACTGCAGTAACACCTGATCATATTTAATATTCGGTCTGCGGGACAAACAATAGGCATATCCCTGTTCTATCATAACGTTATTTACAAATACCCCATCGCTCAAAAACACGTAAGCCAGTGTGCGACCATAGTGGTCATGGGTTTGTTTGTCGAACTCCAGGCGAACCATTTTGGATAATACAAGTGTTTTATTATATTTTTTTGCTTCATATCCGAATAACTCTGCTTTTTTATTTTCATGATCAATTTCAGGTGCATTTATCCCGATGTAACGAACGTGTCGACCATCCGCCAGCACAATGGTATCCCCGTCATTGACCCATTTTACATGAAACCACTCATGGGCTAATAACGGTCTTTCGGATAAAAAACCGGATAAAAAAATAGTTAAAAAAAATACAAATAAATAAATAAAATATTTCCTCACAATCAACCCACATCCAATCCGCAAACTCTGACAGCACTTTTATCGAGCATTTTCGGCAAACCCCCGCGATCTTGAGGAATAAATCCCATAGATTTTTGCCATACCTCATCATCTTCCATGCAAAAATAGATAACAATTTCAGGATCATATTCCCTTATCCAGGAGACCATCTTACGATAAAGTTCAATCCGTAACGGCTTAAAATAGCGCATCTTTCCATCCAGACCCAATATGAATTCTCCGTAAATTATCTTTGATTCCGGAAATCGTTTTTGTATGATAGATTTTAAAGACGGCATGAAACGAAAGGTGCCGATGCTGATCCATACGATATTCTTTGACCATACATGGGAAAACAGCTTTTCAACAACTCCCCTGTATTCTTCTTCGCAGCTATCATATATAAACATTGGGTCAAAATGGAAGGCAAGCGGGTATCCCCAGGATTCGCATTTTGCAGCGGCCCGGAGTCTTTCCGAGAGAGATGTAGTATGGAACTCCTCATTTTTTATAACACGATCCGTATTCAAAGACCATGCGACAATGGTTTTACGATTGTGCCTCAGACGTTTTAACCCGTCAATAGCCGTTGTTTTTGTCTTTAGTTCCAGCACTGCATGGGACTGCTCCGAAAACTTTGGAACCAGCCGGCTTGAAAGGTCCGTCCACATTTCCCAGATCATGCTGTCTGTAAATTCTCCGGTCCCTATTCGGGTTATGGTTTTTTTCAAAAACAGATGATCTAACTCTAAAAAGAGGTCGTCATGGTTAACAAAATACTGAAGTACCGGTGGATGAAAATATGATTGCAGAATGCAATACGAACAGTCCATGGTGCAAAAGGTACCGATATGCAGAATTTGATAACCGCAACAAGTATAAACACGTGTGCCGGGACAAGGTCTAACAAAAGCGCCTTTATTGCGGGTAAGGAAAAGAATTGTTTTGGCTTTTTCGACAGGATCATTTGAATATAAAATCGATTCAAAGACTTCTTTTGCATTTCGAACAATTTCCACAGGCACATCAATTCGTGACCGGATGGAGACTACGTGAGAAGAATTGAGTACCTGCTGATCAATATATAGTTTTAAAAGCGACAATGTTCCCTCATTTATTTTGTCCTGAAAAACCTGGTCCTTTGGGCAATGTCAGAGTTTTATGGCTCTGCCTGAAGAATTGCTGCAAGAGTTTGAAGTGAACTAAAGTTTGAAGTGAGCTAAAGTTAAGGAATTCTATCAATTATATAAAATCACCGGCTTCCGGCTCGTAGAGCCTACAGCTCGGAGAGAGCGAAGCGACACCATAACTTTAGGCACTTTAGATCACTTTAGACACTTTTAACTTGTACGGCTTTAACTAAAACAGCCCCTTTCAGGGGCAAACCAAAGCCTGGTCCTTTGGACCAGGATTCTTTACTTAATACTTGCCGTATACTTGAGCCCAAGTGATACCCAGGTGCAAGAGCATTCGGAAGTAAGTGCCGCGGCAGAGGCGTTTATCTCTACTCTCTCCAAAACGGTAAAACCCTTTCGGGCCAGTTCTTTTTCCATATACGCCGTCTGAACATCGTAAAAGCCGGAAACTACCAGCAAACCCCGGTTCATGAGAATAAGACGACGGTAGTGATCGAACATTTGAATATGAACACTCGCAGGAAGGTTGGCGAGGATCAGATCGAAACGTTCTGAAACAGCATTTGCAGACCCACAAAATAAATGAAACCGATCTTGCCTCTGGTTGAATATTGCATTTTCCATACTGGCTTTTATTGATGCGGGGTTGACGTCGCAACCTATAGTGGTTGCACCATTTTTAAGAGCCGCTGCAAGCCCGAGAATTCCGGAGCCACAACCTATATCCAGGATCCGGGCCTCTTTTTTTATCTTTAAACGGTATAGAACGGTAAGAGCAGCTTTTGTTGAGGGGTGGGCCGGGGGGAAGGAGCCTGAGGTTTTGAGAACCAGACAGTCTTCGCCCTTTCTTGGCCTCCTGATGCTTAATGGAGACCGAATTACTAAATTTCCAATGCGGTAAAACATATGAATAACTGCTTAAAATATTCTCATATTGTCATGATAATGTGAGTAATTGTAACCTCTTACAATTTCCAATATTTTTTTTGCAGAATTGATTCCGTATTGCGACAGTTTTAAGGTCTCAAATTGAAAGATCTGAGCAGTAAAAAAAGCATCGGCAAAAGCATTGTGCCGGTAATAATCTTTAAGCCCATAACGGTTCATCAATCCCTCGATGGTCACATCTAATTTCATGTTTTTGTCTTTTTTTGCTAACCACTTTTCAATCAAAATTATATCAATGATATCTTTTTCAAATTTTATTCCTATTTTTTTAAAACTTTTTTTTAGAAACATATAGTCAAATTCAATTGAATGACCCACGATGATACCGTCTAAGGTTTTGAGGATGTTATTAGCTGCTTCATTAAATGATGGAGCCTTTTCCAGATCATCTATACTTATTCCGTGATATTTCATTGATTCGATTTTATATTTTTCAGGCTTAACAAGGGTGTAATAAGCATAATTGACCATAAGTTTTAATTCCTGAACCGGCACACAGGCAAAGGCAATTATCTCATCCCTTTTAACATTAAGTCCTGTGGTTTCAAGGTCAATAACACAAAATTTAGTATCTTTTAAATCCATTGGACAATTTTTTCCAGGATCTCTTTCTATCTGTAAGTGTGTAAATATGATAAAACTCTTTTGACATCATATTTGCTCATCAGCAGTTTTTGAAATGAAGAAACTATTTTCAGAGCTTCTTTTAATATGAGCAAATCTACCTTGCGAAGCTCTTTAATACCAATCAAATTATTTTCTTGAGATTGATTCAACACAGCAATTGATTGTTGCTTAAGTCTTAAATCCTGAAGAAACCCATATGATTCAAGAACATCATGGCACATTTCATTGCCGATTACTCCCATATCATTCAGTACCTTTAATCTTTCTTCTGTATTTGTGATTTCAAAGATGGCATTATCTATGGCCAAAACCCTTGCCCCGTTAACAATGGGATAAATTCCATATGTTTTTAAATTCATCCCCTTATGAAGACCTCTAATTCCGAATATTCCAAGAGGCGGCTCAATGTGAATTGCGTCATGGGCCAATGCTTTTATGGCCTTATCCGTAACATTTGCCCTTATGGATTCAATGAGTTCTTTGTATATATTGTCGTTACCAAAAACAGGTCTCATGTCCATAAAAATAGAAAGATACCTGGCATTATTGGCAGTGGGGTTATGAAACCAGTCATTAAAATAATTTTTCCAGGACGACAGGTGTTTATTCCATTTTTTATTAGACGCCATAAAATCCCCGGGGCATTCCGGGATACCTACCTTTGCTAATGTTTTATTGACATCACGGGCAAATTTCACTGGATGTGTTTTAATGAAAATTAGTGCATTATCCTGATCCGTCGCTAAAACTTGCTCTTTTCTTCCCAGACTTCCCATATGAATCCAGACAAAATCATCCATTGACACTTCATCCTGTACAATTTCAATAACTTTTACAACAGCCGCATCATTAACCGTGCAAAGCATTTTGGTTAAATCAAAAAATTTAGATCCTGATAGAACAATCTTGGCAACGGATATTTTGATGTTGTTAAAAATAACCTGCAACTCTTCCGCTGATTTTGCCATAATAATTTTTCTGAAAAGGGTAATAATTGAAGAAGTGGGTTCAAGCTGAATGCGAATGTCTTTACCGGTAATAACACCAAAAACTTTTCTTTTTTTTATTAAAACAAGGTGGTCTATGCCTGCATCGATCATTTTGCTGAATGCTTCGAAAATTGTGGTCTTGGTGTTTATGGTCTTTACCGGGGAAGACATATATTTGGATATCGGATGTAATTTATCTCCTTGTATGACAACTTTTCGAAGATCTTTTTCGGTAAAAATACCAATCGGTCTCATTTCCTTGTCTACTACAACGATTGAGCTTATAGAATTATTAACCATTTCAACAGTGGCATTTTCTACGGTCATGTCAGGTCCGGCGACCACAGGTTTTTTATAGATTATTTTTTCAATGTCTAAAACAAAAGTTGCTTCTTCAAAAAATTTTTTTTCAGATGCTATTTTTTTAAAGGAGTGAAATCTTCTTTTGATAAATGTACTGAAAAAGGATGAAAATCTCTTATTTTTATAAAAAACTTCTTTAAAGTTTTCTGAATAAATTAAATAGCAAACCGTATCTTCAAGTGCCCTGGCATCTAAAAGATAGGGGAAATCGCGTACGGAGATGATACCGAATATTTCACCTTTTGATATATAATCAACGGCGATTTCATCATCAAAAAGACCGACAAGTCCCGAAAATATAATATAAACATATTTTCGATCGTCTCCTTTTTTAAATATGGTTTTGTTTTTTTGAAACAATTTTACTTCGAGACCTAATATTAGTATATTTGTCTCATCTTCTGATAAAAATGAGAACGGTCTGATTCTTTTAATAAATTCTTTGGGTGGAATCATATATTATACCCCTTCAGGTATTATTTTTCCATCCCCCATCTCAGCGTCCCTGAGATAGAGGGCCTGATAAGCATTTAGTAACCGTTCACAGGTTCAGGGTTCAACGTTCAACGTTCAGGGTTAAAGACAAAGAAGGCATTGAAGATCCGAAGTCCTCGTTACAAATGTTCATTTTCCCAAGTAATTGCCAATTTGGCTCCAAATTTTGGATTAGGCCTGACGAAACTGACTCTTTTCTTGTAAATACGCATTCTAAATGGAATCCGGGGACGAGAATTGAACCTTGAACCTTTGAACCTTTGAACCCGTGAACGCCTAATATATACAATGAGACTATACGCTGTATTGGATCTTGGTTCAAGAAATACTTACACAGATGAATTCAATCCGGTTGTATATATTTATCAGCAACGAGAAATAAGATGGATTATTGATCTTTGAACTATAACGAGTAAGGGGGTGGAAATCAAGACCGTTGGTAAACGCTGATGCCTTTCTATTGACAAACCGTGGCTCCGAAGCTTTTTTCAGGTTTCAGGGTTAAGGGGGAAACGAGGTGACCCATAGAAATTTTATGGACGTGGAGGATCTTGAGGTCTATAAAAAGTTGTGTCGATTACCCATTGATGTCTGTGACTTGACGCACAAGTGGCCCCAAGAAGAGAAATACGAGTTAGGAAGCCAATCCAGGCGCTCCTCAAACAGCGATCCTGCCCAACTCCCCGTAAAAAATGAATCGCTCCCTCGGGGCTGGCCCATCACTACTGAACATGTTTCCTGACACCTGACACCTAAAACCAAATAGCCATAGCAGTCTTAGCAAACAAAAGTCTTGATTTACACCCCGAGTAAGGGATAACACCGAATCGAGTTTTGATTCAATTCGGATAGCAGGTTTTTTTTGTTTGACACATAAAACCTATTTTTTCTATAAACATTTTCAAAACATCGGAAACAAAAACTGGGGGCGGGGAAAATATGATCCTGAGAATTACGAGAAAGGGAAAGAATTTATCCGTGGAAGAAGCTGAGTTTCAGGAGTATATAACCAAGCAATTCCGGGAACTCATCAACCTATCCACCAACGTGGTGGCAGCATTGATTATGATTAGTCTAATCGTAGTCTTCACGTATTTCAAGGTTTCAGACTATCTTTATCTTGGATTGATTGTTATCCCTCTTATCGGACGCGCCTTTATTCGGGAAATGGTCGCCAAGTGGCTGAGAAAACATTTTAAAGAGCTTTTAAAATTTAGCGACAATTTGGAACTTTGAAACCCATCAATTTCAAACCATGAGACCTTTGCAAAACTCGCCCTATCCGCCAAACGTAAAGGATTTGGTGAAAAATTTGAACATAGGAATTACTATCGGCATTACAAAACGATTTAAAATAATGTTGTGGTTTATCCGATCTGCAAACAATAGCAACACCAACACATAGGGACCTGCCTGCCAAAATACTTTCTTAAACATTTTATTCTTCTTATCAATAAAAACGTCCAGAATGCTGGCAGCCGCCAGTGGTGGAATGGGCAACAGGTTTGCCACGGCCACCATGAGATTGATTCCCACTACGATCTGTAACATCTGGGTCTGAACCGAAAATTGCTCGATAACTAAACTGATGCTGGAGATGATGCTGGCAAGGAGAAAGTTTGACATGGGTCCGGCAAATCTTATGATGACGGTATGCAACCTGGGCCGTGCGAATTTGTTCGAATCAATATCAACGCTTCGAGGCCAGCCAAAGCCGGAAATAAAAAATGACACCGTTCCCGGCAGGTCAAGATGGCGTAATGCGTTAAAGTGAAAGCGGTTTTTGTCTTCCTCGCGCACATCGCCTAAAAATTGCGCAACAAAAGCCTGAGCCTCGGCATTTATGGTAATCGCAAAAAGAATGCCCAGACAAAAAGCAAGATAATTATCAATTAAAATATTAGAAAAATCAAATAAATAAGGCATAAGTTTCCATTGTGTATCTTTTCAAAGGTCTCTCCAATATCTCGTGAATATCAAGACGGTCATTCATTTCAAAGATAAACTTTCTTGTCAACCGTAATGCGATAGAATTTCAACGGCATTAAAAAAAAGAGGCGGAAAGGAGCAACCTTTCCGCCTCTTGTTGTTAACGTTTGCCGGTAATTAAAGTTACCAGCTATTATTCAGTGGCATGTTTTGGTTTCTTGGTAATAAAAGCCAGAGCAATAGCAACGACCAGAAATGATGCCGACAGGTAGAAGGCGATGTTGAAACTTCCTGTGGCGTCTCTGATAATACCGGCCAATCTTGGCATGAACGCACCCAGTGCCCAGCCGACGAACACCAGACCGTAGTTGAACCCCAGGTTCTTGGGCCCATAAAAGTCGGCGGTGTATGACGGCATCAGAGCCAGACCGCCGCCGTACTGCCAATACCCGACACCGGCCAGAAAGAACAGAAGGCCGATACTCTTGGTAGCAATGGCATAGGGAATGCAAAGCATGGCGATAGCGGATACGGCACAGTTCAGCATATAAGCATTGTTCCTGCCGATGATGTCCGAATACTTACCGGTTCCTATCCGGCCGGCGGCATTAGCCAGACCACCGAAGGAGGCCAGGACCCATCCTGCCACAAGTCCGGCCGCGGTCTTTTTGGCCAAACCGGCGGCATTGGTGATAATCAGAATACCGGACTGGGTATTGAGGATGAACATCAGTACCAGGGCGTAAAACTGCCAGGTTTTTGTCATTTCACCAGCGCTCCAATCAATGGGGACTGCCACTGCTTTCCCTTCTTCACCTGCTTTTACCGGTGGAGCTTCCGGAACATATCCCTCCTCAGGCCAGGCCAGTACCTGGGCCGCAAGGCAAATGACAATCAGATAGGCAACGCCAAGGAAGTAGAAACTTGCGGAAACGCCCCAACTGTCAATAATCCATTTTGCCAATGGCGAAACATACAGCGCAGCGCCGCCATATCCTGCCACCACCAGACCGGCAACAAGTCCGCGTTTATGGGGACCGAACCATCTGAGCGCGGCCGGTGTAGGAGCAGCGTACCCGATGCCCATGCCGATACCGCCGCCGATGCCGTAACCGATAATCAGACCGGTATAGCTTTTCATAGCTCCGGCAATAATCAGGCCGATTCCGATGGCAATACCCCCAACACTGGCGGCAATGGTCGGACCTTTTGTATCCTGTAACCTGCCGCCCGGAATCATTAACAAACCAAAAATTAACATGCAAAGGGTAACAGGGGTTGATGCCTGGGCATGGTTAAGCACCTGCCAACCCTCATTAAACGGAAGGGCCATAAATTCAGCATTTACGAGCCTGACTTTCCACACACTCCAGGCGTATAAAACACCCAAGCATAAATTGATGGTTGTTCCCGCAAACACCACTCGCCAGGCTTGGGCCGGCGTTTTGTTTTCAGCCATATTAATACCTCCTTAAGATTGTTGCACCCAGCATACTTTTCGTTTCCGGTTTTACAGGTATCATCACCTTAAGGGCTTGACCTGCTCTTGTTGCTCATTTGGCACAAGCGCAACTCGAAACTCTCGTAATGCCTGGGCAGAAACCAAGACTGAGGCAAACGTTTTATATAATAGTTCTCACCTTTCCTCCACAGTAGTTCTGTCCGATCACCCCCTTTCCGGTTAAGTGTTAAAAAAAATGCCGCATTCTATTGCAACCTAATCGTTATAAACAAAATCTTTGAGTGTCTGCACGGAATTTGTACAGTCAGGGTATGTTCTTATGCCTTGGCTAAAGATTTCAAATGCAATGTCAAGAGTCGATTTCAAGAAGTCCTTTTTGCTGTCGATCAACCGTTTACTTTCTTCCCACAAAACAACCCCTGAAAACAAAGCCCAAACAATGTCAGCCAGCGCCACCGGATGCCGGTCGATAAAATCTCCTTTTTTTATTCCCTCTTCAAATATTTTGGCCATGGAACGGAATGAACTTTGAGACAGGTCTTTGATTTCTGAAAGTAGATGGGGCGATAAATTTCTTAGGGTTTCACTTGACTGAAGATGAAACATGTTAATAAGGACAATAGGATCAAATTCGTAAACTTCATACAGGGCTTGCTTCAAAGCCTTCATTTTCTGTTCGGGCTCTTGAAATTTTTCGTTATGAACCTGTTCCAACCGGATGCTCATATAATGGAGGATTCTCAAGGAAAGAGAAGCAAACAACTCTTCTTTGTTCTTGAAATAAAGATAAATAGTGCCGGGGCTGAGTTCCGCTTCCCTGGCAATATCTTCCATGGTCGCCTTATTAAAGTTTTTTATAGAAAAAACTCTTTTTGCAGCAACCATTATCTGTTGCCTTCTTCTTTCTTTTTCTCGTTCTTTCCTCTCTTTTATTCCCATACTTACTGAACCATATTTATTTAATTAACCTCTATATAAATGGTGCTTTTTATTTAGTCAAGTAAATATATTCATTTTTTCTTTATTATCGAGTGTTGGTTTTCTATAATTTGCGAAGATGAATATCGTAACCAATTGAATATACACTATTAATTTAATGCTATCTTTTTATAAATCTTTTTATGAATTTGACCAAAATTTTTCCTAAAATAGCAATGTTAAGCCTGTTTTTACAACATATTGTAGTTTTAAACAGGCAGGAAAACTATATATGGAAAATAAAATTTTAAAAAGATTGAATCATGTTAGTTCGCTTCGCTCACAATTGGCCTCCGGCCCGTAGGGCCTACGCCCCGGAGGGAATGTTGGAATATTGGAACACTGGGATATTGGGTTATTGTAAAATTCCCGAGACGTCAACTTCGCCTGTCGAGTATTTTATTAAGGGAGGGGTTTTTGATAAGCGCATCAACGCTTGCTTTACGATTTTTGAGTTCAATTAAATTTTTAAAGAATAATTTCAGAGTATAAGTGGTACCTTCAAAATTATCTGGAGGAATAAGTTTTGTTCCGCTTCCGAGCTTAAGTTTTTTCACGTTTCTTTCAAACTCTTTTTCAGCGGCGGTTATAACGGGAAAGCGCCGCTGTTTTAAATAGATTCTTATCTTTCGGATCTTTTGATTTCTATCAAGATTTTTATTAGTTAAGATCTTTTGCAAATTATCATTTTCAATTACTTTCAGAATGGAAATATCTTCTCGAAGCGAAATTTCTTTAACCAAGCTTAATATTTCCCTTTGTTTATTCAGGCCTATCGAAAGTGTTTGAAAAAGTTTTGCAAGACATTCTCCGGCCTCTAGTTGCAACCGTCCGAGTTCCAAAGCCATGGCCAGAGAAATTGTATTTGAAAGAATGCCGCTTTGAACAGATCCGGAAAGATGGCAAAGTTCTTTAATTTTTTTAATAATTGATGGATTTTCGGGCAAACCCATGACTGACAGTAATTTGCCCAACGCGTTAACACCTTCAAAAAAGCCGTAAAGCATATCAATCGATCTTGATTGTTCAATCAGGTTAAGAGGCCTTTGAAGAGAATTGTCAGCAATGGCATATTTTACACATTCAAGCCTTTTTGTATCAGAATCCAGTATCCTGGCTTCAACATCAGTCCATCCCAGTCGCCGGCAGGCTTCAATTCTGCGAAAACCGCACACAATTTTATACCCTGATTTTTTTTCTATTAACAAAGGAAGGTTTAACACCCCTATATTATCAATAGAGTCCATCAGATGATCACTGTTTATTTGGGTTGTGATACGAAAGGAGTCGTCATTGGAATCGATCAGAGAAAGCTTTACGATCTTTTGTTTAAAGCGCATAACTTGCGTCGGTAAGTTGATTTAAAGCTTCCAGGTATTTACTGTGTGTATTACGGATAACATTTTCGGGAAGCGAAGGCCCCGGCGGCTTTTTTCCCCAGTTTATGGAAATCAGGTAGTCTCTGAGATATTGCTTGTCAAAACTCTTTTGAGCACCACCCGGTTTATAGGACTTTCTGGGCCAGAACCTTGATGAATCCGGAGTCAGCACTTCATCGATAAGAATCAGGTTGTTTTCGAAAATGCCGAATTCAAATTTTGTATCAGCAATGATTATGTCCTTTTCATACGCCAAATCAGCGCCTTTTCTGTAAATTGCAAGACTGAGTTTTCTGACCTTGCCTGCAAGGGTTTCTCCAATTGTATTTACAACCGTATCGAAGTCAATGTTGACGTCATGAAGACCTATCTCTTCCTTGGTTGAAGGTGTAAATATCGGTTCAGGCAATTTGTCGGATTCTTTCAGGCCTTGAGGCAGTTTTATTCCACAGATGCTTCCGCTGGTCTGGTAATCTTTCCAGCCGGAACCGGATATATACCCCCTGACAACACACTCAATCGGAAGCGGCTTTGCTTTTTTAACCAGCATGCTCCGGTCTCGCAGAATTTCGGAATAAGGTTTACAAATCTCAGGGAATTCATCAACGTTGCCGGAAATCACATGATGGGGCAAAAGAGACTCCATTATTTTAAACCAGAAAAGGGAGATTTGAGTCAAAATTTTTCCCTTTCCCGGAACAGGGTCGGGCATGATAACGTCAAAGGCAGAAATTCGATCTGTAGCCACCATTAAAAGTTTGTCACCAAGATCGTATATATCCCTTACTTTACCCCTTTTTACTAAATTTAAGTTTTTAAAATTTGTTTTAATTACGGACTGAACCATGGATCTTTGTCCTCCGGCATTTATCATTTGACGGTCTCGTAAAAAGTCCAACTTCTGCGTTGTGCTGCATTTCGCAATCATTCAACGTACGAAAAGTACGCCTCATGATTACAAAATTTGCACGCCTTTTTATCCCGCCTATGTTTGGCGGGGGAATTTGAACTTTTTACGAAACCGTCTAAATCGGACTTTTTACGAGTTCATCATCATTTAACAGTGATGAGTTTGTAAAAAGTCGACCTTCATGACTTCTCTCTGAACGCTTTGATATATTTTTTTAAAACCTCGAGTGTGGCTTCATCTCTTTCAATAAATTCAATCCCGGCTTCAAATCTTTTATATCCACCGCCAATAGAGTAAACAACCCTTCCTTTGATATTGATCAAATCGTCTTCCAGGCCTATTACCATGACCACAGTATGTTTCGAATCGAGTGAAACATGTGTTTCAAGAAGAATTCCGTCTTCACTTAAATTCAAATTCCTTCCCATTCCCTGCGATAGAACCTGATCAGTTTCATCGATACAACTATACGATATAAGATTAAGGGCTTTGATTCTTGAATGTTTTCTTCTCTCTTCTGTAGTCATGGTCTTCACCTGATAATTAAAACGTTTCGGAATTTCTAAAACTTACTGTAAATAAATCAATTTATTGATACATGATCTTTTGCCTTACATACGGAATAATGGAATGATGGAATAGTGGAGTGTTGGTTTTTATAGAAATTTTATTATTTATGGATTTTTTTCAATTACACTGTCAAGAAAGATTTTATCAATAACCCATTTTTCCATTTTTTCCAAAACCCATTACTCCATCATTCCATTATTCCATCATTCCAATTGTGAGCACTTCGTTTCTCAGCGTAAACTCAGTGAAATCATTTGGATTTTCCCGGTGTTTTACGGCCTGTGTTCTTCCGAAATTCACAAGCCAACATGGATGTCACCAATATGCAGTTTGCAAGGTGTTCTATAAAATTTTTAAATGTAGATGAAAGCTGATTATATTCTTTTCCCAGAGCATCAGGGTCCATATCGCTTATCTTGAGATTTTTTGATCCAAAAACCGAAGCGGAATAGGGTTCTTGGCCAATATCAAGAAACGGAATATGGCCAAAGAAATCACCCGGGTAAAGATTCGCCAGCGGCACATAACCATTTTCAGTATCCCGGACAATATGAGCTTCACCTTCTGTAATTGTGAATAAACGTTCCACATTCTCACCCTGTGTAAACACATGATCTTTGCCCTTGATAAAATCTTCTACTTTAATGTTGTTTAAATGTATATCAACCGCCATTTTGGTTACTTGTTTTAACCTTTTATCGAGACTGATTGCAAGGCTTCTGAGTTGATTGGACATTCGCAAAAAAGCCACGGAAAGTCGTCGTGAATCGAGAACACCGAGCAAAACATCATTAACCGCTACGATCGCAGCACTGCGAACACTCTCCTCTAATAATAAAAATGAGGCGATACTTCCGATAAATGCTCCTTCACCAATTCTGAGCAGTTTCAAAGGACCCTGAGGGGTTTCTCTGATAATTTCTGCAGTCCCTTCAAGAATGACCCATAACCAGCCGCCGTGTTTCCCCTCTCCCACAATTTTGCTGCCGGCATGAACCTCTTCTTCATCAACAACATACGTGTAATCCACAAGCGGTCCTCTGATAATCGGCCGAGTTGACTGTTTGTCCGAAGGATGTGATGATTTTTTTGTAAATGTTACCGGCCCCAACTGTTCAATCTGTCCATCATCCAGCATTCTTAAACAGTCAAGAATAATTTGCATCCGGCTCTTTTTGATAACATTTTTACCGGAAACTTTTTTTTCAATGAATTCAAATTCTCCATCAAGCCATCCAAAAAGTAAATTGACGGCGTCAAGACCGGTCAATGATCCTACGGAAGCATTAACAGGGTTGCCGTTGAAGAAATAAATTGAACCCAAATCTTGAGCATATTTGCTGGTAATGCGCAAAACACCTGTACAGGCATTTGAGCCTAGGAGTTGCAAGACGTCCCCCAGACTCAAAAAATTAAGATTACCCGCAAGAACAAAATTGCCCATACGTTTTTTATCCTGATTTAAATTGTTTTTTAAATGACAACAATGTTAACTTAAGGCATTCCTTTAAGGTTGCACCAACACCGTGACCGGTAATCGCACTGGCCGAAAAAGAAGGCACCTTGAGCTGCCGGTTTAAATCCTTTTCCATCTGATCTATAGACATCACAGGAATGCCCTGCTCTGCAAGGTCCCTTTTGTTGTGCTGCATAATAAGTGGAATTTTTAAAATGTTTATGCCGTATTCTTTCAAATTATGCTGCAGATCCTTTAATGACAGCATGTTTTTCTCACGTCTGACCACCAGAGAATCAGCAACAAAAATTACTCCGTCCACGCCCTTTAAAACCAGTTTTCTGGTGGAGCTGTATTGAACCTGACCGGGAACAGTATAAACCTGGACCCTGATATCAAAGCCTTTTATTTGTCCAAGACCCATAGGAAGAAAATCGAAAAAAAGGGTTCGATCACCCTCTGTGTCAACCGAAACCATCTCGCCGATAATCTGTTTCTTATATGTTTTGTAGATATATTCCATATTAGTGGTTTTTCCGGATCTTCCAGGTCCGTAATATACGATTTTACATTCTATCTCTCTTTTTTTTATATTAAAAATAGCCATATATAATCAGTCCCAAATCAAAAGATTAAGAGTTGTTAAACCAATACCGCATGATCCCAAATATTTATTTTACAAATATTTCTCAAATTCTTCAAGGCCTTTCTATTTTTATAATACGTAACCCTCATTTTGCACAAAAAATTGGGTTAATGTTAAAAAATGAACTTAGGGGCTTGGTCCCAATATTTCAGCATTCCATTCTTCCATTCCGATAAAACAAGCAGTTTGCTCTTAAGAAATTTGTTATTTTAAATGGTTATAGAATTTCCGAGACGTCAATATCAGGGTTGATTTAATGTAATTTTAATATCCATGCAATAATCTCCCCTTAATGGACCGATTTTAACTTCTTTTATCGATTTAACTGTTCCGGAACCCTTATATAGAGCAGCGGTGGAATAATACTGAATATCATCAATCATATCCCCAACTTTAAAAACATCAATTAAATCTTTGTCCCGGATTGAGATAAGCAGGCTGACTACGTTTCCCAATTGAAATCTTGTCTTAAATTCAACCACCTGCCCTTTTTGGGACCCTCTATGAATGGTTATCCCCAAAGAGTTGATATCGATAATATCCTCATCCTCGACTTCAGGCTCCTCAGTCTGGACTTCATCAATGCTGTCTTTGGGTGGTTTTCTCTTTGAAAGCTTTTTTTCAACACCCTCTTTTTTTAAAATATTTTCAAGAAAAACACGTAATTTATCCAACTGAATCGTTGAAAATCTATGGTCTGAAATCCATTGCTCATACTGAGCAACAGCTTCATCCTTTGATGAAAGCGCCATATAACACCTTAGCATACTCTTGGCGGCAACAACACGCAGTGAATCTGTTTTTATGAGTTCGTTAAATTCTGATATGGCTCTTTTTATCTGGCCTAATTTTGCCAGGGCTATGGCGCCGTCAAGTGCTTTTAAATCTTCGTTCTTGTCCGATGAAAATGAAACCATTTTCTTTATCAGGTCCTGCATTTTAGCAGAGACCTCGGGTTTTTTCGGCGACTTTTCAATCTTGATTATATCCTCATTTAAAGCAAGAATTTTATTTGAAATCCCATTTATCAGGTTTTGATGGGTTTTTAGCTGTTCATTACTCTGGATCAGTTTTTTTGCGTTGTTATATTTTTCCATGGCCTCATTCAACAGGCCTTGGGAATGATAAAGTTTTGCTTCCTGCAATAGTATTTTAATCTTTTTGGTTATATTCATGTTCACCCTCAATTTTGATTAAACATTTTAAAATTTTTATACTGCTTAAACTCCCATGTCAATAACAAGAAATAAAAGATTTCCTTATAAATATATTGACAATAACCGGTTTTATGTTAACAAAATTTCTATTTTTTCCTTTTTGTCTTCTAAAAACCGACATTAGTATAGTTATTCATCAATAAAAAAGGAGTGTATTATGGACAAAAAAGTTACTGTAGTGGGTGGCGGCAATGTGGGAGCAACCGCAGCTCAAAGACTGGCGGAAAAAGAGTTATGCGATGTGGCCTTGATTGATATCATTGAAGGGCTTCCCCAGGGCAAAGCCCTGGATCTTGCAGAGGCTGCACCTATTGAAAAGCATGATGCCCATTTAACCGGTTCAAACGATTATGCAGATTCAGCAAATTCAGATATCGTTATTATTACCGCCGGCATTCCCAGAAAGCCGGGGATGAGCAGGGACGACCTTCTCAATATCAATGCAGGAATCATGAAGAGTGTTACCCAAGAGGTGGCAAAACTATCCCCTGATGCCATAATTATCATTGTTAGCAATCCCCTTGATGCCATGTGTCACGTTGCTTATGAGACCAGCGGCTTCCCAAAAAACAGAGTTATCGGTATGGCCGGGGTGCTTGACTCAGCACGGTTCAGGTCTTTTATTGCCATGGAACTCAATGTTTCCGTGGAAAATACAACTGCATTTGTCCTTGGCGGGCATGGAGACACAATGGTGCCGTTGCCTCGCTATTCCACGGTAGCAGGCATACCTATTACTGAATTGTTGCCAAAAGAACGAATAGACGCTTTGGTGGAAAGAACCGCCAATGGCGGAGCCGAAATTGTGGGACTTCTTAAAACAGGGAGTGCCTTTTATGCACCGGCGTCGGCTGCGGTGGAAATGGCTGAATCTATACTCAAAGACAAGAAGAAAATCCTCCCATGCGCAGCATACCTTGAGGGTGAATATGGATTTAACGAACTTTTTATAGGTGTGCCTGTAAAACTTGGAGCAAACGGTGTGGAGGAGATCATTGAAATTACCCTCACTGCTGAAGAAAAGGCCGCCCTTGAGAAATCGGCCGACGCGGTCAGAGAACTCAAGGAAATTTTGAAAAAACTGGCATAGATAGATACCGGTTTAACCGGGTTAGGAATTCGGGTTAAGTGTGTTCTTCACCGATTCTGCAACCTTACGATTCATTCCGGGCAGTGCACTAAGTTCTTCAAGTGTTGCTGCCCGGATCTTTTTAATGCTTTTAAAATGCTTTAAAAGCGTTGCTTTTCTTTTTTTGCCGACTCCCGGAATCGAATCAAGGGCAGAACGGATAAATCTCTTTCCGCGACGCTGGCGGTGAAATGATATAGCAAACTCATGGGATTTATCCCTTATTTTTTCTAAAAAAAGGAGAAGCTCCCCTCCCCTCCCCATATTTACAGGATTAACCTGTCCGGGTTTATAGATCTTATCGTGTTTTTCGCCTTTGCTTTCATTTTTTTTTGCGATACTGATTATTTGAAATGTTTGCTCCGGTTTCAGCGACTCTATTACCGATACCGCAATATTGAGCTGTCCTTTACCGCCGTCCACCATCAGCATATCAGGATACGGCTTTGATTTTTCTCCTTTACCATACCGTCTTTTCAGGACTTCAGCCATACAGGAATAATCATCTTGCGCGTCAACCGATTTTATTCTGTACTTTCTAAATAACGATGGGTTCGCTTGACCCTTTTCAAATACAACCATTCCGGCGACAGCCTCTGTCCCTGAAATACTGGAAATGTCAAAACACTCAATTCGCCGGGGTACTTTATCCATTTTCAGTCGTTTCTTAAGCTGAGTAATAATCTCCATGTCCGTGGCAGCCAAAGCCCTAAATTCCTTTAGACGGTTTTCCGCATTCTGGGATGCCAACTTAACCAGACGGAGTTTTTCACCCTTTTTCGGTCCCAGAATACTCACTTTTTTCCCCTTAATGCTGTTCAAAAGTTCTTCCAGCAAAGATGCGTCTTCAAGTTGAGTGGGGATAAGGACCTCTTTGGGAACAAAGGGGGCTTTTTCATAATATTGCCGGATAAACGCTCCGATCATTTCCTCCCGGGTTGACATGATCTCTGAAAAATTGAAATGCCTTGTCCCCAATAAAAATCCACTGCGAACAAAAAGGACTGTAATCATAGAGTGTTCATGAGACCCGGCAATGCCTATTACATCCCGATCCTTAAAATCATTTGTGACCGCTACTTGCTTTTCAATGACTTGTTCAAGTGCAAACATCTTGTCCCTGAGAACTGCTGCCTTTTCATAGTCTTGCTTATTTGCGGCAGACATCATGTTTTTTTTTATTTTTTGAATAAGATCCGGGGTTCTCCCATTCAAAAAGAGGATGACCTCTTTTACGATTTCGTGGTATATGTTTTTGTCCACATCAAGACAGCAGGGTGCAAGACATGCTCCCATCTGGTAATTAATGCATGGCCGTGACCGGTTTTTAAAATCTTTTGTTTTACACTTTCGAAGCTTGAACGTCTTATGGATTATTTTGAGCGTTTTTCGAACAGCAGCAGAAGATGCAAAAGGACCGAAATAGAGATCCCCGTCTTTTTTTATTTTTCTGACAACGGTAAGGTTGGGATAGGGATTTGTTAAGTTCAGGCGCAAACAAGGATACCGTTTGTCATCTTTTAATATAACATTATAGCGGGGTCGGTACCGTTTAATAAGGTTAGATTCAAGAATCAGAGCTTCTTTCTCGGTATCGGTAATAATGGTCTCAAAATTTGATATGTTCTTAACCAGGATTCCTGTTTTAATGTCCGGGTGCAAAAGGCCGCTCCGGGATCTTG
Organism: Desulfobacteraceae bacterium Eth-SRB2; assembly: GCA_004193595.1. Lineage (GTDB taxonomy): Bacteria > Desulfobacterota > Desulfobacteria > Desulfobacterales > UBA11574 > S5133MH16. The sequence continues at coordinate 143,290 of RPGQ01000002.1, forward strand.
TAAAGTATGAAGCCAGTCGCTTTTTAAGGTTCCGGGCTTTACCCACATAAATCACCCTGTCCTCGGCATCCTTCATTACATAGACGCCCGGCCCGGAGGTAACCATAGACAGTTTGTCCTGAATCCGTAATTCGGGTTGCGCCTTGCTGGATTTCAATTCAGTTGTCATGGGTTTGCTTTCGGTTACAGTTCAAACACAATCATCTTTTTTAACGCTTTAATCTGGTCCCGCAGTTCTGAAGCCTCTTCAAAATCAAGTTCTTTTGCCGCCTGTTCCATCTGTTTTTCCAAATTTTTAATGATGTCATCTACATTTTCTAAAGAATCGTATTGGGCCAGGGCCTCCGACACCCTGTCTGACGCTTCATCTTTATGTTCATACATCCCGCCAAATATTGATGTGATATTTTTTTCTATGCTTTTCGGTGTAATTGAATATTTTTTATTGTAAGATTTTTGAATTTTTCTTCGCCGGTCTGTCTCATCTATGGCGTGACTCATGGACCGTGTCACAACATCGGCATACATTATAATCTGGCCCCGGACATTCCTGGAAGCACGGCCGCAGGTCTGAATCAGTGATCTTTTAGAGCGTAGGAAACCTTCCTTGTCTGCATCGAGTATGGCCACAAGGGAAACCTCCGGAATATCGAGCCCTTCTCGAAGAAGATTAATACCGATGAGGACATCAAATTTGCCCTTTCTGAGATCGTGAATAATGTCCATACGTTCCAATGTGCCGATGTCGGCATGAAGATACCGCACCCTTACTCCTAAATCTGAATAATATTCTGTAAGATCTTCCGCCATACGCTTTGTAAGGGTGGTTACCAGAACCCGTTCATTCCTTTTCCGACGTATCAGAATTTCCTCAAAAAGATCATCGACCTGGTTTTCAGCTTTTCTGATATCTATTAGAGGTTCAATAAGACCCGTGGGCCTTACGATCTGCTCAACAAGTTGGTTTTTTGCCTTTTCAATCTCGTAGTCCGCAGGGGTTGCCGATACATAAACCGCCTGTGATGTTTTTGACTCAAACTCATGGAACGTTAAGGGCCTGTTATCCAGAGCCGACGGCAACCTGAATCCATATTTAACAAGCGTCTCTTTACGAGATCTATCTCCTTTATACATTGCTCGAATCTGGGGCACGGTGATATGACTTTCATCGATGAATACCAAAAAATCGTCGGGGAAATAATCGAGAAGAGTGGGTGGGGGTTGGCCGGGCACCCTCTGTGTTAAATGGCGTGAATAGTTCTCGATTCCGTTGCAGTATCCAAGCTCCTGCATCATCTCAAGATCAAAATCCGTCCGTTCTTGAATTCGCTGTGCTTCAATGAGCTTGTTTTCGGCTCTGAAATAGTCGATCCTTTGTTTTAATTCGACAATGATCGTCTCCGTGGCTTTTTCCAAAACACTTTTTTCAGTAACATAATGGCTTGCAGGATATATGGTCGTCCGTTTCAAACGTTTTTTAACAATGCCTCTGAGTGGGTCAATCTCTGAAATACCTTCTATCTCATCCCCGAAAAAATCGATACGGAACGCTTTGTCTTCTTCGTAGGCCGGAAAAATCTCGACCCTGTCCCCCCGGACCCGGAAAACTCCCCTGTGAAAATCCATATCATTACGCTCGTAATGAATGGCAACCAGATCTGAAAGGAGTTTGTCGCGAACCAGTTCCATATCTTTTTCAATATCCACACGCATTTTCAGATAATCTTCAGGAGCACCGAGTCCGAATATACACGATACACTGGCCACAACAATCACATCCCTGCGGGACAAAACCGACCGTGTTGCAGAATGGCGAAGTTTGTCGATCATTTCGTTGATTGAAGAGTCTTTTTGAATATAGGTATCGCTTGAAGGAATATATGCTTCAGGTTGGTAATAGTCATAATAGCTGACGAAATATTCAACAGCATTTTCCGGAAACATCATTCTGAACTCATTGAAAAGCTGAGCGGCAAGAGTTTTGTTCGGGGCAATTACCAGGGTAGGCTTTTCAACCTTTGCAATGACATGTGCCATGGTAAAGGTTTTTCCAGATCCGGTAACTCCCAGGAGAACATGGTGCTTTTTGCCTGCCAAAATCCTTTTTCTCAAGGCTTTGATTGCGCTGGACTGATCACCTTTGGGTGTAAAGTTTGAAACTAACTTAAAGGAGGGCATGAAATTAGATATGGTATATATTTGAATTGTATATTAATAGGCATCTTTTTTTTTACAAAACATTTCTTCAGTATACCCGTTTTCGGTATAATAAAACCACGGATGAACACGAATAAACACGAATTTTAAATAAAAACATACGATCAATTTAGCCATAAAGGTGTTTTTTTAGAGTGCCCATTTGTGTTTATTTGCGTCCATTTCCGGTGAAATAAAACCACGAATGAACACCAATAAACACGAATTTAAAACAATAACATACGATCGGTTAAGGCTTAAGGGTGTTTTTTAGAGTGCCCATTTGTGTTTATTTGCGTCCATTTGCGGTTAAATAAAACTTATGTATCTTTAATCTTCCAGATGGTCCCTTCCGCTCGATCTTCTAAAATTATATTCATGTCGGCAAGCTGATTTCTGACCTGATCCGCCTTTTCCCAGTTCTTTCCCTTTCTGGCCTCATTCCGTTCTTTAATCATTTGATCAATAACCTCCGGATCAATGGATTTTTGTTCAAGGACCCGAGTCTGTTTTTTTTCGAAATAAACTTTGGGTTGTTCCGTAAGCATTCCCAATATGCCGCCGATTCTCAGAATGTCGGCATGATGGGATTGGGCGGTTTTTTTAATTTCAGGTGACAAATGGTTTTTTTTCTGATCCAACAAGCGATTGATGCTTCGAACCGTGTCAAAAAGGATGCCGATACCACGGGCGGAATTAAAATCATCATCCATTGCATCTGAAAATCGCTGCCAGCATTCTCCGGGCTCAATGTTTTGATCCGGCTTCAAACCTATCTTCTTCTCAATACGTTCAAGAAGCGCATAGATCTTATCAAGTCCCATTTTTGCTTCATCTAAGGCTTTGTCCGTAAAATCAATGGGGCTACGGTAATGATTGGAAAGAAGAAAAAGACGCACGGTTTCAGGATGATAAATATTTAAAACATCCTTTATCATCAAGAAATTACCCAGCGATTTCGACATCTTTTCCTGATTTATATTTACAAAGCCGTTATGAATCCAGTATTTTACAAACAGTTTCCCCGAAACGCTTTCTGACTGGGCGATTTCGTTTTCATGATGCGGAAAACAAAGATCTTTACCGCCGCCGTGGATATCGAAGGTTTCACCCAGATATTCATTGCTCATGGCCGAGCATTCAATATGCCAACCGGGCCTTCCCATGCCCCATGGGCTTTCCCAGGCGGGCTCTCCGGGTTTTGCGGATTTCCATAAAACAAAATCAAAAGGGTTTCGTTTCCTTTCATCAATATCGACTCTTGCTCCGGCCTCCATATCTTCAAGTCTGCGACCGGATAATTTCCCATATCCTTTAAATTTTTCAACAGAATAATAGACATCACCATTTATACGGTATGCAAAACCTTTTTGAATCAGCTTTTTAACAAACTCTAGGATCTGGTTCATATGCTCGGTGGCTTTTGGTTCGATGGTCGCCCGTTCAACATTCAGGGCATCCATGTCTTCATAGAATTTCGTGATATATTTTTCAGCAACTGCCTTGCAATCCATGCCGAGCTGGTTGGCTTTATTAATAATTTTATCATCAACGTCGGTAAAATTTCTGACATATGTCACATCATATCCTTTGGCTTTGAGATATCTTGCGATAACATCAAACACCACCACGGATCTTGCGTGGCCGATATGACAGGCGTCATATACGGTAGGCCCGCAAACATACATACGGACCCTGCCGGGTTCTAAAGGTTCAAACCGTTCCTTTTTTCCGCCCAATGTATTGAAAACGCGAAGCGTCATAATTCTTTTCCTGTTTTATTAGACGTGGTTTCAAAATCTTCAATCAGGTTCAAAGTCAAGGCGGGACGAGGGATTCAAACGCAGGAATATATTTAATATTTTGGGTATTGAATCCCCCGGCCCAACACAGAAATTGGGCCTGAGAGGAGGTTTTGAAATCACTTCTGGATTCATCCGTATCATTATTCGTTTTTGTTCCGTAACTGAATGAGAACAACGCACATGGCTCCGATTCCCTCCCCTTTTCCGATCATTCCGAGACCTTCGAAGGTTGTTGCTTTTATATTAACACACACCGGCTCTATTTCAATTGTTCGGGCAATGTTTTTTTGCATTTCCTCCCTGTATGGGGATAGTTTTGGATTATCGGCAAAGATGGTCGAATCCAAATTCATGATTTTAAAATTCTTGCTGCTGACCAGTTCAAAGGTTTTGGCAAGAATCTTTATGCTGGAAATGTCTTTATACTCCGTGTCGGTGTCCGGAAAATGCATGCCGATATCACCCAAACCTGCAGCGCCCAACAGTGCGTCACACACCGCATGAATAAGTACATCGGCGTCCGAATGCCCGAGCAGTCCCTTTTCAAAAGGAATGTCAACCCCGCCCAGAACAAGTTTCCGCCCTGTAGTAAGTCGATGAACATCATACCCCATACCAACGCGCATGGTAATCTCCGCATTCTAAAATCTCAGAATTTCTATAACTTATAGAATTTAAATGGGTTTTATAGAATTTAAGTTTTTGCCTCATATATGGAATATTGGAATATTGGAATATTGGAATGATGTTTTTAAAGTAACTTGTCAGTTTATTTAATGTTTTTGTCAGGTACATTCACCCAATAAATCATTACACCAGCATCCCAAAACCAATTATTTCAGTATTCCAACATTCCAGTTGTATCTATCTATACCCCATATAAATTCTTGACGCAATAGCAGTCGATAGTTATATGGGTAGTTACTTGTAACTTAATTAAGTTTGACGGTCTCGTAAAAAGTCCAACTTCTGCGTTGTGCTGCATTTCGCAATCATTCAACGTACGATCAGTACGCCTCATGATTACAAAATTTGCGACGCCTTTTTATCCCGCCTATGTTTGGCGGGGGAATTTGAACTTTTTACGAAACCGTCTAAATCGGACTTTTTACGAGTTCATCAAGTTTGGAGTCATTTTTTTAGAGAAGTTTTGGGAAAAAGTCATGTCTATCCAAATGCTTGCCCAAGAACTTTATCGTCTTTTGCAAGAAGTCGAAAAAATTGAAAGGCAGTTCAAGAATGCACCGCCGGAGAAAAAAGAAGAAATCAAAGATAAGCTTCGTAAAATAAAAGCCGAACGAAATCGAATACGTGCCGCCCTTGATGGCAGAATAGACCGTCAGTCATAACATCACACAAGGTAAATTAACGTCTCGGATTTTCTACAACTTAATGAAAATATACGACATTTTTTGAGGCTTGAACGCTTGCCTCGAATATGGAATAATGGAATAGTGGAATACTGGAAAGTTGGTTTTTAAGGGGCGAAGGCCCTAACTTGTGTCCGATGGCCTGAAATTTTTTTATCCTTTTGATTTCCTATCCGGCAACTCAAGACCCACTTGGATGATTTCAGTTCCAGCCTTTCCGGCAACGGCTTGCTCAATATCTTCAAGTGAAGTGATTACAGATCTTCCACCACAGTTTAAAACAAACTGCATGGCCGCCTCTATTTTGGGTTGCATGGAACCCGGAGCAAAATGGCCTTCTTTTATGTATCGTTCCGCTTGTTCAAGAGTCACAGACCCAAGGAATTTTTGATTCTTAACCCCATAGTTTAGCGCAGCCCCTTGAACATCTGTTGCGATTAAGAAAATATCCGCCCCTACTTCCTTTGCTAATTTCGCCCCGGCCAAATCTTTATCGATAACCGCATCAATTCCCTGGAAGGCTCGTCCTTCACGGATTACGGGTATTCCACCGCCTCCGCAACAGATAACAATAAAATTCATCTCGATAAGTCTTTTGATTTCACGTTTTTCAACAATACTAACAGGCTTGGGAGACACAACCACTCGCCGGTATCCTTTGGCAGTTTTGCGCATTGGATATGGAAGAGATGCGGCTTCTCTTTCCGAATAAACAGGTCCGATGGGTTTTAAAGGTTTTTGAAAGGCCGGGTCATTTTCATCCACAACCACGTAACTGATAAGGCTGACCAAAGGTTGGGTATGGATCCCTAACTCCATGAGTTCGCTGTCCAATGTCGATTCTATCATATAGCCGATCTGACCTTGGGTTTGTGCAACCAGAATTTCCAGGGGCAATTTAGGAACTACCCGGCAGTGTTCTTGCTGTAGCAACAAGTTTCCCACCTGAGGCCCGTTACCGTGTGTAATGATAATTCTATATTTTCTGGAAAGCCTGGCGATTTGTCGAATGGGCACCTTGAGATTTTCAAATTGCTCTTCTATGGTGCCTTCCTGTCCTTTCCGGATGAGAGCATTTCCGCCAAGAGCCACTATCAGAGTTTTATTTGCGTTTTTCATATATTTAAACGTTTTAAAAGTACTTCTTCCAATAAAGGCCTGCCATGATCGCGATATTCATAGAATACTCTGAGAGTCGGTTTGTTGATTGAAACGAGTTTGGGAAGATCAATGGGTGTTGCAAAGAGAACCCGTTCACAATCGACTTTATTAATGGTGATTTCCAAATCGTGAATCTGTTCTTTGCTGTATCCCATGGCAGGCAGCAGGGCGCCAATATGTGGATACTTTTCGAAAGTATCCTTTAGGGTTCCGAAAATGTATGGTCTGGGATCAACAATACTTGCTGCTTCATACATTTTAGCGGCAATAGTTCCGGCCCCAAAAGGCATTCCTCCGTGAGTCAGCGTTGGCCCGTCTTCAACGACCAAAACACGTTTTCCCCGGATTAGATCCGGATCATCAACAAAAACGGCCGATTCAGCTAACACAATGTCTGCATTTGGAGCATGTTTTTCTATGTTTTTTCGTACCGTTGTCACCTGGTGTGAATCTGCACTATCCACCTTATTGATTATCGCTATATCCGCCATGATCATATTGGTTTCACCGGGATAATAGAGCAGCTCGTGTCCTGCCCGGTGAGGATCAAATATTACAATGTGTACATCCGGATAATAAAAAGGCGTGTCATTGTTTCCGCCGTCCCAGACAATAAAATCGGCATCCTTTTCTGCTGCGTTAAGAATTTGAACGTAATCGATTCCGGCATAAACCACAATTCCTTGATCCACCAGGGGTTCATACTCCTCTCTTTCCTCAATGGTGCACTGATGCTTCTCAAAATCTCTATAACAGGCAAAGCGTTGCACAATCTGATTCGTCAAATCCCCGTAAGGCATTGGATGGCGTACAACCACAACCCTTTTCCCCATTTTCCTCATGATCTTGCATACCTGGCGAGTTGTCTGTGATTTGCCGCATCCCGTCCGTACTGCACAAACAGCTACCACCGGTTTTTCTGATTTGAGCATCGTATATGTGGCGCCAATAAGTATGAAATCCGCACCCCCGGCCATAGCCACGGAAGCCCTATGCATAAGCTCCACATGGGAAATGTCGCTGTAGGAAAAAGCAACCAGATCCACTTTGTGTTGCTGAACAAGATCGGATAGCTGATTTTCAGGATAGACCGGTATGCCGTCCGGGTAAAGTTCTCCCGAAAGCTTTGGTGGATAAAAACGATTTTCTATATCCGGTATCTGGGCCGCCGTGAAAGCGACGACCTTGTACCTGGGATTGTTTTTAAAATAGATGTTGAAGTTGTGAAAATCCCGCCCGGCAGCGCCCATTATAATGACCTTTTCAACCATACGATTCCTCTGATGAATGTATAACCGTTCACGGATTATTTTAAATAACAGATTCCAAGCGCCAAAATTCCAAGTACCAGGTTAGTTCGCTTCGCTGACAATTGGAATGATGGAACAATGGAATACTGGCCCTGGTGAAATAGAAAAAAGTTTCACCCCAGTACGATCTACCGGGCCTACGGGGCAGGCTGGGTAAAAATAAGGGTGGTCCGAATTACTGAATTAAGGACCCCGTCCCCGATAGCCAATATATTCATAATTCGTTTGGCCATACGCAGATTCATGGAAAAGGAAGGCATATCAGAGACCCTGCCTTTTACGAAGAACTCTACCCATTACATTCCAGGCAGAGCATCCAGCATCATATCATCTGAGGAACCATTAAGCTGAAAACCGACAAAATTTCTGTCCGATGAGTAACTAATGTGGGTGGCATTGCTAATATCTTGAGAAAACAGATTTGGAGCCACATCCACTACTTTCTCATAAGCATTGATATTGAGAAATTCAGTTGCTATGACATTGCCGCTGTTATCGTAAGCCGTCATTGTAACCGTAGCCGGAGCGTTCTCGATATTAACAAAGGCAATCCCTGTCCAGCCATCTTTTTCAGTTTTGGCAAATACACCATGTGTGCCGCTAATGCCGACACCCGTGTATCCGCCGAGTTGGTTTCCATCGGTAGTACCGAACAATTCAAACCCGGTAATCGGTCCTGTAGCTATGATTCTGAACCATGCGGTTTCATCCGGGAAATTCAATCCCTTTGCTGTACCAATATATTTTCCATGCCCGGGAAGTGAAATGGTTTGAGGTGTTAATGATGTGCCGTCATCTCTGAAAGGTGTAATGTTAAGGTTACAGGATGTTATCGAGGGATTATATGCAACAATGCCTGTCCACCAGGTCGAATTGCTTGCAATATGCGGGTAATAGATATGGGTTGTGGTATTATCCTTTAAAAGAATACCGCTCAGATAATTATCTCCGCTGCTATCAGAACTGCCAAATAATTCAAGACCCACAATGCCGCTTCCATTCTTTATCACCGCAGAGTTAATATTTGGCTGCAATACACCACCAAATAAACTATTGATAGTGAACGCCTGATGTTCTTTGGCCGCAATAGTTATGGGTTTTGTGGTCCCATTATCGAATTCAACTGTTAATTCTTTAGATGATGAAGTGGTGTTGAGAAGACTAACCCCTGTCCACCAGCTTGTATTGGATGCGATGTGGGACAGGTATATGTCTCCGGTGTTAATATCTGAAACCGCTGGAACAGCCACTCGATATTTTCCTTCAATATAAAACTTTGTATATCCGCAGACATTTTCTGAATCAGACTCAAAAATAATATATCCAATACCACTCGGATTGGGCAGCTCATCGCCAATAATAATCTCTCTTCGCCCATTTGAGGATAGAATAACAGGTGTTGAAGAAACTTCCTGGCCCGAATTATTATAGGCTATCAAATCACCACTCAGGCTCTGTTCAGAGCTTGTATTTATAACACAGATTTCGGTTTCCCATGTGCTGTTACTGGCAATGTGGGGGAAATAAAGAAGATTTTCAAAAGAGCTGGAAGCTGGAAGGTTAATTAAGCCGCTTCCGTATACATTATCTTTTCCAATTATGTCCGAATCTGTCGCATTCTGCTCAAGGTAATTTTTTATCTGACTGGGAGACCAGGCTGGAAAGGCTTGTTTTAACAAAGCACAGGCTCCTGCCACATGGGGACAGGAAGCCGAGGTGCCTGAAAAACCACCCGTTTGGTGGTAAGAGCCATAGGTTAAATTGGAGGTTGATACTCCATCAGGAGCCGCAATTTCGGGCTTGATTCTTCCATCGGTCGTCGGGCCTTGAGAGCTGAAATCCTCTATTTCAGAGGGGGTATTCCAAGCAACCGCCCCTACAGTTATAACATTGGGATTATCGGCAGGAATTAATATGCTGGTTGCTGCAACCTGATATTCTAAGGGATTTTGATGTAGAAAATTAACCTGAATATTTTTAGAAATTCCGCTATATTTTTTTATTGAAAAACCATAAGAGACCCCTGATTGAGGAGTAAAATTAATATATTCACTGGGATCATCATCGCCATCCTGAGGTTTAACGGAAGAGGCTACAGAGTTAGAAGGGTTAGCAAGATCATAAACATAAAGATCATAATCATTACTTGATGATCCCCAGGGATCATCCCAGATCATCCCTATGCTGACAGCCTGATCCGAAGTTTCAAAACCATTAATATTTTCAATCCAGCTAAAATTAAGAAATCCATCACTATCAGGATCATAAAAATCCCCACCCCAATGGGCCGTTGCATTATTTCCGGCGGCATTGACCCAGGTGATACCGTGGTTCACTGCTTGATTAACTATATCGTTGATAGGACCTGTGCCATCCAGCGGGCCGGAATCGATGGAATAAATAATCGAATGGCTTATAATCAGTACTCCCTGGCTAATGCACCAATTGACTGCATTCCCTAATTCGACATCTGTTTGGGGTTGAGTTAAAAAAAACTGGGCACCCGGAGCCATATCATGGATAATCTCCGCACAGGCGGTGCCGTGTACAGTCCCATAGATGTCATCTCCACTTCCATAAAATTTTGTGGTTACCGAATCGGGAAGATCTATCCCTAAAAGGGAGCTATAGTTTTTAAAACCTAAGTCGATAATGGCTATTTTTATACCTTCTCCGGTATAGCCGTCATCCTGCCAATTGTCTGCGCCTATCAAACTTACACCTTCACTTGTGACTGACTGGGAGGATAAGTCGTATTGTACCGTACTGGACGGCTCGGGAGAAAATTTCTCAATTTTTTTTTTAAGACAGATTTTATTATCAGAGAAATTTTTTAGGGCTTGAACTTCAATTGGGCCTCTTTGTTGGTAAGTGGGATCTCCGAAGGAATTTTTTTGAAAATACTCTATTGGGATTTCAGCCTCATGCCCCTCATCCGCTTGAATTGAAGAAAATACCTTGATAACATCCATCTTTGATTGGTGACCGTCCTTGATGGAGTGAGGACGAAAAGGCTCCCTGATAAATTTTATTTCCGGCCAGTTTGCCACCTCTTCTAAAGCATGTACCGGGAGTAACACCTGTAAGAGATTATGGAAATCTAACTCAAACTCCCCACCGACCTCCATGATTTTTAATTTCAGGTTTTCAAGTATCTCTTCGGCTAAGGGTTGATGACAATCTGAAGTGACCTCAATTACGACCTGGATTAAATCTTTATTTAATTCCACACTTCTTTCTCTGGCAAGGCCTTTCATTTGTGGTTCGCCCCCAAATTTGTAGCCGGACAGCAAATGATTCAGGGAAGAAGAGAGCTTGGGATTTCCGGATTTGAGTTCAGAAAAAGGGATCTTTTGCCCTGTAGCAGGATCTTTTATTACTGTATCTTTTTCTATGCATAGATCATTAGCATACAGGGAATCGGTGGGTATTTCATCTACTGCATCGGAACAAAGCGGGGATATTATAAAAATAGCGAGCACTCCCAAGAAAAATCCCCACTTTAGTGAACCTATAAGCTTATTGTTAGATATAAACTTTTTCATTTTTTCACTCCCAACTTGAACACTCAGAAACCAAACAGGTCGAAAAAATCGAGTGATGCGTGATGCAGCTTTTACTATCCTTGCCAAAACTTCTATGTTGGTATCTTCAAACTAACCGGAATCACATCAGTCATTCTTTTCATCCTTTTTAAAAAAATGTTTTTTTTACATATTATCAGACATGATATTGATACGTTTTTATCAATCTGCAAAATAACTGCAAAAGTCAGGCCAAAATAGTATAATATACATTTATTATAGTTAAACTAATTATTTATATCATATTCAAGAAAATCACATCTAATGATTTAAAAAATATTTATCTTATTTTTATGAAAACATTTACACACTTTTGCTGTAATAATAGTAATATTTAAAAATATGAAAATACATCTGAATCCACTAAACTACATAATAAATCAAACACATAAAATATTTTTCCCGTTTTGTTTACGATCAATTAGGGTTTAACGGCTCTGTGAAAGGATACATAGCTGTCTATGTACTAGTCAAAACCTTTTCAATTCTCTCCATGGCCCAGTCGATTCCTTTTTTGGTAATAACCAAAGGCGGTGCAAAACGAATGACGTTCTCATGGGTTTCCTTGCAAAGCAGACCTTGCGTCATCAGCGTTTCACAATACTGTCGGGCTCCGCCGGCTCCGGGAATAAATTCCACGGCGAGCATAAGCCCCTTGCCCCGGACTTCCTTTATATGGGGATTTTTAATCTGTGACAACTTAGACAGAAAATACTCTCCCATGACAGCAGCGTTTTCAATCATGTTCTCTTCAATCAAAACCTTAAGGGCGGTCCTGGCAATGGCACAGGCCAGAGGGTTTCCTCCGAACGTACTTCCGTGTTCCCCCGGACGCAACACATCCATGACCTCTTTATTGGAAAGCACCGCGGAAATGGGATAGAACCCCCCGGAAAGTGCCTTTCCGATAAGGGTTAAGTCTGCCTCGATTCCGTCATGCTGCTCGGCCAAAAGCTTGCCTGTCCGGCCCAATCCGGTCTGGATTTCATCCAGGACCAAAACCACGTTATTCTTCTCGCAAATAGACTTGGCCTCCTTTAGAAATCCTGCCGGAGGTATAATTACCCCGGCCTCCCCCTGGATCGGTTCCACCATGAATGCCACGGTGTTGGGGGTTATCGCCGCTTCAAGAGCACTTATATCACCAAAAGGGATAATTTTAAAACCCGGGGTAAAGGGGCCAAACCCGTCGCGAGAATGTTCATCCGTGCTGAACCCAACAATGGTAATGGTCCGGCCGTGGAAGTTATTCTCACATACGATAATTTCGGCCTGATCTTTGGTCACACCTTTTACCTTGTATCCCCACTTGCGGGCGGCCTTGATGACCGTCTCAACCGCTTCGGCCCCGCTGTTCATGGGCAAAATCTTGTGAGAATTAGTCAGTTCACAGATTTCTTTATAAAGCAGGCCCAATTGATCATTGCGGAACGCACGGGAAGTCAGGGTTAACTTCCGGGACTGTTCGATCATTGCACTCATGATCTTCGGGTGGCAATGTCCCTGGTTGACCGCCGAATAAGCGGAAAGGCAATCCATGTATTTCTTGCCTTCCACATCCCAGACCCAAACTCCTTCCCCGCGGTGCAACACCACGTCAAGAGGCTTATAATTGTGAGCCCCGAATTTGTCTTCCAATCTTATGTAATACTGCGGATTCATTTTTATGCCTCTTTTATTTCTATGGGTTTCCGGCTGCCTTAAAAAACCAATAAATCTTTTCTTACCCGAATCTTGCATAAAAATTAATGCTGGAATACTCGATACATATTTATTCCGCTTTTGGCGGGATAAAATTTCCCAAACGTTTAATCACGTATTATCTTATTCGCTTTCTGCCCCGTCCTGCTTTCTAAAATATTTTTATAACACATGAAAATCATTTCTGAAAGATAATATCAGGAAGGCATAGAATCGGGTTTTAAACAATGGGAAAGAAGACGTTTGGGGATGATTAACCCACTCTTTTGATAAAGAGTGGACGACGGCCAATAACCAACAGACTTGATCAAAACACGTCTCTGGTAAGTTAATCCCAAACCCGGAGCGTTTCAAAGATCACGCCCCGGGCCTGGGGAGAAGAGTTATTTCTGCATCGCCTTGTTGAAAATGGCTTCTGCTTTATTGGCCATGTCTTCCGCCTTCTGTGCAGAGGCTGCAGCATCGTCGGCCGCTTTTTCGGCTCGGTCTGCAGCGTTTTCAGCGCGTTGAGCATCTGCATCAGCTTTCTGTGTGCAATCCTGGGCTGTCGCCTTGGCCGCTTTAGCCTCTTGAAGGGCCTGCTGAACCTGATCCTCCAACGCCTTCACCGACTGGCACGTGGCACAGCTTATGAGCGTGGCCGCTAAAAACATTGATAATACCAAACACAACAAAACATATCCGTATTTCCGTATAATCATTTAATTTCCTCCTCTATTCCTTGGGTGTTGAATAAACAGAATGTTGTTAGGAGTCCGACGCTTCCGTAGTGATTGAGACATCACCTCCCTTCTTTAAAAACCCCACGCAAACCGGGACACCGTTTTGCTTTTGAAGGGCATTTTTAACCGCTTCAAGTGAGATGCTATTCCAAAGGCACCTCTCTTTCGATAGACGCTTGATGTGCGCTGCCATATCCGGTATCTTTCCGTAAATATCCGGATGAATTTCCATAAATATGCTTCCGGCTTGAATCCCAATCTTCACTGGTTCATAAATAATTTCAAAGGGTGTACCCACATAAACCTCTTGGAAAAGGAGGGCGATATGTTCCGGGTACAGACGGATGCATCCATGGCTGACGGGCCGTCCGATGCCCCAGGGAAAATTGGTCCCATGAATTCCATATCCGTCAAGTGACAATCCCATCCAGTATTTCCCCAAAGGATTGTCCGGTCCCGGAGGGATTGATTTGAATCCGTATTTTTGTCTCAGTGACTCTGGAACCACCCATTTGGGGTTCAACTTTCGATGGTTGATCCTGCCGGTGCCTACGGGTGTCTCCCAGCCAAAATCTCCGATCCCGACCGGGAATGTTGTCACCATACCGATTTCCGGGAAAAAGTGATACAGCCTCAATTCCGGCAGATTAATCACAACCCCGTGAAGCCGGGTCGATGGCAAGATCCATCGGGTCGGGATATCAAGACAACGTCCGGAATCCGGAATCCATGGATCCATTTCCGGATATAGAAGCTGGATTTCATTGAAGCCCAGGCCGAAATTTCTCGCAATGTCCAAAAGGTTTTCTTTGGGAGCGATGGTGTGATGCCGCATACATCCCACAACCGTATTGTCCGTACCATAGGAAAAACCGCCGGCAATTCCGGTTTGGCAGCCCATAGCCGTAAAAATGCTTAACGCAAAAACAGCTATCTTAGATATATGGATAAACACCATCAATAATCTTTAATTCGGTCAGTAATTTTAGGTCTCGGGAATTATACAACTTTATAAAATTACGGGTTTATTAATGATAACCTCTTTGTGCCATCATTTTTGCCCCGCCTGCCCCGTAAGTCCCCGTAAAAATGCCGGGACATGGCCGGCAGATCTTACCAGGGAGACACTTTTATTTTATTGGGTTCTAAAAAACCTGGTCCTCAGGGCCAAGCCTGTCCCGCATTGCGGGGGTCAGAGATCAATGGCTCTGCCCGTATAAATCAACCGGAGTACTGGAGTATTGGAGTGTTGATTTAAAAAAAAGAGCTTTAAACTTTCAGATTTTCTCCAGGGATCTGTTTTCTAAGAGCGATGAAAAAAGGGGTTTTTTCCATTACTCCACCACTCCAATACTCCAGTACTCCGTAAATCGTTAAATGCCGGCAAACTAAATCCCCTCTGGGGATAATCAAAGCCGGGCTCTCTGGACCCTGATCTTTACTTCACCGGGGCCGTTTTTCCAATTGAGGCAAAGCCCTAAATTCAGAACTCCTGACGTCTCGTAAAATCTGATGCAACAGATTTATCTGTAACCGCTTCAATAATAGTGAATATATGCGAATTTTGCTGAATTTTACTTCTTATTTCTAATATAAATTGTTGAATTTCAATTTACGCACTTATTTTCCTACATATTATGTAGGTCCTTGGAGCTCCTTGCTTTGCGAGAAGTATTTCCAACTGATGTCAGGAGCCCTGAAATTTGATTACTAACATTTTACGATGAATATAACAATTCAAAAAAAAACATTTGCACAACTTCGCCCTTTTTAATCTAAAGGAACTCTTTTTGAAAGAAGCCTCATCAAGAGATACCGATTGTAATTCAAGAGATGTTTCTGCCAAATTCGATATCAGGAAAGCAGCCATATCTGTTATTTAAAGTTGCTTAAAGTTAATATATTTATATTTGGAGTTTTTAGCTTGACAATATTAACTAAGTGACCTAATTGATGCCCAGTATTAACCGTCTTGCCTGGAAAAGTTGCGAATCTGTTTTTGATTTATTTTTCGGATCACTTGTTAGTGTCTGAAATTTGATAATGCCGGGTTTGCCGTATTCAGCGACAAATATCCGGCAATCGGCCTTAGGTTACAGGTCCATCGCAGATATGAAAAATCTGATTATAGCCGGCTATGCAACCAGTTATTTCTTTTATGCAGCAACATTGATTACTTACCTCTTGAGGTTGAGAATTCCGTGGCGGTATTTGTCTATTATCGCCCTAACTGTCAATCTCCTGGTTTTGCTTCTTATCTCAATTTCATCCGGCCACCTCCCTTTCTTTAATGTCTTTGAATGTCTTCTATTTGTCACATTCATCCTGGGGGGACTGGGATGTTTCTGCAGCCAAACTGAAAAACACAGACTGGATGTAAGAAGCTGGGTCTGGATTGAAATCCTTTTTCTCTTGACAATAGTTCTCTTTTTCCCCAAAGAGCCATCCTTTTATAGGCCCAATCAAACATTTCTTTGGGTTGTCCTGTTTCACGGCTTCAGAAATCTTGCCCTCGCAACCATGCTTTTCTCAGCCGCTCATTTCATTCGCTTTCGGTTAGAGTCAAGGCGCAGACAACTCAGGAATTATATTTTCCTTAGCGGCAGAAACTTCCTGCTTTTGACCACGGTGTTTTTCCTCTGTTCGGAATACTCGGGTATGATCTGGTGCCAGAGGGGCTGGGGAGATTTCTGGCACTGGAGCCCAACTTTTTTCCAGTCAACCCTGATTATCCTCTGCCTGATGTTCGCCTTTCACATACCGGGCAAAAATCATCGATCAGATGACATCAGATCTGTGATCGGCGCCGTGACTGCCTTGGTGATGCTGACGATTCAGGTAACCAAAGGATTGTCATGAAAAAGATCTCCGAACAGCTCGCTTCTCTGTATTTTACGACGATCATTCTGATTGTCTTGATGCTCTGGTTCACTTGGGGAATCCTGCTTGCTCAATCAAACACATTTGGCCACGGATTTGATGTAATGAACAGCACCCTGGCTCCTGCCTGGTTTTCACGGACTCAAGGACTTTCCCTGTTGTTGAAACTCTGGTTTGTGGGGCTTTGTGTGGTAATGGCGGTTCTTGCAATTAACCTGGTTTTTTGTTCATGGGTTACGATCTTAAAAATCATACGCATCAAACTGATCACACATAAACTGATCATGCTGATCATTCATTTGGTCTTTGGGATGGTGGCTTTGGGCCACTTCGGGAGCTTCTTTCTCGGCTATCGATATGAGAACGTAAAGCTGCACCAGGGCCAATCCTTTGCCCTCAAGGATGGGCACATACTAATCATCAAGGACGTTCATTTTGTGGACAATCCCCAAGTACTTGGAAAGTCACCGAAAGAATTGAGTCCTGAGAAATACCACCATAACGCCAACTTCTCGGAAGTGACCCTGAGTCGAAACGGAAAGCCGGTAACCAGCGGTCGTATCTATTTTTTGAGGCCCCTTACATACAAAGATATTCAGGTAACACTGAAACGGTTTACGCCACCGAAAGGTATAAACAAAAATAATCATTCCTTCCGAAAACCGGGAGTTAAGCTGGTTATCAGCAAGAATCCCGTTAAGGCCCTTGTTTTTGCCCTTTTCCCGGCAATGATCTTCGGAATAGGGGTCTACACGATTATGACGTGGGGCAATCGGAAAGGTAAGGCTCGAGATGAACGCTAAACGGAAAACGGGTTTGAAATTGAAAGAGATCTTAAATTAGGAGGATAAAAATGGATGTGCGTAAAGGTATTATTTCTTTGGCGTGTTTTTTAGTGGTTGTATTCTTGTTCGTTTCTGTTTGTGTGGCTGAGGAACAAGCTTCAGGCGCAAAGGTGTATGAATTGGGAGAGGTGGTTGTCACCGCAGAAAAGCAAACGGTGAATTTGGCCACCACGGTGACGGAGGTGGACTTGGAGGACATTCAAGAAAGAGGCGCTCAAACCGTGGCTGAGGCATTGGAGCTTTTGCCTGCAGTTGATGTTCAAAAAGGCGGAAAGGGACAGGCCTTTGTAAGTCTCAGGGGGTTTGATCAGAAAGATGTCAAAGTACTGATCGATGGGGTCCCTGCCCTGGAGACCTACTTTGGAACCGTGGATCTGTCCATGCTCCCCATAGAGGCCGTTTCTAAAATAACCGTAACCAAAGGGGCGTCATCCGTTCTTTATGGCGCCAACACCATGGGAGGGGTGGTAAACATCATTACAAAAAAGGCGGGGGATAAGCCTTTCACGGAACTCACAACATCTTTTGGCGATTATAGCACCAGAAATGTAATTTTAAACCATGGCGCCCAAATCGACAAATTTAATTACTGGTTGACTTACGGGTATCGAGATTCGGACGGGTACAGGCTCTCGAATGATTTTGACAAAAACAACAGGCACACGGGTCTGGGTACGGATTACAATGAAGATGGAGGGAAACGCGACCTCAGTGACTATATCAAACGGACCTTGCATGCAAAAGTGGGTTTCGAACCGGATGAAGATACCCGCCTCTATTTATCCTTTGACTATCATAATAACGAACGAGGGGTCCCGACCGAGTATTCGCGGTATTGGGCCTTTAGCGAGTGGGACCAGTGGCATCTCAACCTGGCCGGAGAGAAAAAAATTAATGAGATTCTGACGCTTAAAGCCAGGGCATTCTATGTAGACCATGAAGATACCCTTAAGGATGTGAGTTGGGATGCGGATCACACCACTGCTAAAAAATGGTTTGAAACCAGTTCTTACGATGACTATTCTACAGGAGCAGTGCTTAATGCTTTTGTTGATCTCGGAAAGTGGAGCTTCCTGAAGCTTGGAGCCAATTATACCAAGGATAACCACAAACAGCAGGATTATCTGGATGATGACTCCCGGAGTGTCATCAAAGGATGGGATTTGCCCGGATATCTTCCTGAAGAGGAATACGAGGCGGAAACCTACACCATTGCCATTGAAGATGAGATTAAGCCCACAGAAAGGCTCTCCTTTGTTGTTGGCTTTAGCTACGACTATTTCGAACCGAAAAAAGCCTATGATCAACCGGTTCCGGATGACATTGACACGTTCAACCCCCAAGTGGGAATGGTGTTTGATTTGACCACGGATACAAGCCTGCATGCGTCTGTGGGAAAAAAAACCCGCTTCCCAAAGCTAATAGAACTCTATAGTGAGCATGCCGGCGGGAACCCTGACCTTGATCCCCAGGAAGCCATTGCTTACGAACTGGGGTTTTCGCATGATTTTTCGGAAACCATTAAGGGAACTGTGGCCTATTTTTACAATGATATCGATGATCTCATTGAAAGGGTGCGGGACCCGGTGAGTGGGGACAAAGTATATGTAAATGTGAGCGAGGCTACGATTCAGGGGGTGGAAGTTGCTCTTGACATGTATTTTTCAAAAAGTCTTCAGGCTCATGCAAACTACACGTATATGTCCACCGAAGATGAAAGCAATGACGACCGGGAATTGGAAGGACGGCCCAGGCATCGCATTAACCTCGATGTTCGCTACCGATTTCCTTTCGGACTTTCCGCAAGTGTGCAAGCCTCTTATACCCAGAGACAGTATTGGGAAGATTCAAACTACAATTGGAAAAAATTGCCGGATTATTTTTTGCTTAACGCCAGACTTGCCCAGGATATGAGTAAAGTCTGTGGCATTGATTCGGAATTATTTATACAGGGGACAAACCTAACCGATTTGGATTATTATGAAATAAGTGGTCCGGAGCCCGGCCTGAACTTTCTGGCAGGGTTTACAGTAAGATACCATTAACATACGATTAAGGAGCATAACATGAAAAAAACTTTTGTGGGTTTAATAACTTTGGCTGTCTTATGGCTGGTCTGCGGGCCATGCACAGCTTTTCCATCAACACTTGCCATAACCGGTTTGGTCAGACAGCCTTTAAATCTGACTCGGCAAGATCTTAACGGTTTTGACGCCATTCGGGTACAGCTCAATGAAGTCATGTCAGACGGCGGCTTTAGGGGGGTTTTTCATTACTCAGGCGTTCCGTTGAAGTCACTTCTTGAGTTGGCCGGCGTGGAAAAGGAAGAAACCGCTTTTGGAAAGAAGGTAGATCTGGCTATCCGGGTGCGCAACAAAAAGGGTGACCAGGTGGCCCTTTCATGGGGAGAGGTGTTTTATAGAAATCCGGGCGGGATCATTGTTGCCACTTCTGCTTCACCTATTATGCCCCATAAGGATTGCAGGCGCTGCCACAGTCCGGAAGTCTATAAATCCCGGTTGGACCAGTTTCAACGGAAAATCGGCTTTCCCAAACTCGTTATAAGCAGTGATACCTATGCAGATCGCTCCTTGGAAGAGATTACATCCATAGAAGTTCTGGATTTGCGCCCGAAAATGCCGGCAAAAAAACTAAAAAAGCTTTATGCCTCCGAGTTCACCATTACCGGTGACATAAAAAACGCTTTAACCATCAAGGAGTTGGGCGTTTACCCCCGAAGAGAAATAACGGTCACGCATTTGGGAGAAGGCAGAGGGTATCACGGGTTTGATAGGTTTGCAGGGGTACCTTTCAGAGCGATTCTCGACACGGCGGGCATCGCGCCTGATTTGAGCAAAACAGTTCTGGTTTCGGCCCCCGACGGTTATCGCAGCCTTTTTTCTTATGGTGAGATCTTCCTCAGCCCTTCGGGAGACCGCATGACACTGGCGGACAGGATCAATGGTCACCTCATTAAAACCGGAGGGAAGTTCATTTTGGTTTCGCCGGACGACCTCATGTCCGACCGGGAAGTAAAGGCCATACAAAAGATCGAGGTGATCTCTTTACGTCGAGCGCCTAAAATCTATGTGATCGGTATGGGCTGCGGGGACACGAAACTGGTCACCCTGGAAGCGATTTCTTACATGGCAAAGGCCGATGTGTTCGTCTGTACGCAGGATATCAAGGACCGTTTTGCCAAATACATGGGGGACAAGCCCGTCCTGTTAGATATTTATAAATTTGCGCCCCCGAGGTTGATAAAAAAGAATCCCGGTTTGTCTCAAGATAAAATTGACGAACTCATGAATAAAGAGCGCACAAAGGCGGTTAATATTATCAAGGACGTGCTTGATAAGGGTGAAAGTGTGGCCATACTCGACTATGGCGATCCCACAATCTGGAGCGGATGGAGTTGGGTACGGGAGTATATTAGTGATGAAAGGATTGAGATTATTCCGGGTCTCAGTTCATTTAATGTGTCCAATGCCCTGATAAAAAGGAAAATAGGCTGTAACGGATCGATCATTCTGACAACATCTCGGGGGATCATGGATAATAAGCGCATGCTGAAAGCGCTTGCTGAAAAAGGTGAAACCCTGTGTATCTTTATGGGACTCAAAGATATTGATCACCTCGTTGTCGAATTTTTAAAATATTACAACGGCCAAACACCTGTATATCTATCCTATAAAGCCGGGTATTCGGGAAGTGAGCATTTAATTCAGACAACCCTCGACGGGCTTAAAAAAGCCGCCGATGAATATCATGAAAAATTCCTGGGGCTGATATATATCGGCCCCTGTCTGGCCTTAAATAAAAATGAATTTTGTCACTAAGAAAGGTTATTTGACGAAACTGTTGATCTGGGAGAATGTCCGAGAATAGGCGTTGTCGCAAGACCCATGGAAAATTTACAGGACGGGTCAAAAATCCCCTGTTTAAACTGGTCTGGCAGCCCTAATGACGAAAAGGAAAAGATAGATGAACACTGAAAAGAAATCGATTTTTCAGATATTGTTTTTACAGCTTCTGTTTTTTCTTGCTTTTATATCTTTGGCTAAAGGCTCTGATAAGCAAGATTTTCAAGCAACTTACGGCAAAGGTGATCAAGCCATCTGCGTGGCCACAGGCAGTCCCGGGGCTCTGGGGTTGCTCCAAGCACTGGCAGAGCCATTCTGCCAGGCAAATCATTGCCGCATCAATTGGATTAAAAGAGGAAGCGGCGCATCCTTAAAGGCCTTAAAAGCGGGAACCGTGGATATGGTTATGGTGCATGCGCCGGCACTGGAACAAAAGGCTGTAAAAGAAGGATGGGCCACCATGAGAACCCTTATGGGAAGCAATGAGTTTTACGTTGTAGGTCCTAAGTCAGATCCTGCGGGCATCAGTAACGCCAAATTCGCTCCAGATGCTTATGAAAGAATCGCTAAGGCCCGGGCCATGTTTTTTTCGCGTGGTGATAACTCCGGCACCCATAAAAAGGAAATGAAAATCTGGAAGCTTGCCGGAATGGAGCCTGCGGGAAACTGGTATGTGGTAACCGGAAATTTTATGGGACCGACGCTTATGCGGGCCGATGAAGGCCTTGGTTATTTTATGACCGATTCAAGCACTTTTTTTGCCAAACAATCCAAGATAAAAAATCTCAAGATCCTCTTTAAAGGAGATCCGATTTTGGTGAATGTCTACCACGCATTAGTCGCTTGGCCGGAAACTCATCCTCAGAAAAATTATGCCCTTGCTGCCAAGTTCGTGAGGTTTGTAAGCTCACCCGAGGGCCAAAAGATTTTCAGAGAGTATGGAAAAATCAAGTATGGCGCTCCCCTTTATAACGACGCTGAATATGCCAAAAAATGCGAAAACTAGAATCATCTTGGTTTTTGACGCAATAAGAAATATGAATCGACCTGCCTGCAAAAGGATATTTTATTCATGAATTCAGATGCGGGAGGTTTTTAAACACCCTATAGAAGAGAGTTTCTATATAAAAAGGGCGCCCAACTATAAATGGGAATATCCCCATTGCGAGCCGTTGTAGGTTCCTCGATTGGATCAAAAGGCCATTTCCCGGACGCGAAGGATGGCTGTCAGTTCAGAAAGAAGGGTAAAAGAGCAAGCCACTATTAAAGACATCTTACAGATTGACTTGCAGGCCTTTTTCCCTGAGGTATTCCTTTACCTGTCTAATACCCAGGATGCGATAATGAAAAACCGAGGCCGCGAGTAAAATCTGAGCGCCTCCCTGGACGACCCCCTCATAGAAATGCTCCAGATTACCGGCCCCGCCTGAAGCGATTACGAGCAGGTCCACTGCATCCGAAATGGCTTTGGTGAATTCCAGGTCATAGCCGGCTTGTGTGCCGTCTCCATCCATGCTTGTTGGCAGGATTGCACCTGCTCCGAGTTCCTGGCATTGTTTTGCCCAGGCTATTGCGTCTTGACTCACGGGTTTTGTGCCCCCGGAGACAACCAGTTCAAACCCGGAAGGCATCTCTTTGTTTCTTCTGGCATCCACGGCCACGGTCACCTTATCGGCGCCAAACTGCGCCGTTGCCCGGGCCACCAAATCCGGGTCTTTGACTGCAGCGCTGTTCATGGATATTTTGTCAGCACCGGCATTAAGAACCATTTCGATGTCTTGTAAAGTGGAGATACCGCCGCCCACGGTGAGGGGTATATCAATCACCGAAGAGACTTTACTGACCCATTCGAGTCTTGTTTTTCGGTTTTCCAAGGTTGCCGCTATATCTAATATGGCCAGTTCATCGGCACCTTCTTTATGATAATACTCTGCATTTTCAACCGGATCACCTGCATCTTTGAGATCAACAAAATGTACTCCCTTCACAACCCGGCCGTCTTTCATATCCAGGCATGGCATGATTTTAACGATACTCATAATTTCTCCTTTCCAAGTTCTGTAATTGTACTTTCTATAGTATCTATATTGCTGTTAGCTGTCGGGTTTAGTTTTCATCAAATCCTGGCCTTACAAAGGCTCTGGCATCAGGAAATTCGTTTTCGGTTCTCTTGCGAAGCCGTTCAAGGTGAGTAATAATACCTATAATATTTTTTTTCTGATCTGAGAAATATTTCAAAATCTTACCCCATGCGCTGATGGAACGGTCCATGCCGATCAGTGCAACTTTTGTTGAGCCATCCGAATCTTTGGCAAAACCATTCAATATTTCAAACTGTTCGTCTTGAGCACTGTGAAGAGCCCTTTTGAGTTTTACATAAATCTGGTGCTGATACCACCGGATCACCTCTATGGAGTCTATCACCGTCACCGTATCTTCCTGTGGTGGAGATGGAATTTCATAGAGAGATGAATTCGTATGGATTTGATCTTCATTCTGTTCAAATAAATATGCATTTGAGTCAAACCAGTCATCAACTATGGTAATATATGCTTTTGACATATGAGACAGAATGTGCACCACGTTTTTTTTATCAAATCGCCGTTGAAATTTTTCATCCTCTTCAATATCAAGAGAATCAAGATCGATCCCCTGTTCTTCCGCCATTTCTCTCAACATATTTAAGGTTTCATCAAGCGTTTCACCCAGTTTCTTCCAGAAAGCCTCATTGGATATATCTACTGATTCCAGATCGCCGAATTTTTCTTCACTCATTTCAAAGTTCAAACAGCGAGAAGTAAAGGCACAGCGTTCACACCACCGATCACAGTAATTATAAATACCCGGTATGTACTTTGAATTATCACTATTTTTATCGAAAAGCGTCATTTTACAAATAATTATGAAATGAACCTCGTGTTTTGCCGCTGTGAATGATAAAAATAGGCCAGCGGCTTGTTATTATGGGCTTGAATGACTATATTCTTTAATCATTATCGTGATTCAAAGTCAAGGTTGTGATTTTACCATTTTTAAATAATGGGGCCTGCAAATGATTGACACATAAACATACCGGTGTTATATGTCGCGCGCAAACACTAATATTGAGGGATAGTCTTTCAATTCTAAATTAAATGACCGCATTATGAGTATTTGGGATCGCAAAAAACCATCATTCGGCTTTATTTCTACAAGATTTGCCGGATTGGACGGGGTTTCCCTTGAAACCAAGAAATGGGCTGAACTGCTTTCATCAAAGGGTTGCCCTGTATATTTTATGGCAGGACAACTTGACACGGATCCCGCAATTTCTCATCTTGCACCTAAAGCATTCTTCAAGCACGAGGAAATTGTTGAAGTACAACGGGCTATTTTTGTAGAGAAAAAACGCACCCCCGAAATCAGTAGGAAAGTTCAGCAACTTAAAGAAGAATTGAAAGATGAGATTTCAAAATTTTATTCGAAATTCGAATTCGAAATTTTAGTTGTCGAAAATGCTCTGGCCATTCCTGTAAATATTCCCCTCGGTCTTGCGATAACAGAATTTATTATCGAAACGGAACTACCCACAATAGCCCACCATCATGACTTTTTCTGGGAAAGAGAAAGATTCTACAGCCCGATTTCTTCTGATTATTTAAGAGCCGCATTTCCGCCGGTTCATCCGAAGATACAACATGTGGTAATTAATTCTATAGCCGGGCAGCAATTTGGCAGCTTTACCGGAGCCAGTTGGACATTAATTCCAAATGTTGTGGATTTCAAAGTTCTTCCCCCCCAACCGGACGATTATAATCGCGATTTCAAAAAGGATATCGGCCTTGACCCGGACTCCCTCCTGGTGCTTCAACCCACAAGGGTTGTTTCAAGAAAAGGCATAGAAACCGCCGTTGAAATTGTTAAAAGACTTGATCACCCCAAGGCCTCTCTTGTGATAAGTCACAAATCCGGAGATGAAGGACAGGATTATTTAATGCGCATCGAAGAGTTTGTGGAATTGATGAACGTTGATCTAAAAATAATATCCGACAGAATCGGGTTAAAAAGGGGTTTTGATGAAAACGGCAAGAAAATATATACCCTATGGGACGTGTATCAGCATGCAGACCTTATAACATATCCATCCGCATATGAGGGATACGGCAATGCGTTTGTTGAAGCCATTTATTTCAGAAAGCCTATTGCGATTAACAGATATTCAATTTTTGTAGCAGACATTGAGCCAAAAGGTTTTGATGTAATTTCTTTTAACACCTACATAACACAAAACAAGGTCAACAAAATAAACGATTTGTTAAAAAATCCCGAGCGAATTGTTCAAATGACTGAAAAAAACTATATGCTTGGATGGCGTTATCTGTCATATGAAATGCTTGAAGAAAAGATTGAACAGCTTTTGATTAATTATTATGGGTCCTAAGAGCTAACCCGGTCAAACCGGAACCAAAAGGGATTGATAATTGAATATTGACAATTTACTATTTAAGGAAGTCGCTTCGCACTATCATTTTGATATTGAAAATTATAAGAGCTGGAAGAATTCCTTAATATTCAATCTTCAATCGAAAATATTCAATTATTCACAATTAAGAAACTAAGTTAAAAACGCCTTTACCGCCTCTTCTTTTGAATCAAAAATATCAACGACTCTATACATTCGAACAAGATCAAACAGCGTGCGCACCATTTCCTGAGGGCCGCATATTTTTAGATCTCCTCCCAAACTTTTTATCTGTCTATGGCAAGACAACAAACTGCCGCATCCCGAACTATCGATAAAATTTACCCGGCTCAATTCTAATACAATCTTTTTGCATCCTTTAACTATGGAAGCAAAGCCTGTTTTGAAATCATCGGCATTGCCCGCATCTATCACTTGTGTCAGCACTGAAACAACTGTAACCTCACCGATTTCTTCGGTGTTCAATTCCATGTCAATTCCCTCCGATAAGCTTAATTTTCAAACAGGCGCAGTTTTTTCCTTGGTCTTCTCGTGAATATATGACTTCATCCACGGTATGGGCAATAATATGGAGACCGAATCCGTCATCACGTGATCCGTCAAACACCGGTGGAGGAGCAGACTCCGGATCGAATCCTTCGCCCCAGTCAAAAAATTCGAAAACAACCTCATCCGGCCACATTTTGGCATTCACTTGAATGGGTTTGCCGGCACGTTCCTTATAGGAATGCTTAATTATATTGGCCGTGACCTCGGTAGCCGCCAATTCTATCATACCTAATCGTTTCTCATCAAGAAGAGAAACATCTATCCCGGCGCAGAACGCGCGGATAAATGAGCGAACCCTTCCCAGTTCTTTCAGATCGCTCATAATGTTCAGCTGATCTTCTTCCGTAAAAACCTCTCGTGAATCTTGGATGTCAATTTTCACCAGAACGCAGGTGACGTCATCATCAAAGGTTTCCGATTCTGAAAATGCGATAATATCGTTCCAGATACCGGTTATAAGATTTTTCGGCTCAATATTTGCGTTTCTCTGCACAAAATCCACCAGACGTTTTTCACCATAAAAATTACCGTCCCGATCTCTGGATTCCGTCAATCCGTCTGAATAGAACACAAAAAGGTCTCCGGGTTTGAAATGAACGGCAGTCTGCCGAAAGGGCTCTTTTTCCGGAAAACCAAGGGGCATGTTAATTCCCTGAAGCAGAACGCAACGGTTTGTATCATCATGGAAGTGAATCGTTCTCATATGCCCGCAATCAACGAAGCTAAACAAATACTTAGCCATATCGAATCTTGCATAACACAAGGTTACAAAGGTTTCTAAATCCACGAGTTGATCGATCATATGTGTATGAACGGATGAGACAATTTGCGCCGGCTCCAGCGGCTTATCCGTGTGGGTTGACAGGCTAAGTTCATTCAGAACGCGCAAAAAATGACTCTTTAATGCCGCGCCCAAAAGAGCCGCAGGAATTCCCTTACCCATAACATCTCCAACCACAATATCAAAACATTGGTTGCTGTGCTTGAAAAAATCGTAAAAATCGCCGTCAACTCTTTGTGAAGCGACAGTTAAATGGGCGATCTGAATTCCCCGGATATTTTGTGGCGGCCGGCCGAGCAAAAGGGTTTTCTGAATTTTGGAAGCGATATATATTTCTTGATCGCGTGCCTTTTTTAGAGACAGATGTGTTTTAACCCTTGCTTTTACTTCCGCTGCATGAAATGGTTTGGTGATATAGTCCAGTGCACCGACTTCAAATCCTCTGGTTTTGTGCCCCCCTTCACTCATTGCGGTAATGAAAATTACCGGAATATCTTTGGTTTTTGTGGCGGCCTTGAGCCGGGTGCATACTTCATATCCATTCATTCCGGGCATCATGATATCCAGAAGAATCAAATCCGGCATATGTTTTTCTGCATAATCAAGAGCTGTTGGCCCGTTTTTGGCAATTCCCAACCGGTAATCCATCTTTAATGTATTCACCAAAAGGTCAATATTGGTGGGATTGTCATCGACAATCAATACCAGAGGTTTGGCTTTTTCCATGAATGTCACTTTGCTATCTGATTTTTTTGACTAATTCTTTAACTTTTTTTAGAGCTTTGTCATAGTCATAATTATTTATTTGAATCTCCAGTTGCTGAAACGTTGATCTGTCAAGATGCTCCTTCAACACATTAAAATGCATATTAATTTCTTGGGGATCCGCAAAATCCAGGGCATCTGCAAGCTGGTTCAGCATGGACAGAAATTGCTCGGCTTCCAGAGGGGTCTGTTTTGCTTCCGATCCTTGGGCTTTTGGTGTTTCAACAAGAGACTGTAACGATTGTAACACCTGATTCAAAGCCGATTCAATTTTGTCAATCAGCTCAGAATCCAGGGGGAATTTTTCCCCTTTTCTGCTGGCGGTTTCAAGATTCGATGCCGCCTCATGCAATTCTTCAGCGCCTATGTTTCCGGCACTCCCTTTGAGGCTGTGAGACATATGCGTCAGTAATTCCCAATCCCGGGTCACAAAAGTATCCCTAATATTGCTTGTTGTATCCTTATTATTTTGGAGAAACCCCATAAGTATCCGTTTAAAAACATCACTATCGATTTTTAATGCATTTAGGGCATTCTGAATATTGATGCCCGGAAGTTTTGGAGGAAGAATATCGGCCTTTACCGCATAATCATCGGCATCTTTGTCTTCATGGAGGGATTCCGGCTCTATGCCGGGCCGCTTTTGTTTTTCTTCCGGTTTTATTGCTTTGCACAGGGTCGAAAATAATCTCCCCTGTTTGATGGGCTTTGAGATATAGGCATCCATTCCACAATTCAAACACATCTCCTCATCCCCCTTCATTGCATGTGCGGTCATGGCAATTATTGGAATGGATTTGGCTTCCGGATCCTGCCGGATCGCCTGTGTTGCCTCATATCCATCCATTTTTGGCATCTGTATATCCATTAGCACTGCGTCAAAATGCCCTTTTTTAACCGCTTCAACCGCCTCTTCTCCGTTATTGGCAATCTCTACAACAATTCCCGCATCCTCCAGTATTGCCTTTGTAATTTCCTGGTTGGTAAGATTATCTTCTGCAACAAGGATTCGAACCCCTTTCAGCCGCTCCTTGTAAATAGATGCCTGGGTCGTGATTTGCTTTTTTATTTTCTCTTTTCCATAAGCCTTCTTCCCGAACACATCCATAATCGCATTGAAAAGCGTTGACTGGGCTATGGGTTTATTAAGAAAGGCATTAATTCCTTCCTGTTTGGCCATCATCTTTTCGGTTTCTCGTCCAAAAGCGGTCATCATGACAATGGGAACAGTCAGCTTCAGATCCTTGCGAATTCTTTTTGAAACCTCGATTCCATCCATCTCGGGTATCATCCAATCGATAATAACCAGTTTAAACGGCTCTTCACTGGTCCGGTTCTCTTCCAACACGCGCAGTCCCTCTTTGCCCGAGGAGACAGACTCTACCGAAAAACCAAAAGACTTCAGCATTTTTTGTATGATGATTCTGCTGTCGGGGCAGTCGTCAACAACCAATGCCTTTATGCCCCGGATATCGGGAGGGGGCACAAGCTTTCTTGGCATTTTTTTAGCCGGCCGGCGAAAACGCGCCGTAAAGAAAAAGGTGCTCCCTTTGCCTGATTCGCTCTCGACCCAGATTCTGCCATCCATCATCTCCACAAGTCGTTTGCAAATGCTAAGCCCCAGGCCGGTTCCGGCATACTTACGCTTTGCGGACATATCAGCCTGGCTGAAACGTCTAAAAAGATCCGGTATATATTCCGGAGCTATTCCGATACCGGTATCTTTTACAAAAAAAGACAGGGTTACAGAGTCCGGCATTTTTTTAACGGTTTTTATACCCACAAGAACAACTCCTCCTTTACGTGAGAACTTAATTGAGTTGTCCACAAGATTCTTAATAATTTGTTGAAGCCGCAGGGGATCGCCGATCAGGTTCTTTGGAGTGTCGATATCAATATCTATAAGGAGTTCGATAGACTTCTCAAAAATCTTATCAAGAAACATATCGGAGACTCTGTCAAGCACATTATCTATCACAAAGGGGCGTAATTCCAAATCGAGTTTGTCGGCCTCTATTTTGGAAAAGTCAAGAATATCATTGATGATTTCCAGCAGAGAATAGGCTGACGATTGAATTATTTCCAGATAATGCTTCACTTTGGGAGGCAAATCCTCACTCAGGGCCAGGTCCGCGGCTGCGATGACGCCATTCATCGGGGTCCGGATTTCATGACTCATGTTGGCCAGAAATGCACTCTTGGTTCTGGTGGCGGTTTCCGCAGCCTTTCTGGCTTCGATTAATTCCTTTTCCACGTGACACCTTTCGTCGATCTCTGCCTCTAATTTTATATGGTCTGCCTTTATGGTTCGATTGAGACGCAAAATTTTAAGAATAAAGCCTGCCATTATAAAAAAGACAACGGATGAGATTACGAAAATGTACCAGTAATTTTTAATAACATCTTTCAGGGTTATCTTATATAAATCCTTGTATGGTCCCACCTTAAGGTATTTCAAACATTCGTGAACCGACTGATAATTCATAGGTATTGTCCATCCGCCACATTTTGCGGCTATGGCGGCCGGCGAATCCGAGGGCATTTCAAGAAGTACTATTGCAACTTTTTCCGCCAGTTCATCCGGAGTGTGTTTGAGTTTTGCCATGGGCCATTCCGGATATCCCCGGGTTGAGTGAGGGAATGGCGGGCAATACACCGTATCTTTGCTGTGTTCATGAACCACGTAAAAATTTTGACGATTGATCTTTCCTTCGGCATCCATTCTTATGAATGTATCGGCCCTTACTGTTCCGGCATCAACCACGCCATCTCTAACCGCATAAACCACAGCGTCCTGTGGGATGTCAAATTTAAGATCTTTGAAATCTCTGTACGGATCGATTCCTCTTTCTTTCAATTCCCGCCATGCCATCCTCCATCCCCCAAAAGAGCCTTCCGCTACGGCCATGAAGGTCTTTCCTTTGAGATCATTGAGCTGTCGTATGTCTTTCCGATCCGCCTTCCAAAAAATCACCCCGTAATATCTGGTATAAAAGCTGTCGAGATACCGGTTTTTCAAGGTGGCAATACGGTTTACGCCATACGTGTGTTCCAGTTCAACATAGAAGGATGAGTTGGCCAGAATAAAATCGATTTTTCCCTTTTCAACAGCAGGGTAAATATTATCATGATTAAGCGGTACAATTACAAAGTATCTGCCTGGAATGCTGTTCGATAGATATTCTGCAGTAGGCATCCATTTTGTAATACATTGTCCGGGGCCTCTTTTAGCCAATACGCCGATTTTCACGAAATAGTCATTTGCCAAAGCAATATATTCAGTCATGAAAAAAAAGAATAACGAACTGATCAAGCAGACCATACATACCGAGAACTTTGAAAAATGTTTACTTTTCATAGGTCTCACCCCATTGATTTTATTGGGTTCTAAAAAACCTGGTCCTCAGGGCCATGCCTGTCCCGCATTGCGGGGGTCAGAAATCAATGGCTCTGCCCGTATAAATCAACCGGAGTAATGGAATATTGGAGTGTTGATTTAAAAAAAAGAGCTTTAAATTTTCAGATTTTCTCCAGGGATCTGTTTTCTGAGAGCGATGAAAAAAGGGGTTTCTTCCATTACTCCACCACTCCAATACTCCATTACTTCGTAAATCGTTAAATGCCGGCAAACTAAATCCCCTCTGGGGATAATCAAAGCCGGGCCCTCTGGACCCGGATCTTTACTTGCTCTCTCAGAATAGCAGAAGATGATTACACCTTCAAGTAAAGTCCTTTCCCAATGCTCTTGATTTTACCCTCTTTTCTCAGCTTATAAACCATATTATGAACCTTCTTCCGAGAAAACCCGGTCTTTTCAGAAATGATCGCGGGACTGACACCTTTCTTTGACCTATTGATGATTTTAAGCACGGTTTCAGCTGCAGTTACGGGTTTCTTAGGAGCGACTTTCTTTGCAGGCGATTTCTTAGGCTTTGACGGAGCGTTGCGAGCGGGTTTAGCTTTACCCTTTTCATCAACACGAGACGTTTTAATAGTATCCAGTTTCTCTGCCAAAGCTTCAATCCCCTGTGCCATTGCTTTCATGCCTTCCACCACGGTTTTTAGGAATACATCAATTTCTTTCATTGGTCCTCCTCCTTAAAAATTTATTTGATATCAGGGCATTACAACAAACCACACAATGAAAGTCAAGGATATTCACAACTCAATAAAAAAGGCCTCCGCCGCACCATGAAGGCCTTTAATTATAATACAGTCAGGTTATCAGTACTAAAAAATAATAAACTGTTTGCCGGGAAAAATAGATGTTTGTAGAAGATAGGTTTAAAACCAAGAGGGGATATACAGCAAAAACCCAGACGGGAAAAAATCAGCTGCTGAAATAGAAGCACTTATCCCTTACCCAAGCGTCATTTAAAGGCATTGAAGTCAAATTATCCAAAAAGCCTAAAACATATCTGTACTATTTCATAGCCTCCATAAACGACACAAATTAAGAGGCCCCAAGAAAGTAATAAAAGACTTAACCAGATTAACGACATTCTCATATTCTGAATCTCCTGTTGTTAAAATGTGAAAAGGAAATTAGGAATATATTTAGAATCCTATAAATTAATATATCTTGTATGTCAAGAATAATTTAATACAATATATGGTATAATAAAACATTCTATCATTGCATGACTTAACAAAATGAATTGGGAGTGATAATAAATTTTGCCTCGAAAATTGAGAAAAACGAGAAGACATAACGGATTATGGCAGATAAGACCTGATTGGGTTTTTGGAAGATTTAATTAATGATGAACTCGTAAAAAGTCCGATTTAGACGGTTTCGTAAAAAGTTCAAATTCCCCCGCCAAACATAGGCGGGATAAAAAGGCGTGCAAATTTTGTAATCATGAGGCGTACTTTTCGTACGTTGAATGATTGCGAAATACAGCACAACGCAGAAGTTGGACTTTTTACGAGACCGTCAATTAATGCCCATCCCTAAATCTATATTGGGCACAAATTAAGTTTCCAATGCAGAAATTAGCAATTTTTCGCAATGAAGGTATAAATTTAGTATTTCATTGTTTTTAAGATTCTGATATAGGACCCAATTAACAAAAATTCTCATGTCGCTGTTGATGATCTTGTAAAAAACCAAATAAACACCTTTTTACGAGAGTTTTAAGTTTTGATGTTAAGCTTTAAATACTTGTTGCGGAAAGTCAAAAAACTCGAGGTTATTAGAATATGGATTTCAATCGCCGTCATTTTTTAAAGTTCGGAGCCCAAGCAGCTATGGCCTGCTTATGCCCTGCCCCGGCTATTGCGACCATTGATTGTTTTTTATCGCCGAAACGTAAGCTTTGTTTTTACAACACGCATACAGACGAACATCTTGACGTGTGTTATTACATCGAGGGCAAATATATACCCATGGCGCTGAAAAATATCAATTACACCCTTCGTGATCATCGGACAGATGAAATTAAATCCATTGATATCAATCTATTGAATACACTGTATTCCATTAGAAAGAAGCTTAACATATCAGAACCTTTTCATATTGTTTCGGGGTATCGTTCTCCTGAAACAAATGAGTATTTATATAAGAATCGTAAAGGAGTTGCTAAAAATAGCCTTCACATGGACGGCAAGGCTATTGATTTTCGACTGCCGGATATCAGTCTTCCGCAATTGCGCAGGACAGCAATGGCGTTAAAGGTTGGAGGGGTCGGCTACTACCCATGCTCTAATTTTATTCATATTGATGTTGGACCGATTAGATACTGGCAATATTCGGGATGAAAAATATTTTTTTACTGAATTTTCTTCGTATAATACTTTTGGAAAAGTCGTTTTCTCGTTGAGAGCAATACTCAACCGCCGGTCCCTTCCATATATGTCATCTCTAAAGTTGACAATTCCATCTTTGTAAACCCAGGCTGTCCAGTAAAGAATATAAATTTTTATGGGGTCTGACAAAAATATTGTTTTGTTTTTTTTGCGGTTGACCGCAGCAACTAATTTTTCAAGACTCCATTTTGAATTGTTTTGTAAAAGGTAAGCTGCAAGTTCAATGGGTTTTTCAATGCGGATACAACCGGAACTAAAGGCGCGGCGTGTCATATTAAATAAGTTGCGAGCCGGCGTGTCGTGTAAATATATGCTGAACTCATTTGGAAAAACAAATTTTACTCGTCCAAGGGCATTTGAATTTGCCGGATCCTGGCGGAGCTTATAGACAAATTTTTTCTTGGTAATCACAGCCCAGTCAATAGATTCAGGGTTCAGCTCCCTTGCATTTTCTTCCCAGTTTTCAAAAACCCTGATGTTATGATCAGCCAAGTAACAAGGTTTTTTTTTAATACAGGGCAATATGTCATTCAGGGCAATTTTTTGGGGAATATTCCAATAAGGATTCAATTCAAGATATGTTATTTTTCGTGATAAAATAGGAGTGCGTCGCTTTATTTTTCCTACAATAGCTTTAATTGATTTTATTGATTGTTCATTTTCAATAACATTGAGTTTAAAATTGGCTGTGTTAACCATGAGATAAGATTTCCCTAAGTCTTGAGGAAGCCAGCGCCAACGTTCCATATTCAATCTGATTTGTCTAATACGATCTTCCACCGGAACATTTAGTGCTAATAGTGTCTTTGAACCCACAATTCCATCAACCTTAAGCCCATGTCTGGCCTGGAACCTTCTGACACCATCTTCCAAAACTTCATCAAAATAGTCCTGATTGCTGTTGGTTGAGTCTGTCGAATCACCTGAAATGATCAGGCGTGATCGTAAAGCGGCAATCCGTGTTCCATAATCGCCTTTCCGCAGTTTCCCCCCGGAAGGTACTTCATGCCAACAACCCGATCTTTTTATCTTTTGGTATTTTAATAATGCCAGTTTTAATCTTAAATATCCGGAATGATGGGGCTGTAGAACATCAACAAATCCTTCCATTTTGCCATCATACAACACGGTTTGAAAAATATTTCCCAGCCTTCTCTTTGGTTTATTTATGTACCAATTCAAATTTTTGGAATAAGGATCTACGATCCCTTCTGACAGGTGAAATCCATATGAAAAAAAAGCATCGGTTAAGAGTAAATCAAGTTCTGCCAACTTTGCAGGATCAGGCGTATCTGACACCATGCTGAATTTAATATCAGTCAGCAAGGTCAAAATATCTTTCTGATGATAAGTTTCTGAATCGAGTCCTTCATGGTCTGCTTCTATAATTATCTTTATGAGGACTTCCGCCTTATTGTTCAACCCATCTTTAGTCACCCATACCGGTTTAACTTCCCGATGAAGATAGAAAGCGAGAAGTAATTTTGGATTGCAAATCAGTGTGGTTTTAGAATCTATTTTATTTTTGATGATCAGGGAGGCAAGCTTCGATATCAAACACTCACGAACCTCATCTATAAGATTGCAACAATTATTGGTCTTAATATTTTGCATGGGGATATTTATCAGGCTCTGATTAAAAGTGTCCTTGAATCCGCAAGTATTGTTACACTTAGTCAAGGAAAAAGAACCGGGAATCATGCTATTGCTGGCAAAATTAATATGATCATTTCGTTTCTTTTTAGCAAACGGAAACGAATCAGTGTTTAAAGAATATTTATCCACCGGATCATTTAAATTCAGGGAATAAACATTTCCGGATAAGAGCAAAATGCTTACCGGCAAAATGAATAGAAGTGCCCATAGCCTCATATTTTTATCACCCAAATACATATTATAAAAATCAGCAAATATGATGCCAGAATATATGCAAGCCGGATAATGTTCTGTATCCAATTGATTTATATAATTATTAATTAAAAGATAATAAATGAGTAACAGTGAGGATGAATTGAAATTATGAAATAAACTACATGGTTTTTAGGTAATGGAAGTAATAAAGAAGATGATGAACATCGAACATCGAACGTCCAACATCGAATGTTGAATAAAAAAACCTGAACTACTAAATGATATGTTAGAGGAAGCAGAAGAATTGATTAAGATCTTTGTTACGAGTATCAAAACAATCGAAAAGAAAAAGAAGTAGCTGTTGAATTTTGGTATTGGATGTTTGTTTTTCATTCGATTTTAGAATGATTTGAGGTGCGGAGCGACATCATTATTCGACGTTCAATGTTCGATCCGCCGGAGGCGGACAAGTGCTTGCTCGCCTGTGGCGAGTTGGACGTCCATCTTTCAAAATAAACCTATGAAGTATTTTCAAGTGAATCCTGAGGTGTGCTCTCGATTTTTAAAAATAAAATTCCAAGACTCTCCAAAGCTTTATCCACCGTCTCCTCCTCTGTAAGTAAATTATCCACAGCGGCGTTGGAAAATACATAATAGGGTCCTTTACCCTCGAAACTCTCTTTAGTGATAATTACGTCAATCTGATGCTTGTTCAAGAATTCCGCGACCAAAATTCCTTTTCCGCGTTCTATTTGGGTAAATGGATTTTCAACTATTTTTTGGTCGATTACTTTATTGTCTTTTATTCTGACAGTGATCAGCCCGAAATAAGGGGCCTCTCCAAAGTGACGGGAGATGCCATGCCGGTTAGCATCTGTCAACGGTATGGCATAGATGAAATTTTCTTTTTTACTCGGTTCATAGTAAATAAGCACGCGGTCCACATTTTTTATTTGTCTTTTTATATTTACCTCGATTTGATTGGCGATAAAATGTGCTTTGTCAAGATCATGGGTTTTCAGGAAGATGTCTGCTTCTATAAACTTGTAGCGCCCTGAATTTCGCCCCATGAGATGTCGGATTTCCATTACTTGAGGTTCGGCAAGAATCAGCTTTTCAGCAATGCTGAGCGTTTTGTAATCCAGAGAAGCATCCAGCAATACACGGATGCCGTCGATCAGAATTTTACCGCCGCTCCAGGCAATGATGACTACGATTATGAAAGCGGAGATTTTGTCCAGGTTGATACCTGCAAAGCTTGATAAAAGTACGACCAACACCATTGCACTGGAAAACATATCCACGCCGATATGCTTGGCATCCGCGATTAAACTCGGCGAGTTAATCTCTGTGCCGACTTTGGTTGCATATCGTGAATACCCGTAAGTAATGGCGATTATGCACAGCACGCTTGCAATGGTTAACCATATGTTTTTCAGCTCGACGGCTATACCCTTTGTTGCTTCCATTACGATTTCGTAACCCGCATAAAAGATGGCGAGCGCAACCCCGACAGATACCAGGTTTTCGACCTTGTAAAGCCCGTAGGGAAAGGATTTTGTTTTGCGTTTGGCGATGATCAAGCCGACGAAAACCGTAGAAGATGCCACAACATCGGATAGAGAGTGAAACGCATCGGCCTTTAATGCAATACTGCCTGAAAGCGTGGAAAAGATATATTTTATACCAAACAGAACCAAATTTATTCCAACTGCAAGAGCGGCAACTTTTTCACCCTTCTCCATCACTTTCCCTCCACATTTATTTGATGGTTTGGTGATTTTTTCTTTTAGAGCCCCAAATTAAGCGTAATGAATTATCCGCAACGAAATCGTACACTGTTTGAATACATTAGGGATCGTTGCGAAAAAACAGCGCTTTTAGGAATTCGTAATGAAAAGATAAAAAATTTTATCTGCCTGATCTATTTATTTAAATATTGAAACAATGTTTTTTCGTTACGAGCCCTTATGCATGAATTTGTACGGTGAAGTTGCGGATTATTCATGGAGCGGTTAAATTAAAAAAACTCCCCGACCCCTTATTTATTTTGCCCTGCAAAACCTGTCCTTACCCGCAATGCGGGATCTTCGATGGGCCAAGCCTGTCCCGCATTGCGGGAGTCAGAGATCAATGGCTCTGCCCGTATAAATCAACCGGAGTACTGGAGTAATGGAGTCTTGGAGTGGTGATTTAAAAAAAAGAGCTTTAAATTTTCAGATTTTCTCCAGGGATCTGTTTTCTGAGAGCGATGAAAAAAGGGGTTTCTTCCATTACTCCACCACTCCAATACTCCAATACTCCGTAAATCTTTAAATGCCGTCAAACTAAATCCCCTCTGGGGATAATCAAAGCCGGGCTCTCTGGACCCGGATCTTTACTTTTTTACCGTTCTCGGGTCATAACCGTACCGCATTTAGGGCACGTATTCTCAAAACAAGGACATCCCAATTCATGGGGCACCCTTTCTTCACAGTTTGGACAAATGCAGTATCCTCCGGGACCTGCACGAAAACCGCCGTCCCGGCCCATACCTTGACCCTGCCCCACACCCTGCCCCATGCCTTGGCCTGCACCTTGCCCCATACCTCTCCCTGTGCCACGGCCTTTGAATGGCCCCCTGCCCGGGCCGTCTCCAACCGCGGGATCTGAAGCCCTCAGCAACCGACCATCCTGATATTGCTTCAGGACGTCTCGTATGGTTCCTGGGGCGCCGAGATAGACATTCAGGCCGGCAGCCTCCAGAGCATTTGTGACACTGGGCTTGAGTTTTCCGGTAATTACTCCGTCAACCCCTGCGGCGACAACCATTTGGGCGGCCTGGATACCCGCACCGCTGCTTGAAACCGGGGCCTTGTTTTCGAGGACATCAAAGGCCTCGGTTGCAGGATCAATTACGATGAAGCATCGGCAGCAGCCGAATCCCGGATCAACCTGTTCATCCAAATTTGCGCCACTTGATGAAATTGCAATTTTCATAAGACCTCCTTATAACCGTCTCCGGTTCAGGGTTCAGAGGTTCACGGTCAGGATCACCGGGATCATTTCAGTGCTGAAAACTCACCGGTACTCATGTTGACCTTGAGCGCGGTCTTGAACTGGTGTTTTGCTCTGAAGCTGTCGCGCCCGGCGCCATAGGCCAAAAGCACGATATTATCTTTGTCTGTCCATATGGGATGATCTTTGGAGTCTTTCGAATTCAAAGGGATGGAAAATGTAATCTCAGTGACACCGTCCTCTTCTTTTCCGGCAATGTCTGCGATATTCTTCTGCCCGCCCAGTTTGGTGTCTTTTTCATGTTGGCGCTCGGTGGTTCCGTAATGATCGGTTATTTTAACCTTACCTTTTTTCACATACCCGACGATAAAATTGGCGTCCTTCATTCGGGAGGTCGGATTAAAACCGATCCCCACCCATCCCTCTGTTTTTGCGGCCAGTCGAATGTGAATGGTTTCACCCGCCAGTTTCCACTCGAACACAATATTTTCAACAGCAATTTTGTGATCATATTCATCTGAAACTGCAAAGCACAAACCGGTACTCAAAACAACCCATAGAAAAATGATGGTAACCCACAATTTCTTTTTCATTTTTTGCTCCCATCCTGTTATTCGTTAACGTTAAAAATGATATATTTCACCCATGACATCTCATACGGCAAAGCATCCCATCCCGTTTCCATAGGCTTCGAAAAATATGAACCTTTTCGTATCAGCGCATCCGCTCTTCCCCGGCCTTATCCGTATTGAAGTTCTCCGCCGATGAATCCCAGGCCCATGGCAATGGTAAAACAGATGACATAAAGGATCAATTTCTGTTTAATGGCAACTTTTACATTCTTTCCATAAAAAAAGGAGGTAACCAGCATAGCCGTCAACATCAATGCCAGGATGATTTTCGTCAAAATCAAACGATTCCATTCCGCTTCGAGTCTATATTGCCAGTCCATGTAGCCCAACATCATGGTGGGCAAAACAAAGATAAGCGCCAGTGTATAGCAATAATGCGCTGCTTTGGCCAGGTCATCCTTTTTCATCACCACAGAACCCACAGCAAATAAAAACCCGCCGATGATCATTCCCATTGGGATATGTGTCATGGCGGGATGCAGCGGATGGCTATAACCGAACTTTGCCAATGTCTGGTAAATGAATTCAATCATTTTGAACTTAGGGGCTTCGCCCCAATTTGAAGTAATGGAATGATGGAGTAATGGAATAATGGTTTAATGGACATTTCCGACAAAAAATTAATTTAAAAATTAATATAAACATTATTTAATAAATTAGCAAGACGATCTTCGGATAAGGTCAATCTTACACCCCGGTAATTGCTGTCTACCTGCCAGGTTCTGGATAATGCAGTTGAGGCCGTACGCGATCTATCAAAAGTTTTATTATTTTTTCAAGGTAATCGTATTTGATTTCTGTGCAGCGCAGCGACGGCGTGTTTCTCTTGGAAACCGACTGACTGTTTGAAGGGCTTTAGCACGCGTTAGCCCGATCCGAATAAAAATATGACTTAAAAAATAAACGGGATAATTTAGCGACGAAATGTTCTTAATAACTCCAGCGCGGCTCGGGCTTACGGGTGCTTAAGCACAAGTTTCAGTCGGTTGGAAAGAGATACACGCCGTCGTGGAGCGGTCTACCTAATATATTGCAATTCAAATGCGTTTGCCCTGATTATTTTTTTTCCATATACTTGATCCTTAAGTCGCCTTTTGATATGTAACAAAATTTATGTTAAATCCATGTAAATCAAAAATCAAATCTGGTTAACCTTTTCGCCCAAGCGATACTTAAGGCCGGACCCTACCTTTCATCGGCGAAACATAGATAACCAGTAAACCAAATACCGCGAACCATTTAAATGATCGTGATCGGCGGTCCGGCAAAAGCGGGTGATATAATGATATGTGATAAAAATATTTGGAATAAAAAAGAAGCGCAGCAGGGTCGGCCCAAAAGTCATCCGGATCAAGAAAAGATGGTTCCATTTGGCTTTCAGCAAATTCCCAGAAAAGAGAAAGTCGGCAGGACTACACGGCATTTCAACACGGTCGCCTCCAAATATGACTTCATGAACACGCTTCTGAGTTTCGGCATTCACTACCTGTGGAAAAGAACGGCCATTGAAATGATGCATCTGAAAACCGGTGACCGGGTACTTGACGTCTGCGGCGGCACCGGCGATCTTGCCGTGTTGGCGGCCAGATCCGTAGATATTTCCGGGAAAATCATCATTTACGACATCAATCGTAAAATGATGCAGGCCGGACGTGCCAAATGCAATTGCACAGACCGGAGAAACCTCATCGAGTATATTCAGGGAGATGCGGAGTCGATTTCATTTGCGGATGAAGCATTTGATGCGGTTATGGTCGGCTTCGGAATACGAAATTTGACCCATATGGATGTGGGATTCCAAGAAATGCATCGTATTCTTAAACCCGGTGGGAAAATCATGTGTCTGGAGTTTTCAAAACCAACTGCTTCCGTGTTCCGTTGGTTATATGATGTATACTCTTTTCATGTGATACCCCTTCTCGGGCAGGTTTTGGTGGGTTCCCGGCAGGCGTATACGCTATTGCCCGAGAGCATACGAATGTTCCCGTTGCCGGAAGCGTTGTCGGCCCTTTTGAGGGATATTGGTTTTCATCAAGTTGTCTATCGGAGACTGACCAACGGGATCGCCGTTGTCCATGTGGCTGAAAAACGTTAGGACGATTTATACGTTCCGAGATTGCCGGAATCTCAAAGATCGGGAGGCACTATTTAATAACACCCCCTAAACACGGCGGCCGGAATATGGTGTTTTTCATCTGGAAACGAGAAGAGGAGGAGTCTCATGGCGGAAGCCAAATTTGAAAAAATTAAACCATCTGATAAACTGTTGTACGGTCCCCAAAAACTGCTATTGTGTGGATTTTCAACCGTTGCACAATCCAAGTTCAACGCCGTCCTTAAAATGGTCGGTCTCAGCAATATTCCAAAAATCTGGGTGTCCGAAAACCAGTCCCGTACCGTGCTATCTGATCTTCTGAAACTTCCCGATGGTGAGGGTGAGGGGGAATCTTCACAACTTCCACGGGCGATTATTGTTTCCGGCATTATGGAGAAAGAGCTGATCAGCCTTATGAGGGTGTCCAAAAAAACCGGCATGAAGAATACCCTGTGGGCGACCTTAACGCCAACGTCAGAGAACTGGACCATTCAGCAGCTTCTTGTAGAGCTTTTATCCGAACGCAAGGCGATGCAAAGAAAGAAAAAGACGTGAAGATTGCCGCTCCTAAAGAATGCCATTCCGGAGAAACCCGGGTGCCTCTGATTCCCTGCGATGTGAAAGCGCTCGCAAAAAAAGGCGCAGAGGTGGAAATTGAATCGGGAATGGGAGTTCCAGACCTCTTACAGTTTATTATCAGTTGGCGCCTGGGATGATTAAAATTGCCCATAATATGGCTTTAAAAAATATCCCATATTTATTCCTTCCCGTATGCCTGGTTTCAGGTGTCAGGTGTCGGCGCCTCTGTTCATAATTCCTGACACCTGACACCTGAAACCTTAAGATATGGAACTAAAATGGGATTAAAATTCCATCTGTATACACGGCGATTTTCACCACCCCAGTTGGCGGCTCAATATCACCATTTAATACAGCAGAACTTATTGAGATTTTACGATATGATGACTTAAGTGTATGAATTAAAGGCAAATATCAAGCATCGGGCTCGCGATCTCGCTCTTGATCGCTCATACCGTCAATTTTGAATTTGGATAAGTGCACATTGCATAGATTCGCCTGTTTTTTGACCATGTTGAAGGCGTTTTCATACTTGTCTTTTTCAAGCTTTCCGTTGGCAACTTCCTCTAAAGCCGAAATTAATCGCTCATTGTCTTTTTTAATTGCTGTTATATGGTCGGACAGAAAATCAATCATTTCATTAATCTGGTGCGCTTCGGTTTTAAGGAAATCATACCGTCGCAAAAAAACTTTTCGGGTTAAATCTCCCCGAGCAATTTTTTTAAAAGTTTTTGAAAAGTTTACCAAAGGGCCACAAAGTTTGTGATTGGCTAACACATTATGTATTAAAACGAGGAAAAGTATGGCAATGAATGCAAAGGAAAATCGATCTAATAAAACAAGAAAAAACTTTGCTGAGTAATGCTGAGAATAAAGGTCATCCATTAGAAAAATATCATGATAAAAAGGAGATAATATTGTAACAATAATAACGGCAACGACCAATACCATGAGTATCAGATTGGCGAGCACTAATTTGAGCTGGGTTTTATTGGCTATTAAATAATTTTTCAATTTTCGCTGATTTACTGTTCGTTTCATTTTAACCTACTTTTTTATAATTTTATCTGCCTCAGATTTTTTTAAAAAAACGGTATCCTTGTTTTTAGTCCACTTAATACCTTCCTGGTTTTTGAATTTAATCTCGCCTCCATTTCCCGGGTAATAATAAAAGGATCGGGTGAATTCCATCCCATCTATATTGTGATAGTTAATCGTATATAACGTGTTATTGTCTTGAACACTTTTTTCTATGCTTAAGATAACGCACGCGTCTTTTTTATCTCCTCCCAGCCCGTAAGTGAACGTTGTTTGTGATAACTCAAAAAAACGATCTTTGTATCTGGGTTCAGAGGTTGTCCATCTCCCGATCATAGGATCCGGAATGCTCTCGTCCTCTTTAAGGTAAAATATGAATATAGTGACGATAATTAAAATAAATATCGAAATGACAATCCATTTATGTTTCATTTTCTTCCCTCTTCTTTCCGGCAGATTGGCTTTTGCCTTTTGACTTATTCATAGCAAAGGTGCCATGAATATTCATTTATGCTACTTTGGTTTTTTGTATCTCCATAATTCCTAAGAAGGCTTCTACAACATCAGGATCGAACTGCCGGCCTGCTTCTTGAGTTATCAAATCAATGACGCGCTCAAGAGCCCATCCCTCTCGATAAGGCCGATCCGATAACAGAGCGTCGAAAACATCGGATACAGCAAGAATTCTGGCGCCAATATCTATGGCATCACCGGAAAGGCCGGCGGGATAACCCTTTCCGTCGTGGCGCTCATGATGCTGTAAGACTATGGGAACAATTTCCTTATATGCATCAATGGGTTCAAGAATTTTTGCTCCGATTTGAGGATGCATTTTAATGATTCGGTACTCCTCATCATCGAGTTTTCCGGGTTTATCGAGAACCGCCACCGGAACTCCTATTTTTCCGATATCGTGAAGCAGGGCACCTCGATGTAAGCTGTCAAGCTTTTCAGGGGTAAGTCCCAAAACTGCTCCGATTTCTAAAGCCATGTCAGTCACTCTCTCGGAATGACCGGATGTCCAGGATGATTTGGCATCAACGGTGCGTGCAAGGGCTTTTAACGTGCCCCAGTTAAGCTGGTCCAACTCTTTGATCAGGTTTGCATTTGAAAGAGCAACAGCTACCTGATCAGCCATTTGTCGGGCTCGGGTAATGTCTTCCTCGCTATAGACTTTCACTTGGAGTCGCCCGATGGTTATGACTGCGGACAATTTTTTATTCAGGAAAATGGGTAGAATTAAAAATGACTTGATTCCACTTTTGGCAAAGGGTAAAAGATAGGGTAAAGGATTTTTGTCCGCATGGATTATTAAATATTCCGGATTGGCATGAAGCTCTTCAAGGCCGTATGTGCTGAATTCGAAAGATTTCTCGCATAATTCATTCTTTTGGTTGTAATAACTGAAATATGCTTGGGCGGTATTATTCTGCTCCGAATCAATCAGGCTTATGGCAACAAAGTCGCAGGCAAACCAATCGTACATTCGATTGATCACCGTCTCCACGATTATTCTGGTCTCCAATGATGATAAAATAGCGCGGT
Organism: Desulfobacteraceae bacterium Eth-SRB2; assembly: GCA_004193595.1. Classification (GTDB taxonomy): domain Bacteria; phylum Desulfobacterota; class Desulfobacteria; order Desulfobacterales; family UBA11574; genus S5133MH16. Next base: position 187,829 of record RPGQ01000002.1, read on the forward strand.
CGATCTCCGCTATGGAATCCAGGGCCTTGAATTGTCTGTTCAGCCGGTCAGACATCTCATTAAAGTCTGTAGCGAGCTCCTGAAATTCATCGCGGCTTGTGATTTGAACCCGGTAGTCAAAGTCTTTCATGGCAATCCGGCGAGTTCCCTTTTTCAGCAACTCAAGCGGCACCATACTCTTGCGGATATAGTAAATACTGAAAAGCAATACCACCCACAAGGACATAAGGACAACCAGGGAAAAAATTGTCTTAAAATCAGACATGGGAGCCAGCACATCGGTTTTGGATTGACGGAGCACCATGGTCCAGCCATGGACCAAAAAACGCGGTTTCATAAAAATTGTCCGGTAACTTACCAGGTATTTTTCATTTTCGTGTACCCACTCAAACTGACCGAAAACTGAGCTTTTAAGCTTAAGGCGAACCCGGTTGGAAAATGAATCTTGATTTGAAAAAGAACTGAAAAGCAGGTTTTCCGATTCATCTAAAACACAAACGTCGGTTTTTGGCGGTAATGCATTTCCCTGGCCAATTCCCCACAGGTAAGCAGGGTTGATCTCTCCAATTAAAAATCCTGACTTCAGATGCTTTGAATCCACCAGCCTCATCATAAATATTCGCGGCCAAGATCCCGAATGGTTTAAAATCGAAATTGCTGTATTGCCGGCATTGATGTGCTTAATCTCTTCCACACCTGGTTTTTTAGGATTTTCCATGGTTTTGAAAATCGAGGTATATTCATCCATATCGTTGAAAATAGCCACAGCCTTGAAACGACTGGCAAGTCGTTCATTAAAATCAGCCAGCGGTGTCTGGCCGGGACTCTGCAAAGGCTTTTTCAAGGAAAATGCGAAAAACTGCAATTCGGTTTCGAGAAATATCAATCGTTCGTAAAGGGATAAACCATGCCCTTTAACCGATTGTTTGAGTCGTTTGTAGCTTTGCTCATTTAGCTGTTTCGTCACATGGCCATATGAGATTATGGAAAGGCCAAAAATGGGAAGAAGAGCACAGGAGACAAACAACACAAAAATTCTGCGAGCTATCTTACTGCTGAAAATTTTAGTATCAAATTTCATGGCATAGACTCTTATCAATAATCGGAAACAAGACCCACAAACCCACCGTTGTTAACGCGGACAATATCGTCCTGACTGGCCTTGGCCGTAAAAGTTGCTGTACTTTTTCCATCTTTGCCCATGCTGTAAAGATCATAATCTGTATTTACCGGGACCAAGAAATGATCTTTCCGTAATTGCCCCTGTGGTGCATTGCCGCCGTCAATTCTTATGTACTGGTAGGGATTGTTCCAGGGATCTATGGTATTGCTAATGGATAAATCGTTGAGGCTGTCAGGAAGTTCACCGGTGTCAATGGCATAAATATTTATTTGTTTTTCTATTATACGGACATCCGTTATAGCCACAGCGATTTTACCCATTTCTTTGTATTTCAAATAATTAGGCACCACCATGGCTGATAGGGTCCCAATGATTGCCACCACAATCATTATTTCGATAAGTGTAAAGCCACGGCGACTTACCTTTTGAATCCCATTGTCCGAACATTGTAATTTTCGTGAACCATGCCCGTAATACAAAGGATAATAACACATTAGGCCACACTTATTTTTAGAGTTTTTAGAGACATGTTTTTTGAAAAATTAACTACTTTGTTACGCCCTTTCTGCTTTGCGGAATACATGGCTGTGTCTGCATTTTTAATCAAAGTTTGAATATCTTTTCCATCCTCAGGGTAAGTTGATATGCCTGAGCTAATGGAAAGTCCGGGTAAATTATCCAGTCTTATTTGAGAAAATCCTTTTCTCAACCGCTCTGCCAGAACATATGCTGCTTCTTTGTCAGTTTCAGGAAATAATATCACAAACTCTTCCCCACCATATCTTGCGACAACATCCACCTGCCTTATGTTTGTCTGGAAAAAGTCCCCTACCGCCTTTAGGACTTTATCTCCTGCAGTGTGGCCATATGTATCGTTGACATTTTTGAACTTATCAATATCAGCCATCACGATTGAGAATACTTTGTTGTAGCGTTCAGACCTTAATAACTCATCCTGAAGCTTTGACATAAAATAACGTCGAATATACAGCCCCGTCAGAAAATCAGTGACAGCCATCTCCCGGAGTTGTGCCTTGTTGATTGCCACTGCTGCCTGATCAGTAACGGCCTTCAACATTTCAACGTCAACTTCAGTAAAGTGTTCGTCATCCCGTTTATTCGTCACATTGATAACACCGATGGCGTCATTGTAAACGAGCATGGGAATGCAAGCGATAGAACGAACAAAAGAGGAATCCGCTTCGATGAATTTGTCTTCACCTTTAATATTATTTAATACCATCGGCTTTGCTTCTTGAAAAACCTGTCCGGCCACGCCTTCTCCGGGTTTAAAGCTTTTACAAGTAACTTGTTTGTTATTTATCTTTTCCTGCTGGTCATTATCTTCCAATCCCTCTATAACACTAATGAGCAATCGATTTGTGTCAGGGTCAAGAAGCATAATGGAACCTTTTTCTGCATTAGTTATCATGACAGCCTTTTTTAATATATACTGGAGAAGATTTTTTAAATCACTGATATAAGTCATTGCTCTGCCGATGTTGTAAAGGAGAGATAAATTCTGGAGTATTTTATCCAGTTCTTGTCTTTCTTTTTGTCTCTTTAAATTAACAGTGCAGGCATTTATACAGATCGATACTTGGTTGGCGATATGTTTTATATAATTAAATTCGACCTCATCAATGGGGTAAGCGTTATCCTTCTCGCCAATTGTCAAAAGGCCGATCACCTCTTCTTTCATAATAAAAGGAATCCACCATTGGGAACGCAGCTCTTTCAGCATGTGGTTTTCAGAAAATTCCTTAAAGATTGGGTTGCCGGAATTGTCATTTACGGGAAAAGGTTCTTTTTGAAGAATTTTTTGCCAAAGAGGCCCCTCATTCTTATTAAACGTAAGACCCAAATCATTGAGTCCATGCCTGTAAACCAATTCGAATTTTTCGATATCAGGGTGATAATCAAAAATGCATATACTAGAAACCTTGAGCTTTTCCCTTATGAGCCCTGCTAGGGTAGAATATAGCTCCATGGGATCAAGAATATTGCATAGCATTTGATTTGCATGCAGAAGGTTTTCCATCTCAGAAATACGCTTTTTTAGACTCTCGACAGTATTGGTTTCCCTTGTTGATTCATTCATAGGCATATGCTCGGTCTAAAGCAAAATCAGTTTTGAATTTGTCATTAAATCTAATTTGGTTTTCTGCTATTAAGTTAAATTATTTATTTTTTCTTTTATCCCTTTTTTTGAATTGTCCTGGAGGATATTTTCTCTTATGTTCTTCGTAGTTGATATAGGGCTTATCTTCATCCATCTCGATGCCGACATAACCACCAAGTCCTAATTGTACAGCATGAGGCAACGATGCGGATATCCGCCAGTTAGCCCCTTCAAGGTAAAAATATAATTCTCTATTAAGTGTCATAGTAAACGCTGCATGAAGGATAATACTGATATTTATATTTTGCCCGATATCCATGGGCTGGCGCATGAGGTGGCGGCCCTCCTTTTTTATCTTTTTTTACTTTATGATGATGTCCGTTACCTGTTTCCTGGCCCCATTCAACACCTACAGCCCCTCCGGTTGTACTACATGAAGTGAGTGTAAATATAAATAAAACAACAGCTAAAAGAAACATGGCCCTTTTCAGAAGACTATAATTCATCTCGACCCTCCTTTTATTATTCTTATCCCTGGCATTATTATGCAAAAAATGTACCGGGATGATGTTATAAAATAAATGTTAATATTATAAGAGGTTAGATCAATTATAGAGTTTAACGATTAAAATGATGTGATAAATAGCGTCAAATTATTCAACAAAAAGTGCCGCAGATTTGAGGTCAGCAAAGTAGGACGTTTCAATTAAACTTTATCTTAAAGGGAAGCCATTTCTCTGTAAAAATAAGGTAGTTACGTTTATTACCATCGGTGGTTCAATCTTATGATAGTTAATCCAATCAACTCAAAGCCTTTGTCCAAGCCGTTTGACGTATAACATGACGTGTCGTTTATACAAGGGTTTATTATATGCATATAATAACATTGTTTTTGCCGACTACCAATTTAGTTGAGAAGTTTTTAAAAACGTAATAAAGAAAGTATATATGAACTTATTTTTTTTAAGGAGGATTTGCGATGAAAGCCTTTACATATGACGACATTCTCATGGTCCCGTCATACAACCACTGGGAATCCCGAAAGGTAGTCGACATTTCAATGAGATGTAAAAAAAGCAAACTATCTCTTGAGCTGCCGATAATGACCGCCAATATGGACACTATCACCGAGACGGACATGGCCAATTATATTGGCGCAAAAGGCGGCATAGGAGTTTTACATCGTTATATGTCTATAGAAAATAATGTGCGTATGTTTAAAGATTGCAGGTATCCGGTGTTTGTTTCTGTTGGCTGCGGGGCCGAAGACCTGGAACGGGCCGAAGCTTTGAGAGACGCCGGTGCGGGTCTATTTTGTATTGATGTGGCACATGCCCATGCGAAATATGTGGGACGGATGCTCAAAAACATTCGCGTGATGCTTGGTGATGGTGCCTGCATCATGGCCGGAAATGTGGCGACCTACGCCGGTGCCGATCACCTGGCTTCCTGCGGTGCGGATATCGTCAAAGTCGGTATCGGCGGGGGATCCGTCTGCACCACAAGGATCAAGACCGGTTTCGGTGTGCCCAATCTTACGGCTATAAAAAATTGCTCACGGGTGGATCGCTCCATAGTGGCTGATGGCGGAATCCGGTATCCGGGAGATATTGTCAAAGCGCTGGCTTTCGGAGCAGATTTCGTCATGTTGGGAGGCATGCTGGCCGGAACCCGGCCGACCCCCGGCCCCGTGATTAGTAAAAAAAATAAAAAGGGAGAAGAAGTAAAGGTGAAAACATATCGAGGAATGGCCAGCAGCGAAGTCCAAAAGGACTACCATGGGGGCATTGCGGAATGGAAAACCTCGGAAGGCGTTTCAACTCAAGTCCCCTATCGGGAAGACGAAGATAAGATTATCAACGACATCATCGGCGGATTGCGCTCTGGGCTAACTTACGGCGGCGCAGCCACTATTGCTGAATTGCAAAGGAAATTGGATTACATCGAGATTACAACATCGGGTCGAACGGAAGGTTTGCCGCAAAGGCTTCTTTAACAAAATCCGGACATACATGGAAAGGCATCATGTCTATTTTTTAATATAAATAATTTTATAGGTCAATCGATAGAAAGTATGATTTTGTTCGTATATTTCTAATGCCAAAATCTAGGTAAAAGGTACTAGCCCTCAAATTTAATCTAATACTTTCTACCTAGAAAACTGCTTCATAAAATACGAAAAAAATCATACTTTCGCCTGATTGATTTTATTTTTTGAAACTGTTAATAATGGTATAAAATTTCACAATTATGGATATTTTTACAGAAGAGTCAAAATTGCATTTTAATCTTTAAATAGGTAACTTATTAATTAATAAGATAGAAGGTATTGTTATGAACTTTATCGAAAAACGCGAAATGGAAAGATTCTCTCTCAAACTCCCGGCATTGATTTCTATGATGCATGAAGACGGAAATCAGCGAGCCGTTGAAGTTATGACAAGCAATATCTGTTCTGGAGGTGCGTTTTTCAAAACAGATCAGCCATTGTCAGTGGGGACTCATGTAAAAATGGACCTGGTTCTTCCTCTATATAAGTTTAAAAAGTATGGAGGTAAAAAATCGCGTGTCGATGTTTCAGGATCGGTAATTCGAACAAAGGATCAGGGGATGGCGGTTTGTTTTGATAAGAATTTTAAAATATCGCCATTGAATTCCTGAGTTGTAACATTAGCTTATTATCTTTGATAATATTCTAAACCGGACAAGCCCGCCCTCCTGCATAGCAGAGAATGGCGGACGGGCCGGAATCAAAGAGGTACTTGATAAAAAGTAAATTTTTATCAGATAGTTTACTTTTTAACTCATTATTATTTTTAAAAAATAGAGTAACGCCATGGGATCGAAAAAGTCACGAAAAAATAACACCTCTAATTCCATCCCGATGCTTTTCTTAACATTGTGGGTCGAGATATGTTCCAAAATAAACTTTTGCTTTCGTTCCTGAAAGAGAAAACCGGCCTGAAGGGCACATATTTCCCAAAATTGGAATCAATACCCGTTATTGATGCAAATAAACCGGCACGCCCGCAATTGCTCATCTTGGACTGCAGAAATATTGATATGGGCAATATTTGGACGGACATTCGAGAATGGAATTGTTCAAACTTATCCCCGTGTTTCTTTGTTTTGTGTAATGCCGAACCCGATTTGAGGTTTGAAAAAAGTGCTTTGGATAACGGCATACAGGGCATCTTTTATAATAACGATCCCCTGCCGCTAATCAGTAAAGGTATTTGTGCTGTTTTGAATGGAGACATATGGTATTCAAGAAAAACATTAAAAAAAATTCTTATGGAAAAACGATTTTCATCTAATTCGTCATTACATCCTGCCGTATCCCGTTTGACGGTTAGAGAAAAACAGGTACTTTCCTGTATCGCTTCCGGATACACCAGCAAGGATATCGCTGATGAGCTTAACATCACTATGCATACGGTCAAAACCCATATCTACAATACCTATAGAAAGATAAATGCGAGCAACCGGCTTCAGGCTACACTCTGGGCTACCAAATATTTATGAATTTCACGAACGATTTCACTGCATCCACTTTGTTATGAGTCACTCGCGGTGAAATACCACAGCTTCATAACACATGCCTCGCGCCTACAGCAAACTCGCTCGTGAAATTCAAAAATATTTCATACAAAAAAAATCGAAAGGCTTTTTAAAATTAATCTTTGACAGCAGATATATTCTGAAACTGTTACCTATCCGAGTTATAGATTTTGGGCAGGTGGGTTAGCCTTTGAGTGTAGGTCTCGGGGCATTCTCAAACCTGCCTTCAACCTTGAAAAATTGAATCCAAAAAATCTTTAAGATTACGGTTTGAAACCTTCAATCCGAGATCTGAAGTATCTGCTATGGAAATTTAAATATCAGAGGTCTAAAATATTTGGGATATTGTTTTTCAATAAGGGTGAATCCTTTTTACGGGGTTTGCCCTACTCATTTTTAATGGTATATGTAATGAACGAAATTCAGTTTCAGCTTGTGCTCATGAAATCACAGGTTTGATTTCGGTTAAAAATCTTCAATTTTCGGTAATTGAAGGTTTATGCATGAAATCTTTTATGATATTGATACAAAGTTTATGTTCATAATTATGAATCAAGACTAAAACAGGAAGCCAACTTACAATATAATCTTATTTAAAAGATAGACTATGTGATGTAAAGGCTCATATAAGGTGTTCGGTGATACTATTGAATGAGACTTTTTTATTGTCATTTGGAGAAATTCATAATGCCCAGAAAACCGACCTATGAGGAATTAGAAAAAAGGAATAAGGATTTAGAGAAAGAAGCAGTTAATTGCAAACGCGTAGAAGAATCTTTTCGGGAGAGCGAGAAGCGTTTCAAAAATGTTATAAACAGCATTGAAGAGCTACTGGTATTGCTGGATCAGAATTTCAAAATACAGCTGATAAATTCTACATTGGCCAAAGCCTACAACGTTTCTCTCGATGAGTATGAGGGGAAACACTGCTATGAGCTTTTTTACGGACGCAACGACATCTGTGAAGGTTGTCCGGCAATAAAGGCTTTTAATGATGGAAAAGTGACACGCGCCGCACTTCGATACCGGCCAGATGGTCGTATTTTTGACAGAACAGTTTATCCTTTCATTGAAGATAACGGTGACATCACCGGCGTTATCGTCATCGGTTGTGATATTACCCAGCAAAAGCAGGCTGAAGAAAAGCTTCGGGAGAGTGAAGAACTTTTAAGAGCTACTATTGAATCGACTGCAGGTGGCATCCTTGTGGTGAATGAGAAGGGGCAAGTCATTTGCACGAATGAAAGATTTGTCCAATTGTGGCGAATCCCGGAAGAACTCATCAAGAAAAGAGAAAATAATACACTTTTAGATTTTGTTTTAGATCAGTTGCAAGTACCCAAAGTATTCCTTTCAAAAGTTCAGGCTTTATACAAAACATCGGATGAAGATTTCGATGTGCTCAATTTCAAAGATGGTCGTGTTTTTGAACGATATTCGTCCCCTTTGATTCGAGATGGGCAGATCGCCGGTCGAGTATGGAGTTTCAGAGATATTACCGATAACAAGCGGGCGGAGGAGGCGCTGAAGAAGAGTGAAAAGAAATATCGAAGCCTTCTTGAAATCACATCGCAAGGATACTGGATGATAGATCCTGAAGTCAAAAATATCGAAGTTAACCCATCCCTTTGCAAAATGCTCGGATACCGTCCCGATGAGATGCTTGGCAAAACACCTTTTGACTTCGTTGACGATGAGAACCGAAAGATTTTTATTGAGCAGATTTCAAAGATACCCACAACACCTTATCGCAGTTATGAAATTACCCTGAAAAAAAAGAACGGTCAAGATGTGAACACATTTATTAGTGCCACAACAATCAGGGATGAATCGGGCGAAGTACAGGGTGCCTTTGCATTAATTACGGATATCACCGATATGAAGCAGACGGAACAAAGACTGAAACAAAGAGAAAAGGAATTGGAAATAAAAAATATTCGTCTTGAAGAAATGAACGCAGCTTTAAAGATTTTGCTGGAAAAAAGAGATGAAGATAAGAAGGAACTTGAAGAGAAAGTAATGACCAATATAAAAGAATTGGTTCTTCCATATGTTACAAAACTAAAAAACACAAAACTTGATTATCGACAGGAGGTCTTTGCAGATATCATTGAGTCAAATATTGAAGAGATTATTTCACCATTTGCACACAAACTGTCCCACAAGTATCTGAATTTTACTCCCACCGAGCTCAAAGTTGCGTATCTCGTCAAGCAGGGTCTGCGCACAAAAGAGATCGCTAAGCTATTGGGCTCTTCTCCTGAAACAATTACCCGTCACAGGAAGAGTATGAGAAAGAAGCTCAAATTAACGGACAAAAAATCAAATCTGAGAACCCACCTGTTATCTCTTGCTAATGGTCATATTGAATAACCATTAAGACCCCTATAAATTACTATTGACCGATCTGCTAACCATAAGTTATTAATAGTAGCCGATAGGCTTCTCACTTACGCAGCAAGTAATGGACACGAAATATTAGCCAAGGGTATTTAGAAATGGATGCCATTTGGATATTTGGATATTTTCATGCATTCAAAAAGAATATCAAAAAAAGCCAACCCCGGTTCCAGGCCCAATGCTTTTCTTAACATTGTGGGCCGAAATATGCTATAAAATGAGCTTTTGCTTTCGTTTCTGAAAAAAGAAACCGGCATGAAGGGCACATGTTTCCCAAACCTGGAATCAATAACACCCATTGATGAAAATGAGTCGGCAATCCCACAATTGCTGATTTTGGACTGTAAAAATATTGATGTGAGAAATTTTTGGACGGACATCCGTGCCTGGAATTTTTCAAGCCCATGCCCGCGTTTCTTTGTTTTGTGTAATGCTGAACCTGATTCTCGGTTTGAAAAAAATTCTTTGGATAACGGCATACAGGGTATCTTTTATAATAACGATCCCCTGAAGTTAATTTGCAAAGGAATTTGTGCTGTTTTGAATGGAGATATATGGTATTCAAGAAAAACATTAAAAAAACTTCTTATGGAAAAACGCTCCTCATCTAATTCGCTAATACATCCTGCCGTGTCCCGTTTGACAGGTAGAGAAAAACAAGTACTTTCCTGTATCGCTTCCGGATATACCAGCAAGGCTATTGCTGATGAGTTTAACATCAGTATGCATACGGTCAAAACCCATATCTACAACATCTATAGAAAGATAAATGCTACCAACCGGCTTCAGGCTACACTCTGGGCCACCAAATACCTTAAATTTTCATAAAAAAATCGAAAGGGGTTTTAAACAAAGGCTTTGGTATTTTTTTTCGATTTTTTCACCCTACGGGCGAGCCGGAGACTTTCATCTGCTGCGTTATTAAGGGCCCGCAATAGTTCACACCATGGCTTCACCCTTAAGTGCCTTGCATATAAAAGCCTCCGACACGTGAAAATTTAAATGTTCTTATGAATTTCACGAACGATTTCACTGCATCCACTTTGTTATGAGTCATTCGCGGTGAAATACCACAGCTTCATAACACATGCCTCGCGCCTACAGCAAACTCGCTCGTGAAATTCAAAAATATTTCTTGAAATCTTCCAAAAACTAACTGTTACAAGGGAAAACGCAGAATGACCGTGGTTCCCTTTTCAGCGTCACTTTGGCATTCAATGGCACCGCCATGCGCAGTCACTATGGTTTTAACGATGGACATACCCAGGCCCGTGCCTTTTTTCCCCTTGGTGGTAAAAAACGGATCGAACATCTGTCCCAGAACCTCCGGGGCAATCCCGGAACCCGTATCTTCTACCGCCACGCAAAGGTGCGCTTCCCGGACCGCCCCTCTAATCCTTATAATCCCTGAATCCGTCATGGCTTCCACGCTGTTTTTTATCAGGTTGTTCATCACCTGATAAAAAAGGCGGCGGTCTGCGTTGATTTTAGGCAGATCCGGCGGCCAATCCAGTTGTAATCGGATCTGTCTTTTTTCAGCCTCCGGCTCATGTACCGCCAAAACCTCTTTGATAATGGGTCCTAAAGCAATCTTTGTCATTCGCAATTCCGGCATTTTGGCAAACTGCAGAAAATTATGAATGAACTCCCTGACCCGGGCGGATTCTTTGTCCAGAATCTCAAGGGCCTTTGAGCCTTTTTGACTGAGGGGTTCACCCTTGAGCAGGGTGAGGATCATGCCCACGTTGTTGAGCAGGTTTCCCACTTCATGTGTGACTTTGCTGGACGTGGTACCCAAAACCGCCAGGTTTTTGGCGTGGACAAGTTCCTTGGCGGTTTCCACTTCCCGGCGGATATGTTCTTTTAGAGAATCGGTCATGTCATTAAATGCCACGCCCAGATCGCCGATTTCATCCATTGAGTCTATGGAGACTTTCTGTTCCAGATCCCCCTGCCCTATTCTCTGGACCTGTTGATGAAGGGTATGAATGGGAGCCATAAAGCGATTGACATACCACCATCCCAATACTAAGACTATGAAACAAATACTACCGGTTATTAAGACTGCCCGGGAAATATTCCGGTAAAGATACGCATAGATCTCCTGCATGGGCTGCTCCAGGACAATGACCCAGTCAAAGCGCGGAACATACGCCCCCAAACAAAAAAACCGTGTCCCTTGTTTTTGCTCGATCCACCTTACCGGTATATCCGACCCACGGACCTCTTTAAATATCTCCGGCTTTTGGGTCGGAGGTACACTTACCACCCGGTCGATTTTCCGATGCGCGATAAATCGCCCGGACAAGTCCATAATATACACGTGTCCGGTCCTGCCGATGGTAATTCCTTCCAGCACGTCCCATACGGATTTCAGGTTCAGTTCCCCCCATAAGATCTCTCTGACTTGTCCCAGTCTCATAACCGGCACCGCAATGTGTATGAACGGAAACCTGTCCTCGGTCAACAGCACACCGGAAATAGCGGTTTGCCCGGACAACGCCTTTTCGAAAAGGGCCGCAGGTACGGATTCAAATTCCTGAGATTCCCATCGGGTGGATGCAATGAATTTTCCCTGTGCGGAAATCAGGGAAACAGACATAAATTCGCTGTTCTTGTGGGTAAAGGCGGCCAGGGCCATCTGTATTTGCCACGGGTCCAGTTTGGTGGCCGACATGGCCAAAGAAAGCGTTTCAAGACCCCTGTGCGCATGTTCCATGAAAAGCCCGATCTCACCGGCCGAGCTTTTAATGATATTTCTGTAATCCTGGCTTATGGTTTTTTGAAAATAGCCATAGCTGGTCCAGGTCAAAATAACGCTGGTAATAAGAATAGACAGGATAATAAAGGGAAGGACAAACAAAAGGAACTTGTAGAGTATTTTTGTTTTGCGAGTTTTTTTCATCACACCGGTTGATGGTCCTAATACTTCCCGAAGAAAATAAGTTGACGCCCTTTCTCCTTTAATCCATATGACGACATTTTGCAACAGAATTGAAAAGGAAGAAATATGAATTGGACAATCCAATGGAAAAAAGTCAACCAACTTGAAACCGTATTTATGGTAATTTTTTGGGATGGAAGTTTGAATGACGCGCAAAACCGCTTGCTTTCACCATCATCGATGCTACCAGCAGGATTAACGCCCCGACCAGCAATAGGGAACCGGTATCCAACAGTTTTAACACCAATACGCTCCCCAGAGTTCCTCCGAGATAGCATGCACCTCTTAAAAACAGAAGCGCCGATACAATTTTACCCACGTGGGACGCCGGAGTGTTTTTCTGAATCAGACTTTCAAATAATACGTACATAAAGGTAAAGCCGCATCCAAACAGAACCATAAGCCAGGAGAGTTGAAATGGGGGCGTCAGCTTGCCCAGTACGGCCATTGCCGCTGACAGACTAACAAAAGTGACGATAAGAGCGCGCCGGAGACTCAAGGCCGCCGAACATCGAAGCAGCAGCGTGGACAGAAAAGCGCCCGCCTGATACAAAGACATGAGAAAACCCCACTGTGAAATATCCCCTCCGAAGCGATCCTTGAAAAGCAGGGGAAGGGAAAAATTTAAAATCCCGCCGCCCAAAAGGACAAGTCCTAACACGATAAAATAAGCACCCAGATTCTGATTGTTATTAAAGATCACGCGGTATGCTGAAAACCAATTTCGCCGGTTTTGCGGTTTAGAATTCGGGATAGGTTCACTTTCCAGGACAGCAACGTTTTTCGGAAGCATGACAACAGCGCAAATAGCGATCAGAAAAAGAAGCCCGGCCATTCCCATCGCCGCACGTTTCCCGATTTGGCTGATTGTCCATCCCACAATAAAGGGCGATGTAACGGCCCCGGCGATTGCCACCCTTTCGTTCAGGGCGTTAAAGGAGATCAACCGGTTTCCGGAAACCAGGAGGGGAATAATCGTAAGCCTGCCGATAGTGAAAAAGAGTGACGTGCAAATGAATAAAAGATAGATGGTAATGATCGCTTTCGGCAAAACGCTGAAGACAAGGGCTGCGGCCAGAACGCACTTACAAATCAGCGCCCCTGCTAGCAATCTTCCGGAACCGATCCGATCAACCAGAAGACCGGCAAAAGGGCTCAAAAAAATGGATGGCGCCTGCTCGACCGTACTCAGCCATAACAGATTCGACAGGCAATCACCACCTTTAAATATGAGCAGATCAAAGAGGGTCAAACTGACAAACCGCTTTCCAAGATCTGCCCAAAAATCGGCTGCGATGATCAGATACTGCCTTTTCACGATGTTTGCCCATTGCTGCGAAAGCCATCCTTAGATAAGGCCGCGAACACTTGTGCCCGGATATAGTCCTCCAGCAGGTTGCGGTAGGTATCATAGTGACAGTCGATACCGTTAAAATCATTGTGCCGGGTAAGAGACTGCAGCCGGCATCCGCCCATGCATAGGGGCAGCAGCTCGCATTGATTCAGGCACTGATCGGGCAGTTTGCGATTCAAAAGCTGTGATTCAGCGACAAAGTCGATGCCGGTTAAGACGTTGCCGTAAGCCATTTCACCGCCCTGGAGAGAGGGACAGGGGATGATCGAGCCGTCCGTATCAAAGACATAAATGGAACGAAAGTCTGCCATACAGATATTGGACGGGGCGCTTCCGTTTACCGGAACCCCCCGCCGTGCGGCCTCTTGTTTTAAAAACAAGAAGTTGTCTATCTCACCCATGCCGGCACGAAATTCACTCTGACCTCGTTTTTCCAAAATGGGAGTAAAGGCAATATCTTCCACCCGGATATTCCTGCGGTTCATATCATCCAACATTTCAGGAAGTTGCTCAAAGTCACGGGTGCCCGCATCGTACTGGCATTCTATGCGGATGGGAATGGATCCGGAAATCTTCTCCAAGTTTTTCATGATCGTCTCATAGGTTTTACCTCCGCCCACAGAAGGCCGCAAGCGATCATGCACCTCGGCCGGACCAGCCAGGCTGACCCGGACCGCAATCAGGCCGACGGCTTTTAGTTTGGAAATGACTGTTCTGGCAACAAGGGTGCCGTTGGTCGTTATGGTAAAGCCGTAATCAATCCCCCTGCCTTTACAAAAATAAAACCGCCGTGAGGCGCTCTTTATAATCACATCTAAATTCATCAGCGGTTCTCCGCCAAGATAATCGTCTCTAACCTGCTGCGGGTGATTTCTTTTGATCTGTTCAAGATAGAAATCGTCCATTTCACGTGCCGTTCCCTCAGACATGTCTTTGGCTTCAGGGTCCAGGATGCAGTAGGTGCATTGGTTGTTGCATCTGCGGGTCACCAAAATCTTTGAACGTATTGTGTTGAAATCGTGCACATGCCGCTGTTTCCATTCCTTGAACACCACAGTTTCGTCGAGACCTCCCCTTATCAGGATGCCTTGCTGAATCAACTGTCCAACCATTTCAGCATCTACAGTCGGGGTGGTATTTAAGATGTTCATCCATTTCGATCCCGTCATTAGAATAAATGCCTTTGTCAATGTGCTATATACAGCGATGAGTTCATCCTTCCTGTCTTCGACAGGCAGAGCCACCGCAAATCTCGATAATTGATATCCGGTCATGATAAAATCTCCTTTTTAATAAAGTCCCCGGAGAACCCGGACTTCTCCAGGGAGGTTATGGTTTTCTATTGTCTAGTTGCGGGAAGCAGGGCCACCAAGGCAACAGTGCATCCCTGACGCTCTAACCGCATATGTACCGGTGTTGATCAGCATCATGGCTCTCACCTCCTTCTTAATGAATTTACATTTAGGCAATATTGATGCGCGCATGCTGGTATAAGAGTATTTCAAAATGGGTGCCAGATTCTTGGGAATTGAGAAATTGACTTACATGAGCCTGTTATTGCAGGGTAAAAACGCCTCTCCATAAGAGAACAAAATCGTTTTTATCAAGAAAAAAGTTCGAACTTAGGAAGATAAGTTCGAACAAAATAGCAATAAGTATAAACTTGCATTAAACGAATATTTTATATGAAAATGTCTACCCTCATTAATCGTTTTCAAATTTATTAGAACTTGCAGACTCACACGGACTTACATTAGATGAAAAAGATGAAAGAGTGGAATGATGGGAAAGAGTTAGATATCCAGCACATAGCCTCCCGGCTTCCCAGTCATTTTGTCTGTCTATGTTTGTGTGGATCTGTGATTAATTTAAATATATGGATGAAGAATTAGAATGTTTAGCCAGATCAGTCCTGCTTAAGGACAGCGTGTCTTAAACGGTAAATGCCTTCGTGGTTAAGGGAAAAAGTATGTGGTAATTGAAATCGTTTGGACATGGCGTCATTTGCGGTTTTATGAAATAAAAAAGTGCCGGGCTGAAGGGATGTGATAAGCGTGTCTATTTTGCAAAAAACATCTTTTTGCTTTTCCGGGTTTTTCTCTGAAAGTCCTTTTTTTAACAGGCGTGTTACTTGCGTATGTTTAAAGCAGCCGGCATATGACTTTCCTATAGTGCGGGGGGACCAGGTCATTTGTATAATTTCGGGATTACGATATGCGCCGTTTAGTTCAGTCAGCACAGCATGGAAGTCAGTACTCCGACAGTATCTTCTATGAAGATTTTCAAAAGGAAGCGCCTGTAGTTTCACCCGGATTCCAAGGTCGTTTAAGCAGAGCTGGATATAGCGGGCCACTTTCTTTTCGATCTGGCTCTCCTTAAATACAAGAATGGTAAATTCAAAGGGCTTTCCATCCTTAAAAAGGCGGCGGCTCTTTCTATCATGAGACCAGCCAACTTCTTTTAAAAGGGCCAGGGACTTTTGTGGGTCATAGGGCACTGGCTTTACATTGGGATTGTGAAACGGGGAATCCACCCCCATGGGTCCGTTTGCGACTCTCCCATAGCCATTCAGGATGTTTTCGACGATATACCAGCGATCGATAGCAAGTGACAGAGCCCGGCGAACCTTGGAGTCTGAAAACAGCGGATCATACGTATTATAAAGCAGAATTGTATAAAAACGCAGAGTGTATTCATCAAAATAAAACCTGTCTTGACAATGCTTCAGCATCTTATAGTTTTTGGGTGTGATTTCCTGAGCAATATCCGTCTCGCCCGCAAGAAGCCTGATCCATGATTTTTCCCGGTCCGCCTGATAAATAAAAACGATTCGATCCACGAAAGGCCGACCCTCATAATAGTCTTTATTGGCCTCAAGAACAACTTTCCTGTTCCCCTCCCTGTATTTGAATCTAAAGGGCCCTGAACCTATAGGATGATTATAAAGGTCCATATCCTTGCCGTCGGATCCGAGAATTATCGCCGTATCCCAAATTTTGGAGAGAAAACCGGGATCGTTATTTTTTAATCGGATGCGGACGGCACCGTCTGGAAAAGTTGAGATGTCGTAAACCAGAAAAGCCAGGTCGCTCCTAAAGCTTGAAAGAACGGATTTTAGAGAATAAACTACATCTTTAGGCGTTACAGGTTTCCCGTTGTGAAATCTTACCTTTTTTTTAAGATAGATCGTCCAGGTAAAGCTTTTCGGATTATAATGCCATTTATTAGCCAAGTCCGGTTGAATTTTTCCATTTTCATCAGGAACGAAAAGGTAGCTGTAGAGCAAAGAACAAACATAGGTAGAACCACCGATTTCACCCCAGGTAGGATCTAATAAACCAAACGGAACGAACACATCGTAACGAATTACATTTTCGCTTTTATGACGATGTTCGTTTGAAATATCGTCCGATTTTCCGCAGCAAAACATAATCGCAGCAAATAGAATGCATAGTAGAGCCATGTATGCGATTTTTCGCCTTTGCAATAAAAGGATCGGCATGCCAATATCCGAATTTGTTGCCCTTATCTTCATTGTGAACGCAAATACAGTTTTTTCAGAATCTTTTGGTCAGAACTCTCCGAATATCATCGATTTGATACACCAAAGCCCTTTGGACCGGAATTATTTACTTGGTGCTTAAATTCACCATCCTTACTTCACTTTTGTTTTCACCCATACATAACAGTGTGTCGAATGTAATTTCAATCTGTCCGGCCTGATTTTCAATTGAACGACTTGGTTTTTTTTGGGATTGAACTTTCGCCAATGCTTTTTTAAGCAGAACCTCCACAAATTCATGATCCTGCTTGTCTGCCAAAACTTCTTCATCAAGATTATGTGTAGGCATGGCCTTTATCCAGATTTCCGTCTCCCGCTTCCGGTCTTCTGAGGTTAAAATTACCGGGATTAACACGGCATCGTCCTTTTTCCCATTTTTTCCATCTGCCGAAACCAATTCAATTTTTTTTGGATGAATAAAAATATATCGCCCCCTAAACTCATCATCACCAAAACCGGCTATGATTTTCCCCGGTGGTTTAGGTGGCTTAGGCGGATCTTGACCGCCATCTCCAAACGCAGCCCTTACGATTGTATCCACAAATAAAGACAACTCACTTCTGGCCTTAAACCATGGTTCATTAAGTACCGGCTTCGGCTTTTTATTAGCCTTAGCTTGAAATGTCTCCTTCAGTACATTTGATAGAAAACCTTCTGTGAATACGGATAGCTTTTGATATTTCCTTTCAAACATTTCATAATCCAACTCGCCTCTTTTATCAGCATTTTTAAGGGCCATCGGCGTAATAACGGCGTATGATCGTTGCTCTTTCTTTAATAACTCACAAATTTTTTGTGTATGCGCACATCCAATAATCATGGCAACAATGGGCACATCTTTATGATCGGCAACATTTATTGTAGCGTCTACCATGGTATATTCCGCATTTGCCCGCCCCCTGGAGAATGCTATATATTTATCCAATGCAGTAATTTCATCAGAATTTAGGTTTACGGACTTAACTTCAGTCCTCCTTTTTATCTCCTCCATTATTTTTACATGCTTTTGAAGAGGCACTTTTGTGAAAAAATCTTCACTTCGCATTGTATCCGCAGTCTGCTTGACCCATGGGTCGGCTGAAAGAATATAATTTAGCAATTCTCTGATTTTTTCATTCCTTTTCTCTCCATTAAGCTTTTTACTTTCACTATCTAATCGCTGCACCTCAAGTAAATGATTTTGAGTCAGGGAACTCTGAGCTATTTTTAAAAGACATAATAGCGGTGCGGTTTGAGCTTTTTCCCCAATCTCTACATTATATTCTTTATATTCTTTCGAAATTTCAATCGGGTGTAAAGATACATCGTTGTATGCCAATTTTAGGAATTCGGCGGAGCTTATCTCTCCTTCTTCCAATAAGCGAACCGCCACTTCAATTTTGGCCCTTGTATCTTTGCGAGCGGCTTTTTGATACCAATCCGTATCGATTTTTGTGTCGTCTTTTAAATAACCTTCAAGTGCAATATCCCTTAATCCATATTTTGAATAAAGCCGGACCAGTGCAATTGCATGCTGAATTTGGGCCGCCCTGCTGTTGTGGGCCTCTTCCATAACCATAATCGGAGCGCTCTTTTTTTCCTGGAACGTACTTCCAACAACGCCTACTTCCTTGCACACTAAATTTGCTATAACTTTAACATTCGTCGAACCCTGACCGGCAGTTACTAAATCATAAGAGAAAACAGAAAGCATGAAAATGAGTGTCATCACAATTGTCTTTTTAGCCGCCCTACTCCTCTTTTTCATTTTTGCCTCCTTTTGAATCCGGCTTTTCGTTCATAATATCCATTGCCCGTTCAGCTCCCGATCTCGCAAATTCATCTTCATCATTACATCCTTGTTCAACCAAAGCCTTTGCGCTATCTGAACCGATCAATCCCAACGTAATATAAACCCAATACCGCTCATAAGGGTCAGGCTTGCTCATTGCTTTCATTAAAAAATCAACTACAGGAATATGCATTCCGGGTTTTGTCGAGATATTCAACAGGTCCTTACTTGTTGATGTATCAATCACCTTAATTCGTTCTAGTTTTGAGATTAATGATTGTGCAACTCCGAATAAACCGAAGCCGGATATTTGTTCATCCCACAGGTGGATTAATTCTTTCAATACCTGGTTTGCCTTCTGTGGTATTATCTCTCTCTGTGATAGAATAAATTCCACCACTCTCTTCTTAACAACATATTCTTCTAATATTTGAATTGCAGCAGGATTTACGACACCATCCAGACACTCCAGTACTTGATTTTGTGGAAATTGTTGAAGGGCATACAATATCCGAAGGCGGGGGCGATCATAATTAATATCATTCATAACTTGTACTAAATATTTTATTATCGCATCATTTTTTAAATTGCGCTTAACCCAATACGCCCAGTTCTTTCCCGAGTGTAACGAGCAGCCCAATAAAAACAAATCAATTTTATCATCTTCCACATCTTTTATGAACTCCAGATCATTGAAGCATAATTTAAATTTTTTATAATTGTTTTCTATCTCCCCATAAGGACATCCCTTACGAAACCATTCCGCAGCGAATTCCTTTAAATCTAATAACAACTGTTCGATGGAATATTCATCCTTTTCTTCTGGCCTTTTTACCGGAATGTCGCCATCAGGATTATCCAGGTGAAATTTAGATTCATGAATTATCTTATCAAACTCATTTTCATTTATTTTTTCATCGGAGAAAATATGTCCGGGAACTCTAAAGAACTGTGCGACCTTAGACAACTTACTTAAAGGAATTCCATCTTTTACCCAGGTTCTAATCGTCTTTTCATCCCATATATCTACAATTTTTATCCACCGTCGGTCATAAACAATTGTTGTACGTTTTTTGCCAAATATTTCAATCGCCCGCTTAAAACGTATACCAGCCACAATTGATCTTTCTTCCGGTTTTCTGCCTCTGCCCATGCTAAACACCCCTTTTACATAATCGCAGAATCTTTATTACCCCAATTAAGCGAAAATGCAAAGATCTAAAATATTCGGAATTGAAAGTAATGATCAACCTCCTAAGCAAAAATTGTCCAAACAATATTTAGACGCGTTTGCCTTTCTATCGTTGTGCTTCAATATGTGGTTGGCTTTTAATATACGCAGATAAACACCGGCGGTTTTATATTTGCTCCGATCCGAGTCGGAGCATGTTCTTAAAAACGCTTCAAATCGTTTTCTGGAAAACCATTTATTTCCCTGTTCCACCAGAAACCGATGAATGTCATGGATGGAAATGCACCTAAGGCACTCCCACCATAGCTTTTCCTGCCCTTTTTGGGTGAGGATGGTGATCTGTTTCAACGCTTCAAGAAGGCTTTCTGTTTCCACCGAAACGTAAGAGGACGCATTCAGATCGGGTTTAAGGCCGCAGACCAGACCTTTCGGAAGGTCTCGTACATCCAGCAGCGGAGATTCGGTGAAGATCACCGCATGCCGGATGATATTTTCCAACTCCCGGACATTCCCGGGATAGTCGTATCGAAGTAGCATCTGCCGACAGTGTTTTGATATTCCCCGGATGACTCGATCGTTTTCCTTGGCATACTTAGCGATGAAGTGGTCGATCAGCGGTGGAATGTCTGCCCGGCGTTCGCGAATCGGCGGCACAACGATCGCCACCACGTTCAGCCTGAAGTAAAGATCTTCCCGGAACCATCCATCCTTAACACCGGCATCCAGATCCTTATTCGTGGCCGCAAGAATACGGGCATTAAGTTTGATAGTTTTAGTTCCGCCGACCCTCTCAAACTCACGCTCCTGCAAAACTCTGAGTAATTTTACCTGAAAACTTTGTGACAGTTCTCCGATCTCGTCGAGGAAAATGGTTCCGCCGTCAGCCAGTTCAAACCGACCTTTTTTATCTTTCATGGCACCAGTAAAAGCACCCTTTTCATGCCCGAACAGCTCGCTTTCCGCCAAATTTTCGGCAAACGCGGAGCCGTTGATTGCCACGAAAGGTCTATCTTTTCGCTGGCTCCTCCTGTGAATTGCCCAGGCAACCAACTCCTTGCCGACACCACTTTCCCCAAAAATCACCACGGGTGCATCTGTTGGCGCTACTTTTTCAACAGTCTCGAAAACATGCTCCATTGACTCATTTTTAAAGACCGGAGTGTAGTTTCCGTTTTGTTTTTCTCTAATCCCTGTTGTCATGGCCTGCTCCTTCATCCATGACAGCGCTGTCAATTTAAGTTGTACCTGCAGATTTTTTCTTTTCATGAATTCGTTTCAGCATCTGACAGGTCAAAGATATCAAACTTTACGGGAGATTATAAGGCATGGAATCGGGTATCTTAAGGGAATAAATAGGGAATTAATTTAATGGACCGAGGTCGAAAGAAAAAAAAGCGATCGAAAGTGGCTGGAAAAAGATTTAAAACCGCTCAAGACATTTTAGGAAGAACTTATGAGAACTTTCTTATTAATCCAAGGTAGAAAAAGATTGTCGGAATTTCTGACATTAAACCTCAACACTGATCCACAATATCGCACGCCTGACCTGGGATATGTGGGTATATGCGGTACATCCAATGGATGTCCTGAAGAGTTCTGACCTTCTTCCCTAAAACTCAAATCTTACTCCGCCTTCGATCCACCGGTCCGGCTTGGGCCAGACCTCACGGTAAAGGTATTTTGAGTTGAAGAGATTGTACACGGCGCCAAACATACTCGCCTTGCCGTATTTTTTTAAAAATGGGAGGTTGACTTTTAATAAATAGTCAAAAATATAAACCCTATCTTCCGTTTCCGGGTAGGTGGAATTATGGTCGATATATTTTCCGATGACGGAATGGGTCATACACTTATAGACATAAACGGCAGATGCATTATACATGGTTTTCGGAATATCCCGGATTTCGTCGTGGGTCTCTTCATTTTTCACTTCAACGTAGCTCGCGCCAAATGATACGGTCAGCCCGAAGTCAAACGTCGAAGATACATTCCATTCCACGCCCTGCCGCCGGACCTCGTCGATGTTTTCATAACGGGATGTGTCCCAGTCATAACGGATGAGATCTTCCACGTCTGCACGAAAAAGATTCAACTCAAGTTTTAAGAGTTTGAACACCCGGACCTGTCCGCCCAGCTGGTAGTTTACGGCAATTTCCGGCTCTAAATCCGGATTGCCGTATTGGGGATCGTGTACCCATGCGGCAGGCGGGGCTGAAAATCCTCTGGCCACCTGGGCCCGAACAAGGGCGTCGGCCCATGGAAAACGATAGACCACGCCGCAGGAAGGGCTGACTTCAGAATCAAATTCCCGGTTATCGTCATAACGCACTCCGGCAGTAACCGTTACATTCCCAAGCGCAAGCGTATCATTGGAATACACGGCCCAGTTTCCGGTCTCGTACGTTTTGGTGTAATTTGCCCAGTCGTATTCTCCCCAGTCCCCGTCAAAGCCCAGGTTGAGGGTGTTGCTATCTGTCATTTCCCAGTTGATCCGGGCGCTTGTGCCCCAGATTTCATCCTGGTAATCATTATAAATCTCCCGGCGGTCCGGATAGACGTCGTCGATGGTTCTTTCGAATTCATGGTGCCGGCCCTCAACGGTCAAAACCAGATTATCAGCGGGCGTGGTTTCAAAAAGCAGACGCTGATAGGTTCGTTTGCTATCCATATCGTCCCAGAAGTCGGGCCAGTTGAGACACGGGTCTTCATTGCGGCCTTTATCATAGCTGTAGACAAAGTTCAGGCGACTGGCTCTGCCCAAATCATAGTTGATTTTGGCATACACGGCATCCTGTTGGTATTGGGTGTGACGGATAAAACCGTTGCTCTGTTCGTGGGTCAGAGAAAGAAGATAACCGAATCGATCCTTTGTACCGCTGAAAGTTCCCCGGCTCTTTGAGGTTTCATACTCTCCGTAAGACGTCCGGACATCCGAGGCAAAGGGTTTTTTCAGCTCCGGATCTTTTGTAATGATGTTGATGACGCCTCCCAGAGAAGACCCCCAGGCTGAAGAGGCCGCGCCTTTGTAAATCTCGATCCGCTCAATGGTGTCAACGGGAATGTAGGAAAGGTCGGTCATTGGGTTGGCCAGTTGATTCAGCGGCACATTATCCTGAAAAATGGCCACATGACGAATTTCCGAGCCCTGGATACGAATTCCCGAGGCATCGCTCCCCAGGCCGCCGTTAAACTCCACATAAACTCCCGGAATGTATTGAAGCACCTCTGCCGCACTGGACGCCGGTATCTTTTTCATATCTTCAGCGGTAATAACGGTGATATTGGCGGCAACATCTTGTTTGGGCGTTTGCACCCGCGTGGCCGTGACAACAACCTCTTCCAGTTCTACAAAAACCCGTGATTCGGCGGCCATATCAGACGCCCATACAATTCGAGGAACAATCATTGCAATAAGAACAAACGCAGTGCATCCACAGACAATTAAGGTATCACTCCAATGTCGATGAGCAGTTGTTCTTTGCATATGTAAAGAATCCTTCCCAAAGCACTATGCTTTGGTTATCCCCAGAGGGGACTGCTTTGTTGGCAGTTAATGATTTATGGAGTACTGGAGTATTGGAGTGGTGGAGTAATGGAAGAAACCCCTTTTTTCATCGCTCCCAGAAAACAGATCCCTGGAGAAAATCTGAAAGTTTAAAGCTCTTTTTTTAAAATCAACACTCCAGTACTCCATTATTCCATTACTCCATTATTCCAATTGGGGCGAAGCCCCTAACTTGTATTTCTTCACTTTATCAATCAGGGTCTTGCGACTGATTCCCAATAGCTCCGCCGCCCGGGTTTTATTTTGGGAAGTTCGCTTCAGTGCGAGTTCAATATAAAACTTTTCCAAATCTTTTAAATTTAAATCAGAAATGTCTGCCACGGCCCTGGTATCAAAAGGCAGATGTTTTGTTGTAATCATGGATTCACTACAGGTAATTACGGCCCTTTCCATGACGTTAATCAACTCCCGGACATTGCCGGGCCAGTTGTATATCATAAGCGATTCCAAAGCGCTTTCAGAAAGGCCGGTAATAGAACGACCATAAGTTTGACTAAATCGTCTGATATAGAAATCCGCGATCAGCGGAATGTCCTCTTTCCGGTGCCGCAAGGGTGGAATTTTAATTTCATAGACGTTGATGCGAAAAAAAAGATCCTGGCGAAAGCGGCCTGCAGCAACATCCGCCTGAATATCCCGGTTAGTGGCAGTAATGATGCGAAAGTCCGATGATAACGATAGGGTACCTCCCACACGGGTAAACCGTTTCGACTCCAGGACCCTGAGCAGTTTTGCCTGAAACCGAGAAGAAGCATCCACAATTTCGTCCAAAAAAAGCGAACTCTCATGGGCAACTTCAAAAAGTCCTTTTTTTTGTTCAACGGCACCGGTAAACGCCCCTTTTTCATGGCCGAAAAGTTCGCTTTCCAGAACACCTGGAGAAAATTCATTGCAACCCACCGCAAAAAACGGCTTGGATTTCCTGTCACTCAATTCGTGAATAGATCTGGCAACCAGTTCTTTTCCCGTTCCTGTTTCTCCGGAAATCAAAACCGTAACCGATAAAGGGGCGACCTCCTTTATGGATTGAACCACCTGTTTAATTTCCTTTGAGCGCCCGATGACCGGTGTAAGTGTTTTTAAACCAAATGTTTTTTCTTTTTGGAGCAGGGTGATCTTTTTGAGCATCTCCCGTTTGGCCACGGCTTCCCGTACCGTTGTCCAAAACAGATCTAATTTATCGTCGATGGGTTTTTCGAAATAATGGAAGGCCCCATTTTTGACCGCCCGAACCGCCTTTTCTGTTGAACCGAATGCCGTGATCAGAATCACGGGAATATCCGGATACAGGTCCTGAACCGTGGTAAATAGTTGGATCCCTGTCATCTCCGGCATCTGTATATCTGAAATAATCAGATCCACGGGTTCACTGCTCAAAATCTTGACGGCATGTTTAGCGGAAGTGGCGGGAGTGATATGAAAATCCCCGGTTTGGGGGAGACAAAGAAAAAGCTCCAGGAAGGCCTCGTTATCATCTACGATTAAAATCTTGGGTTTTTCCATTATCTGGCCGTACCATTTGAGTTGTCTATTGCTTCAGGATTTAAAAAATCACCGCAGAAACCTGGTATGGAAAAGATGTTACGATAGGTTACAGGTCGGAAAGGGAGACTTGTAACAGTTTGTAACAGTTAAGGGGGAAAAGATTTTTGTCCGTTAAAAAATAACATATGATTACATATGATTATGATTTTCCATCGCATTTTCTCAGTCTGGCATCCTAATTGCTGTAATATAATTATTTTTGTGTGTTGTCTTGTATCAGGTTTTAACCATCAAGGCAACAACAAGTAATTATGAATGTTGAATAAACGACAAGGCTGGGATGTAAATATTCAGGAAGTGTCTGAAGCCGATTTAATGGACGTATTTTCTTCCGATAGGTTTTAATAGATTAAAAAGGCTGTAAAACCATGCATTCAAAGAAAATGTCAAAACAATCAGGTCGCAACTCTATACCCAACGTTTCTTTTAACATTGTGGGCCGAAATATGCTGCAAAATGAGCTTTTGCTTTCGTTTCTGAAAAAGGAAACAGGCATGAAGGGCACATGTTTCCCAAACCTGGAATCAATAACACCCATTGATGCAAATGAGTCGGCAACCCCACAATTGCTGATTTTGGACTGTAAAAATATTGATGTAAGAAATTTTTGGACGGACATCCGTGCCTGGAATTTTTCAAACCCATGCCCGTGCCAGCGTTTCTTTGTTTTGTGTAATGCTGAACCCGGTTCTCGTTTTGAAAAAAATGCTTTGGATATCGGCATACAGGGTATCTTTTATAATAACGATCCCCTGAAGTTAATTTGCAAAGGTATTTGTGCTGTTTTGAATGGAGATATATGGTATTCAAGAAAAACATTGAAAAAACTTCTTATGGAAAAACGCTCCTCATCTAATTCGCTAATACATCCTGCCGTGTCCCGTTTGACAGGTAGAGAAAAACAAGTACTTTCCTGTATCGCTTCCGGATATACCAGCAAGGCTATTGCTGATGAGTTTTGCATCAGTATGCATACCGTCAAAACCCATATCTACAACCTCTATAGAAAGATAAATGCGACCAACCGGCTTCAGGCTACACTCTGGGCCACCAAACACCTTAAATTTTTATAAAAAATCGAAAGGGGTTTTTAAAATTACACATTGATAGCAGGTATACTTCCGGTTTTTTCAAGCCTTGCGACCGACTCTATGTGATACGTATGCGGAAACATATCAACCGGCTGCACCTCCAGTACCCGGTAACTTTGTTTTATCATGCCAAGATCCCTTGCCATTGTCGCAGGATTGCAGGAAACATAAACGATCCTTCCGGGCCCCATATCAAGAACCCGCTCCACAACATCCTTGTGCATGCCGGCCCTGGGAGGATCGATGATCATAACATCGGGCCTGACCTTAAGTTTTAATAGGCTTTCCTTAATGTCTCCAAGGACAAACCGGCAATTTGTTATTCCGTTTATCCGGCAGTTTTTTGCTGCATCGTTTACAGCGCTTTCAACGATTTCCATGCCGATTACCTCTTTTGCGGATCTGGAAATATATATTGCGATGGCACCGGTACCGCTATAGAGATCCACAACCGTCTCTCGGCCTGAGAGTCCGGCATATTCCTTGATGGTATGGTACAACCTTCGGGCACCCAGGGTATTGGTTTGAAAAAAAGAGTTTGCCGATATTTCAAACTCAAAATCTCCGATTTTATCCTTTATGCAGGAACTCCCGGCAAGTTGAATTTCATATTCTCCCACGGCAATACCCGCTTTTCGAGAAGTGATGTTGTTTACTACGGAAATGATTTGAGGATGTTTATCCATGAGTAAAAAGGCCAGGGGATTCACGGTTTGCGGATCTTCTTTTGCGGTAATGATGTTTACCATCCACTGGTCATAGGCAACAGAATGCCTGAGCATAAGAAAACGCCAGAAACCTGTATGGCTGCGAAGCCCGTAAACAGGGGCATCTGAAGTCTTGATGAATCTTCTGACATCATCGAGAATATGGTTTCCCAGTTCCGGCTGAAGCAGACATGAGCCCGTATCAAGGACTTTGTAAAAAGTGCCCGGCACATGAAGACCGATAGCAAAACCCATGTCAACACCCTCTTTGCCCATTTCGTCCGGCAAAAGCCACCTCCGGTCGGAGCAGGAAAACTCCATTTTGTTCCGGTATCCAAAAATTGCAGGCGATGATATTGTCGGATGCACCGTTATGTCCCGGATAAGCCCTATTCGCTCAATGGATTCCTGAACATGCTGTTGTTTGAACTCAAGCTGTTTATGGTAATCTAAAAACTGCCATTTGCAACCGCCGCAAAAACCGCTGTACTTACAATCCGCAGGGATTCTGTATGGTGACGGCGTAACCAGTGTATGAACACGGGCCTCCGCGTATTGCTTTTTTCTCTTTACGATGCGGGCAATAACCAAATCCAAAGGCACTGCCCCGTCAACAAAAACAGCAAGGCCGTCCAGCCGTGCAAGACCTCTGCCTCCAAAGGCTATCCCGGAAATTTCAAGTTCGACAAGTTGTCCTTTTTTTATTTTCATCGTAAACATCCAACCACAAAAACACGAAGACACCAAAGATTATAATATAATTCTTTTAATGCCATCTTTTAAGAGGTACGTTAAAATTGACTAAAAAACCAAGACATTTACCGGTCAATTTTAAATGACTAATTATTTGCGCTTCCCATACAGAATTCATCTGGTCAACAACCTTCAATTCACAAATAATAAGGCCCTCGACCAGAACATCTAAGCGCAGTCCCTCATTAAAGGTCATCCCATCATATACAATTTTCCCGGCAATAGATTCTTCTCTTTTTGATAGCGGTTTATAATTCATACTTTTTTTTGTGCCTTTGTGCCTTAGCGGCTTAACTATTGCTTTTCATTTTTATTGAAAAATATCACGTTTAATGGGATAAACCAACCATGAATCAAAAAAACATCACGTTCTCATCAAACGGGTTTATTCTCAAAGGGACGCTGCACCTTCCGGCCGCAGAATGTCCCCCGGTTGTTATCGGTTCCCACGGTCTTTTTAGCAGCGGCAGTTCTCCAAAACAGATCGAACTTGCAAGACAATGCAATGCCTTTGGAATGGCATTTTTCAGATTCGACCACAGGGGATGCGGGCAGAGCCAAGGCGTTTTCCAGAATGTCACCTCTGTCGAGGCCCGATGTAATGACATGATCAGCGCAATAAAGATCATTCAAGACAGAAAAGATACCGGCAACCGGATAGGACTTTTCGGAAGCAGTATGGGGGGTACGGTCTGCTTGTCCGTATTTGCCAAATCTGATGTTTATTCAATTGTCACCTGTGCCGCCCCTGTTCGCAGCAGTTCCATTATCAAAACACTGGAAAAATCAGATGACTCAAACACACTAAATCCGCCGTTTTATAAGAGATATCTTGATTCAGACATTTCAGACAAGCTTTCCTCTATTCATCATATTCTTATATTTCACGGCGATTCCGATGAGCTTGTTCCCCCGCTAAATGCCAGAGAAATATATGAAAAAGCCGGTGATCCGAAAAAATTGATCATACAAAAAGACGGTGATCATCGCATGAGCAATAAAACACACCAGGAAAATTTTGTTCGGGAATCGGCCTTGTGGTTCAAAAACTGTTTTGACGGCACAAAATGATTGAAGATTTTCAATTGAAGATTGAATATTTAATAAAAAACATGTTGAAATATTATATGATTTATCAATTATTTGAGGCGTCGGGGAGTTTTTCTTTTAGAGCCCCAAATTAAGCGGAATGAATGATCAGTAACGAAATCGTACACTGTTTGAATGCATTAGGGATCGTTGCGAAAAAACAGCGCTTTTATGAATTCGTGATGAAACGATATAAAATGTTATCTGTCTAACCTATTTATTTTAATATTGATACACTGTTTTTTTGTTACGAGCCCTTATGCATGAGTTTGTACGGTGTAGTTGCTGATTATTTATGAAGCTGTTAAATTAAAAAAACACCCCGACCCCTCAATTATTTATTCTTCAATTTTCTATGCTTTTTAGTTGGAGTTCCCGTCGCAGCAGGTCAAGGGCTTTCATGGTAAATATTTTTTTATTCATCAACCGTGTATTGAACGGGAAAAAGAACCGAAATCCTTTTACATCATGTGGAGTGGCAATACCGATGCAAAGCGTGCCCACGGGTTTTTCGTCAGTTCCTCCGTCCGGTCCTGCAATACCGCTGGTTGCCAGACCGTAAGTGGTTCCGGCAACACGTCTTACCCCTTGGGCCATCTTTTTTACGGTCTCTTGGTGTACGGCTCCGTTTCGCTGTAATACTTCGTTAGATACCCCCAGAACCTTTGTTTTGGCTTTATTTGAATAGGTAACCCCTGAAAAATGAAAATAGGCTGAACTGCCCGGTACATTGGTCAGCATATGGGATATCAATCCGCCGGTACAGCTTTCGGCAACAGCAAGGGTCGCTTTTTTTCCGCTAAGAAGCCTGCCCACAACCGCTTCCATTGAACACCCATTCATAGAAAAAATATTCTCCCTTAACTTCCCGAGAACCCATTGGGATGCCTTTTCCAAAATCTTATGAAGAACCTTGTCATCTTTGCCTCTGATGTAAAGTTTGACCTGGATTTCCGGAAACTTTGAACGAAAACCAGGTGTTATCTCAGGAAACTCGGCGGATAAACCGTCCAAAAGTTCCCCTGTTTCCGACTCGGTTAAACCGAATGTGGATATGGTCTTAACCAAACTTAATTCATCCATGCGGCCATAAAGCTTGTCTATGCGCGGCAGGACCTCATCCGAAAGCATCCGTCGCATTTCAAAAGGTACACCGGGAACAAAGAAAAACCAACACTTGTCGATTTTTAGAAGAAATCCGGCCGCAGATCCAATCGGATTATTCAAAAACTCGGCGCCCTTGGGGAGCATGGCCTGCTTTTGATTCGAAGGACTCATGGTGCGCTTCCGGGTTTTGAAAAAATTTTCGACCACACCAAGTGCCGACCGATTTAGAACCCGTTCAACCCCTTTTGCTTTGGCGGCCGCTTCCGCCGTAATATCATCGCTTGTCGGACCCAGCCCTCCGGTCACAACCGCAACATCTGCCCTGCTGCCGATCTCTTTTATGATGGAAACCATCATATCCATATCATCACCCACACACGTGTGCCGTATGGCTTCAAGACCCGCTTGTTCCAAAACTTGCGCAATATGGGCTGAATTGCTGTCGATAGCCGCACCCGTTCTTATTTCATCTCCTGTAGCAAGTATTTCTATAATCATAAACGACGTCTCGGAAGTTCTACAATTGGTTGAAATTAATAATCTTTTAATAGCTCTTGGTTTATGCCACTTCCATGGAATACTGGAATAATGGAATAATGTGTTAAAAACGTATAACCTCAGTGTTCGGATCAAGGTTTTTGGGATCAATTTTCACTGCTTGTATTTGGTTTGAAAGTTATCTTCCCAATTTTGATCTTTTTGCTTTTTTTGAAAAGATTCAATCAACTTAAGTAATGCATTTTCAATTTTATAATTGATATTTTTTCGACCCATAATGAGTTTATCTCATAAATCATATCTTTTTTCAATGTGATGCAAAAAAGACCCAATATTCCAGTATTCCATTGTTCCATCATTCCAATTGTGAGCGAAGCGAACTAACTTGTCCCAACGGCGTTT
The DNA here is from genome assembly GCA_004193595.1 of Desulfobacteraceae bacterium Eth-SRB2. Taxonomy (GTDB): domain Bacteria; phylum Desulfobacterota; class Desulfobacteria; order Desulfobacterales; family UBA11574; genus S5133MH16. Next base: position 218,615 of record RPGQ01000002.1, read on the forward strand.
TTTAAATTATCAAAAATAGTTTGAACCTCACGGCAAAGACCTTCAAACTGACGGGGATATAAAGACTGGGCTCCGTCACTTAATGCCTTTTCAGGAGCATGATGCACTTCCACCATCAGCCCCTGGGCTCCCACAGCCACGGCTGCCCTGCTCAAAGGAACCACCTGATCCCGAACGCCCGCAGCATGGCTCGGGTCAACAATAATCGGCAGGTGACTTTCTTTAAGCACTACAGAGACAGCAGAAAGATCCAGAGTATTACGACTGTGGTGAGCGAAAGTGCGAACCCCCCTTTCGCATAAAATCACCTGTGAATTTCCACCTTCCAGGATATATTCCGCCGCCATCAACCATTCATCAATGGTTGCCGCCATGCCGCGCTTTAACAAAACAGGCTTGTTTGCATGACCCGCTCGCCGAAGCAAACTGAAATTTTGCATGTTCCGGGTACCGATCTGAATCACATCTGCGTATTTTTCCACCAAATCAAAGGTTTCTAAATCCATGACTTCGGTAACCACAGGCATTCCGGTCTTCTCACGAACCGTTGCAAGAATTTTCAATCCTTCCTCGCCCAGACCCTGAAAGGAATAAGGAGATGTTCGCGGCTTAAACGCACCGCCTCTGAAAAGCTGTGCACCGCTACGTTTTACATGCTCTGCAATTATCAGAGCCTGGGATTCACTCTCCACCGCACAGGGGCCGGCGATGATCACCAGATTACCATTGCCCACAGATACGTCACCAACCGTAATCACTGTGTCTTGGTGTTTAAACTCACGGCTTACCAGTTTATAGGGACGGGTTACATGAATAGCATCTTTAACCCCGGGAAGCCCCAAAAAGGGTGATGCATCAACATGACCTTTATTATTTAAAATTCCGATGGAAATTCTTTCTCCCCCTGGAATGGAACGGGCAGTGTATCCTCTTTCTTCAATAGTAGCCATAACAAAATCAATTTCTGCTTGGGTCGCCTTTTTATCCATCACAACCAACATGGTTTATCCTCCTCATAATTTGGTCATTTTTAAAACAAAAAAAAGACCGTGAACTTTAAAGTGCCCACGGTCCTTAGAAATCTTTTATGCTAGCAGTTTACACCGTCATGAACCTGTTGGCACACCCCTTTCCTCCGGTTATGCGCCACCAGCGCCAAAAGCATTTTATTGTACTTGAATCTTTCATCTTAGTCTTATACTTTTTATGTTACCAACTTTAAATTCTACTAAAGCTACTGGAACTTTCTTTGTTTTGTCAAGATTTTTTTTGACGATTCACGGAACCTATGATCTAAATAAAGACCACCTCAGCATACCTCAGGGTATTCCGGCAGGATCGAATAAAAACCCTTGACAAACCCTCAGAGTTATATATAGAGTTTAACTCAATTGGGTGAAAAACATGAAAAAGATTAAAACAGAAAATCAATTAATAAATATCGACCTGAAAGACTGGTGGTGGCAAACTCAAATTTACGGGTCTGCCACAGAAACTTGATTTAACAACTTATAATTAGCAAAATATCAAAGGACCATGGCGACTCAAACCACGGTCCTTTTTTTTTGTTTCAAACGGGCCGTGGAAATTTTCACGGCTTTTTTTTGACCTTGTGAAACTTTTTAGAAAGGAACCCTATATGCTTATTAATGAATTCCCTGACATAGACCAATTCCGCCATATGGCAAAACAAAACAATGTAATTCCGGTCTGCGTCGAAATCCTTGCAGATACAAACACACCGGTCTCTCTTTTAAATAAAATCTATAAAAACAACGGCGCTGCGTTTCTCTTCGAAAGCGTTGAAGGGGGTGAGCGGTGGGGAAGGTACAGCTTTCTGGGAGTATCCGCCCGAACTCATATACGGGTTTTTCCTCAATTTGTGGAAGTCCGGGAAAATAGTGCCAGCAAACAGATTCCTCACCACGGGGATCCCCTTTACGTGCTGAAAACATTGATGAACAAGTATCGACCGGCTCACGTACCCGAACTCCCCAGATTCTGGGGAGGAATGGTAGGATATTTAACTTATGAAATGGTTTCTTTTTTTGAATCAATCCCCAACCTGCTTCCGGAAAATAAACCGATTGCTCATTTCATTATACCCGATGAGCTGCTTATTTTTGACAATATCCGGCATACATTACTCGGGGTTGTTATCGCCTTTATCGACAACCCGGACCATGCGGATCGGGCGTTTCATTCGGCGACACTCCGCATCAAATCACTTCTGCGAGAAATGGAACGGCCTTTGCCTGAAACAGACCATCATCCGACCCATACCGAATTTATACTCAAAGCATCTTTGGAAGCCGGCATTTTCCGTTCTCTTGTGGAAAAGGTAAAAGAATATATCCGGGCCGGTGATGTTATCCAGACCGTCATTTCCATGCCTTTTTTATGTACACCGCCACCGGATCTCTGGGCGCTTTACCGGGCGCAACGATTCATTAATCCCTCACCCTATCTTTATTTCCTCAGTCTCGATGAGATGACTCTCGTTGGATCTTCACCGGAGACCATGGTGAGGCTGGAAAACGGCGTTGCTACCCTTCGCCCCATTGCCGGCACACGCCCCAGAGGGAAAAACGAGCAGGAAGACAGGTTTCTGGCAAATGAGCTTCTTGCGGATGAAAAAGAACGGGCGGAACACCTAATGCTGGTGGATCTGGGTCGTAATGATCTGGGGCGCGTGGCAGAGGTGGGAACGGTTCAGTTAACAGATTTGATGATAGTGGAACGTTATTCTCATGTCATGCATCTTGTATCCAATATATGTTGTGATCTGAAATCAGAATATGATGCATGGGATCTACTTCGAGCCACTTTTCCTGCCGGAACGTTATCCGGAGCTCCCAAAATAAGGGCCATGGAGATTATCGCCGAACTCGAAAACAGACCCCGGGGCCCTTATGGCGGCGCCGTAGGATATATTTCGTTCCACGGAAATATGGACATGGCCATTACCATCCGGACGGCCAGTATTGAAAATGGGCTGCTAACGGTTCAGGCAGGCGCAGGAATCGTTGCCGACTCGGATCCGGAACGGGAACGGATAGAAACCGTCAATAAAGCAATGGCCATGCAAAAAGCACTGCAACTAATTCAGAAATCATATGAAAAATAGTAACCGTTCACGGTTCAAAGTTCACGGTTCAAAGGTTGGGGGATTTGCGGTTTCCGCATTCTGAAAAATGAAGCCAAGATGTTGAGGAAGACAATGGGCTGAAGATACAGATACAAGATGCTGGTAGATTATCTTTAATCTCGATCTGAATGCCCACAATTTCTTTTCTTATCAGCATAGCTCAAGCGAGCTGTCGCTGATGTTGAAAGCGAGAACATGTAAAATATCGCAAGCTCATTAACCCTGAACCCGTGAACGGTTACGAAAAATAAAGGAGGATAAAACATGATCATAATGATAGACAATTATGATTCATTTACTTACAACCTGGTACAATATCTGGAGCAAATCGGCGCTTGCATCAAGGTCATCCGGAACGACGTCTTCTCCATTTCAGATCTTATTTCATGGAGTCCAACCGGAATTGTTATATCGCCCGGTCCGGGCAGGCCTGAAAATGCAGGAATATCTCTTCCGGTAGTGAAACACTTTTCCGGAAAGATCCCAATTCTTGGTGTGTGCCTTGGCCATCAAGCCATTGCAGCTGCTTTTGGCGGGAAAGTGGTCTCCGCCAAAAAGCTCATGCACGGAAAAACATCCATGATACACTCTGACGGGAAAATGCTGTATCATGGGATTCGCAAACCTTTTGAAGCCATGCGGTATCACTCACTGGCTGTTTCAAGGGAAAGTTTTCCTGAATGTCTGCAGATAAGCTCGGAATCAGAAGACGGGGAGATTATGGGAATCAGGCATGTAAAGCATCCCACAGAAGGAATTCAATTTCACCCGGAATCTATTATGACCCGCGTGGGCAAACGGCTTCTGAGGAATTTTCTCAATAATCTTAAAACCTAACCCGGACAAGCGGAACCAAAAAAGATCGACTTTATTTTTACCACGAAGATTACGAAGGAAAAGAAGAATAAAATATATAACCTTCGTGCTCTTCGTGTAATTCGTGGTGTGATCAAACTTTTTTTGCCACAAAATGCACAAAATTCAACTTTAAGGTACTAAATCTTAAAACCTAAAAAAAGTGAGGAAAAACCATTATGTTTAGGGAAAATCTTGATAAAATCATACATCGAGTCGACCTTAGTGAAACTCAAATGTCTCAAATGATTACAGAAATATTTTCGGGAAATGTTACCGATGTACAGATCGGCGCAATGATGGCGGCACTGGCAACCAAAGGGGAAACTTTTGAAGAACTTGCCGGAGCGGCTCGAGCCATGCGCCGTAAAGCACATCGTATTCAAGCGCCGGCCGCAACCATTGTAGATACCTGCGGAACCGGTGGAGACGCATCACAAACATTTAATATCTCCACAACCACGGCTTTTGTTGTGGCCGGCTGCGGGGTGACCGTGGCTAAACATGGGAATCGATCGGTATCCAGTCAATGTGGCAGTGCAGATCTTCTGGAAGTGCTTGGGGTAAAACTTGATACTGACCCTGAAATCGTGGAAGAGGCTGTTCAGGAAATCGGTATCGGTTTTCTTTTTGCTCCGCTTTATCACGGTGCCATGCGCCATGCGGCCAGAGCAAGAAAAGAGTTGGGTCTTCGCAGTATTTTTAATATGATAGGCCCGCTCACAAACCCCGCCGGAGCCAATTGCCAGCTTCTCGGTGTATACGCACCCGAACTAACTGAAATGTTTGCACATGCGTTACACCTTCTCGGAACAAAAAGAGCTTTTGTGGTTCATGGGCATGACGGACTGGATGAAATTTCTGTTTGTGCGCCCACCCGCATCTCCGAATTAAAAGAAGGTCTCATTCGAACTTATGATATTTCCTCTGAACAATTCTTCGGCAACCTATTGGATTCAAACGAACTTCTGGGTGGAAATCCCGAAGAGAACGCTAAAATAACCCGCAATATATTGGATGGCGAAAAAGGACCAAAACGGAATGTTGTCCTGATTAATTCAGCTGCAGCTCTTGTTGCCGCAGAACAGGCAGAAAATCTTCAGGAAGGAATCCACATGGCTGAAATTTCTATTGACAAGGGCGCCGCAGCTGAAAAAATGGAAGCGCTTATCAGATACACACAGGAAAACGGGTAATAATATAACTAAAATCGAATTTTTTTCTAAAGTTATTGCAAATAAATCCCGATAAAAAGTCTGAGGCAAAAATTATGGTAATATCAGCTTATCATGTCAATAATGTTCTGCGGGTTTATGGAGACCAGCTTCGCCAAAGCAAAATCTCCAGTAGACCAAAGAATACCGATCCCAGCACGCCGGACAGGATCAGTATATCTTCAAATGCCCGGCGGAAAACTATTATTGATAATATTACCAACAATATTATTAATAAAATCACCCAATACGGGCCTTATGATAATGTTGAGAAAGAAGTGTTTGAAAAACTTGAAAATGAATATGGAGCACATCTGACGATAAGCGGAGATAACCCCAAAGAACTTGTATTCAAGGAAATTGACGAACATGGTGAAACAATAAATTCACTTTCCATTGAAGATTCTAGTTTTTTAACGAATAAATTAAAAGAAATCACCGAGGAAACCATAGATAAAAATATGAGGTAGTGTCCATCCATAAATTAGGAGTTAAAGGATCATATAATGAAAATTGACGATAGAATTATTAACTATGAAATCAGTAAGCAACTCTCTAAATCCACACAAAATGCGACGGAGGTAAACAAGGAAAAGAAGCTTTGCGATGAACAAAAGTGTGAAGCGAAAGCTGAATCCGGACAGGACACTATTGTTAACCTTTCCCCGGCCTTAAAAGAGACTCAACTTGCAAAGGAAATTATTGCATCTGAACCGGATATCAGAGAAGACAAGGTTTCTGAACTTAAACAAGAGATTGAATCCGGAAAATACACCATTGACAACAATGCTGTTGCGGATAAGCTTGTTGATTCCTTTATTGAGGAATTTTTTTAAACATATTATTTCAATAAAAAATAGGGGGTTACGATTTACTCCCTATTTTTTTGCCTGCCTAAAATTATTTTTCGTTTAAAAAACTCCATTCCAATATTCCATCTTCAATCAAGTAAACTAAAAATTCTCATTAATTTTCATGTAAGATTCAGGTATAATTATTCAGCTTCTTTTCTAAAAACAAAGGAATGCGGTGCAATGGCAATAAGATCTTTGGGTTCAAAAGGAAGAGATTCATGGGATCCGATGATCAGAAATCCATATGGCGCAAGACTATCGAGTATTTTTCTGAAAGCCTTTTTTTTCAGCAGATCTTCATAATAGGTCAGAACATTATTCCGTAAAAAAATGATATCAAATTTTGATTCAGGGGGATCGGAAAGCAGATGATGTGTTTTCCATATAACATCTTTCTTTAGTAAGGCATTAACTTCAAAACGTTTTTTTCCTTTCTTTTTTATAAAATATGTGGATTGAAGTTCTTCTGTCACCTCTTTGAGACTGCTGGATGAATAAATTCCGGCACAGGCTTTTTCGAGGTAGACAGGATTGATATCCGTAGCAATTACTTCAAGTTTCGGTAGATGCCCCAAACTATTTCTTAGGCAATCCCAGACGATTTTGAAACTGTACACCTCATCTCCACACGCACAACCGGCAGACCAGACATTAATTTTTTCTATATTTTTATCAATAAGGTCAGGTAAATACTTTTTTTCAAGGGACTTCCAAAATTCTCTGTCTCGAAAAAAACGGCTGATGGAAACCGTCAGCAGAAGTTCACATTTTTTTCTGACTTCATCGCTCTTATCCAGTTCCGCCAGATAAGTTGTGATGTTGTAACATCCCAGGGCGTTCATGTGTTTTGTTATCCGTTTTTTGACCCCCTTTCGGACTTTTCGGTATCCTGACCAAGAAAACCCGAATCGATTAAGCAGCTGGCGAAATTGCTGATCATCCATAGAGTCATTTTTATATTGGTGAAAAAATTGTGCAAGAGATTTTTTTCTCCAAGCTTTCCGATCGTCTATAAGTCAGGCAATTTTTTGCGTAGAGATATGCCTATATGTTGTAATACAGGCGGGAGGGTGTAAATCAAGACCGTTGTTTGCTAAGATTGCCATGGCTATTTGGTTTCAGGTGTCAGGTGTCAGGAGGCATGCAGCCCTGAGGGAACGATTCATCATTTACGCCATACACTACCGTTTCCTCAGCTAACTGCCAGCGGCGTTCTCGCTCTGGGAATTTCCGTCCCCATGTTTTCTCTAATCCATTCAACATACGAATGCATTCTTTGTAACCACCCCGAATTTCTAGATACACCTTTTCCGTGATCTACCCTTCAATTTTGTTACGGATATGCCGATCATCATTTTTCTCGGCGAGTTGGGCAGGAGCGCTGTTTGAGGAGCGCCTGGAATTGGTCACCTCGTTTCCCCCTTAACCCTGACACCTGACACCTGACACCTAAAAAAAGGGCTTCGGAGCCACGGTTTGTCAATAGACAAGGATCAGCGTTTACCAACGGCCTTGATTTACACCCCAGGCAGGATAAAAGAAATAATCAAAAAAAAGGGCGATTCATTCGAATCGCCCTACGAAAAAGTTGTGGAGAAAGGTTGAAAATCCTACAAGGCCATGTCGCATTTAAAGGTTGTTGAGAAAAGTTAACAATCCTACAAGGCCCGACCGAAAATTCCGATTTCCCGAAATGCCGTTATTAACACCGGAGTGCATCATCTTTTTTTGGTAGTTTTGAAGACTCTCGGCAGAAAAGATGCACGCACACCCGAGAAACCTTTTTTTATTTGAAAATTTATTTAAGCAAAAACCATGCAAAAACATATATATTTTTAGATAAAACTTATAATAATTTAATATATGTTTATATATCAAATTGTTAAATTAATAACCCAAATTATATGGCAACCTATGTTTTGACAATATTTGACAATTTTTGTGTCATTTTTTGACAGGTACGTCATTACTTCCACTTATTTAGTTTCTTAATTGTGAATTTTGTGATTTTTGTGGCAAAACTTTTTTCTTCTCGCCACAAAGGCACCAAGACTCTAAGAAAGAATAACAAAATAAAATCCTTCGTGTCTTTGTGCCTTGGTGGCAAATATTTCTTGTTTTTGGTTTGTCCGGGTTAGGGATAAAATATTTTGAAGTTGAAATTATAAAAGGAAAATAAAAATTATGAGAATTTTTTCATAATCTTAGGCAGTTTATTTCATATTCTTAACTGTTTTTTATCAATCGGCACGGATATTTTTTGTCGCACGATCATCTTAACAACTTAATATCTATATTAATTTTATTTAACCATTAAATATTATACCTTTTTGCATAATTTTTGCATTAACTATTGTCCATCCATAATCCGAGGAAATGAGCAACATGTCAGAACATTACGTTTTTACATCACGATTAAAGCTTCTTATTATTATGACCAATGCTTATTTAAATGGTTGTCCACTTGGAAAATATAGGAAACAAGCCATTGAAGAAAATGCAAATCAAGTCTTTTATCATTCACTTCAATTAGTAAGCGAATATGCCGCTCAAAAAGACCACGGATTAGATACACAAACACATACCGTCTCTAAGATAGAAACCCCCGAAGAACATATATTTTATCAAAGAGTTCAACTCATTGCAGTTATGGCGAAAACCATGGTAAGAGACAGCCCCATAAATAACTTCAGAAAAAAAGCCCTTACTGATAATCTGAACAAAATCTGTGAAGCACTTGTTTTTACCTTTAAAATCAATGAAATGAACTTTCTGAAAGAAGCATAAACATCTCGTGAATTCTACAACTTAATGAAAATATAGGACATTTTTTGAGGCTTGAATGCTTGCCTCGAATATGGAATAATGGAAGGTTGGAAGGTTGGTTTTAAAAGGATATTAGCCGTTTTTAATTTTATCCTCAACACAAATTTTACCATTAACCCAATATTGAATTATCCCAGAACCCATTATTCCAATATTCCAGCATTCCACCATTCCAATTGAGGCGAAGCCCCTAACTTGAAAGCCAATCTTTTCAAATATACCCCCCTCCCCCGTACCTTGACACCTATTAGAAAAACAAATAAACACGTCCTTTCGAAAATAAATTGCAATAAACAATAGGTCTATTATATATAGAGGGGCCTCACCCATTGTGTCTTGGGTGAAAATATTTCCTTCATGTCCGGCAACCTTTAGACGATGAACAATATATTCACCCACTTCTGTCCTCGTCAAAGGTTCAACGCGGTAGTGAATAGTAATTCTCCGTCTTAAATCCTTATTGTCTTCCCTAGAGAGAATATTAATAAATTCATCCTTACCCACAAAGATTATTTTAAGGCCTTTTGTATAATGCTTTTCTATGGTTGATAGGAATTGGATCTGTGCGAGAAGTCCTTGGTCCACTCTATGGGCCCCATCAATTATAAGTAATACCTTTTTATTTTGGGAATGACAGTTGCTCAAAAAGCGCCTGAAATAAATTAGAAAATCCACATTGTAACTAAACTTCATATTCATATTAAATTCATTTGCTACCAGGTTTAGAAACTCGAGATCTTCCGGAATCGGGAAAGTTATTTTAGCTGAAACAGCTTTGTCGCCAAGATGATCTAAAAATGCATTGATCAGTGTGGTTTTTCCTGTAGCTGCATCGCCGGTAATAAAGATGAAGTTGTTATTATGGAACACACCATTTTCTAAAACGGTAAGGGCTTTCCTGTGATTTTTTCCAAGCCAGATAAATTGTGAATCCGGAGTTGTCTGAAAGGGTTTTTCTTTTAAATTGTGGCGGGTAAGGCACATTATATTGGACACTTTGATCTGATCTGAATTCTTATTTTGAAAAAAAAATACCTGCTTTCGAATTCGTTGCTTTTGGCCCCCGCCCGCTAAGCAGGCAGGCCTTAATTGAATAATGGTATTGTAGAATTCCCGAGACGTTTAATTAAGGCTGTTTTGAAGTATACTCTCTTTTCTTTAAATAACAAAAATTGAGGATTCTGCAAATTGCAGCTTGTCACATCAAAAGATAACCCGCTGGCTATACTGAATTATGTGTTGCTTTCTTATAAACCGACGGTGAAAGCGAGTAATACGGACCCGTGTCCGTGGGCGACAATAGGACGTCTGTAAGAAAATCTCCCTTTTTTTTATGCCTACAATCCAAACAGGCCCAATATTTCCAGCGAAGCTCGACCGCATAATCCAGACAATTCCTGTAATAAGGGCAAAAGATATTTCTATCGCCTTTGGTGTGAACCGGATTTTGATTGTTATTCATGGCGTGACTCCTTAATTTTCAGTTAGTGTCCATTCATTCGAATAAACATTTAAGCAATATATGTGCCAGGTGGGCCGTTTGGGTGTAATATATAAATTATTATTTTATTTTAAGAGGTTATTAAGCTTTTAACAGGAAAAGTCAGGAAGGAAAAAAAGGGCAGAAAGAAAAAAATTCCCTTAACGCGTCAAAATAACATCGTATTTTGAGAATATTTGACAATTACTAATCTATTTTTTAGCAGGTCTTTGACCGGTTTTTCTCTGTTTTAGGACAATCTATTAGAAAGAAAAGTACAGCATCCAATCACGGGTGTAAATCAAGACTGTTGTTTGCTAAGATTGCTATGGCTATTTGGTTTCAGGTTTCAGGTGGGGTGATTAAAATTGCCCATAATATGGCTTTAAAAAATATCCCATATTTATTCCTTTCTGTATGCCTGGTGCCAGGTTGCAGGTTCCAGCGCCTCTGTTCATCATTACTGACACCTGAAACCTGATACAAAAAAAAGCTTCGGAGCCACGGTTTGTCAATAGAAAGGCAACAGCTTTTAACAACGGTCTTGATTTCCATCCTCCAATTACTTGACTGAGAACACAGTCTCCAGATAATATTTGGTTATGGGATCCACGTCATCAAAGCAATGTTCATTGTTTTGATTTTTTAGTGCCATTTGTTTTCGGATATTTGTAGTAAGGGTTTTGCCCAGCTCCACGCCGAACTGATCAAAGGGATTTATACCCCATACAAAGGCTTCAAAAACTGTTTTAGCCTCATAAAAGGAAAGCAGTCTGCCGATATTTTCAGGAGAAAGATCATTTAAAATAAGTGTTGATGACGGCCGGTTACCGGAAAAAGATTTTGCCGGATTTGTGTCCTTTTTTCCCCTTGCAAGGGCTTGGGGCTGTGCAATCAGATTCGACCAGAGTTCCTGGTGATTGGTGACCCCTTTTGATTGAGTTTGATACTGTGTAAAATGGGGATTGATTACTCCGATAAAGTCGATGGGAAAAGCACGGCCCTGATGTGCCAGTTGAAAGAATGAATGCTGTGCATTGGTTCCCGGCTCTCCAAAAATAATGTTTCCCGAAGGTTCATCCAGCGGGTCACTGTCTTGCGTAACTGATTTTCCGTTACTTTCCATGTTAAGTTGCTGGACATGAGCTGTCAGTTTGGATAGCTGAAATGCGTAGGGGATTATGGCATGGGCAGGATATCCCAGGAAATTATTATTCCAGATTGAAATAAGAGCGGCAATAAGGGGAATATTTTCTTCCACCGGGGCATTTTGAACATGAAGGTCCATATCTTGAGCACCTTTCAAAAACCGTTCAAATCGTTCATACCCTAAATATAGACTCAGCGGTACACCGCCTACCGCCGAGGTCACACTGTATCTTCCACCGATGAAATCGAACATGTGAAATGAAGAAAGGACAGGATTTGAAGAGTTATCTCCCGGAGATCCCATACTGGTAACCGTTACAAAATGTTGGGCGGGATCAAGCCCTTTATCCGTCATAAAGGCATACGCCTGATGGGTATTGGCCATGGTTTCGGCCGTTGTGTAGCTTTTTGAGATGACGATCCACAGGGTGGTCTCAGGATCAATAGCCGAGGCAATCGACCCAAAGTTATGGATGTCCACGTTTGATAGAAACATGATTTCAATATTTTTATCTGCCAGCGGGTCCAATGCCCGGGCGACAAATTGAGTCCCCAGATATGATCCACCGATTCCGATGACAACAATATGATTAAACGGTTTTCCGGTTGACCCGGTTATTTTCCCTTCATGAACTTTTGATGCAAACTGTTTGATATCATCTCTTACCCTAGTTATTTCAGGCATCACATTTTGGCCGTCAACAAAAACCGGATTGCCTGAAAAATTCCTTGCTGCTGTGTGAAGTGCCGCTCTGTTTTCAGTGGTATTGATCTTTTCTCCACAGACCATTGCAGTAAACTGCTCTTTTAACTTCCGGGCTTCTGAAAGTTTGAATAAAAGTTCCATGGTCTGATCATCTAAACGCTGGCGTGAAAAATCATAATAGATACCGGCGCCATTTAAAGAGAAATTTGTCAGTCGATCTTTTTCCTTTATAAGATATTTGAGATGTTTTTCAGGACGATTCATGATATCAGCATGATGGATCAATTGCTTCCAGGCGGGGATATCCTTTAGTTTCATGCCGGTCATACAACCCTCCTTTGATTTGACAGATTAACCGCGTTTTGAACACGAAATGGCTTCACACAAAATGGTGTGTATTTTGTCGAGCTTGTTGCAATCGTCTATACAATCAGGGAAATCTTTTCTTTTCTCACATTCTCTACAGGGGCCTTTTGTAAGGTAACCGATTTCAAAATCGAACTTGTATTTAAGTTTTTTATAAGGCAAATATTTCATTTGTCACGGAATCATATTTGAATGTTTTGAAATTATAATTTCTGGTGTATGAAAGGGTCCATTATTACAAGGGTATGATGTTTTTTAGTTCCTCAAAATCTTCAATAATATAATCTGCACCTGCCTGTAACAGGTCCTTTTTCAGCGTGTCCTTATCAGATGATGATATAAGAATTCCGATACCGGCAAATCCTGTTCCGGATCTTGAGGCGGCTACCATATCATCCGGCATATCCCCAACGTAAAAGAATCTGGAGACGTTATGTTCATGGATCTTGGCAACGGCATCAAGCAGATAAGGATTGGGTTTGCTGAGAGAGACTCTTTTTTTTTCATTTTCGTATATTTTTTGCTCTTCTTTAATACAGTCGTCAAGAGTGTAGATAACGTTAAAATACTTTCTCAGACCGAAAAAATCTAAAGGGTAGTCGGCTTCAGCTTTGGGGCGTCCGGTGGCGATGGCCAGAATATGATTTTTTGATAGGCTTTCAAGGATGGATCTGTCAACCAAAAGTTTTTCTCGGTTTATATATCCTTTTTCGTGGTATATTCTTGCCGGAATTCCGTAGGTGGCTTCAAACATCTCCTTTCCAAGATATATCTCCTGAAAAATTTGCTTTATAATATTTCCGCTTCCAACATCGCCTGTGAAAAAGACCGGTAATGAGTTCATCCTTTTGTTTCCCCCTTTTTTTCAACAAAGAGGCGACCGGGTTTTTTGTGGAGTTTAAAAACTGTGACAGGGCGCAATTACCGCCGTCCGTTGATCACGATATGTCGGATCCAGGGGTCCGGATCTTGCGGGTCTGTTGAACCTTTTACCAATGTGAATAGAAGGCTTATAACTAAAAAAGTCAAGTCCCAATCATTATTCAGGCCTCCGCTTTGTTTTACTCTGGCAAGATCTGTTAAGGAAAACAGAGGATCGGGTAAATATTTCCATGATCCTGCTCCCTTGAAAAATAATCTGGCGGTTTGTCTTACCGTGTCCCGGTATGATTTTGAAACATCGACCAGGACGCCATCCATGTCGAAAACGATTAATCCTTTAGAATCCATACTCAGATTATATATAACTGAAGTTTCCCAGTTTTAAATTCGCGCGGATAGTGCAAACGCTAAAACTCGATTTAAAAATTTCCAATGATATCAGATAGTTATGAAAGTTACGTTGAGCTCTAACCCATTGATTTTATTACAAATAAAAATCGTCAATTTTGGCCTAAAAATCAAAATTTTTAAATAAAACAGGTGGTTATTGTTGACTGCGAGGCCGTGTTATGGTATGTTTATTTTGATTAAACAAAAACACCATAACGAAGGAGGCCTCGCATGTTCATACTACACGACATTCTCAAAAAACTCAAAAAAGAATTTGCACATTCTCGAAAAGGTGAAGAGCGTGGAACATGGTTTATCTACACACTCATTGCGATCATCATTCCTTTTACTTCGTCCAAGACCTCAAATCTGTTTCGGAGTCTTAAGGGCCTTTTCGGGTTTACAGGTATTCGGAAAAAACGATACTATACTTTCATGAGATCGCCCAAGATCCCCTGGCAACGGCTTTGGCAATGTCTATGGAAGATGATTCCCGAGCCCTTGACAAATGATTGTTTGATACTGGCTCTGGACGATTACATTAATCCAAAGACAGGTAGAAAGATCTTTGGCTGCGCCAAAATCTTCGACCATGCAGCCAAGCAAAATCAGTCAAAAATATCCATGGGCTCAAAACATTGTCGCATTACAGCAAAATAAGCCAGCGGCGCTGGCCCATGTCCGCCTTTGAGCTATTGCTTCTATCACCTGAAGAAAAGTATTGAACAACGAAAACTGGCCTTCACAAAGCCTGAAATCGAATTTGAGACCAAGATTGAGCAGGCCGTCAACATGATAACTGATATTGCCGGCCTGTTCAGCAAAACACGTATCATAACGATAACCGATTCATGGTTCGGCAATAACGGACTTTGGAAACCGCTTCACAAAAAATTGGGCCGATGGTTTCATATGATATCCCGACTGAGATCAAACAATAACGTTTTCGATCTGCCTGGTTCTCGTACCAAAAGCGGTCCCGGGCGTCCCAGAAAATATGGTAAAAAACTTGGGAACGCATCATCACTGGCCGTAAACATGCCACCCGGGCAAATGAATACAGCGTCACCTTTATGGCCGCACTCCAGGACCGCCAGGGCTTCCAGACCGTGTCGTGATGCTCAAACGCTCAAGTGTGCGGTCAAAGTCGTGTGGGTTCATCGCAAGACCCGGTGGGCTGCACTTTTTCTACTGACCTGACCCTTTCTGTTCAAGAAATTGTCGAATACGGAGCCAGATAAAGATTGAAGCGCTCTTCAAAGAACTCAAAAAGAGATATTGGCAGCGCGGCCACGGTATCCGTGACACCCTTAACGCCGTTATGAACCATCTGCACTTCTCTTTGTATGATGGCAACTTCCCTAATTTTTGCTATGATTTTACGCAAGTCTACTCGTATAGTAATCCTGAGTCGACGACACGTTGTTAAAGGTCGGAACCATTTTGCCTTTTCCCGATGTTCGAAGATTGATCGCCAAAGCGGCATTGGATGATAATTTTAGTATACTCGCCCTGTACCACGCAACCGTTGTTGGACTCTTGTAGCCGTGCCAATGGCATCGCGGCGATAATTTCTTTATGGAAACCAGTATATATAATAGACCCATTACTTCTATTGCAATTCTATTTCGAAAGGACGTTTATTTGTTTTTCTAATAGGTGTCAAGGTACGGGGAGGGGGTATATTTGGAAAAGATTGTACTTCGCCAGCTTCGGGCCCCCTCAATTGGAATGGTGGAAACGCACGGAATATTAAACAATGGGTCTGGATAATTCAATATTAGTTAATGGTAAAATTTGTGTTTTATGATAAAATTAAAACGGCTAATATCCTTTAAAACCAACCTTCCTTAACCTTCCATTATTCCATATTCGAGGCAAGCATTCGCCTCAAAAATGTCCTATATTTTCATTAAGTTGTAGAATCTCACGAGATGTTTATGCTTCTTCAGAAAGTTCATTTCTATTGATTTTAAAGGTAAAACAAGTGCTTCACACAGATTTTGTTCTGTGATTATCAGTAAGGGCTTTTTTCTGAAGTATGGCGGGCTGTCTCTTACCATGGTTTTCGCTATAACTGCACGAGTTGAACTCCCTTTGATAAAATATATGTTCTTCGGGGGTTTCTATCTTAGAGAGACGGTATGTGTTTGTGCATTCAATCCGTGGTCTTTTGATGTACATATTCGCTTACTAATTGAAGTGAATGATAAAAGACTTGGATTAATTATAGAAATACAGATATTCGATACTTCCATAAAGAGGATAAAACGGGTGCGCTCCTTTTAAAAAAATATTTAGCAGATTTTATCACCCTCCATACGAATTTTAAACACACAAATATTAAAATCTTTAATTTGAGTCATAAATATCCGAATGCGAAAAAAGGTGCACTTGAGCTTTGGGTATCATTTTAGATAAGTTAAAAGTGATAAGTGATCTAAAGTGCCTAAAGTTAGGGTAAACGCATTTGATTTCGGTGCAGCGTAGCGACGGCGTGTTTCTCTTGGATACCGACTGACTGTTTGAAGGGCTTTAGCATCCGTTAGTCCGAGCCGAATGAAATTATGACTTAAAAAACCAATGGGATAATTTAGCGACGAATTGTTCTTAATAACTCTGGTTCGGCTCGGGCTTACGGATGCTTAAGCACAAGTTTCAGTCGGTTGGAAAGAGATATACGCCGTCGTGGAGCGTTCTCACTGTATTGGGATTCAAATGCGTTTGTCCTGAATCCTCAAATTTTTGCGATTTACAAAAAAAATTTTCAATGATATGGAGTTAGAGCTAACCGTGAAATAAAGAGGGGCCGTTGGCTCCGTCAGACACCGGGCGTCAAATCTTCACAATTCATATCTTTGGGGTATCACCATGACATATTTATCCAAAACATTGCAGGCGTTGTTGTCAAAACAAACAAAAAATGCTCCAACTTTAGAAGAATGTATGAAGTGTGAACCTTCAGGAGGTATATCGCATCATTGTTGCAAGACTCCCGGCTTTGCAATGCATGAAAACGTCCAGCTTATATATTCAGAATATGTAAACCATTTGTGGGAAGCGGTTCCGTTTGGGAACAAGAACTTAAGTTTTGATCAGTTTTTGCAGTTCTATTTCACACAAGTCATATTTACTTCTATTATGGGTAGTGACAAGGTTTTGCTTAAATTGTTCTTTCCAAAAATTATCGATTACGTCGTGATAGCCAATGATGCAACAGACAAGATGCACATTTTCGGGCCCAGAATAATGGCGGATGCCGATCTGGATCTTCTGGTGAGTTTTCCGGATGATTTTCATAACTTTTATACAAAGAGAAATTACGAAAGACCCACCAATCAAGGATGTGTGTTTTTACACAGGGGGGAAGATTTTCAAATAAAGCATAGCAAAGGGTGTTTGTTGCATGCAGAGGGTTCGACAGAGCGGATGACTACGAAACCCATTGATTGCGTTTCTTTCAATTGTAAGCTCAAAGACAGCGAAAAGGAAAAGGAACAAAAAACAGCCATCTATTTTGGAGAATTACTTATGCAATTCGGCACGTTTTTATAAAAGACTTTTTTTGCCGGAAAATAGTTTCTCCATAGCCCTGTCATGCTCGGGGGTATGATGACATAGGGCCTGATAGGCCGCAGAAAGTTCAAGAACCTCCTCCAATCTCCTTCCTTGTGAATGATTGAATAGACGTTTTGCCAGACGAAGAATATTTGAAGGGTGCTTTGCAATTTCAAAAGCGATTTCCGTGCACCGCTGAATAAGATTATCCGGTGAGGTCACTTCGCTCACCAGGCCAATCCGCTCGGATTCATGCGCATCGATTATCCTGCATGTAAATGCAAGCTCACACGCTTTGGAAAATCCTATAATACGGGGCAGAAAAAATGCTCCGCCATCACCGGAGATCAAACCAACGGAAACAAAAGTTTCTCCGAAACGCGCGGTTTCGCTGGCGATACGGATATCGCACATGCATGCCAGATCACAACCCGCACCTATGGCCGGACCGTTCACTGCCGCTATGGTGGGAACGTCCAGATAATAAAAAGCCAAAGGAATACGCTGGATGCCTTTGCAGTAATTCTTGTGCAACTGCTCAGGATTGCCTGAGAACATCCCTTGCTTATGATACATATCCTTGACGTTGCCGCCGGCCGAGAACGCTGAACCCGCGCCGGTGACAATCATGACGTTAATATCATTATTTTCCTGAACTCTTTGGCATACTTCCTCGATTTCATTGATAATTATTTCACCGGTTATGGCATTTCGGATATCAGGTCGATTTAATGTTAAATGCGCAACCGATTCTTTTTCCTCGAATATTATTTCTTGATATTTCATCGTTACACTCCTTATTACCTATTTATTTGAGGACTCGGGGAGTTTTTCTTTTAGAACCTCAAGTTAAGCGGAATGAATGATCCGCAACGAAATCGTACACTGTTTGAATGCATTAGGGATCGTTGCGAAAAAACAGCGCTTTAATGAATTCGTAATCAAAAAATAAAAAATGTTACCTATCTGATATATTTATTGAAATATTGGTACACTGTTTTTTCGTTACGAGCCCTTATGCATGAGTTTGTACGGTG
Organism: Desulfobacteraceae bacterium Eth-SRB2; assembly: GCA_004193595.1. Taxonomy (GTDB): domain Bacteria; phylum Desulfobacterota; class Desulfobacteria; order Desulfobacterales; family UBA11574; genus S5133MH16. The sequence continues at coordinate 237,080 of RPGQ01000002.1, forward strand.
TAGTTGCGGATTATTCATGGAGCGGTTAAATTAATAAAACTCCCTGACTCCTCATTTATTTGGAATGTTGAAATACTGTAAAAATGAAAATTTTGGTTATTATTGAATTCCTCAATTTTAAGCGCTTTATCATCCGGTTATCCCCACAGGGCATCTTTAAGTCCTGATGTTCGTTCGATTTTACGGGATATTGTTGTTTTTAATACATCTTCCGTTGCCCAAATCGACACTGTTTTTCGGGTCCTTGTTATTCCCGTGTATAACAGTTCCCGGGTTAACACCGGGTAATCACGGTCCGGCAGAATTAAGAGAACATGATCAAATTCCGACCCCTGGCTCTTGTGAACGGTCATTGCATAAACCGTTTCGTGTTCCGGAAGCCGGTAAGGAAGAAACCGCCTGAGTTCGCCCGAGTCTCCTGAAAAATAAACATACAGATCTTTGCCGTTTGACCCCGGAGCCGGCAGGGTTATTCCCATGTCCCCATTAAAAAGTTTCAGTCTGTAATCATTACGGGTAATCAGAACCGGTCTGCCCTTGTACCAAAGATTGGTTGACGACCTGTCAGGCGCTATCAGTCCCTCACGGGTTAATACCTGTTCTGCTGACCTGTTGACAGCATTAACCCCTATGGGACCGATTTTTACGGCACATAATATTTTAAACCGTTTAAAAAGTTCAAGGGCTCTGTATGGATCATCCGTGTCAAGATAATCTGAATAGCCTTTAATAACCCTTTTGCCCAGGGAACGTAACAGATCATGGGGCTGTGAAATCTTTTTCCAGAATATTTGATCCGGGTTGTTTTTCATCAGGCCCAAGACCTTATGGGTTTCTCCCCGGTTTACCGCTCGGCTTAATTCCCCTATCCCGCTGCTGCCGGTAAACCGGTAGTTCTTTTTTAAAACAACCATACAGTCATATAAACCGGCTTTATCTTTATATTCCTTAACCGGAAGATCCATTTTTTGTTGGGTTACCGCTTCAAATTTTTTACAAAAACACCCTGAAAAGGCGTGAACATTCTCTCTGTCACAGATATCGCCCAGCACAAAACCGGTTTCAACCGAAGCAAGCTGGTCTTTATCTCCGATCAGTATCAGCCTGGCATCAAAAGGCACCGCCCAAAGGAGTTTTGACATCAGGGCAAGATCTATCATTGACGCTTCATCCACCACCACCACATCAGCATCCAGCGGGTTTTCATGGGTATGATGAAAATACGGGGAACCCGGGATGGTTTTGAGCATTCTGTGTATGGTGTAAGCTTCGGAAGGTATGGCCGCGATAATATCCGGACGGCTATTTAGCGTTTTCTTTGCATCCTCAATCGATTCAGCGATTCTTGCAGCAGCTTTTCCCGTGGGAGCGGCAAGCAAAATTTTCAGTCTCTTTTTTCCGGACAGTTCCAAAAGCAGCGCAAGGATCTTTGCCATGGTGAACGTCTTTCCGGTTCCCGGCCCACCGGAGATGATACAAAATCTTTTAATCGCGGCAATGTATGCCGCTACCATCTGCCGGTTAACCTCATTATCCTGATTTTGTGGGAAAAGCCTGTTTAAACCGTCCGTTAAACGGACCATATCTAAATCCCGGATATCTTCTCTGTAACGGTGGATGATCGATTGGGAAAGTTTTTTTTCATAATCCCAGTATCGATACAGGTATAGCCTGTTTTTTCTATCCAGTATCAGGGGACAATAATCTCCGGGCCTTCCCACTGCCGGGCTTTGCCCGATTTTTTGCAACCAGCCGGAAAGCCTCGGCCATTTGACGGTCCCCTCCTCTTCCAGCCCCATAAGAAACGGATTTTCGGCCACAGAAGAAAGGTCAAAATATACATCTCCATTTGCGGTTGTGTTGCTGGCAAGGGCTGCGGCCAGATAAATATCCGGATCATCATTTTCGCCGAGACCGGTGATAAACTGAGCAAAATGCATATCTATATCTGTTAGATATCCTTTATGGTATAAGCTAGTTATATATTCTTTCATCATTCAATACATTAATTTTATAAACCGGAAAAGTTGTGAGTGAGCTAAAGTTTGAAGTGAGCTAAAGTTAATGAGTCGCTACGCTCCAACTTTTATATAAGTTGTTATTATTCCAAAACTTTAGGCACTTTAGATCACTTTAGTCACTTCACACTTATTTGCCGGAGCAATTTTTTGACAAAAAAGCACAAAAAAACTTTTTTCTAAGGTCTCACCCCGGAATAAGCGCTCTGGCCAGTGCATGAATAAGCTCCGGACTGGGAAAATCTTTGTAAATCCCGAATTCCGGTCCACGATCAGGATCTATCCCTCTTATAAAAAGGTAAAATACGCCTCCAAAATTTTTTCCATAATCAAAACCCGGCAGTCGAATCCCAAGATATTGATACAGGGCGAGTGTATACAGATGATACTGAAGAATGTAAAAATCATTGTTCATCACCGTTTTTAAAACATGTTTGGAATAATCCTCCACCCGTGTTCCCAATAGGTTCGACTTCCAGTCCACCAGGTAGTAACGCCCTTTTTCATGGAAGACCATGTCTATATATCCTTTCATAAATCCCCTTGAAAAAGGGAAGGTCAGCGTTCCAATCCGGTCCGGAAAACCGGCGGGAAGTTCGATGCCTTCATGATCGGCAAATATTTTTTTCAGTTGTCGAGGGGTAATAGGATTCAACGGATAATAAAATTCCATCTCATTGATGCGATCCTTGCAGTGAACCGAAGAAAGTGTCAAAGCCTCTGTTTTTATTTCAAGGGGTATGGACAGGACGTTGTTTATCATATGGCATACCCCATCTCGCCATTTCGGATCGAACCCGTATGTCGTTAACTTGCTGGTTACCAGTTCCTCTTTATACCCGTAATCCGAAGCTGCAAAGTCGAGGTGCTCAAAAATATCATGGAAAAATATCCCTGCCCTTGCCCCTTTTGGAAAGGAGAAAATGTCTGTTTTTTTATTACGCTCAAGACCGTATTCCGGGATATAAGCGTAAGAATCATGGGAACCATCATGGTCGGGCACCTCTTCTTCCGGAACCCGTTGCGATACCATGGATGAATAGCTTGAGATTTTCCACGAGGTGTCTATTTTTCCCGAAAATTGCCGGCAGGAAGTGTCCCCCTTCTCATCTTCAAAAATCCCATATTGAACACCATCATCAAGGGGCAAGGAGGCAAGCTCTATGGTCCCTTTGGATCTGGCGGCCAGCTGTTTTAAATCTTCTAATAACTCCTCATCTTTTTTCGCTGAAACACTTGCCTTTAAAGAGGTAACCAGATCTTCTGATTTGATGTCATCTTCGGATTTGGGACGATAATGAAACAGGTAGGCCATGGCTGAAGTCTCCGCAGTGTTGAATCGTCCCCATACCAGGTAACACCTTTTTATGGCTCGTGTTAAGGCCACGTAAAGCAGCCTCAGGTTCTCTGCCAGAAGCTCATTTTGAGCTACGGCAAGATGAACACTCCTTTCATTTGAACCCAGATCAAGTGTCAGTTCCTTATTGTCATGATCATGAAATGTTATCTCCCGGTCTTTAATCAATGATCCTCCCCATGAAAAGGGGCAAAACACCACGGGAAATTCCAGCCCTTTGCTTTTATGCTGGGTTATAATTTTTACGGCGTGTTCATCGCTTTCAAGGCGGAGCTGGTGAATCTCGGATTCTGTAATAGGAATGTTTCTCTGTTCGGACAGCCAGTTAATTAAACCGGTAACCCCGATTTTTTTCTCGACCGATTCCTGGTGGAGTATTTCGGCCAGATGAAGAACATTGGTCACTCTTCTTTCCCCGTCCGGAAACACCAAAAGTCGTTCTCTGACGTTTTCTTTTGACATGAAGTTCCGAAACATTCTGATAAAACCGTATCGATTCCACAAACGAAAATACTCCCTGAAGTTGCCGATCCGGGTTTCCCACCAAAAAGGGTCACTGTCTGCCAAATCGATTTTGTTTCCGGAAACACCCATTATATCGGTCACAAGGGCTGTTTTGAACCGGCGATCGCTGGCAGGTTCGGCTATACTCGAAAGGATTTTTTCCATTTCCCCGGCTTCGTGGGTTTGAAAAACGTTCCCGGTATCATAGAGAACCGACGGTATTTTTTTTGATAACAAGCTTTTTTTTATGATCTGAGCCTGCCGGTTCGTCCGCACAAGAACAGCGATATCCCCGGGTTTAACCCCATCAGATTCATAATGGGACGGATCCTTTGGGCCTGGAGAAATCAGGCGGGAGATTTTGTCCGTAACCGACTTTGCGATCAACGGCACCGCTTGGGTTTTGTTCAGAGGTTTGGGCTTGTCTGACTTTTTGTCCGGTTCCCAATACCACAATATAAGATTGGGTGAAGATTCTTCATCCATGGATTCGAGTCTTCCCCCCGGGATTCCCTTTTCAAACCCGATCTGATCAAACACAAACGGTGATGGAACGTTTGCAAATATGGTATTTACGGCGGTTATCAAACCGGATGTTGACCGCCAGTTTTCTATCAGGGTATATTTTGAATCCGCATTGCCTGAGGCTTGGATGTAAGAAAAAATATCCGCCCCCCTGAAACCGTATATGGCCTGCTTGGGATCACCGATCATAAACAGAACACTCTGTTTTGAATCAAAAAGCCGGCTGAATATTTCATACTGAACCGAATCGGTATCCTGGAATTCGTCCACAAGGGCCGCTTTGAATTGCCGGCGAATTGCTGCTGCCAGATCATTCCCGCCGCTGTTTTCAAGCGCTTTTTTTATTCTTATCAGAAGGTCGTCAAAAAATTGGATGTTGTGGTTCTCTTTCCTGGCCGGGAGTTGTTCCCCTGCATAATTTAAAAACAGGGTTTTAAGGTACAAAAGACCGCGTTCCATTTCCGCTTCAAGGGCGATCCCTTTTTCATAGAGTTCATCACATATATTAAAAACATCGTGTGACGGGGGAATATGATTTTTTCTGGTGGACTTTGCAAGTTTGGTGGTGGTAAATTTTTCAAAATCTTTAAACATAGGGAAACCCGTTGACTTTGCATCAACGAATCTATCCATAGATCGAGCCATGGAAAAAACTTTTAGATCTCTTTTGGAGAAATCTGGCTGCTTTTTTTTTGTCTTCAGGCTTCCATACACGGTACCGCTTAAACACGGATTTTTTAATAAGGGAATTACCCGGTCCTTTGACATGCGCCAGGCGGTCTTAAGCTTTTTGAAAATATGTCTAAAACCATCAAGGTTCTCTAAATCAGGGCGTTCGAGTCCCGGAATAATCCTCATACCCGGCGCTTTTTGTTTTCCTAACAGCGCTAAAAAATATTCCGGTCCGGATATCTTTTTACTTGCATAGCTTATAAATTCCGGAGGCATGCTGTAAAAATGCTTCCTCCAAAAGTCATCCACAATTTCCCGGACCCAATCGGTCTGATCGGTTACCAGTTCTGTGTCGAATAAACTCTGTGTTTCAAAAGCGTGCTCATTTAACACCCTGTGGCAAAAACCGTGTATGGTAAAAATAGCGGCATTGTCAAAATCAATAAGGGCATTTTGAATCAACTGAACGGCCAGGGCCGGATGTTTGTGTTTTTTAACCAGCCTATTGATTAGATCATCGTTGCTCGATCCCTTTGAAAATGCCGACTTCGCCCTCAAAAGATTATTACGGATCCTGTCTTTAAGCTCTTGTGTAGCCGCCCGGGTAAAGGTGACCACCAGGATCTGATCCGAGGTCAGTTGTTCTTCGAGAACCAGCCTTAAAAAGAGCCCGGCAATTGCATAAGTCTTGCCGGTACCCGCACTTGCTTCAATGATGTTGGTTCCCGAAAGGGGGGTGTTGATGGGGTCAAAAATTTTCACCTGAAACCTGCAATCGCCCTTGTGAGACCTTTGAAAAACGTTCAATTTTGCCTGGCCAGTTAAATCCGTATTTAATATTTAACCGGGGTTCAAGACCAAGAAAGGGGAAAATTTTAACCACAGGAATACATTGAGTATTTTGAGGATTAAAATTTGAGCCTGTTGATAAATCCCGATTATCGGGGACGCCGGTATTGAGCAAAAGGGGGCGTTTTGCATAGGTCTCATTTTAAAAATCACATATTCCCGTATAATTATGGGGGGTTATTTTTTTTAATTCTTCTTTAACGGTGTGATCAACATTCAGGTTTTCTATAAATTCAACCATCGCCTTTTGGTCAATTCGCAAATGGGTCCGCGTGAGTTCCTTCAGGGCTTCATAGGGCTTAGGATACCCTTCCCTGCGCAAAACGGTCTGGATGGCTTCGGCAACCACCGCCCAATTATCCTGCAGATCGGCATGAATGGCCTGGGAATTTAAAATCAATTTATCCAGTCCTTTTAAAAGGGATTTAAAGGCGATCAGCGTATGGGCAATCGGCACCCCGATATTTCTTGTAACCGTGGAGTCGGTCAAATCCCTCTGCAGCCTTGAAACCGGGAGCTTGGCGGAAAGATGTTCAAAAATCGCATTGGCCACACCCAGGTTGCCTTCTGAATTTTCGAAGTCAATGGGATTGACCTTATGAGGCATGGCCGAAGATCCAACTTCGCCAGCCTTGATCTTTTGTTTGAAATAATCCATGGAAATGTACAACCATATATCCCTGTTCAGATCCGTTAGAATGGTATTGATCCGTTTAAGATTATCACAAAATGCTGCCAGATTATCATAATGTTCGATCTGGGTGGTAACCCGTGATCGTTCAAGTCCTAAAACCTTGTTTACAAGATGATCTCCAAAGTCTGTCCAGTTGATTTCAGGATAGGCCACAACATGTGCATTGAAATTACCGGTTGCCCCACCGAATTTGGCGGAAAACGGGATGGTTTCCAATAGGTTTTTCTGTTTTTTCAGCCGTTCCACGAACACAAAAAATTCTTTGCCCAGGCACGTAGGTGATGCGGGTTGGCCGTGAGTTCTTGCCAGCATGGGCACGTCTTTCCATTGATTGGCTTTTTCATTCAAGTTTTCAATAACGTCATCTAAAACAGGTTGCAAAACATGGACCCATGCATCTTTTAATGAGCAGGGTATGGCGGTGTTGTTAATATCCTGGGACGTTAACCCAAAATGGATAAACTCTCTGAAGCGATGCAATCCAAATTCATCAAATTTTTCCTTTAGAAAATATTCAACCGCCTTGACGTCATGATTGGTAACCGCCTCGATATCTTTTACTTTGCAAGCGTCATCATGGGAAAACTCCTTATAAATACCTCTCAATGCTTCGAATATACTCTTGTCAATATCTGTCAATTGAGGAATCGGCAAATTACATAATGCAATAAAATATTCCACCTCCACCAGCACCCGATATTTTATCAATGCGCCTTCAGAAAAGTAATGGGCAAGTTTCTCGGCAACTTTGCGATACCGGCCGTCAACAGGAGAAATCGCATTTAAAGATGAAAGTTTCATGTTATTTTGCCCCCGATTTAGTGTTTTACGATTGTCTAGTGTCCATCCATAAATGGTAGATTTTGGTTTTCGGCAAGGCCCGGGCGAGTTTTCAACCGCAGGCATAGCGCGCTATTTCGAGGATTGAAAACGAGCGAGAACCTCGCCGAGGGCAAAAATAAGCCGTTTATGGATGGACACTATTTACGGTTTCATTAACATGTACTTTAATATGGGCATCGTGTCAACAAAACCGGTATACCCCTCAGGGTAAATGGATTTGATTTCGGTGCAGCGGAACGATGGCGTGTTTCTCTTGGAAACCGACTGACTGTTTGAAGGGCTTTAGCACGCGTTAGCCCAAGCCGAATGAAATGATAACTAAAAAAATCAATGAGATAATTTAGCGAAGGATTTTTCTTAATAACTGTGGCGCGGCTAGGGCTTACGGGTGCTTAAGCACAAGTTTCAGTCGGTTGGAAAGAGATACACGTCGTCGTGGAGCATCCTACGTGTATTGGGATCCAAATGCGTTTGCCCTGTTAGCCTCAGACCGGTTCTCTTTCAATGATGGGAAAAAACATGTTGACGGTGGTTCCCTTTCCCATTTCGCTATCCACCAAAATTGCACCATCATGATTCATTACAATACCCTGCACGACTGCTAATCCCATTCCGGACCCCTTGCCAACTTCCATTGTCGTAAAATATGGGTCAAAAATACGGTCTTTGATTCTTGGATCAATTCCATGCCCCGTATCACTTACGCTTAGCTTTATGAATATACCCGGAAATAAATTATAGGATTGAGCGATTGATTCTTCCAATATTACGCGCTCCAAGCTGATTTCGAGAATACCGCCGGCTTTTTCCATTGCGTGGACTGCATTGGTACAAAGGTTTATAATTACCTGATTGATTTGTGTGGGGTCGGCAAGGAATATCTCTGATTCTCTTGGGATATTGGATCGAATATCGATGTTTGTAGGAATTGAATGTCGTAATAATGCCAAAGCTTCGATAATGATGGGATTGATTTTTACCGGTTTTCGATCATAATCTTCCTTACGAGCTAAACTAACAATCTGCTTCACCATATATTTTGCTCGCAGGACGGCTGTTTGAATCTCCTCAATATTATAATGAGCCGGGTTCCCCTCGGGGATATCATCCATTGCCAGTTCCGTATTGCCAAGAATAATTGCGAGGATGTTATTAAAATCATGGGCAAGACCACCGGCTAAGGTTCTGATTGGCTCCATTTTATGCGCTTGTCTGAGTTGTTTTTCAAGTCGTTTGCGACGGGTAATATCTCGCCAAACCGATCTACCATATAGAACATTACCCTGCTCATTATTTACGGCGGATACATTCAGACTCACATCAATTTTGCTGCTATCTTTTCGCTGGAGTTGCAATTCTTCACCTTCTATTTTTCCGTTCTTCACAAACGCAGGAAACACATCTGCTTTTGCATATTTGGCACTTTCAGGGGTGTACATATCGAAAATTAGCCGACCAATGATTTCTTCTTTTGTGTAGCCCAATGCATCGACTAATGTTTGGTTACAATTGAGAATGGTTGCTGTTTTCGCATCAACGAACACGTTCATATCGGGGGCGTTGTCATACAGATCACGATATTTTTCCTCGCTCTTGCGCAGATTCTCCTCTGCCTGCTTTTGTTCGGTGACTTCCAGTATGGTTTCAAATCCACCCACAATATCACCATTTTTATCACTGAAGGGATAGCCCCGAATGAACCAATACCTCCCATCAGGAGTAATCTTTTCTATTGCTTGAGGTTGGCATGTTTCCATGGCTTTCATGACCGGGCAATCCGGGCAGGGATCGCTGCGCTGTGCCCATATCTCATAACAATAGCACCCTATTATTTCTTCATACCTCATATGCGTTGATTCACAAGCAGACCCATTGGCCCATAGAATCTTCATTTCGGTGTCTTGATACATAACAGGTTCTATCAGGCTGTTAAGAATTGTTTCTTTTTCCTTTTCCGAACTCTTGCGCTCGACACTTAGCGGCGGCCGTTCGCAGTCGTGCTTATTTTACTTATCCTGTTTGACTATGAATTCCGGCGATGAAATCACTTCCTTGAAAGCAGGATGAATTTATTGCCGCGCCCTAACATCTGTAAGTATTAAGGTAGCTTCACCTGTCTTCAACTTTCCTTTTTTAAACAGAATTTCGAGAGTTACCTGAAGGTTTCTTCGAGGAAAAAAGCCGTTCCATCTGGCTCAATAGATAATAGCATCCCCTCAAAAACACCATACCTTCCGAAATTTTACTCTCTGCAGTTGCCGAATAAAGATAACTTTAAATCGGCCTAAGCTGCTCGGGGATTGCTTTCAGGTCAGGAAATTTTCGCATCTGCGTATCACAAGGCCTTTCTCTATATTTGTAAAATGAAGGTCCTTAAGTTTTGATCGATTTCCCTTCTTTCATCCAAAAGCGAGCAATGACGGATCTTTGAGGAAAACATGGCAAAACCGGACATCAAAGCGTCACCTTATGAAATCTCCAGGAACGCCTTGACGAAAATCCGATTTTGTTCGAAATCGTCATGAAGGAGGCTTTGAATAGAGGCATCTGCATTAAGATGCTTTCGAACTTAGTATTGATTCTGACGCCGCAATCCCTCCTTTGCGCCAATAATATCCTAAGGAGGTAAGATGTCAACTCAGCATAGCATGATTATCAATTATGTATCAATGAGGTTTGTTTTTTCTACGATAATCTCTTTTTTCATAGAAATTCTCGGTATTATTGAATTGTAGTGCAAAGTTTCCAAAACTGAACCCAACCGTCAATTTAATATCGTCTATGACGCAATGCGATGTTTAGAAATCAGGGACAGGGCTATGAAGGTTTCCGTTCAGTTGCATTCAGAGGTAATTCTTCTTTATGATTGACTGCACAGTTAAATGGTTGTTAGTCAAGACACCATCAAGAAAATAAAAGGAAAATAGATAGGGCAAGAGAATTCTACAACATGGCAGAAATAGCTATTTGTGCCAAAAGAAGTTTACGAAAATAAAATCTCTAAACACCTTGTTTTCAGGATAGATCATGCGAGCGGGAATTCCTGTGTCGACGCAGAGTTCGAGAAAAGGAAAAACGAATTCTTAACAGCCTGATAGGGCATATTGTGTATCGAACACCGAAATATGAAGATTCTATGGGCCAATGCGGGTCTGTAGAATCAACGCATATATGGTATAGAAATAATGGGAGTGCTATTGTTATGAGATATGGGCACAGCGCAGCAATCCATACTGGATGCCCAGTCATGAAAGCCATGGAAACATGCCAGCCTCAAACGATAGAAAGATTACTCCTGATCGGTATTAACGGTTCATTCGATTCCTTCGGTAATAAAATGAGTGATATTGTGGGTGGATTTAAACCATACTTTGATCCGCGAACAAAGCAGGCAGGAGAATCTGCGCAAAGGCGAGGAAAAATATCGTGATCTGTATTGCTTGCCCCCGATATGAACGTGTTCGTTGATGCGAAAACAGCAACCGGTATTCTCGTTTAATAGCGGCAAACATTAGTAGTCATTTCATTGCATTGGGCTACACAAAGAAGAAATCATTGGTCGGCTAATTTTCGATGGCACCTAAAGAGGTGCCAAATATGCAAAGCAGATGTGTTTCCTGCGTTTGGCGAAGAACGGAGAAAAATGAAGGTGAAAAGAATTGCACTCAGCGAAAGATAGCAGCAAAATTGATGTGGATCTGAAGATGTATCGCCGTAAATAATGAGCAGGGTAATGTTCTATATGGTAGATCGGTTTGGCGAGATATTACCCGTCACCAAACGACTTGAAAACAACTCCAGACAAGCGCATAAAATGGAGCCAATCAGAACCTTAGCCAGTGGTCTTGCCCATGATTTTAATAACATCCTCGCAATTGACTAAGCGGCAATACAGGAACTGGCAATTCCTCTAAACAATACTTTCCAAATATAAAAACCTTCATTATTAATTACAACATGTTGTGATAAAATTCATAATTTATCCACATGTGGTGGCAAATGAACTTATAACGTGATGAGCGGGAATTGCTGCCCAGACAGTAACAAACTAAGTTAGCTATCAAATCCTTTTCAGGTATTTGGGAAAGGAAAAACCGCGCAGCTTACAGGTCACATAAATTGAAAGCAAATTGCCGACCCCCTCGATAATCGGAAGGAAATTATAAACTAGCTACCAATGCAAATTAAAATGGAAAGCGGCGGTATTCTCGAAATCGAAATTTGTAATATTGGAAAAGTCAATCGCTCAATCCTATAATTTATTTCGAGGTATATTCATAAAGCTAAAGCGTAAAGTATTTTTAAGGGCGTAGGAATTGATCAGAATCAAAAGACCGTATTTTTTTGACCTTATTACGACAATGGAATTGGCAGGGTCCGGAATGGGATTAGCAGCAGTCGGTGCAGGGTATTGTAATGAATCATGATGAATTGCAATTTTAATTGGATAGCGAAATGGAAAGGAACCACAAATCGTATTTCCCCATCATTGAAAGAACCGGTCACTGGGGCTAACGGGCAAACGCATTTTGGATCCCGTAGGATGTCGACGACGTGTATCTGCTTATGACAGAAACTTATTGTAAGCACCCGTAAGCCCGCCATATACAGTTATTAAGAAAAATCCTTCGCTAAATTATCTCATTGATTTTTAGTTATCATTTCATTCGGCAGGCTAACTTGCTTCAAAGAAGCCCTTCAAACAGTCAGTCGGTTTCAAGAGAAATTGCCTTAATCCCGTTCCGCTGCACCAATCAAATCCATTTTACCTGAGGGTATGCCGGTTTTGTTGACGCGATGCCCATATTAAAAGTACGTATTATTAAAGTACGTAAATGATGTCCATCCATAAAACGGCGGCTTATTTTGCCCTCGGCAGTTCTCCGCTCGTTTTCAATCCTCGAAATAGCGCTATTATGCTTTTTATACTCATGGGCACCTTAATTGTAAATTTATACATTTTAAGGTACCATATCTTTAAAGGAATGTCCCGCTTTTTTTTAATTTTTACATTTTTTTTCTGAAATCAGTTTGAACTTACAATACTTTTTATACTCATCGGCACCTTAATTGTAAATTTTTACATTTTAAGGTACCATATCTTTAAAAGAATGTCCCGCTTTTTTTCAAAATTTTATATTTTTTCTGAAATCAGTTTGAACTTACAATTTTTTTAAGAAAAAATACACCCTTAATTGAGCCAAAACTAAATGAGTTGCTAAGCCTAAAAGCTCAATCGGAAAAAACTATGGTTCATCGCAGGAAGTTCAAATTCTTCTCACATCGCAATATGGCCCAACCTCCGGGATCCGCCTTTGGGTCCCGCATGCCGGTTGTGTAATCTGTTGAATTACCCTCCAAAACGTTCTTCACCTTCTCTGACAACGCTGCGAGTTTAAATGGTTTTTGCATAAAGGCTTGAGCACCCGCGTCCAAAATTTCTTGAGCAGGGCCGTCGAAGGTATAGGCGCTCGAGATGATCACCTTGAGGTTCCTGCGGGCTTTCATGAGAAGTTTATAAATCAGGTCGCCGCGCATATCGGGCAAATGAATATCCATGATGGCGAGGTCGATGTCTCCATCATAGGACCTGCCGACATTGACGCCCTCCGTTCCTGTCCCGGCGGTTAGAACGTGATAACCGAGCCTTTCCAATATGGTTCGGGTGACATCCATCACCGGCTCTTGATCCTCGATAATTAAAATAGTACCTGTTCCCCTGGCAAGCTCGGTTTTTGGCTTTATTATTTCTTTTGGCTTGTCCTCAACGGCAGGCAAATAGATACGGACCACGGTCCCTTTGCACAATTGGGATTCAACCGAAATCCAGCCCCCATGGTTCTTGACAATGCCATACACGGCAGCCATTCCAAGCCCGCGACCCTGAAATTTTCTGGTGAAAAAGGGCTCAAATATCTTACGTTTTGTCTCTGCGTCCATCCCTTTTCCATTATCCTGAACCGTGAGGCAGCTGTAGCGCCCCGGCTTAAGACCAGGATTGTATTTCGCAACCCCCTCGTCGATTTCTTTATTGCTGGTCCTTATGATGATCTGACCTTGACCTTCTATAGCCTCTGCCGCATTAATCACCACAGCCGAAAGCACCATATGCATCTGGGTCATGTCCGCCTCTACGTTGAGAATATCGCCGGTAAGATTTATCTTAACACAGATAGCGGGAGCGATTTTGTGCTGAATCATGGACATCGTCTCTTCCACGAATTCACTTAAAGACATTTTTGTCGGCCAGTACCTTCCCCCTCGTGCATATGCCAACAACTGGTCTGTCAGGTGGACCATCCGTTGGGCGGCGTCGCTCATGGCTTCGACATACCGATCGATTCCTGCCATGTCGGGCAGGTCCATCTTAAGAAGTTCTATGTTTCCGGTAATGCCTGATAACGCGTTGTTGAAATCGTGTGCAATCCCGCCGGCCAAAGTAAAAATGCTTTCCATCCTTTGGGCTTGAAGTTCCTTTTTCTCTTCTTCCGCCAGCTTGCGTCGAGTGATATCTTGAATTTGAAGCAGATAACCACTGGCACAGCGGTCTGTTCCGCCTTCCATGGGAGTAATTACGATTTCAAAATAGCCCATCCCCGATCTGTCTCTTTCAAACCATTCAAGTTCATTGACCTTATCAAAGTCAAAGGGAGCTTCGTATCTTACCGTTTCTCCTTTAAGGAGTCTTGCCTTCAATTCAGGAGACGCATTTTGCGCATCAATCAGTTTGAGACCTTTCATATGAACAAGGTCGGATACCCCAAAGATATCCATGCAAGATTTATTGGCCTCAACCAACAGGCCGTTTTGATCGTAAACCGCAATACCGATAGGAGATTGTGAAAAAATCTCTCTGAATCTTCTCTGTGAACCTTGCAGCGACTCTTTAAGTTTCCATTCGCGAACCACCTTGCCAATCACGCTGGGTATCAGGGTAAAGAAATCTCCGGACTTTACCAAATAATCCCATGCTCCCAACTTCATGGCCTGAATCGCGAGGTTCTCATCTCCTTGGCCGGTAATTATAATGACCGGAATGTCCCTCTTTTCTTGATTCAAAGATTTTAAAAATTCGATGCCATTCATGCCGGGCAAAAGGTAATCAGCCATAACAAGGTCCGGATTAATCTCATCGAGCCTTTGGAGACAACCGGCTGCCTCCTGAAAATAATGGATGGAAGCGTCCGGATAGGCCTTTATGATCGCCCGTTTCATGAGCTGATAGTGCGCCTCGTCATCTTCAATAATCACAAGCTTCAACTGTTCCATTTCGGTAATCCTTAGGGCGTTACTATTGAATCGATAAGAATTCGCTTTTTGAAAACGAATTAAATTGAATCCAACTCTTTGAATTGATATTGAATTGAATTGATAAGAATTCCCTTTTCGAGAGCCAAATAAGGGAAAATTTAAGGTTGTGTGCCAAAACAGGCTGAATAGCAATATGCAGTAGGGCCGGATATCAAACAGCAATCATGCGGCGGCAACCGACCACCGGAGTTCTGTTAACAGATACCGGCAGTATTGTCAAGACGGCATTTTTTTCTAACCGGTCTGAAATGTTGGAATTTTGGGCATAGTAAGCCTGATTGGCTGAGGGTGGTTTTTAAAAATAGACATCTGCGGGGTAATCCAGCGCGTCGAACACCTTGGTTTCCTTCCCGTCCTTTGATTTGTATCCCACCGGATCGGTTTCCCGGCGGTCTCTTATTGTCTCCGGACCGGCTGCAAATGGATGGAAATCAAGACCGTTGGTAAACGCTGATGCCTTTCTATTGACAAACTGTGGCTCCGAAGCCCTTTTTTTAGGTGTCAGGTGTCAGGGGCCAGGTGTCAGGGGCCAGCGCCTCTGTTCATCATTCCTGACACCAAATAGCCATGGCAATCTTAGCAAACAACAGTCTTGATTTACAGCCCCTCGGTCCTTTTCAACTTCAAACCCTATCCTTTTCTTTGGAATAATATTCCTGGTTGTCGTAAAACGTTCGGGGGATTTTATTTTGACTGTATTCCGGCGTTTTAAGTTTGGAACACTCGAGGATCATCCAGATCTTGGACAGTCTATCCTGGCCGGTGACCCGCTGCCGGATTCTAAAAAATGGAAATTTCTCGGTTCTGTCCACGGCAATCCGGATATACAATAGCTCCAGGCAGTTTATCATGACGATAAAACCGATAATGGTGTTGAACCATATATAATCAGTGAGCGCTCCGGGTTGATAAAGGGGCGAAGATTGAAAAATGTAGCGGAAGGAATAGATCTGAAAAACCAGGTACGCCAGGCCAATGGTCAATAAAAGAATCCCGAGAAGCCCCTTGGCCTGATAGAACATTCGATCCCTGGATTCCAACTCGGAACAGATATCAATTCTTTCTTCTTCCGGTGGGATTTCTTTGCCGTATGCCACAATCATCAACCATAACCGGTAGGCCCGTTCCCTTTCCCGGAAATACCCCCCGAAAAAAAAACTGAATATGCTCGTAAGGGCAGCGGAAGAAATCAAAAAAGCGGCTGGTTTATACATAAAACCCTCTCAAGTGGATATGAATCATATAGGATGTCTGGGAAATTCTACAGTTTATTGAAAATACGGATATTTTTTAGGCTTATATTTTTAACTCGGACATGGAAAAATGGAATGATGGAATACTGGAATGATGATTTAAAGAAGATGACATTCCTCTATTTAATTCCTGTCAAGAGGAATTTTACAATAACCCAGCTTTCCATTTTCCCAGAACCCAAGATTTTTACCCAGTGAAACTTTTTTCTATTTCACCGGGGCCGGTATTCCAATATTCCGACATTCTCCTGCTGCATAGCGGGATGAGCTAAGCGAACTAACTTGATTTAAAACCATGAACGTTCTTCAAAGTCAATCTTCAAATACGACCAAACTCAGCAAAATTAATAAGAACAATCCATGCTTTGGCATCGAATTTTAAAGATGTATCGTTACATAACCGTAACGCTTCCTTCCGGGACACAAAAATAACCTCGATATTCTCAGATCCTTCATTGCCGTCAGTTGAGGGGTCTCCATCACATTCAATATATACCATGGAAACGGATTCATCGGTCATTCCCGCGGATGAATATATGGAAGGGCCAATTTTTATGAAACGGGTGAGATCTAAACCGGTTTCCTCTTTTAACTCACGACGAGCTGCTTCCCGGACCGTTTCCCCTTCATCAATAAGTCCCGCCGGGAAACCGTATTCATAATCGGCTAACGGGACCCGGTATTCTTTGGTGATGACCATCTTTTTTTTAGATTTATGAAACGGAACCATGACCACCGCATCGGGTTTGGCAAAATCCCTGGTCACACATTTGGGTTCTTTTACTCTGGAAGCGACCTGCCAAATCTTATGCACATCATTTCTATCAACATAGGACACATTGAACAGGTTTAACCATTTGAGGTTCGTCAGTTTCTTTGAATCTATAATCTTCACTTGCTGTTCCTTTTGGGCTAATTGAACGTCTCTGAAATTCTACAACTTCTTAAAAATACAGGTTTATTAATGGCAACCTGTTTATTTCATCGGATTGGAAGAATGGAATGTTGGAATATTGGGGATAAAAGCGGAAGTAAAACATTATAATTGTAAAAAACTCCTTTCCTTCAACTTCGTTCAGGACAAGCTCACCCATTATTCCATTACTCCATTATTCCACTATTCCAATTGGGGCGAAGCCCCTGAGTTCTTTTTTCACAAGCCCTTACCTGCTGTCTGATAGTTTAAGAAAAAATAATAAAAAGAAACCCGCCATGATCAGCACCCCGGAAAAACTGATGCCCCAGGAAAAACAACCCTTGTCCGCCATAACCCCGATCATAGCAGGAACAACACCTCCCCCTAAAACAAAAGCCACGGGTATGGTTAACGATATGGTCATATTTCTGTTTTCCGGCGTACTTATTGTTGACAATGCCGCAAAGCCCGCGGGATAGAAGCATACCGCCAACAGGGGCTGAAGGAATACCATGCCTGCAATCCAGTGTGTCGGAACCATCCCTATCAGCACTGTAAGGATTCCGGTAACAAAAAATGCTCCAATCATAATGGGTTTCGGACCCAACCGATCGGTTGCCCATCCCCCTAAAAACGCCATCCCTAACGTGGAAATGCGGGAAGTTCCGACCAGACCGTTCGCCCAATCCAGACTCATGCCATGTTCGGTTACCAGGTATAAGGGGAGCATATTATAAATTCCCAATGTACTTGTAATGGCCAAACTGAATAGAGCAATCAAGATCCAGAAAGCGGGAATCCGGAAAATTTTCTTAATGGACGAAAAATTAGGAGCCTCTCCTAAGAAGTTCCCTCCTTTACCCAATTTGGAAAAGACAATTCCCATAATAACCGAAACCATTCCAACAAAAAATAAAATATTACGCCAGACAAACCAGTGAAGAAGCATCTCGGCCAATAACGGTGTCAAAATAAAACTTAAATTCGGGGCAAGTTCATGAATCGCCACTGCTTTACCCCAGTGCCTGGGTTTAACCAGAGAGGTGACGGTTGTAATTCCCGATGGAAGATATATGCCTGCGGATATTCCAAGCACAAATACACAACATCGCATGGCAAAAAGACTTTTGCTAAAAGAAATTAATGAAAGCGCCACACCCACAGCGATTGCAGAAACAGCGATGGTTTTTCTATGGGTAATACGAGAAGATATGTGCCCGGACCCCAGAAGGGATATGAAGTACCCCATGGAAAGGAACAGAAAAAGCGAACCCGCATCACCATGGCTAAATCCCAACTCTCTTTCAATGGTAGGCAGTAACGGAGCTGCAATGATTCGGGCGGTAAAGTTTAACAAAAATATGGACGCGATGAGCAGGAGTGGACTGAGTTGGGTGCGAAACGTCTCACTGCCGATGGTATTGCCTTTGCCAACCTGAGGGGTCTCAACATCATTCAAAATTTATTTTTCCATCCCGGATTTTCCATCATTCGAGTTCGCCACAGAGGTTCCAACCCTTACGACGTGCTTTTAAAAATGTCCGCAAAGGGGTTGTTAAAGGGGGTGTTTTTTGTCTTGACTTTCTCTTCCCCGATCCGACGCTCCGGTTTTGTCCTTTGTTGTTTGCCGCGAATTTTCGGCTTTTCACCGGGATTGGATTTCATGGAGAGGCTGATCCGGTTTCTTTCCAGGTCAACATCAAGTACGGTGACCAGGACCTTTTGCTGAACCTTTACGACTTGGGCGGGATCTTTGACAAACCTGTCCGACAATTCGCTGATATGAACAAGACCGTCCTGGTGAACCCCGATATCCACAAACGCCCCGAAAGCGGTAACATTGGTCACAATGCCCGGCAGCTTCTGGCCGGATTCCAGATCCTCAATTTTCTCGATGCCGCTGGCAAAGGCAAAGGATTCAAATTCATCCCGAGGATCACGCCCGGGTTTGGCCAGTTCTTCCATGATATCTTTCAGGGTGGGAATACCCACACGGTCCGTCACATATTTTGAAATGTCAATTTCACGCCGAAGTTGCGCATCATTCATCAGATCGGAAACCGTGCATCCCAGATCCTGGGCCATGGAAAGTACAATCCCATAGCTTTCCGGGTGCACGGCGCTTGCATCCAGCGGGTTAGCGCTGTTCTTTATCCTTAAAAACCCGCTGGATTGTTCGAAGGCCTTGGGCCCAAGACGGGGGACATTTCTTAAATCATCTCTGGAAGCAAATGCACCGTTTTCATCCCTGTATTGAACAATATTTTTTGCAAGCCCGGGACCAAGACCCGAAACATAGGTAAAAAGCTGTATGCTGGCCCGGTTGACGTCAACGCCCACACCATTAACACAGCTAATCACAACATCATCCAGGCCTTCCTTCAACCAAGACGGGTCCACATCATGCTGATACTGGCCCACGCCGATTGACTTGGGATCTATTTTTACCAGTTCCGCCAGGGGGTCCATCAGCCGTCTGCCAATGGACACCGCGCCTCGTACGGTAAGATCATGGTCAGGGAACTCTTGGCGTGCCGTTTCCGAGGCAGAGTATATCGAAGCCCCGCTTTCATTAACCATCAATATCAGGATATTTTTTCCCGGATTCATCTGCTTCAAAAACGCCTCTGTCTCCCTGCCGGCGGTCCCGTTTCCCACGGCAATGGCTTCAATATCAAAGCGCTCGCATAAGGATTTTACCGTGTTCCCGGCGTTTTGGGCCTGTTTTTCAGACAGATGCGGATAAATGGTATCATTGTGGAGAAGTTTGCCCTGCCGGTCAAGGCAGACCACCTTGCATCCGGTTCTGAATCCGGGGTCAATGCCCATCACCCGCCTGCCGCCAAGAGGGGGTGCCAGGAGCAACTGGCGCAGGTTGTCCGCAAATACCCTGATTGCTTTCGTATCCGCCCTTTCTTTTGTGGCAATACGCAGTTCGGTTTCCATGGCCCGTGACAAAAGCCTTTTGTAGCTGTCGGTCACCGCCAGTTTTACCTGTTCCGAATCCAGGCCGTCTCCTTTGACAAACAGACCTTCGAGAACCTTAACCGCCTCATTCTCGGGTGGGGCAAGGGTCAGATTTAATATATCTTCTTTTTCCCCCCGGCGCATGGCAAGGACCCGGTGGGACGGCGCGGCGAACGCGGGTTCCTCCCAATCGAAATAATCCTTGTACTTGGTTCCGTCCTGTTCCATGCCGGATGCGACCCGGCTTTTTAAAACCGCCTTGCCGGTATACAAATTCCGCAGCACAACCCTTGCATGGGAGTCCTCGTTAATGATTTCAGCAATAATATGCCGTGCACCGGAAAGCGCATCTTCCACCGTGTCAACTTCCTTTTGAGGGTCGATAAATGCCGCGGCGGCTTCTGCCGGATCTATTCCCCTTTGTTCAAAAAGTTCCAGGGCAAGCGGTTCAAGCCCTTTTTCCCTGGCAACCGTGGCTTTGGTGCGGCGCTTGGGCCTAAACGGCAGGTAGATGTCTTCCAGAACGGAAAGCGTTTGGGCGGCCTGCACCCTCTCTTTCAGTTCATCGGTCAAATGGCCGTGTTTTTCGAGAGAGTTGAGAATGGTTTCCCTGCGGCCGTCAAGTTCCTCGATATATTTCAATCTGTCCCTGATGGAAGTTACCGCAATTTCGTCAAGACTGCCCGTGACTTCCTTTCTGTAGCGTGCGATAAACGGAATGGTTGCGCCTTGTTCTAAAAGGGTTACCACGGCGTTTATCTGTATTTCCTTAAAGCCGAGTTCTTTGGATAGAGTGGTGATCTGTTTATCGTTCATTGGTCCTCGATTAGAATTCAGGGATTTTGCCCCGCCTGCCATTGCAAGCTCGCCCGCCGGCAGTGCAGAGCGAGGCGGCCAGGGGCACGAGCGGGCAGGCCCAATTGAAATAATAGCACCGGTGAAATAGAAAAAAGTTTCACCCCGGTACGATCTTACGGCCTGCCCCGGTACTTCCACGGGAACCTACCCCAGTACCATCTGCCGGAGCTACGGGGCAGGCGGAGCAGGCTCGGTAAAACTGATGGGTTTGATAACATAAACACGCTGCCATGAAAATACTTATGAATTTGACCCCGCTATCTCGGGATAGAATTTATGCAAGGCGTTAAACGAGTTTCCGGGAAGCCAAAAAAATTAATATAACCACCAGCACGTCGATTGCAAGGGTTGAAGGCGATTTTGTTTCTACAGCTCTTGAGCGATATGCTCGGCCTAAATCATAGCGCAATTACACAAATTACATAATAAAAACCCTGGCCCAGAGGGTTCGGCTTTGCTTATCCCCAGAGGGGATTTAGTTTGCCGGCATTTAACGATTTACGGAGTACTGGAGTATTGGAGTGGTGGAGTAATGGAAGAAACCCCTTTTTTCATCGCTCTCAGAAAACAGATCCCTGGAGAAAATCTGAAAATTTAAAGCTCTTTTTTTTAAATCAACACTCCAATACTCCATTACTCCGGTTGATTTATACGGGCAGAGCCATAGAACTCTGACTCCCGCAATGCGGGACAGGCTTGGCCCAAAGGACCAGGTTTTTCAGGACAAAATAAAAACTCGGCCCGGACGCGCCGGAAAAAATCATGAAAAAAGGGCAGACACCCCTCCCGAACGGTGGGATGACCTGCCCTGACAACGGCTTCAAAACTCATCCATTTACCGGCAATTGGCCCTATTTCAGCTGCAATCCTAAATTATATGTCTCGTATTCAACCAGGCCATCAAGCAATGATTCAAACTTAGTCTCATTTTCCGCTCTTACCTTACTTTTTTCCCATTGGTTCCAATCCTCTATTTTCTGCCACATGGATACCACCACCACATTATTTCCATCCTCACATCCACTCAACGTTTCCGATGAAATGTAACCCGGCTGGTCCATGGCATTGTACCGGGCTTTGATAAAAAGTTTTGAGGCCTCATTAAGTTTACCGTCTTTTATTTTTCTTTTGATTAAAACTTTGACCGCCATAGTGACCTCCTTTCGTTACATCGGTGAATAATGGGAATTGCCGTAAGCCTTTTTTGAAAACAAAAAAGGCTATACTCTTTTTGATTTAAGCCGGTTAGCAAAAATTAACATTTATGCAGCGGCTTCGGATACCTCAATCTGGCCTGAACCTCCGGTCATGGAAACCGCGGCTTGCGAGGAAGATGTAATCATTTTGTAGCTCCAAATCAAACGATTTCCGATTAACCCTGCCAGGCGTTTTATGAAAATGAGTCCATTCACCGGGTCTCCTTCAACAAGCTTTAGCAATGCTCTACTGTCAAATTTTTGAAGTATGGTTTCTTGCTGACATTCTCCCGATGCAGAATAAACATCCCGTTCGATCAGACTCGACCAGCCAAAAGCCTCTCCGGCACGATCCACGGTATAAACCATCTGCCCGGTCTCACCGATAGCCAGTTTAACCCGTCCTTTGATAAGAATATAAAAATTGACTGCGGGATCTCCCTCGTGAAAGAGAAAGTCTCCTTTGTGATAAGATTCTTTTTCCCCAATATTCATAACTTCCTTCACGAAATCCCTTTTCATACCCCAAAAAAGATCTGATTGCTGGATATACATGGCTCCCCCTTCCTCTCCGGATGACCACTGAACCGCCAAGAAAATACGGTGTAAATCCCGTGGTTATCATAATAGAGTAAAAAATTAACTAGTTTCCATCCAGAAATGGCCCTTTTCCGCAATCTCTGCGTCAATCTGCGGAATTACTTGTTCCCGCCGCAGGGCGGGACGCGGTGTTCCTTGATTTCCTTGACCTTGCGAAAAATTGCTAATTTCTGCATTGGAAACTTAATTTGTGCCCAATATAAATTTATGGATGGGCACTAACTAAAAAATAAAAATGGATTAGGTGCCAATTCATAAAAAATTCCCCTAAAGAGGTGAAACACCGCCCCTTTAGGGCAGGATATGGGCATTTTTAGGAAACCTATTTTCATAATCATCCTCAATGTCCAAAAGTTCGGATAATAATAAATAACGGTCAAAAGTTGCGGTTAATCAATCTTAACAGATCGAAAAGCAGAAAAATCGTTGTCAGATTCTGATCGATAATAAGCACAAATCATTCTATCAGAGCATGACGAATATGAGAGGGCGCCGAGTAAGAATACAAAATGAAGGATAATCGTAACGTTGCATAAAACGCAGTGAACTATTCCAGAATGCAGTATGAGATTCTGTTATGTTATTTAATTTAATATCACAAAAGATAGGAGCCTGTCAAATTTTTATTAGAATTAAAGATTGATTAGTGACTTGGCTTTGATTATATTAAATTGTTTTATTTCAACCTAAACCATAAGGTGAGACCTTTGAAAAATGCTCAATTTTGTTTAAGGCCAAGGAAAATGAAAATTTTAACCACAGGAATACATTGAGTATTTTGAGGATTAAAATTTGAGTTTGACGCTGGAATTGGGTAAAAGGGAGTGTTTTTCAAAGGTCTCATGATAACGCTTGATCCGAACTATGTTGACGTCAATTCTGTTTGACTTAGACAATACGCTGATTTTATTTGACGAAGCCAGGTTTTTCCAGGAATATTTTCGCAGGATAGAAACCTTGTTTGCGGATCTCATGCCCGCGGATATTTTCCGGAAGCGACTAATAAGCGCAACCCAGGCACTATTGCAAAACAACGGTGAAATGACCAATGTCGAATACTTTTTAAAGGCCTTTAATGAACAATCTGCAAATCGGCGAGACAAACTATGGAACCGCTTTTTGTATTTTTACGAAACCGAATACGATAAAATTAAAGTAAAGGTAACGCTTCCGGATGATCTTCATGAAACTTTTGATAAAATTGTCCGGACCGGTTTAAAGCTGGTGCTGGCCAGTAACCCCATCTTTCCTTTAAATGTTCAGATGAAACGCCTGGCCTGGGCCGGGTTGGATCATTTTCATTTCGATTTGGTGACCCATATTGAAAATATGTCGTTTTGTAAACCGCGGATAGAATATTACCTGGAAATCTGCCAAAAAATCCATGAACCTCCCGAAGCTTGCCTGATGGTCGGTAACGACCCCATTAATGACATGATTGCGACCAGGGCCGGATTAAAAACCTATTTGACCGACGACAGCAAAGATTCTTGGCGAGTGACCTTAGATGTGAGCGAAGATCTGCTAAAAGATCAAATCCTGGATATTCCGGAACCGGACTTTAAAGGCCCTTTGTCGGATGTGCGCCTCGTGGTTCAACGTTACTCTGAAAATCCATCCGTAATTACAAGGACAGACGTAACTTCTAAATAAATTGTGGGGCCAACTGGTGATAAAATATAACCAGTCTGGCTGTTTGAGCAGGTTAGTAAGTTTTAATAAAAAAACAGCGAGTTATAGAATTTGTCATATAAACGCATGATGGCGCCTTTAGGCATTGGGTATTCGGTGAGAAGTTGAAGACATTGATGACAGCTTGAAATATTAGGAGAAAACCATGGGCGATATAAGAATGACCGGAGAAATTCGGACGGACTACGATTGTGAAGTAGCGGGCCTTCCCGCGGAGAGATGGGGAGAAGCCGTATTTAAGGTTGACGATGAAGAAATTGTTCTAGAAATCAGCGTAGAGAAAGATGTTATTGTCGCGATAATGGCCGGTGACAATAGTGTCTGGAAGGGCACACTCGAGGGCCTTAAGAAGCTTCTACGGGGTGAAATAAAAGCCAGGTAGTGTCCATCCATAAATGGTAGATTTTGGTTTCCGGCAAGGCCCGAGCAAGTTTTCAACCGCAGGCATAGCGTGCTATTTCGAGGATTGAGAACGAGCGAGAACGCCGCCGGGGGCCGAAAGATGCCGTTTATGGATGAGGCAATAGGTAGCCTGGTGTACCATACCCTCCCGCTGAGGTGGGAAGGGTAAACGCCAGGCCGAGTTTTTCATGAGAGATATGGGTTCCTGTCGGGAATAATCCCTATGGCATAGGATTTTCACCTATAAGAATGAGTCTTTTATCTTATGGACATATTTTATTAAATCATTAATATTTGAATAGAACTAAATGCCACTCAGCTTCAACATTATGATTTAAACCATGTGACGACTTGGTCTTTACGAAGGTTATACTATAAAGAAAAAGGAGCTGGATGTGACATTTATTCAGCTTCTCGAATGTACGTGCATCTCAATGCAAAACTGCATTGTACAACGGCATTCAGGGAAGCTAACAGATAATAACGCCGGGTGTTCTCTTTGAAAAGAAAAGCCATCCGGCGAATACAGGCAGACCAAAATGGGGTCTGCCTTTTTATTTTCCGTTTATCATGTCCTTCAACTTGCCGGAACATTTAAACGTAATAACTCTTCTTGGGGCTAACATCATAGCATCACCCGTAGCAGGATTTCTGCCTTTACGTTCCTTCTTTTCTCTTACACAGAATTTACCAAATCCGGAAACCAACACATCCTCACCGGATTCCAGTTCACTTTTTATGATCTCTAAACAGGTTTCTACGATTTCTGAGGATTTATTCTTGGTTAGACCGATCTTATTGTGAATGGATTCTACGATTTGAGCTTTTGTTAGGGTCATGATAAGGTCTCCTTTTTGTCTATAAAATCCAAGATAAAATTGCTGTTCCAAGTATTATGGCAAAAATGCCAAAAAATCTATGGGTTTGATCGGATAATGAGTTAAGATACCAATCAGAGAATTTATCATAAAAGCCTTTAGGGTTTATGAAAATAAATAAACCTTTAGCCATACCTAAAAATCCGATTATTCTTATAAACCATGGATGACAAGTGGCTGATGCAGAAATTAAAAAGAGGATACCAAATATAAACGGTAGAATAGCTAGTATTTTATAATATATTCCTTTAATGATGCTTTTCCCAACATTTCTGGTTTCGCGGGTATAAAGAATCGTACAACATCCAACAAAGATCCAGATCAAGCTAATTGCATAAAGAAACCATTTCATGTTCGAATTCCTTTTTCATATGAGATTAAACCTGAATTTTTCATAAACTCATATTAATTACGTAACTATAATATTCTCATCAATTTTCAGGCAAAAATTGATGCCGCAAAGTCAGCAAACAATACATGAAACTGTATATTCTCAATTCCGATGAGCTTTGTCAAGATTTTCTTAGGTACAAGATGCTGTATTTTTTAATATTCTTGACAGTTTTTTTGTTTGTGATATGGAAATCTCATAAATTGAAGCTTCCCGCATTGAGTCGCCGATGCGTCTTAACCGCTTTGGCGACAGCGTGGTGCGGGATATCAAAGCGGGGTTCAGATTTCGATAACCAGTCCAATGGGACAATGGTCTGAGCCAAAAATATCATTGTCGATAAAAACCTCTTTAACCCAGCCGTTATCGATAATATCTTTTGTAACAAAAAAATAATCAATACGCCACCCTATGTTTCGCTCCCTTGCCTTGAATCGATAGGTCCACCATGAATATTTTATGGCATCCGGATAAAAACATCTGTAGGTGTCCACATAGCCATTTTCAATAATCCTATCGAGCCAATCACGCTCGATTCTTAAAAACCCGGATTTTTTTTCATTGGGTTTGGGATTTTTCAAATCAATCTCATTATGAGCTGTATTGTAATCTCCGGTAATGATAAGGCTTCGGCCCTGGTTTTTATATTCATCGGCATATTTGAAAAAATTTTCATAAAAATCGAGTTTGTACTGAAGCCGTTCCTCGCTCATTTGACCGTTAGGAAAATAAACGTTAAAAAATATAAAATCATCAAAATCCATCTCGATAATCCGACCCTCGCTATCGAATTTCGGCTCACCAATATTGTAATTAATTCTCTTGGGCTCAATCCGGGTATAGGTGCAGACCCCACTGTATCCTTTTTTTACCGTGGCATGGGACCAGAATGATTTATAGCCGGAAATATTTTTCATCTCATCCGTAAGCTGTGAATCCTGAATCTTTGTTTCCTGAATGGCAAATATATCGGCATCCACCTGTTTGAATAATGTAAAAAAATCCTTTTTAATGGCCGCTCGAATGCCGTTCACATTCCAAGAAATCAGTTTTATTTTCTTTTTCTTCGGCATATCAGACTCTCCCACACGGCTGTCTGTTAGAGTATGAGACCTTTGCAAAACGCCCCTTTTTGCTCAATTTCTGCGTCCCCGATAATCGGGATTTATCAACAGGCTCAAATTTTAATCCTCGAAATACTCAATGTATTCCTGCCTGCCCTGTGAAATGCGGAGCCTATTTCTCCGGGGTGGTTAAAATTATCGCCTTTCTTGAACTTAAACAAAAATTGATGCATTCGTAAAAAGTCTGGAATCCCCTTAAAGCGTCATTCCGGCGAAGGCCGGAATCCAGTTATTTCAATATGTTCTGGATGCCGGATCAGGTCCGGCATGACGAATTCGGACTTTTTACGAGACCATCAAAATTAACATTTTTCAAAGGTCTCAGTATTTCTCAGAAATATGTTCCGTGTACAGGGGTGTTAAACGAAAACCCTTAAAATTGCGATAAGTCACCGGCAAGGTGCTTTACAATGGCTTTACAATACCCGAAAATGTGGGTTTTATCAAAGATGTTTTGATAAAATTATTTCGTGCAAAATTTTTGAGGAATTTTTTTAGAATTTTTTTAAAAAATATTTTGTTAATTGTGAATAACTTCTTCCGTGATTTTAAAATTCGATATCACAACTATTAAACCGACTTCAAAATACAAGATAGCAGATATTCAAACCATGCTTATCCGGTTGACACATACGTGCCCCTTGTCCCGTGTTCGGCCAGCGACGTAAGGGCGGTAGCGTCTTCGGCTCTCCTACTATCAGCCCGCAACCCGCAGCTTGTAGAGCATTTGGCGGACTGTCTCGTATCGGGTCAACCCAGATCTCGCACCACTATCGGTTGTGCGGGGTGGAAAACTACCTTTTCGAGTTATATGTGCCAACCGGATAAGCATGATTCAAACTTGAAAAGGCAGAGCCAAACGACCCTGCCTTTTTATCGGTATGTGAATAAGTGGAAATACTTTTTATCTACTACTTCTTGGTATGGATAACGATTGAACCACCTCCGATCTCTTGGTCGAAGCCGTTGTCGTAGATTACGGTCTCTTCGGCGGTAACTTCGTCCTCCTCCCAGATTTTGATTCGGAAGGTATCCGGTTCATCGTCACCAGCCCAGATCATGAACTTGTAATCCCCTGAGCCATTAATGGTGCCGGTACCCTTAAATTTGGCATAGTTGCTGCCGGTGACCAACAGCCAGTCATAGCTGCCACTGTGGAAGTTCAGGTCCGCCGTTTGAAACTGGAACTCTGTCTGGCCAGTCGGGACGTTGGCGCCCTTCTTGTATTTGGAAACAAATCCAAAGTTCGCCTTGCCTGTGAGTGTCGGAATTGGTATGTAAGCTCCTTCTGGCGAGTCGATCCAGCCGCCGCCGGTCACGAAGCCGGCGCTCGGGTCATAGATCACGGCGGAGGTGCACACTTCTTCTGAATCCACTGTGCCATCGTTAACAGTGAGGCAGACATTGTATATACCGGCTTCAGCGTAAGTGTTGCAGGGTGCCTCACCAGTGCCCGTGCTTAAGTCTCCGAAATCCCAGCTGTAGGTCAGTGAATCGCCATCCGGATCAGATGAGCCGGTTCCATCAAAGCAGCTCTCTAAGGGATTGACGTAGGGTCCATTGGGATCGGCTACGGGCGGCAGATTGGGACTGACTGTAACTGTTGTGCAGGTGATGTCTGTTTTGCCATAGCTGTCGATGACCTTCAAGCAGATGTCATAGACTTTACCAATTGGCGCATCCGACGGTACAAACAGATCGGCCTCACATCCAGTAGCATCGTCAAATTCACCGTCATTGTCTAAGTCCCAGGCACAGGTAATCACATCGTCGGGATCCGGATCATAGGAGCCGGTTCCATCCAGAGTAATCATGGAGCCAGGTGAGGCCAGATAAGGGCCGTTCGGATCGGACACCGGTGCGTGGTTGCCGATTTCAATTGTGGTGTAATCGATGTCTGAACAGGGTTCGATTGGTATATCGTTGACCACACTGGGAGCATCGGTGACTCTTAAACCAATAACCCCTGTGTAAGGTGCGGCCCAGGTCCATTGGGGATTTACACCCACTGCGTCGGAAGACTCACCGAAGCAATCACTATCCTCTGTGCCGAACAACCCGTCGTTGTCCAGATCCCATTCATATTTATCAATTGGAGGATTATCCGGATCCCAAGAAGCCGAAGCATCCAAGGTAACCGGCGTATTAACCCAACCTATGTAAGGACCTCCGGCGAAGGCATGGGGACAGTGCGGTGGTGGATGAACATAGATTTCACATGGATAGATGCTTGTCTGCGGTCCACCCAAATTGACAGGATTGTCATCGGTAACCCTTACAGATACCGGATGATATCCTTCTGTTGAGAATCCTCCAACAATAGTGGCAGTTCGTCCAGTGGCATCGTCAAATTGTCCGTCATTGTCCAAATCCCACTCGTAGCTGACGATGTGTCGGGTAATATCAGGATGGAATGAACATGAAGCGTCCAGATGGATGTCCTGGCCAAGATTATATTCTTGTTCGTCGCAATCGCAGATCACAGCCTCAGGCGGGATGATAGTCACACCTTTTAACAAGATCAGAACTCGCCATCCAGTGCTAAAGGCATGAAAAACGGGGTTTGGACCCGGTACATCATCCCAACGACCATCGGTCTGTTGTGTACGAACAATATAATGGGCCAAACCTTCCCTTGATGCAGTGTCCGGAGAATAGTACCAGTCAAAGCTATTTAGTGTCTGACCCGTAATGGTACAATCATATTCTGTAATGTGGGTGATGTCCGGCTCAGGTATACGCATCGCTTTCATGGTCCCATACATACCATAGCTATTGCCCAACAAACGCTGGTAATCCCAACCTCCTCCACTATCATTCCAGTGGCGGTAGAGGAATCCAATAGCACTTTGAACTTTAGGATCGGTTAAAGGGGTCCCCAAAAATTCATGGCAGATGATACCTGCCGCTGCCTTAGTACAGTTCGGCATATCTATATCCCACATGTAACCAAAGCCGCCATTGTTTGTGTCACAAAAGGTGTGATGGGTGTGGTCTAAGAAATAGATCAACTCATCGCGCACGAACTGAGGCACTGTTGATCCCATGTTCTCTTCTGCGGCAATCATTCCTAAAGGTGGCCACTGGGTAGTTGACATGTCCGAATCTGAGAAATTAGCCCAATAACGCCAGCCACCACGAAAGGTCCCGCTGTCAACCTGTCCCCAAGCAAAATAATCCACCATATCCTGTACGATCTCGGCATATGTTCTTTCATACACGCCGGGTCTGCCCACAGCAGCAACTTTGTTAGGTGCACCGCTACTAGCCAGTGTCACCATGCATATGCCACCGATATAGGTTTCCCGACTGTCATGGATTGGCGTACCATCTGCAGGCCAACCTTCCGAGTAATTGGTTACCAGTCCAATACCATTTCCATTCGTATCAGGATCTCTTGCAGTCTGATCAGAAATGTTCCATGAATAAGTTCGGCGGAGTAAGACGTTTAAGCCTCGCTGCACGGTTTCCACGTAAGGATCACTATCGTAATCCATATTAGTCTTACTCCCATGCAACTGGAATGCGTCGATTGCAGCACCGACCACTGCCAATGGATGGTACACATTTAAATCCCAGTGGCCGTAAGGTTGTCCATAACCGTAACCAGGGGCACCACCAGCAGGGAAATTATCACGAATCATGTTTGTGTGAAGCCACCAAAGTCCCTCATCAATGGCCATATTGATGCGTACATCCAGATGATTGGGGACGCTCAAATCGGAACTCTCATAAATTCTGACCGGATATTGGTCTTGGGCCTCATTACCTGATCCATCCTTAACATGCAGTGTTGCAATGAATAGCCGACCTGCTAAACCTGTATAGGTGTGTTTGACGCCTAAGTTGTAGGAGTCTGTAATTAGTGTCCATAGCATTGCTGGACTGCCATCTCCAAAATCCCAATAATACTCCGTAGCCCCGCCTCTATCGATTCCCTTTAAGGTTGTTTCCGCGTCTCTATAGGTATAGTGAGCAATAGATGGGCTTGAAGGTTGCCATGGCACACAGATTGCCTGAGGTTGCGCTGATACCACACTGGCAAAGGCCAAAAGCACCATAGCGCAAAATACGACAGAAAGGTAAAACAACTTTTTCATACATTCCCTCCTTTTCTTCTGTAAAGTTATCTATAAATGGAACGGGTAAGAAACAAAAATTCGTTACCTGGATTTGGCTTTTTAAAAAGATGAATATTTTCCTAACAGAACAAGACAGCGTTCTGTCAGGAGCAAGGCATGCACATTTTGAGTGGTTTTTCTATGGGGCGACCTCAGGAGAATCTCATGGTCCTTAAACCGGTCTGGGCCACAATTATACATGTAACCCGAGCCGGAAAACCACAGCATTTAGTTTTGCCGGAAAAGTTTTAAAGTTATGCAACTTGAGTTTTGAAGGTTATGCAGGAGGGGCACGAATAGAAAATGTTCGTGTTAAAGTATATGGAGTTATGAAATCTTTGTATATGAAAACATTGGGAATAGCGCAGTCATTTGAAAAGGCTTGATAAGTATCCTGGGTTAGAAAAGTTTTATTATTATAGGGTATACCGTAATGCTTGATACTAATAATAGTTCTTGACAGGTTTTACACGGCTTCCAAATAAAGCTCCTCGCCCTGACTCTCTAAGGCATGGATACCAACATACTCTTCTTGGCTATTCATTTTCATTTACATCAATTTCTCCATCCTCTTCCCAATATTTATTTTCTTCAGCTACCGTCTTTGCGATCAGTTTTTGGCATATTTTCGATGTGACCCGGGAAAAAGCCAAAGACAAATTATTGCGAAACTTTCGAAGCGTAAAATCACAATGTTTAGCCATATAATTTTTTACAACCCCCCAGCACATTTCAATAGGCTGAAGTTCAGGGTGGTATTGAGGTGTCCGTAAAATAGAATGTCCCTCTGCTTCTACTATTTTATCAATCTTGTACTCAGGTTTTGGTTCAAATAATTTGCACAGAACGTACAATTCAGCTTTCAGTAAATCTTCCCCCCATGGGATTCCTTTGTCATCCAACCATTTGCGTAAATTTTCTTTGCGTGCGTTTGATTTAGGGAATGCGCTTTCTTCTGTGGTATTATGATAACTGGCATTGTCCATAATGATAATTGAATTTTCCGGGATATCAGGCAATAGCTGCTCTGTGAACCATTTAGAAAAGTTACCCCAATCCATTTGGCCATGGTAATCACCGGTTTTCTTTTTTGCTTCAAAAATCAACTGGGCGTTGTTAACCCAGCCGTCAAGCGTGATTGCATTAACTACAATCAAGCGTTCACCCTTCCCGGCTGGCTTATTCACATCAGGACCATCCTCATCAAAATACCAAGTGAACTGGTTAGAGTGGTTTTTATTTATGAACGTTTCATCAAGGTAAACCTCAGGACGTACAAACGATCCATCCGGTTTCCTGTTCAAACGTTTCTGTCTAATATACTGTCTTCTCGCTAAAATTACATAATCCCGCTCTTTCAGGGCTGAACGTCGTTTCCCGGTTCCATAAGTGAAGCCCCATCTATTCAATGTCCTCCATAGTGTTGTTGTGGGAAAATTGTAATCGGGGTTAATTTTTGCTAAATGTTTACGAACAAGATCAACTGACACATGCCGACCTTTCAGGTTCTGGGAACGTATATACTGCCGCACAACTGGCTGTAAGTTATGCGGAATCGCATATTCCGGCTTGCCTCGTGTTTTGGGTAAGCTGTCCGGAACGTTTTGCTTGTTCTTATTATACTCGGCCATGATTCTTCTAACCGTAGCTTGGCCAATACCTAAACCCTTTGCTGTTTGTTCTATAGCCCACACGGCCTTGAGTTTCTTTTCACCTCTCTCAATATCATTAAATTGCTTTAAATTGATTACGAGTTGTTTCATACCTTGTGTGAATTCTTTACCTTGAAATGACATTGCCGCAACCCCATATAAATTTTAGCAATAACTCTCATATCTTAAACAAAAATTATAGGCTATTGCAATAGAATTGTCAAGCAAGAAATATCAAGTCATATGGAATATGCTATAACATATCCTCTGGCAAGCGAATCGAGATTGATTTGAGGGACGGTTTCAGTTTTGGAAATGAAGCTCTCTTTAACTTTTTTGAATCAAAATAATCAAGGGCTCATTAAAGAAAATTTGTTCACATTCCCAGTTTTGGACCTGGTGTTTGAGCAAATTTTTATCTATGTTACCCTCATCCCATTGAAATCCGGTAAATTGTTCTAAATCATTTGTCATAATATATTATTGTATATTATTGCCATATACAATTCAAGTTTGATTTTGATGTCAAATCAACAGGAATGAAAATTATTGGTATGTATGGGACCATGAAAGCGATGCGTATACCTGAGCCGGACATCACCCATTACAGAATATGATTGTACCATTACGGGTCAGACACTAAATAGCTTTGACTGGTACACTATTCTCTGAACACTGCATCAAAGGGAAGGTTTGGCCCATTATATTGTTCATTACCTGTAGACCGATGGTCGTTGGGATGATAATACCGGTCCAAGCCGTTTTCATGCCTTTAGCACTGGATGGCGAGTTCTGATCTTTAAGGTGTGACTATCATCCCTTACAGAACAATGATCTGCGGTGACGGGCAGAATATAATCCTTGGCCAGGACATCCATCTGGACGCTTCATGTTCATTCCATCCTGATATTACCCGACACATCGTCAGCTACGAGTGTGGGATTTGGACAATGACGGACAATTTGACGATGCCACTGGGTACGCCCCTAATATTATAAGATTCTATTCATCCATCAATGAATATCCATTTTCTGATGCTATTCGCTCTCCACGCCGAGCACTCATACTGACCGCAGGCTGCGAGATATTGAGCTTTGGAGCCAGGTCCGCCATCGTAAACCCCAACTCCCTGACCGCCCAGTAACACAAAAGACTTCTTGCTTTGACTTTTACCGGTTGCTTTCCGGGCTGAAATATTTCTTCCGGTTTAATGGAAAAAATCTCAGCCACCCGATCAGCGAGTTTATCTATATCATAGCCTTGAGACTTTAGCTGGTATTTGCGTTCAAGAAACTCATCGGCAGCCTTTAAAACCCTCTCAACGAAATCAGAATCGCCAAGCACACGTTCATCACTTTTAAAGTGAATGTTTGCCCGCCGAAGAGACTTGATCACAGACCAGCCGCCGCTGCTTCGGATGAGTCCTCCTCCGGTGAGTTCGGGGCGCTTGCCATCCTGGATGCCTTTCTGAACAAATATTTTGTAACGGCGTCGCGCAGTTAATCTCTTTTTATCGAACAGTTTCAGAACATACGCATCATTTTGCCACTCTTTTTTCTTTTTCCCCATGATAACGGCATGCCCGCAAAAAGGGTATTTGTCCAGTGCTTTTATGTCTGTAACCACACTGGGTAACGATATCGAATTTCAAAGACTCTTTGCCTTATCCCAACGATTCGGATTTATCTCGGCACGAGAATTAGCCTTGTTGGGCATTCCATATATAAATATAAGCCACTTTAAAAATGCAACAATACTACAGCTATTTTTCAAAAAAGCTATTTATACGATCACCTGTTTCTGTGATTTCTGGCTGGGATTTCGGAGACTTAAGCACGGGCACTGGTGAGGCACCCTGCAACGCACGCTTGAAGCCAGGCATATACAATGTCCTCACTGTTAACGGTTCATGCATAATTTTGTGACGGACTTTGGGGACGTCTATTGGATTATAGCTTTCTCAATAATGTAATCATAGAAATGACATGGAACTATTTCTCAAAATCACATACGCCGCTTTCCTGATTTGGTTCTTCAGCTTCTTTATCGTTTTCCTGGGAAGCCACTTAAAAGAACTAATCGACAATTATCGGTTATGATATCTGTAATTCATTCATTTTATAAAAATTTCAATACACTGGCAAGCTGTACGCTCTTAAAAAACACGATATTTATGAGATAATCTCAATAGATCGCAGAAAATGCAAGACCTGATGTAACAAATGGATATCTGAAAAATTGCTAATTAAATGCTTTGAGATAGGTAGTTTTTACTGCAGAAAACGGCTGAACTGAGTGGGAGAGGACGAAGTTACCGCCGAAGAGACCGTAATCTACGACAACGAGCTACCAAGAGATCGGGAGGTGGTTTCCAATCGTTATCCATACCAGAAAGTAGTAGATAAAAAGTATTTCACTTATTTCACATGCCCGATAAAAAGGCAGGGGTCGTTTGGCTCTGCCTTTCAAGACCCCAAATCGTGCTTATCAGGTTGGCTATAACTCCGAAAAGGTAGTTTTCCACCCACAACCGATAGTGGTGCTGAGATCTGGGTTGACCCGATACAGAACAGTGCATAAATGCTCTAAGCTGCGGGTTGCGGGCTGATAGTAGGAGAGCCGAAGACGCTACCGCGCCCGTCGCTGGCCGAGCACGGGACAAGGGGCACGTATGTGTCAACCGGATAAGCATGGTTTGAATATCTGCTATCTTGTATTTTGAAGTGGTTTAATAGTTGTGATATCGAATTTTAAAATCACGGAAGAAGTTATTCACAATTAACAAAATATTTTTAAAAATTCTGAAAATTCATAAAATTTTTGCACGAAATAATTTTATCAAAACATCTTTGATAAAACCACATTTTCGGGTATTGTAAAGCCATTAGTAAAGCACCTTGCCGGTGAGCTTATCGCAATTTTAAGGTTTCGTTTAACACCCTGTACACGGGTGTATTTCAGAAGGAAATGCTGAGACCTTTGAAAATGTTAATTTTGATGGATGTAAGTAAAAGGATCGAATTCTCGTCATTTTGGACCTGATCCGTCAGAACACTATTGAAGTAACTGGATTCCGGCCTTCGCCGGAATGACGCTTTAAAGGGAGTTCAGACTTTTACGGAAGCCATCAATTCCCTGTTTAAGTTCAGAAGGCGATAATTTTACCCCGGAGAAATGAGCTCCGCATTTCACAGGGCAGGCAGGAATACATTGAGTATTTCGAGGATTAAAATTTGAGCCTGTTGTTGATAATCCAAATTATCGGGGACGCAGAAATTGAGCCAAAAGGGGCGTTTTACAAGGTCATTTATACTCAACAGACAGCCGTGTGGGAGAGTCTGATATACCGAAGAAAAAGAAAATAAAACTGATTTCTTGGAATATGAGCGGCATTCCGAGCGGCCATTAAAAGGATTTTTACATTATTCAAACGGGTGATATATTTGCCATTCAGGAAACAAAATTCAGGATTCACAGCTTACGGATGAGATGAGAAAAATATTTCCGGCTATAAATCATTCTGGTTATGCACCACGGTAAAGGATACAGTGGGGTCTGCACCTATACCCGGATTGAGCTAAGAAAATTAATTACAATATTGGTGAGAGCCGAAATTCGATAGCGAGGGTCAGTTATCGAGGATGGATTTTTTGATGATTTTATATTTTTGGCATTTATTTTCTAACGGTCAAAATGAGCGAGAACGGCTTCAGTACAAACTCGATTTTTATAATTTTTTCAAATATGCCCGTGAATATCGAAACCAGGGCCGAAGCCTTATGTTACCGGAGATTACAATACAGCTCATAATGAGATTGATTTGAAAAAATCCCAAACCCAATGAAAAAAATCCGGGTTTTAAGAATCGAGAGGCGTGATTGGCTCGATAGGATTATTGAAAATGGCTATGTGGACACCTCACAGATGTTTTTATCCGGATGCCATAAAATATTCATGGTGGACCTATCGATTCAAGACAGGAGCAGGAAACATAGGGTGGCGTATTGATTATTTTTGTTACAAAGATATTATCGATAACGGCTACAGGTTAAAGGTTTTATCGACAATAGTATTATTTTGGCTCAGACCATTGTCCCATTGGACTGGTTATCGAAATCTGAACCCCGCTTTGATATCCCGCACCACGCTTTGTCGCCAAAGCGGATTGAACGCATCGACGACTCAATGCAGAGCTTCAATTTATGAGATTTCCATATCACAAACAAAAAACTGTCAAGAATATTAAAAATACAGCATCTTGTACCTAGAAAATCTTGACCAAAGCTCATCGGAGATTGAGAATATACAGTTCATGTATTGTTTGCTGACTTTGCGGTAATTTTTGCCTGAAAATTAATGAGAATATTATAGTTACGTAATTAATATGAGTTTATAAGAAAAATTCAGGTTTAATCATATGAAAAGGAATTCGAACATGAAATGGTTTCTTTATGCAATTAGCAGTCTGGATCTTTTGTTGGATGTTGTACGATTCTTTATACCCGCGAAACCAGAAATGTTGGGAAAAGCATCATTAAAAGGGAATATATTATAAAATGCGCTATTCTACCGTTTATATTTGGTATCCTCTTTTTAATTTCTGCATCAGCCACTTGTCATCCATGGTTTATAAGAATAATCAGTTTTTAGGTATGGCTAAAGGTTTTATTTATTTTCATAAACCCTAAAGGCTTATGATAAATTCTCTGATTGGTATCTTAACTCATTATCCGATCAAACCCATAGATTTTTGGCATTTTGCCATAATACTTGGAACAACAATTTTATCTTGGATTTATAGACAAAAAGGAGACCTTATCATGACCTAACAAAGCTCAAATCGTAGAATCCATTCACAATAGATCGGTCTAACCAGAATAAATCCTCAGAAATCGTAGAAACCTGTTTAGAGATCATAAAAAGTGAACTGGAATCGGTGAGGATGTGTTGGTTTCGGATTTGGTAAATTCTGTGTAAAGAGAAAAGAAGGAACGTAAAGGCGAAATCTGCTACGGGTGATGCTATGATGTTAGCCCCAAGAAGAGTTATTACACGTTTTAAATGTTTCCGGCAAGTTGAAGGACATATGATAAACGGAAAATAAAAAGGCAGACCCATTTTGGTCTGCCTGTATTCACCAGATGGCTTTTTCTTTCAAAGAGAACACCGGCGTTATTATCTGTTAGCTTCCCTGAATGCCGTTGTACAATGCAGTTTGCATTGAGATGCACGTACATTCGAAGCTGAATAAATCACATCCAGCTCCTTTTCTTTATAGTATAACCTTCGTAAAGACCAAGTCGTCACATGGTTTAAATCATAATGTTGAAGCTGGTGGCATTTTAGTTCTGTCAAAATAACTAATGGATTTAATAAAATATGTCCATAGAAGACCAAGGCTCATTCTTATAGGTGAAAATCTATGCCATAGGGATTATTGACAGACATATCTCTCATGAAAACTCTCAATTTTTGACATGTTTCTTCTTAATTACAGACACTAACATATTTATTGGATAGTTTTCTCGCGAAGCAATGAAAATCGAAGATAGCGAGAAAATGCAATAACCGTGCACATTAAAAAGTTAAATTTCATCTTCAGCTATTTCATTTTTATCATATTTAAAAATTATCAACAATATTATTGTGTTTCACATCTTGAAGAAATATTAAAAAAATAGCCAAGCGGCTTTTGACGCCCATATGGCATGTTATACCGCTGCGGCATAACAACCCCATTTGAAAGGAGGAAATGTCATGGATGAATTTAAGCCCTAATTGATTGTCCTGATTTAGAACCAATTTCTTCATCGTCAGCTTTTAAATACCGGCTTCTCCCCATCTCTCCGCGGGAAGGCCCGCTACTTCACAATCGTAGTCCGTCCGAATTTCTCGGTCATTCTTATATCGCCCATGTTTTCTCTAATATTTCAAGCTGTCATCAATGTCTTCAACTCTCACCGAATACCCAATGCTTACAAAAGGCGCCATCATGCGTTTATATGACAAATTCTATAACTCGCTGTTTTATTAAAACTTACTAACCTGCTCAAACAGCCAGACTGGTTATATTTTATCACCAGTTGGCCCCTAATTTATTTACGAAGTACGTCTGTCGCGTAATTACGGATGGATTTTCAGAGTAACGTTGAACCACGAAGACGCACATCCGACAAAGGGCCTTTAAAGTCCGGTTCGGAATATCCAGGATTTGATCTTTTAGCAGATCTTCGCTCATCTAAGGTCACTCGCCAGAATCTTTGCTGTCGTCGGTCAAATGGGTTTTAATCCGGCCCTGGTCGCAATCATGTCATTAATGGGGTCGTTACCGACCATCAGGCAAGCTTCGGGAGGTTCATGGATTTTGGCGAATTTTCCAGGTAATATTCTATCGCGGTTTACAAAACGACATATTTTCAATATGGTCACCAAATCGAAATAAAATGATCCAAACTGGCCCAGGCCATCATGGATGAATTTAAGCCCTAATTGATTGTCAGGGCCGGCAAAGGTGACAAAGATCGAGAAACCCTTCTGGCGACTCAAATTAAAGAAGATCTGAGCAATCATATCCGAAAGGCCTGGGTCTTGTATAATGAAGACCAGAAAAACAAAGTCCCTGGCGTTTATATGCCCCATGCCCTGGAACGTAAATATGCCAATGCCGGAAAAGAATGGCACTGGCAGTGGGTGTTTGCTTCACAAAAATTGTCAGTCGATCCGAGATCCAAAACCATACGAAGACATCATCTGCACCCGTCCAATCTGCAAAGGGCCATCAAGCGGGCAACAAAGCGAGGTAGTATCAGCAAAAGGATCACAGTGCACACGTTGAGACACAGCTTCGCCACCCATCTTTTAGAAAGCGGCTATGATATCCGAACCGTCCAATAACTCCTGGGACATGCCAGTGTAAAAACTACGATGGTATACACTCATTTATCTCAAATGAATTTAATGGGTGTAAAAAGTCCTCTTGACGCCATTTAAACCGATCCAGATCGGTCGGGGTTCGGGATTATCCCGCCCGACTCTAATTCAAAACCGTAACTTTCTGTTCAAATGCCCCCGCTGGTCCATTAAGAGCCTATTCAAAAAAGCGTTAAAAGAAAGACGCCCCTAAATTTCTAAGATTCATAAGGGTTGACACGACCCCGCTAAGCAGTTGGCAGTTTTTAGGTGTCTTGGCGTGATCACACAAAATAGGTCAACCGGTGATATGTAATGGATCTAATAACTTTTTGGCTGGTTTGAAGATCTGTGCTATCTCCAACATTATCGATCAGAATCTGACAACGATTTTCTGCTTTTCGATCTGTTAAGATTGATTAACCGCAACTTTTGACCGTTATTTATTATTATCCGAACTTTTGGACATTGAGGATGATTATGAGAAATAGGTTTCCTAAAATATGCCCATATCCTGCCTAAAGGGGCGGTGTTTCACCTCTTTAGGGGGAATTTTTTATGAATTGGCACCTAATCCATTTTTATTTTTTAGTTAGTGCCCATCCATAAATTTATATTGGGCACAAATTAAGTTTCAATGCAGAAATTAGCAATTTTTCGCAAGGTCAAAGGAAATCAGGAACACCGCGTCCCGCCCTGCGGCGGGGATAAATAATTCCGCAGATTGACGCAGAGATTACGGAAAAGAACCATTCTGGATGAAATAGTTAATTTTACTCACATTATGATAACTGCGGGATTTACCGTATTTTTCTTGGCAGTTCAGTGGTCATCGGAGGAAGGGGGCCATGTATATCCAGCAATCAGATCTTTTTTGGGGGTATGAAAAGAGGAGTTTCGTGAAGGAAGTTATGAATATTGGGGAAAAAGAAAGAATCTTATCACAAAGGAGACTTTCTCTTTCTGAGGGAGATCCCGCAGTCAGATTTTATATTCTTATCAAAGGACGGGTTAAACTGGCTATCAGGGTGAGACCGGGCGGATGGTTTATACCGTGGATCGTGCCGGAGAGGCTTTTGGCTGGTCGAGTCTGATCAGGCAGGATGTTTATTCTGCATCGGGAGAATGTCAGCAGAAACCATACTTTAAAGGGCCGGATCGATTCTGAAAATCAGGAAGAGAGGCTATATCGACTTATAGATCATACAACCCCAGGTCAATCCCGCTCCTAAACAGATGAGTGGACATACTCTAATATGGTTTAGATCTTGCTTGGAAAGCTTCAATCAAAGACCTGTGATTTACTGCTATAGATCAAAGCTCGTCATAGTTTTTGAGACATTGTGTTTTTGAATATCATAAGGGTAAACTCTTTTTGAGGGGTTTGCCTTTTTTTGCATTTTTATAGGAAATACGATATATGAACTTTAAATTGAAGTGCTTGGACCTGCGTTTTTGGCAAGTTATCCCCAGAATCCATGATCCACTTTTAATGAAAAAGATTCGGTGATGATGCTGGTTCCGAATCTTCATTTTTAGGCGATTCACGATTGATGCAAGGAATCAAGCATTTTCACCTTTAGGGTTCCGCCACAATATCTTGAAAATCTGCATTGATCTATTTCCCCGAAACAAACCCGAGAGCTAACATTATACCTTTTCTGCAACAGGTATTTTAAGCTATTAAATTCACTCTTGCTTTTTATTTGAAAATTAGCTAAATTTAATTATACAGGAAAGCCTATTTCTCCAGTTGCCACCTCTAATTTCTAAAGTCTCTTTAAATAGGTTGATGTAATCATCGCCCATTTTTTAGTCAACATAAAAAATGTTTTTTAAACACCGTAAGTTTCTGTTATGTTTATCAGAAGTAATTTTGCTGAGCGCAGGAAGTATAATCGCTTCAAGGTAGCTGAAGGAGCTTTTGCTAAATTTCATAAGCCTCGTCTTTTTAAATTAATCAAACCCCGTATTGTCAAATCCGCTCCGATTATCGATATAAGTTTAGAAGGGCTTGCCTTTCAATATACAGATCGTACCATGTGGTCACCCAATTTCAATGAATTATCTATTTCAAAGGCTGCTGTTGATGTAAAAATTGACAATGTACCCTTTAAA
Organism: Desulfobacteraceae bacterium Eth-SRB2; assembly: GCA_004193595.1. Lineage (GTDB taxonomy): Bacteria > Desulfobacterota > Desulfobacteria > Desulfobacterales > UBA11574 > S5133MH16. The sequence continues at coordinate 278,930 of RPGQ01000002.1, forward strand.
ACCATTTCAGATTTCTTAGCATCCAGATTTTCAGACTCTACGTTAATCAGAAGATGTGGCGTCAAATTTGGGAAATTGACACCATCTGAAAAACTGAAAGAAGTGGCTTATAAATATAATACTTTGTTTGCTCCATCCACTACACCTGAGAATCATGTGCAATTTATACTTTTGCTTTGGTTTTACGAAATAATGGAGATGCCTTAATATGCCCTGATGCAGAGGAACAAAGAGGCTTATTTGGAAATGTGCGTGAACGTTCAATGAAAGAGATTGCACAGAGAGTATGCATAGAATAAGAGTTGTTAAGCTTGGTTACTGTCATATGATGCAGAATATATACAAGGATTTGGAGGATAGCAATGAAGAATAGATATTCAAGAAAAAGTATTTTATGTTCGGAGAAATATTATGGAAGAGGGTTTCATAGTCCTGGTGGTTATGAAGTGTTGGATCTTTTATTTAAAACATTAGAATTAGATAACATAGAAAATGTATTAGAAGTTGGTAGTGGATTAGGAGCAGCTACCCATTATTTTAATAAGTATTTTGGTGCTCAGGTGATAGGTTTAGATTTATCACGAGATATGGTAGATATTTGTAAAAAACGACAGACATCAGATGAATCTAAGAAAGTTGAATTTATTCAAGGTGATTTACGTTTTACAGAATTTAACAAAAACCATTTTGATTTAATATGGATTCGAGAAACATTATTGTATATTCCTGAAAATGAAAGAAAAAAAGTATGGAATAATTTTTACTCTTTCTTAAAACCAGGGGGAACTTTAGCAATTATAGAGTGGTGTAGAGAACGAGAATCTGTACCTGATGAGGTTATTGAATATAGGAAAACTTCTAATCATCACGATCAATATCCGCATGAGTTATTATCAGACTTGGGAAATTCTGGTTTTACTATTTTCTTGTTGAAGGATTTGACGAATTTATATGTTCAAAATTTAAAAGATGGTTTGAACATATTACAAGAAATGGAAAATGAATTTAAGAAGGATTTCACAGTAGAAGAATTTAAAGCATTAGTAGAAAGAGTTGAATTGAAAATTAGAGCGTTTACTAGACGAGATTTTATAATGACTCTAGTAAAAGCAAAGAAATACAATAATTAAAAGGTTGATAATTAAATTACGCACGTAGAAAATATGCCAATATATGAGTTTAAATGTTCAAAATGCGATGAATTTTCAAAGGGATAAGAATTCGCTTTTTGAGAGCGGATCAAGCAAAAAAACCAAGGTTGATAGGGTTGTGTGACGACTGGGGATAAGTAACAATATATTGTGCCGCAACTGATGCGGTACCAAGCCCCAACCGGCTCCATTCAACAAAGACCCAAATACAGAATGAAGATCGTAATGTCAACCCGGCAATTAGCTTATGTAACGAGTATCTCACTTGAGCAGATCCTCATCTTCGGGCCTGGAATTAAGTCAGAAAATCCCATACCTATCGGCAGCTCTTACATAGACTCGATGCTTAATTCCTGCTTTGAATCGTGAACCCAGACCATCACTTGAAGGGTATTGATTGGGTTAAGAAATCATCTATCCGAAACCATTGATAACTGCTATAAAACACACGTATCATATCCAAAATTCGTATGATATCATTTTTCAATAAGGGCAAATCCATTTCACAGGGTTTGCCTTTTTGATTTTATTGATATATGTAATGAACAAGAATTGATTTCAGGTTGTTGTTCTGGCAAGTTATTTAAAAATCTATCAATACAGTTAAATGTGCGGCTAACGTATTAATAATTATAAGCGTTTCACTATATTTTTAGGTCGTATAATAATAGTTATGCTCTTGTACAAGAAGCCCAGTTTAAGTCGATATTGTAGTATAAAGTATTGCTTTGCGGTCGGGTTTATGAAAGGCATGTGGGAGCTATCCGGGTTATAGGCGTCCCGGCAGAATTTAATAGCGTTCAATATGCTTGATGTCATAATTTTGAAGGAAAATTTTGATGGATGTATCTGCAAAACAACTTGTTGCCTTGTTTAAAGAAACAATAAACTTTCCACAACCAAACACACTAGAAGGAAGTGTAGAAAGCGCAAGAAATTACTATAAAATGATTCGGCAATTTGCTACTATGGGTAATATATATCAGTACTTGATACCAGAAGAATATGATGTTTTATCCATTTTGGAACTTGCAGATTTTATTTTAAATTTGAAGTTTGAAGAATTTCAAAAGATAGCGAATAACTTACCATTCATACTGGATGGGTTTATTCTGAAAGATAAGACAACATCCTATCCAGAAGCAGATGTTGACCCTTCATGGGAGCCTACTATAGCTATGCTTTCTAAAAATCTCCCGGATGAAATAGACCTGACCGACAGCAGTCAGGATAATCTATTTTTTGAAGCAGCCACTGACTTATTGAACAAATACCCAGAGACTTCTGCTCTTCAAAATCTTGACAGATGGATAACTTCCCGTCCAGAGAAGTATAAAAATGCAATGCTTCTGGTTTCAAAGCAAGCTCTTTCCAAAATGTATGTGAAGCAAATAGATTATCCTCTACATGTATCACTGGTACTCGCCATGTATAATGAGCACAATCGGATTCTTCCAAAAAGCAGTGATAACCCCAATGGTGAAGATTTTGTCCGACGTAAGATAAAAAAAATGGAGTGGCTATTGAAAGATTCGCCTCTTAATTTCAACATGATTCTTGTTGATGATGGCTGTCCAAAACAGAGTGGGAAAAAAGCACAGGAAATTATTGAAAAAGAAGGATACAAAAATGTAAAGGTACTTTATCTTGACGATGGCATCAAAAGACAGTCAGTGGTTATTAAAGGATTAAAATCCACAAGTGACAGCCGAAAAGGAGGATCTATTCAATATGGTATGTGGCAAGCATTGGAAAATTATTCCGAAGGTGATAAGCCGCATATAGTTGTCTTTACAGATGCTGATATGGCAACACCTGTTAATGAAATTGGACTTTTATTGGGAAAACAAGACGATAAAACCATGCTTACTATTGCGTCACGCTATGACGCTGGGAGTATTTGTCGCGGTCCATGGGGGAAGAACGGAGAAGTTCAAGGGTTGACTGAGTTCGATCGTCGAATGGTCGGCTTGCGGGGACTTGTGTTTTCAAAACTGTTTCCGCAAACAGGGAAAATCACAGATACTCAATGTGGTCTCAAGGCTTTTAATTCAAAACTTTTAAGACAAATACTTTTGAAAACCAAGGTAAGGACATTCTCATTTGATATCGAATTGTTGGTGCTTGCAGCATCTACCGATACAGCCATAGCTATTGCTCCAATTTACTGGCATGACAGCTTTGCCGAATCCAGTTTTTGGGCAAATGCAACTGAGAAAACAAATGATGATGATAGTTAGTAGTTTCCCCTGCTGTATTCTTCCAGTAATCCACACTGTTGATATCTGCAATTTATTTTGAAATTTGAAGTCGGTTTTTTGGTTGTGATATCCTTTTTCATCAGTGCCCGTTGGCACCATAAATAATCCACTAAACTTGGCACAAAAAATTGATAAATAAATTTTTAAATCTTAAGATTGAGGAGAAAAATCAAAAAATTTTACTTTTTTTTAAAAAAAATCATCCGCAAAAAAACATTTTTTCAAAAAAGTTTTGCACGAAATAATTTTATCAAAACATCTTTGATAAAACCCACATTTCGGGTATTGTAAACCCATTGTAAATCTTTTGTCGGCATTTTTGCCGGTAAGTTATAACAATTTTGGGCCTTCAGTTTTAACACCCCTATACAGAACGGGAGGATTTGAAACAGCTTCTAAAAGAGGAGAATAAAATGGACAAGGAATCAAATCTTTCAGAAACATTGAAAGATGAAAAACCCGTAAGTACGGCTCACCGCCATAGAGGAAAAACATCAGAAAGTTTCCTAAACAAAGACATAATACTAAAAGAGCTGGATATCCTTCCGGGTCAAACAATCCTTGATGCCGGCTGTGGAAACGGCTACATGGCAAAGGAATTCTCGAAAATACTCAACAATACGGGAAAGGTCTATGCCCTGGATCCTGACACAGAGGCAATAAAAACGCTCAAACAAAAAACAAAAGGAACGAATATAGAACCCATAGAAGCAGATATAACCCAAACAACGCCCATAGAAGGATTATCAATAGACCTGATCTATCTCTCAACAGTACTCCATGGCTTTTCAGAGGACCAAATAACCAACTTTTTATTAGAAGCAAAGCGTCTACTAAAACCAAAGGCTCGTTTGGCAATTATAGAAATACAAAAACAAGACACTCCCTTCGGACCTCCTCTAGATATAAGGTTTTCACCTGAAGAGTTAAAAGAGATAATAAATCTAACACCTAAAACCTTGGTAGAAGTAGGACAATATTTTTATATGCAGATTTTTGAAAACATTGAGTAGTGTCTATCCATAAAACTCCAATTCTTGTTAACAAATCTTGAATTGTGAATAATTATTGACTCAAATAAATATTTTCTGTATTTTTAAGGTGATGAATACATTAGGCAACCCGTATAAAGAAATGGGGACCACGTGCACAACGAGGCCCATCGCAAAAAAAAAGGTGGTTTGGAAGCGGTTCGAATCGGAGCCCTTTGAAGAGGGAAGGTTCCAGGCCAAGGTTCTCTCCCGAAGGTTCATTAATTCTGCGGCCACGGTTTTCCGGAAGGCCTACCCGGAAGTTTACGGTTCCCCGCACGAGTTCGTGCTCATGCCGGAAAAATACGAGGAGCTTATTGCTCTCGACGAAAGCTGGGAAGAAGATAGCCGGAGGAAGGTGTATTGCATGCCCGTGGTGGTAGAACTCGAAACCGACAAGGTGGTCTCGGCAACCATGCTCACAAAGGTCGAAAAGAACCTCCAGGTTGAGTTCACTTTTGCAGCCACCCTTCCCGATTATCGACTTAAGAAAATCATGCAGAACTTGAGGGCGATCACCTGGAAGGTTGCCCTGTCCTCAGGGGCGGAATACTTCACCACCTTCCTGGAGACCTGGCACGACATCTCCCAAAAGTGGTGCATTAAGGACGGCTGGCGGGTGGCAGGAATTTTCCCGGGAAACTTCGTTCGATGGAAAAAACCGGACCAGGAGTACCGGGGCTGCACCGTCCACTGCTACCGCTATGTCCGTAACGGTGAGGACTTCGCTACCATGCCCGAGGAATGGAGCATCGCCCCGGAGTTCAGTGAACTCTGGGAAGTACTGGAACGGATAAACAAGAAAATTGGCGGGAAAGGGGATGTTCCATCATGGCTGGAAGAGTATGATCCAGGGTTCCTGAAAGACTTCTAAGCAATAGGGAACAGTCGTGCAGATTAGGACCAATAACAGCGGATGAATTGTGTTTTCTTGATCATAGAAATTAGGTAACCGTTCACAGGTTCAGGGTTCAACGTTCAGGGTTAAGGACAAAGAAGGCATTGAAGATCCGAAGGTCCTCGTTACAAACGTTCATTTTCCCAAGTAATTGCCAACTTGGCTTCAAATTTTGGATTAGGCCTGACGAAATTGACGTTTTTCTCGTAAATACGCATCCCAAATGCAGTCCGGGAACGAGAATGGAACCTTGAACCCCTGAACCTTTGAACCCGTGAACGCCTACGAAATTAGATATTAATATTAACTAAAGGAGGTTTCCCATGTCAGAGCAAAAAATACCCAGTAAGCATTACCACAAACTATCCGAGCTTTTCCCCGAGGCTATTTCCGCTCTGGAGAATCTCGGTTCAACCATTCGACGTGTGGGTCCTATAGATGAGAAAACAATAAATCTAATTCAACTTGCAGCAGCTGCCGCAATCCAATCAGAAGGTTCGGTTCATTCTCATACTCGTAGAGCACTTCAAGCGGGGGTCACAAAAGAAGAAATCTATCATGCCCTCATACTCCTTGTTTCAATCCTTGGATTTCCCAGGGTCTCAGCTGCAATCTCCTGGAGCCGGGATGTCATGGATAAAGAAGATAGGAAATAGAGCGGTTAACCAACCGGATGCAGATTATGGGTAAAACTCGCGCCGAACAGGCTCGGTTGTGCAAACCAAAGCCTCAAGATTTGAAAACGGTTTATTCCTATTTAGTACCTGGATTTTGCGAAATTCAGGCAGTAAATTGTTAAACCGCAATCAATTGATCTATCTCTTTTCGTACTGCTGAATAATATGTTTTCCATAAAAGCATTTTAGGCGTACGAAATTCTTTAAAATCAGGGTTAAGGTAGTCCTCATCTTCGAGCGCCATTTCAGTACCCGTGTTGTCGTAAAACAAAATGCCCGGCGTCTTATCTAGACCAAAGTCAGATGCCAGCTTTGTTGCTGTTGCTTTATCCGGTTTTCCGTTTTCAACAACTTTAACCCGGGTAAATGCAATATTGTTTGTATAATCAGATGAAATGTATTTAAATAATGTTGCCACGCGTTGTGAAGATTCATCATTGTTCGAGTAAAAAAATACAACCAGTGGCTTTTTTCGCCCGCGAACGATACTCCAATAGTTTTCAAGGTTGATATCTACAACCGACGAGTTTTCCAGGATTTTTTCTACGCTTAACTTGGATAGGCGTCGGATTTCCGCCATATCGATCTTTGGATTAGTCTTCACAGAAAAGCTCCGAATTGCGCGGAAAACAAAAGCTGAAAAAATAAATTTCTTTAATCATCTTTGATCCTTTCAATAATGAGCATAAAATAGAGTGGTCGGGCTAATCGCCGTAGTGAATTACAACTCATTGCCGTCACAAAATCAAGTTTTTTTGTTTTCACTGCATTTGCTGTCAATCTAAATTTGAATGAATCAAATATTTTTCCCATTTTGTTTACGATTATTTAGGGTTAAGCCTTATATGAATCCTAACAACCTAAAACCGTCACAAAAAAGAATAACTGCCAACGCACATAAGGCCATGCCAAGAAAACGCATGGTATAAATGTAGACATTGCCGGTTAAAAACGATCGGGACTTGCCGACGACTAAAGCGATCACGATTTTTGATCCAACAAGCAAGGCATAAAAACTGCCGATGAACGCAAGAGGGGCAAAAATGCCTTGGTTCATTGCTTTGGTTACTGTGGGCGCCCCAACACTAAACCAAAACAGATAAGGATGAGGGTTTAGGGCATTTACTATTATTCCTTTTGTCAAGGAGTTGGGTCTCATCCCTTGCAAGTTCAGTTCAACTCCTTTCGTACGTATACTTTGGAAACCCAAATATAGGACAAAAAATCCACCCGCACATGAAATAACGCCTAATACCTTATGGAAACCGGATAACTTTACCAATATGAACAAAGTAAAAATGATAATTGGCAAGTCGGTAATAATTGGAGCAAGCGCGACTTTAACCCCCGCTTTTATATCGTGTTGAAGCGTTTCAGAAATTACAAGCGTAAGAAGTGGTCCCGGGGCAAAACCTGCGGACAGGCCTAATATAAATCCTATACCTAAGAAATTTAACATTATTGATTATCTTCCTCTAACATAATCGTTTTTATTCATCGGGTATGCCTTCGGTTTTCGCGAATCCTTATGCATCAAGATCTCAGCACATCTCTTCGCAAAAAATCGCTCAACTTAGGTTGCACCAAGGTTCGCCTCTCAGCAGCAGATTTTGGATGATCTTCGCCTTTGACAATATATCATTAAAATATTATGGATGTTAACCTTTATCATAGCCAAAGGATGAATTAAATCTCTAATTACAGCCCCTGAGCCCTCCGAAAAAACCACCGAATTCATAACAGTTGACCCTGCTGATGACCCTTGCAAGAAAAACTGTTCCTCTTATGTCTTTTCCCTATGTCGTTACCTACCCTATTCTTTCCTGAGATTCTTTCCTGAGATAAATATTTCATTTAACACTCTCCAAGTGCATTGATCGATATCAAGACAGGGAAAAGGTGCGGTGCGGTCTTTTCCAGAAAGTGAAACGTCAGCAATATATTTGTAATACCTAATATAAATAAAATAACTATATATTTATTTAGATTTTTATCCCTTTATGGTATAGATATTTTAATTATTTTAGTTTTTATAATTTTTATCTTGACATTCTTTTTTTAGCAGGTATACTGATTGTAACAATTTATAAAAAGCGGGCTTTTTTTCGGCCGTCGCGATTTTCTCTCTGAAGTTTTGGGAAATATGTTGAATGGGATATTTTTTCCTCTCACACGCTGAACATCAGAGCCGAAACATCACTTGCCTGATGTAGGCTTAATCCTGAAAAACCCCGTTTCCTTTTCCGGGGCCTTTCACTTTTAACAGAACCAGACCGTCGTTTATGAAGTTATTTAAAGGTTCAAGGAGGATAGGATATGGATGATACATTTACCGTTTTCAAAGCGAGCAAGCATTGTAAAGTTTCTTCAAGAACTATCATCAACTGGATAGAAGCCGGCCATATAAATGCATACAAGACGGTTGGCGGGCATCGGCGAATAAAAAGGACGGATCTGGAGGAATTCATGAAAAAGCAGGGAATCCCAATTCCGATCGAAGAGATGAAAGATGAAAGAAAAAGGATCCTTGTCGTGGATGACGATCCTATTATTGTGGAAACAATTGTTCAGGCCCTTGAAGAGGATGAATACGATTACGATGTGATTTCCGCTTCCGACGGGTTTGAGGCAGGACTCCAGGTCAATCACTTTCACCCCCATCTGATGATTCTGGATATAATGATGCCCGATATCAAAGGAAACGAAGTTTGCCGGAAAGTCAAGTCAAATGAGCTCACCCGGGATACAAAAATTGTAGTTTTGTCCGCTTATCTGGACGAGGAAAAATTTAAGGAAATGAAGGCCCATGGCGCCGATGTCTGCTTTTCCAAACCTTTGCCGCTCCCTCAACTGAAGGAGGAAGTTGCCCGGTTACTGGAGCTCAAATAGTGGCCCGAGTTCTCGGACCGCCATGAAAGGAGGCAAACTGTGAAACTTAAAGACGCACTGACAAGAAAGAAATTTGTTATTACTTCCGAAATCCAGGCACCCATGAAGGATGATAATCCTGAAAACCTGGTTGAGGATCTGAAACGAATAAAAGGGCGCGTGGACGGTGTATCTGTAATGGAAGTGGAGCTTGAAGGGATTGTGGGAGACAGCATTAAAACATGTGAAATCCTTCAGAATAACAGGTTTAACGCCATTTACCAGACCACAACCCGCGATAAAAATCGCATTCAGCTTCAAAAGGACCTTACAAATGCCCATGAGACCGGCGTTGAAAATCTCCTTGTCTTTACAGAAGATTATCGAATCACCGGTGACAGCCTTCAAGAGACCATGTTCTTTCATGTGGATTCAGGTAAGCTGGCATCGGTACTCGATCATATAAAGGGAGGTCATTCCATTGATGGTAATACATTGGCTTCAAACATCGAATTTGTCCTCGGATCGGGCGTGGAGACCCCCTGGGGTAAAAATGTTCCGAAAAAGGGCATGCAGGAGATGGAAACCATGGGAAATATGGGGACCCAATATTTTCTCACGACTCCCATTTTCGACCTCGATCAGTTTGAAAGGTTTATCAAGCAGGTGAAACCCTTTCAGATACCCGTAATCGCAGAAGTGATGATCTTAAGAACCGCCGGAATGGCCAGGTTCATCAACCGTCACTTCAAATCAGGGCTGGTACCTGACGGGGTCATTAAGAAACTGTCGGGGTCTTGGGACTTGGAAAGGGCAAGCATTGATCTTTTTGCCGATACGGTAAAGGGCCTGAAGGATCTTTGCCAGGGGGTTCACATCATTACATTCGGAGGAGTGGACAAACTGAAACTGTACATGGATGCAGCCAAGCTTAAATAGTTTCGATCGAGAAATCCGCTTGCTAAAATAGTTGACAGTACCACATTGTGGTGATAAGATTGTGTATGCCACCAGACAAAAAATGTATGCCGATTAATAGTTGAATTTTCCGTTCCGATATTGAAACTCCTCCTGCAACTTCAGGCATAATTTCTTTGTACGGCTGACACCAGACCGCTATACATTTCGGTCGCAGTTTTTGTAGTGCATCAAAGCTCGGTAATTGTAAACCGTATCATTAAACGTCTCGGAAATTCTACAATTTATTGAAAATAAAGCTCTTTTTTAGAATTATATTTTTAACTCGGTCATGGAATAATGGAATATTGGAATGCCGGAATATTGGGGATAAAAGCGGAAATAAACCATTTTAATTGTAAAAAACTCCTTCAAACCCATCATTCCATTACTCCATCATTCCATTATTCCAATTGGGGCAAAGCCCCTAAATTTTCCTTCAAACAGTACATTAAAGTTCCGAAGTGCAGTTATCAGCGTCAGCAATAAAGGAGGTCAATGAGATGACATCACCGATCGAATTGGATGAACTATATTGTGATTTTAAGGAGAGTGTTCAGGCAAGTATTCCCGAGGCCAATCTGGATTTGTGCCTGACCTGCGGGGCTTGCACGGGAGGATGCCCCGCATCGGAGCTATTGGACATGGATCCGAGGAAGCTTGTGAGAATGGTGTTGCTGGGGATGGATGATGAAGTCAGGAAAACACCATGGGCATGGGTATGTACCATGTGTGCCAGGTGTTTCAAAGCATGCCCGATGAAAATCAATATTCCAAAACTTGTCTATAGTGTGAGAAGATCATGGCCCAGGGACAAAGCTCCCAAAGGTATCAGAGGGTCCTGCGATCAGCATATCCGGGCGGGAAATGCCATGGGGGTTCCTTCCAAGGACTTTATATGGGTCGTGGAGGATGTTGCCGAAGAGATACAGGAAAACGATCCCAAGTTCAAGGATCTTAAGGTCACTGTAGACCGGAAGGGAGCCCACCTCGTCATTAATCAGAATTCGCGCGAACCGGTGACGGAGCCGGACGAGTTGGGACCGTTATGGAAGATACTTCACATGGTTGAAGCCGATTGGACCTACCCGTCGGTCATGTGGGCAGGGGAAAATTACTGCCTGTTTCTTGCCGATGAGGAGGGATGGAAGTATATTCTTGAAGAGTTCGTCTACCATATCGACAACAACCTTGGTGCAAAGGTTGTTGTCAATACCGAATGAGGGCATTCATTCTTTGCAATCCTGGAAGGATTGAAAAAATTCAATATACCTCACAACTTCGAATTTACAAGTATCATCACCCTGTATGCACAGTGGATAAGAGAAGGAAAACTGAAGGTAAATTCCGACTGGAACAGGGACCTTAAAATTAAATTCACCCTACAGGACCCCTGTAACATCGTCAGAAAAACCTGGGGAGAACTGATGGCCGACGATCTGCGGTTTGTGATTAAAACAATTGTCGGAGAGGAAAATTTTGTGGACATGATCCCCTGCGGAACGAACAATTTCTGCTGCGGCGGCGGCGGCGGTGCATTGCAGGCGGGACTGCCCGAACAGCGGCGGGCATACGGCAAGGTTAAATTTGACCAGATCATAAAAACAGGGGCAAATTATGTGTTCGCGCCATGCCACAACTGCCATGGTCAGATGGAAGATATCGGTGAATTTTACGGCGGCAATTACCATGTCGTACATATTTGGACCATAATGTGCCTGGCCATGGGGGTGTTGGGGGAAAACGAAAGGGCTTACCTCGGGCCGGACCTTGCAAAGGTCGGGCTTTAGGGTTCACGAAGAAATAAGTTCGCAATCTTTAGGCGTTGAAGCGCCCGGCCGGCAAGGCGCGAAAGCGCAGGAATATCTGGATATTCCGAGTTTTCGCAACGCAGCCAGGCGGGATGCATCGGCGCATAAAATGTGAAGTTATTTCTGAGTGAGCCCTTAGCCGGCTGTTTGCCGATGAATATCCCATACCGGAGAATATAGCAGAGAGCTTCCGGGCAAAGGAGGACGTAATAATGTCAAAACAAGCCATAGGTTCTGTTCTGGTCGTTGGAGGCGGAATTGCGGGAATCCAGGCATCTTTGGACCTGGCTGATTCAGGCTACCTCGTCTATCTGGTTGAAAAAAATTCGGCCATCGGTGGCGTCATGTCACAATTGGACAAAACTTTTCCAACCAATGACTGTTCCATGTGCATCATATCACCAAAACTGGTCGAGGTCGGCCGGCATCTTAACATTGAGTTACTAACCTTGTCAGAAGTGCAAAGCATCTCCGGGGAACAAGGAAATTTTGAAATCAAACTCACGCAGCATCCCCGATATGTTGACGTGGATAAATGCATTGCCTGTGGTATTTGTGCTGAAAAGTGCCCTAAAAAAGTCTTAAATGAATACGACGCCGGTCTTGGCAAACGCAAGTCTATCTATCTGAAATACGCACAGGCGGTCCCATTAAAGTACGCTATTGATGAAAATTGTATCTATTTTAAAAAGGGGAAATGCAAAGCCTGTGAGAAATTCTGCCCTTCCGATGCAATTAATTTTGATGACAAACAAAAAGAGTTAACTATAAATGCAGGTGCGATACTTATAGCTCCCGGCAGTGCTGTGTATGATCCTTCCGTATATGATACTTATGGCTACAAACAATCTCCCAATATAGTCACAAGCCTGGAATTTGAGCGAATACTTGCTGCAACGGGACCTTTTGCCGGTGATTTAGTCAGGCCTTCGGACAAAAAGGCACCGGCCAAAATAGCCTGGTTGCAATGTGTAGGGTCAAGGGACATAAATACCTGTGACAACAGCTACTGTTCGTCGGTCTGCTGCATGTATGCCAATAAACAGGCGGTGATAGCCAAAGAGCACTGTGACGATCCTTTGGACACCGCGATTTTTTTCATGGACCTGCGAACCTATGGTAAGGATTTTGACAAGTATAATCTGAGGGCTCAGGAAGACCATGGCGTCCGTTTTATCCGATCGAGGATCCACTCGGTTTTCCCTGATGATGATGACAAGCTCCGTATCGTATATGCTACTGAATCAGGAAAAAGAGCAGAGGAGAGATTTGACATGGTTGTCCTTTCCGTGGGGCTTTCTCCGGGTAAAGATGTGGCGGGGCTTGCTGAAAAGATGGGGGTGGAACTTAACAACCACGGATTTGCCAGAACAAGCTGCCTTTCTCCGGTAAGCACCAACAGGGAAGGCATTTTCGTTTGCGGAACTTTTCAAGAGCCAAAGGATATACCGCATACGGTAATGGAGGCTTCCGCCTCTGCGGCAGCCGCAACCGGCAACCTTTCCCATGCCAGGTGGTCTCTTACCCGCGTAAAGGAAATGCCCCCCGAAGAGAATGTGACCGGACAGAAACCGAGGATTGGCGTATTCGTGTGTAACTGTGGAATCAATATCGGCGGAGTGGCGGACGTCCCGGCAATACGGGATTATGCCAGGGATCTGACCCATGTGATCCATGTGGAGGATAATCTGTTTACATGCTCCCAGGACAATCAGGACCACATCAAGCAAATAATACGGGAAAAAGGTATCAACAGGGTGGTTGTGGCGTCATGCTCACCGCGCACCCACGAGCCGTTGTTTCAAGAAACTATCCGTGATGCCGGCTTGAACAAATACCTTTTTGAAATGGCCAATATTCGGGACCACAACACCTGGGTTCACATGGACAATCCGGAAAAAGCCACCGAAAAGGCCAAGGATTTGGTTCGCATGGCGGTTGCCAAGGCAGCTTATAGTGAACCGCTCCATCAGGTCTCTTTAAAGATAAGCAAAGCCGCCCTTGTAATCGGCGGCGGAGTCTCGGGCATGGAAGCCGCCGTTGGAATCGCAGACCAGGGGCGCCCGGTTTACCTGGTGGAAAAATCCATAGAACTTGGGGGAAACGCCAAGTTTCTCGGGACGACATGGCAGGGAGAACAGATCGGACCCTATCTTGAAGATCTTGTGAACCGTGTGAAAAATCACCCCGACATCGAGCTGTTCATGCAGACAAAGGTAACCGGGACCACAGGAACCATGGGTAATTTTTCCACAACACTCACCTCTCTGAACGGAGAGGGCAAGGAAATTAAAATCGATCACGCGGTAACCGTCCTTGCCACAGGGGGAAGAGAGAAAGTCCCGGAGCAATATCTTTATGGGGAGCATCCCCATGTGATGACCCAGCTGGACATGGACCGAGCGTTTAGTGAAAGCGATGAACGACTTTCAGGGACAAAAAGCGTTGTTTTTATTCAGTGTGTAGGATCCAGAATACCCGAAAGGCCATACTGCAGCAAAATTTGCTGCACACACAGTCTGAAAAGCGCCCTGCTCCTTAAAAATAAGAATCCGAAAATGAAGGTTTACATTGTCTACAGAGATATCCGTTCCTACGGATTCAGAGAAGAGCTGTATGTACAGGCAAGGGAGGCCGGAGTGATATTTATCCGCTACAATCTGAAGAATTTGCCCAAGGTTGAATCCCTGGAAGACGATCATCTTTCGGTGACGGTTACGGATCATGTTCTCGGCATGCCGGTACGTCTTAAGCCGGATCTTCTGGTACTTGCATCCGGGATTGTACCCAACGCCAACACGGCATTGTTTGAATTTTTCAAGGTTCCGGTAAACAGTGAGGGATTCCTAATTGAAGCTCACGCGAAACTCCGTCCCGTGGATTTTTCATCAGAGGGAATCTTTTTGGCCGGCCTTGCGCATTATCCCAAACCCATAGAAGAAAGTATCGCCCAGGCAAAGGCTGCCGCCTCAAGGGCGATGACCATTCTTGCAAAGGAAGAGATCATGGTGGGTGGCGTTGTCGCATCAGTTGAGGACGCAAGATGTGCCGCCTGTCTCACCTGTGTCAGAACGTGCCCATACGGAATACCCAAAATCAATGAAGATTCCCATGCGGTTATTGATTCGGCGGAATGTCACGGCTGCGGAATGTGTGTGTCTGAATGCCCTGGAAAGGCAATATCACTACAGCATTTCACCGACGAACAGCTTTTGGCAAAAACAAGCGCACTTTTTACTTCCGGAGGATAAAAAATGAACGAAACATTTGAACCACAGATTGTTGCTTACTGTTGCAATTACTGTGCTTATGCAGCCGCGGATCTGGCGGGTTCCATGCGCCTTTCCTATCCTTCCAACGTCAAGGTGATTCAGGTACCCTGCACCGGTCGAGTGGACATTCTTTATCTCCTGAGGGCCATAGAGGATGGCGCCGACGGAATTTATGTGGCCGGGTGACTGGAAGGAGAATGCCATTTCCTGGAAGGAAATGTTAAAACAAGAAAAAAAGTGGAATATGTTCAAAGAATTCTGGAAGAGCTGGGTATTGAACCGGCCCGGGTAAGGATGTTCAACCTCTCCTCGGCCATGGGACTACGGTTTGCCGAAATTGCCAGAGAAATGACCAGGGAAATTAGAGAGCTCGGACCGAGTCCGGTTCAACCCTATCCAAAAGCAGCTCAAAATTAACGACACAACCAACCACAAGAGGTGAACCATGATAGTCGCAGATCGAAAATCTCTGGATGAGATACAGGAGATGATAAAAGATTACAAAAAAATTCTTCTGGTAGGGTGCAAGGGCTGTGTGACCGTCTGTAATGTCGGCGGGATGAAGGAGGTGCAGGTTCTATCTTCTATCCTGAAAATTGCACGAAAGAAGGAGGGCAGAGAACTGCAGGTAGAGGAGAGAACCATAGAGCGTCAGTGCGATTTTGAATATGTGGAACAGCTCAGGGCCGACTGTGACAGGTTTGACGCCATCCTGTCTATGGCCTGCGGAGTGGGACCCCAGTTCCTTGCGGAAGCCTTCCCATCACAAAAAATTTATCCCGCACTCGATACGAAATTTTTCGGAGGTGCGGTGCAGCACGGGATCTGGGAGGAGCGCTGTGCAGGATGCGGCACGTGCGTAATACATTTTTATGACAGTTTGTGCCCCATTGCCCGGTGTGCCAAGAGCCTGCAGCATGGGCCCTGCGGCGGAAGCGCAAACGGCAAATGCGAGATTTCAGAAGACGTCGATTGTATCTGGGACATCATTGTCAGAAAAAAAATGGAACAAGAGCGCCTGGAGGACCTTAGAACCTACAGGGCCTTCAAAGACTGGCGCTCGGCACGAGACGGCGGCCCCAGAAAAAGTATAAGGGAGGAATTGGTGCAATGAGCGATAACGGATTGAAATCGGGAAGTAATCTGGAAAAGATTTTAAAGGCAGGTCATTTTGCTTTTACAGGTGAATGCGGTCCGCCCAAGGGAGCTAATGTAGAGCATTTGAAGGAAAAGTTCGAGCATCTTAGAGGCATTGTCGATGCCGTAAACATAACCGATAACCAGACCGCCGTTGTGAGGATGTCCAGTACTGCGGCGTCGGCAATCATGGTTGCCCAAGGTCTTGAACCCAATTTTCAGATGGTTTGCAGGGATCGGAACCGCCTGGCTATAATGGCGGATATTCTGGGAGCATACTCTCTGGGTATCCGTAACATGCTGTGTCTTTCAGGTGACCACCAGCAATTCGGCAACCATCCTGAAGCAAAAAACGTCTTCGATATAGATTCCATGCAGCTCATCGCCCTGGTCAAGATGATGCGGGATGAGGGCACGTTTATGAACGGCGAAGATATTGATGTTCCGCCGAAACTTTTCATCGGCGCGGCCAGCAACCCGTTTGCCGATCCTTATGAATTCCGGATTTACAGGCTTGCCAACAAGATAGACGCGGGAGCTGATTTTATCCAGACCCAGTGTATCTATAACATGGAAAGGTTCAGGGACTTTATGAAAAGGGCTGTGGATATGGGGCTGGCGGAGAAAGCATACATCCTTGCCGGTGTAACTCCCATGAAATCGACACGCATGGCACAGTATATGGCTAAAAAGGTCCCCGGGATAGATGTGCCCGAATCCCTTATCAAGCGTCTGAAGGGGGCCGTCAACGGAAAACAGGCTGAAGAGGGGATCAGATTTGCCATTGAACAGATCGAGGAGTTCAAAGAGATGGAGGGGCTTGCCGGAGTTCATCTCATGGCCATTGAATGGGAGCACAAGGTACCGGAAATCGCTGAAAGGGCCAACATGTTACCCCGTCCCAAGATTGATTAAGTAGTGCCTGAACGAAAACTGTCTTTTTCGCCAATATCTGCGTCAGACTCAAATTTTAATCCTCGAAATACTCAATGTATGTCTGTGGTTAAAATTTTCGTCTTCCTTGATCTTAACGAAAAATCCTAGTTTTCGTTCGGCCACTAAGTAATGGAACGCTGGTGTACCGAACCGGTAACTGCCGTGAGTCTCCATTTTCCATATTTTTAAAAGTGAGGAACGAATGTATAAAGCTAAAGCCCATGGATTGACCGATGTGCTCAATACCCTTGAAGACGGCATATATGTTATCAACAACGATTACATCGTCGAATTCATGAACAAAGCCATGGTCAAAGTATTCGGAAACGGTACAGGGAAAAAATGCCATCGGGTGATTAACAGGAGCGATGAAATCTGTCCCTGGTGCAGGGCCGACGACGTGTTTGAAAAGGGTGAAACAACACATGAAGAGCTCCACCTGGCAGCTATAGGAAAGACCTATGATCTGCTGGAGCTTCCGCTTAGGAACATGGACGGTTCAACATCCAAGCTCAGTATATATCGTGACATTACCTCGAGCAAAGATCAGGAAAAGAAGCTGAGGGCATCGGAGCAAAACTACCGGAGGCTGTTTGAGAACGTTGCAGTAGGAGTGTACATAAGCAGCAAAAAAGGTAGATTCCTGAATGCAAACCGGGCGCTTCTGGATATGCTGGGTTATGAGGACAAGGCGAAATTTCTCGGTATCGATATAGAGCAGGACCTGTACGTAAAGCCGGAAGACAGAAAAAAATTCCAGGAGATGATAGAGCGTCACGGCAGTGTAATAGACTACGAAGTGGATTTCAAGCGCAAGAACGGCACCCCGATTCCGGTTCTTATTACCGCGAATGTTCGAATGAGCCAGACGAGAAACATCCTGGGCTACGAGGGAATTTGTGTTGATCAGTCCCAACGGAAGCAGATGGAAAAAAAGTTGAGGGAAGCCCACGATTTTATGGACAATACCATCCAGAGCTCACCCAATGCAATCATGTGTACGGATATGCAGGGAAATATCATCATGTGGAATCACGGGGCCGAGGAAACACTCGGCTACAGGGCTTCGGATGTTATCGGAAAAATGAACGTTGTTGGAAACCTCTACACCGCCAGTATAGCCAGGAATGTGATGAAAATGATGAGAAGCGACCAATACGGCGGCAAGGGTAAGCTGCGATCCTGCCCCATGACATTCAAGCGTAATGACGGTCGGGAGGTGGAGGGTAACCTTTCCGCCAGTATCATCTATGACGATCAGGGAAACGAGATAGCATCCGTTGGCTTTTTTGTGGATCTCGGTGAAATGCTGGAAATGAACAGGAAACTAAAACAGACCCAAGAGCAGTTGCTGCAGTCTGAAAAGCTTGCAGCCATGGGACGCCTGACATCACAGATTGCACACGAACTGAACAATCCGCTTTATGGAATAATGAACACCCTGGAGCTGATGAAGACGGAAATTTCGCCCGATAATAAGCGAAGAAAGCTGCTGGACATGTCGCTTTCCGAGACGGAACGGCTGGCCGACATGCTTAAAAAGATGCTCTCTTTTTCAAAACCGGACCAGGAGCAGCGATCCCCGGCAAATCTGAATACAATCATAGACGAGATTCTTCTTCTTCATAGGAAGCAGTTTTGGGAAAACACAATAAAGATAGAAGCCACATTCGATGAAGCGTTAGATCTGGTATATGCTTCAAAAAACCAGCTTCGCCAGGTTTTCCTGAATATGATCTCAAATGCTAAAAATGCAATGCCGGATGGCGGCACCCTGACGGTTACAACCGCCAGTGATACTGATCATGTCAGGGTACTCATCTCCGATACCGGATGCGGCATAAAGGAAAAGCATCTTGATATAATTTTTGAAACATTTTTTACAACAAAAACCGATAGTGTAAAAGGGGTGGGGCTGGGCCTTTCCGTATGCTACGGATTCATCAAGGATCATGGCGGAGACATACTTGTGGAAAGTGAACCGGGCCAAGGCACCACCTTTACCATTATCCTGCCGGTTTACAGGAAAACTTCAGATTGAGAAATAACAATATTTCCCCTTAGGCAGACCTTTGACAGGGAGGGCGGACCGGCGGCGTAACGAAAAAAGAAAAGCATAAAAAGAAATTCGAGTGGTCCTGTCAAAAAACCTGAAGAAATGAACCCATCATTCCATTACACCAGGATGGAAATCAAGACCGTTGGTAAACGCTGATGCCTTTCTATTGACAAACCGTGGCTCCGAAGCCCTTTTTTCAGGTGTCAGGTGTCAGGTGTCAGGAATGATGAACAGAGGCGCTGGAACCTGACACCAGGCATACGGGAAGGAATAAAAATCCGGGTCCAGAGGGCCCGGCTTTGATTATCCCCAGAGGGGATTAAGTTTGCCTGCAATTAACGATTTACGGAATACTGGAGTATTGGAGTGGTGGAGTAATGGAAGAAACCCCTTTTTTTATCGCTCTCAGAAAACAGATCCCTGGAGAAGATCTGAAAGTTTAAAGCTCTTTTTTTTAAATCAACACTCCAATACTCCAGCACTCCGGTTGATTTATACGGGCAGAGCCATAGAACTCTGATCTGGCCCTAAGGACCAGGTTTTTTAGAACCCAATAAAAATGATTGCAGAAGAACCGGTTTTTACTGCTGACCGTGGATTTGTCAGAAGGACAGGTATCCATTTCCTATCAAAAAATGCAGCCTAACTTATCCTGTCGGTTATTTGCAGGATGGTTTTTGAGAATTCTTTTTTAAACCGCTCATTCTCGGTGTTTGAAAACTCATCGAATTTTACAATTTCCAATTCCTTCATCACATTTAAAAGTTCAAGTATGGCTCTTTCCGCAAGATCATGGGTTTGAGTCGCCCTCAGATCCTTGTCTTCGGTCTTTTGGATCGATGAAACGGCATCTTTAAATTGACCATCAGGATCGCTGATGCGTTTCAGCAGTATCTCAGAAATAAGAGTAAAAAGAGCGTCGATTCTATCACTTTTTATCAGTGTCGGGCTGTGGAAAAAAGAAAAGTCTTCGTGCACACGAACCGTGCCTTTACCGAGATTCAGTATTTTTTCGAACCAGTTCATCGTGTATTTCTTATATTCATCCTGGCTCCATTTACCCTTTTCCCAAATATGTGCCCTGATGGCTTGTGTCAGATAGGTGAGACAGTCCTCTTGGGTATCATAGTCATAGGTTCCCAATAATGCTCCTGACTCAAAAATATCTATTCCCGGCTTTTTTGCATGCTCTGATATTTCAGCACATAAAATTCTTGGATCTTTTTCAGGTCTGATGATCAGAATTTTATAGGATGGTTTTCCCTCGTCAATCCGTTGAAGTTCGTCTGCAGATTCAGGGGGGGTAATGGGTCCGGCAATAGATGGCGGCAAAAACGCCGCCGTAAGGTTGGGACTCAGGTCAACGACTTCCAGGGCGGCCTCGAAGACAGAAACGTCATCCTTTTCCAGAGACTGAACCGGAATCAGTTTACCGGGTTTCATATAGGGTGAAAAAAGATTCAGTATTGCCTCAAGCGCTCCTTGCCAGTGGGCGCTTCTGGGATCTTTTTTTTCGTCAATCCACTGTTTAACTTTTTGAGATATCTCGTCCATCAAACGTTCCTCTTTTCTAATACGCAGTGTTTAAAAGACAGTCGTAAAAAACAGCCGATAACCCGCGCCTAATTGTAAAATTTAAAAACCACATCAAATCAGATGTTCAGTGTTCCTTTTTTAATATATTGCCTGCTAGTTTTGCAATCATTTTAATTTATTTTCCTCAGAATTTAGGTATATCGTTATAATTTTAGGCCTTTAGGGTTCGCGCAAAAATAACTTCGCAGAATTGGCGCTCAGATTTGGTTCAGATTTGGCTGATCCGAGAGAGCAAAACCACAGGAATAGCGAGCTATTTCGCGGCCAATTTTATAAGATCGGGTGCGAGTGAGGTATCAGCCAAAGATGGGCTGAAGCTGAGATGTAAAAATGTGAAGTTATTTTTGCGCGAGCCCTTAAGTTACAGACATAAATTTTTCCGACACGGCGGATGTCAGTTCATAGATCCTTTGCGCCTCTTTAACAGACAAAAGACCGGTACCGCAAGAAGGAGTGATCATGCTTTGCCGCAAGATAATTCGCTGATCTAAGCCGCTACCAACCAGTTCTGACAAAAGCTGATTCAAACGATTAAAAAGCGTGTCTGCTCCTTCTGCAAAAGGGTCGTCCAGAGTGGGAACAATGCCCCAGGCCATTACGCCGCCGCGCTCAATAAAATCCTTAATCTGAGATGTATAGGCAAAGAGAGAATCTCCGTATCGATAGGCATCCAGACTCATAATTTGCAGTTCTGATTCAAAAAGCAACGACCAATCAACAGAATCGCAGGAATGCACTCCCACCATGGCATTCTCGGAAAGAACACCACGGAAAATGGTATTTAAGTCTTCAATGATCATGTCTCTTCTCAGTGTAAGATGATGCATGGAGCCATATGCCCTGATGGCAGGATCATCTACAAAAATAATTGCCTGCCTCCCGAATTGTGACAAGGCGGCTGCCTGACAATTCGCGTTCAGGGCCAGCGTCCTGACTATGACATCACGCAACTCATCCTGGTAATAGGCAATCCGGCCCTTATCGTCTTTTAACTGCAAACCGGCGGACAGCGGACCGACTATTTGTCCTTTCAAAAATTTAACGTCGTCGGCTCTTATGTTTTGCACATTTTCCAGGAACGCATGAAATCCTCCGGCCGCATGTTTGGGAGGAACAAATTTTTCCAAGGCGACAGAGTCACCCTCTTCAGCAGAGAGGCAGATTGTGTAAAAATCGGTAAGGCGATGCGGCCAGCTCTGTTGACTCATATCAAAAAAATACGTATGGTTTTTCGCCACCAGCAGGCCGGCTTCCACAAGGGGTTGGAGGAACTGAAATACAAAATGTTCTTCCATTCCCCGACGCGGCATCTGCGGCCAGTGGGGAATGGCAGGAAAGTATCTCCTAATGAGCTTTATGGCCTGACCTGGATCGGTAAACGGAAGACTGCCAATGCCGGTGGCAAGTCCGCCTGGATTAAATCCTAACAATTTTTGCTCGCTTTCTTCATAACCAGAACAACCTTATTTTTTTTAGGCGGTGGATTTTGAATGGTTTTCACCTTTGACAATGTTTCATTACCGTATTATATATTTTCAATTTTTAACCTGAATCTTGTATGATTAGGGTGAATTAAATTTCTGATTACAAAAAACAGTTATGGGGAAAACTGGAGGAATTGTCAAGAAAATGGCAATCAAAAGGGTTGCCTTCCAGGTCAGGGCTTGAAAAAGCAGCCGGAGATTTGCGTGAATGGAAAGTGAAAACAGGTGTTTCAGGGTTGTGGGACAACCCCCCGTTGATGATTACGGCAAGCCTTGACGATGGCCTGGGCCATGGACTCGAAGTTATTCGGATGTTTTCCGAAACAGCGGGTCTTGAAATCATTGAACTCGGCCTGCTTTTGACGCCGGATAAAATCATAACCGCATGTAAAAAAAATGAACCTGATTTATTAGGATTAACCGTACTCCAGTTTGATTCAGAGGAAAACATTTTAATGATAAGCAGAAACCTTTCGTCAAAAACAAAAATAATTGCAGGGGGACCGGTTTTTATGGCAGACCGTGAATTTGCCCGGCGGACAGGTATCCATTTCGTAGCAAAGAATGTAGCCCATTTTATCCGGTTTCTGCTTGAGTTTGAAAAAAGTAACAAACAATCATGAATGACGCAAGGAAACAGTAAAGAGGCGCTGTTAAACCTTTGCCCTGTGGCTGGAAATTTTCCGGCAGATGCAAGATTATACCATAAAATAGGTCAGGCAAAGGACCCCGACACCCCCGGCATCCTAAAAGACATAAGAATAAATATCCGGGATAAAATTAAGAATTCTTCCGTGTATAATGCAAAAGAATTTGCAGCACTCATGGAACATGAATTTTGTAAAATTATTGGACGTTAGGATAAAATCCAATTTAGGCGGATGTTCTCTGTAATCTTTCAGTGATCCAAATTTTGATAATTGATTGCCGGGGCACTCCAAGACGCTTTGGTTCGTCAATAGTTTTTGCTGGGATTACAATTCGGTCGGGATAATCCCATAACTCATTGAATTCAAATCAGCTTTCCAATTTTTTCTATTTGCTTCTCGATATCCTTTTTGAAATAATGGTCATGGGTAAGCGGCAATGCCTTTTTATACATTTCAAGAGCGGCGGGATATTGCTTTTGCTCCGTTTTCAGTTGGGCATAGGTATACCATACCTTAAAGGAGTCGTTGTCCATGGCCAGCGCCTTGGAAAGATAAAAATCCGAGAGATCGAGTCGTTTGACGGTTAAGCAAAATTCTCCCAGTCTGAAAAACACTTCTTCCTCGCTTCCTAAAATCGAGAGAAGTTTGGTAATCTCTGCATTGTATTCCAACGTCCGGCCGGCCGATTTGTATCCCGCCGTGGCTATGATATGCGGCATGGGGTGATCCGGAAACGTTTCTACGGCTTTTTTGGCCAGACTTAATGTGCCTTGTACCCGCCCCTCCTTCATCAGTTGTGCGGCCTGCGCCACTTCATTTTCCAGGGGAAGCAATCGGTAATCGATATTGTCTCCGTTTACAATCACATGAATAAAGTGATTGAATGCCCCATCTTCCAGGATCCCGGCCAGCGGCGCGCCGGAGCCTCCGGCAATGATCTGGCCCAAGCCGCCAACAACCGAAAAGTTATAAACATGCACGTGCCCGACGAATACCATATCAACATTGTACTGTTTGAATAGACCGGCAAGCTCATCCCGTTTTTCCGGATATTTGTTCAACGAATCCTTCAGATGTTTTATCTTCGGATATAAGGGCCTGTGTAGCGTGACAAAAATATGTTTACCCTCAGCCCGTTTCAAATCCCCTTTCAGCCACTCCAGTTGTTTGCCCGTGATTTGCGACGTTTCATTCTCAAGTTCACTGCACAGAACGATAAAATGACAGTTCTTTTCATCAACCGAATAATAAAGCGTTCCGGTCTCCTTGTTTTTATATCGTTTAGCAAATGCTTCCCGGGCAAATTCCGTGTAACCGGAATGATTTCCCATCGTAATGTACAAGGGAATATTCTTTTCCCGTATCGGCTCCGTGGCTTTTTCGAAATCGTCGAATTCCTCCCTCGCCTTGTCTTGTGAATACGCATCATAACCCAAAACAAGATCGCCGGTGTTAAGTATCAGGACAGGGTCGAGTTCGACGGCCTTTTCAACCACCTTGTGGTATATGTACGGCTGTTCCGGTCGAAACACATTTGCCGGCCGGTTATCCCCCATAACGACAAAATTCAAAGTCTGTTCTTCATGGTGCTTAGCAGTGGGAATAGTGCCACAGCCAAACAAAAAAACCAACAAAACGCATACACCCAAAAATTTTCTTTTCATGCCTTTTCCTCCTCACTTTCAGGATTCAACGTTGTTTTGAATCGGCTCAGGTCAATCTGATGTACCTCCAAAAACACACAGGAAGGCCTCAATTGCTCGCACTTCTCGCCTGACGAAAAGGAACGGCAGGCACGTTGATATGTGCTTTGACTCCAGGGGCCTCTATACGGGCTTTTCTTGGCATAGGATTTCTATAGTTCAATCACAACCAGTTGTCAACCAATATTCCAATGGACGTCCCCAATATTCTAATGATGGAGCATGATCAACGGTCCGTTTTCGCTGAAAAGCTAAGGCACGACAAGGAGGTGGCATCATGCTCCATCGGTATTGCATTCAGTTTCTTGCATACTGTGAGTTGGCCGATTTCTCGGTGCGTTCCGTCCAGGCTTTAACCATCCGGCTGAATGAATTAGCAAACTTTCTAAAAATACAGAGAATTCGGTCTGTTAAAAAGGTTCGCTATCGGCATCTAATCGATTTTGCATCCGACTACAATGCCCCCTCAATTCATGTCACAAAATCCCGGGTCCGGACCCTAAGACAATTTTACCATTTTTTGACGCTTCACCGGATCATACCTGAAAATATCGCCACCGGTATACCCTATCCAAAAATTGAAAAAACGGTGCCAGAGTTTCTCACACAAGAGGAATCCTCCATAGGCGGACAAGTATAAGCTTTTAATTCACCACTTATAGTGCGTCACAAATGAATTGATACCTAAATATCTGAATTATTGTGCGTCCATCTTTATATCTGTTGTCCAAAATTCATCCTCAATTTTTCTTACTTTTTTAATAATTTTTTCGCATGTTGAAGCGGTGACTTTATAAGACAATTTCCTATCTCGAAAAAATTTTGAAGGAAGAGCTTCTTCCATATCAAACGGAAATGTTCGAAATGTATGGTTCAATTTATTTACCTTCATACAAAAAGGGATTTCTTCAAGATAGAATTGATTTTTAAAATTATAACAAAACAATTAACCCGACTTGCGAGCACGCGTATTTTCTTGATGTATATTCAGGTACATACAACGCTCAAAGTTGGTAGCCAACTATTTGGCAAGCGGGTTATCTCGGTCGTTAGCCAAAAAGCACGAGGCATCTATATGAATGCGGACAAAAAAATTATCAGTAGACTAGTGGAGTTGATCGAGCGTGGGCTTGAGATTGAGAAAACAAAAGAAGTACCACCTCCTAATTGTATTGGCTTTGACTCGACAGTTGATTCTCAAGCGGCCAATCAATGGCACGCCAGCGCGAAGAACATCTTGGCAAAGGCATTTAGCAGAGATAGTGAGCATTTTAAATTATTCGAGGAGTGCTGCAAAGATGGAGTAACTTTTTCACCATTGCATGAAGGTATTGGCATCCTGAATGCTGCCAAGGAAGATTTTGAACATGGGTATATACAAGATGTACGAAATCTTGTTGCTGCTGAAATGTTCAGTGACCTGTTAGATCAGGCCTCTGAATTACTGGAGGCTGGTTACCACGGACCAGCTGCAGTTCTTTCAGGAGCTGTTCTTGAAGACAATCTTCAAAAAATTTGCGAAATAAAAGATATTGAATTACCGCAAAGCCAAAATTAGATTTCATGAACGCTCAATTGGCTAAGGTTGGTGTGTTCAATAAGTTGACCCAAAAACGAATCACAGCGATTGCTGATGTTCGGAATTCGGCTGCACATGGTAAATGGGACCAGTTCAAACCAGAAGACGTCGAGGATATGATCAGATGGATAACTGGTTTTATCGAAACACATTTAGCTAACCAAGGCTTGCACGGGATCGCGGCAAAGGGCGCCGCTTCCCGTGAAGCCCGCCGTTGTGCTCACAAAATATAACAAGAGATGAAAAATAAAAACACACCCAAAAGACATCATTTTGTGCCAAGATGGTATTTAGAATTATTTGTTAATCCAACAGATGGTTTTCTGGAATTATTCGATAAAAGTCAAAAAAAATGGAGACGCCAAAAACCGAATAAAGTAATGGTAATAAACAACTATTATCGTCAACTTTGGGCACCAGAAGGCACAGATGTGAATATAATTGAAATCCTACTCGGTAGCAAAATCGAACCCCAAGCAAAAAATGCTTTTGATAAAATTTTCAATCAAGAACAACTAAACACTGAAGATGTTGGTGCCTTAATAGCTTTTATAGAAATTCAACGATTAAGGGTCCCTCGTGAAGCAAAAAAAGCGAATCAATTAACAGAAGCACTCATGCTAAAATATATACATGAACACCCTGACTTTAAGGATATCTCAATAATTTTTAAAACACTTCCTATTAAAATCGAAATCCTTGACCCTGTAAGATTTGAGTATATGAAAACCGTCATAGGTATTTTTTCTTCAATCATACCTCATATGCTTTGGGAAATTGTTACTTCTGAATTTGGAAGCTCCTTTTTAACAACGGATTCTCCGGTTACATTATATAATTCGGCATTTCTGCCGCCTTTTGAACCTGGAATCAAGCATGCTGGCACACAGGTTATTTTCCCGTTATCTCCTAAAAAGTTACTTATTTTAGCTCACCCCCGTTATGCTTATGACAAAACTGTAGATCCTCAAGAACATGTAGACTATAAACACGAAAACTCAAAAAAAATTCAAGTATTATCTGGTAGAGAATTACCTATTGAAGGAGTTAAAAAAATAAACTGGATGATGTTGCAACTTTCAGACAAACATATTGTAGCGAGCGACAAAAAAACTATCGAAGAGGCATTGGCAACATAGCACAACAAGGCTAATTCAGCCGACGCAAAAAACCGCGCGGTGATTAGCGGTTATTCGGTCACAGAGATAAAATATGGCAGAATACGGTGAATGGAATCGCAAAGGGGCAACTCTCAGTGATGTAACGGCGAATAAGGAATATGGAGTTGACCGGGACTTCATTGTGAAGGGCATACAAACCGGTAAACTTGAATACCGAGAAGGGGTGATATGGGGAAATCCATATCTCAGGCTTTTGAGAAGTCAGCTTGAGAAGTACATCGCCGAAGAGCTTGGCCATGGCCCTTTGTCGAACGTCAAGAAACAGACAGAGCTTAGAAAGATCAAAAAAGAAATCGCCAATTTAAAAAAGAGACTGAATGAACTTCAGGCCCGAAAAATGGAACTTGAGAAACAGATAATGAAATAGGAGACCGAACAAGGCGCTTGAGAGGGCCTGGGCAAAGCCGTCCGTTTTTGAAAGGCAGTATTTAATCAACAGGCTATGTTTTTATCGTAGTTTTTCGCTTATCGTTGCCCAGCCCCTCAGCTTAATCGAACCCATTAAATAAGGAGCCAATACGCAATGAAGTCAAGGATTACACGCATCACACTTGGTGTTGCTGATATGTTAAGAGCGATACAATTCTATAATGAAGGCCTTGGATTTTCACTTTCCGAAGTAAATGAATATTCAGCAACTTTCCATATGGAAGGAGTAGTTCTTGCATTAGTCCCATGGGATATACTTACTAATGATGCTGATGTAAACAATGAGGGTGAAGGGTTTGATGGTTTTGTATTGTCACACTATGTTAATTCGAGTGACGAAGTTCACGAAATACTTAGAAATGCAGAGCCTGCTGGAGCTTATGTAACCAAGCGTGCAACGAAAAAACGCGATGGAGGTTACTCAGGATATTTTTCGGATATGGACGGTTATGTTTGGGAGGTAGCCTATTATCCCAATGCATAGAATTTATATATAATTCCTGGTATAACAAGTCTAATTCAGCCGACGCAAAAAGCAGCGCGGCTGATTAGCGGCGAACCCCGCAGTAAGATGCAAAGTTAGGCGCAATTAGATTGGCGTTTTCTGATAAACATGACGATAAGAAATTATTTTAAACAGTCTGCATTAATACTTCGGCATTTCAAGAAAAAAAAATTATTATCAATAAAAATAGTAGAAGAAAATTAAAAATACTCTGCTTCTTTAGAAAACGGTTAACGATAAAAAAAAAAAAATATTAGTAGACAGAGAAAGGGAAGTCCTATATCCACCCGTCTCAAGACAGTATCCGTAAAGCAATGGAAAAACTTCCAAGTATTAAACTTGTCAAAGAACTGATACGAAATGGAGAACTTAATTTGCGATTCCAAAAACCGTTTAGACCTAAAAGAGAGTAGCATCCTTTCTCTGTCTACTAATATTTGTTTTATCGTTAACCGTTTTCTAAAACGGAAAGGGGAAGTATTTTTAATTTTCTTCTTCTATTTTTATTGATAATAATTTTTTCTTGAAATGCCCGAAGTATTAATGCAGACTGTTAAAAAATAATTTCTTATCGTCATGTTTCATCAGAAAACGCCAATCTAATTGCGCCTAACTTTGCATCTTACTGCGGGGTTCGTCGCTCCTCAGCATTTCCGGGGAGGCCGTCCGCGGCCCTCCCGGAATATGCTGGAGGAGATTGTTGTGCATCCGCCGCTCGGACTATCAACACACGAGACTCAACCGTGGGGGTCCAGACGGGGGGTGCCTGAGGCGCTCTGGAATGCACGTAAACCGCCTGACCTCTGAAACTCACGGGATAGTGTTCTTCTCGCGGCCTGTACGAGGCCCCGCAGTTCCTCCTGTTCCTTGAGGTTCTTCTGTAGCCGCTGCTCCAGCACCTCGATTGACTTGCTAACGGATCGGGCGAGCTTTCGGAGTCCCTGTGCCCGGATGTCAAGACTCTTCGCCTCCCACGTAAATTTCTGGGAGACCATTCCCGCCCCAATGCAACTATACATCTCGCTGCACTCGTCGGCCGCATCCTCAGCCAGTCCCTCTAGCCCCTCGACCTCCTTCTCCAATCGCTCGATCTCCTTGTGGTGCACACTCTGCGATTTCTTCAGCCTCGCGATCTGCGATTGCAGGCGCTTCCCAAAGTCAATAGCCTGCTTGAGTTTCTTCTCGGATTTCTTGAGCTTGTCATTCGCGAAAGTAGGTACGTGGTAGAGCTTCTCGCCAGCGCTGATTCTGTTGGGGTCGGGCACGGGAGTCATCTTGCCACCACGGAGTCGGCCGTATTCGTGGATCTTCGTGGTATCGCCCCGATGGATGGCGGCCGAGTACTTCGAGAGCCAGTCACCTTGTTTCACCAGGATCGCGCCGTCGTCCGCGATCGTGACGGTGTATCGTCCATGTGATTTGATCATCGTTTCGCCTCCCTCTTGTTTCTGGGCATGCTGGTTTCTGGGCATGCTGGTTACGGCAGTGAGCCACTGCTCAAGTCGGCGCGTCTGTTCGCTCAAGGCACAACGCTTGCGATCACTTGCCGCCGTGAGGCCGGTGAACTCGTATGGTTTTTTTATGAAGCTACAGATTACCCGAAACGCCAAGCTTCTTGCGGTCAAGTGCATTGGCTGGTTATCCCATCAAATATTTCTTCTAAATACATTAGATAACCTTTAATTTGATATTGCCTTACTGCTGCTTCAAGTTCTTTGATGTACCATCCTTTATTGAAAAATGTTTTTGAACTAAGCAAAATTAAAAATTTGTTTTTAATTAGACTTTCATTTAGATACTTCGCTTGCCTGTCAAGTTGTGTCCCACCGTAAGTAAATCTACTGCCAATTTTATTTTCAATCAAAACGATATGTTGTTTTGTCAAATATATAATATCGGCTTTCATCCCACCATGATTTTTGATTTGCTCTTTATCTTCTGCAAACAGTGGATATTCACAACTAACAATTCCATTTTCAAAAAATAGTTTGGAATCCCCTTCAGTTATTTTATTTTCAGTTGAGTATAGATTAACTTTGTTCCAATTTATCAAATTAAGTTTCCAATACAATCCAATTAGTCCAGATAATTGTTCTTCATTTGTTGGGTTTAATCCTGTGGCTGGACATTTGAAGCATTCCGGTATTTGTTCGAAAAGCTCATGCTTAATTTTCATTATTAATCCTTAATTGTTCTGAAGACAAATGGTGTCAAGTCTGCCTTTGACCCTTATTAATACTGTCTTGTATTTTTCTTATCTGTTTATTAATTTCCTTGTCACATTTTTTAAGCATCGAAACTCCTTGATAAAAAGTTATTTACTTATTTATGGATGTCCCGCATATCACGAGTTGGGCATGGACCACTATGAAGTCCGAAAATTTACAGGCTGGCATCACCACATGCTAACGTGCATGCTGGCTCATTTTTTTCTCTGGCACCTGAAAATCAGGTTGGGGAAAAAAAGCACCGTCTATTATGCTATCGCAGATTAGGGTTCTGATCAGAGTCATTCTGCCAATGAAGCGCCAAACGCTTGAAACGTTGATCGAACAGATTGTCTGGATACAGAATCGAAACCATAGAGCCTACTTGTCTCATAGGCGAAGGCGCATTCTAAAACTTGTCAAAGAACCGTAACTAACGTTGTAGCGTTAATATTGTTCAGCTTTTTACATGTATGTTTCTATCTTTTCAGTTATATTTTTAAGCCTCGAAACTCTCAGGTAATAAGACAAAATCAACGTTATTCTCTTCTCTTTTACCATTAAGGGTCAAACATAGACTTGACCCATTTTTTATAATTGAGATTCCTTGGATTCGGGATTCCGATCTCCTCTGCCAAAGTAGAATAGTAGATTGTTGTCCCTGCCTCTGCTTGGCGAACAAGGATCGGTAACACTTTGCGAGCTCTAATTTGGTATAATTTATTTCCCGAAATTGGCGCTGAAATTTTGGCGGTATCCATATTTTTCCTCATTGAGGCTAACCAACAAACCCCGCAGTTAGCGCAATTTGCCTTTTATTAATGGGTGTTTAATGATGGAGCATGATTAACGGTCCGCCTTCGCTGAAAAGCTATGGCGTGACAAGGAGGTGGCATCATGCTCCATCGGTATTGCAGCCAGTTTCTTGCATACTGTGAGTTGGTCGATTTCTCGGCGCGTTCCATTCAGACTTTAACCATCAGGCTTAACGAATTAGCAAACTTTCTAAAAATACAAAGAATTCGGTCTGTTAAAAAGGTTCGCTATCGGCATCTAATCGATTTTACAGCCGACTACAATGCCCCCTCAATTCATGTTACAAAATCCCGGGTCTGGACCCTAAGGCAATTTTACCATTTTTTGACGCTTCACCGGATCATACCTGAAAATATCGCCACCGGCATACCCTATCCAAAAATCGAAAAAACGGTGCCACATTTTCTCACACAAGAAGAATATAAGCTTTTAATTCGCTACTTAAGTGAACGTTCAGATTCATCTATAGGACTGAGAAATCTTATCATAATCATGTTGCATATAACCACAAATCAAGGTTTTTATGAGACATTAACTTAATGATAATATACAGAAAATAGTGCTATTTCAGTAGAGTAGAACCTCAGTGCAGTGGCTATAGGTATCGGCGGCAATTCCACTGGTTTCCCGGTGGTCCTCAATCCGACTTCCATACCTTCCTTCCCTTAGTCCCCTCGTCGAACCGGACGTCGGGTTTTCCCCGGTACGGCTCTCCGACAACCTTCCCCATGTGTTTATCAGTAACCGTTGTCGTTGAATTACAGCAATTAATACTACAGCGTCATTTTTTTTGTAGACATCTAAAATCAGATGGTGTATAGTGGAAATCATAAGGGCGTATGAAAGAGTCACAGAGCGTTTACAGAGAGACCTGATCAAGCCAATATCGGTTTTGAACAGAAAAGGAGATTTGCGCCCTTTTACTACCCAAACATTATATCATAGAAAACAGATGTTTCACACCATCAATACAGAACTAATTGTCGGAGACCTAAAAAAGTTAGGGCCGATCATATTGAAATTGGTCAATGAGCAGACATTAGAGTTACTCTGGGGCCAGCTTGTCAGCCAGTACCATTACTTGAGCTATAGAAAGCTTTTGGGGCATCGCTTAAAATATCTTGCTTTCATAAAAAATCGTCCGGTTGCTGCTTTATCATGGAGTGCCCCTTCCTTGAAACTTCGCGTTCGTGATTATTTTATCGGATGGTCCGACAAGCAGAGAAAAACCCACTTGAATCGAATAGCGAATAATAGTCGCTTTCTGATTCTTCCATGGGTCAAGGTCCCTAATCTGGCTTCGCATGTACTTTCCCTTAGCATTGGCCAATTAAAAAAAGATTGGCCGCAGCATTTTAAAACAGAACTGATGCTTTTGGAGACCTTTGTTGATCCACGATTTTTCAATGCCACCAGCTATAAAGCCGCCAACTGGAAATTTATCGGTCAAACCAATGGGTACACAAAACAAGGAAAAGGATATATCTATCATGGCAACGTCAAGCATGTATATGTTTATGTGTTAGATCCAAAGTTTAGAGATATCATTGATTGTCAGCAAAAGCCCTGTGATCCCTTTCAGCGCCCTCCACAATCACAGAAAAAAGTGGAGGAGTTACAGATGCTTTTAAAACATTGTCAGTGGCATCCCGATCTGGTCCCGAATATGGATCTTACTGAGAAAGATCTCGCTTTAATGGCTGATGAACTGGTAGCATTTCATGAGCAATTCCACAACTGTTTGGGCCGAATAG
>RPGQ01000016.1:0-30596 GCA_004193595.1 Desulfobacteraceae bacterium Eth-SRB2
CTTCAACATGCGAAAAAATTATTAAAAAAGTAAGAAAAATTGAGGATGAATTTTGGACAACAGATATAAAGATGGACGCACAATAATTCAGACATTTAGGTATCAATTCATTTGCGACGCACTATAGCTTGGCATCAATGGTCGTGATCATGTTTATCTCTGAGTCTCATGAAGGTGATCGATTTCTTATCCCGAATATTGTCGGC
The DNA here is from genome assembly GCA_004193595.1 of Desulfobacteraceae bacterium Eth-SRB2. Classification (GTDB taxonomy): domain Bacteria; phylum Desulfobacterota; class Desulfobacteria; order Desulfobacterales; family UBA11574; genus S5133MH16. The sequence goes on from RPGQ01000016.1 coordinate 207, forward strand.
CTACTCTGGGCTATTAGCGCTTACTCCTTTATAATGACTTTTCGTTCAGTTCCTGAAAAAGCGAATAAGTCATTGAAGTTTTTCAGCAAACTAAAGCGTAACATTAATCGCAGTTGGTATTGGTTCATAGGTGTAGCTTTTCTTGGCACAACAGTGGCCGTCATGTTTGTAACTTATCGGTTGGTTTCAATTTGGTTGAGAGACTATGGCGGCTAACCAAGCCTTCCACCCGACGCCGATTGAGCCCGATTGAAATCGAACGGCCGGAAGATATTGGATTGGCCCGGCACTTGCACTGTAAAAAACCGCAGGGATTATAACCAGAAATTAGTCCGCTGGGGAATATTTATGACGGCATTTTTTATTGTGATCTCACTTCCTCTTGTAGTGCTGCCCATAGGCATTCTATTGTATTTTCTTGCTAAACGTATCAGCGGTGGGAGAGGCTTTTACGGTTGGAAACGGCTTCTTGCTTGGAGCTTTATATTGCCGGGTTTACCTTTTGTCATCATACTCCTCGCTATGCTCATCAACCAGTTCCTCTACTATGACGCGGGCAAGCCTATTCTTTCCACCATCATTATGGCGCCAGTCACGTTTACATTGGCAATTCTTGTATCAACCCTATATTTGGTTTCAGTTCCCAAAGGCGATAAAACAGCCTCAGGTTTCGATAGTCTATTGGTCAATTTAGGGTGTCTATCACTTAGCATGTATCTGCTTTTTTGTGGACCTCCATTGAGTTGACACCTAATATGCGCCTGGACGCAGACGGGCTAAAAACCGCACCCACTGGTCAGGCGCGGCGGTTGGCCACCGAAAGGTTGACAAAATCCTATCGATAGTGATATTGTAATACTATAAATTATCGATGGAGGTGTTGTTATGCAAATAGTCACTGTGTCACCTAAGTATCAAGTCGTTATTCCCAAAGCGGTAAGAGAGTCTTTACAGCTTCGACCAGGGCAAAAAATGCAGGTTATTGAATATGATGGGCGAATTGAGTTTATCCCGGAACGAAATATTAATGAGCTTCGAGGATTCCTCAAAGGAATAAATACTGAATTTGAACGGGAGGAAGATAGAGTATGAATATCGTCGATTCTTCCGGCTGGCTCGCATTCTTCGCGGACGAACCGAATGCGAAGCACTTTTTCATTCCCTTAAAAGATACAGCGTCACTTGTTGTACCAGCCGTGACGATCTATAAAGTATTTAAAGTCGTTCTTCGGGAATCCAATGAAAATAATGCGCTTCAAGCGGCTGTAGCCATGCAAAAAGGCAAAGTTATAGATCTAACAGCCAAGCTCGCAATTGATGCTTCAAAGCTCAGTCTTCAGCATGGTCTCCCAATGGCGGACAGTATTATTCTTGCAACAGCCCAGGTGTTCAACGCTACAATTTGGACTCAGGATTCAGATTTCAAAAACATCTCAGGAGTAAATTACTTTTCGAAGAAGTAGCAAATGACCAATCGGGTAAGGGGGTGTTTTTCTCTCCCCCACACCTCCTATCATGAGTGTCTCCTTCGGCAAGTGCGGAATGGTGTCAAAATCTTGAATAGTGAATTAATGCTATTTTTTATATAATATCAGATAGTTATTGTCTATCCAAAACTTTAGTTTGTGGTTATATGCAGCATTGTTATGATAAGATTTTTCAGCCCCATAGATGAATCCGGCTGTTCACTGAAATGGCAAATTAAACGGTTGTATTGGTCAGGTGTGAGGAATTGAGTGACTGTTTTTTCAATTTTTGTATACGGTAGCTCGAGGGCAATATTTTTTTTGTATGTGCCGATGAAGCATGACGTCACCCCTTAATAAAAGGCAAACTGCGCTAACTGCGGGGTTTGTTGGTTAGCCCCGCCTATGCCTATTGACACACAATATAATGTGTAATTTGGTGTGTAAAAAAAAGGAGGCACCCAATGGCTACCAATTTAGCAATCGATGATAAATTATTACACAAGGCGTTAGAAATCAGCGGATTGAAAACAAAAAAGGATACTGTCAACCTTGCTCTTAAAGAGTTTGTTGATAGGCGTAAGCAGCTGGAAATAATAAATATTTTTGGAAAAATGGATCCCGATCCCGATTATGACTATAAAAGGGGAAGAACTCGTTGAAAGTCCTTGTTGATACGCCAATATGGTCTTATGCACTACGTTCGCTGAATAAAAAATATCAATCCGAGATTGATGCGCTCACCTCTCTTATTCGGGATCAGAGGGCCATAATAATTGGACCCATTAGACAAGAAATCCTTTCTGGCTATAGCGATTTGCGCAAATATCGAATAATAAGAAAAAAACTATCTTATTTTGAAAATACACCTATTTTGGACGCTGATTATGAGCTGACCGCAGAATTCAGCAACAAATTCCGAAAAAAGGGTGTTCAAGGATCACATATTGATTTTCTGATTTGTGCTGTGGCGAATAGAATCGACGTTCCCATTTTTACCAACGATAAAGATTTTGTGCATTATCAAAAAATTATATCCATCAAGTTGTTTAAAATAGAACAATTTTCTATTTTTAAGCCAAAGTTTATCAAGCACCATGCCGCAAGGCGATCTTCTTAAACATCAAAGCAACACCTTCATTAAGCGTATAGATGGATTCAATGTCAAGATTGTCATCAGATGTAAAATCAAAATAGATGTGAAGATCAGACTCAAGATCATCTTCCGGTTTCCAGTAGCAAACCATTATAGGAAAAAGAGGCAAGGGATACAAAACAATTGAAATATCTGAATCAATATGACTGACAATTTGCTTTCCATCGAAAATTTCCAGCATATCTTTAAACAGATCAGTATAGGTATCGGCAACCCGCTTTAACGGTTTTTCACAACATTGTTGAAAATGAGCATATCGGGAAGGCCCGCCAGTCAACTCCCGAAATGTGATCCAATTCCCGTTCGGAGATTTACCCGATCCGTTTAAAATATAGTTCAACGCCGGCACGACCATATATGCATTGATATGAATTTCAGATGATAAGTTGCCCTTGGTATCAACACTAAAATCCTTACCAAAAATCTTTATGGTCAGTTTATTTTTGGAAAACCGGGCTCCCAAGCGTTTCGCTGCTTCGGAAAGATCAATCAAAGATATCTTTTGCTTTAGTATTTCAATGGCTTCTGCTTTATATTCATCAACGGTATTGGGTTTCTCAATTGCCCCCCCATACCGGTCAATCACTTCTTTTTCCAAATAAGGACACGCATGTATCGGTTTTTTTTCCTTAAACACGGCCACTGCAAATGCCAGGCAGGTTTTTTCATTACATTCTCTACAGTTAGAACCATTCAGCAACTTAAAAATTTCCATGGGATTATTGATATGTGACATTCAAGAATATTCCTTTTTTTTAGATCTCATCTGATTGAATCATTTAAGGTTCAGTAATAATTCTCAAGTACCATTAATGATAAGAACTCGCTTTTTGAGAGCGGGTAAAGTGAAGTAGATTGAAAAATTATAATTATGTATGGAACTCATACAAACCTCAACATATGGAAGCCCATTGTTTGCGGCAACAATCAAAGTTTTCATACCAAAAACGAACCCAGTTGTCAATCTCTTCTTTTTACCATTTTTTGCCCAACCTAATAAAATTACAGGGTTTTTAGGTAAAGCTTTCCCGTTGATCTCTCGACGGGCTGGCTGCTAAAAGTAGGCTTCAACCGGGGTGTCGGGATCGATCACGTAATCATCCACAGATCGGCCTTCGCCTAAGGCTTCGTCCCGACAGCGGGGAGTTGAATATGAATCCGGAATCAAGGGCGGCCCGTTGGCTCGTGGTGACGGCTTCCGCTTCACCTCCCACAAGCCCAAATACTTGAGGACTTGTCCGCCTTGTGGAGGATCTTTTTGATGACATCCTCATGTTCTATGAAGGCAATGACCCGCATGGACCCCTGGCACTTTGGGCATGTCAGCGGATCGACCTCATATATTTTTTGAATCAACCGCGCCCAATTTTTTCGAAATGTCATATCTGTGAGTTCAGGTTCCAGGACACAGGGAATCTTATCATCAGCATCGGCTTTTTTCCGTTTTCCGCACGCCACATTGCTATAGTAGCCATAATAACGAACCATCTGCTCACCTTTGTTAGGAACGTGAGATCACATGGCGGCGAGCCACTCCAGCACGTGAAGCATCTGGGTTTCTTTTCCGTCTCTTGATCGATATTCCACCTAGCCGGTTTCCCGATGATAGGTCATGCGTTCCTGGGAGAAAAAGGCGCGGATAATGTAACATGCCAGATTCTCCATAGACTTATGTTGCCAGGGCAATATACGCGGCTCACAGTACACATTAAATCCCGTATGGCGCCACTTATCCAGCAGCTTAATCATATCTTGGGTGATTTTACCTTTGGCCAAAAGCATCTTTAAAATGTTGTGCCGGAATAATTGCTCCAGTGCTTTTGAAAGGGGAGTGGGTCAAACCTTGATCATTGATTAGTATAAATTATTATACGATATCAAGGTGTTGTTGAACACTTTAAAACCCAGGGTATCAAACAATTCCCGGGCCTTGGTCTTATGGGTTGGCCTTGAAGCTGAACTTCTGACCACCAATGGCCGCCTCGTACATCAAGCCGCCTTTGGTATGGACAAACACGGCCATGCCTTTATGATATCTTGCTTTTGCCTGTATGCCGGTGGCAGGTCCCGCGCTGGCACCGGCAGTAGCACCTTCAGTGCCGGCCTTGGCCTGAACGCCGGCTGTTATCGCCACAGCGGATGCCGCCGCGTCAAACTCAAAACTTCCGCCGGTAAATTCGTCATAGGCACGTTTGTCTTTGAAAAAAATTATCTCGCTGAATGCCTGCCCGCCTAATTGAAAACCAATGGTAGCCTTGAACAGCTTGGCCACTCCGATAACCTTGCCGCCGCGGTATACCTGGCCTTTACCGTATGCGCCACCAATGCCGATACCGGCTTTACCCACGGTCGGGAAAACTGCATAGCCGTATGCACTTTTTAAAAAGGGCTGGACGGCTTCGGATTTTTTGAATATTTCGACGGTGTCAAGGAACTTGTCGGCCTTTGCCGGATTCGACAAGCCCAATGCCACCATGACCGTAATCAACACAATAAAAAAACGAGAGAGCTTCATCATTGATATTTCTTTCATCTGTTTTGTTTTCTTTTGTTAACAATTCTTGAGGACGTTCATACTGAACGCGCCTTAACCTTTCATGATTTTTTGCGGAACCACGCAAATGAACTCAAACGACTCCGACCCTGTATTTCTGAATTGGTGGGCCTCATTGGTATGGATATAAACATAATTGCCCGGTTTCAGGTGATGTTCATTGCCCGTTGCATCTGTCACCATTCCGTTGCCTGATTCTATTTTTACCAAGTGCGGATAATCATGAGTGTGATGAGAACTCGCGCCACCAGGCGCTATGCTGAAATAGCGCAAGACGATTTCCTGAGATCCGTCGTCCGGACCGATAACCACTTGTTTTTTTATATGATCATATCCAGGCACATCTGTGAAGGGCACATCACTCAATTTCTTAATAACCATAGATTTCTCCGTTACGAAAAAAACACAAGGGTCGCATCTTACTTATTAATTATGCACCACTTTTGTCACGATACTTGGGTCCATTCATGCTTAACGTGTTTTAATCAACCGCCCCAGTACCATCTTTCGGAGCTACCCCAGTACCATCTTCCGGCCTGTCCCGGTACTTCAACGGGGAGCTACGCGGGCAGGCAAATGAACGCAGATTTTATTTACCGCCCGCTCCCAGGCTCGCTCGGGTCACCCCGGTGAAATGAGCCTTGCTCTTCACTATCGTGAATTTCACAGGGCAAGCAGAGTTCACAGAGTGTTTCATTTCTTTATCCTTTCTGTTGACCCCAGAGGAATAGGCTCCGCATTCCACAGGGCAAGGAAGTCAGAAAGGATAAAACACACGCCCTGCGGGCAGGGTGTTTATGTTGTCATAGCTCAGCAAAATTTATATCCTGAATCATCGTGATAATCCTGTCTGAAACAACGATTGACTTTACGCGGGTTGTTATCGCTCTAAATCATTTCTATCTAATGAAGAAAAATTACGTTTCCCATGAATGATGGCGAGGATTTGAACATTAACCGGAACTACCTCGTAGATTAGCCGGTTGGAATAGATGATCAACTCCCTTACATTCTCATCACCGATTTCCGGCACAACTCGGCCAATTTCTGGAAATTCATATAAATTTTCGGCTTTTGAAACAATATTTTCTACAACATTTGTTGCGTAATATTTCGAATCTTTAGCAATGTAGTCGTAAATCTGTTTTAAGTCGTTCCTTGCCGGTATTGACCATATCACCATGACTTTATCTCTTCCCTTAATTCGTCTACCGATATTACTTTACCCTGTTGTACCGCTTCTCTTCCTTTTCTCACTTTATCGATCACATAAAGTCGGTACATGATATCGTCAATATCCGCTGTTTCCGGCATTTTAGAAATCGCGTTCATTGCTTCTTGTTTCAAGCTTTCCATAATATGGATCTCCTATTTATTATTCTCGCTTTTAACAATTTAAAAATACTCATAAATTAAACCATATTAAAAAGGCAGCAAAAAATAAAGACAATTCCGGCGAAGGCGAATAATTAGGTGATTCAATATGTTACAAAAACGGTATAATGAACCGCGGGTGGACACAGATTGACGCAGATGACCGCAGATTTTATTCACCGCCCGCTCCTAGGCTCGCTCGAGGCACCCCGGTTAAATGATTTTCAAATTTAACCCCAGTACCATCTCCCGACCTGTCCCGGTATTGAAACGGGGAGCTACGGATATTAAACGGCATTTGAGAAAGATTTAAGACAACTCTTAAAAAAGGTTTGACTTGAATAGATTCATGCATAGATTGATACTCTTATTAATGCGAACCAAAGGAGATCATTATGGAAAAAGTTGAAAACGGTATTTTTGTCAGCGTGGATTATAAAGGAACATTGGAAAACGGCCAGGTGTTCGACAACAGCCAGGGACGCCAGCCGCTTGAAATACAAATGGGCGCAAAGCAGTTGATCAAGGGATTTGAAAATGAACTCATGGACATGGCTTTGAACGAAAAAAAGGTGTTTACCCTCGCGCCGGAAGACGCCTACGGACAAAGAGATGAAAACCTAAAGCAATCCTTTCCCAGATCGGAAGTTCCCCCTGGAATGAATCCCCAGATCGGCATGACCATCGGTCTCACCACTCCGGAAGGACGCCAGATGCCCGCTCGAATTGTTCATCTGGATGATGAACAATTGACCATGGATTTAAATCACCCCCTGGCCGGAGAATCGTTGACCTTTGAAATCGAAGTCGTAGGCATCAGCAGCACCCCGACTCAGACGCCCATGTCCTGCGGCTCCGGGTGTGACTGTTCTTCGGGCTGCAATCACTAACCCTTTGAAGGAGCATTCTTTCTACAGAGGGGTGTAAATCAAGATTGTTGGTGATTTAGCTCAAGCAATCCAGGTTTCAGGTGTCAGCTCTTACGTTCGTGCTCCTGACACCTGAAACCAGACCTTCGAATTCCGATGGAAAGTAATAAATGACCGCTGTTAACCAACATCAGTGAATTACACACCTACGGAGGAATAGAAGCTATATTCCACCCCGGTAAGATCTTCCGGCCTGTCCCGGTATTTTCACGGGGACTTACGGGGCAGGGAATAAGTCAAGGGTTCTATTCTTTTGCCAAGGAGAGTTGGCCATCGGCGGTTCACCAACTCAGCCTCCGGGAAAAACCTGCCAAGGTCCCTGTAAATTGCTTTTACGGAACAACACTCACCGGGACACTTTCATATGGCGTTCTTCTCTTGGATTTAAGCTCCCGGGGGTCCCGCATGGTCTTTAAAATTTCAATGCTGCTTTTTAATCCCCTATTAAGCCGACACATGTCAATGGCCATCCCGGCAACCTGAGCAATAGCCTGAATAAAATTCACATCCTCCAAAGTAAACTTCCAAGGTTCAGCCGTGTAAACTCGCAGAGCACCAATGATATTACCCAGACTGGTGATCGGGACGGACAGTATTGAGGCGATTCCCTCTTTTTTCGCCGCTTCGGGGTACTGAAGCCTGGGATCATCAGTGACATCATAAATGGCCACAGGCCCATCTTCCAGGGACGAAGCAATGGAGCGCAAAGCGCTCACAGGACCTTTATCCAGATATTCATCACTCAGGCCGAATGCGGCGGCCAGCTTCAGTTCATTGGTTTTTCGATTAACCATAAACATTGCACAACCCTTAACATCCAAAGCTCTTTTGACACTTTCCACCGTCACCAGAATAATTTCTTCCGGATCCCTGGTGGAAGCGATGGCATCGGTAACCTTAAGCAGTGTTTCATAATTCAATATTTGTTTTTCATGGTTCCCTCCTTTGGCCTAAAATATTTATCATTGAATTTATAGAAAATTATTTTATTGTTCTGATATCTAAAAATGAACGCTCGGCTTCGGGGAACAGTATCTTAAGGCATGATATTAGGAATTCACATTCTTCAGGACGATGTGTTAAGAGAACTACTTAATCATTGTAACCCTCCTGTGGTTTAAGGCCTGTCACTTTAATACCTGAATTTTGCACGAGTGCCTCGCAGTGGCAAGCGGGTTTACCATTTGGGTAAAATGTATAATGCCATGATGTTCTTTAAAGCCTTTTCAACTAAGGATTATAAAGATTCGCATCAATTTTCATGCAAGATTCAGGTAATAATCAATTGCTTTTTAATAATACAGCAATATTTATGCCAATTAAGATTGGTTGCCGGCTACTCGTTATCGGTTGCCGGTTGCTGGATAAAACAGCGTAGAATTGAAGTTCGAGTTTAAAATTTTTGTTATCATCCAACCGTCAAGCTGTTTAACATCTGAACAGTAGAGCTGTTTAATTTTTGAATAGTTGATATTAATATTTGAACATGAATTAAATAAGTATTTGAAAACAGTGGTGGGTACGATTCAGGACGGGGTCGTAATTATTGTATTGACCTACCTAAAAATATCTGCCATTTCAGTTTTAAAAAACACCCGCCTATTGAGCCTTTAAATTTAATCGCTCCATATATAAAAATCCGGGTCCAGAAGGCCCGGCTTTGATTATCCCCAGAGGGGATTTAGTTTGCCGGCATTTAACGATTTACGGAGTACTGGAGTATTGGAGTGGTGGAGTAATGGAAGAAACCCCTTTTTTCATCGCTCTCAGAAAACAGATCCCTGGAGAAAATCTGAAAATTTAAAGCTCTTTTTTTTAAATCAACACTCCAATACTCCATTACTCCGGTTGATTTATACGGCCAGAGCCATTGATCTCTGACTCCCGCAATGCGGGACAGGCTTGGCCCTGAGGACCAGGTTTTTTAGAACCCAGAAAAAGTTCGTCAATTTATTGTTTATATATGTTAATATTTTGCCGCAAAGCCTGCCTTTAAATTCCGTACGTTTCCATGTTAAAGTACCAAAGCCTGATCTTGTGCTTAAAATCAATTTACATCTTATTGATATCATAAGCATTTTTATATCTCCGGCTAAACTTGCCCAAAATATATCTAATCGGCATATATGTTGCAGGATTGTTTTAACTCGACGCATATATTTAACCTGATTTGATCGATTTTTTGCGAAGAGATGTGCTGAAATCCTGATGCATAAGGGTTCTCGAAAACCGTCCCGAAAAGAGATCGGGATCTTTGACAAACATACCCGTAGGTCTGTCGAGGATTTTTGCGGAGCCTTGATGCGCAAAAGATCGGTGGTGATATTGTAAAAAAATCGTTTAATTCAGGTATTGTTTCAGGTAACACTTAATTTCCCAAAAAACAGGTGGTGTGAAAAATGGGTATGGTTCATGTTGATGAGTTAGAAGTCAATATGCTTTTGTCTGAGGATGTTAAGGACATAAGCTCAAGACTTCTTCTTGCAAAAGGTCATAAAATTCAATCAAAACATATCAGAATCTTTAAAATATGGGGAATAACAGAAGTATGTGTCCATGGAACTCAAGGTAGAGAAAAAAATGCTGAATCTCATATAGATTCGGATACAATGGAAAGAATAACAGAACACACAAAATATATTTTTAAGCACGTTGATCTTTCTCATCCCGCCATAAAGGAATTGTTTCGAATATCTGTTTTGTATAGAAGCCGGCAAGGAATATTAAATACGGATAAAAATACCCCTTCGACTAACACTGAGGATTTGAAAGATCATTCCATATGTGATGTTAAAAAAATGATTGGCCATAAAGAGATCAAACTTCCCGAAATGCCGTCCACAGCGTTTGAGTTAAATGAAGTTGTTGCAGATCCCTTTGCCTCAGTTCATAGAATCGCTGAAGTGGTGAATAAAAGTCCAAGTTTAGTTGCAATCTTGTTAAGAATTGTCAATTCTTCATTTTACGGCTTTCCTTCTAAAATAGACAACATTTCACGGGCGGTAACGTTAATCGGTACCAGAGAAATTACAGGTCTGGCTTTAGGAATTAGTATCGTCAATGTTTTTAAAGATGTCCCGAAAGACATTTTAGATATGAGTTCATTTTTAAAGCATAGTCTGGCCTGCGGTATCATATCAAGGATTATAGCCGCAAATAAGAACTTACCACAAACAGAACAATTGTTTGTTTGCGGCCTATTGCATGACATTGGCCGGTTGGTTATTTATCAGTATTTTCCTGATCCGGCAAAAACACTTTTGAATCTGGCTACAACGTCGGATAAACTTCTTTATCAGTTAGAAAATAGGTGTTTGGGCGGCAAACATACTCTCATTGGAAAGTATTTGTTAAAAACATGGAAGCTTCCTTTTGAATTAGAAAATAATGTATTCTACCACCACAATCCATCGGCCGCTCACCATCCGGTTAAGGCGACTATTGTGCATTTGGCAGATATTATGGTTAATGCTTTAGGACTCGGAAGCAGTGGGGAAAGGTTTGTTCCACCTCTTGATTATAAGGCTTGGGACAATCTGGGTATATCACCCAGTAGTTTTGAAACCACAATTCGACATGCAACCCACCAACTGGCTTCTTTAGAAACTTTTTTCCAGGGATAAAGATGAAAGATAAAAATATCAGCTCTAATGATCTTGTAGCGCGTATAGAGTATTTAGAGGAAAACAGGCGGTTTATCCAAAATGCGCTGAAAATGGTACTGTCTTTGGGAGATTTTCAGGAAAAAATTAGCAAAAAATATGACCATCACCCGATTTTCAAAGAAGCTGAGAAAAGAATTCGCCGACTGATCCCATTTGAAGCACGGGCGTTTTATGCTGTGGAAGAAGATAATTCAGATCTTGTCTTGTCAGTATGCGATCCTGAGGATTTAAAACAATTTGTTAAAAATGAAGTAGAATTTATGATCGATAATAATCTTTTTGGCTGGGCCATACGTGAACGGAGAGGGGTTATTGTCGAATCAAAAGATCATTCAAGGCGGTTTCTGTTGCATATCATTGCAACACATTCACAAATAAGAGGCATGTTTGTAGGTTTATGGCCAAGTCAAGGAGAAAGAATTCCCGATGTTTCTTTAGATCTTTTATCAATTGTCCTTCTGAATACGGCAAACGCATTAGAAAGTGCTAAATTCAATGACTTAATGCGCAAACAAAATATTATCCTTGAAAATAAAGTAAAAGAAAAAACCAAAAAAATAGAAAAACAGGCTATGGAAGCAGAGTCTGCCAACATTGCCAAGAGCGATTTTTTAGCCAATATGAGCCACGAAATTCGAACACCCATGAACGGAATTATAGGTATGACGAGCCTTCTTTTAGACGCCGAATTGAGCGATGAACAACGGGAGTTCGCGGAAACCATCCGAAAAAGCGGAGATTCGTTGCTGACAATAATCAACGACATTCTCGATTTTTCTAAAATAGAGGCAGGAAAAGTTGATCTTGAAAATATCAATTTTGATTTGAGAGTCGCTTTGGACGAAGTGACCGATCTTGTTGCTTTGAAAGCTTATGAGAAGGATCTGGAGTACGTGGCCATGGTTCACCCTGAAGTGCCTTCACTTTTATGTGGAGATCCGGGTAGGCTGCGGCAGATCCTGATTAATCTTGTGGGTAATGCGACTAAGTTTACAGAAAAGGGCGAGGTGGCTATTCGAGTTACACTCCATGATGAAAATACAACTCGTGCCACGGTCCGCTTTAGCGTTACCGACACGGGAATTGGTATTCCCCGGGATCGTATGGACAGGCTCTTTCAGTCTTTCTCTCAGGTGGACAGTTCCACAACCCGCAAATTCGGCGGAACCGGTTTGGGGTTGACTATTTCAAAACAGCTTGCGGAAATGATGGGTGGTCAGATCGGAGTAGAAAGTGAAGAGGGAAAGGGCTCTACCTTCTGGTTTACGGCAGTTTTTGAAAAACAGCCTGAAGGCAAAAATAAAAGGGTTGTTGTCCCAAAGAATATCAAGGAGAAACGAATCCTGATAGTGGATGATAATGCGAACAATCGCTACGTGTTACGAGAACAGTTGAAATCGTGGGAATGCCGGTATGGAGAGGTGTCAAGCGGAGTACAGGCATTGGAGGAACTTCGGCAGGCTGTGGCCGGTAAAGATCCTTATGAAATTTCAATCCTTGACATGCAGATGCCGGAAATGGATGGGGAGACCCTTGGGAAAAAGATCAAACAAGATCCTGATCTGAAGAACACCATACTGGTAATGATGACCTCGATGGGTCAGCGTGGGGATGCCAGGCGTTTTGAAAAAATCGGCTTTGCCGCCTATCTAACCAAACCGGTTAAAAAGTCGAAGCTCTATGACTGTCTTTCAAGTGTTGCCGGTTTACAAGAAGATACGGGCAATGAGCAACCTGCGGCTATTGTTACACGGCACTCCCTTTCAGAGGATAAAAAGCGCGGAGTTCGCATCCTGCTGGCTGAAGACAATATCATAAACCAAAAGGTGCTAATAAGCACTCTGAAAAAACTTGGCTACAATGCCGATGCTGTTGCCAATGGCAAAGAAGCCGTTAAGGCTTTGGAAATGATGCCTTACGATATTGTATTGATGGACTGTCAGATGCCGGAGATGGATGGTTATGATGCAACCGGAGAGATTCGCAAACCCGAATCCAAAGTGCTCAATCACGAGGTGCCTGTTATTGCCATTACCGCCAATGCAATGAAAGGTGATCGTGAAAAATGTTTAAAAGCCGGTATGGACGACTATCTTTCAAAGCCGATTTATCCAAAGGAGCTTTCCGATATGCTTGAGAAGTGGATAGGGGAACAAAACTCTTCTCAGCAAGAGGAAGCCACGGTCCGGGATATAGAGCCGGTACAAAATATCTTTGACAAGGCCGGTCTTCTGGATCGTCTCATGGGTGACCAAGGGCTTGCTAATGAAATACTTGGCGAGTTTCTGGAAGATGCTCCCCGCAATTTTACCGCTTTGAAAGAAGCTCTTGACAATGGTGATGCACCCTCGGTTCAATTCCAGGCCCACACCATCAAAGGCCAGTCTGCCAATATGGGCGGAGAAGCCTTGAGCGAAACGGCCTTAAAGATAGAAAAAGCGGGCCGGGCCGGGGATTTGGAAACCGTGAAGGCATGCATGACCGAGTTGGAAACGCAGTTTGACCGATTAAAGGAAGCGATGATTCGGACCATGTAAAGCATCTCCTCACCCACTCTTATCCAAAATATAACTCATTCAACTTATGACGGTCTCGTAAAAAGTCCAACTTCTGCGTTGTGCTGCATTTCGTAATCATTCAACGTACGAAAAGTACGCCTCATGATTACAAAATTTGCACGCCTTGAATTTGAACTTTTTACGAAACCGTCTAAATCGGACTTTTTATGAGTTCATTAATAATTATCCTCGGATTATTCAGAAAAAATATAGGGATATTCCGTTTGACGGCTTGGATTAGGTTTAACCTGCGAGGGCCAAAGCGGACATTGATCCCGTATACATTCTTTATTTTTAGAAAATTGCCGACAAACGATCTTTTTATCAACCATTAATTTTTTACCCATAATTTCTTTGAGCAAACGTGACGCCTCCTGAAGGGCCAACCAGACATCTCTCTGACAGCAGCGGGGCGCATTGTACGAAGATATCCTCCCCAATACCTTCTGTGTCACCTGTTGAACCCTTTGCCGTTCATCCGCTTTATAGGGGTCCGCCTTTAAAAGGATGGAAAAAGCAATCCCCACACCGATTGCAGCACCGCAGACGCCCAGAAATGCACAGGCGCCGCCCACAATGGTTTGCCCACGCTGAATGCCGGTTAAAATTTGGTCATCCGAGATGTCATCACCGGAGTTTCTCAACGCCGTGAGAATTACGGCGGGAACCAGCGAGTGATGCTCCGGTCCGTGTTGACCAAAGTGGGGATGTGACCGAATGGTCTGCATGAGGCTCAACGCATCACGCTCCCGGCTGTTTAGACAGACCTGTTTGATGATTTCCACAGCGTCCTGGCTGTGGCAGGCGTCACACACGAAGTGACCATTGACGCATCGGGCATGGGACAGCTTGACTTGTTGGCAATAATGGCATGCTTTGCTTTGGATGGTTTCGGCATAGATAAGTTCGGCACCGCAAACCATGCATCCTTGTCTGTATGCCTTCAGGGCCGGCGGGGGGGTGGCTGTTTTTTCTTCAGGGGCCACAAAACAAGCGCAGGTGGGCTCAGTATCCACTTGGGCCATCAACGGTTTAAAGTCCGGAAACGCATACAGAACCGGCGTTTTATTTTTTAACGGCTTGATTGCTTGATACGTAATGGAATAAAAGTCATAGCCTTTAACCGACCGATAAAGATACCCTTTTAATATCCGGCTATGGGTAAACCCGATATCGTTCAACAAGCCGAACAACTCATGGTAGTTTAGGGCGCCCCCAATGCACTCGCCACGCAATTTCTTGTTATATTTGATATCGAGGGGAATCTCATCATTATAGGTGATGTCTGAAATAACCAGGCGGCCCTTTGGTTTTAACACCCTGAATATTTTTTGAAACACCCGGCGTTTGTCCGGGGAAAGGTTCAACACGCAATTGGAGATAACCACATCAACACTAGAATCCTCCAGTGGAAGGGATTCTAAAAAGGCTTTTTTAAATTCTATATTGTTGTATTGAAGATTTCGGGTCACAGATGCTTTGCTTTGGTTGGCAACACCCAGCATGGCGTCTCCCATATCAATTCCAACAACCCTGCCATGGGGTCCGGTTAACTTGCCGGCGATAAAACACTCAATGCCCGTGCCGCTTCCCAAATCAACCACGGTCTCGTTTCTTTGAATTTCGGCATCCAACACCGGTGAACCGCAACCATAGCTTCGAAACCGCATTTCTTCGGGAATATGCTGTATCAATTCTTCATCATAACATATGGGATTAATAATATCTTCCTTGGTTTCTACGGCCGCTTCGGAATAAAAGCGATTCACCTGATTATGGGTTTCATGGCCGGGAAGACTGAGCACACAATTAGAATGCGTAAAAAAAACAGCTCCTCCTTCTGCCGGACAATCCCCCAACTTTTCGCCCATTTTCAACCTGAATGCAGGGTAATCACCGGTGGTAAAAACCTGAACTTCATGTACGATGATCCACTGGACAATAAGATTGTAAAGATCCACATAAGGGTCATGGCCGATGATTTGTTTAGAAGAAATGTAACTGTGATCGATATCCCCCCCACCCATGAGATATCGAAAGGGATTTTCTCGATAGGGTTCACTTTGGTTTAGAGAGGCGTTGCGAATCTGTTTTAAGACCTGACTATTTCTCCAGACATTTTCCAGCCCGTCATGGATATGACCACATTGCATGCCTTCCGTATATATGAGTGCCGGTGTGGGATAGATATGTCCATCCGGCGCCACTGCAAGTGACTGCCATCCCGCATTGCTCAGGTCATAGCAGGTACCCGGGCAGGAAAATACCTGCGATCTGAGTATCTCAATATTGTCGATCTTGACATTTACTTTTTCAGCTTTTTTCTGGGCTGCGATTAGGTTGGGGAAAATATGCACGGGGTCAACAAAAAGCGAATCATCCGCATGTCCCTTTTTAAAAAGCCAAAGGAAATGAACGTTTGTAATCTGATGCTGACGGGCAAAACCGATGACCGCTTCCATATCATTGATATTTTGCCGCATTACGGTCATGGAAAGAGTGACCGGAAAACCGAGTTCTAGAAGCGTATGTAAATTTTCAAGCAACGTATTGAAAGCATTAGATCCCCTCAAGGCATCATGGTTGGATTTTAAACCATCCATACTCACTTGAAAATGAAGGCGATCTTTAGGCAGGGTACTAAACTTGTCTTTTACTCGCGATATGAGTGCCAGGTTTGTCAAAACCACCACATGTGTATCGGGTAATTCAAGGACATCATGCACGCTTTTTATAAAAGCCTTGGAAATAAGAGGTTCTCCGCCTGTGAAATAGAAAATCCTAGATCCCAATGCATAACTTTCACCAATGATTACGTCACAATCCTCCGGTGATAGTTCTTCTTGAGACCGGGGAGAAGATTTAAACATACAATGTCTGCACTGCATGTTGCATTTATTGGTAATATGAATCCAGCACTCTTTTAGACTGCTTAAGCGCATTTTCTCTGAACGCGATTCATACGTCGAACTGATTTGGCCATGGACTCTTTTTAGCAACGATTTGATTTCATGTGATATTTTTTTATCGGCAAACAAATCTATCAATAACTGATCCGCAGCTTTATTGGGCACAAACCAATCCGGCCGAGCGGGACGAATATATATGGGAATGTTTTCATATTCAATACGCTGCCATTCATTCTTAAATTGGGAAATCATCTCTACATCCTTAAATCTATTAACATTAAGATAGTTGGACGAGTTTATAATATTTTTTTTATATTTATCAATAAGTCAACTAATAAAAGGGTGACATATCAATAAATTATTGAGAACTTACCAATTAATCCACAATCTGAAAATACTCAAGAAATGTTATTTCCCGTGATAGTGGGCCTGATTGTAAGTGTTTGACCGTCCGTGGACAGGGTTACGGCGCCGTTGCGGGCGGTGCCCAGTATGCGGCATCCCTTGTCCTTGTACCTTCTTAAAACTGACGGGTGTGGAAATCCAAATCTGCTTTTCCATCCGGAGGAAATAATGATTACTTCAGGATTGACTTTTTCTATGAACCTCTCCGAACTCGATGTTTTGCTGCCGTGGTGCGGTGCTAAAAGCACGGTACTTTTGAGTTTGTCACCGGCAATTGCCGCCAATTCATATTCCGCCCGGGCCTCAATATCCCCGGGAAACAGGAAGGATTTCGCTCCGAACGACGCTTTCAGGACCAGGGAGTTGTTGTTTAAATCCCGCCAGGTTTCTTTTTTTCTTCTCTCAATGAAATCCTCCTGAGGATACAATATTTCGATACATACGCCGTTAATGTGTCGGATGCCGGCGATTTCCTTGTATTCGGGCATATGAATTTTGTTTTTTTTAATGGTTTTTACGAATTTTTTATATCCAAAAGTGCTTGCCGCTTCATTATTTGTCCATACATTTTTTACATTAAAGTGTTCGGCAATATATATGAGCCCGTTTAAGTGATCACTGTTGGGATGGGAAAGAACAAGGGTATCAACGGTTTTGATTTTTTTTTGCCATAAAAACGGGGCAATAATCCTGGCGCCTATATCAAAAATGCTGTTATCGGAAAACCCGCCGCCGTCTATAAGAATGTTGTATCCTTCCGGAAGTTCCACAAGTGCCGCATTGCCATGCCCCACGTCTATCATTGTCACCCGAAAATCATCATGCCAGAACCGGTTATAGAGCCAGTACCAGGCATCGGCGCTCAATGCCAGAATAACCAGCAGAACAACAATTGCCGCCGGTTTTTGTATAAAACTTTTGCCCGGCGTGTTGTTATCTTCGCCCGGGACGTTATCTTTTTCTTCCGCCGGTTTTGATGACACATACCTTAGGTTTAAAACAGCCCAAAACAGGATATAAAAACAGCAAATCTCAAAATAACTGGGGGTTACGGTTTTTACAGCCGCAAAAGGCAGGTCCGCAAAAAATTTAAGCATACCCATGGCCTGTGCCAAAACAAAAGCACCTGCCTTGAGGCACCCTAAAGCCACTGACCCGGTCAGCGGATATAAAAACACGGCCAGCAAGCCCAGAGGAACCACCACAAAACCAATCAGGGGGACAAAAATAAAGTTTGCAAGAAGTCCGATTAGAGAAATCTGGTTAAAATAAAACATGGCAAGGGGCAGGGTACCGAGGATAGCAAAAAAAGAAACCATGAAAAAGTAAAACAGTTTTGTTGCAACTTTAAAACGTTTTGGCTTTTTAATCCCGATTGAATCAGACCGCCAGGGTATTTGCACTCGAGGCAGGCCGCACAGTATTGCAAGAACCGCGGTAAAGGAAAGCTGAAATGAAATTGAAAAAAGCGACGGCGGATGAACAATAAGGATCAGCAGTGCCGCCACGGCAAGTGTGTTCATGGGGTCATGTTCTCTTTCAAATAAAAATGCCGCCAAAAACACGGTAACCATGATAACCGCTCTCTGGGTGGAAGGCGACATCCCTGAAAGCAGGCCGTATATAAATACGGGAATAACAGATAAGATTACCGCCCCCTTTTTCGTCCACGCATGCCACAAAAAAAAATTAATATAAGAAAGCAGAACCTTGAAAAATAAAAATGCACCGGTGGCCACTATACCGATATGAAGTCCTGAAATGGCCAGAAGATGACCGATCCCTGCGCGGTTAAATGCTTGTTTTAAATCGTTGGAAATTGAATTTCTGTCCCCGACGATCAATGCTTTTAATACACCCTGTTCCGTCCCCTGCCCGGTTTTGTCAATAAGATCAGAAATTTTCCTGCGGATGTCTGCGATAATCATGCCCATCCCTGTCTCTGAATTTCTTTTGATCAGGGTAAGCTTTTTCGCTGATACATAGGCAGTTCCATATACTTTTCGAAAAGCCATATATCTCTTATAATCAAACCCTCCGGGGTTATTGAAATTTCTGATGGATTTTATCCTGCCGGAAAAAACAATCCGGTCTCCAATAAAGAGGTCAGGGCCGGTCCCCGAGACGGTCAAGCGAATCCTTCCGGTCACAGGAAAAGATGTATTATTCCCCTCAAGAGTCTTGGTACGCAGAATGAATTTTCGTCGATTGGAATATGTTGCAACAGGGGTATCAATAACACCGGAAATTTTCCATGAATGAGTATCCTCAAAATGGATAATGTGATGGGGAGGAAATTTTGGATTAATCCAGGGTTGAATGGAGAGGTATCCCAGGATAAAAAAAAGGACCATGGGAATAAAAATAACGTTCCTGTTTTTGTACAGGCAATAAAGGATCAAGCATAAACATACAAAAGCGACAAGATACGCACAAATATCATAACCCGAAAATCGGGAACCTGCAACAATGCCTGATATCATGGATAACAGCAGGGGAACAACCGGACGGAAGTAAACACTCGTCTCGGAGGTTTTACAACTTATTGACATCATAGGTTTTTAATTAGGGATGAATTTGTCCGTCCATATGGAATGATGGACGATTAACCGCCTTCTTTAATAAAGAATGGATGACAGCCGTTTATCAACAGGCGTGATTTGCACCTCATTATTAAGTATCCAATATATGATTTTATTGGGTTATAAAAAACCTGGTCCTCAGGGCCATGCCTGTCCCGCATTGCGGGGGTCTGAGATCAATGGCTCTGCCCGTATAAATCAACCGGAGTATTGGAGTAATGGAGTATTGGAGTGTTGATTTAAAAAAAAGAGCTTTAAATTTTCAGATTTTCTCCAGGGATCTGTTTTCTGAGAGCGATGAAAAAAGGGGTTTCTTCCATTACTCCACCACTCCAATACTCCAGTACTCCGTAAATTGTTAAATGCCGGCAAACTAAATCCCCTCTGGGGATAATCAAAGCCGGGCTCTCTGGACCCGGATCTTTACTTTTGAGTGAGCTCTGCGTTCTATCTGTCATGAAACATTTTAGTCCGTACGATTTTACCGGCGGTCATCATGGCCGATGATCAGGTTTTGGGCGGTCATTTCCACGGGGATATCCAGACCCAGCAAAGACAGAACCGTGGGCGCTATATCCGAAAGCTTGCCGCGATCCAGAAGCTGCTTGCCCGGTGAATCGCCGGCCACGTATATCACCTCGACAGGATTGAGGGTATGGCTGGTTTTGGTCATGCCGGTCTGATAATCGATCATTGCCTCGGAGTTGCCGTGGTCGGCGGTAATAAGGATATGCGCATCAAGTTTTACCAGATAATCGACAATCTTACCCACGCATTGGTCCACGACTTCGATGGCTTTAATCGCCGCGTTCATGTCCCCGGTATGGCCAACCATGTCTCCGTTAGCGTAGTTTACCACAATGAACCCGTAAGGATTGTTTCGGAGACGACTTAAAAGTTCTTCCGTCACGTTGTACGCCTCCATCTCCGGGTGACTGGCAAAGGTGGCCGGGTCAAAGCGGCTCAGCACTTCAACCTGGTCCTCGTTCCGGTACGGCGTTGTTGTTTTACCGTTAAAAAAGCTGGTGACATGCCGGAACTTCTGCGTCTCGGCAATGCGCAGTTGACACATGCCTGCATTGGAAATGACCTCGCCGAGCAGGTTCTCCATACCGCCGCCTTTGTCCATGGCACCCAGCATATATTCTGTAAACTCGTCCCAATAACGGGTCAGCCCCACGTAAGTCACCGCCCGCTTTGTTTTGAGTTTGCCCGGATAATTTGGATCTGAAAATGCCATAGAGAGCTGGATGGCACGATCCTGGCGGTAATTCGTGTGCAGAAGACAATCCCCGTCCCTGACACCGTCATAGTCGTCGATCACATAGCAAGGAATATATTCGTCAAACATCTCCACACCGTCCGGAGTTTTATCCTGGTTATACGACTCTCTAACCGCAGTTTCCGCGTCGGTGGATTTGCGACCTTCACAGCCAACAATACAATGATAGGCACTGTCGGTAATCTTCCAGTTCTTGGAACGGTCCATGGCATAGTACCGGCCCATAACCGTTCCCATGGAGCAGCCGCCCACTTCCTCCATCACAAGTTTAAGCTTTGCCAGGTATTCCATGCAGCTGCGGGGGGGGGTGTCGCGGCCGTCTAAAAAAGGATGAATGATGATTGGGCCCTTGGGATATTCTTGCCGCGCCCGGCGCATAATTTTAAAAAGATGCTCCTGGTGGGCGTGTACCCCCTCATCCTGCAGCAGGCCAAAGAGGTGAAGACGGCTCTTGTGCGACCTCCAATTGGCAACGAGCTTCTTCCAGTGCTCTACTTCAAAAAGTTCACCGGTGCGCAAGCCGTCATCAATTCGCTTGAGTTCCTGGATCACGATCCGTCCGGCCCCCATGTTGAGGTGACCCACTTCGGATGAACCCTGATAGCCGTCCGGGAGTCCCACAGGCTCACCCGCACATTCCAGAAGTGTCCACGGATAATTGTCTTTGTATCTGTCTATATTCGGGGTTTTGGCCGCAATAACGGCGTTGCCTTCTTTTTTTTCACTATACCCCCACCCATCACGAATTATCAGACATACCGGTCGCATAGCTATACCTTTGTTTAAATTTAGTAACCGTTCACAAATTCATGCTTTTACCCGTTTAATGGCGGCTCCAAGTTTCGCAAATTTTTTCTCGATCAATTCATATCCGCGATCCAGGTGGTACACGCGATGAATTTCGGAAGTGCCCACAGCAGCCAGACCGGCCAGAATCAGTGAAGCGCTGGCCCTCAAATCCGAAGCCATCACCGGTGCACCGAAGAGCGCCGGCACTCCGGTGATCATTGCGGTATTTCCCGATATTTTAATATCGGCCCCCATTCGTTTGAGTTCGCTGACATGGATAAAACGGTTCTCAAAAATGGTTTCGGAAATAATACTAAACCCTTTTGCAACCGACATCAATACCATAAACTGAGCCTGCATGTCCGTGGGAAATCCCGGGTAAGGCAAGGTTTTCAGATCAACACTTGCAATTTCATCAGATCCCTTAACCCGTATACTTTTATCCTGGACGGTTACTCGGGCGCCGGTGAGCCTCAGCTTATGGATAACCGCTTCAAGATGGTCGGGTTCACAATTTTGAATTGTGACATCTCCCCGGGTCAGGGCGGCCGAAACCATAAAGGTGCCGGCTTCTATTCGATCGGGTATTATGGAAACGGATACCGGTTTTAAGGAAGAAACCCCTTCTATAGTCATCACCAATGTGCCGGCTCCCTTTATCTTTGCGCCCATTTTTATCAAAACATCAGCAAGTGCAACGACTTCCGGCTCACAGGCCGCATTTCGCAGCACGGTAACCCCTTTGGCCAAAACAGCCGCCATCATAAGATTTTCTGTGCCGGTTACGGTAGGTATGTCCAGATAAATTTCGTTCCCCTTAAGATGGTCGGCGGAAGCTTCTACGTATCCGTGTTTTAATTCAATCACGGCGCCGAGTTGCTCAAGTCCTTTTAAATGCAGATTGATGGGACGTGCGCCAATGGCACATCCTCCGGGCAGAGAGACCCTGGCCTTTTTAAGTCTTGCCACAAGCGGACCCAGAACCAGAATAGAGGCCCTCATTTTCCTGACCAGATCATAAGATGCCTCGTGATTGCACATACCGCCGCCGTTTATTTTAACAATATCTCCATCTGATTCTATTCCGGCCCCAAGACTCGAAAGCAACAGTTTTGTGCTTTGAATGTCTCTCAGGTCCGGGACGTTGGAATAGGTATTCCATCCATCCGTAAGCAATGAAGAAATAAGAATGGGAAGAGCTGCATTTTTTGCGCCGCTTATCCCAACCTCTCCTTTTAGAGCACGTCCCCCTTGAATTACGATTTTATCCATATCAACCCCATACAAACAAAAAAGCGCTTCCCCGGTTTCATGATGAGGCAAGCGCTTTTAACCCTGAAAAATTTTGGCATCTTAATGGTGATGCTCGTCATTCCCCCTGCATGCGTCCATGGCGGCCTTGATAATACAGTAGCTCATGCCGATGCCTAAAATGGTAAGTGCGTACCATAGACCACCCATGAAAACCACATGGCCCATATCCCAAATCCATTCAAAACTAAATGGAAACATAAATATTCCTCCTAAGCTCTTTAACCCCTGAGCTTGATGAACTCATAAAAAGTCCGATTTAGACGGTTTCGTAAAAAGTTCAAATTCAAGGCGTGCAAATTTTGTAATCATGAGGCGTACTTTTCGTACGTTGAATGATTACGAAATGCAGCACAACGCAGAAGTTGGACTTTTTACGAGACCGTCAAGCTTCAGCCGGCTTTAATTCCTGTTCTAACTCAACCGACGGTTCAACCGCTTCCTCTTCCTCAGCCGGCAAGGTTTCAATGGGATTCAGTTCCGGCTCATTGGGAAATACCGGTAGATAACGGTATGAAATTGCGATGAGGATAACACCGTATGCTAACGGAAGTATTGTTGTTGCAATTTCCTGCCAGCTCGGTAAATACAAAACCCAGTTTTCAAATGTCAAAACCGGTATGGCCATAATCTGCAATACCATTACCCAGCGGTTGATGCAAACCCCGGTAACTGCCAGGAACACGGCAATCCAAAGGGCCGCAGAATTTTTACGTCCTTTTTTGGTAATTAAAATAAATGCCGGAATAAAACCGCAAATTGCAATTTCCAGAATCAGGATCCAGATTCCATAAAAGGGGTTATTGGAATAAAAATCCATCAGCGTTTGTCCCAGGGAAGGCACTGTCACTGTTGCCCAGTACCAGGTATCGGCGGTCTTGGCAATACTGTAGGTCAAAATCATCCACCCTGAAATTTTGGCCAGAAGCTGGATCGCAGTGTCCTTGACCAGCTTTTTTCGGGTAACGGTTTCGGTAATTTTGGTAACCAAAATTGTAAAACACGGCCCGCATGCTGCCGCCGACCAGGTAAAAAGAAAAAAAGTCCAGGGCCAGATAAAGAGTCCTTCACGATAGGCAAAGGGACGCCCGTACAAAACACCGGCAACACCGCCCAAAGATCCCTGGTGGAAAAAGGAAAGAAACGCCCCGGTTGCTGCAAATACCGCCATGATTTCATGCATGTTGTGGCCGAGATGATGAAAAAACGGGACCTTGTTTATCTGTCGGTTTTCAAGGACAAGCGGAATATATTCGATGGTCAGGACCCCAAAGTAGCAGGAAAGGCAGAATGCCACCTCCGTCAGCATGGAGTGAACATTGGCATGCCAGAAAATAAACCATCCCCTTAAGGGCTGTCCGATGTCGATGGCCAAAATCAGCAACGCCGAACTGTAGCAGATGAAACCGATCAGAACCGCATAATTAATGATATTTTTAAGATCATCTTTGCCAAAGATATATCTGAGCAAACCCGTAAAAAAAGCGCCGCCGCCCACGGCTATCACTGCAAGGTCGGCCCAAATCCATAATGCAAACCCATAGAAATCGTTCATATTGGTCTGGTTAAGCCCCTTGAACCAGCAAAGCAGCATGGCGTAAACGCCCCATAACAGGACAGCACCCACTATAGCGATAAACAAAATAAATTGCGGAAACGGGCAGCGTTTAACTCCTCTGGGTATTAATGCAGAATCCATACGTTATGTACTCCTTGAATATATCATTTTTACTTTTTAACCTTGGTGTACCGTCTTTTTATATTTAGCCTCGTTTTCAAGATAATTATCACCGGCCCGCCGGACCCATTCTCGGCTCGAAAGATAGTAGACCTTGGGGTTGGTGCCCAGCCTTTCCAGCAACCGGAATGCGTTGGGGTTGGTCGGCCGGCCGTGGTGTTTAGGGTCGGGTTTGACCATCCGAGATACGGCATGATTCGGATTATTCAGATCACCGAATGTAATGGCACCGGCAGGGCATGCCTGAGTGCAAGCCGTTTGATATTCATCCTCTTTGATCTCGCGCCTTCCTTCCTTGAATGCCTTTTCCTTTGCCAGCTGGTACCTGTGGAAACAGAAGCTGCATTTTTCAACCACGCCTCGCATACGGGGAGATACATTGGGACTCAAGTATTTTTCCATACCGTCCGGCCAGACCGGATCCCACCAGTTAAAATAACGGGCATGATACGGGCAAGAAGCCATACAGTACCGGCATCCGAAACAGCGGGTATAAATCTGGCTGACAATTCCGGTTTCAGTGTTGTAGTCCGTGGCAACCGCCGGGCAAACAGATACACAGGGTGAATGGCCTTCATGTTGTCCCTCACAATGCATGCACGGTCTCGGGAGATAGCATATATCCGTATTTGGAAAGGGTTTCCCGTTGGTCAATTGGTAGACACGTAACCATGTTATGCTCAGGACTTTGTTGGATTCATCCTTCCTAAAGGGCACGTTATTTTCAGCCATGCAGGCAACCATGCAACTGCCGCAACCGGTACATTTATCCAGGTCTATTACCATTCCATATTTTTTGGCGTTCTTGTGTTTCATCAGAACCTCTTTGGATTGGCGATTATTGATAGAATGATGCACTAAAATATCTTTAATCGTCAATATTCAATAGTCAATGTAATCAGGCTTTGGCCAGTTTGGCCCTGACTCCCCAGGCAGCATCCAGGCCTGAAACAGGATCTTCAACCGGACCGATGAGTTCATTAACGTTTATTCCCTTACCTGCCAAATATTCGTCGTATGCCGTATGACCCAGTCCTCTGGGCAGGGCAACAAGCCCGGGCATGATACCGTCAAAAAGATGTACCTTGACTTTTGCTTGGCCCACAGGGGTGCTTAACATAGCAAGCTGGCCCTCGCGCAGGCCATGCTCCCCGGCTGTTTTCGGATTAATCTCAATAAAAACATCCGTGCCTTTGAGAACCGTATCATCAACAGATTTCATAACAAACGGCGGATCACCCATGGCACCGTTGGCTAATCTGATGGAATCATAAGGCATAAGTAAAAGAGGATAATTGGTTTTGTCCCCTTCAATTTTAACCGGTTTAAATGGTTTCAAAGATCCGGTTTCTTTAGGTGCAAATTCGAATTTTCCGGAAACCGTATCAAACGATTCTTCACGGGGCCCAGCCACAAAATCAGGATAAGACCAGAATCCTTTTTCAATTATGACCTGCCACTTATAACCCATGGTTTCTTTAAGACATGCATCATAACTGTCCCACGCAAAAGCATCCGATAGTGTTCCTCCCATGGCTTTTGCCAGCAGAATGATGACATCTCCAACATGTTTGGTATTAAACTGGGGCTCGACTACGGGTCTTGAAAGACCGATAACCGGCTGGGGCATTCCTGCGGGTGTGGGTATATCTTCATAGCGTTCAAGATAGTTATGGTTCGGAAGGATGAGATCAGCGTTTTGAGCCGTTTCATCCATATAAGAAGAGAAACTTACGATAAACGGAACCTTGTCAAAGGCCTTTTTCACTGCTTTGCTGTCAGACATTGTATATAAAGGATTGGCACCGGCGACAAAAAGTGCTTTCAGGGGATATTTTTTTCCTGAGTTGATGGCTTGGGGGAGACGGTTCAACAGGTATCGTGAAAATGGATACTTTTTACTCCCGGCACCATCCAATCGATTTTTTTGCATCCCGGCGGCTGCCGTGGCATCCATCTCTACTTCAGGCCAGTTGATATAATCAGGTTCTGCAACAGCAAAAACCCCTCCCTTTTTGTTGATATTTCCCACAAGAGCGTTTAATGCGTGCACCGCTGTACATTCATTAAGACTTCCCGGTGTGGTTCCCTGACCACGGCCGCAAATTGCCAAAGGCTTTGAGGCACGGGCAAAGCTGCGGGCAAGGGCGATAATTGTTGTACTGTCGATTCCCGTAATTGTTGCAACGCTATCCGGACCGTATTCACCGAGCACAAAAGCCTTCCAATCCTCAAATCCCTCAGAATAATTATTAATAAACTCGGCATCGTACAATGATTCTTTGATAATTATATGGGCAATTCCCAGGGCAAGCGCCGCTTCGGTCCCGGGATTAATGGGAATCCATTTATCTGACTTGGCTGCGGTATTGGACAGGCGGGGTTCGATCTGAATCACTTTGCCGCCGGTATCCCGCCAGGCGCTGTTGGCCCTGAACATCCGTACCGGCGATCCCCATCCATCCACTATCCCGCTTCCAAAGCTTAAAATAAAATTAGCGTTTTCAAAATCAAATCCCGGCAACGCCTGAGCACCCTGCATCAGGTGAAGGGCCAGTTCATAGGAATCGATGATTGATGGGGTGCGTATCAAATTGGGAGAACCGTAAACGGTGAGAAACCTTTCAAATAACCGGGGCACCGTGCCGCGATCTGAACCTGAGATAAAGCCGACCGTGTGAGATTGACCTTTTTCTCTTAAGTCACCGAGGGTTTTCGCAACCTCTGATACGGCATCTTTCCATGAAATTTTTTCCCATCTTCCCCGGCCTCTTTTCCCCACTCTTTTCAAAGGTGTCTTGACTCTCGTGGGGCCGTATAGAAGCTGAAGGCCTGATAGTCCCAGACTGCACAACCCGCCGTTATTTACAGGATGCCTTTTCATTCCTTCAATTTTAACCGCCCGATCATCGATTTTGCGGACAGTAATACCACAACCGCCGGGACAGAGGGTACAGGAAGAATTGACATAACTGGCTTCACCATCCTCCGGAACAGGAGTCCACGGCCACATTTGTGTCCATATGGAGCTGTCATCCGTCAATTTCCACGGCAATGGTGAAAGGGCTGTGCCCGCCGCACCACCAAGTAAAAACGACAGAAAACTTCTTCTATCAATCTTCATCTATTTTACCTCTTCAGATAGAATCAAAAACTCTGTTAGCATTTTATTTTTATTAAAAAATTGAAAGTGTCTGTAAATCTTCAATCAAAAATATTCAATTACTTATGGCACACAAAACAAGCGCCTCTTTCTGTCTGAACACTACTCCCCTTTTCGGACATGGATGTTCCCGGAGAAACCACGTCAACAAGATGGTCGATCAGCCGCTTTGTGGGAGTTTTAACCCCTGTTCTTTCAATGTTGGCGGTCATTTTACGATGGCATTCAGCACAGTCGTCCATTTTCATCCGGTCCCAGGTATTCTTTTTGAAACCGCCGATGCTTTTTCCCCAGATATCACGGCTGTAACCGGTAATCCGGTTTTCTTCATAAATTTTTAAACTTTCCGATTCCCCAATATGGCCGTGACAGGTAACACAGTCCATTCCGGCAACTTTGACATGGGCCACATGGGAAAAGAACACACAATCAGGCTGCCGTGAGTATACCAACCACGGGACCTCTCTTCCTTTGGAGACATACTCCTCAACGAACTTGATTTCATCCGGACTATCTCCCTGGATCTCTTCATGGCAGTCAATGCACTGGTCAAGTTTCGGAACCCCGGAATAGGTGCCGTCCTCTCGAAAGAAATGGCAACTTTCACACCCGTCTTCAACTTCCGCCATATGCATCACATGGTTAAAATCGATGGGCTGTTTTTTCTTCGAGTAAAGAAGCTTGGGAAAAATGATCCATCCCAAAATAAGACTTGCAAACAGTCCCACAATAAAAAACAGGATAACCGGCCCCGCAGGTCCCTTATCCTGTTCTTTTGTATTTATTTCCGGGGACGATGTTGCACCACCATCACTGCCGGCATCTCCCGCAATTTCTTTTGCATTATTATCCAAAGCACTCATAAAATCTCCGTTGTTAAAATGAACTCTCATTCCTGAATGGGGAAATAACTTGCGGCTTTGTATCTGCAAATCTATTTTTTGTCAAGGAAAAATCATTCTCCCTTTGCTCAATAAACCTGCAAACAGTCGATTATGACAACCATAAAGCGAAAGATAAAAATGAAGGAACATGCATATGTCGAAGATAGGCGCTATGGATGGAAACGATTGGATAAAATCACATATTTTCGGCCACTGAAACCGTCCGGTCACCGAGAATATTAACATAACTTCCCATTTCATTATCGTACCAGCCGTATATTACCGCCTGTGTTATGGGTATTCTGATCGTTACATCTTTTAATAAATCTAAAATTTCTTTTTCCAATCCCGGTATTTTTTCCAGGTTAACGGTCTGATCGGCGGTACGGGTGTGGGTTTCATGGCCCTCAATCACGGCGGCAGCTATAGGCAATCCAATGATATCCCCTGAAACATTCTGCTTTTCAGAATAGTGGAGGTAACCATAAGGGTCATGGGATGCCGCCTGCCGGTATATATCATTGATCAACTCCCGGCTTATGGGTTCACCGGACAACTCCTCCTGTAGATTCAACACCAGTATAATCAGAGAACCTGTGGATATTGGAATTCTTACAGATTCCGCAATGAATCCGATCTCTTCCATTTCCGGAATTACAAGTCTAAGGGCATTGGCAGCACCTGTGGTTGTGAGGATAATGTTGTTCATAATGCTCCTGTTTTTCCTCAAATCTGCGGCTCCGGCTTTTGGAAGCCTGTCCAATACTTGCTGTGATCCGGTGACGGCATGCACGGTTGCCATGGACGCGGAAAGTATTTTCTTAGGGCCCAAAGAATTGATAAGGGGTTTTATCATATGAGCCAGACAGGTGGTGGTGCAGGACGCATTGGAAATAATGTTATGGCGCCTGGGATCATAGACATTGTCATTGATACCCATAACCGTGGTTACCGCATCATCCGGCATGGGTTTACCTTTGTCTTTTATCTTAAAGGGCGCTGAGACAATCACTTTTTCGGCTCCGGCTTCAAGATGGCCGCGCGCAGCCCCTTTTGAATGATCCGGAGGAAGAGTCGGATCAAGAAACTGTCCGGTAGTATCCACAACAAGTTCTACGCCATATTCTCTCCAGTTTATTTCAGCCGGATTCCTAAATGACCTTAAAAAACGAACCCTGACACCGTCAATAGTCATGGAGCCGCTTTTTTCATCCAAAGTACTGATGAGCGGCTCTGCTTTTTGGCCATACAAAAACCCGCGAAGCAAACCGTAGGTTGAATCCCTTTCCACATAATGGGCAATATCTTCCAGCGATGTTCCGGCTTCACGTCCGATATTGACTATAATTTCACTAAAATATTTTCGTGCCACATGGTGCCAGACAGAAAGCTTGCCGATTCTGCCAAACCCGTTTATACCGAGCTTTATTCCGCTGTTAGTTTCGGTTTTCATGCCCATACCCCCCTTTTCTAAATTGATTATTTTCGATTGAAAATTGAAGATTAATGAATTTATAGAAGGTCGGAAAAGCGACCGTTTACCAAGCAGTCAATATTCTAATCGTCAATCGTCAATCGTCAATCTTCAATCTTCAATCTTCAATCTTCAATCTTCAATCTTCAAT
>RPGQ01000016.1:30696-40753 GCA_004193595.1 Desulfobacteraceae bacterium Eth-SRB2
TCAATCTTCAATCTTCAATCTTCAATCTTCAATCTTCAATCTTCAATTCTTTACGCTTCTTTTACCTTTATCAAGTCTTGATAAACCGACCCTTCACGGCCGTCAATACTGACATGGTCCCCGGATTTAAGAACCACTTTGTTAAATTGACAGCGTTTTTCCTTTTCCTTGCAAATAAGATTGCCACATCCCACGATACACGTTTTGCCCAACCGGTAGGCCACAACAGCAGCATGGGATGTTACTCCGCCCCGGGCCGTTAGAAGGCCGTCCGCCGCATATATTTCCCTGATGTCATCAGGAACGGTATCATTCCTTACAAAAACTAAATATGTGTCAGGTTCTATGGTTCTCCATTCATCGATTTCTTTGAGGCTGAAAACTATCCGTCCTCTCATTGCTCCCCCGCTGACCCCAATACCATGCCCTAATAATTTATCCTCCGTAATATCTCCAAGATCAAAGGTTAAAACTTTCTTTCTTTCTCGAATGGCCATATCCCGGCACTGCAGCAGGTACAAATCGTCAATACCCGGACCCTCAAAAGTAAACTCCATTTCCTGAGGGCTCCATCCCTCCATGTGAATCAACTTATTTGACCATTCTTTTAACCCGTTATAAATTTTAGGGAAATGGGTTTCAAGGGTTATATCGGTTTCTCTCATTTCGATATCCTGCTGTGTAATCGATATGGGTAGAGTATTCACAAGACCGGAAGCCACATCCTCGCCCTGATTTCCGATAGAAAAATCACCCCACAGTCTCAAGCTGTCCTCCGACCACCTGGGATTATGAGTAAAAATGACCCCGGCCCCCGATTGTCTGGAAATGTTTCCATAAACCATTTCTTGAACCGTAGCGGCCGTGCCCCAGTCATCGGATATCCCTATGATCTTACGGTAGGCTCTTGCTTTGGAAGACTCCCAGGAACCGAAAACCTTTTTAATGGTTAAGTAAAGCTGTTTAAAAGGATCATCAATAACATCAATCCCTGAATTTTTTATCATACTCTTATAGGTCATTGCCACTTTCCGCATCTGCATACCGGCAAATTCTCTTTTAAACCCGATACCCGCCCTTCGTTTCATTTCGCTGATAATTGCATCAAAATCATCCCTTTCCAGGCCAAAAGCCATGCCGTAACATTGCAGAAACCGTCGATAGCTATCCCAGGCAAACCAGGCATTACCGGTATGCTCTGCAATGCCGGCTGCGATTTCTTCATTCATCCCGACATTAAGAAACGTATCCATCATTCCGGGTTGTGAAATGGACGATCCGCTTCTAATGGAAAAAAGAAGGGGATTTTTTGAGTTGCCAAAGGTTTTGCCGGTCACCTTTTCAAGATCAGCGATATGCTTCTGCAATTGTTCCCTGAAATTCTGCTCTGCCGGCGGATAACTCTCAAGGATCTCTCTGCATCTAAATGCTTCAGTTGTTATAATGAAACCCGGGGGTACGGGCAGGCCTAAATTTTTCAGCCGGACCAGGTTCAACCCTTTGTTGCCCAGATAAATAATGCCGGAAACCCGCTTAGAAATGTTGTTAATAGACGTCATCGCCCATTCAGGATCATAAAGGAGAAGTTGATGGAGTTGATTCTTCGGCAGTTTATTGGATTGCTGAAAAAGGATGTTTAAGATTCGGCTTAAAAACAGATCCAGCTGCTGAAGACCCAATGAAAAGGCAATCCGCTCCCGGAAAAAAATCTCCGAGATCCTGTGTTTCAACTTTTCGTGGTCAATCGTACCGCTCTGTGGGAGGTATTTCGACAGAATTTGATCAAAAGATATCTGAGATAAAATTCGTCCAAGATTTTCTCCATGAATATTATTAAAATAGTCATTGATGATATTTCTTACCGCCTGGGCGAATCCCTTAAAAATATCAATGTACTGGGTAAAAGTAAAACCTCTGGCTTCCAGTGAATGGGCCAACATGTCAAGCTGACGTTCAATTTCAACCGATGGGATTCCATCGAGCTGTAATGCCTTGAAAAACAAGTTTAATCGGTCGTAAATCTGAAAAAAGGTGGCCTTTGTTATCAGGCCGAGATCAATATTTTCGACCAATTCTTCAAAAAGAACATTGACCAGAGATTCTATTCGAAATGTAAGTCCCAGGGCGTCAAATTTCATTTCTCTGTAACTTCCGTACATGGACGGAATATCTATGGTAATATGTCTTTTCTTATAAATATTTTCCTTGATTTCAAATGTCTGATCCGAGAGAATTATATTTTTTAATTCTTCCAGATAATCGAGCAGTCCGTAAATCTTTTTATTTAAATCCGACTCTTTGAGGGCATCATTCAGTCTGTTCAAATCGGGAAAGGCTTCTGACTTAAGCTGGGCAAGATAATTCTCCATTTCGATAAAATCGAGGTTGTATTTCTGGTTCAAAAGCTTGTAACAGGTTATGGCAAGTTCCACCCTCCTGGAATCTTGCTCTGATACGCCGGATACCCCTTGGACAAGACCTCCTATTTCATCTTCTTTAAGTGTGACAAGGCCATCGGGTATAGATACTCCGTTTTCCTTCAAATGTAATATTACCCGGTGAACCCCATCGACATATGGCCCCTGGGTATGGATTTCTTCGTAAGTATTTGGTGGAACAAAGGGCCTTAAAGGACTTTTTTCTTTTGTTTCCCAAAAATTAAGGGTTGCCTCCATAAGATCGATGATCCGGTTACTGCTTTCCACATGGCTCTGCTTGCGCAAAAAATGCATAAGCGGATCTTTTCGACGGCATATTTCATCAATTTCCGTAGAAATATCCCTGAGCTTTCCTTCGGCGCCGATATCGTTAAAAAATACCGGAAAAAGTCTGCAAAGCTGCTTGCCCAGGTTATAGACAGGGTCGATCCCGCTGTTTAATAACCGGGTAATATCCCGAGGAAAAAGGTCTATATCCTTAATAAATACCCCGCAGGCGGAAAGATGGATGATAAGATATGAAAGAAGCCGGGTTGACCACATGGGATTCAGCTCAATCAGCTCAAGCCATGTCCTTATATTGAGAATATGAGCGGTATTAAACTCTATTTGCCAGTCGTTTCCCACACCTTTGATCATGGGTGACTGAAAGCCTAAATCGATTACGTAATCGATAAAAAATTTTACAAGATCGCTGTCATCCGTTTTATAAACCCCTTTCCCCATATTCAAAATACAGTTCAATGCAGTTGCCGGGTATCTACCGGCCCTGGTCTTTAATATGGAAAAGGTTTTATGAATCAGGCTTCCGATATTCAGATTGCTCTCATGAGCAATGAGCCAGCTCAATGTTCTGTTGATTTCCCGTAACGCCTCCTCATGGATCACGGACAGTCCGGAAATATTCATTATATGGAAAAGAAAAATAAGCTTCCACCGGTTGCCCCGAACGGTTTTAGCGCTTTCATTCAGAAGACTCTGAGGAATTTTCCGGTACGCTTCTACAAACTGATCGTAAGCGGGAAGTATTAATAGTCTTTTCAGAACCTCTTGGGATTCAATGTTTTTGGACTGAGCGATCTTTTCGAGTCCGCTTTTATACCGGTTGATCTGTTTGTGGGATATAATGTTAAAAACTTTCTTTAAATTTTCCCGGTTATCAATTT
Source organism: Desulfobacteraceae bacterium Eth-SRB2 (assembly GCA_004193595.1). Taxonomy (GTDB): domain Bacteria; phylum Desulfobacterota; class Desulfobacteria; order Desulfobacterales; family UBA11574; genus S5133MH16. The sequence goes on from RPGQ01000016.1 coordinate 34,301, forward strand.
TATCAGCCTCTTGTTCAAACCAGGTCCAGGGGTCTTTTTCAGTGAGCCAGTATCGACAGATACGATCATAGTATTTTATGAGAAGCAGATTGACGGTCTTACAATCTTCTTCAATTTCAGATGAATAATTTAAAAGCGCATCCGCCAGTTTCCTTATCTGATAAAAACTTTTAACAAACAAAAAGAAATCATCCCCATCATACGCTCTAATACGATTAAATGAGTCATCGATCAGGGGCTTGAATTTTTTAAAGTCGGAGCCGGATTCCTTTATAATTTTTTGAATAAAAAGTAGAAAGTTGTCCACGGCATCGGCCTTGACTTCGATATCGCTTTTTGATCCAATTGCGCGTATAAAAATATCCAATAAAAGTTCTGTGGCTTCAGGTCCCTTTGGGTGGCTTTTTAAAAGATGAAAATAATCGAGGGAATAAACTCTCGCTTCATGCACAATAAATGTCCAGTTTTTATAAGGATGCGAGAGTTCTTTAAGCAGGTTATTCAATCCTTCCAAGATGCCGTAATATTTAGACATCACCTCTTGTAGAATTGAATATTTTTCATCGATGGTGACATCCACATGGTAGTCTGCGATATTAACTTCAAGTGCTTTTGACTGTATCATCAACATCCCCTAATAATTGAAGATTTTTGATTGAAGATTGAAAATTGAATAACCGGGTAATTCACCTTGAATAATCGTCAATCTCCAATTTTGAAGACTAACAGATTCAGTGTTTTTTTTCAAGAGAACAAGTGAGTCCGCTTCGCCCCTCAGGACTCACACACCAAAGCACCCGGAAAGGCGATAACTCAAAAATAACAATAGATTTCAACACCCTCTTAGCAATTTTCAATCTTCAATCGACAATAGTCAATAAAAAAAAGCCCCTCCGAAAAGGAGAGGCTTTTTTGCAAGTTATTTGTAAAATTAAAATTTATTAGAGTTCAAGCCATGAATCCGAGTAAAGGGATTTTCCGAGGATCACCTTGGTTGTCTTGACGTAATCCTGCATCTCTTTTGAAAGACTCGCTATATCCGGTTCATCACCGTCCATTACGCCGTAAATCAAATCAACGATATCCTGACGCTCTCCCTTTGCAATGGATATTAACTGGTCATCCAGGGGATCGGCAATCACCGACTCCATGCTGTATTTCTGGAGCATAACCATGTATGTCTGATTTAGAATCGGCCTCAGATGGTCGGGCGGACCATTAGATATGTTTGACAACCCGCAGGTGCTTCTGGCACCCGGTGCCATATCCTGAAGCATCCCCTGAAATTCCATCAGACTGATGGCCTGGGGTTGCTGTATGTTAACCGGGGTTACGATACCGTCCACCCAGATCTTTTCATTTGGAATGCCGGCCTCATTGGCAAAATATAAAAGTTCAACTGCCAGAGCCGCACGCTCATTTTCATCACGGGGCAGACCATCAGGACCCCACATCAGAGCGACAAAATCGGCATTGTGCTCTGCAGCCAAAGGAACCATTTTTTCATACCGCTCAGGTCTGCACATAATGGAATTGATAATGGGAGTCAGCTTGCACACTTTTAGCGCGGCTTCGATGGCGGCAATATTGGATGTGTCCAATACCAGCGGTATATCGTCGACCACTTCCTGAACCGTCTCAACCACCCAGGGCATCAACTCGTGGCCGTCTTTTTTGGCCGGACCAAGATTGATGTCGATATAATCCATCCCTTTTTCCTTTTGAAAAAGAGCCTCCTCCTGGATCGGCTTGGGATCACGCTCCTTGAATGCCCTGCCGATCTTTTTAGATATTACATTTAAACTCTCACCTAAAAGTAACATACACCCTCCCTTCTTTATCTGTAACTTCCTGATGTTACCGGGACATGCCCCCGCCACAAAACCTTATTTGTCATTTGCCGGTAGTCACTTTTCATTTGTTCCTCTGCCAAATCATTAGCGACAAACAACAAATAACTAATGACTTATAAGCAGGATGAATAATATTCTATCCATCCTGCTTTTTACGCCATATTATAGTGACTTTAAAAGTTTCGGAATATGGGCGGCCTCTCTTGGACCCACGGTAATGGTCCAGCCCGGCAGTTCTTCCTCCATATCACCGGCGATTGCGGCCGCATAACCGGGAATAATCACTTCCGTATGCTTGACTTTATCCGCTATGCCGCATTTTTTAACGAACATGCCCACATCATCACCGGAAAATTTTCCGGCTGCCCAGGCTGTCATTACGGACAAACCTTCGGCATCCTTGATAAGCAGGTAGGCCGGAACCCTGCTCCCTTCAATCTCACCGGACACGATAAAGTAAGTCAGGGCAAAATTGGTGGTGACCAAAACCGGAGAATTTTCATCAGGATTATTAATTTCATAGATGCCCTCATCAACGGTCATGGGCCTCTGGGGATCAGTGAAGATATTCAGCCGTTCAAGCAGCAACGGGAAAATACTTTCACCGGTAAAATCGGAAAGAACCGTAATGCCGCCATACTTGGCGATATGCATGGCAGCGATCAATGTTTCCATGTCAATGTTTGAAGCCATCTCACACGGGAACGTAATCGTCGGAAATCCTAAGGATCGATTCCCGGACTTCAGGGCTGCACGCCGGATGACCACCTGGTCCTCAAACGACTGCTTGATCTCTCTCGATCCCGGATCGATCACAAGATCTTTGATACCCATCTGGGTGAGCTTGTCGGTTAAAGGAATAAGCCCTTCAACAGAATCGGCCTTTACCGCCAGTGGCAGATCGTTATCTTTGGCAAGCGCGCCGAAATCATCGATATTCCCTTCTGTAGCAGCATATATCAGAGGTTTTTTAACTTTGCAGGCCTCTACCCCTGCCGCCATTACCCCGGCATCTTCCGACATCAATATCAGGTTAAACTCCGAGGTTTCCGCAATGGTTTTGGCCGTATTGGCAAAGGCATCTTTATCACCGCCCACATCTTTTACGGCCACAAGCTCGGGCCTGAGATTAAAACCGACTCTTTCGAACTGGAAAGCGTTCCATGCCTTTAGCTTGCCTTCAAGATCGGATGCCGAAATATCGGAATCGACCAAGGCTGCAATCGGGGTCGGGCTGAAAAAAGTTTTTTCATGACGGTACATAACGGTTTCACCGCCGGCTTTAGTCTTTCTGACACCTTTTCCAAGGGCAACTGGCCGGATGGGCGGCGCCGAAGCTTCGGAAAGCTGTTCCCTGGCTTCGTCAGATACATACGGGCAGGCGTCGAGTTCAGCCTTGCCGGATGCCAGGTTCATGGCAAATGCAAGGCAGGTGGGAACACCGCACTCCTTGCAGTTGGTCTTAGGCAGAAGTTTAAAAATCTGGATACCGGTTAATGCCATAATTATCTCCTTGTTCTAATTCACACGTTTTAAGTTTTAAGTGTTAACTTCTTAAATTTTGCCACTAAGACACCCAGGCACTAAGAAAAAATAGTAAATATATTCTTAGTGTCTTTGTGCAGTTGCGGCAAATTATTCAGCTAATTAAGTGTGAAGTGCCTAAAGTTAAGGAATACTGCCAATTTATAAAAGACGGAGCAAGGTGACTCCTTAACCCTGGCCCAGACCGACCACCAATACTCTGTACTCAAAAAGTCATGTTTGTAATGGTTCATAAGTCAAATCAATATATGAACAATTAGCACCAGGGCGGGCTTTAGTTCACTTCAAACTTTAGCTCACTTGTAACTTTCCGGTTTATCCGGGTTAAGTTTTAGGATTAAAGGAGCGGGATCTGATCCCGCTCCGGTTGCCTTGAATCTACTTATTATCCCAACATCGGATCCATTGATAGGGCCGGATGACCGACTTTTTCGAGGAAAGGCATAATCTCTTCCTCTGTGACTCCCACGCTCTCGTCGGCGATCTTATCATACAGGTCGGGAACACCCATTTCTTCACCCCGCTTATCAATTCGCTCTTTAAGCTCTTCTTTCAGCGCCTTGGGCATCCAGATCATTCGCAAAAGACCACCGTCGCCCAGGATGAACTTGCGCTGGGTAATATTGTACTTGGAATGACCCACAAAACCCGGCGAAGATGCGCCGCCGCCCATGACACCGGCCAGGGTGGTAAATTTCATGCCGCAGGGCGTCTCACCCGAATAGTCCCTGCCCACCGTCATGATGCCGTTACTCATTGGGAGCAAAGCTGCAATGCATTCACAGCACCCGCAGGTGGTCATGGGATCGTGCACTATGGAGTAAAAGTTGTAATGGGTGACATTGCCCCTGGAGGCTTTATAAACAAAATCATTGATACCTTTCCACTGGCCCAGCTTGGGATCAAGGCATTCGCCCTTTTCGATGGGCTGGTTGGGTCCGGTGGGGTTGATTTCATAGGATGCTTTGCAGTCCATCCAGTTGTAAGCGCCGCAGAGACCGGTTCGCTCGGGACTTACCGTACAGACATGGTTGGGTGCGAAAGACTGGCAAAGGGTGCAGGAGTAATAGATCTCCTCCCCCTCGTCGGTCATATCCTCAACCCGTTCATCCCTCTTCTTGTAGTCTTCTCTGGCCCTTTTGGTCAATGCATCAACATCCTTTTTCTTGGTGTACAAAGTGACCTGAACCTTGTCCAGAATTTTTTCAAAATCCTGATGGAACTTGGCATGAAGGACCACGCCGACATCCTTTAAGGAAAAGCCCTTTTCCATGGCAGACTTGCTGATACGAAGCCAGGAAATATCGCGCTGGCCGATATGCATGATTCCCTGAATATAGTTTATCAGGTGATGAACCTGACGTTCCAGAATCGGTTCGAAATCCTCCTGGAATTCACGACCGGCAACCTGAATATAGATACCCAGCGGAAAAGTGTCGCCTTCTTTAAGATTGGTAATATCAGGACCGATAATCTCGACCTTGCCGTCTTCGATCTCCTTCATTTCGGCCGTTTTACAAAGTTCGGTGCACTGGCTCTTTCCACCGCCGCATTGTGCGTGAAGATCCTTGCCCCTGACCCGCTCGCCCTCAAAGGCCGGACCGAATGCCAGGGGAATATCGATTTCCGTAACATGGACCTTGAGACCACGTACCTCAACCGACTTCTGGCAGATCTCATCATGGGACACATTGGCAACCACATGTTCGTATGTACATATGCCTGTAGGCAAAATCTCGGGAATGTCGGAGTCGGCAATGGTCGGAAAACCCCAGTTCACAGCACCGGCAGCGGCACACGCCCAGTGGGTTCCCACATGACCCAGAGCATTGATAAATGCAAAGATCCGTTCCTTGTTATACATAAGAACCTTTTTATAGTCGCCGGGCTCAACATTTTGAAATATCAGGGGCACCCGGTTGGCAAACCCTAAGGCAAATACAGCCGATGAAATATCAGGGCCAAAAGGCACGATTCGTGTGCCCCATCCGATCATAACGTCTTGTTCAATGAGCTGCTCGATAACAGATGTACCATTGTGGCTGGCTGCACAGAAGATATACAGATTTTTCAACTGGTAGTCTTCAACGATGGCCTTGGCAATTTCAGGACTGGGGGCTGCACCCACAATGGCTGCAAAGCCGGGCGCTGAGCCGTCCACAAATTCAACACCTCTCTTTCTTAAAATAACGTCGTCCGCAGGCCCTGTCCAGATCCTGCCTCCAGGCACATCCGGATCTTCATGGGGGTAATAAAAATCAGGATCCGTAACACTGCGAATGCCCTCTTTTATTTCATAAGCGATAATCGATGCCATGCCGGCATCCAGAAGGGGGCCCAGGTAAGGCAGATGAGATACCCTTTTTACCTGGGCAGGCAGCAGCCCGCGGGCAAACTCCATGGGTACCTGCAAATCTTCCAGGGTCTCAACCTTGTGGCCCGTAAGAGAATAGATTACCGGCAGATAGTAGCCCGTATTGGGAAACTCTACCCGGGTGTCTGCATTATAGGATGCCAGAACATTTCTCAATTCCCCTTCAACCTCTGAAACAACATTGTAGCCGCCCTGAATGGCAGCAAATGCTACTAATTTCGACATACTTTCCTCCTTCGTTGAGGATTTATTCTAACCTCAGTTATAATAATGCAATATATTATGCATCAAGTGCCTGGCGGTCAGCCATATCCATGAGCACTCTATCCCTTGCCTTGTCAATGCCCAGTGCTTTGCGCTTTTTGTCGATATGCGCGATCATCATCGCAGCGTGCTTATAAGGATCAGGCTCAATATCCCACATGCCGCCGTAAATATTTTCAAACTCCTTGCAAATATAATCATGGAACACCGGAGCGCCGGAAGTGGGCAGAGTGACACCAAAAACCGTGTACACACCGGATACCACAAAATAATGACCGATGCTGATGGCCTTTTCGCTCATCCACTCGGGCGCGCTTCCGGCCACGGGCACATCGGAAATGTCATTTCCAAGTCCCCCGGCCTTTACCACTTCGGTGGCAGCCAGCAGGATGCGGCTGTTGTCAACACAGGACCCCA
>RPGQ01000017.1 GCA_004193595.1 Desulfobacteraceae bacterium Eth-SRB2
TACATTAAGGATTTAAGGGAAACATATAGGCAATTAAGGTCATTATAATATGCGGGGTTAAGGTTACCCCGCATATTTTTTGGAGGAAACAATTTTTTTTGTGCGTATATTTAAGGATTCCAGGTATCCGGTGCACGCAATCTTACAGCAATAAAGAACTGCTCAACCCCTGTGATTTTTCTTCTCTATCTCTTTTTTTCTTCCTCAGAGAAATATATGCCCGGAAAATGATAATCGACATATTACAAAACTGAACGGTAGTGAAGATTATTTTTTCTTTTGAAAATTTTCGAAGGCCTGTCCCACGTATATGACAATTTGTTCAAACCAGGCAATTTCTTTCTCCGAGAAGGGAATATCTTCAGTTCTTGCCACAAAATACATTCCGATGGTCTGATTTAAGGCAATGATGGGAGAAAATATTGCAGTTTTAAAGTGAAGATGTTTTTGTAACTGAGGAAGCTGAAGGGGTGTTTCCTTATAATTCCAATGAGTAGTCTCCTTGTTTTTTATTGTTTTGACAATCGGCGAGTTAACACGGTCCATGCTGGCTTTAAAATCCTGGGCTTTTACCTGAGAATCTTTTCCTGCATAAAATCTTCCGATGATCATTGTTTTTTCTTTATTAAAAAATGCCGTGAAAACTTCTGTTCCAATCAGACAGCGGTAGAGGGCTTCCTGAGCAAGCATTAAAATCTGGTTGATTTCAGAATCTTTGCGACAGGCGATCATCAAATCAGTCAGAAATTGACCGATAAGCAAATCAGGGTCATCATGTTCCTCTTCTTTATTCAGCGCATCTCCAAACGTAACTTTCCCGGCTATTTGGGCGGGATTCCCTTTTCCCCATTCAAGAGCTTTTACCATCATATCAACATCATCTTTTTCCATATGAAAAAATCTTGATATATTTGCATCTTGTTCACAGACATCTTTAATAAAGTCTGAAATGTCGAAATCATCGATGTCAAGCTGTTTTTTTATCCGTATTTCCGTTTCCTTCATTGCCTTTTCTCCGCCAAGCTTATTGCCGAAGAGCATATTGGAAATATGACCGGATTCCCTTACCAGAGATACAATGGGATCGTTTGGATCAACATCATTACGGAGTACTTTTACGACTTTGTCCGGAAGGTTGTAAATGTTTGTCAAGGCTTTGCAAATTTCATCATATTCAATACCAAAGATTTTCTTACAGGCGTCATTGTTGGAAATATTTTTTTCAATAATCAGCTTTTCCATTTCTTTGAATTTGTTAGGAAATGTATTTGCCAGTGCCAGCCAGGGAAGCCGATAGAGAAGACCGGCTACAAATATTTCTTCAGGATTGGTATAATTGTTTTTCTTTGCCAGAGACATTGCAAATGACCCTGAAAAATATGAACTGGCGTACAACTGAGCAAGTTGCCGGGTTTCAGCTGTTTTCATGGTTTGTTTGAACATAGACAGTCCCAGAGCCATGGAACGGACTTTTTCAAATCCTAAAAACGTTACCGCATAAGAAACTGTTTTAATGGGATAACGGGGACTGTATATGATTGAGTTGGCAGTGGCCAGGATGTTCGAAGTTAAGCCGCAATCCCTCATAATTACAGCGGCAAGATCTGCTGCGCAGGTATGGGATTGATGCGTAATACTGGTGATATCCTGGACATTTTCACTGATTGCCGGAAGACTTCCTTTGCTTCTCATTTTCTCAATCAGCTGTTGTGCCCTTGCACTATTACCCATAAAAAGCCCTCTTTCTTACCTGTTGTAAAACTCATAATTTTGTAGTAACCTTGGAGTCAAAAAAATGGGTTCTATATGCAGAAAAAAAATATGAAGTCAATAAGATATGGCGGAAGTGCATGGGAATCGAACCCACCCGGGACGGTTTTAGCGCCCCACACCGGATTTGAAGTCCGGGAGCCTCACCAGTAAGCTGCGCACTTCCGTTATTAAGATTGCCCATAATATATATATTTTGTACTTGTCAATGGTTTTGTAGGCAAAATAAAATCATTCGGGTGCGATTTTGTGAAGCGCGACATAACCGCTTGGATCAAAGAAAATTCATATGGTTTCAGGTTTTGAGGTTTCGGTATGGTAAATAGAGACAGATTGGCGGAAACGTTTAAATTTCTAGTAGAAATTGACAGTGTATCAAAAGAGGAAGGCACGATTTCCAGAGAGATTAAAAAGATACTCGAGTCAATGGGAGCAGAAACATGGGTTGACGGCGCCGGGGTTAAGATCGGCGGTGATACGGGGAACCTTATTGCAAAGTTCAAGGGGAGCAAGCAGGCGCCGCCCCTTCTTCTGAATGCCCACATGGATACCGTAGAACCGGGCAAAGGGGTGACCGCCGTACTATCGGACGGTGTTTTTACCAGTGATGGGACGACCATCTTAGGAGCGGACGACAAGAGTGCCATCGCCATTCTTTTAGAAACCATAAAAATTATTCAAGCAAATGACCTGCCATATGGTCCGCTTGAACTTGTCTTTACCGTTTGTGAGGAGATCGGTCTTTTGGGTGCAAAACATCTTGATTTAGATTTAATTACCGCCGAATTTGGTTATTCCTTGGATGCTACGGACACGGAAGGTATTGTTACACGGGCGCCTTCCGCAAACCGGCTGGAGTTCAAGGTCCATGGTAAAGATGCACATGCCGGCGCCGCCCCGGAAAAAGGGATAAATGCCATTTCACTGGCAAGCAAGGCGATTGCAGGGCTTGAACTCGGACGAATCGATCATGAAACAACCTGTAACATAGGCATCATTGAAGGCGGCACGGCCACGAATATCGTACCGAACCTGGTAACGGTTGAGGGTGAGGTAAGAAGCCATGATGAGGAAAAGCTAAATAAGATAACAAATGCAATGGTATCGTCTTTCAAAGGGGTTGTGGACAATCATAAAAAGATGAGCTCTGATCACGGACTCCCGGGCCTTGAAACTAAAATCCAAAAAGATTTTTCTCGCACAAGCATTCCTGATGATCACCCGGCTGTAAAACTTGCCTGTCGTGCGGCGGATAATTTAGGAAGAAAAATGATTACAAAGACAAGCGGCGGCGGCGCAGATGCCAATATTTTCTTTGAAAAGGGTATCATGACGGGCGTTCTCGGAACAGGAATGCGGGATATGCATACGGTGCGGGAATCCGTGGGTCTTGATGATATGGTTCGTACAACGGAACTGTTGCTTGAGATCATCAGATTGCACACATTGGATTAGGAGGCGTCCGTTTGACATGATTGCATATTTTGACTGTTTTTCCGGTATTAGCGGCGATATGACTTTGGGGGCGTTTATAGACCTGGGTGTCCCAGTGAAATGGCTGAAAGAAAATCTTGACAGGATTCCTTTGGCCGGTTTCGATGTGTCTGTTGACACCGTTGTTCGGAATGGAATTACGGCCAAAAGCGTTCGGGTCCGTGTAGAAAATGACAAAACATCGAGAGACTATGCTCAAATAAGGTCACTGATAAAGAATAGTCCCTTATCCCGGAATGTTAAACAGATTAGCCGTGACATTTTTGAACGGATTGCGGATGTGGAGGCCGATATCCACGGGTGTTCCAGAGATAAAGTTCATTTTCATGAAGTCGGCGGTATCGATGCGATTGTTGATATTGTGGGTACAGCTCTTTGTATCAATTATTTAGGTATTAAAAAGGTAGTTTCTTCAAGCATTCCTTTAGGAAAAGGGTTTGTGACCTGTGCGCATGGAACTCTGCCGGTGCCGGCTCCCGCGACCATTGAAATTCTTAAAGGCGCTCCGGTTTATGGCACAAAAATACCGTATGAACTTGTCACGCCCACGGGTGCGGCAATCATTGTTACATTGGCGGAGTCCTATGGGGAAATGCCGGATATGATCATTGAAAAGACCGGATATGGTGCGGGAAAGCGTGATATGGAATCGATTCCCAATCTGTTGCGGGTTATGACCGGAACCGACGCTTGTCGTGAAACCGGCCACAGACCGGCTCATTATAAAGATACCATTGTGGTGTTGGAAACCGGCATTGACGATATGAATCCGGAGGTATTCGGATTCCTGATGGATCGCCTGTTTGAAGAAGGTGCCCTGGATGTTTACTGGATCCCCATTTTTATGAAGAAAAACAGACCCGGTACAATGGTTCAGGTTCTGTGCCGGAGAAATCGCAAGGACGTTTTGATAAATTGTATTTTATCTGAAACCAGTTCACTGGGCGTAAGATATTATGATGCCAAACGATGCATGCTTCCCCGTGAATCCGCTATTATGAAAACAGCCTACGGCGAAATACAGGTAAAACGTATTATAGAGGCGGGCGGGGGCGTGCGGATTGTGCCGGAGTATGAAGTCTGCAAAAAAATAGCTCTTGAAAAGAATCTTCCCATACGGATGGTATACGATACCATTATTAAATCACTTTAATTTCAGAAGATGTTACCGAAGAAGACCTGAATCAACCGTTAGTGTTTGGTGTTTTATTTAACCACGGATGAACACGAATAAACACAAATTAAAATAAAAATTAGTGTCTATTAGTGTCTATTTGCGGTTGTATTCAATACTATTTCTTGACAAAAATGATGCCAAGCTATAGAGACGGGCCATGAATTTAAAACAGAAATCGGTCATGTTTCTTGCGACCGGCTGTTTTATCGGGAACATCTCTTTTGCTCCCGGAACATTTGGATCTATCCTGGGGCTCCCGCTTTGTTTTTTTCTTTGTAAAATCGATTTGCCGGTTGCGGTACTTTTGACCGTAATATTTGTTTTTTTTGCCGTATGGATCGCTCAAAGGGCTGAAAAAATATTAAATACAGAAGATCCGGGCTGTATCGTCATTGATGAAATTGCAGGTATTCTGGTAACATTTACAGGGCTTCCTTTTAATATTATCTCCGTTGTTTTTGGATTTCTTATTTTCAGGGCTTTGGATATCTGGAAGCCGTATCCGATTTCATGGATGGAAAGACATTTATCCGGGGGTGCCGGCATTGTCATGGATGATGTGGCGGCAGGTATTTTCAGCAATCTGTTATTGAGAGGTATATTTTTATTCTATAATTAAAAGGCTACTGACCTGGTGTAAATTCAGATTCAACATATTTTAATGAATAATTCACACGTTGAAGGCATATAAAAGATGAACGTCGAACATCGAACGTTGAACATCGAATAATGTATTCTACCATTTATAATAAAGACAAAGCGAAGCGCCTTCCACATTCGACGTTGAACGTTCGATGTTCGATGTTCAAATTGTTGCATCTGAAATTACGACGAAACCTTCATATCACGTTGAAATTATGTTACAGGTCAGGAGTTCTGAGTTTATGAATCGGAGTGGAAAAATGGAATACCAGTGTTCCAATACTCCAACATTCTACTTGTGAGCGAATCAAACTCATTTGAAATAGGGAAGGTGTTATCTAAATTTGAAGAAAAACAATTCTGCTAAATCTGATAAAAAGGACGTCCGTACAAAAAAAAAGAGCGGCCTTCGCGAAAATATTGAAGCGATCCTTGTGGCCATCGTTCTGGCCTTGTTTATCCGTGCTTTTATCATTCAAGCGTTTAAAATCCCCTCGGGTTCCATGAAGCAGACCCTTTTGATCGGAGATCACATTCTGGTCAATAAATTTATTTACGGCGTCAAGATCCCATTTTCAGAGACCACTATTATTTCGATAAAAAACCCGAAACGCGGGGATATCATCGTCTTTAAATTTCCCGAGGACCCCAGCAAGGATTTTATCAAGCGGGTCATCGGCGTTGCAGGAGATGTCATTGAGGTGCGTGACAAAAAGGTTTATGTGAACCACGCCCTGCTCAATCATGACCATGGTATTCATACAGACCCTAATATTTTTCCGGCGGTTATACAACCCAGGGATAATTTCGGACAGGTTGTTGTTCCCGAACATTCACTTTTTGTAATGGGAGACAACCGGGATCAAAGCTATGACAGCAGGTTTTGGGGTTTTGTCGATTTAAAGGCGGTAAAAGGTAAAGCCTTAATCATCTACTGGTCCTGGGACAAGGAAAATTTTGGGGTCAGGTGGAACAGAATTGGGCAATTACTCAAGTAAAAATCCGCGCTAAAAGGACCCGGCTTTACAGCGCATTAAATGCCTAAAATGATCTAAAATGCCTAAAGTGCCTAAAATTGAGGAAAGCGCTTTCAGCGCATACCATAGGCATTATCAGGTTGCCGCTTTTACAGGAACGCCCAGAACAACTCTGACCTGTACCAGAGAGTTATATTTTTTGTGACAAAAGAAATCAGGTGGCACATGCGGTTCTCAAAAAAAGATATCCTGGATATGGAGTCCCTTTCTGTTGACGAAATCACCTTGATTTTGGACACGGCGGACAGAATGAAGGAGATATCTCAAAGGTCCATCAAAAAAGTTCCAACGCTAAGGGGCAAGACCGTGGTTCTTTTTTTTTATGAACCCAGCACCCGCACCCGCACATCTTTTGATATTGCCGCCAAGCGGCTCAGTGCCGACAGTCTTTCCATATCCGCAAGTTCCAGCAGCATGGTCAAGGGGGAAACTCTGATCGATACCGCGCGAAATCTTGAAGCCATGAATCCTGATGTGATCGTCATACGGCATAGTTCGGCAGGCGCTCCTCATATGCTGGCAGGCATGCTCAAGCCTTCGATTATCAATGCAGGTGACGGCATGCACGCTCACCCCAGCCAATCCCTTCTTGATCTGATGACGGTTAGAGAAAATAAAGGAGAAATATCCGGTCTGCGAATTGCCGTAATCGGCGACATATCCCACAGCAGGGTCGCAAGATCAAACAGTATCGGGTTCACAAAAATGGGCGCCCACGTTGTTCTGGCAGGTCCTCGTACCATGATTCCCAAGGGTATCGAAGCTCTTGGCGTTTCGGTTACCTTCGATGTGGAAGAGGCTATCCGTGATGTAGATGTTATCATGATGTTAAGAATACAAAAGGAGCGGCAACAAAACTTTCTGTTTCCATCAGAACGTGAGTATTCAACCGTGTACGGGTTGACAAAAGCAAAACTGAAAAAAGCCAGAGATGATGTGCTGATTATGCATCCGGGGCCTATAAACAGAGGGGTTGAAATTGCTTATGATGTTGCAGACTGGCCTTATTCTATTATCCTTGATCAGGTAACAAACGGTGTGGCCGTGCGCATGGCTCTTTTATATCTGGTGACAGGAGGTGCACGAAATGCTGATGCGGATTAAGGGCGGTCGGGTGATTGATCCGGGAAATTTAGACGGCATAATGGACATCCTTATCGCGAACGGTAAGATCGTAGAAATAAAAAAGGAGGGTATGGCGGGCGATGAATATCCGGAAGCCAGAATAATAGATGCTTCAGATAAAATAGTGACCCCCGGTTTGATCGATATGCATGTCCATCTGCGCGATCCCGGACATGAATACAAAGAGACCATTGAAACCGGCTGTCTGGCTGCGGCTTTTGGCGGATTTACAGCAATATGCTGTATGCCGAACACAAATCCGGTCAATGATTGCAGACAGGTTACGGAATATATCTTACAAAAGGCGCGAGCAGCGGACACGGTTCGCGTTTATCCGGTTGCCGCAATCAGCAAGGGGTCAAAAGGAGACGGCCTTTGTGAATATGGAGAGTTAAAAGAAGCCGGTGCCATTGCCGTATCCGATGACGGCAACCCGGTGAAGAACAGCCAGTTGATGCGAAGAGCCCTGGAATATTCAAAAGGATTTGATCTGCCGGTTATTTCTCACTGTGAGGATCTTGATTTGGCTGCCGGCGGTGCCATGAATGAAGGGGGTGTTGCAACCCGACTGGGGCTTCCGGGGATACCCAATGCCGCTGAAAGCATAATGGTGTTAAGGGATATCGCCCTGTGTGAATTGACGGGAGTTTCCGTTCACATCGCCCATGTCAGCACAAGGGAATCTGTAAGGGCCATAAAGGATGCAAAAAAAAGAGGGATACCGGTTACGGCTGAAACCGCGCCTCATTATTTTACACTTACAGATGAATCTGTTAAAAAATATAATACCAACGCAAAGATGTATCCACCTTTGAGGTCCGGCCAGGACCGGGAAGCTATCTGCCGGGGGATAGCGGACGGAACCATCGATGTTATCGCCACCGATCATGCACCTCATTCTCCTATTGAAAAACAAGTGGAGTTCGACCGGGCGGCAAATGGTATCATCGGGCTTGAAACCTCGGTTTCTCTGGCTTTAAAGCTGGTTGAAAATGGTGTGATTTCCATGACGGTTCTTGTTGAAAAAATGTCTACCAACCCGGCGCGCATACTGGGGCTGGAAAATGGTTTGCTTATCGGGCGACCTGCTGATATTACCATAATTGACCCCGAAAGATTGTATCGTGTAAATGCAGATAATTTCCGATCACTCAGCCGAAACACCCCTTTTAACGGCTGGGATATGAAAGGCAAGGCGATTTTAACCATGGTTGAGGGAAAGATTGTGTATCAGGATGAGTAACGAATGATGAATATCAAATAGGAAAGAGGATAGAGGATAGAGGATAGAGGAAAGAGTTATGGGATATGGTCCAATCAAGCATTTTACGGATATTGAAGCATGGAAGCTGGCTCGAAAACTGAGGATGGTTATATATGGTGCAATAAAGAAACTACCAACAGAAGAAAGATATGACTTGGCTTCACAAATGAGGCGTGCAGCTATTTCTTGCACCGCCAATATTGCGGAGGGCTATGGGCGCTTCCACTTTCAAGAAAATATTCAGTTTTGTCGTATAAGCAGAGGGTCAATGTACGAAACCCAAGACCACTTGATAACATGTCTTGATAATGAATACATTGCCGAAGAGGAGTATAAAAGCATCTGGGATATTTCTGAGAACGCAATTAGGGTTTTAGACGGATACATCCGATATCTTAAAAAACAACAGCGCGGTAAGCAATGGAAAGAGAAAATAGAATAGAATAGAGATCTGAATTTTCTAATTCCTATTTCCTCATTTCTCTTTTCTATGGTTTCATGGACAGAAGGTGAGAAGGGCGGAGAGTGAGAAGACAGAAGACAGATGGCAAGGAACATAGGGCAGATAAATGACAAATGAATAATGACACGCCTCACATACTGATTGTAGATGATGAACTGAGCATGCGCGAGTTATTGGAAGTCTTGCTTAACAAAGAAGGATACAAGGTTTCCTTTGCGGATAACGGCCGCAATGCCATATCAATGATAGAAAAAACAAATTTTGATCTTTTACTTTGCGACATCAGGCTCGGAGATATTACCGGCCTCGAGGTATTAAAGGCAGCAAAGGCTCAGAAAGAAGATTCAGTGGTCATTATGATTTCGGCATATGCGACCACTGAGGCGGCCGTTGAAGCCATGAATGAAGGCGCTTATGATTTTGTACCCAAACCCTTTAATAATGATGAACTGACACAAACCATAAAAAATGCCCTAAGTCTTAAAACCATAGAGCATGAGAAAGAGATCCTTGATGATGAACTAAAAAGAACCATGCATTTTGGAAAGATTGTTGGAAACAGCCCCAGCATGAGGCATATTTATAAGCTTATCCTGCAGGTTGCCAAAACAAAATCAAGCATTCTTATTACCGGCGAAAGCGGAACCGGTAAAGAACTCATCGCCAAAGCCATACATGATCAGAGTACCAGGAGTGAGAAGTCGTTTGTGGTTTTAAATTGTGGCGGTATCCCCGAGACATTGATGGAAAGCGAACTTTTTGGTCACAAAAAAGGGTCTTTTACCGGTGCAACCCATGATAAAAAGGGGCTTTTTGAGGTTGCAGATAAGGGAACGATTTTTCTAGATGAAATCGGTGAACTCACCCCTCCTATCCAGGTGAAGCTGCTGAGAGCTGTTCAGGAACATGTCTTTAAAGCGGTTGGCGGCAATGAGGATATTTCGGTTGACATCCGGATCATATCCGCAACCAACAAGAAGCTTGAAGATGAAGTTATTGCCGGGAATTTCCGGGAAGACTTGTTTTATCGTCTGAATGTCATCGAAATAAAGATGCCGCCGCTCAGGGAAAGAAAGAGCGATCTGCGTCTCCTTGCCCAGCATTTTCTCGATAAATATTCTCGGGAAATGGGAAAGGAAATAACAAAAATTTCATCTTACGCCATAGATCTTTTAAACAAATACGATTTTCCCGGCAATGTCCGTGAGCTTGAAAACCTGCTGGAAAGAAGCGTGGCGCTCTCCAGCACAAACATTATTCTTCCGGACAGTCTGGCCCTTTCTATTCATAAGCGAAGATGGATCGAAGGGATCAAAGACAGGCGTTTCGACCTGGATGAAGTGAAAAACGGGGTTTCCCTTGATGCCATCCTGGAAGAAATCGAAAGGGCTTACCTTGAAAAGGCCCTGGATTGCACCAAAGGGAAAAAACAGGAAGCAGCCGAATTGCTCGGGATAAGCTTTCGTACCTTTCGCTATCGACTGCAAAAACTGGAAATAGAAAAAAAGATAACAAAGAAGTATCCGGAACAGATGGTTTAACCGATAATGAACTTAGGGGCTTCGCCCCAATTGGAATAATGGAATGATGGAATAATGGAACACTGGAATATTGGGTTCTGGGAAAATGAAAAATTGGGTTATTGTAAAATTCCTCTTGACAGGAATTAAATAGAGGAATGTCATTTTCTTTAAATCATTATTCCAGCATTCCAGCATTCCAGCATTCCATTCTTCCATACGACATAAAGGATGACGCCATCCCTCTGGTGTGAAATCAAAGCCCGAACATAAGGGTAGGGTGCTTTACTTTTCCCCTCTTTGTTTTTGACAAATTCTACATTAGCTGACAAAAATTGTCATATTATATCCAAATAGAAAAAAGTTTGTTCCCCCCTTTATATAAAAATTAATATAATATAAATACAATATGTTATAATATTAATTCATACTAAAACACTTCCTGGCATGTTATTTGCTAAACATCGATATAACTTTAATTTTTTTGGATTTAAAAAATAAAATTTAATTGCCAGCGATTCTCCAAAGGAGGTGAAAAAATTTAAAAACACTTTGAACTTAGGGGCTTAATTATTGATTGCCCAGTTATAATAAAAACTATTTAATAATTAATAACTTTAATAAGGAGGAATGACATGCTACAAAAACTAAGAAGAAACAATCAAAAAGGTTTTACATTAATCGAGCTGATGATCGTTATTGCGATTATCGGTATCCTGGCAGCTATTGCCATCCCCAACTTTTTGGCTTATCGTACCAGGGGGCAAAATTCAGCAGCACAAGCTGCGGCCAAGAATTTTTACCAAACGGCCATGGCTTACTTTGCAGATACAACATCCACTGGAACACAAGCTCTTATTACTGCTCAGGTAGGAGGTTATACTATTGATACTAATATAATAACACCGGGTGCCGGTGGAGGTCTGAATGATGTTCTCGATGGTACCGTCGCTGCAGTGGGTGCTTTAACCTTTTCGCATACCGGATCTGCCACAGTCTATACACTTGATACCGCGGGCAATTTAAGTCCGTAATCTGTTATATTGACAATTTAATAACAAAATTAAAAAGGAGGGGTATACACCCCTCCTTTTTAATTTGTAGGCGTTCACGGGTTCAAAGGTTCAGGGGTTCAAGGTTCCATTCTCGTCCCCGGACTGCATTTGGGATGCGTATTTACGAGAAAAGCGTCAGTTTCGTCAGGCCTAATCCAAAATTTGAAGCTAAATTGGCAATTACTTGGGAAAATGAACATTTGTAATGAGGACTTCGGATCTTCAATGCATTCTTTGTCCTTAACCCTGAACGTTGAACCTTGAACCCGTGAACGGTTACTTTAATTTTAATAGATTCAGGCAGTATCTTTTTCCAAGACCACTAGTAAACGAAACGCCAGAAAACGCTTCAGGGGCCGCAATATTTTTTCCAAATATTCAAGGCTTGAATATAAAAATAGCGGACATAGACTGGGATTATGAAATCCGCCGCTTAACGGATAGATAATAAAGTCCGTTCTTTCTTTATTGATACATTTTAGGCCGGGAAAATTTTCGACAAACCGGTGGTTGTATTTTTCGAATATTAGAGTGGGTATGGCCTGGTTGCCCTGAAAGTGGTTTTTATCTTTGTCCGACCCTCCTTTTTTAAAGGGGTTTATATTCCAGACCAGGTCTTCAGTGTGGAGGAATCGATAGATGAAAAAAGAAGCCCAGGATATATAAGGCTCCATTAATACGATTCTCCCTTTTTGCTTCAGAACCTTTTGCGCCTCGCAAAAGAATTGAGCCGGATCGTTCAAGTGATGCAGTACATCAAACAGTACTATATTGTCGAAGGTCATTTCATTAAAGGGGAGCTGATGGGCATCCACCACTGCATCTATCCATGGAGTAAATAGTATATCAGAACTGATCGCGTGTGGGAAGAATTCCTTCAGGTTGCCGCTCCCCCCCCCAATTTCCAAAATTGATCCCGGCCTTAAGGCGCTTCCAATGATACGGTACCAATTATGATACAGCCTTTTTAGAATCTTTTTGGATTTCCATATCTGTTTTCGTTCATTCAGAATGTGAGAATCTTGCTGCATATTAAAATTTTCGCCTTCCTTGGTATTGAACAAAACTGAACGTCTTTCAAAGGTCTCAAAAACTCATTGATAATAAACAAAATGGTAAGCATGTGTTATGTGTTTTAGGGTAATATTTTAATTTTTTTATAAGCGAATATTGTCATTTTCATCAACAACCACCCGTGGCGAAAACGACTGATGTTTGTTTTGCCGTAAGTTCTTTCCCTGTATCGTATGGGTACCTCGATCACTTTGAGGTTCAGTTTTGTCGCCCCGAAGATGAGATCAAAGTCACCAAAGGGGTCAAAATCGCCGAAATAACTCCTGTTGGTCCGAATCTTTTCATAATCCTTTTTAAAAAGGGCTTTAGTGCCACATAGGGTATCCTTGAACCTCTGATTTAGAATCCAGGTGAACATAATGGAAAAAAAATTATTTCCAAGATAATTCAAAAACCGCATGGCCTGTTTTTCCATGGGGTAGACAAGACGGCAGCCGTTGATGAACTCGCCATGGTCCTCGGCAAGGGCTATGTAAAACTTGGGCAGATCTTCCGGCGGAACCGTAAGGTCCGCATCGAGTATCATCAAGATGTCGCCACTTGCAACGTTAAAGCCTTGTCTTACGGCATCTCCTTTACCCTGTCCGCCCTGTATTAAAAGTTTGATGTCTTTGTCCGGATACGCCTTGATAATTCTATTTATTTCTTCCCGTGTGCCGTCTGTTGAACGTCCATCGACAAATATCATTTCCTGATGTTGACCAAAGGGGGGAATTCGTTTAACGGCGGATTCGATATTACCTTTTTCATTTTTGCATGGAATCAATATTGTCGTAGAAAATTCTCTTCTCTGATTTTGCTTCACGGGTCTGGCGACGATATACTGACAAAGGCAAAGCTTTCTCAAAAACGGCAGTGAAGCAATATATTTATTGATAAAGTCGCTGAACCAGGGAATTCGCTTAGGAACAAGCAAACGGAATTCTGATTTAACCACCTGAAAATGGGATAAAGAGAGGAGACCGCATATATCATACCAGGAAAGCCAGTTCTGGTGGTGCTGGGGCATCTTCAGGCCCATCATTTCACCCACTTTCAGAATCGGTTCCCAAAAAAAATTGTAATATGAAATAATTAATCTGGTATCTGGCCTGCAAAAGATGTGGAGCTGTCTGAATGTTTCTTCTATGTCCATAAGATGACCCACAACGTCAGATATGATCAATACATCAAAAGTCTCTCCCCAGCCCTCTATTTTTTCGATGTCTGTCGTATGGAATTCTATATTCGGATACCGCTCCCTGGCGATACGCACCATCTCTGAACTAAAATCGATTCCCACACCCCGTTTGGGTTTCAAGGCATTTAGAAGGTCTCCAGTTCCACATCCTAATTCCAATATAGATAATCTTTCAGGAACTAAAAATCGAAAATAATTCTCTTGATCACTGTAATAGTATCGATTGCGATCTTTCCAGAATTGGCGTTTTTCTGCCAGGGCATCAAATCGTTTTATAATTTCCTCTTTTTTGATCATATGGAATTTAAAATCTCCTTGGATATTAGCTTTTTTATCCACGACTATGACGGCGGGCGCCTGCATTGAATATATAAAGAACCTGAAAATTCACGTAAAACCGGAGTGTTTTCCAACAACTTCCCGATGTTACTCATCAGGCGAATTAAGGGTGTCGGTGTAGCCGGGTGCAACCAATCAAATGGCATGATTTCTATGTTGTCAAAACCTATTTTTTTCAAAAGATCACGAAATTTCCATCGCACGATAGCGGTCTCATCTGCCGAGACGTACCATAAAAAGGGGAGTAAAAACCTAAATTTACGTTCGATAAATACCTGCGGATTAAGCATATTGGGTTCTGTAAAGCACATAACCCCCCCGGGTCTAAGAAGCGTGTATATTTTTTTCAGTGCTGTTTCGATGTCCAGGTGGTGCAGCACCGATGAGCCAATCACCGCATCAAAGGAATCATCGGTATCATAATCCTCGATACGCTTTTCCAGAAACAAAACCCTATCAGGAGGAAGGTTGCGTGCTTGAGCTTTTTTTAGTAGATCCAAGGATATATCAACAGCTGTCAGCTTGGCACCTGTCTTGGCAAACATTTCAGTAAACATCCCGGTTCCACAGCCAATTTCCAGTGCACACACCCCGGGTCCCAGCCGGCTGCCTTTTGTGATCAATTCGGCACGTCGGTCGGCTCTAAGCATTCCCGCCGGTGTGTTCCAGTTCCAAATGAGTTCAGGATCAGACTGAGATAGAATTTTACTGTGCTTTATCTCGTGTTTTGTGCGAATAGAACTCAGGTTATCTCTTAGATCTCTTTTCATAAAAATTATTCACCATTAATGTAAAGAATCCTGGTCCAAAGGACCAAGTTTTTCAGGGCAAAATAAAAAATTCCCTATAACCGATCTTTACAAATTCTTTGTCTGAATTTATACTATCCTATCTTGTATTTTATCCATAGTCCCACCATTCAACAGGTCAAAGCTTCTGCCCAATTTAAATTTATAAACTGAGATCTTTGACTGCGGGGTTATGGATAAAACGCGGACAAGCCAAGCCGCCAAACATTCTGGCATGAAAAATGCACCATCGCTATATGGGTAAACGATCCACTTTCCCTTTTTCATCATAATTGTGTTAGTAGATATTGCATAATTTTGATTAAAATTAAAGAAAAAATCCGATAGCCTTATCTGATTTTTTATTTCAGATATTGTAAGAGTTACTTTAGTCATGGTTAATATTAAAAATAAAACACGTTCGGAATTTATCATTTGTCTGTTTTTGGTCGTGACAACCCTTGCGACCTACTGGCAGTTGCCCACCCATGACTTTTTGGATTTCGACGATAATAAATACATCACCCAAAATACTCATGTTCATGAGGGAATCACCTGGGAGAATATAGAATGGGCTTTCAGTAACACAGATTTTGGATATTGGCACCCCTTAACCTGGTTGTCACATATGTTGGTTTTTCAACTATTTGGTTTCAAATTCGGGGTGCATCATTTGACAAATTTATTTTTCCATATTGCAAACACGTTGTTGCTATTTTTGGTGCTTAAACAGATGACCGGGGCGCTTTGGCAAAGTGCCTTTGCAGCTGCCATGTTTGCGCTTCACCCTCTGAATGTGGAATCGGTTGCATGGGTCTCGGAGCGTAAGAATGTTTTGAGCACCTTTTTCTGGATGTTGACCCTGTTGACATATGTTCGTTACACCGAACGCCCCGGTTTCTATAGATATCTGCTTATCTTGTTTGTCTTTGCCCTGGGCCTTATGGCAAAATCGATGCTTGTGACACTTCCATTGGTACTTCTATTATTGGATTATTGGCCGCTAGGTCGTTTAAATTTGACTCGACGATACAGCAATCAAGAGACCCAGACATCCAAATTCATCGGCTTTAAGACGATGCCCGTTTTACGTCTGATTTTGGAAAAAATTCCATTATTAAGTCTATCAGCAATTTGCATCTATTTGTCCTCTTTATCCATTCAGCGTTTTGGAATTGGAATATCAACGGCTTCGGTTCCCATGAAGCTTCGGATCGCTAATGCTCTGGTTTCCTATGTTAGCTATAACAAAAAGACGGTGTGGCCTCATCATCTGGCGGTCTTTTATCCATATCCTCAAACGCTTCCGTTGTGGCAGGTTTCCGGTGCCGGGTTGTTACTTGTATGTATATTTTTTCTTGCATTACGGGCAGCAAAGTCAAAACCTTATTTTGTGGTGGGATGGCTGTGGTACATGGGAACACTTGTTCCGGTTATTGGGTTGGTACAGGCAGGCTTATGGCCGGCGACTGCGGACCGTTTTGCCTATGTACCGCTCATAGGACTTTTTATGGTTATTGCCTGGGGCGTTCCGGATCTTGTTTTTCCATGGCGTCACAGAAAAGCGGGGTTAGCCGTAATTGCAGCAACACTTTTTCCAATCCTAATGGCAACGACCTGGTTACAAATACGACATTGGCAAAACGGAGTAACACTTTTTACTCATAACCTCAATGTGACCCACAATAATAGCCTTGCTCATAATGAATTAGGAAATGCTTTGAAACAGGAAGGAAAGTTCGGTAAAGCCATGTTTCATTATTCCAAAGCATTGCAAATTAATCCCAATTACGCCGAAGCTCACAACAACTTGGGTAACACCTTGACTCAGCAGAAAAATTATCAAGATGCCATTGATCACTATAATGAGGCCCTGAGGATAAAACCTAATTATGCGGAAGCCCATAACAACTTGGGAACGGCCTTGCTTTATCAAGGAAATTGTAAAGAGGCCGTTTATCATTATAATGAAGCCTTGAGAAGAAATCCAAATTACACGGGAGTATATTATAACCTTGGCAAAATTTATTTAAATCAAGGAAAAATCGAAAAGGCACTTCTGCTTTACAGAAAAGCTTTGGAATTGAACTCGGAAATGACTCAAGTTCTATATAACCTGTCATGGGTATTGGCCAGTCATGAAGATGAAAAATATCGAAATGGCACGGAAGCTGTCAAATTAGCTGAAAAACTCTGTAAAATAACACAGTATCGCCAACCATTGGCGCTGGATGTGCTTGCAGCGGCTTACGCAGAAACAGGAAAATTTGATACCGCAGTATTAACCGCTCAAAAAGGGCTCGAACTGGCTGAGCAACAATGTCCCAAAGAACTGGCTTTGGGGTTAAAAAAAAGATTAGCGCTGTATAATAAGAGACAACCCTATCGTCAAAAATTGAACAATAAAAATGAATCGTAAGGCACTGGAAAGTACAGCAACCTTTTTTTTATGCACTACAATTATCCTGTTTTTATGCATTGAGTTCATTCTGAATCTTACCCCACCCATATCCCGCGATGCCCTGATCCATCACCTGGCCGTTCCCAAACTCTGGCTTAAACATGGAGGATTTTATGAAATACCATGGGCGGAATACTCCTATTACCCAGTGGTTATCAATCTTTTTTATCTTGTCTGCCTATTTTTGAAAAATGACATTGCTCCAAAATTCATTCACCTTGGCTTCGGACTTGGCACGGGCTGGCTGATTTATATTTATCTTAAAAAAAAGTTTGGCCGTAACTGGGGATTATTGGGGATGGTCATTTTTATTACGACTCCCATCGTTGTCTGGCTTTCCACCTCAGCATATATCGATTTGGGGATGACCTTTTTTACCACGGGCAGTGTTTTGGCATTTATAAAGTGGCGTGATTCAGAATATAGTAAGTTCAAATGGTTTTTGATGTCATCATTATTTATGGGAATTGCGATAGGTTCAAAATATAATGCCCTTATCGCCTTGTTTATTGTCAATATGTTTTTGGTGCTAAGTTATGCGAGAGACACGCGCAAGCAAATTAAAGCACTTCAATACGGGATGCTGTTTTTCATTTTAACGGCTTTTGTGGCTTCACCCTGGTATTTGAAGAATTATTTTCAGACAGGAAATCCGTTTTATCCACTTTTTGACAGTTTATTTAAATCATTACATCATCACCCGGTTCAAGACGTAGTCTATCGACAAGCAATTGAAAAAACCGGAAAGGTCGGTTTCTTTAAAATAAGACAAGTCATGTATGGCGAAAGTTTTTGGGAAACCCTATTAATTCCCATACGTATGTTTTTTCAGGGGAAAGACAACAGCTACCAGTACTTTCAAGGGTCTTTAAATCCAATTTTAATTTTATTTTTACCTTTTGTATTGCTTAACAAAAGATATGGCAAGGACAAATTTCTCTTCGTGTCCTTTTCGATTATATTTATAATTATGGCATTCTTTTTAACTGCAAAACAGGTTCGTTATATTCTTCCGGTTTTACCATTTCTTGCCATCATCGCTGTTATGGGGATAAAAGATCTTTTGAATCAATTGGAAAAGATAACGCTTTCTTCTTCTCTATCATTCAGGGAGCGTATAAAATCGATAGGTAACGTTTTTGTTTTAACGAGTGTTTCAGTTTTATTGATTTTTAATTTTATTTATTTGAAAAACCGAATGCAAATTGTAAAACCTTTTCCATATGTATTTGGCAAGGAAACCAGGAAAGTGTATTTAAAGCGTCATCTTTTGCACTATGATGCCGTTGAATATATCAACAACAACTTGCCTGAAGATGCTAAGATATTTACCGTGTTTTTGGGGCGACGGGGATATTATCTTGAAAGATCTTATAAGAATGAGTCTTCATTTGGAATATCTACCCTTAGACATATGGTAAACAGTTCTACTGATGAAGAAAAATTTATGAGATATATTCGATCGATGAATGTTACACATATCCTGATGCGGACCGACCTGATTGACAATTATTTAAAAGATAATTTTTCGCAGAAAGAGATCATACGTTTTTCAAACCTTAAAAAAATATGTTGGAAAAAAGTTTATGAAAAGAATCTGTATACCGTATGGGATATTCAGAATTGTCCTTGACCTTGCGAAAAATCGCTCATTTCTGCAGCGGAAACTGAATGTGTGCCATATATAAATTTATGAATGGGAACTCACTTAATCATGACTGACAAAAAAAGCCAAACGTTGCGACCTGATATATTGGTCTGTCTGTTTCTCGTTATCACCATACTGGGTGTATATTGGCAGGTCGGGAAACATTCATTTGTTAACTTTGATGATAGCTCGTATATCCTGAATAATCCACATATACGGGCCGGATTAAGTTTTAAGGGAATTGCCTGGGCTTTTAGTTTTCCCGGCTTTGATTACTGGCATCCAATGACATGGCTATCTCACATGTTGGACTGTCATCTTTACGGCTTGAAAGCGGGTATGCATCATCAGATCAGCCTCATTCTTCATATATTGAACAGTATGTTACTGTTTCTGGTGTTTAAAAAGATGACCGGAGCAACCTGGAGGAGTGCCTTTGTGGCTGCCATTTTTGCAATACATCCTATGAACGTGGAATCGGTTGCCTGGTTGGCTGAACGAAAAAATGTTCTAAGCACTTTTTTCTGGTTGCTCACAATGCTAACCTACATTCATTATTCTAAACGGCCTTGTGTTTCCAGATATATGGTTATGTTGTTTGTTTTTACATTAGGACTTATGTCCAAACCCATGCTTGTTACTCTGCCGTTTGTGCTTCTTTTATTGGATTATTGGCCCCTTTGCCGCATTGATATTAATTATCAAAAGACCCCTAAATCGAATGATACCGACTTTCAAAGATCGCGTACTTTACATCTGGTTTTAGAAAAAGTTCCGTTATTAATACTTTCAGCGGTCGGCATCTTTTTATCCTCATTAGCGGTTCAGCGTCTTGGGATTGTTATATCCACAGCTTCCGTCCCCATGCAGCTTAGGATTAAAAATGCCTTGGTTTCCTATGTAAGCTACATCATAAAGATGATTTGGCCTCATAACTTGGCGGTTTTTTATCCGTATCCTCAAACCCTACCGTTATGGCAGGTTACCGGTGCCGGGTTGTTGCTGATATGTATATTTTCACTTGTATTTATGGCAGTAAAATCAAAGCCTTATCTTGCTGTTGGATGGCTGTGGTATGTTGGAACACTTTTCCCGCTGATTGGATTGTTTCAGGCGGGTTTATGGCCGGCTATTGCAGACCGTTTTACCTATGTGCCATTTATCGGTCTGTTTCTTATTATTGCGTGGGGTGTTCCTGATCTTGCCGTCCGATGGCACTACAGGGAGATAAAGCTTGCGATAATAGCGGCAGCACTTTTTGCGATCTTCGCGGTAACAACTTATTTACAAGTCGGATATTGGAAAAATGGTATTACGCTTTTTAAACGTGCCCTTGAGGTAACATACAACAATCATATTGCGCATCATAAATTTGGTGAAGAACTTAAGTTGCAAAATAAAACCGCAGCCGCAGCCAAACACTATTCCGAGGCCTTGCGGATAAAGCCAGATTTTTTTGCAACACATCTGAATCTGGGTATTATTTTAAGGGATGAGGGCAAGCTGGATGAAGCCAAAGATTACTTCTCCAGAGCGTTACGCTTGAAACCTGATCGTGCCGAACCTCATTATGAATTGGGTATCACACTAGAAAAACAGGGAGATTTGGATGCGGCTATCAGGCATTATCTTGAGGCGTCACGGGTAAAACCAGACTATGCCAAGGCGCACAATAACTTAGGAATTATTCTGACTCGCCAAAAAAAGGATAAAGAAGCCATTTTGCACTTTTATGAGGCTATTCGGATCGACCCGGATTATGCCGACGGTTACTGCAATCTGGGGATAATTTATGCCGATCAGAGAAATATTGAAAAAGCGATACTTCATTATAAGAAAGCATTATACTTAAACCCCAATATGGTACAGGCTCTTTATAATTTATCATGGATTTTGGCAAGTTGTGAAAATGAGAGATATCGAAACGGGGAGGAAGCCGTTAAGCTGGCCAAAAAACTTTGTAAAACAGCCCGATACGATCAGCCGTTGGCATTGGATGCTCTTGCCGCAGCTTATGCAGAAACAGGAAAGTTTGATCAAGCGGTAACCTCAGCAAAAAAGGCTTTGGAACTGGCTTTAAAACAAGGCCATAGCGAACTGGTTTTACCGTTAAAAAAGAGATTGCAATTATATCAAAAAGGACTTCCTTATCGTCATACACAGTCCGGAAAAGGTAATCGTTGATATGGGTAGTGCTAAAACTGATTTTCGCATAGTCATCTTAGCAAGTCTATGTTTAATCATCGTTATTCTTATCTCCTACCAGCAAGTCGTTAGCTTTGACTTTGTTGGTTATGACGATGAATTGTATGTTACAAAAAACCTTAATGTCCAAAAAGGGTTGGCTTCTGAAAATCTTAAATGGGCTTTTACTACTTTCCACGCCGCAAATTGGCATCCTTTCACCTGGCTCTCTCATATGTTGGATTGCGAACTATTCGGATTGAATCCAACGGGTCACCACTGGACAAATGTACAGTTTCATATTGCAAATACATTATTGTTGTTTTTCATTCTTTTTAAGATGACCGGGGCGCTCTGGCAAAGCGCTTTTGTAGCGGCTCTTTTTGCCGTACATCCGCTTCATGTGGAATCCGTTGCATGGATTTCGGAGCGAAAAGACGTTTTAAGCACCTTTTTGGGATTGTTGATGATGGGTGCATATTATCGTTATATCAAAGCACCCGACTTCAAGAACTATTTGTTGATTATTATCTTTCTGAGCATAGGACTGATGTGCAAGCCCATGCTGGTGACATTTCCATTTGTTCTGCTTTTGCTGGACTTTTGGCCGCTTAAGAGATTTCAGTATAAGAATTATTATCTTATACAATCTGAAAGAACCACATATTATGGTTTTAAAGGTATTTTTCGACTCATTTTAGAAAAGCTGCCTCTTTTTATTCTGGTTGCTATTTCAAGCGGTTTGACTTTTTTGGCCCAGAAAAGCGGGGGTACGTTAAAAGCTTTAGAGACGTTGTCGCTGAAGACCCGTATCTCAAATGCCTTTGTTTCATATGTAAGCTATTTGTTAAAAACAATCTGGCCAAGCAACCTGGCAGTCTTTTACCCGCATCCGGAAAATACTATTCCGGCATGGCAGATATTTGGGGCTACTTTGGTGATTGCTGCCGCATGCTTTTGGGCCATACGGACGTCAAAAAAATATCCGTATATATTGGTTGGATTATGCTGGTATCTTGTCACCCTTGTTCCTGTTATCGGATTTGTACAGGTCGGTGGTCAGGCAATGGCAGATCGATACACCTATATACCGCTAATAGGGATTTTTGTTATTGTTGCATGGGGTGCTGTAGATTTTTTTCAAAAATGGCATTACCGAAAAATTTATCTTTACGGGTGTGCCCTAATAATTCTATTAGCATTTACAGCAAAAACTTTCTTTCAGGTAAGTTACTGGAAAAACGGCATTGTGTTATTTGAGCATACCGTTAAAGTAACTGAAAACAACTATAAGGCACAAAACAATTTGGGAACCGCCTGGGGTCCGGTAGATATAAAAAGGTCAATTTACCACTATAAAGAGGCATTGAGAATTAAACCCGACTATGCCATAGCGCATTACAATTTAGGGAATGCTCTGGCAAAACAAGGTCAGACAGATAAAACCATCGAACATTATCTAGAAGCCTTACGGATTCAGCCGAATTATGTAAATGCACATAACAGTCTGGGAATGGCTCTTTTAGAAAAAAAGAATTATGATAAGGCAATGTTACATTTTACTAAAGCACTCAAAATAAATCCCAAAGGAATAACCGCAAGGAATAATTTAGCAAACGTATTATTTATCCAGGGGAAGTCCGATGAAGCTATTTCTCATTATAACGAGATACTTAAGGTTAATTGTGAACAAGCTGATGCGCAATATAATATAGCATACGTGTTGTCTACTCAAGGCAACCTTGATAAGGCTGTTTTACACTATAAAGAAGCAATTAGAATTAATCCAGAATATGAAAAAGCACATTATTACCTTGGGAATATATTGATAAAACAAGGAGAGTTAAAGGAAGCGTTCACTCATTTTGCCGAACTTATTAAAATTAATCCTGACTTTGTTCAAGCTTATAATAAAATAGGGCTGATACTGTTTAAACAGAGGAAATTTAAAAAAGCCAAAGTGTTTTTCTCAAAAGCCTTACAGATCGATCCAAATTATACTGATGCACGCAACAACTTAGAAATATTAAAACAATTTTTATAACACAGTAAACTGTGAAATTTAAACCCGAGGGCTTTTATGTTTCAAGATAAAAAGGTTGTCGTGGTAATGCCCGCATACAATGCAGAAAAGACCTTGCGCATGACCTATGAGGAAGTAATGGCCCAGGACATTGTGGACCTGGTTATTGTGGTTGATGACGGGAGCCAGGATAACACAGTGTCGGTTGCGAGAACACTGTCCCATACAATCGTTTATCCTCATAAAAGAAATCGAGGCTATGGTGGAAACCAAAAATCATGTTACAAACTGGCCCTTGAGCAGGATTGCGATATCATCATTATGGTTCACCCGGATTATCAGTATACTCCAAAGCTTATACCGGCCATGGCTTCTTTGATCGGAAACGGTCTTTATCACTGTGTACTGGGGTCCCGTATTCTTGGAGGCTATGCTTTAAAAGGCGGTATGCCGGTTTGGAAATACATTGCAAATCGTTTCCTTACATATGTTCAAAATATTTTGATGACTGCAAAACTTT
Organism: Desulfobacteraceae bacterium Eth-SRB2; assembly: GCA_004193595.1. GTDB lineage: Bacteria > Desulfobacterota > Desulfobacteria > Desulfobacterales > UBA11574 > S5133MH16. Next base: position 23,765 of record RPGQ01000017.1, read on the forward strand.
CAGAATATCATACGGGATACAGAGCCTTTTCTCGTGAGCTTCTTGAACGTATACCTCTTGAAGTTAATTCCGATGACTTTGTTTTCGATAATCAGATGCTGTCTCAAATTTTATGGTTTGGTTATAAGATCGCCGAGGTGAGCTGCCCGACAAAGTATTTTGCTGAGGCTTCATCAATTAATTTATTTCGAAGCATAAAATACGGTTTCGGATGTTTGGACACTGCTATGAAATTTCGGCTAGTGAAAATGAATGTTGCTACATACAAATTATATCCTGAAAAGGAACAATCATGAATCATAACAATGCCAACCCATTCCAGGGCTTTTTTGAGACAAATCAATATACGGGTTTTAAAAACTACTTATATAATTACCAACTCCGGAAAATGGCCGTAGAAAAAAACCTCCAACGCGAAAACACAGAATTGATTGTAGAGGTGGGAAGTGGCATATCTCCAGTTATGATGAAATCCCGAGATATTATATATTCGGATTTGTCTTTTTCAGCCATGCAATTTCTTAAACATTCATATGGAAAAGGATATTATGTCGTCGCGGACGGCATTAGCCTGCCGTTTAAATCCGGAGTTTTTTCTCACGCCATCAGCTCAGAGGTGCTTGAGCATCTGTCGGATGACAGACGGGCCATTAAAGAGATTGCCAGAGTTATGAAACCATCGGGCCATTTCATCGTTACCTTTCCCCACAGAAAATTTTATTTTGCCATGGATGATCGTTTCGTTGGCCATTTTCGTCGTTATGAGATCAAAGAGATGGTAGATCGATTAAAAAATGCCGGGTTTAGACCGATGACTAAACAAAAGGTGCTCGGTCCCCTTGAAAAAGTAACAATGTGTTTCGCGGTTTTCTGTTTTTCCATAATTCAAAAGTTCAACTTTGAAAAAGTAAAGGCGTCTCGAAACTCCAAGCTAACGAATATTTTTTCTCGGGTTTTTAAGTGGGCCAATCAATGCTATATGGTGCTTGCCTGGCTGGATGCCAGAATTATGCCCCGTGCGCTCTCAACAGTCGTATTAATCAATTCGATTTTATCAGATAAGCCGAAGGGAACAGGTTGATATAAAATTGTATATAAATGAGAGACTTCAGCCAAACATGTGAATAGGTTATTCACTTTTTTTATTTTATCGGGGTAAGTGGTGTAATCTTAGGATTAAAAGAATTATGTCACATTTGATGGAAAAAAAATGGCTTGAAATGATTGAAGCTTTCTTGAAACTGACTCCTCAGGAGAGATCAGCAGAGGCAGAGAAGCGCCTGGATGAGACCTTAGAGCGGATGGCACAAATGTATGATATTTCACCGGAAGAAGCATATGAAAAGCTTATTAAAAATAGTAACAAAATGCATTGATGGTTTTTCTGAACAGGCTAATGTTTTACGGCTTGCCGCAATCGTCGGTGGAGAAGCAGTCATTATGCATGGTATACCCAGAACAACAATTGATGTTGACATACTCTTGTTTTGCGGAGATGAAAAAAAAGATATTGGCAATACAGGAAAGGCATTCGCGTCATTTTTAAGACAAGAACTTGAGGGGAAGTTTGAGGTTAAAAATTTTAAAGCATCAAGAGATCCGTCAGATCCCTTAAAACATGATTTGATAATCATAACCGATCTGAAAAAACGATTCAAAAAACTTGATATATTGATTGCAAATTATCAATGGGAGCTGGAAGGCTTAAAAAGTATGGATTCTCCTCATACAGGCCCTCTTTATCCATATCCAAAAGAATATTTGGTCGGCATGAAGTTAATGGCAGGTGGAGTCCAGGATGAAGAAGATATCAGAAATCTTTTTATTATAATGAGTGATCTGGAAAAGGAAAAAGCATTGGGTATTGCGCGTTTGATAAGACGAGATAAGAATTTGACCAGAGTTTTGTCTGAAGGACGTTGGAGTTAAAATAGCGATAAAAACAGCATACTCCCGATTTTGCTTGCATCATTGGCAATAGGTCATTATAATAAGCATGACTTGTATAAAATAGACCCCTCTTTTCAGCATATTTAAAATAAAAATGGACCGTATTGCAGAAAAAAGACTGGCTGACTGGCTGGATTCAAGCTATCGCAAACCCTTGATCATTCGCGGCGCCCGTCAGGTAGGAAAATCAACTCTTGTCAGGCAGTTTGCTGACCATAAGAAATTGACCCTCCATGAAGTCAATCTTGAACGGCATCCAACGTTGGTCGAGGTTTTTAAAACACAGGATACCGGAAAGATACTTCTGGAACTTGAATTTATCTGTGGGAAGGGGCCGATTTCAGGCAAGGATGGGTTTCTTTTCTTAGATGAAATACAGGCGGTGCCGATTGCTATTCAGACACTTCGATATTTCTATGAAGATCATCCTGATCTACCCGTAATTTCAGCTGGCTCCCTCCTTGAATTTACAATGTCCAAACATTCCTTTTCCATGCCCGTGGGTCGGGTCGAATACCTCTACCTTGGTCCCGTAACCTTTGAAGAGACCCTGGCGGCGATGGAAAAAAGAATTTTGCTCGATCTGCTAAGGAATTATCACCTGCATGAGGTTTTTCCTCAATCCGCTCACGACCAATTATTGGAACTGCAAAGAATCTGGCTCCTGGTGGGTGGGATGCCTGAGGCAATCCAGCGATTCATCGATATTAATGCGCTCGACGCGGTATTTGATGTTCATGCCTCGATTATTGAGACATACAAAGACGATTTTGCGAAATATGCAACCCAGGCAGACCTGCTCCGTCTTCATAAGGTGTTTAACTACGTCCCGATGGCTGCCGGCGAGAAATTCAAGTACGTTCGCGTAGATCCCGAGGAGCAATCCAGAGAACTACGCAAGGCTGTTGATTTGCTTGAAAAAGCACAAATCATAATGAAAGCCTGCCATACGGATGCATCTGGTTTGCCGCTTGGCGCTACCATAAACAGACGAATATTTAAGCCTTTCTTCCTGGATTGTGGCTTGATGAATACCATTTGCGGCGTTCAGTGGATATCATTGAACGAACTTAAGCGAAAGTCATTTGTCAACAAAGGTCATGTGGCTGAACAGTTCATCGCGCAACATCTTGCCTACATCGGAAAAAACAATGTAAGCCCATTTTTGACCTACTGGTTGCGCGAAGGGAGGGCAGGAAATGCTGAGATCGATTTTATCATACAATTAGGACAAGCAATTGTTCCTGTTGAGGTTAAGGCAGGCAAGAGCGGATCACTTAAGTCACTCCAGCAATTTGTTAATCAAAAAAAGGCCCGGGTCGGTGTTCGTTTTGATTTAAGCATACCCTCATATCAGCATGTTTCCCACGCTCTCAGCCAGGGAGGAGAATCTGTACAGGTTGAATTTGATCTTTTGTCTCTCCCTCTTTATATGATAGAGGAACTACCCAGGATCTTTGCTGGTGTTGTAACAAAAGAACATTCGGTATAACGTTATATTGTGTACGGCTTTAAATTGCTTTTTTTTGAACGTCCAACAAAGAATGATGCATGGGGAAATTGAGAGATGCAAAACTTATTTTTGACCCCACCCTTTTCTGGGATGTAGAGGACACAGATACCGGGTGCCATGCGGATTATATTATAGCAAGGGGCCTCGATTTCGGGGATGAAAAGGACGTAAAGAGGCTTAGAGAGATATACTCTGACGATGAGCTAATTAAACGTCATAAGGACAAGGAGGGGGCTTTTGCCGATAACGAAACGGTTCTGGTCTGTGTATTTCAATATACCGTTAAGGGAGGAAGGGAATGTTTCAGGAAGTGCTCTCAGAAAAAGCTCAGGATCTGATCGACAAAATCGCAGGTAAGATAATTAGTCTTTACGGTTAAGGAGGTGTTGCATGTCAAATTTATTGAAAAAAATAGAAAATGAAGCCCTTAGCCTTTCTGTCCAAGAGCGCTCATTTTTGGCTGACCGCCTACTGAGTTCTCTTGACGAAGATACACTCACAGACGTAGATGCTGCCTGGATAGCTGAGACTGAACGTCGTTATCAAGAATACAAGGAAGGTAAGCGACCAGGCGTTGCTGCACAGGAAGTGTTTTCCGAAGCTGATCGGATGCTGAGATGACTTTAGTTATTTTTGACCCTGAAGCCCAGGCTGAGTTTCTGGCAGCTGTTCAGTATTACGAGGATTGCCAACACGGGTTGGGTCGTCGTTTTCGCCTCGTTGTTGAATTTGCTATCCAAAAAATCGTCGAGGCACTATTTCGGTACCGTGTACTAAAAGCACCCTTTAGGCGACACCTTTTGTCTAAATTCCCATATTCAATCATATATTCCATTGAGCCGGATCATATTCGTATCATTGCGCTTGCGCACAATAAGCGTAAGCCGGGATATTGGTTGAATCGAGCTCCCGATATGGACGACAATTCTCTGAAATAGAGTGGGAGGGGTATAGTCAATAGCCACCCCTAAAAAGGGTCTTTATTGATCTATGTCCAAAAGCTTTGTCTCTCACAGAGCCTCGGAGTTGTTGACCTGAATTTCTGAGGGAAATCCAAATCAAGATGCAAATATCAGACAAAAGAGCATTCGAGAAATTGTACAAGTCGTTCAATACAAAGAAGGATCTCTTCATATCACATTTGATGGAGAAAAAATGGCTTGAAATGATTGAGGTTTTCTTAAAACTTTCTCCGGAACGAAGATCTGCTGAAGCAGAAAAGCGCCTGGATGAAACTCTGGAGAGAATGGCTCAACTGTATAATATTTCACCAGAAGAGGTGTATGAAAAACTTTTTAAAAATCGTTACAGAATGCATAGATAAATTTTCCAGAAAAGAGAATATCAACAAACAGGCAGAACGGGAAAGACATTGACTGATATCAAGATGAACCGCATAAAAGATGCCAAGAGATTATTTGATCCCACCCTTTTCTGGGATGCTGAGTCAGTAGATATAGAACAGCACGCTGACTATGTTATTGCGAGGGTTCTGGATTTTGGGGATGAGAAAGACTTGAAGATACTCAGGGAAATATACGCGGATGAAAAATTGATTAGGGTTGTAAAAGAAAGAAGGGGACTGCAGAGAATGACCAGGCGATTTTGGTCGGTATACTTTAATATCACACTTCCGGAGTTAAAAAATGATCGAGGACGTGCTTCCACAGAAAGCCCTTAATTTGATTGATAAGCTTGCAATTCAGTTAGATACCTTTTACCTCGCCGGGGGTACGGCACTTGCCCTGCAATTAGGCCACAGAGTTTCCGAAGATCTTGATTTTTTTATTAACGAGGCATTTGATTCCGAAGGGTTAAAAAACAGAATCCTTCCGGATAAAGTTTCATCAATTCGTTCAGGAACCCTGCACTGTGTGAAAGACGGGGTCAGGTTATCCTTCCTTTTCTACGATGTCCCCCTCTGGTTTCCGCCTCATATATGGCGTGGCATTAAGGTGGCTGCGTGGCAGGATGTCGCTGCGGAAAAGCTTAAAACCATGTCTCAACGTGGGGCCAAGAAGGATTTTTATGATGTCTATGCTGTTATCATGTTGAAGTCAGATATAAGAGAATTGTGCACATTATTTTCGAAGCGTTTTGGACATACTGATATCAACCTTTATCATGTGTTAAAAAGCCTTGTGTATTTTGAAGATGCAGAGGAAGATCCTTATCCAACTTTGTTGAAAAACAGCAAAAAATGGACCTGGGATAGCGTAAGATCTTTTTTTGTAACTCATCTAAGGGAGTTTGAGATAGCCCTTATTAATGGGGTTGGGGATTGAAGATGGATAAGACAGAAGTTTCAATAATTATCCCCGTATACAATGAAGCTCGGATGTTATTCTGAAAATGATAGATCTTTTACAAAGTTAACATTTCCAGCGTGGTGAATTATGTATCTTGAGAAAACAATCGCTGTTGTTGTCCCTGCCTATAACGAAGAACAACTGATTGCTAAAACCATAACTTCCATTCCTGATTTGGTAGACAGAATTATTGTAGTAAATGACGATAGTACTGACCGAACTGCCGAGATCGTTGAGGAAATGGCCAAAGAAGATTCCAGGATCTTTCAAATAGAACATAAGGTGAATCATGGTGTTGGCGGAGCCATCGTCACGGGATACAAAAGAGCGCGTGATCTGGGAATGGACGTAACTGTTGTTATGGCAGGAGATGCGCAGATGGATCCGAAAGATTTCATCAATATCATTGAACCTGTTGCCGCCGGACATGCAGATTATACGAAAGGTAATCGGCTTTTCTATGGCGATGCGTGGAACATGATTCCTCGTTATCGTTATTTGGGTAATTCGTTTTTATCATTGATGACAAAAATAGCATCAGGTTATTGGCACATAGCGGACTCCCAAAGTGGTTACACGGCTATTTCTTTGATCGCCCTTCGAAGAGTAAAGCTGGATAAGATATATAAACGCTACGGAATGCCTAATGATTTGCTAATCAAGTTGAATCAGCATGATTTTCGTGTGAAAGATGTGCATATAAGACCTGTGTACAATGTGGGAGAGAAATCGGGTATCAAGCTGGTCGAAGTGATACCCAAGATTACCTGGCTTCTTTTCAAGGGTTTTTGGCAACGCCTTTTTAAAAAATATGTAATTAAAGATTTTCATCCTCTGATTTTCTTTTATATGCTTTCATTTGTCCTGCTTGCTGCCAGTGTTCCTTTGACAATCCGTCTTTTTTATATTTGGGCACTCAGAGGTAATATTCCTGACATGAATGCCATGGCCCTGGTCTTTACATTGATCAGTGGGCTTCAAACGCTCTTTTTTGGAATGTGGTTTGATATGGAATACAACAAAAATTTAAGTGTTCGTACGACTAAAAATCCGGACGAAATTGATGAGAAAAAAAGATCATCATCCGATTTACCATTTGGGTAAAATATATGATGCTATGATGTTATTTAAACCCGCTTCAATTATGAATTATAAAGATTCCCATTAATTTTCATGCAAGATTCAGGTTTTACATCCTTATTGCTGTACAATACACAAAATGAGAAATAGAAAAAAGAAAGCCCGAATCAATCTAAAAAGATTCGGGCTTTTCTACATTATCAGTTAATTTTAAAGTTTAACTTGTTGAAAGCTCAATACTTACTCTATGCCGGATGTTTTCAACCAGGCGCCTACAGAGAGCAACCGCCACAATAGGGCCTGGTGGTCGGCCTTTCCTGAAATATGTTCATCCAGCAGATTATATACTTCATCAACATCTATCCAGCGATCAAAAAACGGCAGAACCCTGTAATTATCCAACCATTGTCGAGCAACTTCAGGTAGTTCCTTACGAAGCCAAACACCCAAAGGGGTTGGGAATCCCATCTTCAAGCGACGTTTCAATATGGCTTTGGGAATCCGCCCGTCTGCAACTTCACGAAAAATCCACTTGGTCGTGCCGCCGCGGATCTTCATATGGGAGGGTAACGCCGATACATACTCTATTAGCCTGTGATCGAGAAAAGGACAGCGATTCTCAACACCAAAAGCCATATTGACCCGATCCCCGTAACGCAGCAGTGCCGGCAAAGAGTTATGAGTGACCGACCGCCGCAATGTGGAGTTCAAATCGCCGGACTCTTCCCATGTTGGCCTCACGTCTGAGAATTCAGAAGCCCACTTGGGTTTCAAAGGGAGCTGACGCTTACGGTTAACCTTACCCGTTACCCTTTCCCATATGAGGGATAAGGAATATTGACTCAGTACGTGACGATTTCCCAAGATAGTGAGAAAGAGGTCCGGACATTGGTAAATCTTTTGCCACAGTGTTGCGTCACTCCACGACACAGGAAGATAATACATATACCCACCGGCCAGTTCGTCAGCCCCTTGACCGTCAATCAGCACTTTGACACGATTACCGGCTATTTCAGCAACCCGCCACAGGGAATACGGGCCGGGTAATTTGCTGGGCTGGTCAAGATGGTAAATAAGTGGTTCGAAATCCTTTTTGAATGGAGATGCGTCAGATACTGCCGCACTCGGTTCACAGCTTAACTGCCCGGTTGCAATATCAATATACCGGGTCTCGCTGTAGCCCGGCTCTTCATATCCTGCTGAGAACACCGGGGGTTTATCTATCCCGGATTCATTGAGGAGTGACAGAAGCAGCGTGCTGTCAAGGCCGCCGCTCAGACTCAAACCCAATGGCGCGTCCGAACGCAGGCGAAGGCGTATACTTTCATGAAGGAGCTCAGAAGTCTTGGCTACGGCTTCTCTATCGTCCACGTCATATTGTTTATCTGATAACGTCCAGTAGCGTATGGGTTTCAACTCTTCCGCCCCTGGAACGTATCGCAGACAGGTACCCGGCGGTAATTCCCGTATTCCTTCGTAAAAGGTACGACCCTCGCGTTCCATTTCAGCATAAGCCAAAAAACGAAAAACCGTACGCTCATGCGGTTGCCACGGTACGCCGGAAACACCTCGCAAGCCCTTGATCTCTGATGCAAAGGCTAACAGACCCGCAGTCGCATCTTGATACAGATACAGGGGTTTTTTACCCAATCTGTCCCTAGACAGAAACAACTGTCTACCGTCCCATATGGCCAATGCCCACATACCCACAAAACGTTTGACACAGGATTCGCCCCATTGGCGATATGCAGCTAAAATAACTTCTGTGTCTGTATCTGTTTTAAACTCATGGGCAAGTGATTTTAACTCCTGCCGTAATTCCAGATAATTGTAAATTTCTCCATTGTAGGTAATAACGGCGCCATTACTGTCAACCATGGGCTGGCGCCCTTTAGAACTCAGATCTATAATTGAAAGACGGACATGGCCCAGGCCCACATTGAAGGCGCTGCCATTGTGGATGGTTGTACTGCGCCATACACCGTTGTCGTCAGGACCTCGATGGGCTAATCTTCCGAGAGCACCTCGAAGCTCCGGAACAAGATCACCGTTGCCCCTACGAATTATTCCGATAATACCGCACATCACTAAACGAGACCTTTCGAAAGCTTTAAAAAATGCCTGTGTTGCGAAGCTATCCGCCTTACGAATCCTCTGGATGGGTTAGCGGCGCAGTTTCTCACAGAGTGTTCGCCACTGCCAGTCAGCCAAATTGATTTTCTCTTCGAGCATTTTCTTTCGCCGGGTTTGTATTTGTCGCTTGACATTTTCAAGATCTGCAAGCCACTCTTGAGTTGTAGCTATTAACCTCTCAGTTTCGTCAGGCAAGAAACCTCTGGTTAAACCATATTTATTATCAAGCTCTTCAAGGCAAGTTATTCGTCCTGCGAATGTGTTACAACGCATACACGGCACACCCAGTACGGATGCCTCGATAGTTACGGTCTGACTGTCTCCGATGTACATTGAGGCAAAGGCCAGAATATCATGTAGTTTTTCAGGAGGAAGTGGAAACTGATATTTTTTAAACTTATCGGGAAGCTGTCCCTCCGTGGTTATCAACACCTGTCCATGGTTGGAAAGGATATTTACCAGTGTTTGTGCCGCTTCAAACGGCAATCCACTTGCAAGTATATCATGATGTGCTTTCAATGAAACAAATCGAATGATATAATACGGTTTGTCAATATCCAATCCTATGGAACGGGGTACTGAAGGATCAGGTGTAAAATGATCCGGATGAAGATAGGCTAATTCATGGTACCCGGGATACATTAAATGTTTTGTTCCATAGTTTTCATGTTTTAAACAATCCGGCGTGACCACATAGTTGCATGTCGGGTAGGCAACGTATGCAAACATGGGAACAATATGAGCATCATCTTCCACGAAAACAAAAGAAGGGCGATTGATTATTCTGCCGACAATTCCGATGCTCATTGAGCTTCCAAGTAAGGCGTCCGGCTTAAACTTGCACGCTAAACGTAACAGTTTGGCTGTCCGTAGCAAGAATTCCCAGCAACCGGCAATGATATTTCCCGAATAAGCACGGCTCAGGACAATCTGGGGAATTTTGTAGGCCTTGCACAAATCGACGGTGACATCCTTATACCGGGTGGCCGCTAAAACTTCTCCTCCCTCACTTGTCACTTTCTTGATGAGGTTCCGAAAAAGATGAACATGCGCCGGATGACCCAAATCAAAAAGTACTTTCATCTGAATAAACCGATTTCCATTGACTTAAATGAACGTAGGTGTTCAGGGGGTGTGCTCCCCCGCTTCACTCTGGTGTCTACGTGTCTGGTCATTTCAATGACTTAGCAGCGGGGGCATTCTTGCCCCCTCCGCGTTCTCCCGCAAAAAAGCATGCGGGAGCCGCGGTCTCCCCCACTTCTAAGTCATTGAAATGACGAAGCCACTCCGCCAATATCGTTACTCGATGAAGCACATCCCCTGAATACGTACAAATGACACTAGGTTTCATGATCTCTAAAATATTCTTTTTTATTGATTCAATAATTTTTCGACGATGTTCAGTAGGATGTCTTTATTTTTTTCTGCACAAAGATGATCGGCTGCTATGTGTGAATTCATTTTGTATTTAACTATATCGTCCGTTGAAAGAGAATTCAATTTCTTGGCCATCGATTCTATAGTAAAATTTTCAGAAATAATTCCACAATTATATTCATTAACAATTTTGGCCATTTCTGGTGAAGGCCATATGGCAATAGCTAGTCGCGCTTGTAAATATTCGAAAAGTTTATTTGGAAGTGCCATACGATAGCTGAATGATACCGGGGATAAAAGAAAAAGACCAATATCGTAGTCATTGGTTCTATCCGGGATGTCAAGCATTGGAACAGGATCGAGAAATGATATCCGGGGATGTAATTTCCCCAAATCGTATAATTTACGAAAATATCGGGGGCTGTTCTTTATGAGCATAAGATCAAGATGAAAGCGGTGATCGAGATGGTCCATCAATAAAATCATATCCTCTGTTTTTCGCGATGGGTGCGCAGCGCCATGATATATCATCTTGATTCGATTTTTATCCGGTGCCGTTGCTTTCAAATCAGAATAAAAGGGGGCATTCGTTATGATTTCGCAGTGCACCCCATAATCTTTTTCATATTCTTTGGCCAAACCGTCACAAACCGTTATAATGGCATCTGCTCGTTTAAGGTAACGTTTGCATAAGCAATTCCATAAGTGAGATAAAAAGTATTTTTGTATCCATATATCCTCGTATTCTCGAGGTGTGTATTCGTGAGCATCGAGAAGGACTTTTGCACCGTTTTTTCTGGCAAGAATAAGTGAAATTGGAAGAGTAAAAGGGTCATGAGCAATTATAATGTCGAACTTTTGTTTATTTAAACGACTTAAAGAGGCAAGGGCTCTATTAACTATAGGAAGATTCCAGCAAAGCTTGTCGATAAGGCCGTATTTTGAAATCGGTATTTTGATATTAAAATACCGATGTTTATTCAGACTGGTCGGCCTGTCAAAACCAGCATAAAAAACATTATACGAATATTGGAGAAAAATGAGTTGACGATGAACTCTGGGCTGTCGCGATAGGTTTGAAAACTTAATTATTAATATATTTTTCTTTGATGTCATTTAAACACATATTCAATTTGTCGATAGTCATGAATCTTGTTATTTTATAGATTTTTACCTTTATGAAGAAGCCACCAATCAGGCACCGGTTCAGTGAAAGGAAATTCTCCTCTAAAAAATGTGTCAAAATTTTTCCATGATATGTGAGTTAATTCCTTAAACCCAGCATCAGTCCATTTCTTCTCAAGCTCTGTTTTGCTTTTCTGGTATACAATAACGTAATCTGTTTTCCAATTTATCATTTGCCTTTGAACGCTTCCAACATCGCGACCCCAGAAATCAGGAGCACCGTCATAATTAACCTCAATGACTTCCCACCAATATGGAAGTAAATGAATACCCTTTTCTGAAGCGACATACTTTGGCACATCGATCAAAGAACGATAACCATCAAATAATTTCTCGTACTGATTTTTCGGATCTTCAAAAGCCATCAAAATTCTTGAACCTTTTTCGACGGGTGATAAAAATATTTGCATTTCATTTAAGATAGGTAAAATATTTGCTGGTGCTAATTCAGGTACAATTGCAAGGTGTCTGAATCCATAGTAGCCGGATAGTAAGGGAAGGGGCGAAACCAGTAACCAGTATGAAACAACCAACCATATACTCTCATTTGACGAAGCGAGTAATAGGGATGCTGATACGGTCACGATTAAAATATCCATAGACTGATCGTCAGCGAAGCGCAGATATATAGAATTAATCACCCATAAAAGAAATGACGCAATAAGAAGGGTTGGAAATTTACCGGTAATGAAAAACAAGACAATTACAAATTGAATATATAATACAAATCTGTATATCCTGGATACCACAAATCCCATTGTTTTATTTCTAATATATTTTGCCTTCTTATTTGTAAGTCCAATTGCCTTTGAAATATTGGACATGGTTTTAATAATACTGCCTTTTGATAAATACGGCCATAAATGGAGCAAGAATTTTATGCCAGCCGGGAAAATGGTTAAAAACGGATAAAACGATAATATTTCTAAGGAATAAGCAATTGAAAGCAGACATGCTAAAAATACGACGGTAATACTTCCAAAACTGGCGCCGAGACAGGCCAGTACTGAAAGCGACCAGTTTCCCTGTATCCAGCCATACAATATTATAGGTAAAAACATCCAGCCCAGAACATTATAATTTTGGCATGAAAATGCGTGTGAATAAAAAAATGTACTAATAAGCGTTAAGAATATAACTGAAAGGCATCCTATAAGACTGGTGTTAACATTAAGCCACAAAAAATGGCTTGTCCACCAGCCAAACATTCCCAATAATAAGGTTACTGCTCCGGCTTTCCAGTATGCATATAAAGACGGCAGTGAATAATGAAAGAGTTGCGACAACGTATAATTTCCAAGGCCCAAATAAGGACTTTTACCGGATCTTCCGTAACGATAAAGGTTTATCGCTGCTGTCCAGTAAAAAAGGCTTATGATCGCGGAATGAGGATTGAAATGTGGATAACATTGCCAATTTTTTCCTTCAGCGAGTACTCGACAATGCCATAGCGTTTGAATTAGACGAACGGGTGTGGTTAAAAAAGCAATAAACGGATAAAATAGGACTGTTAAAAATCCCTTCCTTCCGTAATGCTCTATAAATGTATTTAAATTGTTTTTCAACATTTGCAGCATGCTTATATTATTTGCCAGTTTTTCCCGCTCTTTTTTTTCTTTACCAAATCAATTAATTTTGACAAATGTTCCAACGATACAGATAGGGCGCATAAAATAATTATTGAAACAAAGGAAATCAGAGCAATCCTCCACAGTAAAATTTCCTTTTCATACACATAAAGAATCAGAAAACATGCTGTCATACCAATACCGATTTGCATACCAAGATTTCGAAATCTGTATCCTACCGGCCAAAGTTTTTCACTGACTATAAGTGTAAGAATGTTCCATACCAGAAAGGATGTGGAAGTCGCCAGGGCAGCACCAATACCGCCATATTCAGGGACCAGCAAAACGTCCAAAACAATATTAAGCAGTGCAACAGCCCCCATTAAAATAGATATCCATATGGTCTTTTCTTTTTTCCATATGCCAATAGTAACAATTAGATTAAAACCATAAAACATAGACTGCCAGGCTAAAATACCAACAATAGGATAAGCAGCATGGAATGGAAGTGGTGTGAGAATGCGAACCAGAAAAGGTGAAAGGGCTGTAAGGAGAATAATCCCTGCACAACCAAGACCAAGATAAAGACTGGACATTGTACGCAAAAGGGCAGGGCCGTCTGAACTTTGTATCGAATCCATGATCACCGGCCACCATGCCGTCCGGAATGTTGTTACAATGATAGCCATAAGCATGGCAAACTTGGCTCCTACGGCATAGAGGCCTAAAGTTTCAGGACCGTTGATGTGGCTTATAAACCACCTGTCGGCCGTGTTGAGTATATACATTGCCAGAGCTGTGGGAATCAGGGGCGCACCAAATTTAAGTACTTTCGGCCACAAATCCGTGTGCCATTCAGACAAGTCCAGGTAGTTTCGAATCCGCCACCATCCAAAGGCGGCTGCTATAACTGATCCTGAAAGCATTCCGATAAAAAATCCCATGATACCGCATCCGAAACCAACTATCAGGGTAATTGCTATAGCTGCAGAAGCCAATGCCTGACCCATGATAATAGTGATATAGCTCCACGGCCGATAAAGAAGACGGTACACTTCCGCACTCTGGCTCATTATCTGTGCAAACAAAGCACCGACAAAGGCAATGACAAAATATTCCCAGGATAATTGATCGTTAAAGAAATATTGGTTCAGCAGTGGTGAAACAAGTGTGGCCAAAATAACAATGCCTGAACCCCAGGAGATGCGCCATTGCAAAATTGCCGTTACCACTCTAGCCTGTGCATTTCCCCCGGTCTTTTTCTGCTCAAAAAAATAAAAGCTTTGAGCCGAGTCCATACCCATAACCAGTATAGCACCCAAAAGGCCATTCAGCACCGTGAGCATTTCAATGGTGCCGTAATCAGCGGGGGTGAAGATACGCGTATAAACGGGAAGCAAGAAAAATCCAATGGCCTTGGACATAACACCGCCAATACCATACACCAGAGAATCTTTACCTATTTGTTTAAAACGGGATTTCATTTATTTCAGCAGTCGGGGTGTTTTTCTTATAACGCTTGGTAAATAGCGTAATGAATGATCAGCAGCGAAATCATACACTGTTTGAAACCATTAGGGATCGTTAAGATAGAACAGCGGTATTTTGCGTTCGTAATTCAAATGCGTTAAGCGAGAAGTCATATAACCTATTTATTTAAAGCCATATTTTCTGTTCTATCTTTACGAACCCTTGTGGTTGAGTTTGTATGATGGAGTTGCTGATTATTCATGGAGCTATTGAATCGAAAAAACTCCCCGACCCTTCATTTATTTGTGGAGGTAAATAAAACTTGCTACGAGATTGAAATCAATGGGTAAGAAAAAAAAAGGATGCAACTTCAGGTATTTTCTTTGAAAGTGTGTATCAAGTTTATCAATGATAAAATCCGCAAAATTGGGGTGTTCCCAGCAGATGATCTTATCGTAGTTGATTCCATAATTTTTATGGACATACCGTCTGGTTGTTAGAAATCGACCCAGTCCCCATGCAAGCCCCCCTTCACAGGGAATACCGCCAACAAGTTGACCTCCCTTCTTCAATATTCTCTTGGTTTCAATAAGATAATTATCAAGGGGATAGAGGTGCTCAAGGGAGTTAAAAGAAATGACGATATCAAAGCTTTCATCTGCAAACGGCAGCTCACTACTGCTTTCACGCGCAAGCAGAAAGGTATCACAGGGGATTTGAGCTGTTCTCAATTGTTTTTCGGATATATTGAGAACATATTCATTAATATCACAAATAGCATATTTAACAGGTTTATTTTTGATATATTGCAGATGACGGATAATTCCGGGGCCTACTTCAAGAATCTGTTTCTCTCCAAAATCAATACGCTCAATAACATGGTATGCCATTCTGTTTACCATTTTGCCAATGCCGCTTTGCTGGGTGTTTTTGTAGAAATCGGAATACGCCTTTTCCTGCCAAATCTTCCAATCCGGATCTTCAGTATCGGGGATAAGTCCAAACTGTTTCCGATTGCCCCATAGAACATTTGAAATGAAATCTTTATTGAGTAATTTAGATTTCATACATCAACAGTTGTAAAATACTTTTCGAACATCACCGTATTCCTGCCTTTTTGCCTGTGAGTACCTTTGTTATTAAATCCGAATCTATTTACAAGGATTTTTTGCATAGGGATATTTCTCTCATCACAGCATCCCCAGCATGAAGGATAACCAGCATGTCGCAGATGATCAATAACAGCGCTTATGGATTCTAATACAGCCCTTCTTCCAATCACTGTCCTCATATATTTTTTGTGCAGCGCTAATGCTCCGAGGTGATATTCTGGGTGCTCAAGAAGAATCAATTTTTGATTGTCGGCAATAATATTTAACATATCAAAAATGTTAAGTTTCATTTTTAAAAATGAAACGAGACAATAATAGATGAGGGAGAACAAATGCTGCTTTTGAAAGTTTTGGCCGAACGCAAGATAATTATTAAAACCCACCGCATATGCGATGATGTCATTGTCGTGAACAAAAACATAACCGAATGAATTGGAGTCATTTACAATATTGTTATAGAAAGCTTCTAGGTACTGGCGTCCAAGTTTCACCGAAATTTCATAAGGCGCCCAAGATTGAAGATGTATCTTTACAACCGAATGAACGTGTTCTTTTGCCATTGAAACGCGCATGGGCTATCACTCCTATATGTTGAAAATTAAAAGCAATCGAATCATTACATTTTTTTTCGTGCGATTATGTAGAAGCAGGGTGAAAATGACCAATTAAAGTGAAAAAAAACTTTCAAAATGAGCGTTGAAAATAATTTTGGAAATCGAGGACCGATTTTCAAAATCTCATAGTTCTGGCTTAACCAGATTGCAAAATGATCTTTATCGATCCCAGGCTCAAAATTGTTATGGTACTCAGCTATATTTTCAAGGTCATCAAGTCCTTCAGGGGGCTTATCAATAAATTTCCTTCTTATTTTTATAGGTATAGACATCAATCGTTGAAATTTTCTGTTGGGTTCGAAGTCACAGTAGAATATACCTCCAGGTTTTAAAACACGTGTTATTTCTGTAACCGCGGTTTTATAGTCGTAAATATGGTGAAGTACCGAATAACATCCAGCGACATCGAATGAATTTGACTCAAATCCTGTATCCACAATGTCCGAGACAATTGCTTTATAATTATTACTTTTAAATTTTTCATTAAAAAGCTTCACCTGTTCACTAGATATATCTATACCGACTGCATTCTGAAAGATTTGATGCTTAAAAATTATTTCTGACAGGAAACCAGAACCGCAACCAAAATCAAGAAATGATTGATTTGATGGCGCCGAGCTTGCGCAAAAGAACAAAATTTCTGTGACATCTTTAATGATTTTCTTAGAATATGCATAGGATTCTTTCCGCCTATAATCTGCTGCAACTATATCATAAAACTTTTGATTTGCCCGCAATACCGTTTCGTGATTCATAATTGGCTGTCCTAATATTATTGTGGCTGATTAATCATTAATTTAATAACATTGGCCACTCTTCTGTGATTAAACGCTCCACCCCATACAGGCAGATTAATCGTTTTCCTCGCATAGAATGCGGCTTTAGGGTATTCGTCAGGACTGTGACCTCCATAAGCTTCCATCTCGGGAATGTTATATTCAATCAAGCAGCCCAGTTGAATATTATGCGTCAGTGCCCATTGTAGCCAGGCATCTCGGTCCGAAACCTGTACAACAAAATGTGAATAGGTTGCCCCTTCAATTTTAGGTGGAAGTTTGAAGTCCGGTTTATTATCAAGATGCTCAAAATAATAGTCTGCGGCTCTCCGCCTGTTTTTTATGATGGTGTTATATCGTTTGACATTTTCTGTGCCCACTCGAGCTTCCAAAGGTGTCATCTGAAGAAGATAATCGGAAGGCATATCGATTTTATGTTCGTTATAATATTGAACGAAATAATCGATGAGATGCATTCTTTCCATTTGGTTTACGATGCTATAAATAGGTCCGCAGAACGTGGGATAGACAGTTATTAAATAAAGAAGTCGACGTAACCCTTTCGTCCATTTTGGTTTTTTAAGATAAGAATTTCTCGACCTTTTAAGCGCAATAAACAGCTTTTCATCGTCTGTAGTAATCATACCTCCGAAAATAGAGGTAAGGGTTTTGCTGATATTCAAACCGAAAAGTGCGGCTATTCCTTCTTTCTGAATCCACCTGTCTTTCCATTGCGCAGAAAAACTGTGGGCACAATCCTGAATGATGTAAATGTTCGGATGGCGATTTCTAATTTCATCAAGTCGATCCAGATTTACGGGACAACCAAAAAGCGATGTAACAATTACAGCACCGGTCTTTTCTGTAATAGCCTTTTCCACATGATCGAGATTCATGTTGAATCCATGCGATTCACAGTCAACAAAAACGGGTTTGTTGCCGCTGAAAGTGATCGCATGAGGAACAACCACGCAAGTATAAGCCGGGCAAATAATTTCTTTATCTTTTAATTCCAGAGTTTCCAGAAGAAGCATAAGCCCGGTGCGGCCGTATGGAAAGGTTAACGCATATTTCTGATGCATTAATCCAGCAAAGACTCGCTCAAAGTTCTCGATATCATCTTTATTTAGAAGATGGAAGGCCGCTATGAGTTCTTTAATACCTAAGGTTGGTTTGAATCTGGGTATCATAATCCAATAATTACACGAAGATTCATGAAGCTTTACTCCTTCATGCCCGTGGTGGATAAGAATGTTACCAGCCTTGAGTGCAACGGTTTCTGCTGGTTTTGTTTTACATAATATCCGCTTGATGCCATATGAATGGCTTTACATTTTCCGTAATGGCCGATTTTGTTGCAGCCTTTGGGTTTGGATATGCTCTCATGGACGATGATCTTATCATCAGTGAATTCAAATTTTCTTATGGCTTTTCCACTTATAGCTTTGGGGCTTGTCATAAGCATTCTAACAATATACTTTTTGAAAAGGTTCCCTATATAAACAGATCGAAAGAAGGTCAAGCCAAGAATTCGTAACAGAACCGACGTTGCAGGATTTAAAAAAGATTCATTTTTAATGGAAAAGCTTGCATGAATTGTACCGTTAGTAAAATTTTGCTTTTCATCAAACTGTTGGGTGGAAAATCGTTTACCGTTTGTAAGACGACCGAAAATTCCACCATGTTCAGTATCAAGCACCCCTTTTTCTTTATCGAAAACTTTGAGAGTACCGCCCTTTTTGTAGTTTGTGATTGCGTAATATCGGTCAGATGAATGAATATATATCCCGGCATGGTCAAATATTTTTGAAAAAACCTTCACATACGGCGCCTGGGGTGCCTCCCTAATTTTTTCACCACCCGTTTCATAATGCAGTGCAGCAACGGCGTATGCATTGATAAGCGGTATAAAATTGTTGGTATCAATATCCTGCGGGAAAATATGATTACCATTCAATATCCCTTTATGCAACAGAGTGGCAATCAGTGCAAATTCATCAGATATTGGCGACAGGCCGATAATTCCTGCAGGGTAATACACCTCCGTGTTTCTGGAGCCATAAAGGCCGCCAATTGTACCATCCGGTTGGACAAAATACTTGAGAAATGAGCCGCTTTTTATCAAGCTTTCCAATAAATCTTCATCTTTCGTTATTTCATAAGCGCAGGAGAGATAGAACGTACATAAAGTCTGATATCCCGGATCTGCTCCTTCGTATTCCCGGTACCAGCCTTCTTTTGACTGATGTTTGTATATAATGGATAGGAACTCTTTCCCTCGTTTAGACGCTTCTCCGGTTAACGTATTCCATAACTCAATAGCTGCAAACCCGGTGCTCAGATGGTTGGAAATAATGGCATGTTCCTCATTGTTATATGTGATGAAATGTATAAGCGGCCTGATGATACTCAGGTATTCATTCTTCTGTTTCTCAATAAGATAGGAACCAAGATGCCGGATTGCTGAAAGCACATCAAAGGCTACCAGCGCGGTAACACAGAAAGAGTGTTCATTCGGATAGGCTTCCAGGAGAGAACCTTTTTTGGACTTTATTCTGGCGATTGCCCTTATGGCACTGTCGATAACTTCAAGGGTGAACTCAATATTTCCGATGATGCCTAATTTGATCGCTATAGCCAGCGAATGAACGCCCCCCTGCATAGTCGCATTTACAAAGTCCGACACTTTCCATCCCCAGTACAGCCGATCTCCATATCCATAAGTTGAGGAACATGGATCAAGATTATAGAGGCTAAAAAGTTTTGGAAGATTGTCCTGGAGCACTTTTTTATAAGGATTCATTTGTTTAATCCAAAATGGTCACGGAGAAACTCAATGATTTATTTTCATCATGTGACCTTGTGTCCCTGGTGACGCAGGATTTTTTTGTATAATTCATGCCATTGGTAGTCACTGTTACAAACCCGCTGGTGCCAAGATATTGAAATATGAGGCTTTTTATGAAGTCTAAGGCCTGTCAGGATATCCATTGCTTTTTCAGACATGTTTTCAACATGTTTCGCGCCGTAATCGTAAATATTAGCATCCATGATTACCTGAGGGGTAATCATATAATCAAAGGGCTTCTTATTTTTGTGATCATAAGGCCTGTATCTACAAGCAATTCCGCTTCGGTATCCCATACGGTCGTTCCATCCAAGGGTTGAGTCGTACTTAAACAGTTTATTATGAATGTGAGGTGTCGTGGTTTCTTCATACCTTAGCCAGTGTTGGCGAACCTTTCTTACTTTCGTTCCTATAGAATTTTCAAGGATTGCCTTTTCTTTGGAAAGCCTTTCCTCATTTGTAGCGCTATGGAAACTCCCATGGAGTCCCACCTCAAACCTCTCATGTATCAGATGCCGGAGCTTTTTCTGGAGCTTGACATTTGCGGTAGTATCGTAGGACGGGTCAATCAGCCATGATTTAAGATCGCGTTTATTCGTTTTTGCATATACATAAAATACGGAGCGAATATCGGCTCTTTTTTCCAGCTCTTCCCAGTAGTCAAAGCACCAGCAAGACGGGTTTGATATAAAAAAGGACAGGGTTTTATTCATCTGCCTGACAAAGGAAGAGGGGATAAAGAAGCTTTTTAATGCATTAAATCCATTAAAAACGGTCTGCTTGAATCTGAGTTGCAGTGTCTTTCGAATATAATCGACATCATGGGAATACTCGATGATCGGTTTTTGTTTTTGACCAAAGGGTAAGTTTGGAAAGTTTTTTTTGATTATCTTTTCCAGTTCATTAAAATAAAAATTTACCACAGGAATGTCAAATGCAGACTTGTCCTCGAGGGGATGGTTGAAACTATAGCTTTTAATTTTATTCCCTCTGATCTCGCTCTGATATTCTTCCAGCCGTGACAGAAAAACAAATGCATTCCAGAACAGGTCATAATTGCAAG
This sequence comes from Desulfobacteraceae bacterium Eth-SRB2, assembly GCA_004193595.1. GTDB lineage: Bacteria > Desulfobacterota > Desulfobacteria > Desulfobacterales > UBA11574 > S5133MH16. Next base: position 44,763 of record RPGQ01000017.1, read on the forward strand.
CAAAGCGGCTATCTTTCCCCTCGGTGCCTTTTAAAATAAATAGATTTCTGGAAATTTTTATTATTTTTCCACCAGGCTGGACATATGATCGATCTGGAATACAGACGCTTTCTGAAGGATTTACACCATATGTGATGATATGGGTTGCGCTTGTGCTACTTTCTTGAGGAATAACCTGTATGGGAAATTCAACCCTGTTGATCCGGGAAAATTCCTCCAGAATGTAAACAAGCCATTCAATGTCTCGCAGATTTGTAGAGATGTTAAGCATAGTTAGCCATGAGACCTTTGAAAAACGCCCCTTTTTGCTCAATTTCTGCGTCAGGCTCAAATTTTAATCCTCAAAACACTCAATGTGTTCCTGTGGTTAAAATTATCGCCTTTCTTGAACTTAAACAAAAATTGACATTTTTCAAAGGTCTCGACATTATTGCAAATTATATTTACTGGATTTCATTTCCATCAAGAAACACTCTGTGCCATAACTCAATACACAACGCACCCCATATCTGTCTGCCGAATTTATCTTCCTTCTGAATTAAATGCTCCAAGCCTTTTGGATCAAACAAACCCCTTTCCCGACAGGATGTTGAGAGAAGCGTATCAGATACAAATTCATTAAGGGGACCATCCCACCATTCTCTGAGTGGCACAGGAAAACCCATTTTATCCTTTCGATCTAAAATGGGTTTGGGAAGCAGTGAGGCCATGGCCTGTTTTAATACATATTTGGTTTTGCCACCTTTGAACTTAACCGCCGGAGGCATACTGGCCACCAGTTGGGCTATCCTTGGATCAAGAAACGGCATTCGGGACTCCAGAGACACAGCCATGCCCACCCGGTCATCCACCTGCAAAATTGCGGGAAGCAGAGTTTGTTGGTCGAAATGGGTCATTTTGTTAAAGTAAGACAGGGTGTCCGGATGGTTAAATATGTTGCTGAATTGTTCGAAAACAGCGTCACTATCGTATTCAGCCCATATATCCGGATGCAATATCTGTTTAAGATCATGACTTCGATCGATAAGACGAAAGTATCGCTGATCCATCGGCTCAAATAAGTCTGCCCGCCAAAAAGCTTTAAGCATAGGAACATATTGTTGTAGTATAGATAGGTTGGGTATGATCGATTCCAGTTCTACTATGTACCGCCCCTCTTCCTGAGTCTCAAAGATTGCTCCTTTTAAACATTGCTCTAAATAGGCTATTAGATAACGTGCATAGCCACCGAATATTTCATCCCCGCCTTGTCCGCCAAGGACTACTGTCACCTGTTCTTTTGCCAACTTTGATACCATATACTGAGGGAATAGGCCCGGACCTGCTGCCGGTTCATCCATATAATATATCAGTTTTGGGAGCAGCTCTACAAAGTTTTCTGCAGACGGGATGACTTCATATAATTTGCATTGCTGGGAGTTCGCCAACAGTTTGGAATAGTGACTTTCATCATAGTCTGGACTTTCAGAAAATTTTCCGGTAAAACATTTTAAATCCTTGCCGAACTGCAATCTTGCCAGACATACAATGCAACTTGAATCCACACCTCCACTCAAATAAGCTCCCACCGGAACATCACTGCGCAATTGCCCCCGGATAGAATCCTGCAAAAGTAAAAGTAACTTATCAGAAAAATATTCTTCCGTATGGTGTGTGTCTATAGAATAGTTCACGCTCCAAAACTTCTTATGAACCAAACCATCTTTATCAGGGTGCCATAACAAATATTGAGCAGGCTCCAGTTTCTTTACATCTTTGAAAAGGGTGCGACGGTTCAAGCAAAACTGAAACGTTAGATATTGGTTAAGGGAAACGTGATCCAGATGGGGCTGTATTTCGGGATGGCGGAACAATGCCTTTATTTCTGAAGCAAATACCAGGCCGCCATCGGGCAGGAGAAAGTAATAAAACGGTTTCATACCGAAATGATCTCTTGCAGCCCAAAAAAGGTTTTGCCTGGCATCATAGATGGCAAAAGCGAACATACCATTGAGATGTTCGAGACAATTCCGGCCATGTTCTTCATAAAGTTTGAGCAACACCTCAGTGTCTGAAAACGTCTTGAAACGAGCACCCCGCTGGATAAGTTCTTGCCTCAGTTCCAGGTAGTTATAGATTTCACCGTTGAAGACGATGGTGATATTTCCATCCACGGATTGCATGGGCTGGGCTCCAAATTCTATGTCAATTACTGCCAGTCGCTTATGGCCAAAAATAAAATTTGTATCTGAAACCAGACCTTCTCCGTCCGGACCTCTATGAGCCAGAAGTGTCATCATTTTTTCAACAACCCCTAGACTCTCACCATGCGAGGCAGAAGGACCAACAATTCCACATATTCCACACATATGTTTATTCTCCGAATTTACAAAAACGAGTGTAAATCATGCTGCTATTCATATCATACATTTTATTTAACCACCTATCTGGCATACAGTACTCCGGCGGACGTATTGCCTGCCAAACAACCTGAGGGCTTCATCGGGGCTTTTTTTATAAGCATCCGGCAGGCCCTTATAATACATTTGCCAACCTCCAAACGGCCAGTGGTAGAGTAACGCCATGGTAAAATAGCCTAAGGTAGTAATGCTTGTGACCATTTTACTCGGGCTGGCCTTTTTATCATAACGAAGCTCAAATGGAATTTCTGCAAAACGGCACCCCATGAGCTTGAGTTTAACAATTATTTCCAGAGTTGAGGTAAAGCCCAAACCCTTTAATTGAATAAATCCATTGCCAAATATTTTAATCGCATCTTTTATAACCTTGACCCGATAGGCTCGATAACCACAAGAGTAATCCCTCACCCCTTGAATATTAAACATGATTTTCATAAACACATTCGCTGTGTAGCTGATAAAGGCGCGATAAGCATTTACTCCCCTTTGCCCGCCACCCGGCTGGAAACGGGAAGTATTGACCACGTCATAGCCTTCATTTAGTTTGTCGATGAGCGCAAAAATATATCCCGGTTCATGGGTGTCATCGCAATCTAACCGAACGATGATATCATTTTCATCTGCATGCTCAGCAATATATTCAAACCCATCCCTTTCAGTTTCTCCGAGGCCACGGTTCATTTTATGTACCACAATATCCAGTGGATAATCATCGCGTATCTGTCGTAACACTTGAGCCGTACTATCTATACTTCCATCTTCAACCACAACAATACGATACTCCAACCCCTTTTCTCTGAACATATTCTTAATTTTGGGAAACATTAATGGAATAGAGTTTTCCTCGTTAAACGCGGGAAGTATGATCCAGACTTTCATATTCGACTCCTCAAGTTCATGTCATCTTTATCGTCAATAGGTGCAAGTGACTTTGCAAAATGAGACGTTTTACAAAGGTCTCAGAGACAGGTTCCGGCTCTACATTCTTGATGTCAGTTTTGTTAAAATTGCTACAATTTTTTCATTGGCTTTGCCGTTGCCATATAACTCCGGATCGGAATCAATCTTTTTTCCTGTCATTGTCCGATAAGCCTGATAGATAGTTTTCCTATTGCTTCCTGCTAATGTATTGACGCCATGTTCAACCAATTCTACCCACTCGGTTTGCTCCCTCAACGTTACACAGGGTACATTAAACCAGTAAGCTTCTTTCTGTACACCCCCGGAGTCGGTAAGAATAACATGGGCATTCTTTTCTAAAAGCAGCATGTCAAGATAGGGAACAGGATCAATGGTTTTTAATTTTAAGTTTTTAATTTTTAGTTCCGAATTCCTTAAATATTGTTTGGTACGGGGATGTACGGGTAATATTATCCGTGTTTCTTCATTTATCAAAGCAAGAGCTTCGATAATATTCCTAAGCCTATCGGGGTGATTTGTATTTTCGGCCCGATGCACGGTTGCCAGTGCATAGCATTTTGGCTTCAATTTCATTCTCTCTAATACATCAGAATTTCGCTCGGCCAGCTTGATATTATGAAGAATGGAATCGTACATGACATCGCCTACAAGATGAACTCCTTTGGTAATTCCTTCGTGTTCGAGATTTTTAACAGCGGTTTTAGTGGGGCAGAAAAGAAGATCTGACATATGATCCGTCAGCACTCGATTATGTTCCTCCGGCATCTTCCTGTTAAAAGATCGTAGCCCGGCCTCCACATGCGCAACAGGAATATGTAATTTCACTGCCGCAAGCGCTCCGGCCAATGTGGAATTTGTATCCCCATAGACCAACACACCGCCAGGCCTTTCGGCCAAGAGAACATTCTCGATTTGCATCAACATCACACCGGTTTGCTTGCCATGGGACCCTGATCCTACTTCCAGGTTTACATCAGGTTCCGGCAATTCCATCTCATCAAAAAAGACACGGGACATTTCATAATCATAGTGTTGTCCCGTATGAATCATAAACTCCTGGTGTTCCGTTTGCCGAAGCACTTTACTGACAGGAGAAGCTTTAATAAACTGAGGACGAGCTCCTACAATACTCACAACTTTCACGATACCGTCCCTTTTTCTCTGATCTGTTGTCCCACCATTTCAAACTTCCTGCCACAGGATACGCATTCAAGTTGTTCCGAAAGACGTTCTCCACACCGGCATGCCCATCCGATTTGTCGTGCCGGGTTGCCGACCATCAGGGCGTAATCGGGAACATCTGTGGTAATTACAGCGCCTGCGCCGATAAAGGCATAGCGGCCTATGG
>RPGQ01000018.1 GCA_004193595.1 Desulfobacteraceae bacterium Eth-SRB2
ATGAAATGCTTGACCATCGGAAATACGTCGAGCTGTTTGAACTGTGTATCAAATTGCTTCATAGCGCCTCCTGTTTGGCTTTTAAAGGGCGTTATAAAACAATTAAAGGGTAAAGTCTAGATTTTTTATTTTCAACAATATGAACAAGTTAGACGTATTATTGACAAAATGAGATGTAAATCCTCCAATTTAATTTTTCTGGTGCGAAATATAAGCTATAAGATAGCTGAAATCACCCATATCAAGGACTTTTGTCATGAGTTTTAAACCAGTTCCATGACTTCTATATTCGGGAGACACAATCCACGCCTAGGGATGAACACCACTGAACTCTAATCCGTTATATTTAAATTTGGAAATAACATAACCGATATGACCCACTATCTTATTATCCGAAACCGCGACAAAAGATCTGAATGGATTATGATCCGAAGGATCGGGCAATAACCAGCCCAATTCAACATTATTTTTGGTATTAGAATATAACTCAACTACGGCATCAATGTCATCTCTGGTGGTTCTTCGTATCATTTTTCGCCTCCATATTTTTTACCTAAACCCAGGTTCAGAGGTTCAGAGGTTCAGGGTTCAATGTTCAGGGTTCAATGTTCAAGGTTAAGGACAAAGAAGGCATTGAAGATCCGAAGTCCTCGTTACAAATGTTCATTTTCCCAAGCAATTGCCAATTTGGCTCCAAATTTTGGATTAGGCCTGACGAAACTGACCCTTTTCTCGTAAATACGCATTCTAAATGGAATCCGGGGACGAGAATGGAACCTTGAACCTTTGAACCTTTGAACCCGTGAACGCCTACAGCAACGTCAACATCCCAACGTAAAAGGAGTTATAAAGAATTCAGCAACACTTATCAGTCCTCCCAATGGATGATTGTTGAAGCCAGCTATAAACAGACCGCAAAGAGCTGTAACTGAATGTCTTTTTTAACCTTGAACGTTGAACGGGAAACCCGGAACCGTTCAGTTTAGATTGAATTTTGCATGTTCATCGACTTTTTATAAAAGTCTTCGTAGCCAGATACCGCTTTATTTTTCCCAAAATTATGTGAATACACGATCGCTTCATCTTTCATCATCTTGTTAATATGAAGATCAGACAGTAGTTTGACGGCATATTTTACAGCACGAGAATGTTCTTTGGCGGGATATAGAAAACCTGTTTTACCATCTACAACAACTTCCGGTATTCCTCCCACTTTTGGAGCAAGAACAGGCACGCCACATGCCATGGCTTCCAGGGCCGCCAGACTGAAACTTTCATATAGGCTTGTCAAAAGCAACAGATCCGCTTGTGCCAGAATGGAACCCACGTCTTTTTGAATTCCCCAATATGTGACATCATTTTCAAATTCGCTCCCTTTGAAAATAGTCTTTACTTCTTTCATTTCCGGTCAATCGCCGATCAGCCATAATTCCGCATCTATCTGACGCCGAACATCCAGATAAATGTAAGCCACACTTTGAGGGTCTTTCACCGGACTGAAGTTGGAAACATGGACAATCTTCGGCCTGCATCGGGATGTTGAATGAAGTTTTGTATTTACGCGAGGACAAAATTTCAACAAATCCACAAAATTATAAATCACTTCAGGTTGTTTGAGAAGTCCGAATACATCGGCGGATAAACGGGCGTGGCCGGATGAAACGGTGGTTAATAAATCTATGTGAGTTAAGGCCTGTGCCAGTTGCGGACCTTTGACAGGATCATTCCCATATACGCTCACATCTGTCCCATGAAGCGTGCCCACAAGCACCGGAGCTTCTCGGCGCAAGCGCTGTTTTATTTCTGCGGCAATAAAGCCAAAAAGAACAGCATAGTGGAAGTGGAGTACGTCGAGCTTATCCGTGACGGCCACTTCTAAAACGCGGGTTTTAAAAGCCTCTATTTCCTTATTCGTCCAGGCTGTGTGAAGGTAGGCGGGGTGGTGGTTATTTTCATGATCCGGTGTTGTCGTATGCACGATCACGCCATTGGAAGATTCGCAGTAGCTGAAAGGAACTGTCTGAGTGAAGAGGTGTACCCTATGCCCCCGTCGGGCGAGTTCTGCCGCAAGCTCAGTAGCAACGCGCGTACTTCCTCCACAACCGGAATGACACATAATACCAATTTTCATTGCACTCTTCTTATCTTCTCAACATTGATGAACTCGTAAAAAGTCCGATTTAGATGGTTTCGTAAAAAGTTCAAATTCCCCCGCCAAACATAGGCGGGATAAAAAGGCGACGCAAATTTTGTAATCATGAGGCGTACTTTTCGTACGTTGAATGATTACGAAATGCAGCACAACGCAGGAGTTGGACTTTTTACGAGACCGTCAATTACTTTTATCGCGTCGTTCTATACTCAACACCCTTTCCACCATGAGTTTGAGCATCTGAATCGATATATCAGGATGTTTTTTCAGCATGGGAAGAAAATGTTCTCTTTTAATCACAAGTAACTGAACGTTTCCCAGGGCACGTAAAGAAGCTGTACGGGTGATATCCCCTAAAATAGCAAGCTCTCCTAAACAGGCTCCATCCCGTGCTGTAAATATAACCTGTTCCTGATCCTCTGATTTCTGGATGACTTCAATTTCTCCCTTTTTTATGATATACAATTCATTCCCTTCATCTCCCTGTCGGCAGATGTATTCGCCATTGTCCACCCATTGCTCGAACATAATTCGGGCCACGGTATCCAAATGCTCTTTTGTCATCAGGAAAAACAAAGATATTTTTTTTAAAAACTCTATCCGTTCTAAAATACATGCTTCCGGCAACCCCAGGATATTTGCAAAAAGTCGAAACGCTCCGGGCACACCTCCCGGCAACTGGTTGAAAAAAGAATAAGCCGTATAAAGATAGGTTCCCCGGCCATATCCGGCGACGAGCAATCCACCCTTCCGGGGATCTTCGCCGGGGTCATTACATTCCAACATCGGCTCGTACCGCTGATCCCATTGGTTAAAAAAATAGAGCCCGCGGTCTTTGAACCAGCCATCAAAATCGGCCTCGATGATATTATTTGGAAAATTAAAAATGGAATGCTCCGGGTTCAACATCGTTACATGTGCATTTTCGTCCGTCACCCGATCGTGGGGCTGCTTGAATCCGAAAGCATACGGTGCGTATCCCCTGCCTTCATATGCATACCCCTGGTATTGTACGATCAATGTGCCTCCCTGCTGGACATATTTTAGGAAACGGGCTGCATTCTTTCGAAGTTTATCACGAACGAGATAAGCATTCGGTCCAATAACAACAGCATCAAACCGGCTGAGATTAATATAGCCCATCTCCTCATCGGTGATTAAATGAAAGTCAAGGTTGAAATGATTTAATGCCTTCAGAATCTCTTCGTCAGCCCCTTTTACGTAAGCATAGTTCTGTTTTTGCACAAGTTTCAGATCAAACAGGCAAACCTTCACCGCTGCAGGGGCAGTGATAAATTTTTCTCGGATGCAGTTGGATTCATCCGGCTGATCAGGTATCCCCGGATTTCCCATGCGCACCGGATTCAGGACCACATCATAGTTACGATTGTCAACGCGTACCATGTATTGCAGGGAATATTGACCTGCCGGTGTGTTTTTTGGAACTTTTACTGTAAACCTTGCGGAACCTATGTCCCCGAATTTTTCAAGCGAAAGATCAACGCTTTCGGGGTCCACCTGCCAGCCCGCAGGAGCTTTGAGTTTCAGGTGCCCTTTGACAGCCTTTGATTCAACGTTACTCCGTGCGGCCACCTGTAGATCAAGCTGCTGTTCCGATGAACTGATCTGCAAAAATTCCTGCATGTCTTTGGGATGCAGAGATATTGGCGGAATAACGGCCAAAGGCAATTCTCTATACCCACCGGGAAATTTTTCACGAAGAACTGCGGATTCACGCAGGAATATTTTTTGCTTTCCCAAGTCTACTTCACACTCGCCGTAAACTACTGCCGGGCCAAACGGCCGTCCTGCAAGTTCGTCGTCGGGCCACTTGTAATTATACATCTCATGCGTTCTTTCAGCCAGTAGGGGCAGGATAATTCAGCAGTCCTGGCACTAACAACTTCATGGACGTCAAATAGGCCGGCAAATTCCCCGTCAAATGTATTATCTTGTATCCCGCATTCCGGGTCATTTTTTTAAGAATCCTTGGATTTCAAGGGTTCACACGGTTTACTCAAAATATGTAGTCTCAGAATTTAAATACGTCTGCTTAAAAAGATAGTTCTCTATTGAAAAATGATTTTGATGAATTTTATCCAGTTCATAGTAAATTTTATCGTCATTTAATCCGCTCAAGTCCATATTGAGTACTTTGGCCAAGGCATTTTGTTTTGCCCATTTGGGGACCGAATAATGCGAGCAAGGGTCGGTACAGCGATTAATCGTTAATATTTTTGCCATAAGGGGTGTTGAAAGCGGGCTGTTTGAAATCTCAAAATCGAAGGCCTGATCCAATTGCCAAGAATTCCACAACTCGTTGACAATGGCGATATCCAGATAAGCTTTGCTGTCTTTGACTACAATATCCTTGAGTCGGGTAACGACTTCATCCTCACTTTGTACTACTTTGAGAATCAGTCTTATCTGATCCGCTTGGCGATCAGTGAGCTTGCCGATAGACCAAATAGTTCGTTTTTTTACCTTTTTGCCTTCACGGTAAGATTCGGCAATGGCGTATGATTTATATTTTTTTTCTTTATACCTTGAAAAGCTGTAACTTAGATGCATAATGCAGCCCTTTCTTTTATTAGACTACATTAGCATTTAAGAAAATGTTTGTCAACCGTTATTTATCAGTATATTTAAAGATATTTATAGCGTATAATGTCATTTTATTCTGAGACTACATATTTTGAGTAAACCGTGTGAACCCTTGAAATCCAAGGATTCTTAAAAATGACCCGGAATGCGGGATACAAGATAATACATTTGACGGGGAATTTGCCGACCCTGTTGACGTCCATGAAGTTGTTAGTGCCAGGACACAACGGAATTATCCTGCCCTACTGGCTGAAGAACGCATAGAGATGTATAATTACAAGTGGCCCGACGACGAACTTGCAGGACGGCCGTTTGGCCCGGCAGTAGTTTACGGCAGTGTGAAGTAGACTTGGAAAGCAAAAATATTCCTGCGTGAATCCGCAGTTCTTCGTGAAAAAATTTCGGTGGGTATAGAGAATTGCCTTTGGCCCGTTATTCCGCAATATCTCTGCATCCAGGCATGCAGAATTTTTGCAAGATCAGTTCATCGGAACAGCAGCTTGATCTACAGGTAGCCGCACGGGTAACGTTGAATCAAAAGGGCTGTCAAAGGGCACCTGAAACTCAAAGCTCCTGCGGGCTGGCAGGTGGACCCCGAAAGCGTTGATCTTTCGGCGAAAATTCGGGGACATAGGTTCCGCAAGGTTTACAGTAAAAGTTCCAAAACACACCCGGCAGGTCAATATTCCTGCAATACATGGTACGCGTTGACAATCGTAACTATGATGTGGTCCTGAATCCGGTGCGCATGGGAAATCCGGGGATACCTGATCAGCCCGGATGAATCAACATCCGAGAAAAAATTTATCCACTGCCCTGCAGCGGTGAAGGTTTGCCTGTTTGATCTGAAACTTGTGCAAAAACAGAACTATGCTTACGTAAAGGGGCTGACGAAGTGCAAGAAGGCATTAAATCATTTCAACCCTTGACTTTCATTTAATCACCGATGAGGAGATGGGCTATATTAATCTCAACCGGTTTGATGCTGTTGTTATTGGACCGAATGCTTATCGTTCGATAAACTTCGAAAGAATGCAGCCGTTTCCTAAAATATGTCAACGGGAGGCACATTGATCGTACAATACCGGTATGCGCCGCTAAGAGGCAGAAGGATACGCACCGTATGCTTTCGGATTCAAGCAGCCCACAGTCGAATTGACGGACGAAAATGCACACATGTAACGATGTTGAACCCGGAGCATTCCATTTTTAATTTTTCAAATAATATCGAGGCCGATTTTGATGGCTGGTTCAAGACCGCGGGCTCTATTTTTTAACCAATGGGATCAACGGTCAAGTCAATAAAAATAAGGCCTTCATAGAATGTGTAGTCGCAGAAACTTTGTTTGCAACTGTTTGATAAGATTTGCTTTTTTAATTTGAGTCCGGAACCTGGGTTGTATGGAGTGAATCTTCCAACCTCCGGGGCAACCGATTTTAAATATCGCATCATGGATTTGGATATCCCTATGATTCCATAGCTTAGAGGATAAACGAAATGGTTGCCCGGGAGTTATGCGCGCAGTATCCGCGAGGCATTCCAGCCTCAAGCCAAGGCACTGCGCTGCTACTTTTTCGAAATCTTTAATTTTTCCGGCCAAATAAAAATCAATGGCTTTTTTAGCGATGCTTTCCAGGTCCTCTTTTTCAAGACCGCTTCGTATTTCATGAAGTATTGAAAGACTTTCCAACAACGGTTTAGACGCGCTGACAGGATTGTCTGTCCGAAATTCCTGAATCGCCTGATTGACACACTCTTTAACTTGATCCAGTTTTCTTCGCAAAAAGAAAGAACCATTTGCCGGATAATCGGCAAGTCCGGTCAAAGTGGGATCCAGACCGTCAAACATTTGGGTTTCTCTATCAGGCACGGACACCAAGCTTTTGTATAAAGAAAAGTAATAAAAGAAATCCCCCGGCTTTGGGGCCAATCCCATAGATTGAGTTTGATTTTTATTGTAGGCCAACCAGGCCTGTTCCTGAAACGTGCATCCTGCAATGGGGTCAAATTCACCTGTATTAATTCGCAGTATGCCGTCCCGCTCGAATTCCCGGTTGATTCTTCCAAATATATTCACTGCACCGCCGGCCTTTAAATCTCCACCCGAATTATTTTCCGAATGATAATACTTGCGGGGTTGCCATGCGAACAAACCCTGTTTTTCAAGTTCAGAAAATTGATCCGGATCGCCGGCAGCATCGAAAGCCGCATACGTAGCTTTTCCCACTGCCTAATGATGGCCGTGAAAATCGTCCGAAATACCTTTCCATCGAGAAACAATAATTTGAGGTTGAACCATTCTTATAGCCCGAACAATTTTCTTCACCATTTCTTTACTTCCCCACTTACTCAGACTTTCTTCGCCATTTTTACTGTATCCAAAATCAATAAAAGGGCCGTACAATGATTCGCCGCCGTCCAAAGCTCTTGAAGCCAGGCTTTCCCAAGTTCGGAAAACACCCAAAGACTCCCCTTTGTAGGGACCTATCCGATTTTGTCCGCCTTCTCCCCGGGTGGCCGACCAATAAACAGCCCGCACTCCGAACTTGTGAGACATGTACGACAGCAGCCCAATATCTTCGTCGTCAGGATGAGCGCCAATGTGCAAGACAGTTCCGGTCATGCCTAACCCACGAAGACGGTAGATCAAGTCGATATTCTTTTTGACAGGTCATGAGTACTCATTGGCTTATCTCCCAGTTCGTATTGCACAATTTCTCTTTCTGTAGGGGTTCAAGGGTTCAAGGTTCTGGGTTCAAGGTTCTGGGTCCAGGGTTCTGGGTTCTGGGTTCTGGGTTCTGGGTTTTTCGTTCGATGTTCATTATTCGACATTCGATATTCGATATTTCGATTTCAAAGGTTCCTTCTTTGTCCTTAACCCTGAACGTTGAACCTGTGAACGGTTACCTCTTTCTTTAAAAAACCGATACCATTTTAACTTCTATTATGCAAGGAGGACAAAAATACTAATAAAGAGTCTACCGGATTTAAATGGTTTGCCGAAATCATTTTTATTCAATGACAAGCTGATCATATTTTCCAACTATTCCAAGAAGTTGAATTTTGAAGCTATTGCGTGACATAAGAAGAAAGTACTACGGTTTTTGAAAGGTATAGTACTTTCTTCTCATACTTCTCACAAGCATTTTTGATAATATTTTCCTATCAAATTAGTTACTTTCTACCCATTGCATTCCTTGACACAATAAAATATTTAATGATTAACGTTCATAGGTTTCTCAACTGAACCCTGCTTGCCCAGTTAAATTTTTCGCAGAAAAGGAGCGCAGCGAATTTATCCGGGGAACCTCCGACCCTGAACCTCTGAACCCAGAACCTTGAACCTCTGAACCCAGAACCTTGAACCTTTGAACCCTGAACCTTTGAACCTCGAACCAAAGAAAGGTTTTACTGATGGAAGAACGACGGCAATTTGAAAGATTCCCGCTTACACTCACCGCCAGGATGGAGATGATGACTACAGATCGAAAACAGATATTTGATCTTAAGGCCAGGGACATATCTGCTTCCGGCGCATTTATATACACTCCGGAGCCGTTTTCCGAAGGGACAAGGTTCAAAATAGACCTGACCGTCCCGAGTGAGAGAATTAAAGAACTGACAGGTGCCGAAAGCCTGATAGAATGTGAAGGAAACGTGGTGCGATCCACACCCACAGGTGTGGCTATTCATTTTGACAGAAAATGCCAGATTCTGAGTTTAAGAGGCTTGTAAAGGAGGGCCGGTCCATATGATGCGAAGAACAGTAATCCTTGTTATAGTTCCTGTGATGCTTTGTTTCATAACCTTAAGCTTAACTTACGCCGACGATGCGTCCGTATTACCCAAAGGCATATTCAAAACCCAAATGAAAGGTAAATTTTATTCCTCTGTCGATGAAAAATATACCCCCGGCGGAGGTACTGAGGATGTTGCTGTTGATTTTAATGCCGTGCTGGATAGTGATGTGTTTCCTGATTTAAGTCTCGTGGAGGCAGGTTTTGGGATGCCGGCTGGTTCAGCCAATATCGGCACCAGCGTGATTGATTTTGATTTTAATTTGTTTGAATTCGATTTCCATTACGGCCTCACCGACCGTTTAACCATAGGGATTCATATTCCTTACTGGGCCGTAAAGAACAACGTGGATGCACGGGTGGACAACACCAATGCCACCGTGGGCGCCAATCCGTTTCTTGGAACTGCCGGAGATCCCTTTGGCGGGGCGCCCCTGGTACCCGGGGCCCTGGGGGGTGTCCCCCTGACAACAGACCAGGTTCAAAATTTGCTTGTCGAGGGATTTGGATACAAACCCATTAAATCCTGGTCCAGAAGAGGACTTTCGGACATAGAAGTGGGCTTTCGGTATCAATATTTAAGAACAGACAATTGGCGACTGGCTTTCACAGGGGGTGTCAGACTTCCCACAGGTAAAGAAGACGACCCGGATAATTTAATGGACTACCGTCTCGGCACTGGCGCCTATGCACTGCTCTTCAATTTTAATCAGGATTATATCGGTATAAAGAACCTGGTGTTGAATACCACCTTCAGGTATGAGCTTTATCTGCCTGATGAAGAAACGCTAAGGATTCTCTATGATGTGGATAAACCCATTACACCCTATAAAGAAAAAGTAGATAGAGATTATGGGGATATCATTGAGTTAGAAGTATCCGGGGCCTATGAGTTTGTCCAAGGATGGACAGTCTCGTTATTATATAAGTATGGTTTTGCTTCTGAAAACGACATCGATGGGGACATGGGATATGTCTACTCGTCCCTTGAGGACGAAACCGATTATTCCGAACATGTTGGCATCATCGGTTTGTCTTATTCGACCATTGAACTTTACAAGCAAAAGAAATTTGCGGTGCCGCTTACCGCCTCAATTTCGTATAGAAACAGGTTTGCCGGTTCAAATAACAGCTTGAAGTCGGAATATATAGGTGTAGGGCTGCAAGTTTTCTTTTAAAAGTGTCGTTGCGGATCGAATACCCACGGCATTAGGATTTTATGGATGATGATATTAGTGGTTGATTCTGGCAGGTTTAACCTGGTTCGCGGGATTAATTAGGATCAGCTTCAAGAAGAGAGAAAATATATTCGCTGATTAGCTCACGATCAGCAAATGGATAATCATTTTGCGAATTTTCTGTACAATCCATCTAAATGGATTTCCTGAAAAATAAACAAAAGAAGAAAGGAGGAATGTATGAAAAGAAAAGGAGCGATTTTCAGATTAAAAAATGTATTTACCATAACTGTTATTGGCGTTTTGGTGGCTTTTTCGACCAGCATTCATGCGCCTGTTATGGCCGCAGCACCTGAATATGCTGCGTGGATAGCTACCGAGAACCTGGAAACGGGGAGACGTCACGCCACGGTGACGCGATTGGAAGACGGACGAGTGCTCGTCGTGGGAGGTATTTTAGACAGTACAAATACATACTTAGCCACAGCAGAGATTTATGATCCTCAAACCTGTCAATTTACTCCCACGGGGAGCCTGACAACCGGGGCCAGGGCCTTGCACACTGCGACCTTGATGCATTTTACTGACGGGAAGGTACTAGTGGCCGGTGGATATAACGGTACTGGGGCTTTAACCAGCGCCGAGATTTATGACCCTACGACAGGGAAGTTTACCGCCGCCGGCTCGATGCATGTTGCCCGCGCCCAGCACACCGCAACAGCTCATGGTAGAGGGGAGGTCCTGATAGCGGGGGGCTATAGTACTGGCGGTGCTACCAACACTGCTGAAGTATATTACCCGGACAACCTTTACCATCATAGTTCTCCCAATGTAAATACCTTTGTAACGACTAGTGGAAAAATGGCGGTCGCTCGGAACAACCACACTGCTACCTGGTTTGTTAGTGATTCACCAGCTCCAATAACTCATAACATACTGATTGCAGGGGGTTGGGATGGTCCTCAACCTACAGCAACGGCAGAATTGTATGACTGGACTACAAGCACTTTTACCACAATCGGTTCAATGAATTACCCTCGCGCTTCTCACACTGCAACGCATTTGCAACCATTCTCACCGAACTGGTTAGAATCAAATATACTTTTGGCAGGGGGCTCAACGACGACTCAGCCCACCCCTACCTCAGGCGTTCATCCAGCCACAAATACCGCAGAGATATTCGACACCTCCACTAAAACTTTTACTCTAACTGCTGGTAATTTCGGGACAGCGCGTCAGTGGCACTCTGCTACAACCCTTTCCCACCCCGATATGGCAGGAATGGTACTCATCGCGGGAGGAAATAACGCTGCACTCGGTTACCATTCGTCATACAATGATCCGGCAGGCTTTCTGTCTTCAACCGAGGTTTACGATCCAGCTGCTGACAGCTTCACAGGATATCCAGACATGAACACTATGCGATGCATGACAGGGGTGGTCGAGTTGAATAACTATGATGTCTTTATCCCCGGCGGCGGCACTAACACGTCAGAACGGTTGTCGGCTGAAGGAGATCCTGATGGCGATGGTCTCTATTTTTGTGACAACTGCCCTGGTGATTACAATGAGCTTCAATTGGACACTGACGGCGACAGTGTCGGCAATGCCTGTGACAACTGCCCTAATATGCTGAACCCCGATCAGTCCGATCTGGATGGAGACGGAGATGGGGAAGTATGTGACGACACGGCAATGGGTGAGGATGAAGATGACAAACCGGCGGCGGGGCCGGACGTCGACCCAAGCTATGCGGAAGGAGCTGACATTTTCATGGATGTAACGGTCACGCTGAAACCGTTGGACTGGACTAACGACGGTGTGGTGGATGATACCGATTACATAAAACCGGATCCGTATAACGTGATCGTTAGGCTCTACGATTGTTTAGGGACCGAGCTGATCGCCGAACGAATACTTTGTGGTCCGGGCTGCTCCATACCTGTTGATCTGGTAACGGTTACTGCTGCCGGCAGTCCTCAAACATATCCCGTAACGTTTCCGTTGACCGAGTGGTTTCCGAATCTGGGACCAGGTTGCTACATCGCCGAAGCTGAATATGTGAATTTCTGCAAAGATCTGGACTTGAACCCGGATGGCAGTTGCCCTAATTCACCTGATTGCTTTACCGGTATCTGGCAAGGCATTTCAGATCCCGATTCCCAGAGTTTTACGATAGGCAGCGATCAATGTCCGGATCTTGGCGGAGATGCAGGTGGCACAGGCTGTCCGGTCGCGGACAAAAACACCGTGATGCTGCATACGGTGAACCTTGGCAAAGGGCCGTCGACCAAAGTACCGCTCGAAAATGTAGATGTACGCGTCTTTGACAGGAACAGCCCGGATTTTCAGACCGTTGCCGGCAAGAAAAACCCAGATGGATCCATGTACGGAGTGATATTTGAAACATCTGAGGAGTTCCCCGGATCTGTGGGTCTCGTTGGCGCCTGCCAAACCGATGCCAATGGCGTGTGCTATGCCGGAGAAGCGCAAACAGGCGAATACCTGGTAATCATCCGATACAAGGATACGGTGAACGGCAAAACCGTTTATGTGGGCCGGCCTAAGGGCCCGGGTGACTTCAATTCAGACGGAATCGCGGAGAAAAATTTTCAGATTATGAAAGTGCTGAAGAAAGGCGTGTTCCAGGGATACCGGGGCGGCAAAAAAATGGTTGTGACCGGATCCTTACTTGAGGTGATTACACCCGAAAGCGCCATCTGGGAAGGCACACAGTCGGTCTATCCCTTCATCTTCACCTCTGACAGTGACTGGACAGTGGATGTGTGCACCGAGGTACCGTCAGGATACAGCATTGTCGGTGTGTACGACGAAAACGGTGATCTCATCCCATCCGCGGACTGTATCCAGACCTTTGTCAACGGGGAAAGCAAGGCCGTTGCTTTTGAGGTCCAGGAGATAGGATCGCCGGAGCCGTACCTGGATGCAACGCTGGAAATCGATCATAAAGGCAAGAAAGTGAAAAAGAAAGTAAAAGCCTATGATATCCGCAAGAAGACCTTTAAGGACAAAATTAAAAAAGCCAAATAATAATATAGATTACACTGTCATCTTTGACATAAAGGAAAGGAGTTTAAGATGAAAAAACACAAATTGATGATTATAGGAGTTCTGGGATTGCTTGCCTGGTTCGCCATAGGACCGGGTTTTGCCCTTGCACAGGGTGAGGTGATTCTGCCGGAGCCTTCCAACAATAATTCTAATTCGGTTACGATTTCCATTATAGACATAGAAGAAAACGATGTGACAGGCACTTGGCTTCCGAACCCTGATGAGCACGTTCAAATTGTCATCAACAATGTTTTAGCAGGTTATAATATCACGTTAGACCAAACGCAAACGTCCGCCTATCCTGGGCAGTGCACCAACTTCGATAATCCGAGCGGGAATGCAATTGAGCTGGACTTTAAGTTCAATTCGTACAACAACATTTTGACGCCAACCGACTCTGGCGGGATGGCAGTGTCCACGTCACCGGAAGCGACATTAGCGGTGACACCTTCGAAAACCTCTACATCATACCCGCAGACTCGGATAAAGACGGAATCGCCGACAACTACGAGAAGAAATATTGTCCTGACTTAACTTGTCTGGATCCCGAGGATGACTATGACACCAGCCCGGAAAAAGATTTGTCACCAATGGGGGATGGTGTCGCCACTAGAGATGAATACCGG
The DNA here is from genome assembly GCA_004193595.1 of Desulfobacteraceae bacterium Eth-SRB2. GTDB lineage: Bacteria > Desulfobacterota > Desulfobacteria > Desulfobacterales > UBA11574 > S5133MH16. The sequence continues at coordinate 13,431 of RPGQ01000018.1, forward strand.
GGATTCAGAATCTCGGGTGAATACATCCGTACCGACCCAAGGGTCAAAGATTTTTTTATACATCTCGTTGATGAACCTCAGTGTCAGAGCACTGCTTTGTTATATGAGGATGATGACACAACCCTTATCAGTCTCAATACTTTTTTTTGGCGAGGACCTCAATCCGATTTTCGCCAATATGGCCAATTTTTATACTGGAGTTCAGGTCCATCTGATCAACAGTGACGAGTGGATAGACAAATTCGTAAGTTATGATCGTTTAGGCGGGGTTCAGTATTTTTCTGAATCTGACCCGGAACTGGATCGCCGGATTACCCCAAATGCGCTGGTTCCGCCTCCTGAGAATAGCAACCCGCCCAAAGGGGTGAGGCTTATAGAGTGTCTGGATCTTTATGAGTACAGTCCGCTGGGGCTCGCATTAAAAAAGGCCCCTCCCGATGGATTGGAAAAAAATGATGGAAATGCCGTTATCTATACCCAAAGAATCTGGAGATATTATAGGAATAGCTTTGATGCAGGACATCCCCGGGACCTACAATACTATACCTTTGAAAATGGTGATTGGACTTTAAAAGAATCCTTTGATTCTCCTCCTGAGAGCCAAGATTTGAACCCGTACCTTGAACATACGGGCGTAAACCTAATCATCAAAGAGCTTTTCGCGTTTTACACGGCGCATGAAGGATTAGGACATCCCCTTGATTTGACACCGACGGTGGAAGGTACAAAGAAGGAGTCCTATGGATACCATCATGCGGATGGGACAGGAACCATTATGGACATAAAGATCGTACAGGTAATCGACAGGAAGGATACTGCGTTCAACAAGTTTTACATTCCGGTATCCTTTGGCATCTCTGACAAACGCGAAATGCGGTTTTTATCAAGCCAAGAATTAATCCCATTTTAACAATATCAGAAAAAGGAGAACATTATGAAATCAGTCAAATTAATAGTATTAACCATCGGTATTTTCGTCCTTTTTGTCAGTCTGGTGCCTCAAGTCTTCGCAGGGGGGGGACCGGCTGCGACAGACCCGTGCTGTCTGACGATAAACCCGGGTGGTGGCGCATTGGCATTGAAGGGGACGTTGGCTCTGGTTTACTATCCTGGTGATTCGGTTAATCCCCCTTACGTTGACGTTACATTGCGTCTGGAGCGCTCGGGAAATCAGGCATTTTTCCGCCTTAACCTTCCAGACCTGAGCCTTATCGGAGTACCCGATAACCAAGTCCTATGCACCATATTCAATCCATACGAAACTGGTAATCCAGATAGGATACCTCTGGTAAATGATTTTGTTGAACAAATTTTGGAAACATTTTTCACAGGTAAAACAACTGATAACACAAGGCTGGTCATTACACCCTCCTCGGCTTCCGATTATCAGGGAAGTGAATACTGTAATCCTGCAGATGGTAATTGTAACATTGGAGATACAGGCCGCATTTCGACTCTGGGTGATGTCACCGTTTTTGCCATCGATAGCAGTAACTTCAAGCCGGCAAACTCAACTTGCCAGTGAAGTTAAGGGCAATATAAATACGCATTATGATCCACCGGTTTATCCATCCCAATTGGGATGGATAAGCCGGTTTCCAACGTAGGGACAACTTTTCATCTTTCGCCCTACCAGGCATTTTCATGGTTATGGGACGCTTTTGCCTTCATAAAACAAAACCGCTCGTTGACACAAAGGCGCTGAAAACAGCGCCTTTGTGTTAAGCATGTTTTAATGACCATGTCTGCTAAATTTTTCTTTTCTTTTTGGTAATCCGAGTGCTTGGCAAGGAAAAAATATTCGGTGTAGCATCAAACTGAAACAGGAGGTCATGAGGGGTTGGCTGAAAGAGTCAGGAAAATTAGCTCAATAGGCTTTGCAGCGACACTTATTTCAATAACTGTGATAGCGGCAATATACATGTACAACATTATCCAATGGGCGAAATATCCGGACTTCGGGTTTGGCTGGCGATCTGCTACCGGCATTGACGTGGTCGGAACCATTACAGAAAACGGTCGAAAGTCAGGCCTGCGTATGGGCGACCGTTTTATAGAGGTGAATGGGAAAACATTCACAAATATGCAAGAGTTCCGGTCCAACATGAAACGGGAACTTAGGCATCAAAACACCTATCTCGTGGAAAGAATAGGACGCAGATTTGCTGTTACCATCATAAATATTCCCACCGGTCTTAAGGGAGCATTCAGGAAAAGTGGTTTTCCTTACCTGGTCGGCATTTGCTACATATTAATCGGAACGATTGTGTTCCTCATGAAACCCCACGAACGGGCGAGCTGGATTTTTTTTCTTTTTGGCGCTACCTTCGGACTTTTTCTTATCTTTCTTTTCAAAGTTGGGATTGTAAAATCTCGGTGGCTGGAGACCGTGGATATTTTCGCATAGCTATTCGTGCCGGGAACTTTCATCCATCTTGCCTTTTGCTTTCCTCAAGAACGCAAGCTTATAAAGGAATATTCTTACATTCAGTTGCTACCATATGTTCTCTCAGCACTGCTGTTTCTTCGCATACGCTCGCTCACGCCCACAATGATCGACGTGCCCAAGGTCTGGATGGCCATCGTGGTGTTTTACATGACCTTGGGTGTGCTTGTTTTTCTGGGTTCTTGTTTGCAGTTAAGAATCACATCCTCATCCGAAATCATTAAACTCCGATCCAGAATGATTTTGCTCGGCTTTGCTATTTCAGCATCTTTACCCCTTATGGATCTAATAATTAACACTATTTTTGGGGTATATATCGTGCCGAGCTTCAATTACTATCTCTCCTTTTTCATCGTCTTTCCATTATCTGTGGGCTATTCTATCGTCAGGCACGATCTGTTTGATTTCGACGCCATAATCAAGCGTACATATGGATATGTGCTGACCACCGGCGCAATTGCAGGGGTTTACGGCTTGTTTGTGCTCATCTCGGATATTGCCTTTGGAAGGTTTGAGGCCACCAAATCCCCACTTTTCCCACTCGTTTTTATTCTGGGGGTCATATTTTTTTTCAACCCCATCCGCAACCGGGCGCAAAAATTTATCGACCGGGTATTTTATCGTCTGGAATACGACTACCAGGAGACAGTCCAGAAAATCAGCGAGACCATGCGCTCCCTGCTAAAACTTGATGAAATTGGAAAGAGCATCATGGATATTGCCCTAGGACCCCTATTCGTCGATGCAGGCGGTGTCCTGCTCCTGAACAGGGAAAATGAGTTCTATGAATGTCTTATTTCATCAGGTAAAAGCTATGACAGCAAATAACGGTTGGATTTTTTTAATATTGTAATTTCAAATGGTTATTGAATGCTGCCAGCATGTATTATCTGTCAATTAAGGAAAAACAGCTGTAAATAGGCCTGATTTTGTGCCATTACAGACAATATTGATAAAATGATACTTAATTAATACTTGACATTACAGCAACTTATGAAATCCAACCGTTATTTGCTATCATAGGGTAAAAGAGAGATAAAACAACGTAGAAACGATTCAGACATTGGCAAGCCCGAATTAATTGACAAAACGCTTCCTCAGGCCATAGAACCTAAAGCAACTGAAAGTGAGATAGCGGGTTTAAATCTATCCAAGCTGCGATTGTCTGTTGATGAACCGTTTATTCGAAAAATAATGCAGAGAAAGAAATAACGATATACGACATCCAGGAAGATCCGTTTTTCGAAGATTAGAGAGCATCATATAAGGAGATGTTTGAACAGCTTCAGGCAACCCTGATCGTGCCTCTGATTTACGAGGACAAATTGACCGGGTTGATATCCCTTGGAGAGAAAAAATCAGGCAAATTTTACCGCCGGGAAGATATTAACCTGCTAAACACTCTGGCCAACCAGGGGGCGGTGGCCATTGAAAACGCCCGGATGATCGAGGAAGTTATCGAAAAAGAACGTATGGAAGAAGAGCTTTCCATTGCCAGGGATCTGCAAACGAGCATGCTGCCTGCGGAGTGTCCAATTATCAAGGGGTTTGAGATTGCGGCCTATTCTCTTTCCGCCATGGAAGTGGGAGGCGATTTTTATGATTTCATCGAGATGGGGAAAGACGGGGTCGGCATGGTCATCGGCGATGTGACAGGGAAAAGTGTTTCCGGGGCATTGGTCATGTCCGCTTCGAGGAGTATTTTCCGTATGCTTTCGGAAGAACAAATGAGCGTCGACGAAATCATGATCCGGGCCAACCGGCGGACTAAGAAAGACATCAAAACCGGTATGTTCGTGGCCCTGCTTTATGCTGTTTTAAATGCAGAAGACAAAACTCTAAGTTTGTGTAGTGCCGGCCAGACACAGCCCATATACTGGTCTTCAGAGACGGGCGAGACCAGACTGGTGGAAACAAAAGGGGATACTTTTCCTCTTGGGATTTTGGAAGATGTCGGGTACGAGGAGACCCAGCTCCAACTTTTACCTGGAGACAAGGTTGTTCTTTACACCGACGGTATTGTGGAAGCCATGAACGATAAGGAGGAAATGTTCGGGTTTGAGCGATTGATAGAAGTTGTTCAAGAGGCAAGGTCAATGACGGCCGATTCGCTCTTGAAAGAGATCATAGATAAGGTCAACGTGTTTGCCGGAGGGGCCGCCCAGCACGACGACCTGACAATCATTGTGTTGGGTGTTGAGGAGTGAGCTGATATTGAGAGGAAAATTCTTCAGCCTGTTATTTCCTATCTTTGCCCCAGTCTTATCCGGGGTTTTACTAGTTTTAGCCTTTCCAAGTCACAATCTCGGATGGCTTGCATGGGTGGCCCTTGTACCGCTACTTGTTGCCATCTCCGGTAAGCGTCCAGGGCATGGTTTCTTGATGTCTTATCTTTGCGGGTTTGTTTTTTTCCCGGGGATTTTTTACTGGATCTTACAAATCTCCGGGTACAGGTATCTACACCATGGCATCCTGGCCCTTTATCTGGGGGCATATTTCGGTATTTGGGGCCTGGTGTTCGCATTTATTTCCAAACACTGGGGAGTCGTTCCGGCGCTATTCACCGCACCCTTTGCCTGGGTTTCTTTAGAATTTATCCGGTCGAATTTCTCTTTTTTGGCGCTTCCATGGGCTTTGCTTGCGCACACTCAGTATCAATATCCGCTGATAATTCAGATCGCTTCTTTAAGCGGGATATATGGAATCAGTTTTCTGATCGTTTTGGTCAATTCGGCAATTGCAGCGATAACTCTATTTCTCATACACAGATTTAAAGACAACCCATTACCTTCCTATCCTATAATTTCCGGGAAGGGAGCTATTTTAATAGTCGTTACAGCTGCTCTTTCAGTCACTTTGGCCCTGTCTTATGGGTTTAAGGCTATTGCCAGGCCCATTATGGATGATTCAATCAAGGTCTCTGTTGTGCAAGGCAATATTGATCAGGTCAAGAAGTGGGATCGTAAATATGGAGAATTTATCATGCAAACATACGATGAGCTGACCCGAATGGCCTCAAAAGACCGTCCGGCGCTCATTGTCTGGCCGGAAACCGCCACCCCTTTGGCCATCAGCCGAGACCACAGACTGTACGATCAGGTAAAGCGCATTTCGCAGTCGGCAGGGGCATATCTTTTGCTGGGGAGCGCCCAGCATCAGAAGTTCACGCAAGGTGACTCTAAACGGATCGACTATATGAATTCTGCTTTTTTGATCACTCCTGACAGTAATGCCAAAAATCAGCGGTATGACAAGATTCACCTTTTGCCCTTCGGAGAATATTTGCCTATGGAAGGAACTGTGCCTTGGTCATATTTAGGAATTCCGCATATCCGCGGCTATACACCCGGTAAGGAATCCACTCTTTTCGACAGTCCATCGTACCATTTCGGAGTAACCATCTGCTGGGAGAATATCTTTCCAAACCTGGTCAGAAAAGTTGTAAAAAGGGGGGCTCAGTTTATCGTAAACATCACAAACGAAGCCTGGTTCGGCAAAACATCAGTTCCCTACCAGTTTGTGGCAATGAGCGTATTTCGAGCTGTCGAAAACAGAGTTTCTGTTGTACGCTGTGCAAACACCGGTGTCTCGTGTTTTATAAATCCGGATGGAAGAATCATCGGCAAAGTCCAGCAAGATAATAAAGATACATTTGTGAAGGGTTATCTCACAAAAGAAATCCCTTTGTCTAAGGAAAAGACCTTCTATACGATTTACGGCGATGTTTTTGTTTACATGAGCATGATCATAACCATCCTAATAATCTTTTTAACTGTGCTGAAGTTAAAAAAAATAAAAAAAACAGACTGTAAACGTTGAACTCATTGAATTTTTTCAAAAGGCATGATAGGGTATTTTTAAATATTTATTATAGATCATTCCGCTCATTCTCATATGAAACAAGGAGAGCCCTTAACGTGAAACCTAAAAATAGCAAATTTGTCAGAATGCTGGATGAAAATACCATTGAAGTCAGCCTTCCCAATAAGCTTGGCTATGAGCGAATTGCTATGTCGTGTTCGGCAAGTTTTGCCAAAATCGTGGGCTTCTTACCGGAACGTGTAGAAGATTTAAAAACCGCCGTATCCGAAGCCTGCCTCAATGCCATGGAACACGGCAACCTGAATCACCCGGACAAAAGAGTGCTCATCACAATGGATTACAATGATCACATATTTAGAGTCTCTGTGATGGACCAGGGTGAAGGCATGGGAGAAACTCCCGAGATCCTTGAAGAGCCGGATATAGACAAAAAAATTGAAAATCTTCAAACCCCGAGAGGACTGGGCATGTTCTTGATAAAACAACTGGTTGATCAGGTGGAATATAATAAAATTACTGATGAAGGGCACATGGTGAGGATGGTGCTTAAACTTACAGGTTGAGAGGTTCAGGGTTCAGAGGTTCAGAGGTAGTTATTTTTAACGATGAACATCGAACATATTAAAAGATGAACATCGAACATCGAACGTCCAACATCGCCCCAGTGAAATAGAAAAAAAGTTTCACGGGGTAAAAACGTCGAATGGAAAAAGATGAAGATACAAAGGTAACCCTGAACAGTAAAAGGTGAAACGTGAAAGGTAAAAGGTAAATGCAAAACATTTAGCGAAAGGTGACAAGGTGAAAGGTCTCTGAAATAACCGTTTTTTATCTTTTTACCTTTAACTTTTTACTTTTTACATTTTACGTTTCACTCCTAATAATCTGTGTTCATCCGTGTCCCATAAGGAAAAAGGTAGGCTAATTATGAACCATGAAACTGAAATCAATCTCGAAAAGCAAGACGATATTACAATTTTTGACGTACAAGGGGATGTGACTGCCTTTTCCGAGCCTTTTTTCACCAAAGCCTACGAGACTGCAAATGATCAGGCAGCGTGCAAGATTTTGTTGAAATTTACTGAAGATGCTTACATCAACAGCGGCGGCATTGCCATACTCATTCAACTTCTGGCCCAAACAAAAAGGAATAACCAGCAGATCTGCATCACGGGGCTTTCCAATCATTTCAAAAAAATATTCAACATGGTGGGCATCACAAAATTTGCTCAAATCTACAACACGGTGGAAGACGCGGTAAATGATATGGCTATGTGACCTTAAAAGATGAACATCGAACATCGAACGTCCAACATCGAACGTCGAATGGAAAAAGATAAAGGGACAAAAAATTCTTAACTGTGAACCTCTGGAACTTTGAACCCAAATGTTTACTGAAAAAGATGTTCATCTTTTAATATGTTCGACCTCTGACCAAAATCTTTCTGATCATTGCATTTTTTTTGAAACTGTGATATCAATATTCTATGAAAAACATAGATACAATAAAAAAATTATCGCAACTTTCTATCCCGATACTTAAACAAAACGGTGTCATATCTGCTGCGCTTTTTGGTTCTTTTGTGCGATCTGATGGTTCAATAGAAAGCGATGTTGATTTTTTATTAGAATACCAAGATGGCGTAAGTTTGTTCGATGTTGCCGAATTGAAGAGAGAACTCGAGGAAAAGTTGGATAGAAAGGTGGACCTTGTTTCACTGAAGTACTTGAATAAACGTATTCGGGAACAGGTAATCCGAGAACAGATTCGTATATTATGAAAAAAGACCCATATGTCTTTATCGATCATATTCGAGAGTCAATCGCAGCGATTGAAACCTACACTTTTGGTGTTAACAAAGCAACATTTTTAAATACTCCTCAAATACAAGATGCCGTTTTCCGCCGCCTTGAAATCATCGGCGAGGCTGCTAACAAATTGGAATCCGAATTCAAAGAACAATTTCCTAACATCCCTTGGTATAAGATTGTCGCTATGAGGAATATTCTCATTCATGAGTATTTCGCTGTCGACCTTGATCAAGTCTGGAATACTGTTCAAAAAGACCTCATAGATCTCAAAAACCAACTGGATAAAATATAATTGAATCGAAAGCATAGCACCATTTGCTCTTACCTGATAACCAATAACCTTTAACTTTTCACCTTTCACTTTTAACTTTTCACCTTTTATCTTTAACCGTTAACCAATAACTGCCTTCAGGCATTGAATGATTTATTGACGCTTTCAAGAAAATATGGAAAAAAGGAATTTGGGCGTTGGACATAGAACAGATTGAGGCATAAAAATGAAAACAATTAAAGACATAGAAACAATAATACAAAAGCATAAAAAAGAACTGGAAGAAAAATACGGGCTAAAGGAGATTGGAATATTTGGATCATATGTTAGAGGTGAGCAGTTACAAGATAGCGATATAGATATACTTTTTAAAATAGAAAGGCCTATGGGATTTATCAAATTTATTAGACTTGAAAACCATCTTTCACAGATACTTGGCACAAAGGTCGACTTAGTAACTAAAAAAGCACTAAAACCATACATAGGCAGAAGAATTCTTCAAGAGGTCCAATATGTCTAAATGGAAAGAAGACAGAGATCTTAGAGATCACTTGAATAGGGTGCATTACCAGTTTGTTAATTGCTATCCAAGACTTTTTGGTGTCAGGTTTCAGGTATCAGCTAATTCGTTTCTTACCCCTGACACCCGACACCTGAAACCTCATTGCAAGGCTTTCGCTCAAGAAATGAATAAGTTAATGTGTGAAAAACATTTTAACAAATCGGTAATGCTCCCCTTGAATAACATCATAGAGTCTATTGAGGATATTTGGTCTTTTACAGAAGGTATGTCTATTGAAGATTTAGAGAGCGATAAGAAAACTCTTTATGCAGTCATTAGGTGCTTAGAAATAACAGGGGAAGCTGTAAAGAAAATACCATAAAACGTCAGAGAAAAATATCCTGAAATTCCTTGGAAAGAAATAGGAGGAATGAGAGATAAATTAATTCATGAATATTTTGGTGTAGATATTGAAACAATATGGGATACAATACACGGCGATTTGACACCACTTAAAGAATTAATAACACGAATAATCACTGATTTATACTGAGAAAACAATAAAAACATTTAAATTTTTTATATTTTCGAATACTTACCATGCCCTGTGCCCTATGCTTGCCCCGCTTTGTATGTTCAAAGTTAGAAAGAATAAAAAATAGTCATTCAAGGTTTGACATTGGATTTTTAGAAACAAGTGAAATTAAATTGAGGAGCAAAGCGACATCATTATTCGATATTCAACGTTGGACGTTCGACCTGCCCGCTTGTGCCTCGCTGTGGCAGGCGGGTGTTCGATGTTCACCGTTCGGGTTCCAAGGTTCAAAAGTTCCCGGTTCAAGGTTAAAGGAGGTTTGCACAATAGATTTAAGCCCGAACCCAGAACCCTTGAACCTCTGAACCCCTACAGGAGGCTCTCCATGCAATTATTGTCTTTATGCTACCTTTTTAAAGGACTTTCCGAGTCACAATTTCATGGCCTGTCAGAAATCACAAAACAGGTGCGGGCTCAAAAAGGACAGTTTCTCATACACGAAGGGCAAAAGGCTGAAGAACTGTTTGTGCTCAAAAAAGGGGCGGTTGAATTGCTGACAAGGGTTAATGGCGATTTGGTGAATGTCGATTTTGAACTTCCCATCGCCATTCTGCGAAATCCCGGAGATTGCATCGGAACATCGTCTCTGGTTGAACCCTATATATACAGTCTCTCGGCACGATGCTTTGAAGACAGCGAGTTGCTGATCATTAAACAGCCGGACCTCATAAATCTCATGCTGACAGACCACGAGCTGGGCTGTTGCATGATGAAAAATCTGGCACAGCACCTGCTCAATCGACTCAAAGAAACCCGGCAGGAATTGAAAATCCATTTCAAAACCATTTTCAGATCAACCCAATCCTGAAAAACTGAGAGTAAATTATGGACCTTCAGGGGCAGATAGAACAACTCAGAACTTCCCTCCTTCAAGCGGAACGCATCGAAACCGAACTGGACCGGCGGGTCTATTATATGAAGACCCTCTATGATGTCAGCAAAGACATATTCGGCAGTGTCGAGTATGAGTCTATTCTGAAGAATTTCCTGTTGATGACCATGGGCAATTTTGGCGTGGCCGAAGGGTTTATCCTCACGGTGGATGATCCTTCCGGAGAAATAAACGGATTTGTATCCGTAGGATTTCAGGGCGACGATGTCTCATTATTGCGAACCGGCGGCAGTGAAATCCTGCTTACTGATGATCTCCTAAAGTCCATGCAAAGTGAAGCGGATCTTAAAACCTGCGGTCTTCTTCCTTCGGCAATGATCTGTGCGTTTCCTTTTGTCGTGGATACTGACTGCACCGGGATTATGGGCCTGGGGGCCAAACTTGTGGGCGAGCCGTACAACAGGGATGATGAAGAGCTGCTCGATACCCTTGTCAACAACCTGGTGGTGGCCCTGAAAAACGCCAGATCTTTTGAGGAAATCAAAAGCCTCAACCTGAACCTTCAGGAGAAAAACGTTCAGCTCGAAACCGCTCTCACCGAGCTGAAGGCCTCCATGAGAAAAGTTGAAATTCTTGAAAGTGTAAAAGAAAACCTGAGCAAATTCGTACCGGTCACGGTTTGCAGAATGATCGAAAAATCTCCCACAAACGCCATTCCGGAAAGCAAAAAACAGGATCTCTCAGTCCTCTTTGTCGATATTGAAGGATACACCAAGCTATGTGAGAAGTTAGGGAGCAGCCAAACCAACGAGGTCATCGAAAAGCATTTTTCTGCTTTCATGGATGCCATTTATACCCACAACGGCGATGTGAACGAGACCGCCGGGGACGGCCTGATGGTGCTTTTCCTTAATGAAGATGAAAAGACCAGCGCACTGGAAGCCGTGCGTGCGGCCCTTTCCATCCGGGAAAAGACGGTTCGGATCTTCGAAGAGTGCTCCACACTTTATCGTCCGTTAAATATAAACATGGGGATAAACTCGGGCCAGGCCCTGGTCGGAGCCGCTAAGTTTGAAACCTATTCGGGGTCGCGCTGGACCTACACGGCCAGGGGCAGGCTCACCAACGTAGCGGCCAGAATCGGCGCCCAGGCAACCGGAGGAAGTATATATCTTTCTAAATCCACGGCAGATAGAATTAAGAATCATTTTTCACCGGTCCCTATGGGTAAATTTAAGCTGAAGAATGTTTCGGAGGAGGTGGAAATTTTTGAACTCTGAACAGTGCGAGGTTCAAGGTTCAAAGGTTCAGGGTTCAGAGGTTAGGGCTTAAATCTGTTGTGTAAACTTCCATCAACCTTTGAACCCAGAACCGGGAACCTAGAACGGATTTTTCATGAGAATAGATCGATTTGAGGATATTGAAGCATGGCAGTTGGCCCGAGAGTTAACCCGCAAGGTCTATGGCCTGACTAAAAAGACCAAGTTTTCACGAGACTTCGGGCTAAAGGGGCAAATTCAGGATGCAGCAGGCTCATCCATGCACAATATTGCGGAAGGATTCGATTCGGGAACAAACCCGGAGTTTGTTCGTTTTCTTCGGTATGCAAAGCGGTCTTGCACCGAAGTCCAGAGTGAGCTTTATGTTGCCTTGGATCAAAAATACATTACGAATGCGGAGTTTCAGGACGTGTATGATCATGCCGGACGCACCCGCGCTGCCATTCGTGGTTTCATCAAGTATTTGGTGCCCTATAAACAAGGTCAAAAAAAGAAAGGTAACGGTGAACCTTGAACCCAGAACCTTGAAGCAAGGAGATAGTCCCATGCAAGAAGATATGAATTTAAGTCTGGTTAAGATGATTTCAACCAACGGCACAGAAGAGCAGTGCTCTAACATAAACAACTGGCTTAACCAACAGTATCCGTTAGATGGAATTGGATTTTTTCTCAAGGATACCGAATCCACCCAGGCCCATTTTTTCACGGAAACGGTTTCAAAGGATGTTGTTCACAACCTGGAGGATATGCTTCTTAAAATCAACCAAACAGAAGGACCCAAAAAAGATGTTCTGTTTTTTGCTATGATAGCAAATAACGGTTGGATTTCATAAGTTGCTGTAATGTCAAGTATTAATTAAGTATCATTTTATCAATATTGTCTGTAATGGCACAAAATCAGGCCTATTTACAGCTGTTTTTCCTTAATTGACAGATAATACATGCTGGCAGCATTCAATAACCATTTGAAATTACAATATTAAAAAAATCCAACCGTTATTTGCTGTCATAGGTTTTTTGCTATGTAAATAAATATCGGTTGGCCATAAGAAAGTCCATTAAAAACAATTTGATAAAGATTTCTCTCCCTCAAATGTCGCATTATATGTCTGCCATTCTCCTTAAATTTTAATAAAATCCATTAAATTGCCTAAGAAAACGGTGATTTTTCGCTTCCATAATTATTAAGTATATGATATAAGTCAGATTAAAACATATACTTGATATTTGGAGGCAACATGACCAAACTCAGCGAGGGAAGACTCAAAAACGTCTTCAACTTACTCGAAGACATAAAGGTATTCACCCTTGAGCGGTTGGTGTCATCTTTGAGTTGTTCCATTCCAACCGCTCGGTTGAAGCTTAAGCAGTGGGGGGCCCATACAAGCTATAATCAGAACGGGCGGTATTATGCCATGTCTACGGTCCCTCGCTTTGACAATAACGGGTTGTGGCACTACGAGGATATTTATTTCTCCCGATACGGGAATCTGAAGAGTACGATCGTTCAGTTGGTGGACAGATCGCCTTCCGGTTTAATAGGCAAGGAGATTGGCGCTCTTGTGAGGCTTGATCCTCGATCATTTTTGCATCATTTCTGTAACGCGGGCGGCATCCAGAGGGAGAAGACAAAGGGCGTCTATGTGTATTTTTCGGACAATCCCGTTACATATAAACAGCAACGTAAGAGCCGCTCAAAAGTTGCGCATCCTGCAGGGGGAATTCTTTCTGAGGCAGATGCTGTGGTGATTCTTTCCGCACTGATCAAGCATCATGGGATCTGCTTAGAGGAAATCATGGCCTTACCCGAAATTCGGATGCACAAAATTTCCTCGGCTGCCATTCGTGATTTTCTGAAACGTAATGGCCTTGTAAAAAAAACTTCGACTACAAAGCCCTGAAGCTGCTTACGAGCTATGTAAACAGGTTGATTTCCGGTGTTGGGGCTGGGGCCTTATTCCCACGTAAGCCGACGATTCACTTTCACCCTGAAACGGAGCAATGCTCTCAATGTGGATCACAATTGCAAGTTGTAAAGACCTGGAAAAAAACTCTCGTGACGATGGACATCGGGGCATTTGAAGCCAGGGAAATCGTGTTGCAGTGTCCGAATGACCATGCGATATTCTGTTCTTCTCAGTTACGTTCCCTTGCGCCTCATAAGTGCACCTATGGTTTCGATGTCATCGAGCACATTGGGAAGGAACTTTTCGTCCACTGCCGTAACGAGAGAGAAATCAGGAAAACCCTGGGTTCCAGGAACATTTTCGTTTCGGAGCGGGAGATAGGATATTTGGGCAAGAAGTTTGTTGTTTATCTGGCCCTGGCGCATGCAGAGAGCCGGGAAAAACTGGTTCAATCAATGAAGAAGCGGGGTGGATATATTCTTCATGTAGACGGGACATGCGAGGGGAACAGTCCACATCTGTTTTGTGGCATGGATGGAATTTCGGAATTGGTTCTGGATAACATTAAGATCCCTTCTGAGAAGAAAGAGTTGCTCATCCCATTTTTTCAACGTATCAGGATTCACTACGGCGATCCTGTTGCATTGGTGCACGATATGGGCATTGGAATCCTGAGGGCCATTGAGCAGGTATTTCCTGGAATTCCTGATTTTATCTGCCATTTCCACTTTCTGCGAGACGTTGGAAAGGATTTGCTTCTCGACGATTACCAGACCATCATCCAACGATTGAGAAAGCATAAGGTGAGATCATTGCTCAGACAGAAGGCAAGATATCTGGGAAAAAAGATCGGTCAGGACGCAGAAGGAATCTCCGACCTTAAGGCCATTTTAGAAAAGGCTGAACCACAGACATCTTCCCTTGAGCGCATTCCGGCTCTTGCAACTTATACGCTCATACACTGGATTTTTGAATCACCTCGCCTGTCCCGGGGATATGGTTTTCCATTCGACCGTCCACATTTGGAATTTTATCGGAGGTTGGAAAGAGTTCATGGCCTGTTGCAAAGCATTTCAGGCATCCATTTACGTAACAAGGCCAAAGACAACAGGTCCTTTATCCAGATCAATAAATTGCTCGAAGAGGTCCTGGCAGATAGGGAGCTAAACAACGCGGTCACTGGCATGGCAAAAAAGGCCCAGGTGTTTGATAAACTTCGGCAGGCGCTACGCATTGCGATGCCCGAAGGAAGAAGCGGGTTGAACGATAACGGTGATGAAACGGACATCAAAACCATTGAGGACCAAGTGTCTAAATTCAAAGAGTGGTTGATGGATGACGAATCGCGAAAAACAACGTATTTGAAAATGATAGAGCAGATGGACAAGTATTGGGAAAAACTCTTTGCCGATCCTCTCATCGTAAATACTTCAGAAGGGCCGGTTACTATTGCACCTCAACGGACAAACAACATTTTGGAGAGGTTTTTCAGAGGTGTAAAAAGACGGGTACGTAAAAAGAGTGGAACGGCTTCCCTGAACAAAACCTTGAAGACCATTCTTGCAGATACTCCGTTGGTCAGAAATCTTGAGAAGGAGGAATATCAAAAAATCATCCTCAATGGATGCTCCTCTTTGGCCGAAAGGTTCTCACAAATTGAGGACAAAATTGTGCGGGATCAATTGAAGCAGGCTGAAGAGAATTGCGAAAAGATACCACCGGAAATCAAAAAAATTATCAAACAAACGGACTTACCGCAGAAAATTTCTGCGCTTTTCTTTAGACACAGCAAATTTAATGCCAACTGTCATTTGCTATCATAGGAAATTATCAGCATATTTTCTTCCAGTTTTATAGACTTTTTTTATAATGTTGGCTTTAACTTCTAAGCCCGTTTGTGTTGTTGTATTTTTAATCAGTTCTTTGACATAGTCATGACTTTTTAGAATGACGCCTTTTAAAGATCTTGTAATGTGTGGGAATAAACGATGTTCTATGGGATTCCATTTTGAAGTATAAGGTGGAAAATGTGCAATGCGTATTTCTACTCCGATTTCATCTACCAGCTTCTGTAGGTCTTCTTTGAAAATATAGTGACGGGATGAATTGCTTCCACCGCCATCAGCAAGGATGAGAATTGACGTACAATACCGATATTGAAACTTTCCATAATTTTCCCACCATACCCTTATCGAGTCACAGGCAAACTCACTTGTATCCTTGCTAACACCAATGTTCACATAGGCTTTGTTATACTTTAAGTCATAAAGACTGTGGGGAATCACTATTCCTTCAGCAAGATATGGAAAATCATGATCATAGACTTCAATTACACCCGTAGCATAAACATGCCCATCCCGGTATAGGTTTCCTAAAAGTTCTTTTTTTTTGAATCCATACTGATCACAGGATTGCCATCTGTGAGATATTGTCCCTTTAACTGAGCTATTTTTTCAAATTGCTCGTTACGATTTTTTGAGGATCCAATAGCCCTATTTTTTATGGCTTTACGCTTTGTGAACCCATGTTTTTTTAGTAACTTTTTAACCACTGTGACACTGATATTAATTCCTGCAGCTTTCATTTTTTCGGCAATTTTTTTGTGGCTCAAATTGGTCCAGCGAATTTTCCCATTCATAGGATCACCAGCGATATAGTCGTCAATAAC
Source organism: Desulfobacteraceae bacterium Eth-SRB2 (assembly GCA_004193595.1). Taxonomy (GTDB): domain Bacteria; phylum Desulfobacterota; class Desulfobacteria; order Desulfobacterales; family UBA11574; genus S5133MH16. The sequence goes on from RPGQ01000018.1 coordinate 29,566, forward strand.
TTTGAGAAAGACATCATCTATATTTTTAATTGTTTCAATGGCCGATTTTCTTCCAGCTCCCTTTCCTCGGATTCGGTCTTTCAAAACTAAATTTGGGTTTTTTAATTCAGAGATGCCTCGTAGTATGGTATTTCTGCTGCAGCCAAGAAGATCAGCCACGTAGCTCTTCCCTCCTCTTGGTAATTTTAATGCTTCTACCGCAGCATAGATTCGTCTGTCTTTTTCTGATAGCTTCGAATAAGTCTCTTTGATAAACTTTTCGATTCGTGAAGGATATGCCGAAAACGGTTTAGGATCAGGTTTTAAATTTTTTTTTGTCATTACGGTGTCTCATTAATTATTGGTTAAAGTCGCACCGTAACTATTTCATATTATTAGATAAAAGTCTAGATTTTTATAACTATCTGATATTAAAAGATTTCTGGTCATTTAATTGAATTTTCGTTCCTAAGCGTGTCTTTTGTTTGCGTGATGCATTTTCGTGACGGCCATCTTTGTTGGACACTTCTCGTAAGGAATCGAGGTGCTATTACCTTCTTGACACATTAACCTCATTTCTCTATAGTTATGAAATAACAACGAAAATTTTTTATATTCAAATTTAGTGCATTGAAAACGGCTGCATTTGCTCATTCTGATGAACAATTTTGGGAATGGTTAAAATTTTCACCTTCCTCGGCCTTGAACCCCGGTTAAATATTAAATACGGATTTAACTGGGCATGCAAAATTGAGCATTTTTCAAGGTCTCAATAGTGCTTAAAAAAAGGATTGATATTTAATGAGCACAACACACCCTAAAACTTATAATTCATATCATTTTGGATCACCATTAAATATAGCCGACCAGCAACTGAAACAGCTCATTAGATTCTTTAATTTACCCAAAAATAGTGTTAATTCACCTCTTGGCGGAAGAACCTCCATTACAGTTACCCGGCTTCAAGGCATAGGATCTGTAGTTATTAAATATTATAGACGGGGAGGAGTCATTCGATATCTGATCAAAAAACGGTATCTCAAATGTGGAAAAACGCGTTGCCAGATTGAATATGAGCTGTTACAGAAAGTCAGAAGTTTAGGGATAAATGCCCCTGAGCCGGTTGCTTTTGCTTATAGAGGCCGCCTGTTCTATCAATGTTGGCTGGTAACCCGAGAGATCCAAGATCATCAAACACTTGCCCAATTAAGTCGTTCAAATGAAGAACAGGCTCGTATGGCACTGAAAGCGGTCATCAAGCAAGTTTCAATGCTCATAAAAAATAAAATTTTTCATGCCGATTTACATCCCGGCAATGTAATAGTGGACAATCAAAACCAAGTTTACCTTCTTGATTTTGACAAGGGGGGTGTTTTTCCCGGAGATAAAAATGCGCTAAAAACTCGATACCTGCGTCGCTGGAATCGGGCAATACAAAAGCATGGGCTACCGGAGATGCTCAGTGAAGTTAACGCATTTAAGTCCCTTTAAAAATTACAAATAGAATTATCGGTTACATGTGAACTTAAGATTTCTACCCAATTGGAATAGTGGAATAATGGGTGAGCTTGTCCTGAACGAATTTGAAGGAAAGGAGTTTTTTACAATTAAAATGGTTTATTTCCGCCCTTATCCCCAATATTCCAGCATTCCAGCATTCCATTCATCCATTCGCATGGCCTATATAGGTTTTCATTATAAAACTATTATTTTCAATAGGTTACGGAATCGCTGAGACGTTTAATTATGAATACATTCACTTCTAAAATACCACCTTCAGCACCTTCGATCCTCATCATTCTGATGGGATCTATAGGAGATGTGGCGCGGGGTCTGTGCCTGGTGTCACATATTAAAAACAATTTGCCGGGAAGCAGGGTAACATGGCTCGTAGAGCCAAAGTGCTCGGAAGTGGTCTGTTTACACCCACGGATTGACAAAGTGATGGTTTTTAACAGACCCAAGCATATTTTAGGGATACGAGATCTGTATAAAAACCTATCCCGAAAACACTTCGACATCACCCTCGATCTTCAGCGTCACTTAAAAAGCGGTTTTTTCTCGCTTCTTTCCGGATCGAAAAGACGAATCGGCTTTAATCGCCGCAATTCAGGGGAATTTAACTGGATCTTTAATAACGAACACATCCCCTATGTCAGCGATGAGCTTGAGCTGCCCAAATTGCATCATTATCTTAAATTTACAGAATACCTGGGGTTATCTGAGCCTGCTTCCCTGGACTTCGGTTTTTCCTGCTTTGATGAAAAATCTAATCTGCCGGATATTGTCGCTAAAATAAATAACCCTTTTATCGCAGTTGTAATGGGATCATCCTGGGAATCCAAAGACTGGTTCTTTGAGGGATACTATGGACTGGTAAAAAATATTCTTTCTTCAATAAAAGGGCCGGTTGTGCTACTTGGTGACGGATCACAAGTATCATCTGCAACAAAACTGTATCGAAAAGTTGGCTCACATGAATTAATCAATCTTGTGGGAAAAACGTCGATTCCTGAGCTTGTAGCCGTGCTTAAGGCCGCTGCGGTCGCTTTAGGACCGGATTCGGGGCCGGGTCACCTGGCAGCAGCAGTGGGAACTCCCTATGTATCTCTTTTCGGTCCAACATCTCCTATGCGGGCAGCACCCTATAACTGTGAACATCTTGTCGTTCAATCTAAAGTAAGCTGTGTTTCCTGTTATAAAAATAAATGCCCTGACCTCGACAGATTATGTATGCGGCGTATCAGCGTGGAATCGGTCCAGGAAAAACTTTCTTTAGCACTTGGGAATATTGATTTTAATGAATATTTTGAACATTAATCCACCACCTCCGTCAGATTAAAATTGGTTTCAGTTGTCAGGTTTCAGGTGTCAGAAAACATGTTCAGTAGTAATGGGCCAGCCCTGAGGGAACGATTTATTTTTTACGCCATACACTACCGTCTCCTCAACTAACTGCCAGCGGCGTTCTCGCTCTGGGACTTTCCGTTCCAATGTTTTCTCTAATCCATTCAACATACGAATGCATTCTTTGTAACCACCCCGAATTTCTAAATACACCTTTTCCGTGATCTACCCTTTGAGTTTCGCCATGAACAGATGGTGAATGGTCTCAGCTGCTTGGCCCCTGGCGCGATTCACGCCTTCAATTTTGTTACGGATATGCCGATCATCATTTTTCTCGGCGAGTTGGGCAGGATCGCTGTTTGAGGAGCGCCTGGATTAGCTTCCTAACTCGTATTTCTCTTCTTGGGGCCACTTGTGCGTCAAGTCACAGACATCGATGGGTAATCCACACAACTTTTTATAGACCTCAAGATCCTCCACGTCCATAAAATTTCTATTGGTCACCTCGTTTCCCCCTTAATCCTTAACCTTGACACCTGACACCTGACACCTGACACCTGAAAAAAAAGCTTCGGAGCCAAGGTTTGTCAATAGAAAGGCATCAGCGTTTGCCAACGGTCTTGATTTCCACCCCCTCAATATGCTACGAACAGCCATAGGTGTTACATCACACCTCGCAATGCTATATTAATTCCTATTTTTCTTTATAAGTCCCTGGAGCCGGCTTTTAATAAAGGATTGAAAAGCAATATCGTTTTCTCCAAAGGAAATCTCTATTCCGATAATAACCAGGTGGATGGGCCATTTTATTTTATGGGCAATCCGGACATAATCTTTTTCTGTGGTAAAAATAAATTCAACCGATAGATCCGTTGCGGATTCCAAAATTTCATCAAGTTCTTTATCCGAATATTGGTGATGGTCCGGAAATCCTGAAAATTTTTCTAATTTACATTTAAAACTCTCAATTGTTCGGCAAAAGTCATCATTGCTTGCTATCCCGGAAAAAGCAAAGGCGCTCTTATTTTTAAAGATATCAAAATCGTACTTGGATAAAATAGTTAGCCTATCTCGCGATTGCGAACTGTTTCCTGTAACAATTTTATAAATATATGGGGTATGAGATGAATGAAAAATCGGCTTTCTCGGAAAATGTTTTTTTATTTGGTCCAAAAACGGCGGCTTTCCGATATCCGATCGGGTTAAAATCACAGCGTCTCCCCGCGACAACGCAGAAGCGGTTTCTCTTAGGGTGCCCCTTGGAAAAAGGTAAGTATTGCCCAAAGGCTCTTTACTGTCTAAAAGTACCAGGTCTAAATCTCGAAGTAGCTTTAAATGTTGGAATGCATCATCAAGCAGTAAAACATCCGGTTTAAATTCCTGTATCGCCAATCTACCGGCCTTAAAACGGTTTTGCCCAACAATAACAGGAACCGTTTTGAGTCTCTGGGCAACCATAAATGGTTCATCGCCTGCTGTATCCGGTCCCATACAAATTATACACCCGTCACATACCACGCCTCCGATCTTCTCTGCTTCACCTTTATATCCCCTGCTGATAATTGCAACACCATAACCGAGATGCTTAATTAGCTCCGCCACATAAATCGTCATGGGTGTTTTTCCTGAGCCGCCAACCGTAAGGTTACCAATGGAAATAACCGGGCATGGGAGTCTTTTTGACGGCAAAAGACCTTTTTTGTATAAAGCTTGCCTCAGCCGAACTATTCCACCGTAACCAATTGATACTGCGAAAAGGAAGGATTTAAGGGATGAGGATCTATTTTCTCTTCCGCCAGTCATAATCGCTTGTATTTTTTCCTTAACATTTCCTGGAGTCGCCATCATTTTGTCTGTATCCCGGTCGGCATAGGCTGTTTAGTAACTTAACTTTGAATTTTGTACATTTTGTGGTAAAACTTTTTCAATTCTGCCACTAAGGCACGAAGAAAGAATAATTAAACGTCTCGGAAATTCTACAACTTATTGAAAATACAGACTTATTAATAGAAACCTGTTTATTTTATCAAAATGGAAGAATGGAATGTTGGAATGCTGGAATATTGGGGATAAAGGCGGAAGTAAAATATTATAATTGTAAAAAACTCCCTCAAACCCATTATTCCATTACTCCATTATTTTTACCCGGTGAAACTTTTTTTCTATTTCACTGGGGCCACTATTCCAATTGGGGCGAAGCCCCTAAGTTCTATATCCTTTGTGTCTTAGTGCCTTTGTGGCAAATATTTTTGGTTCCGGTTTATCCGGCTAAGGATCTCAAGAAGTAGAATAGATAAAGGTAAAAAAATAAAACATAAAAAAGCAGGCGAACATGGCTATAAAATTCCAGTGCCCGTTGTTTTTCAAAAGAAGGTTCCACCTGAAAAACCACAATGATTCCCGATCAACCGCTTTAAGGGATGGCACAAAACGGTTGACCTGTTGGCAATATTTTCTATATGATTCTCCAAACAATGGCTGTAGTTTAGCTTCCTCTCGTTTCACACGATTGACCATATAAAAATAATAACTCACCGTAAACACAAAGAGTATCCAACTATTGCCCAAAAGGAGCAAAACACCCAGCAACAAAAAAAAGCGGCCCATGTACATGGGATTTCTCATCAACATATAAGGTCCTTTAACAGCAAGCATCTTATTTTTATCCAAAGAAGCGAAGCACCAAAGTTGGATCAATTCACCGAAGAAAGCCACTATACATCCAACCGCAAACCAAGCAGGATTTATGTTCAGAATTAAAATTACGACGGCAATCAAAAAAATCGGATACCGTAATTTTAATAAAACATATCTGAGTCTTTTGTTGTTGAAAATTTCGTGGATCCGGTTCACTACGTTATTGACCATTTTACCTCCCTTAAAGAAATCAAAACATCACCGACCAGCAAAGCTCTGCCTCATACCGATAAGTTTATGAATTATATTAGCCAATTCTCACACAATTTTGTAACATTTCAATAAATTATTGAACCAACTGGTGATAAAATGTAAAAGGTCTGGCTGTTTGATCATGTTACACAATTTTCATCAAGAATTTGCGCAGGCTATCCCTAATAACTCTGACCCCTCTTTCCACATGGCTCCGATGTGCATACTGTCTTTCTTCTTCCAGTCTCAAGGTTTCAGGTGCATACCGCATTTTCAGTTTGATAACGGCAAAGTAATCATCTAAAATAAATCTCAGATAGATGCGATTCAGCGGAAAAAATCTGCATTCTTTTTTCGATATGGAAGCGCTCCAGTCAACGATGTAAGGTCGACCATCGTGTCCCACCAAGACATTGGCGCCATTTTTTAAATCACAATGTGCAAGGCCCCTTTTATGGAAACTGTCAACGATGTTTTTTAAATCATCAAAAAAAGTATCTGGTAGCTTCATCTCCTTATTATGCTTTTTCAAAGGTCGGCTGGGTATCTCTTCAAGTGCCAAAGCGAGCCCATCAATAACCCCATAGCAAGTGGGAATACCCTTAAGTGCCTTCAATGTTTTATAAGCCCTGCGTTCACGCCATATCAGGAATCTCCCGATTAAGTTTCGGTAAAGAAACTTACTGTTGCTGAAATCTTTTATAACAACCCTTAGCCCCTTTTCCTCTATTACCCAGATCACAGGCCTTGTGTTGGATGAATGCCTTAGAATTCCACAATGGTTTTCGGGCAGACTGGAGAGGTTTAAAGATTTTAACATATTCGCTTATACTTTGTGAAAGCTCTTATGATGATAATGATTCCACACTTATGTGTTTACCGGAATTTCCTGTATATTTCTTTCTCTATTCATCATTTCAAAAAAACAAGAATGGCAAAACATAAAAAAACAAGGTTCGCAGCCCAAGCAGCCATGAAAGGGGGAAGCATTTCTCCGTATCCAAGAGATAGGCAAAAACTGTAAAATATCCAATAAAGAAATGCTCCGCAAATACCGTAGAATATACTAACGGAAAGACTTCCCTTTAGCTTACTTCTACTTGAAATGCCCGCCCCCGCCAGGCACATGATAAAACTGACCAAAGGAAATGCCAGTTTGGCATACAGATCTACTTTATAGACAGAAGCATCGTACCCTTCGTTTTCAATATTTTTAATATATGCATACAGCTCCAGGAAACCCATTTCCTCTGACTTCTTGACCACCCGCTTTATATCCTCGGGCAAAAAATCGAACGGTTCCTCCCGCTCTTCAAGGAATGTAACGCGGTAATGGTTACTTTTTTTATCAAGCTTTTGTTCCATAATATCATAGAAAATCCATTTCCCGTTTTCAAAGACGCCCTTTTTAGCATCAACCCGCCGGGTTAACCTGAAATCATTATCAAAAAAATTAAGTGTGCCCCCTAAAATAGTACTGTTTGCAGGATTATAATATATAATATGACATATGAATCGGTTGCCCTTAATCCATATATTATTTCCCTTAGATGTTACGGCAGATTTTTTCTTAACCTCCGTATTCCAGATCCTGTTGGCATCGCTTATGGTAATCGGCACAATCAACTCTGATAACAAAAAAATAAGAAGGCTCAATAATAGCCCGATCAATACAACCGGCCCTAAAAGGTAGGTGATACCGACGCCACTGCTTTTTAAAGCGATGATCTCATTGTTCTTGTTCATCAGACCAAAAACAATACTCACCGCCAGAAGAATACCAACCGGAGCTATTTGGACAATTACCGACGGTATTTTAAGCTGATAAAATCTTATAATTTTTGAAAATGGAAGATCTGCTTCTAAAAAATCATCTATCCTTTGAAAAAAATCGACCGCCAAATATATTCCGACCACCGTTAATAAAACAATACCAAAGTATTTAAAAATCTCCTTGGTCAGATATTTTTCGATTAAGGGCATCATATCAAGCATTCAGAAATTTGGGTTAAGCCCCGCCCCGTCCGTGCAAACGGGATTTAATCCCTTTTAAAAGATTCGTCACAATAGGAACAATCCTCAATTGACGATCATTGGCTGTTTTAAAGACAAGATACAGCCCTAAACCGCCCATCATAATATTCGGAACCCACATTCCGACGACCGGAGGACAAGCGCCTGTTTCACCAAGGACCAACCCTGCAGTTAACAACAGGTAATAAATCAAAAAGAAAATCATACCCAGCACCAAGCCAAATGATTTTTTTGTAGGCCCGGACTGTATGCCTAATGGAACCGCCAAAAGCCCGAGGGCAAAACATGCAATTGGAATTGAAAATTTCTTGTGCAACTCCATCAGTGTACTATAGTATCTATTATCTCTCCGGGTACTATTTTTCAAATAATCCCGCAATTCAAAAAGACTCATCTCCTTCCTGTGTTTGGCTCCCTGTTTCAATCTCGAAGCCGCCTGTTTAATGTCTAGGCGAATTTCATAGGTCTCAAAATCAATATAATTTGTCGATCTGTTCTTAACATCAACTTGATATAAAACACCATTGAAAAGCAATAAATGATAAATGTATTCGTCCGGTTCTTTGAATAGTTTTCCCCTTGGCGCCACCACGGTGCTGACAATATCTTGAGTCCTTTTATCTTCAATGAAAATATCTTGAAGCTCTTTATTTAAAGCATCTATTTTATTCACGTAAAGCACCACGTCTTCAAAACTGTCATTGAATGTCCTGTCCTTAAGTCCGATTTCGAGATTGGATGAAACCACCTTGTATGTCAGTTCTTTAAAGGATAATCTTCCCCACGGCATTCCATATATTGTCATAAAAAGTGTAAGCAAACACCCCAATAGACAAAAAAACATTGCCGGTGGAAGCAACCCGTAAATGCTCATACCGCTGGTTTTTAGGGCAATAATCTCATTGTCTCCGGACAATCGGAGGAACGCGAGAAGAACCGCTATCATGATTGACATGGGTATTATATAGGTGAGGAAATACGGCGTAGAATAAGCAAGCATTATAAGGACGGTAAACACACCCACATTGTAATTTACAACCATGTTTGTAACTTTCAGCATCTCTACCATCAGAAAAACAAAAGTAAAAAACATCAGGTTGATGACAAAAGGAGGAATCATCTCTTTGAACACATATCTATTTATAATGGAACTGATTTTCATAGAAATTTCAGGAAAGCTTTTTTGCGATTATGACTCAATACCCCATCATATCAAGGAGCGGAGGTTTGTCACGGATATTTGTTTTAATTTAACCCAAGTTGGGGATTCTCGCCCATTGGAATGGTGGAATGCTGGAATAATGTAATAATGGGTTAATGGTAGCATTTGTATTGACGATAAAATAAAAAATAGCCAATATCCTTCTAAAACCAACCTTCCAGTATTCCACTATTCCATTATTCCATGTTCTATGCAAGCATTCAAGTCTCATAAAAATCTTATTTTTTCAATAAATTATAAAAAACCCAATCCATCAAATTATATCGAAAAAGACTTGCCGGTATGTTTTCTTACGGTGAATTCTACTGGAGCTTCTTTTGAATCGCTGTCATTGAATTGCATCTGGTAAAGTTTAAAATATTCTCCTCGTCGAGCCATCAGTTCTTCATGTTTCCCCTGTTCTACAATTCGGCCGTCAACGATAACGGCGATACGGTCGGCATAAGCAACAGTTGAAAATCGGTGCGCAATAACAAATGTTGCTCGTCCCTTCATCAGGTTTTCCAGGGCTTTTTGAACCAGCGTTTCCGATTCCGCATCGAGTGAAGAAGTCGCCTCATCCAGTATTAAAATGGGAGCATCCTTTAATAACGCACGAGCGATACAGATTCTCTGTTTCTCCCCTCCGGATAAACGCCCGCCAAATTCTCCAATATTTGTATTAAAGCCGTCTGGAAAGTTCTGTATAAACTCGCATGCATAAGCTGACCGGGCAGCATTTTCTATGTCTTTGTCAGACGCATTTTGGTTTCCGTAAGCAATATTGTTCCGAACCGTATCATTGAAAAGTATGGGTTCCTGAGTAACAATGGCGATCTGATCCCTGAGTGACGATATTGAGACATCTCTGATATCAATGTCATCAATCAGGATAACCCCCTTGCTGACATCATAAAATCTGGGAATCAGATTAACTATAGAAGTTTTTCCGCCGCCGCTCATTCCCACGAATGCAAGAATTTCTCCGGGCCTGACATCCAGGTTAATATCTTTTAGAACCATTACGTCATCATATTTGAAATACACATTTTTGAAAATAACGTGGTGAGGGTCGCGCTTAAATATAACAGGATTGGATATTTCTTGAATATCAGACTCCGACTCCAGGATATCAAATACCCGGTCCGCACCGGCAAGACCTTGCTGTATGATATTATTGAGCTTGCTTAATCTCTTTAAAGGCGTGTAAAGCATCATAACTGCGGCCATAAAAGAAAAAAAGGTTCCGGCTGTAGAGGTGCCGACGATCACTTTGTAACCGCCGCACCATATAACAATGGCCACACCCAATCCGCCTAAAAATTCCATGACCGGTGAAGCCAAGGCTTTAAATCGAACGCCCTTTAGCTCAAGCTTGAAAAGTTTAAGCGTTTTTTTATAGAATCGTTCTTTTTCATAGGATTCCATTCCAAATGCCTTAATAATTTTATTCCCGGCAAAAGTTTCATGCAAAGTAGATGTAAGGTCGCCCATAGCCTCCTGGGTGTGGCTAGTGACCTTGCGCAATTTTCTTCCCAGCACGACAATGGGAAAAAAGGCAAGGGGTAAGATGACAATTGCAACCAAGGCCATCTTCCAATCCCGGTAAAAGATGACAAATGTCAATCCGATAACGGCAAAAAAATCTCTTAAAGACCCTGTAACTGCGGAAGAAACCATATTTTTAATAATGTTCACATCATTTGTAACCCGCGACATCAGAACTCCCGTCTTCTCTCTTTGAAAAAACGAAATGGAAAGGTCCTGGATGCGATCATAAAGAAGGTTTCTAAGGCGCCTGATAATATTCTGCCCCACATAACTCATAAGGTATTCTTGGTAATACATGGCGAAACCGAGCATTAAAAAAATAGTAACCACTGCCAGGGGAATCAGCTTAAGCATCCCGACATCTTTATTTATAAAAATATCATCGACAACCGGTTTTATTAAAAAAGGAATCGCCGACCTTGCACCTGCCATCACCAGCATGCATATCATCGCTAAAAGCAGCTTGAACCATTGATCCTTTATAAGCAATAGCAACCGTCTGTGTCTGTCTTTTATGGTCGGTTTTGAAAATATTTTCATGATATTCAAACGAGAGATCTCGATATTTCTTAAAAATCGCGCTATGTTTTACAAAAACATTCCGTACATGATCAAACCAAACGTATTAGACCCTGCAAAAGCCCATCCGGCATCAAGTGACCAGCATCCGGCATCAAAAATGTCCATCTACATTTTTATCATGCATCATACAAAATTCCAATTGCTATATCGGCAACACGTTTGGAAGCACCCGGGCCGCCCAGTGCATCTTTGACTTGCAGCAATTCGAGTCTTAACTTTTCAAGGCCGGGAGCATCACTTAACATATTGAAGACCGTATCTGCTATCCGGACAGGAGATGCTTGGTCCTGAAGCAATTCGGGAACAATCTTTTTGCCGGTAATGAGGTTGACCAGGCCGATATGTTTGACCTGTATCATTGCCCTTCCGAGCCAGTAGCTTATGGGTGACACTTTGTAAATAATTACCATGGGAGTTCCGGCAATTGCGGATTCAAGAGTAACCGTACCGGATGCGGCAATGACAACGCTGCTTTTTTCAAAGATTTTTCTGACATGGCCGGATACAATCTCAAAATCGGCAGCACCCTTTTTTTTGTTAACGATTTCTTCCACGCTTTTTCTTTTCACGCTAGGTGCAAGCGAAATGATAAATTTTACATTATTAATCCTTTTGAACAAAATTTGGGCCGCACCAAGCATTATGGGAAGATGTCTTGCAATTTCCCGATCGCGAGATCCTGGTAAAAGGCCTATGACAGAGATATCATCATCAGGATTTTCAAAAACCTTTTTACCATAATCAAAATTTGCATCCAGTAAAGGATGCCCCACAAATGTTACCGGGATTTCATGTTTTTTATAAAAGTCTTCTTCAAAAGGCAGGATAACCGCCATATGATCCACAAGCTTCCCGATCTTTTTTACACGGCCGGGTCTCCAGGCCCAAATCTGTGGGCTGATATAATATAACACCGGTATTCCAAGCTTTTTGGCAAAAGCGGCCACATTAAGATTAAAATCGGGAAAATCGATGAGTATCAAAAGATCGGGGAGGAGTCTTTTAAGGGTCCTTTTGGCTACAGCCATCCCTTTGAGTAAATTGGGCAGCTTGGAGAATGCTTCGGTTATTCCCACAACCGAAAGCTCTGAAGCATCAACGAAAACTCTGACCCCTGCAGCTTTAAGGGCCTGTCCGCCAATGCCGCAGAAAAATAGGGCATTGTCTCTTTTGCGCATGGCGGTTACAAGCCGTGACCCGTGAAGGTCGCCTGAAGCTTCACCCGCAATGATCATAACACATTTTTGTTCCGAAAGCGGTTCCATACGACTGCTAACTCAAAAAACGGCGGTTGGTATCACGGATCTGCTTCATAATGCTCAAGGCGATCTTTAAGGCATCGCGTCCCATCTGCCCTGTGACCTCCGGAACTTCACGTCTTCTTACCGCTTTTACAAACGATTTTAATTCATCTTCCAGTGCATCACCCTTTGCAAAACTAAGCTGTTTGATTTCCATGCCGGGTATAAGACCACCTTCAATTTTATCGCTGCGCTGAATAACCGTAATCCCCTGATTTGCAAAATCCACGGATATATAGGCATCTTTTTGAAACAGCCTGATTTTTCTTTCATTTTTGGTCGATATTCGACTGGCGGTAACATTGGCGATACACCCCCTTTTAAATTCAAGACGTGCATTGGCAATATCGACCTGTCCGGAGATTACAGGGATGCCTGCCGCATGGATATTGACAATTTCCGACCGAACAAAGTTTAATATAATATCAATATCATGAATCATAAGATCGAGCACAACGCTCACATCCGTACACCGGTCTTTGTAAATACTCAATCGATGAGACTCAATGAACATCGGCTTTTTAATAATATCCCGCAGGGCCGCAACCGCCGGATTAAATCGTTCAAGATGCCCAACCTGGATAATAAGATTTCTCGACTTTGCAAAATCAATGAGTTCGTTGGCCTGTTCAGTGGTTTCTGACATGGGCTTTTCTATCAACACATCGATATTGCTTTCCAAGAAATCCTTGGCAACAGAAAAATGAGCCGGTGTAGGGACAACGATACTCACCGCATCGACTTTTCCAAAAAGGTATTCATGGTGTGGATATGCATTTGTATTAAACCTTCCGGCAACCTCCTCGGCCTGGGATTGGTTGATATCTACAACGCCGATAAGTTCAACGTCATCCATTCGGGCATACTTTTCAGCATGAAATCTTCCGAGATAGCCCGCACCCACAACACCCACACGCAACTTCTTCATAATCTTTACTCTTCCATAGCAACCACGGCAATACCATACTTGTCCGCCATGTGGATCATCTCTTCCCGGTCAAAAACAACCGCCTTTCCGGCTTCAACAACGAGCACCCCTGCTCCTGCTTCATACATGGTTTTAATTGTTTGCACACCAATTGCAGGGATGTCGAATCGTATGTCCTGGTCGGGTTTGCAAACCTTAACAACAACTGCAGTATCTTTGCCAAGCCTTCCGCCCCGCATTATGGTAGCATCGGTTCCATCAATAGCCTCCACTGCCAGAACAGACCCGCCTCCCACCACCACGCACTGGCCGATATCAAGACGCCCGATCTCCTTGGCCACTCTCCAGCCGATTTCGATATCATTCTTCTCGGATCGAGTCGGCTTCCGTTTTGTCCAGCAACCTTTTTGCGCTAAAAGATCCGGCAGCAGAAATATTGAGGATTTTATTTCAATACCCTCTTTTTCGAGCAATGCGACAAAACCCCTTAACAGCCCGTCATCATGGGTATGGCGCATACCGGCAATAAGGGAAATGGCTTTGATGTCAGGCCTTACATCCGAAAACATTCTCGTCTTTGTTATGGCCCCCATCATAACCGCCTGGCTTACTGCGTTCTTTTTAAAAAATTTTATAACACGCTTGATCTGACCGAGATGGATCCATTCAATAGTATCAACATGATTTTTCAGGTCGGGATCCGTCTCATTATTATAAGCAACTGCATAAATGACAAATCCTTTGGATTTGGCCGCCTTTGAAAAAATGATGGGAAACTGGCCGCCCCCCGCGATAAGTCCTATGCGCATAGTATCTTTACGAGACCTTTGCAAATCGCCCCTTTTTGCCCAATTTATGGACATACAGATTATAACCTGAATTGAGCAATTTTTTACTCGATCTGCGCCGATCTCTTCGCATAAAATCGCTCAACTCAGGTATAAATTTGTTATCTTGTAATCCCGCGCCGGGAAGATTTTATAAAATCGATCAGGTTGACCACCTCGGGAACCTGTTCCACCTCCGCTTTGACTCTTTCTATGGCCTCATTTAGAGTAATCCCGATGCGGAAAATAATCCGGTAAGCTTTCTTTAATAAAGATAATGTCTCTTGTGAAAACCCGTAGCGTTTTAACCCAACACTGTTTAAGCCATGCAGTTTTGCCCTGTCACCAGATGCAATAACATAGGGAGGGATATCTTTTACCACCGCTGATTTTCCGCCCACGTATGCATAATTGCCGATCCTGACAAATTGGTGAATTGCCACCAATCCGCCGATGGTGGCATTATCGCCGACAATAATATGTCCGGCAAGTGTTGCGTTGTTTGCAAAAATAACTTTTTTTCCGGTGATACAATCATGGGCAATATGGGTATAGGCCATTAAAAAGTTCTCTTCACCCACTTCAGTGAGGCCCCCGCCGAATTCCGTTCCCCTATGTATGGTGACAAATTCGCGTATAATCGTTCCGCGTCCGATCTTAACATCGCTCTTTTCACCCTTAAATTTCAACGACTGGGGAGGAGCCCCTATGGCGGCATACTGAAATATATGACAATCCTGACCGATGTTAACATAGGGTTCAATAATGACGTGGGGCCCGATAACGGTTCCGGCTCCGATAGACACATTTTGCCGGATAATGGAATATGGCCCGACTTCCACGTTAGCGTCCAGTTCGGCCTTTGAATCAACAATCGCCGTTGCATGTATCATTATTTTTCTCCAAAAGAGGCCATGAGTTCAGCTTCAGCCACCCGTTTTTCATCAACAAAGGCCACTCCGGCCATCTTGAACACCTTGGACCGCTGTTTTAAAAATTTTATCTCAAATATAATCTGATCCCCGGGAACAACCGGTTTTCGAAATTTGACCTTGTTCATCCCCATAAAATATATCAGGGAACCCTGTTCTTTTTCGGGCAGTGATTCAGCAGCCAGCACAGCACCGGCCTGGCCCATGGCTTCGATCATAAGTACTCCGGGCATAATCGGACTCCCAGGGAAATGACCCTGGAAAAAAGGTTCGTTGATGGTTACGTTTTTAAGCGCAACCACTTTTTCACCGGGAACCAGTTCAAGTATTCGATCAATCATGATGAACGGATACCGGTGAGGTAATATGTTCATAATTTTTTGAATATCAAAAGTGTTATCCATTTTCCCTCTCCGACCTCTCAATTTTCTTTAATCTTTTTTCGATTTCCTCCAGCTTCTTTTTTAGCTCCGGAAGCCTGGGTAGAATCTTTTGTACTCTTAGCCACAATCGATGAGGTATTGCCGGTGATCCTGACACAATTTCGTCACCAGACACAGATTTAGCAACTCCGGCCTGAGCACCAACGGTTACATTATCACCGATATTCAGATGGCCTACAACCCCTGCCTGTCCCGCCAGTATGGCGTTTTTCCCGATGGTAACGCTTCCTGAAATTCCGACCTGGGCCACAAGAATACTATTTTCACCCACGGTCACATTGTGAGCAATGTGAACAAGGTTATCCGTCTTAACTCCGCTTTTTATCCAGGTTTTACCAAAAGTGGCTCTGTCAATTGTATTTCCCGCACCAATTTCCACATCATCATCTATTTGGACAATACCGGTATGGGGAATCTTGTAATACTTTTTTCCGTCCTGAGCAAAACCGAAACCGTCACTCCCGATAACGGTCCCGGCATGTATGATCACCCGGTTTCCTATTGTGCAGCGCTCAAGAATTGTCACATTGGGGTAAATCCTAACATCATTTCCCATGACAACGTTGTCGCCGATAACCACGTGGGGAGAAAGCGCAATTCCATGACCGACAGTAACGTTATTTCCAATCACGGCAAAAGGAGCTATGGATACTTCCCGGCCGCATTCAAAGTTTTTTCCGATACACGAGTATGAACTTATACCGGGTTCCGGTTTTAAAGGGGGATGGAAAAGGTTCAACACCACGGCAAAAGCAAGCTGGGGATTATCCACCTGTAGAATGTTTTTTGTAGAAGCTTGAAAATCGCGTGGAACAATAATCGCTCCGGCATCTGTTTTATCAATCTTTTTTAAGAATTTTGCATTACCGGCAAATGTTATTTCATCACCGGCAGCATCATCAAAAGGCGCAACACCACAAATATTTTTATTCTTATCTCCTTTTATCTCGCCGTTAACAACTTCGGCTATCCTGGCCAGTGACAGTTCCATTTTAAATTATACCTGATGGCTTTATTTATTGGGTTCTAAAAAACCTGGTCCTCAGGGCCAAGCCTGTCCCGCATTGCGGGAGTCAGAGATCAATGGCTCTGCCCGTATAAATCAACCGGAGTAATGGAGTACTGGAGTATTGGAGTGTTAATTTAAAAAAAGAGCTTTAAACTTTCAGATTTTCTCCAGAGATCTGTTTTCTGAGAGCGATGAAAAAAGGGGTTTCTTCCATTACTCCACCACTCCAATACTCCAGTACTCCGTAAATCGTTAAATGCCGTCAAACTAAATCCCCTCTGGGGATAATCAAAGCCGGGCCCTCTGGACCCGGATCTTTACTTTTTCTTTGTCTTTTTATCCTTTTCGGTTTTCCGGGCAAAATTGGCATTGTATTTCTGAATTAACCGGTCGGTTATATCGATGGTGTTGGGGGAATACATCACTCCGGCCTCCCGTTTTTCAAGAATAAGGAGAAAACCTTCCTTTTTACCCATTTCAGCAATAATTTTTAAAATTTCTTCCTGGATCCGGGCTACAAGTCTTTTTTCTTGCTCCTTAAACTCGGCCACATATCTTTTCTGTATCCCTTTAAAATCATTGATATTTATCCTTATTTCACGTTCTCTCTCTTCCCGCATCTCTCGACTCATTACCAGCGCTTCACGTTCAAGCTTATTTTTTGTTGCTTCGATTTCTTCCCCCTTTTTCTGGAGATCAGCCTCTATCTTTTTGCCCCGTCTGTTAATTTCAGCCGTTGCCTTTTTGCCGGCACTCGATGTCTTTAGAATTCTCTGAAAATCTACAATACCTATTTTGGCGACATCAGCTCCGTAAGAAGAAGCAAGTAAACAAAAACAAATAACTGTTGTCACAAAAGCCACTTTACACGTTCGCATTTTATTCCCCCTTCAAAGATGATGAACTCGTAAAAAGTCCGTTTTAGACGGTTTCGTAAAAAGTTCAAATTCCCCCGCCAAACATAGTCTAACTGTTTTTTTATGGAACTGCTCAACAACTTATATATTTAAACATTCATGGGTATCAAAAAGACGTGCCCATTCCAAATTCCCACTGTCCCCCGGATCCCACGTCATCAATTACGTACCCTCTTTCAAGACGGATAGGACCCATGGGAGAATACCATCTGAAGCCGAATCCCACGGTTTGTCTCAGATCTCCCAGCTCGATACTTTCATCGTCATTATAAACATTTCCCGTATCAAAAAAGAGGAGACCAACAACCCCTTGCTCTGTCAGCAAAGGAATTAAAAGTTCTACATTAAATTGTATATATTTGTCTCCCCCGATTTCATCGCCGTTTTCATCTAAAACGTAAACGTCCCGCCAGTCATAGCCGCGCAATGAGTTTAAGCCTCCAAGATAAAATCTTTCATAATCCGGGAGTGTTCCTCCTGAGTTTTCCTGGACATAACCGATTTCCCCATGCAAAAAAGTCACAATATCCTTGAACACAGGGATGTACCAACCGGTTTCCCCCAAATATTTTGTAAAGGCGACATTTCCGCCAAGGCCGGCATATTCCACCGATATACTGTGCCGAGAGCCTCCTGTGGGATTAAATCTTCTGTTCCTCGAGTCGTAAATCAAGGAGGTGGTTATACTGCTTGTTGTATTCTTGCCTTCCAGATCTTTAATCGATTCCGAAGCATTCTCGTCAATATTTGTTATATCTGCATTTTCGTAATTATAACCAATATATGCGCGCACAAAATCATAGACAGGATAGCTGAACCTAACCCCTCCTCCCTGGGCGTTATTGTCGTATGTATCATAATCGGTTTCCCAGTCATACAGAGTAAACCTTGCCGACAGAGGAATATCAAACAGCCAGGGCTCCGTAAAATTCAGTCTATACAGGGTTGTCGTCCCTCCGAGTTGAGCATCAAGTGAAAGGATCTGGCCACGCCCGAATAGGTTATTCTGAGAAATGGAGCCCATGCCAAAGACATTTTCCGTAGTGCTGTAACCCGCGCCAAAAGAAAAAGTGCCGGTAGGCTTTTCAGTTACGTCGATTTTTAAAATCATTTTGTCTTCGGCACTTCCCTTGACGGTATTAACCTTTATATCCTCAAAATAATCGAGCCGGTAAAGGTTGCGGACGCTCCGTTTTAACCCTTTACCTTTGAAAAGTTCCTGTTCATACACCTTAAGTTCACGCCGGATAACCTTGTCCCTGGTCTTGGTGTTCCCGCCGATAATAATGTTTTCAAAATAGACCTGGTTATGCTTTGCGACAACGTAGGTAATATTAACCGTCAATTCATCGAAATTTTTGTCAATCACAGGAGATACTTCGGCATAGGCGTACCCCTCATCTGAATATATATCCGTAAGGGCCAGCACATCGTTACGCACAATTTCACGATTATAAAAGGTTTGCTTGGTAATTTTAAGATTTTTCTTTAATTCTTCCTCGGACAAGATAAGGTCACCGGTGATGTCCACCTTGCTGACCTTGAACTGTGAGCCTTCATTAATTTTTATGGTAATATATATCCCGTCTTCACGATATTCAATTTGCGGTTCCGCTATCCTGGCCTGGATATAACCGTTGTTATAATAAAAAGCTGAAAGTTTGGCGATATCCTGTTCAAGATCCTCCCTGTTCAGAACTCCGGATGAGGTCATCCATGAAAAAAACCCTTTTTCAGACGTTTGTATCATTTTTTTCAGGTTCTTGTCGTTATAAGCGGTGTTCCCTTCAAATATGATATGCCTTATCAGGACCTTTACACCCTCTTGGATAACAAATTCCAAATCAGCCTGATTATTCTCCAACTGATGAATCGTGTAAGTAACTTTTACATTATGATAGTTCTTTTCTTTATAAAGCTCTTCTATGCGTTTAATGTTGCCGCGAACCTTTAATATATTCAGTATTGAACCTGTCCGTATACTTAAATTTTCTTTGATCTCATCATCCTTATAGAGCTTGTTGCCTTGAAAACGAATAATCCGGATATTCGCTTTTTCCTTTACCCTGAATATGATTACCTTGCCCTGGGTGTTTTCTTCGGCCTCAATCCGGATATCTTCAAAATATCCCATGGAATATACAGCCTTAAGATCTTGAGAAAGGCTTTTGGCAATATATACGTCCCCGGGCTTTGTTTTTATAACCTTTTTGATAGCGTCTCCCTCTATACGCTTATTGCCGGTAATAAGCACTTTGGCAACCTTTTCCCGCTTAAAAAACTTCAAGCTCATATCCCGGACGAGTTGCTTCACGGTTCCGGGAATTTTTTCTAACCCCTTGCCCTCTTTAACAAAAACACCGACAGACCCTTCTCCAAAAGATTCTAACATCTTTGCAACCAGGATGAATTTTTGCCCGATCCATGTCAAACTGCCCCAAACAACATAGTCGGCACCGTTTTTAACACCAAAATTCCGGATTTCTTCAATAGTTTTAGTATGTTTCTCCCCTGCAAAATCAGGAATAATTCCCGGTTCCAGTATAACGACACCTTCCTGTTTGAGGTCTTTTTTGATCATATCCGATATTTCGGTTTGCATATATGAAAAATCTTTAACCGAATGTATTTCAAATGGTAATACCAGCACCTGTAGTGTTTCTGAAGAATGTACCGTATTCGGAAAAAAGTATAGTATCGCGATAATAATCAGACATAATCGTCTTAACATAGAACTCCTAATTACCCCCATTCTCAGATCCATAAACTCAAAAATTTACCAGCTGTCCGTCAACAATCGTCATGCTGCGTGACATGTAAGATGCAAGTTCCATGTTATGTGTTACCACTATCAGAGTCATGCAAAACTCTTTGTTTAACTCCAAAAGCAGGCTATGGACGTGCTCACTGCTTCCCTTATCAAGATTACCCGAGGGTTCATCTGCCAAAAGAATAACCGGATTAAGAACAAGGGCTCTGGCAAGCGCAACCCGTTGCTGTTCACCCCCTGAAAGCTTCCCAACTCTGAAATTTAATCTGTCTTTAAGTCCCACCCTGACAAGAATCGTCTCTGCAGCTTCCCTGGCTTTTTGTTTGCCCAGCCCTTTAATCAGTGCCGGCATCATGGCATTTTCAAGAGCGGAAAACTCTGGAAGCAGATAATGAAACTGGAACACAAAACCTAAAGACTCGTTTCGAAATTGTGCCAGCCTGGCATTATCAAAAAGAAAAATATCTTCACCCTGGAAAAGATACGTCCCGCTATCGGGACGGTCGAGAACTCCCAGCAGGTGTAGCAGCGTTGACTTGCCGATACCCGACGCGCCGATTATTGCCAGGGTTTCTCCGGAGTTCAAATCAAGGTCTACCCGCTTTAAGATATCAATATGGGTACCGCTGTTGTTATAACTCTTACATAGGCCTTGCACAGACAAGAAATGCTCTGGAACAGACTTCTTGTCGTTTTTCTCGGATTTAACCATAACGGATCGCTTCAACAGGGTTGAGTTTGGACGCCTGACGCGCCGGATAGAGTGTCGCTACAAAACATATCACCATAGCAGCGGCGGCTATTATAAAAACATCCAGTGCCTCAAGTCGTACCGGAAGGGTTGAGATATAGTATACATCTCCCGGAAGCTCGATAAACTTATATTTCTCCAGCAATTTACACATGATAAACCCAAGGCATACACCCAGCGAGGTGCCCATGAAACCGATGATCATTCCTTTGAAGATAAAAATCTTCCTGATGCTGCTATCCATTGCTCCCATGGCTTTTAATATGGCAATATCTCTGGTCTTTCCCATCACCATCATAATCAGTGTACTTGCGATGTTAAATGCTGCCACAAGGACAATAAGCGCCAGAATAATAAACATAACCGTCTTTTCCAGTTTAAGAGCAGAAAACAGATTGTGATTCATCTGCATCCAGTCCCTGGCCCAATACGGAAATCCAACGTCAGCCACTATCTTATCTGCGATATGCCTTGCATTATAGATATCATTTACCTTGACTTCGATGCCGGTGACGGAATTTTCCATGTGCAGAATTTTCTGGGCGTCCCTTATATGGATGTATGCCAGGGATCCATCATATTCATACATACCCGACTCGAACAGACCCACCACCTGAAAACGCTTCATGGCAGGGAGGTATCCCATGGGAGAAATCATTCCTCGGGATGATATCAGGTAGACCGCATCACCCATGCCCAAGCCCAGATTTTTGGCAAGCTCCTTGCCAAGAATTACACCGGGAACAGAACCGGTATTGTCCTTTCCTTGATGCATCTTTTCTAAATTCAGCAAAGGGGAACCATCGATAACCTTTATTACCCTGCCGGCAGATTCCGGATCTATACCTCTTAAAACAGCCCCGGACACTCCTGACGAAGACCTGAGCATGATCTGGGTGTAAATAAAAGGTGTGGCCGCCTCTACCCCGTTCGTATTAACAACATGGTTCAATATCCTGTGATAATCGGAAAAGGGACTTCCGTGGCGCATGATCACCACATGTGATTCAATCCCGAGTATACGGTTTTTAAGATCGGACTCAAATCCGGCCATTACAGCTATTACTACGATCAATGCCATTACGCCCACAGTTACGCCGGCAATGGAAAGCATGGTAATTAACGAAATGAAAGTCTCTTTTTGTTTGGCCCTTAAATAGCGACCACCTATGAAATATTCAAAAGACATAATAATTACTGGTTACAGGTTATTAGTTTCTTAATTGTAAATTTTGTGTATTTTATGTTAAAAAATTTATCCAAGCTAATTAAGTGTGAAGTGTCTAAAGTGATCTAAAGTGCCTAAAGTTAAGGAATATTGCCAATTTATATAAAATAAAAGCTGAAGCGTAGCAACTCCTTAACTTTAGTTCACTTCAAACTTTATCCGCCACCGTACTTTGGCGGATTTAGTTCACTTTACAAGGCACTTTTCCGGTTATCCATTACCCCTTTCAACCGGTTTCATGTGCGGGAAAAGAATAACCTCCCGGATTGAAGCGGAATCGGTGAACAGCATGGTAAGCCGGTCAATCCCTATTCCTTCTCCGGCGGTGGGGGGCATACCGTACTCCAAGGCCTCGATGTAATCTTTGTCCATGTAATGGGCCTCTTTGTCGCCGGCTTCCCTGTCTGCAACCTGCTGTAAGAATCTCTCTCTCTGATCAACAGGATCATTCAGTTCCGAAAATCCATTGGCAATCTCATGACCCGCGATAAAGAGCTCAAATCGATCCGTAAGTTCGGGTTCAGTCTCACTCCTTCTGGAAAGCGGGGAAACCTCTACCGGGTATCCTGTAATAAAGGTAGGCTGCATAAGCTTTGGTTCCACCAGCACATCAAACAGCTTTGTGATAATTTTTCCAAGACGCCCGGTCTTTGTAACCTTGATCCTCTTTGAAGCGGCGAATTCAAGTAGACCTTCCCGATGGTTCAGCAAATGGGCATCAATTCCTCCAAACTCCTCCAGAGCAGAAGCAAGGGACATTCGACGCCACTTGAGCCCCAAATCGACCGACTCCCCTTGGTATTGTATTACGGTCGAACCGTTCACCTCCCGAGCCACACGACAGAACAATTCTTCGGTTAGATCCATCAGATCATCGTACCTGGCATATGCCTGGTACAATTCGAGCATGGTAAATTCGGGATTGTGGCGAGTTGAAACCCCTTCATTTCTGAAACTTCTATTGATCTCGAAAACCCTTTCAAAGCCTCCGATAACCAGGCGCTTTAAATAAAGTTCAGGGGCTATGCGTAAAAACAGATCCATGCCCAGGGCATTGTGATGGGTCACAAACGGTGTGGCTTCGGCACCCCCGGGAACCGGTTGCATCATCGGTGTTTCCACCTCAAGGAAATCCAGGTCAAGAAGAAACGACCGTATGACCTGAATGATCCTGCTGCGTTTCGTAAAAATATCCCGTACATCCGAATTCATTGTCAAATCGATGTAGCGACGACGATAACGCTTTTCCGGATCTTTAAGCCCGTGAAATTTTTCCGGAAGCGGTCTTGCTGACTTGCAGACGAGCTTAAATTCCTTGACCAGAAGTGTCCATTCTCCTGTTCTCGTCTTGAACATTCCACCGTTTAGTCCGACGAAATCACCAATATCGAGCTGTTTAAATAGATTATAGGCTTTTTCGCCTATATGGTCTTTTCTCACATATGCCTGAAGCTGTCCGGTTCGATCCCTGAACCTGATAAAGGATGCCTTGCCAAACCTGTTTATGGCCATCATACGGCCAGCCACAACAAAAACAGAGCCGTCCTCGGTAAGTGAATCCGGTGCGTCTTCTATGGCCTTTTTGATATCTCTTACCGTATGCAAGACAACAAAATCGTTGGGATAAAGATTAATATTGTTTCTTTTTAAATCTAAAAGTTTCTTTTTTCTTTTTTCAATAATATCGCTTTTTTTGTCCATAAGCATTCAACTTTTCAAAAGATTAAACTTATTTTGCTAACCCATTTAAAAATAGGTGTCAAGATTAAGTTGGCGGGTATCTTCGTTTTAATTTAAAGGAAAACTTGGTTCCCCGACCTACTTTACTCTCAACATCAAGCCATGTATCGTAAGATTCGAGTATGCTGTGAACGATGGAAAGTCCGAGACCTGTCCCACTGGCTTTTGTTGTGAAAAATGGATCAAAAATCGACTGCATATACCGATCGGTAATGCCGCAGCCATTGTCGCTGATTTCGATACCTGCATAATTGTGCTTTAAAGGATACGTTTTAATCCCGACAAGTCCTTCACCCTCAATAGCCTCAGCAGCATTTAAAAGTAGATTCCAGATCACCTGGCGCAAATGCACCGGATCCATTTCAATCCAGATATTTGAGGAAAACTCGCTTTTAATCGTAACTTTGTCGGTACCGGCTTTGTCCTTTTCAAATAGTTTGACGGTCTCTGTCAGGGCACTTTCGAGTTCTATCTTTTCAATTTTACCTGCAGGCGGCTTTGCAAACAAAAGAAAATTGTTCACCAAGGCGCTTAACCTGTCTGTCTCACGCAAAACAATCTGCATGAGTTTGTCGTGTTCGGGGTTATACAGAACTTCTTTTCTTAAAATCTGGATTGAACCTGAAAGAGAAGCCAGAGGATTTTTAATCTCATGAGTTATTCCGGCAGCCATCTCACCCATGTAGGCCATCTTCTCCACGCGTTTAATTCGATCCTCAAGGGCCGAAAGCTTGTTTCTTGTCCTTCTCAACTGTTCCGACAGAAAACCGCTCAGGAAAGCAACAGCAAAACAGGCCACCATGGTAATCACTACTTTGAAAAGCACTTGGCTCCAGGCATAACTACCGATGGCATTACTCCCATTCATACTAAAAGAATTGATAATACCGTAGTATTCAAGATCGATCAGGATGCCGTACTGGATACTGCAAAGCACGGCCATGACCATGCTTCCTCTCCTGAATAGAAGCATGCTCGAATAGATAATAATTACCAGATAAAGAAATGAAAAAATGCTTGCAAAACTGCCGGTAACAAAAATTATTGTTGTTACGGCAAAGGTGTCGATCCCAATCTGTATATAAGCAAAGATAAGTTTCCGCTTGACCTGTTTAAAAATTAAAGCGTAGCAAAAAGAAAGCAGGAAAATTGTAACGATAAGTCCATATAAAACCAGAAGGGGGCCCGTTAGAGGGAAAGGTTTTTCACTGAATTGCAGAATAATAGTCGATCCCAGCAGCAGTGAAGTAAAAACGACCCGTAAAAACATAACCCATTCAAGCTTATGATATAAATCGTCTTCGGGCTTGTTTGAGTAATCGGGCATAATATACGTCTCGGAAATTCTATCCCGCTAAAGGGAACATCTTGGGAAGTCTAGAATTTATTGAAAATAAAGGTCTTTTTTAGGATTATATTTTTAACTCGGACATGGCCCCAATAAAATAGAAAAAAAGTTTCACGGGATAAAAATAATGGAATGTTAGTCAGTATTCTAACATTCCAATTGTGACCTGCCCGCTCGTGCCTTGCAATGGCAGGCGGGGCGAAGCGAACTAACTTGAGCAATTATTCCAACATAACAATTCGGATGAAGCGAAACCCAAAGGTTCACGGGTTAACCAACGGCTGCCGCCATTTTGAATATGGGCAGATACATGGATACAACCAGACCGCCGATAACACAACCCAGAAATACCAGCATAAACGGCTCTATCAACGAAGTCATGTTTTCCACCGCCTGGTCAACCTCTTCGTCGTAAAAATCGGCGATCTTATTTAACATGGTATCAAGTGCACCGGTAGATTCACCGACAGCAATCATCTGGCATACCATAGACGGGAAAACACCACTTTCGGAAAGAGGATCGGACATTGTACGGCCTTCAGCAATTGCGGATCGAGTTTCGTACACAGCCTTTTCAATTGTTTTATTACCTGCTGTTTTGGCAACAATCTCAAGCGCGTCTAAAATCGCCACACCACTGGCAAGCATTGTTCCCATGGTCCGTGTAAACTTGGACACGGCGGCTTTACGAATTAAAAGCCCGAATACCGGCAATTTGAGAACAAAATCGTCCATTATAGCTTGTCCTTTTGCGCTTTTATAAAACCTTCTGAATACAAATGTTGCCAAAAATATGCCGGCAATGATATAAAAAATGTTTGATTTGACAAACCTGCTCATATTTACAACAATTTGTGTGGGGACCGGAAGGGCGCCGCCCATCCCCTCAAACATATCCTCAAACACAGGAATAACAAAAACCATAATGATTGCAACGACGATTACAGCGATGGCCATAGTTACAGCCGGGTAAGTCATAGCCCCTTTTATCTGGGATTTAAGCCTTGCAGCTTTCTCCAAATAAGCAGAGAGACGTCTTAAGATCGTATCAAGGATACCGCCGGCTTCACCGGCTGAAATCATGTTTATAAAAAGATCGTCAAACTGCTTTGGGTACTTTTTCAATGCTTCCGCAAAGGTTTGCCCGCTCTCTACATTCTGTTTAATCTCCTTCAACATATTTTTAAATGTTTTGTTTTCATGCTGTGAAAATAGAATATCGAGGCATTGGATTATTGGAAGACCCGCATCGATCATGGTAGAAAATTGCCGACAAAAAATTATTATATCTTTCTGTTTTACCCTGGGCTGCATGAAGGAGATGTTTGCAAAAAGGTCCTTGGGTTTTTTCTTAATCTTGGAAGGAGTTATATTACGCCTGATCAGTTCGGAGCGAACAGCTTCTTCGGTGGGGGCTTCCATCTCACCTTTCTGTTTTTTATTCTGCCTGTTCTTTCCACTCCATGAATAGACTGCCATAATCATTCCTCCCTTTTAATGGAGACAGTACATAGTTTATAGTAAATCATTTGTGTGTTGCAATTTTATTTTTTGACATAAAAACACAAAAAATCAAAGCTTAGGTCCTTAAACGTTTTGAATTCAAATTATACGAATTCATCAAATGTTGATTATTCTTTATCTATATTATCGAAACATAATACTATTTTATTTAGCCCGTATATCCTCGTGTCAGCCAATATCATAAAGTACACCAAACAACAACATATTCGCAGAATTAATATAAAATCGTTATGATACAGTTTGTTAAATTCGCCTATATATTTAAATCTTTATTTTAGTACTTAACCCTGATAAACTGTAAAAGTAGACTAAAGCCTGCCATAACCTTCCGGGAAAAAGTGGTTTCCCATTGCCGCCCTCATTGCTGAGATCGGCTTAAGGTTCTTTTTGGCATATGGGCGTTGGCGGGCAAATGACAATTTGAATATAAGAATTTTTGTATCATCTACAGAAATTTGTATATTTTTCAAGATCTTTAATTAATAAAATGAAATCCCTCAATAAATTATGGAGTTGGGTCCATATAATTGTTTCATTCACCATAACTTATTGATAAGTTATAATAAGAATATGACAAAAAAACGCAAACACAACAAAAAAGATCTTACGATTATTACTTCCCACATTAATGCCGACTTTGACGCATTGGCATCCATGCTTGCAGCCCAGAAGCTTTATCCCGATGCACTTGTTGTTTTTCCCGGTTCCCAAGAAAAAAATTTAAGAAACTTTTTTATCAATTCTATGGTCTATCTCTTTAACATGGTCAGCATTAAAGATGTGGACCTGTTAAATCTCAAAAGACTGGTTCTGGTGGATACCAAACAGCCAAGCCGTATCGGGAAATTTGCAAACATTATAGACCGGCCGGACATCGATATACACATTTACGATCATCACCCTCCCATGGATAACGATATCAAGGGTGATTACGAGGTTCATTGCTTAACCGGCGCCACTGTCAGCATCCTTACGGAAATCATAAAGGATAAGGATATCGACATTTCTCCGGATGAAGCCACCATTATGTGTCTCGGAATATACGAAGATACCGGTTCTTTTACCTTCCCGTCCACCACCGAAAAAGATTTTACAGCCGCCGCCTTTCTCCTTTCAAAAGGAGCAAATTTAAACATGGTCTCAAATCTGATCTCAAGAGAGATAAGTCCGGAGCAGGTGGGGCTTTTGAACGACATGATCCAGGCGGCAACCCGCTATAATATCAACGGCATCGAAATTGCGATTACAACCTTATCCACCGACAATTATGTGTCGGATTTCGCTTTCCTGGTCCAAAAGATGGCTAAGATGGAAAACCTCAATGCCATTTTTGCCATCGCGCGAATGGGAGATAAAATGTACGTGGTGGCCCGAAGCAAAATACCCGAGGTCGATGTGGGAGCGATTGTCACCCCCCTTGGCGGAGGGGGCCATACCTTTGCGGCAGCCGCAAGCATCAAAGGTAAAACACTTGCCCAGATTGAACAAAAACTTATGGAAATCCTCTACAGTAAAATCAGGTCCAGGAACCGGGCAAAAGACCTAATGTCATCTCCGGTCATTAGGATAGGCAACGATGTTTCCTGCAAAGAAGCCGGCAATCTTCTCACACGTTACAACATAAACGCCCTCATAGTTACCCAAAAGCACAACGGGGCAGAAGACCTGCTCGGGTTTATAACCCGACAGGTTATTGAAAAGACAGTGTATCACGGGCTGGAAGACATACCGGTCAAAGAATATATGACCACCGAACTTGCTTCGGTGGCACCCGATGCCGAACTTATGGAAATTCAGGAAAAAATTATCGATTACAAGCAACGCATTCTTCCTGTCATCGACAATGGGGTCATCACCGGTGTTATTACGCGTACCGATTTGCTTAACATTCTGGTGGGGGAATCCAAACTTACTTCCTCAAGCTCGCCGGACCCGCTCAAAGAACCTGTCAACGCCAGGACCAGAAACATCCTTAAGTTCATGAAAGAACGCCTTTCACATCGTATTTTCGACACGCTTCAGGTCATCGGCGAAAAAGCTCACGAATTAGGTTACAGTGCTTATGTTGTGGGCGGATTTGTACGCGATCTGTTTCTGTACCGAATCAATGAAGATATAGACATTGTCATCGAAGGCAACGGCATTGCATTTGCGAAAGAATATGTTAAAATGGTTGATGCCCGTATTCACTCCTACGAAAAGTTCGGCACCGCGGTAATTATCTTTCCGGACGGTTTTAAAATTGATGTGGCTTCTGCCAGAATGGAATACTACAAGTTCCCGGCGGCCCTTCCAACGGTGGAGATGAGTTCGATAAAACTCGATCTATTTCGGAGAGATTTCACTATAAACACCCTTGCGATTCAGCTCAATCCGGATAAATTCGGT
Organism: Desulfobacteraceae bacterium Eth-SRB2; assembly: GCA_004193595.1. Taxonomy (GTDB): domain Bacteria; phylum Desulfobacterota; class Desulfobacteria; order Desulfobacterales; family UBA11574; genus S5133MH16. The sequence continues at coordinate 58,755 of RPGQ01000018.1, forward strand.
CTATTGATCGATTTTTTTGCGGCCCGGAAGGACATTAAGGAAAAATCTATCCGGGTGTTGCACAATTTGAGTTTTGTTGAGGACCCGACCCGGGTCTTCCGCGCAATAAGATTCGAACAGCGTTTCGGTTTTTCCATCGGGAAACTGACTTCGGGTCTTATTGAAAATGCCGTAAAAATGGATTTTTTCAAGCGGCTCAGCGGCCGGAGGGTATTTTCCGAATTGCGTCAGATTCTAGAAGAAGAAACTCCTCTGGCCGCCATCAAAAGGCTGGATGAATATGAGCTTCTGAATGTTGTCCACCCTTCCATAGTATTAAGCGACCAAATGATTTCATTGTTTAATTCAGTTAAAAAGGTGCTGTCCTGGCATGATTTGCTTTTTTTGGAAGAACCGTATATGAAATGGGCCGTTTATTTTCTGGCGCTTACACGGCACTGCGATAAAGAAACCGCCGATGAAATCAGCATGCGAATTAAAGTTGCGCCGCGATACAAAAAAATTTTCTGTAAGGACCGTTTTGAGGCTGACAGGTCACTTTTATGGATGGAACGAAATCTCCCGACAAAAAACAGCACGATCTACAAACGACTTTCCGTTTTCAGAATCGAACTGATCCTGTACATGATGGCCGCCACAGAACACAAAAGGGTAAAGAGATCCATCTCCAATTACTTTACCCGACTGAGACATATTAATACATCGGTAAAAGGCAAGGATTTGAAAAAAATGGGTCTTGAACCCGGTCCGATTTACCGGGAAATCCTTGAGGCCGTCCTGGATACCAAATTAAACGGTGAGATTAAAACACGCAATGATGAACTCGATTTTGTGAAAAACTATGTTTGCTAATCTAACGTCTCGAAAATTTTACAATTTATCGAAAATAAAAGTATTTTTTAGGCTTATATTTTTAACTCGGATAAGGAATGATGGAATATTGGAATATTGGAATGATGATTTAAAGAAGATGATATTCCTCTATTTAATTCCGGTCAAAAGGAATTTTACAATAATCCAACTTCCCATTTTCCCAAAACCCAATATTCCAGCGTTCCAATATTCCAACATTCCAATTATGAGCAAAGCGAACTAACATGGATCTGAATCAAATGGTTGTAATGATCGTTGCGCTCCTTTTTGCCGTAACCATTCATGAGGTGGCACACGGCTATGTGGCGCTCCGTATGGGAGATAATACCGCCCTTTTGGCCGGAAGACTGACCTTAAACCCAATCAAACATCTCGACTTTGTAGGGTCGTTACTTCTGCCGCTGATATTACACTTGACAGGCTCTCCGATCATTTTTGGTTATGCCAAGCCTGTGCCGGTTAATTTTTCCAATTTTCGTGATAGCCGCAAAAGTACGATTTATGTGGCATCAGCCGGTGTTCTGGCTAACTTCGCCCTGGCCATTGTTTCCGGTGTGCTCTTTCAAGCCCTTGCCCATTTTCAATGGTTATGGAACGGGTCCATATTCAGACCCTTTATCATGGATTTCTACCATATGCTTTTTTACAGCGTGGTGATTAATCTGGTTCTTGCAATATTCAACCTGATCCCAATTCCGCCTTTGGACGGGAGCAAAATACTCGATATGTTTCTGCCGGATTCCTTAAGGCTGCATTATGCCCGTATTGAACGATTCGGCATGATAATAATTATTTTCTTGCTTCTAACAAATGTTGTGGGTAGGTTTATTTCATTTTTTTTGACCCCCATGTTAAATATTCTCATCGGCAGATAGCCGGATGTTGGGATTTAAGATTAAAATTTGAAAATTAATGAAAAGCCTTTGGGAAATGGTTGATTCTGCCCCCCCGCTTGGGGCGAGACTTTGAAAAATGTTCATTTTTGCCTGCCCGGTTAAATTTGAAGACCATTTAACCGGGGTTCAAGGCTAAGGACAAATCTGCAGGATAGCAGATTTGGACAGCTGTCAAGCTGCCCGCAAGGGCAAGGGCAAGGGGCATGGACGCCCCAAGTCAACGCGAAAATTTTAACCACAGGAGATTCTATATGGCAGAAAAAAAGAGGGTACTCAGCGGGATGCGTCCTACAGGACCCCTTCACCTTGGAAATCTGTATGGTGCCCTTGCAAACTGGGTAAAGATGCAGGAACAGTATGACTGTTTTTTCTTCATCGCCGACTGGCATGCCTTAACCAGCGACTATGAAGATACCGGCTCTATCTCAGGATATATCCGCAATATGTTAATAGACTGGTTGAGCGCAGGGCTTTCGCCTGAGAAAAGCACCCTTTTTATTCAATCACATATCAAAGAACATGCGGAACTCTTTCTTATCCTTTCTATGATAACACCCGTGCCGTGGCTGGAGCGAAATCCCACCTACAAGGATCAGATTGTTCAGCTCAGCAACAAAGATCTTTCCACCTTTGGTTTTCTCGGATATCCGATCTTGCAGGCGGCAGATATTATCATGTATAAGGCCCACGGGGTTCCTGTGGGCGTGGATCAGGTTCCCCATGTTGAAATTACGCGGGAAATCGCCAGAAGATTCAATTATTTTTATGGTGAAGTGTTCCCTGAGCCGGAATCGATTTTGACCGAAACACCCAAAATACTCGGCATTGACCGCCGCAAAATGAGCAAAAGTTACAACAACGCCATTTATTTTTCAGACAGCCCTGATAACATCGCTGCCATGGTTTCCAAAATGCTCACCGATCCCCAGCGCGCCAGGAAAAGCGACCCGGGCGATCCTGATGTTTGTAATGTCTACGAATTTCACAAGATTTACAGTGATAGCAACACCGTGGACAGAATAAACAAAGAATGCCGCACCGCCGAAATCGGCTGCGTTGAATGCAAGAAAATAATGGCTCAAAATCTCATAAAAGCTTTAGAGCCCATGCGTGAAAAAAGAGCATATTACGAAGCCCGGCCACAACTTGTCGACGACATCATTACGGACGGATGCGAAAGAGCACGACGGGTTGCCCTCCGTACCATGGCAGAGGTAAGAGAGGCTGTAAAACTATAGTTTCCATTGACGATTACGTCAAATTTTCAATCTTAACATCCGTTATCCATAATGACTCCTGATGAACGTTATCAAGTACAGCTCGAAAATATCTTTGAAGGTCCCATGGACCTTTTGGTGCACCTTATTAAAAAACATGAGGTTGACATCTATGATATTCCCATCGCCCTGATAACGGAACAGTATCTGAAATATTTAGAGTGGATGAAGGCCATGAACATAGATGTGGCCGGGGAATTTCTTGTGTTGGCATCCACCCTGACACAAATAAAGTCGAGGATGCTCCTTCCGGCCCATGAAGACGAGGATGAAGACGAAGACCCCCGCCTTGAAATTATCAGGCCCCTTGAGGAATACCTCCGGATTAAGTCAGCGGCCGAAAAGCTGGCAAAAAGGGATCTTCTGGGAGAAGATACCTTTGTCAGAAATCCGGGTCTAGAAGATTATTTGCTTAACCGGGAGAAAGCGGTAATAGATGTCGGGCTATTTGAACTTATCGATGCGTTCCAAAAAATCCTTGAAAACCTCACCCCCATTGGCCGGATGGAGATTAATGCCGACACCATTACGGTCAGAGACAGAATCGTTCAGATAGTGGATATTTTTGAAACCAAGGAGTCGGTAACGTTTAATGAGCTGTTTTCCAAGAATGCCGACAAAAGCGAGGTGGTTGTGACATTTCTTGCAATTCTTGAAATGGTTAGGCTCTCACTGATACGGATTGCACAGCATACCCAGACAGGGATTATCAGACTCTTTTATTTATAATGGAAGAAATAAAAAACATCATAGAAAGTCTTTTGATGGTGGCCGGGGAACCCCTTACGATCGACCATATTAATAATATACTCACCCAGGCCGAAAAAAAAGAGATCCGAAACGCACTTTCCGAACTTTCAAAAGAATATGAAGCCCGCAAAGGCGGTTTCTTTTTACGGGAAGTCGCCGGCGGCTACCAGATTCGTACCCGACCCGAATACAGGGAATGGATCAAACGGTTAATTCAGCCCAAAGCGCTGCGTCTCTCCAAGGCCGCTTTGGAAACTCTGGCAATCATTGCTTACAAACAGCCGATCATTCGCAGCGATATAGAACATGTCCGGGGGGTTAACTGCGGCGGAATCCTTCGTATGCTGCTTGAGCGGAGACTGATCCGGATTTTGGGGAAAAAGGAAATTCCCGGCCGCCCCCTTATTTATGCGACAACAAAGCAGTTTCTTGAACTATTTGATCTCAAAGATCTGAAAGACCTCCCCACACCCGAAGAAATTATAACTCTCGGAGAAGCGTCATCGGAACAGATAGGATAACCAACTGTTTTAAAAATATAAAAAAGTGCTTGACTTGGAAGTAATTAACACTCTATATAACTAATTAATTTGTTTCATCAATTACAATGCAACTCATTACAACACATTTTTGCTATTCATTAAAAAGGAGAAACCGTTGGGAAATGTTTACCGCTTTTAGCGGGATGTACCACCCGACACCGAAATGGGGATATTTTTCAAAGGTCTCAAGGAGCTTATATGAACAGATCAGACTTGGTTAATAAACTAAAGGATAAAGCAGCTCTTAGCAAAAAAGACGCCGCAGAAGTTGTTGATACCTTTTTTGATGAAATAACGGGAGCACTTGTAAAAGGTGAGCGGGTTGAAATCAGGAGTTTCGGCAGTTTTACGGTAAAAAATTATAAGCCGTACGTGGGCCGAAATCCTAAAACCGGAAAACAAATTAATGTATCTTCCAAAAAACTTCCTTTCTTCAAAGTCGGCAAAGAATTAAAGGAAAAAGTTGATAGTCAATAATTACGGGCGGTTAACTCAGTGGGAGAGTGCTACCTTCACACGGTAGAAGTCACTGGTTCAAATCCAGTACCGCCTACCAAGATTATCAAGGGGTTACGGTATATGCCGCAACCCCTTTTTGTTTCTGATCCAGTTTTTTCATGGCGGCGAAACAGCGAGACCTTTCACGCCATGAAAACCGAAAAGCGTTTAAAAGGATTTGAGGAGCGCCTGGGGAAAATTGAGGAAAAGGAAAAATCACACAAAGAAAAAGAATCTCGAATCCGAAAGGGCGATAACGATGCGGAAAAGGACACAATCCTGAAAAAAAGAATGGTGTGTGTAGGTTAGATTTTTACATCTGTTATATAAGGTATATGTATAAAGGAGACGGTAATATACAATAAGTCACTATATTTTTTATTAAAACCAGGCCCAAAAAGCCTTTTTTTCCACTTCAACCGCAGCACCTGAATCGCCCACCACCTCACCGGGGGCAAACAAAATGAAACCCACTTTTACAACCATTAAGTATATCATTACAATTTACATGATAAACAGAACTGTATAATCACTGGATAGCTACGCTGTGCGGAGCTATCCAGGAGATGAGGCTCGAAAATCATGTTTTTAACCGTTGAAGATATTCTGAAGGTCATTTTCCCATCGTTCGCCGGAGGTGCTTTGGTGGTATTCTTGGCCAAGAACTGGTTTCTTGAGCGGTTGCGTGCCAGCATCAAGAGCGAATACGACCGCGAGCTTGAGCACTTTAAGGCTGAACTATCGTCAAAGAACTCAAAAGAAATTGAGGAGGTTAAAGCACTCCTCGAAAGAGATGCAGCAATTATTTCAGCTGCTCAGAAATCTTTCGGTGAATCTCATATCTCGTCGCATCCTCAAAGGATAGAAGCAATTAAAAAGCTGTGGGAGTGCTTGTTGCATACACAACGTAACTCACCGCCTGTATTCGCCTTTTTGGATGTATTGCTACCAAACGAATACGGTGAAACGCTTGGCTCAAAACAGTTGAAAACGTTTTCTGACATATCCACGGACGACATTCAGAAGATGCTTAGTGGAAAAGCAATGCAGGCAGAAAATCATCGTCTGTTGACTGGCGACTATCTCTGGTCACTATTTTGGGCATATCAGGCTTTGAGCGCTCGAACCGCTATGCTTTTTCAAACAGGCCGTACAAAGAAAAACGTTGATGCATGGTATAATGACTCAGGATGCAGATCGATTGTTCAGTCTGTAGAGCCAACGCATAAACAATAAAAATGCTAATAAATCAATAAAATATGTCAAAAAGAGCTTGATTATTATTGTAAGTATTACTACTATATCTGCTACATTTAAGCATTGCAACCCCCAATATATAG
>RPGQ01000019.1:0-7205 GCA_004193595.1 Desulfobacteraceae bacterium Eth-SRB2
GTTCGGACATCGCTGTGTCCCATAAGTTCCTGTATTGTCCTGATATCATGCCATCATCTTTGGGGACGTTTATGCAGAACGTGCCTTACGCTCTCTTGAAACCCTGGACGATCATACAATTCAATTTTTTGTCTCTTTGCCGTAGGCTTTTTGTTTTTCCCTGGCTGTGAATCCAATCTCCCCGGTTAAATATCAGCCAAGCATTAAATCATTAATCGTCTAAAACATACACCGTTTAGCCTGCTATTCGCACACATAACATGTTGATTTAACGGGGTAAATATTCACTTTTTTAGCAGGAGGCGCCATAAGTTGCCGTGCTTTCCTTATGTTGCTACCTAATTCATTACCCAATTGCCACTTTCCGGTTGTACGCCATTGGGCATTCTGGCCGCGTCCCAAACACTCTACTCGATTTTCCGATCGTAAGTTCTTTAAAACACGACGGATCATATCCACACTGACATTCGGGCACGCGTTCCGCAGTTCGGCAACACTGAAAGGGCCGGAAGTCCTGCCAATCGCTTGAAGCACGAGGCTTGTCTTTTCTCCTTTGGGACTCTGAAGTTGGCCGAGGCGCTGTTCGAATTCCCTGTAGGCGGTTTTTATGATGAAAAGGGTGTAATTGATGTAAGGCCAGGGATCATGTTTGCAATCGTGCCAGCCATGGGTGGGCCGCTATGGACCAGCCCTTTCAGGGTGGTATTATTAAGATTATAGACTGAGCTGGAGCCAAGGTAAAGTTAAGACTATACATAACGTCCTATTATCCGGACAGGCGATCCCAGAACTCTTTGACCTTATCTAAATCCATACCTCCACCATGACCTGAAGTGTTATTCGGGGGTTGAATCCCTCTCAGCCGTGCGATTCGATCTTCCAGTGGCGGGTGGGTTGAGAATAAACTCTTCATTCTTTGCCCGGAAAGGGGATTTACAATAAACATGTGAGCCGTGGACGGATTTACAGTGGCGGGAATTCTGGCCGAGTAATTCCCCAGCTTTTCGAGTGCTTGTGCCAGGCCTTCACTGTTTCCGGAAAAACGCGTTCCCGATGAATCCGCCAGATATTCCCTTGACCGGGATATGGCGGTTTGGATCAACACGGCGGCAATGGGAGCAAGAATTGACATGATGATCAACCCGAAACCGCCCATGCCTTTATTATCGTCTCTTCCCCCTTCAAAAATAGCCGACCACCGCGCAATGCTCGCCAGAATCATGATGGCTCCGGCCATGGTAGCCGCGATGGATCCTATCAAAATATCACGATTTTTCACATGGCCAAGTTCATGACCCAACACTCCGGCAAGTTCCTCACGATTCATGATGTTCAGCAGACCTTGGGTAACCGCCACCACCGCATGTTCCGGATTCCTGCCCGTTGCAAAGGCATTGGGAGACTCCTGAGGGATGATGTAAACTTTAGGGGTGGGAAGGTCGGCTTTGCGGGCAAGATCCTGAACAATGGAATAAAGTTCAGGGGCTTGACCGGGCGTTGCTTCACGGGCCTTGTACATGCGAAGAACTATTTTGTCTGAATACCAATAGCTTACAAAATTCATTCCCGACGGTCTCGTAAAAAGTTCAACTTCTGCGTTGTGCTGCATTTCGCAATCATTCAACGTACGAAAAGTACGCCTCATGATTACAAAATTTGCAACGCCTTTTTATCCCGCCTATGTTTGGCGGGGGAATTTGAACTTTTTACGAAACCGTCTAAATCTGACTTTTTACGAGTTCATCACGATCAATATGCGTGGATTTTTCTGCGAATCGCTCATGATTTTGTTGCTCATTTCCCGGAGGCTTCGCAGTCTTCGTCACTAAAGCGGGTGGCTTTGGGACGTGATAATGGCTTCCGGGCGATCAGGATCTTTCAAGGCACCCAATCCTTTTTATAGCCCTTTTTTTTCAAACCAGTAGAAAAGCGCCGATCCTCCGATAATAAATATGAAAATAATTATCCAATGATTGACTCCTAAAACCTGCGGCAGGGTGATCTTGCCGAAATCGCCCCATGTTAATGCGGTTTTTTTCAAAAAGGGGAACGCTTCGGCATACACGGCGGCTCCGGCCAACATTCCCAAAATCCCCCATATGCCGTCCCATCGGCCTTCGCCGACAGCACCTGCGGAGGTTCCCGGGCAGTATCCCAGCAATGCCCATCCCAAACCAAATATTATTCCTCCGGGAATGACTCCGCCTAAAATAGTTGATTTAACGGAAAGTTTGGCCAACCCCATATCTGTAAGAATATATACCCCGATCATACCGACAAAAACGCTTGAAAGCATAAATTTTACGATGGTCATGTCAATAAACCGCAGCGCTCCCAATTGCTTATCATATCTTATAACTCTTGCCTTCTGGAGCAGGAAGCCAAACATAATGCCTGTGATCAAACCGTATACGAGTTCTTTCATATCCGATTACCTCCCCCATATAAAATCCGCGCCATGATTATGCCGCCGATAAAAAAACAGATGAGTGCGATAAATCCGCTGACTGCTAACTGAACGGAACCGCTCAGTCCGTGTCCGCTGGGTCACCCACCGGCCAAACGCGCACCGAACATGGCGACCATACCGCCAATAACTGCGACACCGGCTCTTTTCATCTTGCCCGGACCAAATCGATCTTCCCACATATCCGGTACCGCTTTACATTTAAAACTGCGAGATGTTGTTGATGAGATGAGTGATCCCATAAAAATGCCGAAAACGAACATCCACTGCCATTCGAATTTAGGAACTTTTTTGATAAAATAGTCCATTTTCTCTACGCACTCGGCACTGAAAATCTTTTCGATCATACCGGCCGATCGGACAAAGGTCGTTGATGCACCAAAATATTTGCCGGCGATCCAGACCGACAGAATCATTACAATTCCGGCTAAAGCTCCGGCCAAGTAGGGACTCCATCCTTTGTCATCAATTCTTTTCATACGCTTTCCTTTTAATATTCTTTCAGCGATTCATGGATACCTTTGTGTATTTCATACCAAAAATTTAACGCAGCCTCATTCTTGTCCGCCTCAAATTTTTCAATCCATTTGGCAAGCTCAGCATCGGTATTGCCTTCAACTGTTTGTTTTCTTTTTAAAAACGTATATATTAGATCGATATTCCTGTCAGATTCCCAAAAAACGGAAGAATTTCGGCCGTTAATACGGCTGGCCGTTTCAGAGATCGTTTTTAAGAATTTTTTCTTTAATCCATAGAGAGATTCCAAAATTTCGGGAATCATTTCTTCAGCCCAACCCCTATGAAACCGGCACATTCCCAAATTGTCCAGGATCAATTCTTTTTTGAATCGATCCGCATTTTTTCGGCCCAGATCCCGCGGCGGTAAAAAATCTTTTCCATAGTACATATAATATTTTCCCATAATCGGCATGGGTGAAAGCACGCCCGGAGTCCAGTACTGGTTGGGAACCATCCAGCCATTTCGAGCATAGGCATTATACACAAAAGCATCCAGAATTTTCTTGCCTTTATCTCTGGAAAGCCGGCGTGCAAATTTGCGGGCACCCTCTGTTAAATTAATCCTGTTGGGTTTTTCGATTATTGAGTCGAGCAGTGCTATACCGATGTCTGCATTGTGCATGGAATCTGATGTGATATTAAAATCCTTATGGGAGAAGACCGGAATTTGTTTTACTCCCAGTTCTTTTGGAGTCAAATACCTTTCATATAGACACTCCATCAGCCACGAGATAACGCCGCCCACAGAGATTGCATCAAACCCATACATATCTGCATGGTGATTCAGCTTTTCAGCAGCCCGCTGATCAAAAATACCCGACAACGGCCCCATTGCTTGATAGGGTTCATAATCTTTTTTGTATTTTCCATGCATTTTTTTACAAACTGCTACACAGGGCTCACCACACGTTTTTTGTTTTTTAGGTACAATTGTTTCTTCATTAAACTGTTTCAAATAATGGTTCAGTATGAATTTGTCGTGTATATCCAATCTTTCTTGTTCGTTCATTAAGATACTTCTGTAATTGAAAGAAAACATATTGCCGGCTAATGCGGCAAAGTTAACCCCAAGGGTTCCTCCGGTCTTAAAATCAGGGTCAAACCGGTATTTGGTTGTTGCTTCCAGATCCTTGGCCGCCAGTTTCTTCTGATATTTATCGATAAACCATTGATCTGCCACCTTTCTGTCTCGAAAATCCTCAGTAATAAACGTTCCGCCGTAAATGATTGCGGCAATTCCATGTTCTTGGAAAAGCTTGGAACCAAAGCCGCCACGTCCCGCCCACGTATCGACAAAACTCAATTTGCCTTTGGAAATGGGGACGGAAGCAACTGCCCCAAAATCCGTAACTGCAGAAGCAGGACCCACCGCAAGAATTCGGGGGTCGTTCGAGAAATACTCACCAAAGCGTTCAAACGTATAATCCATTAACGCATATATGCCTCTGCGATTTTCTTGCCATACTTTCTGAATCCGAACCGGCTCAATTCTAACTTCAACTTCCTCGCCCCTATTTCTGTTGAGGTATAAAATAGAAGGAAAAGAAGCTCTATTGACCATAGAAATCATATTAACGCCCAGATTATCAAATACCAATCCGGCGCCTCCCATGGACGAAACGTAAAAGCCGGTCCAGCATGGAGAAAAGCCATTGAAAAACAGCCGGTTTGCCCCCGGAAATATGGATCCTGCCAGCAATCCTGTTCCAATATTCAATGACTTGTACCGGCCGGCAAGATGAAGGCCAAGATCGATTGGGCCGAAGAAGGGCTCACCCACAGTGAACCGACTTATGCGGTAAAATGCTGTAGCAGCATCAATAAACAAAACTTTTTGATGGCTTTCCATAATCCTACGCTCCCGCTGTCACCAGAAGTGGTTTCAAAACCTTATTGAAAGTTTATAATATATTAATTAAAGTAAAGAAGCACTAACTTAAAATATTTTGATCAAGCTATTCTTCAACTTCATTGGTATGGATGGGATGGGGCATACGGTAACTTATTCTTTAGTATCGTATTTGTGAAACATTTTCAATTTTTCTTTTTAGCAATCTTTTAAGGAGGTTAACATGGGCATTTATAATCTGGACCGAATTTTCAATCCCGGTGCGATCGCGGTGATCGGTGCCAGTGAAAAGGCGGACAGTGTCGGCAGTACCCTCATGTTAAACCTCGTCCAGAGCGGTTTCCAAGGAGAGCTGTTTCCGGTGAATCCTCGGCACAAGACCATCCATGGCCTCAAGACTCTTTCTTCGATACAAACAGTCGAACACAGCATTGACCTTGCCGTTATCGCCACCCCCATTGAAACGGTGCCGTCTATTGTCAAAGACTGCGTGCAAAAGGGTGTCAAAGGTGCCATCATCGTTTCCGCCGGCGGCAAGGAAGCCGGTACCAAGGGGCAGAAAATAGAAGCGCAAATTGCAAAATATGCCCGTGAGGGCGGCCTGCGAATTATCGGCCCCAATTGTTTGGGGATCATTTGTCCACAGCAAAATCTGAACGCCAGCTTTGCCGCCCATATGCCCTACAAGGGAAACCTGGCGTTTATCTCTCAGAGTGGTGCTATTTGCTCGGCAATCCTCGATCTATCCATGCAGGAAGGTTTCGGTTTCAGCCATTTTGTGAGTATCGGTTCCATGGTGGATGTGGATTTCGGCGATTTGATCGACTTTTTGGGTGCCGATCCCCAGGTAAGCAGCATTTTACTTTACATAGAGAGCCTGACCCATGTGCGTAAATTCATGAGCGCGGCCCGGGCCGTGTCCCGATCCAAACCGATCATCGTGCTCAAGTCCGGACGCAGTCCTGCCGGAACCAAGGCGGCGGCTTCTCACACCGGGGCAATGGCAGGGGAAGACAATGTCTACGATGCGGCCTTCATGCGTGCGGGCATTGTACGGGTAGACACCATCGGAGAGCTTTTCGACTGCGCCGAATTGATGGCCAGACAGCCGCGTCCCACCGGAGCCAGGCTGGCGGTAATTACCAATGCCGGCGGGCCCGGGGTTATGGCGGCCGATGTCCTGAGCCGCTACGGTTCGGAACCCGTTGAGCCGAAACCGGAAACCCTTGCAAAGCTGGATGGCGTATTACCGCCCCTCTGGAGCCGGTCCAACCCCATCGACATATTAGGAGATGCGTCCCCCCAGCGCTTTGCCGCCGCCGTAGAAATCTGTGTTGGAGCCAAAGAATTTAACGGTGTCCTTGTGATCCTTTCTCCACAGGCCATGACCGATCCAACGGCAGTTGCCCAAATGCTGGCGTCGAGCTTTCAAAACAAACAATACCCTCTGTTTACCGCCTGGATGGGTGGCGTGGATGTGGCCAAAGGCAAAGAAATTCTGAATCAAGCCGGAATTCCCACCTACGACACACCGGAAGATGCCATTCGGGCCTTTCTCTACATGGTTGATTATTCCCGCAACCTTAAGATACTCCAGGAAATTCCTCCGAAGCTGCCCCGGTCGATTGCTTTTGACCGCCGTCAAGCCCGAAAGCTCATTGATACGGCGCTTTCTAAAAGCAAGCCGGTTATGACCGAACTTGAATCCAAGGCTCTGCTGGCGGCTTACGGCCTACCGGTAATTCGCACGCAGGTAGCTACTTTCGCCCAGGAGGCGGTTCAATTGGCCGGACAAATCGGATATCCTCTGGTCATGAAAATCCTTTCTCCCGATATCCTGCACAAAACCGACGCCCATGGAATACGGCTGGATCTTCGCACGGAAGCGGATGTCCGCAAGGCATATGATGAAATTCTAGCAAATGCTAAAGCATACGATGCCCAAGCCGATATCCAGGGGGTGACCCTGCAATCCATGATCCGGCAGCCGGATTATGAAATTCTTATGGGAAGCAAACAGGATGAAAACTTCGGACCGGTGATTTTGTTCGGCATGGGGGGAATTTTTACCGAAGCGCTCCAAGACCGGGCCATCGGTCTGCCGCCGCTCAATGTTTTACTTGCCCGCCGGTTAATGGAGAACACCAAGATATACACCCTTCTGAAGGGATATCGCAACCGCCCGCCCGCAGATATGGGGTTGATAGAGGAGATGATTCTGCGTCTATCACAACTGGTCGTTGATTTTCCGGAGATTGTGGAATTGGACATGAACCCGGTTATGGTCCGTGAGGGCAAGCCCTGTGTGGTGGATGCGCGGGTTATCCTGGCATCCCCTAAGCGACCTTCTCCCCTTCACCTGGTCATCAG
>RPGQ01000019.1:7515-30292 GCA_004193595.1 Desulfobacteraceae bacterium Eth-SRB2
GGATGTGCTTTGCCGGCAAAGATAATCTGGATGGGCCGCCAGCGGTCATTGAGAAGTTTTTTCAAGCGTTCCATATCATAAAAAATCAAGTCGGCACGCTTGTAAGTGGCGAAACGCCGCGCAAAACCCAGAGTTAACACCGACGGATCGAGCAATGTTCCACCGGCAATCACAATGGAAGGGCTGACGCGATCTCCAACCCAGCGGCGGCGTGATCGCTCCCGGACGGCATCGATGAGTTTGATTTTTAACCAGTAATGGGTTCTCCACAGTGCTTCATCCGGAATTTTATCGATCAGTTCCCAGACAAGGGGATTGTCATGATCGGCCAACCATTCCGGGCCCAAATGGGTATCGAAAAGGCGTTTCATTCGAGGTTCAATCCAGGTTGGGGAATGGACTCCGTTGGTGATATGATCCACAGGGACCTCTGACTCGGATACGTCCGGCCAGAGACTTTGCCATATCTGCCTGGACACTTCTCCATGCCGTTTGCTGACGCCGTTGCGATGCGCCGACATTCTGAGGGCAAAGGCTGTCAGGTTAAAGCCTGCATGAGGTTGCTCCGGGTGGATCCCCAGTTGAAGAAAGGTGTCACGATCTAAGCCCAGAGCCGGCCAGTAGGCATGAAAATATTTTTCCATCAGGTGAAACGGGATGACATCATGACCGGCCGGAACCGGCGTATGTGTGGTGAAAACGGTGGTGTTTTTCACCTGTTCCATGGCCTGGGGATAAGGCATACCTCCGATTATACGGTCACGGATGCGTTCCAAAATCGCAAAAACGGCATGCCCTTCGTTAAGATGCATCAAATGATGTTTGATTCCCAGAATTTCCAAAACTTCGGCGCCGCCGATACCCAGAACGATTTCCTGGCGCAGTCGCTGCTCCATGTCCCCGATGTAAAGACGGGCCGATATGCCCCGGTTCCACGGGTCGTTGTCCTCGATATCCGTATCCAGAAGATACAGGGAGATACGTCCGACGTTTACTTTCCAGACGCCCACATGGATTGCCGGATCAATGAAGGGAACCCGAACCACAAGCTGCCGACCCTCATTATCAAGTACCCTGGAAATCGGTGCGGCGTCTCTGTCGATGGTTTCATGAATATTTTCCTGCCAGCCGTCTTCGCGAATTTGTTGATGAAGATACCCTTGGGGATACATGAAACCTACGGCCACCAGGGGAACACCTAAATCGCTGCATTCCTTGATGTGATCTCCGGCCAGAAATCCCAGACCGCCGGCGTAAAAGGGCAAGGAACGATGAAGTCCGTATTCAGCGCTAAAATAAGCGACGGCAAAGGTGTTCGGATCATATGAAAAATTGTTCAAAAACCGGCACGATTTGTCCGATAGATACCGGTAAAACTGAGAGAGCACCACATCATAACTGCGTAAATAATCGTTGTTGGCAGTGGCCGCCTCCAAAATTTCAACCGGCATCTCTCTGAGCATCTTGTCGGGGTTGTGTCCGCTCTCCTTCCATGCCTGGCGGTCGAGCATTTTAAACAGCATTCTTGCTGCGGGATGCCAGCTCCACCAGAGATTTTCCGCCAGTTTCCCAAGTCCGCTCAAGCGTTCCGGGAGATTTGGAAACTCAACTGTCTCAGGGTTCATGGGTTCAATTCCTTTTCCAAACAGGTGAAGTAATGATGTTTTCGATTGATCGCTCGCGGGTTAAGGGTTTGAACGGTCCGAAAGTTAAAATGCCGCTTGATTTGCGCAGCCTTCAGAGGGTATTGAGCATCCACCCGGGGAGCCATCGGAATTGCCGTTTTAATCGCTGAATCATCCGGGGCAAATTGCTTACGATGACGGCACCACGATGAAATTATTTTTACTTCCGAAGCGGTTGAGGCACGTCTGATTGTTTTCCGGATCATTTTCCCATCGATTGTCCACCAGAAACCGGTATTCGTATTTTCCAGGGAACAGCAGGGTCGTTTTTTTCCACACCCCGTTGCCGTCCTTTTTCATGGAATGCTTTTTGGGATTCCACTGGTTGAAATCTCCCATGAGTATCACCTCTTTGGCATCGGGAGACGTCAGGGAAAAGGCGACCTTGCGCCTTTTGGGCTTGGATTCTGATTTTATTGCGGACATGGATTACCTCCTTATTATTAAAAAGGTTCATCGAGTACTGATATGCAGAGAGTTATGTTAGGGAGCATTACCGATTTGTTAAAATGGTTTTCACCCATTAACTTATTCATTTTTTGAGCGAAAGCCTTGCAATCAGGTGTCAGGTGTCAGGAGTAAGAAACGAATTAGCTGACACCTGAAACCTGACACCTGACACCAAAAAGTCTTGGATAGCAATTAACAAACTGGTTATGTAATGGCTCACAGCCATTGTTTTTTTTGAAGAACCCGATCATAATACCTGCAACCACGACAATAATGGCCCAGACCATGACATATCCCCAGCGCCATTCCAGTTCCGGCATAAACTTAAAGTTCATGCCGTAAATTCCGGCGACAAATGTAATGGGAATGAAAATGGTGGCGATGATCGTCAATACCTTCATGACCTCGTTCATTTTATTGCTTACGGTGGAAAGATAAATATCCAGCATGCCGGCCAGAATATCCCGATACGATTCAATGGTGTCGATAATCAGTATGGTATGGTCATAGATATCCCTGAAATAGACATGCATCTGTTCCTGAATCAGAGAAGATTCACTTTTTACCAGGCCGTTAATGATTTCCCGAATCGGCCAGATGTGTTTTCGCATATAAATCATTTCCTGTTTCATCTCGTGGATGATCTCCACGGTGTTACGGGTGGGATCATCAAGGAGTTCCGCTTCAAGGTCTTCCATTTTGTCGCCCAGTGCTTCCAGGATGACAAAGTAGTGATCCACGATGGCATCAATCAGGGCATAGGACAGGTAATCGCATCCTGCTTTGCGAATTCGGGTTTTGGGCTTTCGGATTCTTTCTCTGACGGTCTTGAAAACATCGCCCTGGATTTCCTGGAAAGAAATCAGAAAATTGGGTCCTAAAACCAGGCTGAACTGTTCCGATAGAATTTGTTCAGCTGTTTTGTCATAATTGAGCATTTTCAAGACCACAAAAATGGCGTCCTCGTATTCGTCGGCCTTTGGGCGCTGTCCGGTATTTAAAATATCTTCCAGGATCAGCGGGTGAATGTTGAAATGCGCTCCGATTTTTTCGATAATATCGACATCATGCAGACCGTCGATATTGATCCAGGTCACCGTTGGCAGGTCTTTGAGTGGAAATGCCTCTTCAATGGTCTCGATCACCTGTTCCTGCAAATGCGCTTCATCAAAGTCGATGAGGGTAATTTTTGTTTCCTCGGTCTTCTTTTCCCCGATATGGATCAGCGTACCCGGGGATGTACCCGCCTTTTTGGAATGTCGTTTGATGAATCTGGGCATAACAACGTCTTCCTTTCATTAGAGAAAGATCAAAATTCTTGTGCTTTGAGCATTTTTAATTTAAGCTGTCGTTTATCGTCATTGGCCATGTAGATGGTTCGGGACGGAAAGGCGAAATCGATATCCTCGGCTTCAAACCGGCGCATGATCTCAAGGCAGGTTTTTTGCAGCCATTCCTGATAGTCCCAGTAATTGGGCGGATGATACCATGCAATCACCATAATATTCAGACTCCAGTCGTTGAAGCCGTTAAAAAAGACCCTGGGGGGGAAATCTTCTTTCATGCCCTCGTGATTTTCCAGGATTTCCCGGATCATATGTACGGCTTTTTCCACCTTGTCAGGGGGAGTGTCATAGGTGATCCCGATATTGGTTAACCACCGGATATAGGGCCGTTCACCAATGTTTTCCACGGAAGAGTTCACCAGTTTTTCATTGGGAATGGTCACCAGGTGACCGGTGAGTGTTCGTATTTGGGTACTCCTGAAGCCGACATTTTCAACCATCCCGTCGTATTTATCGATGGTAATCCGTTGGCCCACCTGAAACGGCTTGTCGAAAAGGATGGTCAGCGTTCCGAAAAAATTGGCGATGGAATCCTTGGCGGCCAGGGCTACGGCCAAACCGCCGATTCCCAGCGAGGCAAGCAGGGGACCGATTTTCAGTCCGGTGAGATTTTGGACAATAATAATGCCGCAGATAACAATAACGAACAGCCGAAGCGTTTTGCCGACAATGGGGACCAGCATGTCGTCGATGGTGCTTTCGGTGCCGGCCGCCCATTTTTTCAAATACACATCAAAAATTCCGATTAAAAGAAGGATGAGCCAGAAAAGGGCGACGGTCCCGCCGATATCAGCCGCCTTTTGCGCAACGGTGTGTACCAGATTGCTTCCATCAGACGCCACAAAATGAATGTATAGCGGCGAAAGGGCGCTATAGATACCGTAAGACCAAATAAAAAGAGAAAGCGGCCGGGTAAGCGCCTGAAGAAAATGCTTCCGCCATGAAAAGGCCTCTTTTTCAGGCGGCATTTTTCGAATTGCCGAATTGATCAGCCATCGCAGCAACCGCTCAACCATGACTACCAGAAAGGTTAAAAACAGACATAAGAGCAGTTTGAGCCAGGTGATTCCGGCGAAAATCTCAACTTCGATCCACTTGCCGATTTTTAAAGAAGCCGAGCGACTAAATTTGTCGATACCCTTTCCAATGCTCTCTCCGGCTTTATCCACCGCCTTGACTTTTTTTACAGGGACTTGGGTATTATTCGTTTGGGTCTCAATGGTTTTTTGGGGCACTTCGCCCTTTAATGGAGTCTGTGCCGGAGCGTAACCCGGTGAGATGGTCCAAAGAATAATGCTAAAAAGAAGAAAAACGCCTAAAATAGAGTTTGTTTTATATTTCATGTTCTTTTCCAATGGGAAATCTTAAAAAGGGTTTTAAGACAATTATTTATATTTAATGTTCAGGTGTTCAGGGAAAAGACTTGTTTATAACCTCTTGAATTAAATATATATAACAAGTTTGTAAAGGTAAGGGCTCAATTAAAAAATTAGCAAAATAGTGATGTCAACCTCATGTATGAAAGTTAATAAATTGAAACAAAGAAACACTTTCAATACAATAAAAATGAATCCTTTTGTCAAGATATAATAGATAGCATTTCACTTCGGAAGTTTTGACACGTAAATGCCTATATGCTAAAAATGAATGATATATCTTTGCTAATAAAAAGGCCTCTCGAAAATTTTCATGAAATATTCGGGCTAAGTACTATGATTCGGAACTTGCATAGGCGACGATAACACATGAATACCCGCAACGAAAAGGATGTTTCGGGCGACAAAACAGGTACCATGGGAACGTTTGCCGGTGTTTTTACGCCGAGCATTCTGACCATTCTGGGTATCATTCTGTTTTTACGCCTGGGGTATGTGGTGGGCAGCGCCGGATTGGGACGCGCTTTGATCATTATCACCCTTGCAAATGTAATTTCGATTCTGACCAGCATATCTATATCAGCGATCGCCACCAATATCAAAGTCAAAGGCGGCGGCGACTATTACTTGATTTCAAGGACGCTGGGTCCGGAATTCGGCGGTGCCATTGGTATGGTTCTTTTTTTGGCACAATCGGTTTCCATCGCGTTTTACTGTATCGGATTTGGTGAAGCCATGACGGTACTGCTGCCCCAAAGCATATTTACTACTTCCAGAATTATCGCTATTTTCGCTGTATCGCTTTTGTTCATTTTCGCCTGGTTGGGTGCGGACTGGGCGACCCGTTTTCAGTATGTTGTTATGGCGCTTCTGGTTGCCGCGCTGTTTTCTTTTTTCGCCGGTGGTTTGGTGCACTGGGAAATGGCAACTCTGGTTCAAAACTGGACGGCTCCCTCCCAAGGTCCCAAGTTTTGGCTAATCTTTGCTATTTTTTTCCCGGCGGTGACCGGTTTCACCCAAGGAGTGAGCATGTCCGGAGATCTGAAAAATCCCGGGAAAAGCCTGCCCATGGGAACTTTTATGGCTGTGGGGATATCCATACTGGTTTATTTTGGTGCGGCCCTTGTATTTGCCGGTGTCCTTTCCAATGAGATCCTGATGAAAGACTATGGATCCATGAAACGGGTGGCCCGTTTCAGTGTTCTCATTAATGCCGGTGTGGTGGCCGCCACGCTGTCTTCGGCAATGGCCTCTTTTTTGGGGGCACCGCGGATCTTGCAGTCTCTTGCCAAGGATCGGATTTTTCCTTTTCTATTGCCCTTTGCCAAAGGGTCCGGCCCGACCGACAACCCCCGGCGCGGCGCACTCCTTTCGGCCGCCATCGCATTTGCCACCATTAGTATGGGCCAGCTGAATCTCATTGCCCGGGTAGTGTCCATGTTTTTTCTCATTTCCTATGGTCTGCTTAATTACGCAACTTATTACGAATCTCGAGCCGCCAGTCCCTCCTTTCGCCCGAAGTTCAAATGGTTTGACCAACGTCTGAGCCTGGTGGGATTTTTAGCCTGCCTTTTGGTGATGCTGGCCATTGATTTTAAAACCGGACTGATTGGCGTTTCCATTCTGTTTGCGATTTATCAGTATCTGAAGCGGACCGCCGGCCCTGCCCGGTGGGCCGACAGTCGTCGATCTTATTATTTACAACGTGTCAGAGAGAATCTCTTGGAAGCGTATGTGGAGCCGGAACATGATCGTGACTGGCGTCCCCAGATCCTCGCGTTTTCCAAGGATGCTCAACGGCGGCCCGGGTTGTTGCGCTTTGCCTCATGGATCGAGGGAAAAAGCGGGCTGACAACCGTTGTCAAAATTTTAGAAGGAAAAGGGATCAAGATGCTGAAACTCCAGGAGGAAAGCGAATCCGAACTCCGGTCGGATATTGCCGCGCATGGTTTTGCGGCGTTTCCGCTGGTGGTTTTTGCTCCGGATCTCGATATTGCCTTAAATACCCTGATCCAGTCCACCGGTGTCGGACCGTTGAAAGCCAACACCATCCTGCTGAACTGGCTGGACCCTGAATCGGAAATCACAAACCACCAAAGAGAAATCAACCTTGGACGAAATTTGAGAGCGGCGTATCGTCTGGGGCGAAATATTGTGCTTTTGGATGCGGATGAAGATAAATGGAACACGCTGGAGAATATTCCTGGTGAGGGTCGGCGGATTGATGTGTGGTGGTTAAATGATGCCACCAGTCGTCTGATGCTGCTGCTCGGTTATTTGATAACCCGCAGCGACCCCTGGGGCGCGGCCAAAATTCGTGTGCTGGCTGCCGGTTACACCGCGGATACGTCGGAAAATTTAACGGATTTGAAAAACAATCTTGAAGAAGCGAGAATCGAGGCTGAACCGATCATTGTCACAAATGCTGATATAGATAAACTTTCGGAATATTCGGCGGACGCTGCCGTGGTTTTTTTGCCGTTTCGTCTTCGCGGCGACCAAATAACCTGCCCGATTGATGCCCCAATTGAAGAAATTGTCTCTCGGCTGCCGGTCACAGCCTTTGTTTTGGCAGCCGAGGACATTGCATTGGATGCCGAACCTGAGGAGGGAACGGCCGGTCATATGGCAGTTGCCATGGATGCGCTTGCGGATGCCGAAAAAAAAGCCGTTGAGGCCGAAAAGGAGGCGGCCAAAACTCGAGAGATCGCAGAAACGGCCAGAGCAAAACTGCTGGAATTGGAAAACAATACCGGGCAATCCGAAGAAGACCTGGGGACTCAATTGAAAATAGCGGCGGATAATGCTGAGAAAGAAGCCGATAAAGTCTTTCGCAAAGCCGCGAAAGCCAGGGTCAAGGTTGAAGAAGCTGCAAAAATTGTCAAGGAACTGGACCCGACGGCGGATTCAATAGAAAAAAAGGAACAATAGATACTTCATTTTCTCTCATTTAGGATTTATTTAATCTTGAAAACCTGGTCCTCTGGGGCAGGTCAGAGTTCTCCGGCTCTGCCTGAAGAATCGCTGCAAGAGTTGGAAGTGAACTAAAGTTTAAAGTGAGCTAAAGTAAAGGAATTTTGCCAATTATATAAAATCAAAGGAGCGAAGCGATACCATAACTTTAGGCACTTTAGATCACTTTAGACACTTTTAACTTCTACGGCTTTAACTTATTCCTATGGGACAATAAGAAGAAAGGAGAAGTACCATGGAACATCAGCATATTCATAAAAGAGAAACTTTCGGTATCGAGCAGCACGGTATTGTCAATCCCGGCAATGTGTACCGGAATTTATCCACACCGGCGCTGTATGAAGATGTGGTCAGGCGACGGGAGGGATTTATTTCCCATCTGGGTCCCGTCGTGGTACGCACCGGTCAGCATACGGGAAGGGCGGCCAAGGACAAATTCATCGTCAAGGAACCGTCGAGCCAGGATAATATCTGGTGGGGGAAGGTAAATATCCCCTTCGATGAATGGAAATTCGAACTGCTGCACCAGCGCATGTGTGCTTATTTGCAGGGCAGGGATATTTATATCCAGGACTGTTATGCCGGCGCAGATGCCAATTATCGGATTCCCGTAAGGATCATCACCGAGACGGCATGGCACAGTATGTTTGCGAGGAACATGTTTATCCGCATCCTTGATAAAAAAGATCTTACGCAGCACCGGCCGGATTTCGTGGTCATCAATGTACCGAGTTTCATGGCCAATCCCGAGGTTGACGGCACGGTTTCGCCCACATTCATTCTCGTTCACTTTTCCAGGCGGCTGATCCTTATCGGCGGCACGAGCTATGCCGGTGAGATCAAAAAATCGATTTTCACGATCATGAATTATCTGCTTCCACAAAAACACGTCCTGTCCATGCACTGCTCGGCGAATATCGGCAAAAGTGGTGACGTAGCGATATTTTTTGGCCTTTCCGGTACCGGCAAAACCACGCTTTCCGCAGATCCGGAACGCATGCTCATCGGCGATGATGAGCACGGGTGGAGTGAAAACGGTGTATTCAACTTCGAAGGCGGCTGCTACGCCAAGGTGATAAAACTCTCCAAAGACGCAGAGCCGGAAATATATGAAACCACACGACGGTTTGGGACCATACTGGAAAATGTCGCACTGGATTTCGACACTCGCCGCATCAATCTTGACGATGATTCATTGACCGAAAATACCCGTGCGGCATACCCAATCTCCCATATTCCAAACACCGTCAGGGGCGGAATGGGCGGTCAACCCGGCAATATCATTTTTCTGACCGCCGATGCATTCGGTGTTATGCCCCCGGTTTCCAAACTCACCAAGGACCAGGCAATTTATCATTTTCTATCCGGCTATACGGCAAAACTCGCCGGCACGGAAAAAGGCGTGACAGAGCCTTCGGCGGTCTTCAGCGCGTGCTTCGGCGCGCCTTTTATGGCGCTTAATCCGGCCGTGTACGCTCGGCTGCTGGGCGAGAAGATTGAAACGCACAAGGTCAACTGCTGGCTCGTCAATACCGGATGGACCGGCGGACCTTACGGCATTGGAAAGCGCATGCCTATTCGGGATACCCGTGCCATGGTCAGGGCAGCTCTGGACGGCACGCTTGCAAAGATCCAAACCAAAAAGGATGAAATATTCGGACTGCATATCCCGGTCACTTGTCCCAATGTTGCGCCCGAGGTTCTCATGCTCGAGAATACCTGGCAGGATAAAGCTGCTTACCGTGAGAAGGCCAAGGCACTTGCCGCAAATTTTCAGAAAAACTTTAAGCAGTTTGAAAACCATGTGTCGGAAGAAGTTAAAAAGATCGCTATACAGGCATAGGCATTGAAAATCTGGTCATCTGGGTCAGGTCAGAGATAGATGGCTCTGCCCGTATAAATCAACCGGAGTAATGGAGTAATGGAGTATTGGAGTGTTGATTTAAAAAAAAGAGCTTTAAATTTTCAGATTTTCTACAGGGATCTGTTTTCTGAGAGCGATGAAAAAAGGGGTTTCTTCCATTACTCCACCACTCCAATACTCCAGTACTCCGTAAATTGTTAAATGCCGGCAAACTAAATCCCCTCTGGGGATAACCAAAGCCTGGTCCTTTGGGCCAGGATTCTTTACCCAACGTTAGGGATAACTTTTGAGGCCTCATTGCCATGAGTTTGAAAAGCCTATTGACAGCATTCTATCAGCGGTTGGTTTACGGGAGTTCCCGCCGACCGCTGAATCATAAAAAAGAGGCCGCCGTCATGGATGAGATCGAAAGGATCGTACGGGAAAGCGATTCCACGATTTTACCCGTTCGCAGATTCCGAAAAAAGATTATTCCGTCAATTCGGCACGCCATGCAATACATTTCCGGGCTCATTCCTCAAGTTCCGGGACCCGTGGATTTCGATCCCGGTCGTTGGGACGATGATCCTCTACTCAGAGCCATGTTCATAAGTCGTGAAGAGTTGACCGGTCTACTGCAATCCACCAAAGCGCTCAAGAAGTTTTTTCAGCGTACGAATGCATCCCGGGCATTTGCAATGCTCGTGGCTGAACCAAAGGAAAAAAAATTTTTCGGAACGGAAAAAGACGGTGAAATTGTCCGCAGGGACGTTCCTCAGAAAGCGGTTTACTTCGAGAACTTTAAGGTGATTGATCCGGCTGCCGATTTGGCCGAAACCCGCCTGAAAGTTCAGCACCGTGTATTGGTAAGTCTTTTCACCCAAGCTTTTGAAAAAATCACCGATCTTCAGCTATGGAAGGAAGATCTGGAAAAACAGCAAGAGTTGCTGGAATTCAAGGTTCAACAGCCCGAAGGTTCAGATCTTCAGACGGATCCGAACCCTTCTGAAGCAGACGATGATCAGACCCAAAAGTCGTTAGAAGTACTCAGCAACATCAAGAGGAAGCTGGAAGAAATCAATGCCGAGCCGGACACACCGGAAGATCATATCGATCACTTGAACGCCGTCTTGTTGAACCCGGAGCAGCATTTGAGGCTGAAGACGGTTTTTCTGAAACTGAGCCGACTGGGCATTCGGTTGGAACCTTCTTCCACAGAACCGGCCAATGAATTCACAGTGGCGGAATTTGAGCTGGGTCAAGACCCAAAACGGGCCTTATTATGGATCAGGGTAGAGCGGGCATCTGTTTTATCGGTTTGATGGCCGCAAAAATCGGGATTGGTATGATTTCATGCCTTATACCGGGTGATACTTCTGCACATCACTTATATTCTAAACAGCAATATTACTCTTCACATCAGCCGACTGGAGTACCACCATAATAACAAAAAAAGAAGCCTAAAACGAGCCCTAAAATCATCTTAAACGGTTGGAAATCAAGACCGTTGGTAAACGCTGATGCCTTTCTATTGACAAACCGTGGCTCCGAAGCTTTTTTTAGGTTTCAGGTTTCAGGTTTCAGGTGTCAGGTGTCAGGTGTCAGGTTTACGAAATCCATAATTTGAAGATATTACAATCGCATCGAAAAAATTCCTGAATGTCCACATCCGGCACCTATCCCACTTTCCTTATCATGCGCCCAATTTGCATTGCATCCGGTGCTTGATGCGGATTACGAATCTGTCAAACCCGGCTTGTGTCCTTTGTGCCATCGCGGTTTAATCCAAGTATGATGTTCATTGCTGCTTTGATTTCGCTGCCGCAGAAGCTATCGCCTTGGTGACAGCCTCTTCCTCACCCAAAAAATAATGCCGTACGGGGCGCAAATCGTTGTCAAACTCGTAAACCAGGGGGATGCCGGTGGGTATATTCAGCCCCACGATGTCCTCATCGGACACATTTTCCAGGTGTTTCACCAGAGCCCGGATGCTGTTGCCGTGGGCAGAGATGATCATCCTGCGGCCTTGCTTCAAAGCGGGCTGAAGCGTCTGCCGCCAATATGGAAGTACTCTGTTGAGGGTATCTTTGAGAGATTCTGTTGAGGGCAGATCGTCCGGGTTGAGATTCGCATAGCGTGGATCGAATTGGGGGTGACGACGATCCGTCAGGGCCAGAGGTGGCGGTTGAATATCGTAGCTCCGTCGCCAGATATGAACCTGCTCGTCGCCGTATTTTTCGGCAGTGGCTTGCTTGTTGAGGCCCTGGAGATCGCCGTAGTGCCGTTCGTTGAGCTTCCAGGAGCAATGCGCGGGTATCCACATAAGATCCATTTCTTCCAGGACGATCCACAGCGTTCGAATGGCGCGCTTGAGCACGGATGTGTAAGCCACATCGAAAGAATAGCCTTGGGATTTGAGCACCTTGCCGGCGTCGTGCGCTTCCCGGACACCCTGGTCGGACAGATCAACATCAGTCCATCCGGTAAATTTGTTTTCCATGTTCCAGGTGCTTTGCCCGTGCCGCAGAAATACGAGTTTCATCTTTACTTTGCCCTTCCCGGTATCCTACCGATCCGGAGCATACCGGTATAATCATTAAAAATACTTTATTGCGGAGGATTTGTATTCCCCAGTAAAATCGATCGAGATTCCATTGGAACAGGGGATAAAAACAAAAGAACTCTATTACATACCACAAAAACGGCCCAAATGACAAAAGATAGACGTTAAAATATGAGCCGGGAACAAATAAACATATTGAGTTTAATTGAATGTCTCGGAAATTCTATAACTTTTTGAGAATACATGTTTTTTTAATGCAACATGTTTATGCCATCAGAATGGAAGAATGGAATGCCGGAATGCTGGCCTCCGGCTCGGAGAGAATATCGGGGGTAAAGGCCGAAACAACCCATTTTAATAGTAAAAAACACCTTTCCTTCAACTTGGTTCAGGACAAGCTTACCCATCATTCCACTATTCCAATTGGGTCGAAGCCCCTAAGTTTTGCTTTTGCCCGGCCTCATACTATGCTATATTCTTTTTTCTTTACGGGCCTGATCGTTGTCTCCAAGTAGTGATAGGAAACGGCATTATATTGATAATTATTAATTTTAGGGGGTTATGTATTCTGCTTGAATAGGTGTAAATCAAGATTGTTGGTGATTTAGCTCAAGCAATCCAGGTTTCAGGTGTCAGTGTTCAGGTGTCAGCTCTTACGTTCGTCCTCCTGACACCTGACACCCGACACCTGAAACCAGACCTTCGAATTCCGATGGAAAGTAATAAATGACCGCTGTTAACCAACATCAGTGAATTACACACTGCTTGAATATATAGCGGGATGCCCCGACTTTAAAAAATAACCAGGGTAAGGACTATGCAAATTTTAAATGTTCGGTTTAAAAATATAAATACATTAAAAGGGGAATGGGAGATTCATTTTGACCGCCCGCCACTGCGGGAAGCAGGTCTATTTGCGATTACCGGTCCCAACGGATCCGGGAAGAGTACTATTTTTGATGCGATTTCACTGGGACTTTACGGCGAGATGGTCCGTCTTAAAAATTCGTCAGAGCAGATCGTGAGTAAAAAAACCTCGGAATGCTATTCAACGGTGACGTTTTCGGTGGGCGGTGATGTGTTCCGCTCGACCTGGTTTTTGCATCTTGACGAGGGTAACCCCCTTGCGCCGGAAATGAGCCTTGTCGAACTGAACGGCACTGAGCACGTGCTTGCAAATAACATCGTTGCGGTTCGAAGCTGTATCACTGAACTGACCGGCCTCGATTATAAGCGCTTTTCCCGATCCGTCATGCTGGCACAGGGGGAATTTGCCGCCTTTTTAAACGCCCTGGATTATGAGCGGGTTGAAATTTTAGAAAAAATCGCCGGTCATGATATGTATTCAAACGTTGTAGAAGAAGTGGTTAAAAATGCTGAAACAGAAGATAATAAACTTACAGCACTAAAAGAAGAGATTCAAAACTTTCCGTTCATGCCTCCGTCAGAGGTTAAGACGCTTGAGGACACCGCCGAACAGTTGGAGGATGATTTTCGAGAAACCGAACGAACCTTATCCAAATTCAATGAAAAAAAAGAACAGATCCGGTTAATTAATCAATTAAAAGATGAATATGACAAAAATCAGATGGGTCTGGCCGAAGCCCGGGGCCGAAAAGAGCAGATGCAGTCCGATCTTTTGCGGCTAAAAAAGGCGACGGATGCCGCACCGTTTGAAAAAGACATCGACCGGCTCAACCGCCGCAAAGAAAAAACCTCCGAATATTTGAACACCCTGAATACGCTTAAGGCGGAAACAACCGATCTGGAACATCGGCTCGAAGCGCTGGAAGCAAAAGATCGGGAACAGGCCCTTGAAGCCAAACAGAATCAGAACGTCGAGAACGAGCACCGCCAGTTGATCGAAAAGGCGCTGGAAATCGACAGGGAGATACAGACGCTGAGCGCTTTGCTTCAGACGCTTAACCAAAGGCGATCGTCTCTTGAAAACCGATTCCAAATGAATGTGCAACACCAACAGGCAACCCGGCTGCAACTCGCAGAAAATAAATCGCTTCTGGCGAAAACGGAGACCTGGATCGAGGCTTATGCCGTCGATGAAAACATGGCCGGCAACATTGCGGGTCCTAAAGACGCTCTGGAGGATCTGAAATCCACTCGTAAAGACCTGTCCGCACATAGCGTTCAGCAGATATCCGCCCAAAAGGCCGAGAAAAAAGCGTCCGCATTACTGACGAAAGCCAAACGCAAAACAGAAAAACTGAAGAACAAAGCGGATAAACTCATCGCCCGCCAGGCTGAGCTGAAAAAAATGCAGGCGTCCCTCCTGGCCGGCGCTTCTCCGGCAACGCTGGATAAAACGATCGAAGACCAGAAAAAACAGCGGATGTATTTTCAATCCATGCTCAAGCTTTGCAAAACTTATGACCGGCAGGAAAAAGGAGACGGCAATGCCCTGGAACTGGCCCTCAAGGCCGCTGAGCAGCAGCACGGCGACCTGCTCAAACGCTTGGAACAGGAGCAGAACACCCTGTCCGGGGTTAACAATATTGCAAGATTCGAACCGTGCAGAAAGCAGCTTAAAAAAAGGGAGATTTGTCCCCTGTGCGGGTCGCTGGATCACCCCTATGCGGACCGTAAACCGCCCTTCGAAAAGGATCCCGCAGAGGTGGTTCGCGAGCAGAAGCACCGGATTGAGAGCCTTAAACAACAAGCCAAAACCCTCTCGGATCAAATTGCCGGGCTAAAAAGTCGGCATGACCGTTTTAGTGAAACAAGACGACGGTGGAGCCTTCTCATCCGGGCAACCGGGACCGAATGGGCTCTTGGAGAACGGTCATCGGTTACCCAAGCCATCCGGGCTCTGAAAAAAGATGTGCGAAAGGAGCAGGGCCGGATTAAGCGCATTCGCAAACTATCTAAGAAAACGGAAAAGATCGACAGGGCTCTCCAGAAAAAATCCGTCAAAACAAACGAAAGACAAAAGGCCGCCGACCAGCTTCAAAACGACGTGAATCGCTGCGGGAAAAATTTAGCCGCTATCCAGCAGGAGATCCGGACGGCCAGGCAAAAAGAAGCCGATCTGGTGCAAAACCTTAATGAAAGTCTTGAAGTCTTTAACCTGGCGATTCCGGCTCCGGGAAAAGAGAGCGAACTGATTGGACGCCTGGAAAACATAGGGCTTGATTATCGCAGCCACGTCAATAACCGTCGCGAATTGAACGAACAGATTCTTGCGTTAAAAAACAAAGCCGGGAGTTTGCCGGTAGAATGCGACCGCTTGAAAAAAGAGATAAAAGATGTGGAAGGACAAATTGAAACCGAGCAAGAGGCCTTACACACGTTGAAAATCAAACGAGAAAAGACCTTTGGAACCGGGGATGCGCTTCAGGAAAAAAAGGAAGTGGAAAAAATGCTGCTTAAGGAGCAAGAAAAACGTGAAGCCATTCAACAGGAAACCCGGCAGGTTCGTCACACTCTGTCGGAAAAGCAAAACCTGAAACAGACAACGGAAAAGATATGGCAGGACGCTCAAAATGAATGTGAACAACTGGAGCAAAAAATTTTAAGCGAGGCTGCTTCTTCAGACTTCAGTACCCTGGAGGAGATCCACAACAGCCTTTTAAGCCCTGAACAGCGGCAGGCCCTGGATCAGAAGCCGGAAGTCGTTGATAGCGAAATTATCAGATACACAAAGAATTTGGAGACCATCCGAAAAGAACTTGACACAGAAGATTTAAAGGAGATCGCCGACCAGGCATCAGAAGACCTGAGTTTAAAGATCCAGGATTTACGTAAACAAAAAAATCAGTTGGCGCAAGATATTTCCGAAGCCTTTGAACGTCTGGAGCATTACCAAATACTGGAAAAAGAATATCAACAAAAGACACAAGAATTGGAACAACAGGAAAATTTGTGTAACAGATTAAATGAAGAGAAACGTTTTTTTGAAACCGCCGGCCAAGCCGAGGTCAAGACGCGTATTCAAGAACTGATGCTGGAGCGCCTGCTGGAACACAGCAATAAACATCTTGAAAGCCTCAGCAGTCGCTATTATTTGAGACGTCGTGAGATGAACGGGTTGGGCCTGGAAATAGAGGACCTTCTGCATAGCGCCCGCAGATCCGTCAACACGTTGTCCGGCGGTGAGAGCTTTTTAGTCAGCCTTTCCATGGCGCTGGGACTCTCCGATATGTCCGGCAACGGCCGTAAAATAGAGTCTCTTTTTGTGGACGAAGGCTTTGGCAGTCTGGATGATGAAACCTTATACAAGGTGCTGTCCACACTGAAAGATTTGAAAAATAACGGCAAAATGGTGGGCGTTATTTCCCATGTCAAAAAGGTAGAAGATGAAATCCCCACCAAGATCAGATTAACAAGGATGCCCGGAGGCGTGAGTCGTTTGGACGTGGTGGCATAATTATTTAAGACAGCGTATTTATCTGCAGGAGATTGTTTCTATTAAAGGGGATCGGAAACCCTCCTGCTCTACGGGCAATTGTTGAACGGGTCAAGTTTCGGCTATGGCCCGGTCAGTCTGCAATCATAGAGACCACGTTCAAACAAAGAGTTATTGATTTCATGAAAAAGATAGATCCAGCCTATGCGGATTGGATGATCACGATCTCATATCGAGTTGAATAAGGCTTTTTCAAAACCAGCCTTCAAAGATCGATTGAAACCCGAACACAGCGCAACATATAATGCATTCAAATTGAACCTAAGTTGAGCGATTTTTTGCGAAAAGATGTACTGAGATCTTGATGCATAAGAGATTGGTGCAGATCGAGTAAAAAATCGCTCAATTTAGTTTAAAATATTTTGTTTTGTATTTTTTCCTATCCGCGGCAGTTGTAAAAAATTTCTTTGCAACTGAATTTTCTAACAACTCACCTGGGTGTAAATCAAGACTGTTGTTTGCTAAGATTGGCATGGCTATTTGGTTTCAGGTGTCAGGTGTCAGGAGGCATGCAGCCCTGAGGGAACGATTCATCATTTACGCCATACACTGCCGTTTCCTCAGCTAACTGCAGCGGCGTTCTCGCTCTGGGACTTTCCGTTCCAATGTTTTCTCCAATCCATTCAACAACAGACATCGATGGGTAATCGACACAACTTTTTATAGACCTCAAGATCCTCCACGTCCATAAAATTTCTATTGGTCACCTGGTTTCCCCCTTAACCCTGACACCTGACACCTAAAAAAAGGGCTTCGGAGCTACGGTTTGTCAATAGACAAGGATCAGCGTTTACCAACGGCCTTGATTTACACCCAACTCACCTTCTGAAATGGTGTTTTTGCGACTCAAAAAACGGCTATATTTAGAGCTCTTTATAGAAATTTTCAGATACTTAGTGTGGCCCGATCCCAGGTTTCAGGTCGGAGCATTGCTCCGGTGCCCAGATCAAGGCGGTATGTGACATTGACTTTTGAATCTTTTTTGATTTGCATTCAATCAACTGGTGCTATCTTTGCTTTTTTTCAGTTAGTTGTTTATCGGCCATCTTTTCTCTGACCAGACGAAGAAACTCCTCTATCGCCTTTTTGTAATCATCCGGCAAAAAACTTTCAGTAACATTTAGCTGGTCGCCGTCATGGCAATGCTTGGGAAAGGTTGAGACATTTTTCCATTTCCGATGCGGCGCGTTATCATGACGGTAAATGGCGTTTCTTATAGCGCTCTGCTTCCAGTGAAAGGAATAACTGCCGTCAGTTGAATACCAGATATCCACGAAGGTCTTGTCGATTAAATAAAGTCTGAGCTTTCTAATTCTGCCTGCTGTTCCCCGGATTAGCTCGGTGGAGTGTAAAATATCGGTAAATTTAGATTCGACATTTCTTTGGATTTGCTTATAATATTTTGATATCATTCTCTATCTCTTTTATTTCCGCTTCAATATTTTTAAGCTCGATCAAATCTTCCCAGCCAGGATGTTCAGGTGCCTTTCCTTCTGTGATTTTATGATTTAATTCTTTCACGGTGGTCGCCTGATATCTGGACAAAATTTCAAAACGTTCGATCTGAAGCAATCGCTGTTTCTCTTTAAGATTCAATATTACACCTGACCGGATAAACTCCTCAGCAGAATCAGAATATTTTTGAGATATTTTTTCTAAATCATTGAGTGTACTCATAAAACCTCCTATCCTGAATAAACGGAATCAAAACACAAGCAGCTCACCTGTCCCATCGCCCGTCCATCTTTTGCCGTGAGCGGTTTGCAATCATGATACTACCGCTGCATAGTAAGGTGATGGCACCGTAGGATACGCTCGAAACACGTGAACAAAGACCTCTTCCGCTTTGATATGAACCTCGTCTTCGTCATAGGCGTCGACCGGCAGACCGGTCTCATCACTCCAGAGGAAATCCTTAATTGCTATTCGCACAGCATCTCGGGTCGACTCTTTGTCTCGCCAGTGATCCACTCTGAGCTTCTCAGCCTTCAGCCTCTCAAGCAGCCCGACGGCCACAGCCTTGATTCTTTTGATATCGGATGAGTTCAGTTCCTGCTTCTTCAGAAGGTCGAAAATTGCCAGGGACTCTTCATCAAGGCCTTCACGCATGGCCCGGCGCTCTTCTTCATCAAGTTCATTGTTAAACAAAAGCAACGCATCGAATGTCTTTTCAATGGTTACCCGATCTTTCTCACGGTTGTACTCGGCCACGATCTCCTCATAATACCGCTGGAAGTCCGTACGCAGCGGGTTTTGTTCGAGCAGGCGCCTCAGTTTCTTTTCGATGGCCTGCTTGAGATTCTGGACGGTCGTGCGCTTGGCCTTGCTGCGCTCAAACTCCTTTCGCAGCCGGTCAAAATCGATTTTGCTGATGTCGTAGGGGGCCTGCTCCTCGACCACCGTGTCCGGCTGCACCTCAATCACCTGGTCAACCACCTGGTGCAATTGGCGGATGATGTCGGTGATGTCGGCCTTTTCGCGATCTTGCTGGAGGCTCTTGTAGACCACATTAATCGCGCCGTATTCCGTTCGATGCGAGTTCACGCCCTTGACGTTGATGCACGCTTTGAACTTCTTGAATACCTCCCGGCACATCACCTCGAACCGCTTGCGCGTCTCGTCGTTCTCGTTGGCCGCTTCTTTGGCGGCGCGAATTGCTGCGTTGCGTTCGAAACCCGTTTTTGTGATGATTTTGTCCAGTGATCCATCGCGATCACTCAAGAACGTTCGAACAAACCCGATGGCCTCGGTTAAGTCCGTCAGGAGTTCTTCCTCGGGTTTGGCAGGTTCAGTTTCGCCCCCTTTACCACCATGGGCCGCATCACCCGTGCCGGCAAAAGTCGCAAGGGCTTTGCGCAGGTACTTGAGGATGCCGCAGTAGTCGACGATCAGGCCGTTATTTTTCCCCTCGTTGACACGATTGGCCCGGGCAATGGCCTGCATCAATGTGTGAGCCTTGAGCGGTTTGTCCAGATACAGCGTCGACAAGCTTGGCACGTCGAAGCCCGTCAGCCACATGGCGCAGACAATGGCGATTCTAAAGGGGTGCATCTCTTCTTTGAACGCCTCGTCCAGGGCCATGCGCTGCATGTTTCGGAACTGGGGCTGCTGCCGCATGGCTTCCGGCAGATCGATCCCCTCTTTGATCAACCGGCGGTGCGGAGTGATGTCCAGTTTCCACTTGCGGAATTTCTCGACTTCGCCTTGCTCCTCGCTGATGACAACCGCAGTCCGCGTCTCCCGCATCCATTCGATCTGCCGGCGGGACACTTCCTCCTGCTCGTCCGTTACCGAGCCCAGATCGGCCTCAAGTTCGGCAATACACTCACCCCAGTATTTCACAATACGGTTGTACATTCGCACGCAGGTTACCTTGTCAATGCACACCAGCATGGCCTTGCCGGTCTCCCACGCCTTTGAGTAATGCAACACGGAGTCCCGCGCGACCTGATCCAGCCGTTTTTTTGCCGTGATGATGTGGTAGTCGCGCTTGAGCTCTTTCTCGAGCCGCTGCTTCACATCAATGTCTTCGGTCTCCAATTCCTCAAGCTTCTCGGCGATCCGCTCGTTCAGATCCCCGACGGCCACGCCGAGCTTGTCCCCCCGGGCGTCGTAATAGAGCGGGACGGTGGCCTTGTCCTCGACCGCCCGTTGAAAGTCATATGTCGAAATGTAGTCGCCAAACACCCGCCGCGTGATTTCATCGTCCTTGAACAGCGGCGTACCCGTGAAACCGATGTAACTGGCCTTGGGCAGCGCGTTGCGCATGTTCAGAGACAGCGTGCCGTACTGCGTCCGATGGGCCTCGTCGGTAATGACAATGACATCGTCACGACGCGTATAGCCCTCATCCGGGTTCACATCCTGGTTAAACTTCTGGATCAGCGAGAAGATGTGCGACTTGTGCTGGGCCAGCAGGCGGCTCAGGTGGTCCCCGCTGGACGCCCGGCACGGGTCTCGGTCATTGTCCACCACACCGCAACCGGCAAAAGTCTTGTAAATCTGCGTATCCAGATCCTCACGGTCGGTCAGGATCAGGAAGGTGAAGTTGCCGCCGAGTTTGCGGTGGATTTTACGTGTAAAGAACACCATCGAGTAGCTCTTGCCCGCCCCCTGGGTGTGCCAGAACACCCCCCCAGCTTGCCTTGGCGGTTTTTGCGATCCCTGACCGCCTCAATGGCGCGGTTGACGCCCAAAAACTGGTGGTTGCGGGCCAGAATCTTTTTGGACTCGCCGGAAGAGTCGTCAAAAACCATGAAATTCTCCAGCAAATCCATAAAGTTGTGCTTATCGCAAACGCCCTTGAGCAGCGTTTCCATGTGCACCGCGCCGGGCTGATCTTCGGCCAGGCGTTTCCACTCGTGGAAATGCTCGAATCGGCTGGCAACCGATCCCAGCTTGGCGTCCACGCCGTTGGACAGCACAACAAAGGCGTTGTGATGGAACAGATGCGGAACCGTGTCCTTGTAATCGGCGAAGTTTTGCTCGTAAGCCGCGCGAATATCCTTGCTGACGTTCTTCAACTCCATAAACAGAAGCGGCATCCCGTTGACGAATCCCACGATATCGGCCCGGCGGCGGTACAGATCACCCCGCACCCAAAGTTCCCGCACGCATAAGAAATGGTTATTCGCCGACTCGGCAAAATCGAACACCCGCAGCCGCTGCCGCACGCGCTCACCCTCGTCGTTGCGGAACGTCACCTGCACGCCGTCTTTGATCAGCCCGTACTTTTCCCGGTTGGTCGCCAAGAGCGTTTGTGCGGCAGTGGTGGCCGTAATCTGACGGACGGCCTCCTGGTAAGCCTCGTCGGGAAGGCCGGGGTTCAGTTCCATGAGCTTCAAATAGAGATACCGGGTGAGCACTATCTCCCGGTCATCCCGGCGACTGAGGGTTCCGTCCGGTCCGAAGGTCTCGGTGTTATAAGCATAGACCGAGTCCCAGCCCAGTTGCTGCTCCAGGTACGCCGCCGTGGTCTGCTGAACCAGGGTATCTTCCGTATAGCTGATCATATGGTCACCTCTCCGTTCATCAAGCGCGGGAGGAGCAGGTCGCGGGCTTGTGTAAGCTGCAAATTCATGCGCGCCAATTGCTCAATCTGATCAATTTGTGTCGCAACAAACGAATTAAACTGAGAGATCATTAGCTCAGACGGAACTACCACTTTGATGCTCGAGAACTTTGATTTATTCACGTTGGCCATCGTTGCGCCACCGCTCATGCCTTCAAGCAACGGTTTCAAATCCTTGGCCATGAAAAAAGTCCAATAACGTAGCGATTCGTCTGTCGGAACTATGGCATTGATTTGCTGGTTCGTCTGAGCTTCCGAGTTGTTAAATGAAACAGCCCCCACTGTTCCAATACATGACACAAGAATTGATCTGGATGGTAGCGTTTTATTCGATTGTGTGTTTGCTCCTTCCTCGGAGAGGCTTTCGTGGGTATTAATGATGAGCGTATTACCGTGCATATCCGGAGTCTTAATGAAAGGAATTTTATCGCCATAGTAAGATTTCTTTTTCTTGCTGGGTGTTTTTCCGTTACTACCTCCCCAATGGCGGCAATCGTTGCAGGTCTCCATCCCTCTGGAACGCTGCCGGTTATCTTGACGTGTTCGTGGCCGGGAAAGCGGAGGTGGACGAACCACTCCTTGTAGAGCAACCGTGCCGACTGCTCCAGCAACTGAATCCGCCGCCGGTTGTTTTCGATCAGGTCGTCATAGGCGGAGAGGATGGAGGCAATATGCTGCTGTTCGGTGATACCAGGCACAGGAAATTTCAATGAGAGTAATTTAGACTGGCTTAGGTTATCTTGGGCTGCTCCCTGCGTGAATGTCTTGTATCTGCGTTGGAGGAGCGCATCAAAGAGGTATTTTACAAAGCGAACATCTGCCTTGCCTGATTCAGGAATAAAGCCTATTACACTGTCCGGGAAGCAAGCATCTATGCCGAGTATGGCTGTGTCCGCTATATTCGCGGCGATGGTGATGCAAAGCGTGCCTGCCTTCCAAATCCGGCTCTGTTCGAGCCCTGCCTCGCTATATGTCTGTCTGTAGTCGATAACATATAAATTACTATGTTTCACATCTCCGGTCTGAATGAATGGATATGGTCCACCATAT
>RPGQ01000019.1:30392-34507 GCA_004193595.1 Desulfobacteraceae bacterium Eth-SRB2
GATATGGTCCACCATATAGATGAGCCGCATCACGGGGTCGATGCCGGGATCGCCCACGGCTAACGTAGCCAAGCTGATCAAGGCTTTTCATCTCCCAACTCATACCCCCAACTCCTCAAAATTCCTTTTGATGATTTTCACAAGTCGCACCACTTCGGCGTTGAGGTCTTCCAGCTTCACGTGAATGTTTTGCAAAGTATCAAGCCGATTCATTCCACATTCTCCAGCAATTTTGCAATCTCGTCCGGAGACGGCAACTGGCCTTTGAGTTCTTTGGGCAGCCGCTTGACGATGCGATAAGTCGCCACGCCGATGGGTTTGCGTGCGTCGTGCAGGGCATACTCGACAATGGTGCGGTTTTTTTCTTTGCACAAGATAATGCCGATGGAGGGGTTCTCGCCTTGTTCGCGCACCTGGCGGTCAAGGGCAGTCAAGTAGAACTGCATCTTGCCCACGAACTCAGGCTGGAATTCGCCGACCTTCAATTCAACGGCCACAAGACATTTCAGCCGGCGGTGATACAAAAGCAGGTCGATGAAGTATTCCTTATCCTCAACCTCCAGCCGGAACTGGCTGCCGAGAAATGCGAACATACCGCCCATGGCCCGCAGAAAATCCTCGACCCGTGCAATCAGGGCACGCTCCAGTTCACGCTCTGAATGTTCTTGGCCCAATTCCAGAAAATCGAACGTGTATTCATCCTTCACGGCAAGTTTTGCTTGAGCACGCTGTGCGGGTGTCAGTGCCTTTTCGAAGTTTGTCTGCCCCAGCAGGGTTTTCTCGTAACTTTGATTTTCGATCTGGTGGATCAGGACATTTTTGGACCAGCCAAACTTCCGGGTCATACGGATGTAAAATTCTCGCTCCAGGGAGTTTTTGCAGCGCTGTAAAATAACGAGATTATGCGACCAACCGATTTGTGCAACCAATGGTTGCACTTTTGGCAAATCGCGGTAGGCAAGATGGAATTCTCGCATATAGAAGATGTTCCTACGGGAAAAGCCACTCGTGCCGGGAAATTCCCGCTGAAGATCCGTGGCCAGACGCTCGGCAATGGCTGAGCCGTGCTCGGAATCCACCTGACGTTCGACAATCAGACACCCAATATCCCAATATAAGCCGACCAGTTCCTTGTTGACCGCCTTGAGGGCTTCGTACTGTGCGGAACGAACCCGCTCCTTAACTTGAATCAGAAGAGCAGCGTAATCATCAGGCAGCCTCTTCATCATTTTGCTCATACATCCAACTCCTTGGAAAATTTCGAATAGTGAAGGGTGAAGCTTGAAAGCAAACCCTCTCTTTGAATACCAAAGAATTTGTGCAAGAGGCGCTTGCACATCTCATATCCCTCTATTTCTTTACACTTCAAACTTTTCCCTTTAAAATTAATATCATATCCCCAACTCCTCGAAATTTTTCTTGATTGTCGCCGCCAGTTGCACAGCCTCGGCGTTGAGGTCTTCCAGCTCCATGTGGATTTTGCGCAGGGTCTCCTCGAAGTCGAAGTTCTCGTCTTCTTCCTCGGGGGCGACGCCGACGTAGCGACCAGGGGTGAGGCTCCAGTCGTTGACCTCGATCTCGGCGCGGTCCACCAGCTTGACCAGGCCTTCCACGTCGCGCAGTTTGGCGTTGGGAAATCGCTCGGTGAGCCAGCGGGCCTGGCGAAGGAAGTAGCGCACCTGCTTGAGATGCTCGACGGCCAGTTGCCTGGCTTGGTCGGCAGCCTTGCGGGCACGGGCAATTTCCCGGTTGACCCAGGCATCGCTGTCGCGGGCGTCGCACTCATTCTCGCAGGTTTCGATGAGCCGGTAGGCAAATTTGTAAAGCAAGTCGGTCTGCTTGACCAGGTTGCGGCTGGATTCAGCCAGCGGGGCCAGGCGGTGGACAGCTTTTTTGAGTTGGCCGTTGCCGGTCTTCTGCTTCTTCCACACCGACTGCTGTTTGGCAACGGTCTTCCGGAAGGCCCTGACATCGGACTTGAAAACAGGCATGGCTTCGTCGATTTCCTTGAGCACATCGGCGTGGGCGGCGTCTTTAGATAGTGTGTTCAGGAACGCTTGCAGCGCATTGCGTAACGTGTCGAGCGAGTTGATAAAGGACGGTAGCGGCTCGATGGGGTCGCCGTTATCATTCTGGGCAATGAAATACCCAGCACCTTCGTCGAGTATACGACGGCAATACCCGGCCACCAAATTTAGGTACTTGTCCGCCTGGCCCCGGTAGAGCCAGACCATGGCAAGGAGGTTCTGTTCCTGTTCGGGGCTGAAGTTGTAAATCTTGCGGGTGACCTTGCGAAAGATGTTCCGCGCATCAATCATGAGTACCTTGCTGCGATGCGCTTCGGGCTTTCCGCGGTTGAGGAACCAAAGTTCGCACGGAACGGTACGGGTGTAGAAAAAGTTCGACCGGACGGCGATCATGAGGTCCACATCACCGGTTTCGATAAGCTTTTGGCGCACCTTGGCCTCATCGCGGCCTGCGCTGGAAGCCTGGGAAGACATGACAAAGCCCGCCCGTCCGGCTTCGCCGATGTAGCTGTAGAAGTAGCTGATCCAGATGTAGTTTCCGTTGGAGACTTTTTCTTTTTTGTTCACACCGGGCAGTCCAAACGGCAGGCGGGGATCGTTCTTGACCTTGTCGGCGTCGATTTCATCCACGTTGAAGGGCGGATTGGCCATCACAAAGTCGGCTTTGCCGAGCAGTTCGTGGGGGTCTTCGTAATAGGTAATGGCCTTCTGGATATCGCCTTCCAGGCCGTGAACGGCCAGGTTCATCTTGGCCAGGCGGATTGTTGTGGCATTCTTCTCCAGTCCCCGGAAGGTAAGCTTCTCGGTTGGGCTTTCATGCTGCCGATCGACGAAGCGGGCGCTCTGTACGAACATGCCGCCCGAACCGCAGGCCGGGTCCAGCACGGTTCCGCCTTGGGGCTCCAGCACGTTGGCAATCAGCGATACCAGCGAGATGGGAGTAAAAAACTCGCCGCCGTCGTGGGCCTTCTGGTCGGCAAATTGTGTAAGGAAATATTCGTAAATGCGGCCGAAAACGTCGCCGGAGACGCGCTTGAGTTCGTCGGGATTGAGCGTGCGGAGGAGCTGGCCGAGCACGGCGTTGTCCAGTTCCTGGTATTCGCTCTTGGGCAGAACGCCGCGCAGGTTGTCATAGTCACCTTCGATGGCCTCCATCGCCTCGATGATGGCCTTGGCCCGATCATCGCTGTCCGTTAACGCCACCAGATAGTCAAACTGGGCCTCGGACCGAAGGAAGATGGCGCTTTTTTGAGAGAAGTCTTCCTTGGTCAAAGCCCGCTTCTTGCCGCCGCGTTTGGGCAGGTTGGTTTCGATCTCGTCCTTGACCCCCAGGAACCGGCTGTATGCGTGACGAAGGAATATCAGACCCATCACCGGCAGGAAATATTCGTTGCTGGCGTAGTTGGAGTTGGCCCGCAGCGTATCCGCCGCGCTCCAGAGACGTTTCTCGATGGCCTCGATATGTTTTAGTTGCTCCATGATTACACCTTTTTCCCAAAAATTTCCTTCAATAGATCGCCGCCGCGTTCGCCCCGCTTGCCCTGTGAAATTTTTTTAGCTATTCTTCTGGGGTAGCTTATTTGATGGCACCGGAGTGAAATTTATTTGTTCTTTATTTAACCGGGGTCTAAAAACTAGAAAACCCAACTTCTATCCGAGAAATGGGGTCTTTGTATCCAAAGCACATCCTCTTTCTTTATTTAAGGTTAAAGCGATTATCTTGAAATTTATTGTTTTTTCGCATATTTAACTTAGCATGTCAAGAATATTGCCAAAATGATATATTGTAGCAGGAAAGTCTTTACAATTGAAGGTCAAACCTTTTGCGGGAGGAAGTTGACGATGTTCACTTAACCTCCGTAATGATGTTCTTTATCGTTGACATAAGACCCCAGACAATTCCTTTTTCAAAGAGGTGAAAGTGCTCCAGCATGGCTGCGGCAACTTGGGGATCAACCAGTGCTTGATTTAACGTATCGGACATTTCAGCGATAATCGAAGCAGGGTCTAATTCTTCATACAGCATTTTGTATCTTTGACTTGTTAGATGATTATTGGTCCAGTCATTATAGAATTCTTCAAATCGAG
>RPGQ01000020.1 GCA_004193595.1 Desulfobacteraceae bacterium Eth-SRB2
ATTACCCCTTGGCCGCACACCTTTA
The DNA here is from genome assembly GCA_004193595.1 of Desulfobacteraceae bacterium Eth-SRB2. Classification (GTDB taxonomy): domain Bacteria; phylum Desulfobacterota; class Desulfobacteria; order Desulfobacterales; family UBA11574; genus S5133MH16. The sequence continues at coordinate 26 of RPGQ01000020.1, forward strand.
CAAAACTTGTATCGCAATTCCTCAAAACGAAATATACCGGCATTTAGCTCAACCATTTTCAAATTATAACCCAAAAAGTCTTTATTCATTAATGACAATGCCTTTTTGTTCTGTTGTTACAACCAATTACGATTTTTCTTTGCACGATGCGTATGCCGCACTTTACGAAATTCAAAATGAATCTGGTTTAACGCTTTCGGCCCCTCAATATGTTGAACTCGGCGACCCAGCAATGAGACAAGCCATATATTGGAAAAAATTTTTTATTGCGAGGATACACGGAAGGGCTGAAGTTCCGGAAACAATTGTAATAGACACAGATGATTATAAGAAGCTTGAACAAGACGATAATTATCAAGACTTTTTGTTCAATATTTTAACTCGGTATCGATGTCTATTTATCGGTTATTCTTTTGTTGACCCAGCCATAAAAAAAATATTCGAACTGATAGAGAGGAAGGTACCCTCACCATATAAAAAATTGCACCTGGCATTAGTCCCATCTGGTAGTGCCAAAAAACTAATAACTAAGCTTGCGCAGTATAATATCGAGACACTGATATACGATCAAACTCAAAGCCATAGAGTTTTATGGGATGCTATCAAAAAGGCACAAAAGAAACTCAGAACCATACCTCGGGTGGCTCCAGATCGAATTGAATCTATTCCAGGTCTTAAAAGATTCGTTGCAAGCACTTATGCGAGGCTGAAAGTTGGGGGAACTCCAGAGCCCCTATTTGAGATAGTTATTGAAGGCATCGTTGCTCAATCAATAAACGATAGCGCGTCTGCGGGTTCAGATATGAAATCATTAGTTAAAGAGGTTAAGAATCTCATTGGATTACCAGATGAACAACTCAAATTTTTAGTAACGAAAGCAGTTGATGGGTTAATCAACAAGAATCTATGCATTAAGAATGATAATAATCTCGAATGTATTTCTGGCAGGGAGAATGAATTCAATCTATCAATGAAAACATTGATTGATGGGGTCTGCAACAGGTTGAAAGTAAGAGAAGGAATTGATGCAACTCAAAGCCATAAAGAAATAATCGACAAAATTCTAAACAAGCTATTCTTATCTCGAGGATGGGATTTAGGAGCTCATTTCGCAGGTAGGCGTGCTTCGGATACTTTCGATGCATGGGATCAAATTCAACGCCAAATATTTCAACAAGCTAAAGGAAATTCAAAAAATGCCACTGAGGTCTCAAATGCCATATTTAATTTAATTAAACATCCAGAAAACAAAGAAGCTGAATTCTTGGCAGACATCGGAAGGGTTTCTTTTGGTATTGAGCTTGCGATGAACAACGCACAATCATTTGCGGCCAAAAATTTTATGTTGCCCAAAACTTTATACTTGGACTCAAATGTTTTGATGCCTGCAATAGTTAATGGACATCCCTATAGTCCGGCATATAGGGATGCGATTAAAAGACTACAAATTTCCGCCACATCCACAGGAAACAGGGTGAAACTGTTTATATCTAATGATTTTCTTAATGAAATAATAAATCATCGAAGGCTCGCTATTGAGCAGATTAAAAGTTCGGGGTTAGAAAATCCAGAAAAACTCAAACGACATATTCTTTTGTTTGGTGCAGCAGGAACTAACGTGTTTATAGGTGCATATGCAAGTTGGGTCGGCAGGAAAAAAGAAAAAATTTCTTTTAAGGAATTTTTAGCAGAAGTCGCCCCCTATATAAACGAAAATCGCCTGTCTATATATTTAGATCAACAAGGTATAAAAACAATCGAATATTCCTTTCAAGATCGCGAAGAGAATCAACTATATAATCAAATTAAAAGTAATTTGCGTGAGGCATACGAAAACTTTGTAGAAGAACGCTCCTATAAGATGGAAAAAACTAAAGCCACGATCTTAATTGATCACGAAGCCGCCCAACTTACTCGATTAGTCTTGGACATGGAATTGGGTAGAAGCCCAATATTTGTAACCGCTGACACACGTCTAATGTCCTTGTGCCATGGTCCTGTCCTGGGAAAATGCGTGAATTCAATTATGTCTCACTTAGGTTTTGTCCAAATGATTGATCTCGTCCTGGGTCTGGATACCGATCGAAAAAACTTATCACGATTGGTGTGGAGCATAGGATATACTGATGAAGGTGCATCAATTAGGAATTACCTGATTGATTTAGCCTTGCAACAATATGATGATGCAATGACACGAGCGATGTGGGAAGTTATTGATGATATATCGGAAAAAACATCTGCGAAAGCTAAGGAAGATAAAATCAATTTCTTTTCTGTGGATGCGAATGAAAAGGCCCGCACAGCAGCGTTTTTTGATCGTGTTGAAGAGGGGTTTTTCGAAAATATGGTTGAAGTAATAAGAAAAAGGGAACGCAATTCGTGAAAAGGGAGGTACATTCTTCACTCTCATAGTTGTTCATGAGGGTGCTATTAACTTTGAAACTAAAGAACGTCTATAGTGTGCGGATGCGAAGAGAATGCTTTAGTAACAACACCGAACATCTATATGGCCTTAGCTTGTCAAGAAAAAACTTCTCCTATAGATCGGAAGATGCATAAAAAAAACCAATTTTCGTCTTAACCCATGAAGTCTTGACAAGTGACGCGTTAGTTCTGGCTTGCGTTTTCAACCGCGAGTGTCAGCGCTTAACGCGTCTGCACCAAACATCTATAGAAATTAACTGATTTATCAAAGAGTTCTTTGACATACAGCGTGTTGCCATTCGGCAGCTTCAGAATAAATTTTGTACCCTTATCCCGGCGCAATCAAAGGAATCGGCTTGGATTCAATGGATCCATCCAGTTAGGGCGCCACTCGAGTAAGGGGCAGAACACTGAACGGTTATGTTGCCAGTTTAGTTATGTTGCAAGTATTTTGATATACTTCCTGTCATTTACTTCTCGTAATTTTTTAAGAAATTTATATCTTCTTTGAATTTTATTCTTATACTTCTGATGCTAAAAAATAATACTAAGCTTTTTTGCTTCGCAATCAGATAGTTAGGAAAACTCGCAACATAACATTCTTTAACACATTGATTTTATACTTGATTTATGCAATTATCTATCGTAAGTTAAATAACCTTGAGTGAGAGAAAAGTAGTTTCAGTACTTATCAACCACTATAGGCATTGATTAAAAACATAGTAAACAAGAAGGCATGAACTATTTAGAAAATATAGAGCTTGGGCATCTGACGTTATATGGAGCACATGTATCGACGAGTGTTCGCTATCGCAAGATTACTATCGAGTGTTATACATGAATCCAGTTCAAGTTAGATAGACAGGTACGCCCTTCTCTGTTTTATTATGTTGCCAGTTTTTTTCAATGAAGATGAAACTATGTGTAACCTGTTGTTATATATGACAATTAAGAAATACCTGAAAGTCATTCAAAAAGTCTGTTATTTCGTACGGTTAGGAAAACTCGCAACATAAGGGTCAAACCTTGATTATTGATTAAAATTGATTGACACTTCTTATAGATGTTGCTAATAGTTCAATATTGACAGACCATTACCCATAGAATTTAAGGGCGCCTTGAAGCACATTTTACCCAGCGGGAACGACCACCGTGATATCTTTTTAGGGGATGATGACCATTTTATAGGGATTTAATTATCTGCCGCGAAGCGGCTTACTTAAACCTCCGCATTCACAGGACGCTCATAAACTTACGCCTGTGATTCAAGCGGTTAGGTTGAAGATAATGAAAATTAATAAAATACATACATTGCTCTTTATTCTAGTGACAATAACTTGTGTAACTCGCCTGAATGCCTATGAAATACAAATTGAAAAGGGTCCCGCTCTTGATGCAGGACCAAATACTTTCTTATTTGAGAATCCAATCCCTCCTGAAGAAAATGAAGCTTTAATGTCTTGGTTGGGTGGTGCAGAAAAAATTAAAAGAATATTAATCGGTACACCATACGCTAATAAAAATCAGATCGCACTTACTAAGGAGTATGTACAAAATCGTTTTGAAAAGTCTATTTGTATAAATTCCCAAAAGGATGCTTGGCATTATGCTCCATTTACAATGGGTACTATTTATCTTTGTAATGGCAGTAAGATAAATTTCAATATGTATCTTTCAGGGATATCTGTAGGTGATAATTTATTTGCCTTAATAAATGATTGATCTTATTAACAACCTAACATCGAGCTTGACAAGGAAGCGCGGAAAAAACGCCCGCGCTTCTGTCAGCCCAGGCGTTATAAAAAAAATGAAATGGAGAATTAATGGATCCTGAAAAAATAATTGTTGGATTGTCAAAAGAATTAACTTCCACATTGAAAGCAATGTCGAAAGCCAAGGATGTTAATGAAAAAGAAGTTCATAGTCGAATTGTGAAGAATTTATGCGAATCTTTGGGTGTCTTTTTTGATTTGGCAAGCGAAATGATGCCTTTTGATTTTGATGGTGATTCAGATAAAGAAGAAATCCCTTTTTGAGGGTACGTGCGTGCAGTTGAAATGCCGCAAACAAAATGCCTGCTGCGAACCAGTCGGTTGAGCTGACCGGGTGTTATATCGCGGCTATCGGGAATTTGGTTCAAATTTGGCCTGCCCGTTGCCGGCCAGCTCACCTTATCGTTCGGCCTCAGGAATACCACAAACATGTTGACATAAGGCACACGTTGTGTCTATATGGGTATCATGGCATTGGATTATTACAGATGGAACTTTGAAAAGAATCTAAAACTTAAATCTGAATGCGGTATAAGTTTCGAACAGATTGTCATGCACATTGAGCGGGGGGATATTCTTGACGTTGTTCGACACCCTAATCAAGAGGAATATCCATATCAACAGATAATTGTTGTTGAAATAGACAATTACGCCTATCTTGTTCCATTTGTCGAAGATGAAAACGGAAAATTTTTAAAAACGATAATCCCAAGTCGTAAAGCAACGCGGGATTATCTTGGAGGAAAAGAATGAACACGATAAAACTAAATAAAGATGAACAAGATATACTTGACTCTTTTGAGCGCGGAGAATGGAAGTCGGTTCCAAACCTTAAAGCTGAAATAAAAAAACACCAAGAGTATGCTCGGAAAACGCTGAAAAAAGATAAACGCGTAAATATTCGAATATCTTCTAAGGTTCTGGAGGAGCTTCAGGCTATTGCTATTGAGAACGGTATGCCTTACCAAACTCTCATTTCAAGCGTTCTTCATCGTTATGTTACAGGACGTCTTGTTGACAAACCAAGGCCGAACAAATCATTTGAGTCTGACGGCTAAAAGCCGTATCGTCCGAGAGGAGCTACAAGCTGCCCAATAGTGGAAATGCGAACCTGTCGCTTGACATGAGTTGTTGTCCGCCGCCAAGCAGCTGCCATCAACTCAATGGAACTGACACCGCTCCCTACGGTCGCGGCTTCGCTTGCCTCCTTGGTGTAGCTCATCTCACGCCCGATATATTAAATAAAAAAACCCCTATGAAAATTATCAACCTGAAATTGATTCGAACCAATGATACCAGCCAATCATAAAAAAAATGCCGTAAACGTTGCATCCCATCTTAAAAAGATGGCCAAAATAGAGCCCTATAAAAGGGCGGTTGTTTATCCTGCGGGCAGGGATAATTATGGCAGGGTTGCATATTCTCATCTTACTTTTCTGCAAATGGATCGGGAATCCGACTGTTTGGCCCACGGGTTTGAAAAAACAGGCATCAACCGCGGGACCCGTACCATTTTGATGGTAAAACCCGGCCTGGAATTTTTTATTATCATATTTGCACTTTTCAAAACCGGAGCAGTTCCGGTTATCGTAGACCCGGGAATGGGAATATGCCGTATGGTTGACTGTTTTAGAGAAGGCCGGCCCCATGCGTTTATCGGTATCCCTGTCGCTCATATACTTCCAACCCTTTATCCAAAATATTTCAATACGGTAAAAACATGGATAACCGTGGGCCGGCGCTGGTTTTTGAAAGGTTTTACACTCAACCGCGTGCGTCAGGTTCCCTGGAGACCCTATGTAACGGCAAAGACCGGTCGGGATGAGACGGCCGCTATCCTTTTTACCACCGGCAGCACAGGGCCGGCCAAGGGTGCGGTATACACTCATGGAAATTTTGACGCCCAACTCCGTCATATAAAATCCCACTTGGGCATTTCATCCCATGAAATAGATCTTTCCACATTTCCGCTTTTTGCCCTTTTTTGGCCGGCCTTGGGAATAACTTCAGTGATACCGGATATGGACCCCACAAAACCTGCCCGGGTAAACCCTAAAAAGATCATCGAGGCTATTGTAAACCAGGGGGTTACCAGCATGTTCGCTTCACCCGCCCTGTTGAATCGCGTCGGCAAATACGGCAAACAAAAACGCATAAAGCTGCCGTCTTTGAAAAGGGTAATTTCAGCCGGAGCACCGGTATCACCATCTGTTATTGAGCAGTTTGCGTCCATGTTGTGTGAAGATGCCGAGATTCATACGCCATACGGCGCCACTGAAGCGGTGCCTGTCATATCCATCTCAAGCAATGAAATCCTGTCTGAAACCAGAAAACTAAGCGAGCAGGGCTATGGTATCTGTATCGGACGTCCCATCAACGATTTAGACGTGCGCATTATCAAAATCAGCGACGATCCCATCGACAAGTGGTCAAACCATCTCGTGGTTGAAGACAACGAAATTGGTGAGATAACGGTTAAAGGAGATCTGGTAACCCGAAACTATTTTGAAAGACCCGCAGCAGATGAACTTGCCAAAATTAAAGACGGCAATACGGTATGGCATCGGATGGGTGATCTCGGATGGATGGATTCAAAGGGAAGGATATGGTTCTGCGGTCGCAAAAGCCATCGCGTGACCACTGAAAAAACGACTCTTTTTACTATCCCTTGCGAGGCGATTTTCAATAATCATCCCCTGGTGTTTCGAAGTGCCCTTGTGGGGATAGGTCCTTTGGATCGACAAAAACCCATCATATGCATTGAACTGGAACATGGCAAAGATAAGGTTAATAAAAAGGAAATTAAAAAAGAACTTGTTGAACTTGCACAGCAAAACCAATTGACAAAGGACATTAACAGCATATTGTTTTGCAAGTCTTTTCCGGTAGACATCCGTCACAATTCAAAGATTTTCCGTGAAAAACTGGCAATATGGGCAGAAAAAAAACAAGTTAAATAGGACGCAGATTTTCGCAGACCCGCCTGCCATGCGAGGCACAAGCGGGCAGGTATACACAGATAATATTATTATTTATAATTTAAAAAACTTTTTAATCTGTGTTCATCTGTGTCCCAAAAAATGAAATTCCCATACTATTAAATTAATGAAAAATCATGAATCAATAAAAGCGAATGCTTCCAAAAAAGTTCTGGTTACAGGGGGGGGAGGTTTTTTGGGCAGCGCCATTGTAAAACTTCTGGTGCAAAGAAACGATCATGTCCGAAGTTTTTCCCGCAACCGTTACCCCGAGCTTACGTCCATGGGTATTGAACAGATACAAGGAGATATCTGTGATAACACTGCGATGGAACAAGCATTAAGGGGCGTGGACCTTGTTTTTCATACCGCAGCCAAAGCCGGAATCTGGGGGAATTATTCCGACTACTACAAAACCAATGTTATCGGCACCCAAAACGTTATTGCAGGCTGTAAAAAGCATAATATCTCAAGGCTGATTTATACCAGTTCGCCCAGCGTTGTCTTTAACGGTTCAGACATGGAGGGGGTTAACGAATCTGTTTCTTATCCGGCAAAATATCATGCTTATTACCCGAGAACAAAGGCCATTGCCGAACAATATGTAATCAAGGCTGCCGGCCAGGGGTTAATGACAATTATTTTGAGGCCTCATTTGATATGGGGACCACGGGATAAACATTTTGTCCCCAGGATTATCTCAAGAGCGAAACACCTGATAAGGGTGGGTAACGGTAAAAACCTTGTAGACACGGTTTACATAGACAATGCTTCGGATGCCCATATTCTGGCTGCGGATGGTTTGGAAAAGAACCCGAAACTTTCCGGAAATATGTATTTCATCAGCCAGGGAGACCCTGTTCCTTTGTGGGATATGATAAACCATATTTTAAAGGCGGCAGGTCTCGCGCCTGTCAAGCGTTCCATGCCCCGCAGGATGGCATGGTTGTTCGGATTTATTCTCGAATTCGCATACAGAACTTTCAATATCCGCGGAGAACCCCGGATGACGCGTTTTCTGGCAGATGAACTCGCAAAAGCCCACTGGTTCGATATCAGCGCTTCCGGAAAAGACCTGGGATATACCCCCCGGATCTCAATAAAAGAGGGTCTTCGCCGCCTTGAAAGCTGGCTTCAGAACAAACCGTTAGGATAAGATTTGATTCCGGTTTTTCCAGACAAAGCAAACAAAAAAAGGCATCCCATCTTGTTTCAATGAGATGCCTTTGATAACATAATTGTTTTAGAAACTAAGCTTTTTGGACGTTTTTTGCTGACGGTCCGCGGTCGCTCTCTTCCACGTCAAAAGTCACCCGTTCTCCTTCAGACAGGGTCTTGAACCCATCCATATTAATGGAAGAGTAATGGACAAAAATATCCGTACCGTCTTCCTGCTCAATAAATCCAAACCCTTTTTTGTCACTAAACCACTTCACGATCCCGTTTGCCATAATTCTGACCTCCTTTTAAATCCTCTCATTTGTAGTCCCAAGCTTCAGGTCGTCACGCTGACAAAGGGAAAAATCCTTTAGAGCGAAATCAACCCGCAAAAACCGCCGGGCCTTCATCATACTTATAAATCAATAAAATGGTCTTTTTGCAAATGTCAAGGCAAATGTCAAGGCAAAATAGTTCCCCGGCCGGTTCATGTTTTGAAACTAACCGTTATATGCCGCGGCTCAAAGCGACCCGTCCGTTGTTTCTTTTTGATCGTGTACCAGCCGGAGCGGATATTTGTTGTCTTTATCAAATTCAAGCTGCAGGCGATATTTATCGATTTCAGCATGGATGTCTATGGCTTTTTTCGCCAGAAGATACTTAAGATAGATTATCCATAGGATAAGACCTAAAAAAACCATACCAAAAGACAAAAAGATCCATTTGTATCGAGCCAGGGTTTCAACACCGAGCCTTCCCACATGAACGAGCAGATCGGGCACAACCCAGTAAGACAAGACCCCAAGTAATACAAGGAAACCGATGGTAAAGATGTTGAAACGGGTGACTGCGGCGATGACTTTTTCAAAACGGTATTCATACTCGTTTTTTTTCACATCAAATTCATCTGAACTCTGTTTCTTATAAAAAAGGGATAGATATGCTTGAACAGCAAACGCAAATAAAAGAATAGCACCAATTGGGATTCCCACGGCCGCCACGAACCAGGCTCTGAACGGAAAAGGGAAGTCTTTGGTTGCAAGCTTAACCTGATATTGTTCAAACGGACCGAAGGTTTTTTCAAAATAATATTTATTGAAATCACTTAGATTCTTACCGTCTGTTTCATGTATTACGTTCCCGGTGGCATCAATCACTTGAAGCCATGATTTGCGTCCGGATTTCATTGCTGCAAGCGCAAAAATTTCAAGTTCAACCAGAAAAAGAACCACTGCAATTATAATAAACAGTGTTCTGTTTTCTCTGATTAAAGTTGCAATTTTCTTTTCTTTTAACATCTTTTAAGAAGCAAGGTTATTCTTTGGGGTGGCATTGGATGCAACCGGTGGGCCCGGTTTTAGGCAGCTTGGCTTCATGGGTCGCAAATGACATTTCCATTTTTTTTCTCTTGATTTTTATCTCTTTGTGACATCCAATGCAGGTTTGATGAAAGGCATATTTGTAATATTTTATTCCCGTATCCGTATAAGCCATGTATTTTGTAGGCTTTTTCGGTGAGTTGAGCAAATCATGACAATTTGAAGTTGTACAATTGGTAATTTTGGCATTCCCATTCCATTTGTGATGACAGGTTCGGCAATCATAAACAAAGTGCTTGGAATGATTGAATTCAACAGGAGACTTTTTCTGTTCCACAGAAGCATCCGGTTTAAGCACGATAATCCCCATGGGTACGATCATATCCTCTTGATTTTGTTCGCTATATCCTATATCCTGGCCCACAACTTGAAATAATATTCCAAAAACAAAAACCATAATCAAACACAATACCCCGATTCGTATTCTCTGCATCCTCTTCCTCCTCATAAAAAAGCAAAAAAAAATTGCCTTATATTATCTTTCTAATTAAAAATTTCAATAAAAAAATGGTCATCCCGGTTTTTTTTCCGGATATTATCGATTTTTTATCATTATTATCGATTTCGTATCCATTGGGTCCGTTGAAAAAAAGTAAGGGTTCACAAAAATAAAATCCGCGAAATTTCGGTGTCATGGTTTATAGTTACTTGACAAAAAGATTCAACTCGGGTAAGTGGAAAAAGCTTGTTCCTAACAAACAAGGAAAAAAAATGAAACTTATATTTTGGTGGTGGTGGCGAAGTTAATGAAGCTTGCTCACCATTCTGAGTAAAAACAAAAAATTTAGAGCTGTGAGAAGCTTCGCTCATCGACCCGGAAGTAGCTCATAGCTCTTTTGATTTAAAAGCCGGTGCTTCTTCTCAGATTACCGGCTTTTTTATTCTAACTTGATCGTATTAGTATTCGGGCTTTTTTCTTATAAAGCTCGGCAAATAGCGTAATGAATGATCAGCAGCGAAATCATACATTGTTTGAATACATTAGGGATCGTTAAGAAAGAACAGCGCTATTTTGTGTTCCTAATTAAAATGCTCAAAATGGGTAGACATGTAACCTAATTTATTTAAAGCCATATTTTCTGTTCTTTCTTTACGAAACCTTATGTGTGAGTTTGTATGATGTAGTCGCTGATTATTCATGAAGCGATGGAATAACTAAAGGAGTTTATTATGAGTTTTATTCCTTATGATTTGAATGATGACAAATTAAAAAAGATTCAGCGTGAAGGCCTTAAATGGACGGTAGGCCACGCTTATAATAATTCACCATTCTATAAAAAGAAACTCGACCATGCAAACATACGACCTGAAGATATCCGGTCCCTTGAAGATATCGAACACCTCCCTTTAACCGATAAAAACGATTTGCAGCAAGAATATCCTTTTCCTTTGAGGGCGGCACCTTTTGAAGATATTGTCCGGATTCATGCTTCTTCAGGAACCACCGGGAAGCGCAAGGTGCTTTGCTACACACAAAAAGATATTGATGTATGGGCGGATATTTTTGCCAGATGCTATGAGCTTGCGGGCTTAACCCGTAAAGATCGCGTGCAAATAGCCGTGGGTTATGGTTTATGGACTGCAGGGGTGGGATTTCAGGCAGGCTGTGAACGGTTCGGCGCCATGGCAGTGCCTATAGGACCTGCCAACGCGGAAATGCATTGTGAAATGATGGTAGATATGCAAACCACTGTTTTCTGTTCCACGGCATCCATGGCTCTGCTCATGGCCGAGGAGATTCATAAACGCAACCTCTTATCCAGCATCAAAGTGAATAAGATTATCCTTGGAGCGGAACGCCACAGTCCTTCAATGCGAACACGCATCAAAGAACTGATGGGTGTTGAGCATATTTTTGATATTTACGGGTTGACGGAACTTTATGGACCGGGTACGGGCCTCGACTGCAGGCACCACAATGGAATCCATTACTGGGCTGACCATTTTATTTTTGAGATTCTCGACCCGGAAACACTAAAACCGGTTCCTTGCGGCCAACAGGGAGAACTGGTTGTCACCACCTTGAGCAAAGTAGGAAGTCCCTTGATTCGCTACCGTACCCATGACGTTACACGCCTTTTTAATCAGAAATGTTCCTGCGGCGTGCCCTTTCCCATGCATGATCGGATCCTCGGCCGTACGGATGATATGTTTATATACCGGGCGGTAAACATCTATCCCAGCCAAATCGACCATGTGCTGAGCAAGGTGGACGGGATTGGCAGTGAATTTCAAATTCATCTCAAACAACGGGAAAGCGGACGGGATATGATGCTGATCAAGGTGGAACGGGCAGCAAATACGGACACCGTTAACGACATGCATTTAGCCGAACAACTGGAAACGGAAATCCGGCGCAAAATATTGGTGAGGTGCCGGGTTGAGATTTTGGACCATGGAGACCTGCCTCGCACCCAGCGAAAGAGCCAGAGGGTATTTGATCACAGGAATAATAGTACAAGTGAGGCTTAGATTTCTCATGATCAATAGAGCTTGGAAGACAGAGCTTTCAATAAAACAGTAAGCTCGCTAATTGAACATTTCGGAAATTAAACAAGTTATTGAAAATATAGGTTTATTAATGGCAATCTGTTTATGCCGTCATAATGGAAGAATGGAATGCTGGAATATTGGGGATAAAGGTAGAACTAAATCAGTTTAATTGTAAAAAACTCCTTCAAACCCATGATTCCATTACTCCATTATTCCAATATTCCAATTGTGAGCGAAGCGAACTAACTTGGGAGTGCCGTTTATTGTGAGCAGTTCCGATTACATCCTTGAGCTAAAAGATATATCTAAAAGTTTTGGTGGGTTGCAGGCTATAAACCGTCTGTCCTTCAAAGTTGAAAAAGGCTTGATCTTCTCCATTATTGGCCCAAATGGAGCAGGAAAAACCACAGCCATTAACCTGATTACAGGGATATATCCTCCCGGGTCCGGCCATATCTTTTTTGAGGGCCAAAACCTGATTAGAAAAAGCCCTTATCAGTTGGCCCATATGGGGATCGGCAGAACTTTCCAGAATATACAGGTCTTTAAGAATATGACGGTTCGAGAAAATATCATGGTGGGACTTCATACCAAAAGTCATTCCGGATTTTTAAGGTGCCTTCTGTATACCCCCATGGTGCGGAAAGAAGAGAAAATTATACGGCAAAAAACCGATGCCATGTTGGAATTTTTAGACCTGGATTCAAAGGCGGATCTGCGTGTGGCCGGTCTTCCCTATGGAGATCAAAAACGGGTGGAAATCGCCCGCGCACTGGCGATGGAACCCAGACTTCTTTTCCTGGATGAGCCGGTGGCCGGCCTTAATTTACAAGAGACTAAAGAAATGTCCCGTACAATTCTCAAAATCAGGAAAAAAGGGATAACCGTTATTCTGGTGGAACATGATATGAACCTGATAATGAACATCTCAGATATTATTACGGTGCTCAATTACGGGGATAAAATTGCAGAAGGGAGTTCTAAAGACATACAAAATAATCCTAAAGTCATTGAGGCATATCTGGGAAAGGAGTTTTAACCGATTGTGCTTAAGATAGACGGCATAAGTTCCCACTATGGAGGTGTTCAAGCACTTGATGATATTTCTCTTGCCCTGGAGGAGGGAGAAATTTTGGCTTTGATCGGTGGAAACGGTGCCGGCAAGACAACTCTTTTAAACCTTATTTCCGGCATCATCAGGCCATCCCAAGGAAAAATAGTTTTTAAAGGAGAAAATATCGTATCTTTTTCTCCCGAAAGGATCGTTAAGCTGGGCATTATCCAAGTTCCGGAAGGAAGGCATCTTTTTGGGCCGTTAACGGTCCGGGAAAATCTCGAACTCGGGGCCTATCGGAGGAGAGGAAAGCAGAACAAGAAAAAAATATCGGAAGATTTTAAATATATATTACAGCTTTTCCCGGTTCTTGAAAAACGGCTGAATCAACGAGCGGAAACCCTTAGCGGTGGAGAACAGCAGATGTTAGCCATCGGCAGGGGGTTGATGGGGAAACCGGTCCTTTTGCTCCTGGATGAGCCCTCGCTGGGTCTTGCACCGCTGGTGGTTCAAGAAATTATCTCTGTTATTGAAAGACTTAGAAAGGAGGGGACCACCATTCTTCTGGTAGAACAGAATGCTAGAGCAGCTCTCAGGATATCTGACCGAGCTTATGTACTAAAAACCGGAAAAATTCAACTTCAAGGAAAAGCATCTGATCTCCTTGAGGATGGAGAAGTAAAAAGGGCTTATCTTGGACAGGATTCTTAGGCGCTTATTAAAGCAACATCGACAGAATCTTATCAATGTTGAAATGTCCAATATCCGATGTTTAATGTTCAATGACCAACAAAAAAACACTTGAAAATTGGATATTAGCTGTTTCGCAGAAGCCAAACAAGAAGGGGGGTGAAAAATTTTATATAACCTGACCGGAAAAGTATATACCCAAATGCATTAGGAGGAAAAAATGAAAAAAAAATGTTTTATGGTTGTCGTAGTAGCCCTGGCTGTCAGTTTTCTGATGGGAGCACCATTTTGCTATAGTGCCGAGCCTATTAAAATTGCGGGTATTTTTGCTCTAACCGGCCGCGCCGCTCATATTGGAACATCCCAGCGGGATGCCGTCATACTTGCCATAGATGATGTGAATCAAAAAGGAGGCATCAATGGCCGCATGCTGGAAATGGTGATGGGAGATACGGAGAGTAACCCCACCAAAGCGGTCATGGCCTTGAAAAAAGTTTTGGAATCCCAAGACGTGGTGGCGATAATCGGACCGACACTTACCGGAACCGCTATGGCCATGAGAGGATTCATTGAAAAGGAAAAGATTCCGACCTTCATGCATTCAGGAGGAGATGTTATCTTGAAGGCTCCTCTGGATAAAAAGGATCCAAATTCGATGCCCAAATGGACGTTTAAATCTCCGTATAAGGCTGCAGATGCAATGGGTAAAATCTGCCAGTATATGAGCAAACATGGCATCAAAAACATAGGATTTCTCTATTCCAACGAAGGATTCGGAAAAGACGGTCTCAGGAACGTAATGGTCCAGGCACCCAAGTATGGCGTAACGGTTGCTGCCCAGGAGGCCTTTCAACCCAGGGATATTGATATCACCGCCCAGTTGACCCGCATCAACGCCAAAAACGTTGACGGAATCATCGCCTGGACCGTGGGTCCTGCCATGGGAATCATTGCTAAAAATATCAAACAGTTGGGGATTAAGGCGCCTCTGTTTGAATGCCACGGCGCCGGAGATCCTATCTTCTGGAAGGTTGCCGGAGAGGCCGGAGAGGGTGTGATGATGCCTTCTACCAAAATTGTGGTAGGGGATCAACTTCCCGACACCGACGTCCAGAAAAAGAAGATTATTGACTATGTAAAGGCGTATAACGAAAAATTCAAGCATGAGCCGGGAACAATGGTCGCCTATGGAGCGGACGCGGCGTTCATCGTTATTGAGGCCATTAAAAAGGCTGGTCCGGACAGGGCAAAAATCCGGGATGCCATTGAAAATACTAAAGGGTATGTGGGTATGAGTGGCATTTACAATATAAGTCCCCAGGATCATAATGGTTTATCAATGAAAGACATTGTTATGATCAAAGCTACCAAAGGAAGCTGGAAACTGCTTGAATAGAAGGTACCTGGGGTGGTGAAAATCGCCGTGCATACAGATGGAATTTTAATCCCATTTTTGTTTCATATCTTAAGGTTTCAGGTGTCAGGAATGATGAACAGAGGCGCTGGAACCTGAAACCTGACACCAGGTATACGGGAAGGAATAAATATGGGATATTTTTTAAAGCCATATTATGGGCAATTTTAATCATCCCAGAAGGTACCCAAATGGTTACGGGAGGCAAGAGAAAAGGCTGACTCTTATGGATTTTTCACAACAAATCGCCCAGTACATCGTCACGGGTTTGACCATTGGCGCTATTTACGCCATCGTGGCCATGGGTTTTAATATTATCCATAACGCCACCGGAATTGTCAATTTTGCTCAGTGTGAATTCATATCCCTTGGCGGCATGTTTATGTACTCTCTGGTGGTTCTTTTCAAGGTTAATCTGATTATCTCCTTTTTCATATCCATGGCCGGAGTTGCTCTCATCGGAGCCCTGATAGAAATAGGACCCATACGGCATGCCCGGTCAAAAGAGATCATCGTTCTAATTTTTTTAACAATTGGGCTGTCAGAAGTTCTTCGGGGAACCGCTCAGGAGGTCTGGGGGACCGACAATGTCGGTGTCCCTGCCTTCTCCGGCGAAAACCCGATCCATCTTCTGGGAGGGGCGACCATAGTGCCCCAGCACATCTGGATATTTGCGATTACCGTGCTGGTCATGCTGATGCTCCATTATTTTTTCAAAAAAACATTAATGGGCAAAGCCATGCGAGCAACAGCGGTGAATCGAAGGGCAGCTGCCTTGGTGGGTATTTCAGTGAATCGTATAACACTTTTTTCCTTTGCTTTCAGCGGCGCCCTGGGGGCGGTGGCCGGGATAATCATAGCGCCGATTTCCACGACTTCCTATGATACGGGAATCATGCTGGGATTGAAGGGGTTTGCCGCAGCTATTCTTGGCGGATACGGAAACTTTGCAGGTGCAATACTGGGCGGTGTAATCCTGGGTCTTCTGGAATCACTGGGCGCAGGCCTGGTATCCTCTCAATATAAAGACGCCATCGCATTTTTCATCCTCCTTTTGGTTCTCTTTCTGAAACCTACAGGAATCATGGGGTACGGGGAGGCGGAAAGAGTTTAGAACGAATCTTTCAAAAAGAATGAACACTCTGTTAAAGCAAAAAGACATTCTCGGTTTCGGAGCACTGGCCGTTATCATTATTATCCTTCCACTGTTTGTGGAAAGCAAATATTATTTCATTGTTCTGAATGTGATCGGTCTCAATACCATTGTGGTTGTGGGGCTGAACCTGCTTATAGGATTTGCCGGACAGATTTCATTGGGCCATGCTGCGTTTTATGGGCTGGGATCCTACTTTTCGGGAATACTAACCGTAAACTATGGATTCCCTTTATGGCCGGCCATGGTGGTGGGAATGATGGCCACGGGAGCTGTCGCATATTTGATCGGATATCCCTCCCTGAAGCTACGGGGACACTATCTGGTAATGGCCACTCTGGGATTCGGTATTATTATCAATATTCTCATGGGTGAGCTGGAGCAGTTCACCGGTGGCCACGACGGTTTGATGGGTATACCGCCACTGGCTATTGGCGGATTGATTTTTGATAATGATCTGAAAAATTTTTACCTGATCTGGAGCTTTGTTTTTTTATGCATGCTGGCGGCCAGAAATCTACTTAATTCCAGGGTGGGTAGAGCGTTACGCGCCATATCCGGCAGTGAGGTGGCGGCAAACTCCCTGGGGGTTAATACCGCCGATTATAAAGTAAAGGTTTTTGTTTTAAGCGCCATGTTCGCATCCATCTCCGGGAGTCTTTATGCCCACTACATTACTTTTATCAGCCCCAGTTCTTACGATTTCCATTATTCCATCCAGGTAGTCACCATGGTTATCGTAGGCGGGATGGGAAGTTTATGGGGTTCTCTCTTAGGTGCCGGAGTTCTTACCTGTATTTCCGAAGCACTCCACGTTGCAAAACAATATCACATCATTGCATATGGTGTTTTTCTCTGTCTGGTGCTCGTCTTTCTACCCGAAGGAATCCTGATGGGTATAATTAATATTTTTTTAAAAAAAAAGACGCAGCAAAATATTATAAAAGCAAATAGACAGTAACAAAAAAAAATTATATTTTTTTAAAAAAACCTTGATTAGTTGTTTTAATTCTGTTAGCAGACATCCAAAATACATTTTAGACTTCCTTTTTGGAGGTCAGTTGCTTTAAAAGCCTGGGTCGTAAACCGATAACTTGTGCGAGAAAATGTAGCCTCCCACTGATGCGGCCCAGGCATTTTTTTTCGAGACCTTTGCAAAATGTCAATTTTTGTTTAAGTTCAAGGAAGGCGATGATTTTAACCACAGGAATACATGGAGTATTTCGAGGATTAAAATTTGAGCCTGACGCAGAAATTGGGCAAAAAGGGGCGTTTTGCAAAGGTCTCTTTTCATCCGCCAATCGCACACATCTGAGCCGAAACCCCGACAGGATGATCACCAGACAAATTGTGTCCCAACGGTTTTAAACGAACCGCCTGAAGAAAAACTTCAGCCAGTTCAGCATCGGAGCATCCTTTCCTGAGCGGTGTTTTAAGATCAACCTGTACATCCGACATAAGACATGGGCGTAACTGACCGCTTGCCGTTAATCTCAGCCGGTTACATGTGTTACAGAAATGCTGGCTGATTGGGCGTATAAAACCAATCTCTCCTTTGGCCGATTTAAATTTAAACCGCTCGGCCGGGCCGTCATTCATGTCTTTTTCAACCGGGATCAGCTTTCCGAATTGATCGATGCGTTTTTTTATTTCAGGAAAAAGTAAATGATGGTCACTCTCCATTTGGTTGGTTCCCATGGGCATATATTCGATAAAGCGTATGTGAAAGGGATAGTCAATTGATAATGCGGCAATGTCCGTCAATTCATCATCGTTGATCCCTTTGAGTGGCACTACATTAAGCTTAACAGGATCAAAACCCATCTTATGGGCCAGCTCTATTCCTTCCCAGACTTGATCAAAAAAATCATACCCGGTAATCTTTCTGTACTTTTTTCTGTTTAAGGTATCCAGGCTGATATTTATTCTTTTTATGCCGGCGGATTTGATTTTATTTATATTATGTTTCAGAAAAACACCGTTGGTGGTCAGAGATATATCAAGAAGCCCTTCAATTTTAGTTAACCGTTTCAGAAAACCATAAACACCTTTTCTGACAAGAGGTTCTCCCCCGGTTATCCGAACCTTGGAAATCCCGAGGCCTACACTTATCCTGACAATGTGCAGAATTTCTTCATAGCTTAGTATTTCTTTATGCGGAAGCTTTGGAATAAAGCCATGGGGTACGCAGTATATGCATCTAAGATTGCAACGGTCGGTAATGGATATGCGAAGATAATTCAGCTTGCGGTTGCATGGGTCGATTAATTTAGAATTCGGCAATGTTAGTATGACTTTTAAATTATTTAAATTTTTCTCGATAAGCCGGAATTTCTATAATCGGCGGTCTTTCGTGCCCTTCTGTTTGAAAAATATCCGGCTTGTACTCGTTTTTTATTAGATTATACTGTATCATCTCATTGGAAAGATCTTCTTTGATATCGATCAACCCTAATTTTATTTTGCGATTGATAAAGGTCATGAGAATAACAAACGCCATTTTTCCTAATGCCCTTGTATCCTGATTTCTATGAATCCGTCTGTCAAGATCAACCTGGGCAATGACATCAAGTCCCCACTTTTCATAGATATCGAGAATCATGCTGGTTTCAACCCCGTACCCTATGGGAAATGGAATTGCTTCAAATATTTCTCGAAACCCGGCATATTCACCCGATAACGGTTGTAAAATCTGGGTGAGTTCCGGAAAAAAGAGAGAAAACAGGGGTCTAACCACAAGTTCAGTAACCCGACCGCCGCCGGTGGGCCTGATTTTGCTTTTTCCGATAGCAATGGGTCTGTCATAAAAGGCCTTGACGTATTTAATATGATCAAAAAGAATAAGCGGCCCTAAAAGAGCATATACAAACCTGTGGTGAATATTTTTTATGTCTGCATCAATATAAACGATTATATCACCCTTTGTAACATAAAGGGCTTTCCAGAGATTTTCACCTTTACCTGTGAACGGTTCAAGATCAGGTAGAATTTCCGGGGCCTTATAAACATCGGCACCATATGATCTGGCGATTTCTCTGGTTTTGTCTGTTGATTCAGAGTCGATAACAACAATTTCGTCCAGAAGCGGATAGCGGGTCATTAACTCTGATTTCACTATCAGGATTTCTTTTGCTATGGTCTTTTCTTCATTTAAGGTCGGCAGGCACAGGGAAATTTTAAGATTTTTTCTTTGTTTTTCCTCTACAAGCCGATTGAGATCGTTAAATTCAGAATGATGGAATGTATTTTTTTCAAGCCAGCTACTCTTCATCACACACCCCGCTGTCAATGGCCATAATCACTCCGATAATCTGTGCGATCCCTTTAAACATGGGTTCAATTTCGGCGGTGGCACCTATATGTTGATGCTTTTCTCCCCGGGTAATTCCGAGGGTCACCGCCGGTATCTTGCGTGAAAGAAAAATGGATAGTTCGGATTCGCTCGGTTCGCTTATCGGTGTTAAATCAAGTTTTTTCATTACATCTACCGTACTTTTTACCAGGGGATGATTAAACTTTATTCTTGCTGCATTAATATTGCTTAACGTTTTTAGCTTCAGCTCAACTTCATATTCGTGACTTATACCTTCTACGATATCTTTAATGTCGTTGAAAATCGATTTTACCATTTTGTCTGAGTTGCTTTGAATCTCAAAGCCGAGTTTTGCATCATAGGCGATGGTACCATGCTTGAAGCCACCCGAAATTTTCCCGATGATTACCCTTGAGCGGGGTCTTTGAGGCAAGCGCAGTTTTAAAATCTGATTGATCATCTCATTTAATATCAAAATCGCATTGGGTTTGAATTTGTGTTCCCATGCATTGGTTGTAGAAATGTTGCAGTCAACTTCACATCGAGTCATGCCGTCAGCGTAATAGTTAAGTCTTCCGAGTTCATAACTCTCAATGCACACAGCACCTCTTATGGGAGTGCTCCATGTCTTTAAAAGGTGCCTGATGCCTCTAAGGTTTCCCCTGCCTAAAGATTGTATAACACCCGCCAGAACGATGTCGGATTCAAAACGTAAGTTTAATTTTCGAAAAATTTCCGGCAATGAAACCAGAACCCCGACACCGATGGAATTTTCCGTGATGCCTGCGCCGGTTATTGAATTTTCCTTGATGGTATAATAATGGTCAATGTCTTTCCCCCAGATAGTATCAAGGTGTGCAACCACAAAAATAGGCGGCTTTGTTCCCGAGGTTCCCTTGACAATGCCGATGGGATTTCTGTAACCGTCGGTTGTGCATTCATCGACGAGGAAATCCGCCAGTCTCTCCATAAAAATACTGGTGCGTCTTTTCTCTTTAAATGTGGGGGCAGGTATCTGACCGATTAATACGATGTTGGTAATAATGGTCTCTTTGATGGATTTGATCGTATCGACAAATGCAGGAAGCTTATCGAGATAGCTGTCCATGTTGACTCCATTGAAATATGGTAGACGGTTATAAAACGCTAAAGAATACACCAGAACATATGAAAAGGTCAATATGTCTTTGAACCTAAAATCTGCAGAATTTAGGTTGTACTATAATGCTGTATAATGGCCTCGCATAATCCCGGTATGGTATAAGATTCTGCAATAATGTGAATATTAAATCCCAAATCACGTGCCGTATCGGCGGTTATGGGGCCGATGCATGCAACCGTAACACCCTGCATCAGGGTCTCGAGATCTTCGGCGGGGACAAGGGCATGAAAGTTTTTCACCGTCGATGAACTTGTAAAGGTTATCAGATCTATTGTTTTCTCTTTAAGCCGTTTCAGCAAAATGTCCACATTGTCCTGAACCGCTTGGGTACAATATGCGGTGACTTCATCGACAACAGCTCCCATCCGGGTCAATTCTACAGGAAGGATGGGCCGTGCCTCCTTTGCCCGGGGGAGCAGTATCTTTTTACCGTTTAAATCTTTACCGGCGAATGCCTTGATAATGGACTCAGCTCTGTAAGTTTCAGGGACAATATCGCTTTGTAGCCCAAAATCAAAAAGTCTTTTTGCCGTTGCAGGACCGATGACCGCAGTACGTACATTACGTAACGCGCGGACATCCTTGTTTTTTACAAAAAGCCGGTCAAAGAAAAAACTTACGCCGTTTACGCTTGTAAATATCAGCCATTCATAAGTCGAAAGATTTTCGATGGCCGTGTCCAGCGGTTTAAAATCAGCCGGAGGGGCTACTTCAATGGTCGGGCATTCCAGACACTCTGCCCCAAGATCGGAAAGGCGCTCAACCAGTTCGCTTGCCTGTTCCCGGGCCCGGGTCACCACGATACAGTGTCCCATCAGGGGACGGTTTTCAAACCATTTCAGCATTTCTCTTAATTTTACAACATGTCCCACAACAATAACGGCAGGGGGTTTGAAACCGGCATCTTTGGCACGCTCTGAAATCGTATCCAGTGTACCCGTAACGGTCATCTGCCTGGGCGTGGTTCCCCAGCGAATAAGCGCAACGGGTGTATCCGGGTCCATCCCATGGCCAATAAGCCGGTTTGTTATATACGGCAGATTTTTAACTCCCATCAAAAATACAAGGGTACCGCTTCCTTTGGCCAGCGATGCCCAGTCAATACTTGATTCTTTTTTTAAAGGATCTTCATGTCCGGTAACAAAGCTGAGAGTGGATGTGAATTTTCTGTGAGTCAGCGGGATTCCTGCATAAGCCGGGGCTGCGATGGCCGAAGTTACGCCGGGCACAATTTCAAAAGGGATTTCATTCCTGACAAGTATCTCTGCTTCTTCTCCACCCCGACCGAATATAAAGGGGTCGCCTCCCTTAAGCCGGGTAACGGTTAAGCCTTTTTGAGCTTTTTCTGCGATCAGGGAATTGATTTCATCCTGGGAAAGTGTGTGATCTCCTCCTTTTTTCCCGACATAGAGGATTTCAGTATGTTTTTGGGCGTGTTTCAACAGGATCGGTGATGCAAGATAATCATATATTAACACATCGGCTTTCTTAATACATTCAAACCCTTTTACAGTAATCAATCCGGGATCGCCGGGTCCCGCGCCCACAAGATAAACTTTACCTTTCATATTTTTCATTACGTTACGTTCTTGTTACCTTAATTGTAAATTTTGTATATTTTGTGCCATTTTTTTTCATTGCCACTAAGGCACCAAGTCACGAAGAAAGAATAATAAATCTATGCTTCGTGTCTTTGTGTCTTTGTGGCAAATATTTTTGGTTCCGGCTTGTTCAAGTTATGTTTTCCATTATTGTTTTTGCCCCCATTTCAATCAGGCGATCAGCAAGTTGCACGCCTATACTTTCGGATGAATCTTTTTGACCCGAGAGGGTTTCCCTAATCACGGTAGTCCCGTCCACGGTTGCAACCAGACCGCAAAGCGTGAACCTGTTTTTTTCGACTTTTCCGTGGGCGGCAATGGGAACCTGGCAGCCTCCTTCCAGACGGTTTAAAAAAGCCCGCTCACCCATGACCACGGTTCTATCTTCATGATGCTCAAGCAAAGTAATTATGGATTCCACTTCAGGATCATTTTCCCTGATTTCAATGCATAGGGCGCCCTGACCTACTGCCGGCAGCATGACCTTTTCATCCAGATATTCGGTTATTCTGTGTTCAAGACCCAGACGCTTTACGCCGGCGGCCGCCAGGATGATGGCATCAAGATTTTCAGCATCAAGCTTTTTAAGACGCGTGTCCAGATTTCCTCTTAAAGGGTGTATCACCAGATCAGGCCGGGCATGGAGAATCTGAGCGGACCGTCGGAGGCTGCTGGTACCGATCCGGGCGTTGGGTCCAAGCTGGGAAAGGAGCAACCCTTTTCTTGAAATTAGAACATCTTGCGGGGTTTCGCGCTGAGGAATTGCTCCGATGCACAGACCTTTGGGTATTTCAGACGGCATATCCTTCATACTGTGTACCGCAAGGTCTATATGGCCGTTCAACAGCGCCTCTTCTATCTCCTTTACAAAAAGCCCTTTGCCGCCAACCTTGGCAAGGGCGACATCAAGAATCTTGTCACCTTTAGTCTTTATGGGTACAAGTTCAACAGAAAGCCGGGGATGCCCGTCCATTAAGGCTGATTTAACCCAGTTCGCCTGCCAGAGAGCAAGTTTGCTGCCCCGGGTTCCGATTTTAATTATTTTTTCCATTATTGACTACAGGTCGTACAACTGGTGGCGGTACACCCACTGCATGGCGAGTTGGAGGCAGCAGCCTTGACTGTTTGGCCATGGCTTCCCTTACTGAAAAAGCTGCATGAGGAAATGAGTTTTTTAACTTTTTTGCTGTTGCATGAAGGGCACTCCGGTTTTTCATTTCCTAAAATCAGGCATTCAAAATTTTTTTCGCACACATCACAGCGATATTCATAAATAGGCATTATTCATCACTCCTTGTTCGGATTAAGATTTTTTGAAACTTCTCAGTAAATTATGGAGACTACTGGTTATGGATTCGGCTCAATATAATCATTTCATACACCAGAACTTATTGAGAAGTTACGATTTTTTTCCCTTACCGCCTGAAAACGTTACCCTTCAATCTAATCATCAAAACTATTTAATCAACCCGGCATTCAATTTCTGAACCTTGAACCTCTGAACCTCTGAACCCGTGAACGGGTACTTGTTTTTTCAACCTATTTCTTCTATAACCCCGGCAGCAATCAGCGGAAGCATAATTTCATGGTGGCCCGTTAAGTTAAACCCCTGCCCGCCCCTGGCAGTGGACCGGTTAACAACATTTGTAACCGGACGGTAATGTTTGATGAAATCCATGTTAACCGTAGTGAAACTATCAAGATTATGACCCAGATTTCGGACAAGTGTAACCGCCTTTAAAAATACTTCCGGCAATATGACCGCAGATCCTACATTCAGGTAGACCCCCTCTTCAAGTGTGGCAATTACCGATGCAAACGTTCGAAAATCTCTGTGGGTTGCAGCCCCTGCTGCATTTGGATCAAACCCGGGATGCATATGGATAATGTCCGTTCCGAAGGCAACATGTACCGTAACCGGAATACCCAGACGCGCGCCGGCAACCAGAATGCTTTGGTCCAAAAAGGGAAGGTCTTCTTCAATCATCGCCAGGCCGATGCTCTCACCCAGTCCGGAAGAATTTTGTCCGGCTTTACGAATGGCATCACTTAAAAAGGAATTTGTCTCATGGGCCATCCCAAAGCTGCCGTTTCCGATGGATGCTGCGACATCTTCCGATGTCTGGCCGGCCATAGCAAGTTCCGAATCGTGAATAATACCGGCCCCGTTCATGGCAACGGCCGTGATAATCCTTCTTTCCATAAGGTCTATAACTACAGGATTTAACCCAACCTTAATAACATGTGCCCCCATGCCCAGGACTATGGTTTTTTTGTTTTTAAAGGCTGCTACAATTGAAGATATCACGGCCTTGATATGTGCCCCGGCAAGTACGTTCGGAAGACTGTCGAGAAATTCCTTAAAATAAGATCCCTTTTGCCAGGTTTTGGCAAAATCCGATGAAAATACCCTGCTTTTTCGTTCCGAGAGCGGGTATGTTTTCACCCGGCTCAAATCAATTGGCTTAAATGTTTTTGTCATAATTAGAAATTACTGACCTTTTCCGGAAAAAGTATCCGTTCCACAAGATCACATAAAATGTGTCCCAAAGTAATATGAGCTTCCTGAATCCGAGCCGTTATCTCCGATTCTACGGCAAATGCCAGATCCACACATTGGGCGAGCTCTCCGCCGCTACCGGTCAGCCCAATGGTAAACATTTCCATTTTACGGGCAGCATGAATGGCTTGGATGACATTTTTAGAGCTGCCGCTGGTACTGAGACCTATGGCGATATCGTCCTTTTTGCCCAGCGCGTTTATCTGTTTGGAAAATATTTCATCAAAACTATAGTCATTTCCAATGCTTGTGATTATAGATGTATCGGTCGTCAATGCAAGAGCCGCAAGGGGCGGCCGTTCGATTTGAAACCGGTTTACGAATTCGGCTGCAATATGCTGGGCATCTGCAGCACTCCCTCCGTTACCAAAAATCAGGATCTTGTGACCGGAGGTTATGCAGGTAACCAGCATATCGGCCCCCTTTAGAATTAGAGGGATGTTGTTTTTTATGAACCGGTCTTTGACCCTTATACTATCTTTGAGTGTACCCAGGATAATGTCTTTCATGGTTTATCCTACTGTTTCTATTCTGAATATGCAAGATACCCGGATCCTTTATTCTGAACCGTGAGCCCGGTATCAGGCATTTTGCATTAATTTTTGGACCCTTTCTATCAATTCCTTGGCATCGTATCCCAGATCGTCTGCTTTTCGGAACTGTTCCAGTGCATCTTCAAGCTGATTTTTTTTAAGGTAAAGGTTGCCGAGTCTGTATCTGAACAGCCCGTTCTCAGGTGCAATATCAATACTCTGTTGACAGAATATTGCGGTAATCTCAGGGTTTTCACCTTTAAGATCAAATAGAGATCCAAGGGCAGATAGAGATTCCGCGTCGTTCGGGTTCTGCCGGATGGCCTTTTTATACGCAGAAATCGCCTCATCTGTCAGGTTCATGGCAACACAGCACTCACCCAGGCAACGCAACGCAATTCCCGAGTCCGGATTAAGCTTGATCGCTTTTTCAAGGTTTTTTTTCCCCTGTTCCGGCTTTCCTATTTCCAGGTAAAGTCTTCCGATTTGAAACGCAACCTCAAAAATATCTTCCTCTTTTCCGTCTGCATCAAGAAAGTATTCAAAGGCCTTATCCCGGTTATCCATTAACAGGTTTGCCAGGCCCGCATTATACAAGGCCATGGTTTCTTCAGGATCGATCCGGATGGTTTCTTCAAATTCTTCCAGGGCTTTTACATAATCGCCCAAAATACCGTAGCATACCCCAAGACTGTTATGGACATTTACATTTGATGGATCGAGCAAAAGTGCCGCCTTGAATTCCATGATGGCTTCGTGGATGTCTCCTTTTTGATACAGGGTATCTCCGCTGATGTTTAAGCTTACGGCATCAAATAAAACCATACTGTCAGGACCGAAAAATGCCGCGTGATCAAGGGCTTTACGGGCGTTATCAATCGTCTGGTTCTTTTGAAAGTTAAGCGTGGGAAAGGAGGCAATGCCGATGGAAACGGTTTCATTGTGACGTTCTGCCAGGCGGCTTTTTATTTTATCCGCAAATGCCAGGGGTGAAGTTTTGTTGTTCCCGGGGATGAAACATCCGAACATATCGTGATCAAGCTGTCCCCACATTCCATTTTCGTTTTTGCATGTTTCGTCTATGGTTTTGACCATATCCACAAGAAATTTACTGTGGTCATTACTTGATCCGGATTCGCCTTTAGGATCTGAATCGTCAATTCTAATCACCATGGCCTCAAACTGGGTTGAAGAATCGAGTCCGGCCATGGCATGATGAATAAAATCTTCCGCGAAAAGAATGTTCGGAAACGTTTTTGATACGGTGCTCAATTCAACCCGAGAGGTTTCCACAACCGAATCATCCTTTGGCGTAGGATCTGATTTACAGAAAAGAAACTGCCGGCTGGAGCTGCGGTGGTGAAATAATTCCGGCTTTTTATGTGTCATGATCAGACCTTTCTCAGCATGTTGTCGAATGCTTTTTTAATAATCGGAAGTTCATCATCCTGTATGGTTCTCAAATCCATAATAAAGAAATCTTCTTCTATTCTCCCGATTATGGGAATTTCGTTGCTGCGCATATTTTTTTCCACGGCATTGACAGAAATTCCTTGAACCGTGACTCCCACACCTTTACTGGGAATTTTTAGGAGCGGAAACGCGCCGCCGCCCGGCCTGGAAAAAAGGTCGATAAGATTTACAGACATGCGGGAATCACCCGTATCTTCAAGTAGCTTCGCAAGTTCTTTTGCTCTTGTTTCCGTATGAGCGAAAGGAAGGGTTATCATGCGTAACGTAGGAATGGAATCTATTTCACTGTCTATATTTCTGTAATGTCGCAGAGTACTTTCAAGTGCAGCCAATGTCAGCTTGTCTATGCGAAGCGCCCGGGTAATGGGATTTTTCTTGATTCTGTCAATCCAATCATTTTTCCCGACGATAATACCGGCCTGGGGGCCTCCCAGGAGCTTATCTCCACTGAAAGTGACAATATCCACTCCGGCCGCCACTGATTCCTGGACCGTGGGCTCCTTTAACAGGCCGTATTTTGAAAAATCGACAAAAGTGCCGCTGCCCAGATCTTCCATCACCGGAATCTGATATGTTGCACCCAGGCCGACCAGTTCTTCCAGCGAGACCTCAGTCGTAAAACCCACGATACTGAAATTGCTTTTATGGACCTTTAACAACAGACCCGTATCATGCTCGATGGCCTTTTCGTAGTCGTGAAAGTGTGTACGGTTTGTTGTCCCCACCTCCTTTAAAATAGCACCGCTTTTTGCCATCACATCGGGGATTCTGAATGACCCGCCGATTTCCACAAGTTCTCCCCGTGAGACAATAACCTTTTTGTCCTTGGATAGGGTTTCTAAACAGAGGAACACGGCTCCTGCATTATTATTAACCACCATGGCCGCTTGGGCACCGCTTATTTCACATAAGATATCTTCAACAATGCTGTATCTGGACCCACGCATACCTTTTGACAGATCGAATTCCAAATTGGAATATCTGCTTGCAATAGTCAAAAGATTTTCCACAGCATCTTTGGCAAGCAATGACCGGCCAAGGTTGGTATGGACAACAACACCGGTGGCATTGACAATACGTTTTAGATTGGACGTCATGGCTTTTTTAACACTATTTTTAATCTCTTCAAGGATAACGGAATCTAACAGTTTTGTTTCCGTTATACCCTGTGGGTCATCTATAATAATGGTCCGGAGTCTCTCAACCTCAGAGCGAATCGTGCGTACCAAAACAGATTTCGGAATGTCATTAAAAAAAGAATCTGTCTTTGAAAGTTCAAGGACATAATCGACTCCGGGAAGCATTCGCAAAAGGGTCTGCTGTTTTTCGGTTACATCCATTTCTGTTTCCAATGCGTTCTTAATCTAAGTGTTCAATAAACAAGTCATTTCGGTTTTTAACGTAAACTTCATAACATTTTAAAGTTATTTATTTCAATAGATTTATTTAACAGGTAAAATACAGGTTGAAAAAATACTTTATGCATTCAGAATTATAAGCTATTAAGAATTTCAAAGATAAAACCCTAAATGATCGAAAGTCGAGGATGCCCCATATTCGAGGCATCAAGGGCGAAGCCGTAGTCGTCTACTGCGAGCCCTTGATAACGAAGAAGATGGGGTATCATCGGCTTTCCTGAAAGGTAAACAAAATGGGATTTTCTTATAAATTTATATCTAATTTA
This sequence comes from Desulfobacteraceae bacterium Eth-SRB2, assembly GCA_004193595.1. Classification (GTDB taxonomy): domain Bacteria; phylum Desulfobacterota; class Desulfobacteria; order Desulfobacterales; family UBA11574; genus S5133MH16. The sequence continues at coordinate 28,867 of RPGQ01000020.1, forward strand.
TAGAAGAGTTATGAAAATGCATCTGAGTTCAATAAAATGCATAATAAATCAAGCACATAAAATATTTTTCCCATTTTGTTTACGATCAATTAGGGTAATATTCTCCGATGATACATGAAAGGCTGGTGTAACTTTGTCAAAAATCGCCTTCATCGTCAATCCGCATGCCGGAAACGGTGTAACCGGATCAAATTGGCCTTTTATTGAAGCGCTTGCCAGAGATCGCCTGGGCCATTTTGAGACGTATATGACGCAAAAATCCGGGGATGCCTTGATGTTCGCAAAAGCTGCCGTTGCCAAAGGGACCGGTCTTGTGGTCTGTATGGGGGGAGACGGTACGCTGAACGAGGTGATCAACGGCATCATGATGCATGAGGAATCCATAAGGTCAGATGTGACCCTCGGTTTTGTCCCTAACGGCACCGGCTGTGATTTCGTCAGAACCGTTCCCATACCACCAAACGTGGAACATGCCTTGAATTTGATTGCAGACGGCCCTGTTCGCAGCATAGACTTGGGGAAACTTTTTTTTCGAAATCACCAAGGTTGTGAATGTCTCCGCTATTTCCATAATATTACAAGTTTCGGTCTGGGGGGTGAAGTGGCCCGGAGGGTCAACAAGACTTCAAAAGCGTTGGGTCCGTTTATTTCTTTTCTGTGGGCAACCCTTATCTCCATTTTTCTATACGGCAAAAAGCGGATATGGATTAGAATCGATAATGATTTTGAACAGGAATTTAATATCTGGAACGTGGCCGTTGCAAATGGCCGCTACCATGGCGGCGGTATGCGGGTAGCCCCGGATGCATCGGTTTATGACGGCCTCTTGAATATAACGGTCATCGGAGATCTGACCTTTCCTGAAATCTTTTTAAATCTCCCCAAGCTTTACAATGGCAGGATATATGATATTGACAAAGTCGATATATTTACCGGGAAAAAAATAGAAGCATCCTCGGATCAACAGGTTCTTCTTGATGTTGATGGAGAGCAGCCCGGAATGATGCCGATTGTCATTCATGTGGTTCCCGGTGCCTTGAAAATTATTACAACCTAACCGGGATAAACCGGAAAAGTGAAAAGTGAAAAGTGAAAAGTGAGCTAAAGTCAAGGAGTCGCTAAACTCCGGCTGTTTATATTAAATTGTCATAATTCCACAATTTTAGTCACTTTAGTTCACTTTAGTCACTTCACACTTCGTTGGCTGGTATAATTCAAAAACACTTCAAAATTATTTATGCAGGATTTAGGTGCAAATGTATAAACCAGAAATGAAAAAAGCAAAAGATTATATCATTTTTCCGCTGGACGTTTCTTCCGTAAATACTGCCAAACAATACGTTGAAACCCTTTCGGAATCCGTGGGCATGTTCAAAATAGGTCTGGAACTTTTTATTCGATCAGGACCTGATATCATTGATTTCATAAAAACCTCCGGAGCAACCGGGGTTTTTTTGGATTTGAAATTGCATGATATTCCGGCAACCGTCTCACGTGCCATGCAGAATATTGCCGACTTGGGCGTTGCATTTGCAACGGTTCACTGCGGAGAGACTTCCAGAATGCTCGAAGCTGCGGTTAAAGGCGGCAAAGACAAGGTTAGCGTACTGGGAGTTACGGTTTTAACCAGCGTCTTGAATCAAGACCTGGAATCTGCGGGGTTCAGGAAAATATTTTATGACGACCTGACAAGGCTTGTCATCAAACGGGCGGCCATGGCAAAACAGGCGGGCTGTAAAGGGATCGTCTGTTCTGCCCTTGAAGTAAAGATGATAAAGGAAACATTGGGTCAAGATTTTATTGCGGTAACGCCGGGCATACGTCCCGCTTGGGATGCTCACGGTAAAAATGATCAGCGGCGGGTAACAACGCCGGCTCGTGCGGTTGAAAACGGATCCGATTATCTTGTAATCGGTCGGCCCATCAGGGATGCAAAGGATCCAAAGGATGCCGCTGTCCGCATTGCCGAAGAAATCGAAACTGTTCTTTAATTTCTTAATTTTGAATTTTGTGCTTTTTGTGGCAAAATTTTTTTCTTCTCGCCACAAACGCACCAAGACACTAAGAAAGATTAACAGAATTAAATCCTTGGTGTCTTTGTGACTTGGTGGCAAATATTTCTTGGTTTCGGATCAGGGTTCGAGACCTTTGAAAAACTCACCCATATGTTGATAGCACGCATCCGGGGTCTCGACCATGGGCCAGTGGTTGTCGCCTGTATATTGCCGGTTTGGAATGTCATGTGTGATAATGAATTTCCGGGTTTCTTCCGGCGTGCTCTCCATGCCCCAATAGTAAAGCTTTGCACATTTCAGGGAAGCAAAATCACTGCCGTGTGTCCCGGTTTCACCCAGTTGCGCGGAAGACCGGCCCCAGCCCATCAATGCCTGCGGGCTGGCGAACCGCACGCTGGCCAAGTACCTCTGGTACACCTCATTCTTTGCGGCCCGTTCGTAAATCATATCGATAAAGTATCGGTAAAACGCATCCGCTTCCTCGAACTCTGCGGCCCGTGCCGAGAAATATCCATCCGAGCGGGTCAGGTTGCCTTCGATACTGAAGATGCCTTTTACGGTTTCACCCAACTCCCATGCAACCTGCGTTGCAATCACCGAACCCAGAGAGTGACCCACCAGCAGGACGGGTCTGTTGCGCGAAAGCGCGTTGATCAGGTCTATGGTAACCCCGGCTGCTGCTTCCAGGGACATCTTTCCCGGCTGAGGAGGACTCACGCCGAATCCCGGCAGGTCCGGCGCGAAAAGGCTATAGGACGCCGCCAGTTCACTGGAAAACACCTCCCGGAAGCTGAGACTCGACTCTCCAAAGCCGTGGAATAACCAGATGTGCGCCGGGCCGCTCTGCTTTCGGTGCGTCCGAAGGAATACACCTTCCTGAACAATCGGATGGTACATCAATAAACCCTCCCGGTTCTCAAACAAAATGGATTTGGCCATGCACTATTTATTGGGAGAATACTTTGGCTGTTGCAAAAATATTACTGTCTGCCATTTACTCCAAAACATGGATGTTTCTCTTTGCACACATATCCTTGAGGATTTTCGGCCATACAGAGACTTCGACTTCTCCGATATGGGCCGTTCGAAGCAGGTACATGTGGGTCCTGGACTCTCCGATTCCGCCTCCGATGCTCAGAGGAATCTCATCATTGAGGATGGCCCGGTGATAGGGAAAATTTAGGAATTCTTCCTGGCCGGACATCTTTAGCTGGATTTTAAGCGTTTCCTTGGTGACCCGTATCCCCATGGACGTCAGTTCGTGACGCCGTCTGGTTACCGGGTTCCACACCAGGATATCTCCGTTTAATCCATGATACGGTTCACCGTCCTTAACCATAGTCTCGGTAGCCCAGTCATCGTAATCCGCAGCTCGCATTTCATGGGGGTACCCATCCTTTAAAGGCCAGCCAATACCGATGATGAAGATCGCCGGGAACTTTTCCATTAGGATCCGAGTCTCTCGTTTCTTTCGCGGCAGGTCCGGGTACCAATCCAGCATTTCTTCGGCATGAACAAATGTGAGATGCTCGGGAAAGTCGGGGTATTTATCTGTCTTTAACCGAGGGAACCTTTCCTGGGCCATCTTGCCCGCACCCCGGATAACCTTCCAAAGCTTATTAACGACATCTTTGAGAAAGTCAAGGTTGCGGTCGTTCTCGGTTATGGCCAGCTCCCAGTCCCACTGGTCTACATACGCACTGTGATCGTGGTCCAGAAAATAGTCTTTGCGAACCGCTTTCATGTCAGTACATATGCCTTCACCCACATCACAGCTAAACTGTTTGAGTGCCATGCGCTTCCACTTGGTAGCGGCCTGAACCACCTGGGCGTGTATGGGTTTATTGAGTCCAAGCCCACACGTAAACTCCACGGGGGTTCGCGATCCGTCGCGATCCAGGTAATCATTCACACCGCTGTCGCGGTCAACGATCAGGGGTACCTGCACCATTTGCAGATTAAGTTCATTACACAGATTCTCTTCAATGTATTTCTTCACTGCAAAAACAGCTTTCATTCTTTCTTTTGGAGAAAGCAAAGGTTCGTAGTCTGTGGGTAGAATCTTTTCCAAGTCATCATAGTTTCCGATACCCGGTCCGGCGAGGTCTGCTTTTTTGTCCGTCATTGGCTCTCCCTTTATTTTTTTTGGCAATGCCCGTTTGTGTTTCCCGGGTGTTCTCATACCCGAATCATTTATCACCTGAATTTTGAAGTGGCATATCTATACATTAAGTGAAAATCAACCTCAAGGCTTTTTGACCGAAACATCAAGGCAAACCCATTTGAAACTTATCAACAATTTGATTTGAGTGTAATCTTTTTGCGTTTGGTTTTAAAAGACTCAAGTCCCTGTTAATCTATCTAAATACAAATCATCAACGTCTGTGTCATAATCATCAGGATAGCCTATTCCGTCAAACATTCTCT
>RPGQ01000021.1 GCA_004193595.1 Desulfobacteraceae bacterium Eth-SRB2
TGCGAGACCGTTTTAAAAAGCCTATTGATAAGTGTAACATGTTGTTATATAAAGAAATATGCAATTACTACAATTATGACCTTAAATTATGTTATTTCAATACGTTATAGAGACTCGCAACATAAGTATCAAACCTTGATTATTGATTAATGAGGGGCTCAGCGCTTATTTAAGGAGTGGTCCCCGGACATGTCTTTCCTCGATTGGTATTAAACATCTTTTATTTATAAGATTTTTATGGGGCTATTTCTCAAAATCATTTACGCCGCTTTCCTGATCCGGGTGTTCAGCTTCTTTATTGTTTTCCTGGAAAACTTTAAAAAATAACTCCATTTTTTAACGGCGAATCCATTTTAAAAGACTTGCCCTTTGATTTTTTATGAATTTTCAGGTATATGTAATCATCTCGAGTTGATTTCAGGATGTGCTATCAAGATATTTGGATTTTAGTTTGAGTCCGTGTTGGGAACCCTATTATTTTTTCATTAAAAATTCCGCATGGCTATAGTATGATAAAAATTTTTCCATATTTGCTCAATATTCAAGAATTAATTCCATTACTCACTAATTAGAATGATAAAAATATAATCAACGAAAACTGAGTTGAAAATTACCGAGGACAATAGGTACTTCCTCTTTCCGGTATTCCCAACCGAGGTTATAGATGCCCTTTTTTTCAGACCAAAACAGACTGGCCGCCGCACGTAGGTTTTTCGAGCATATCGGAGAGTTGATCAATACCCGTTTTTCCATCCGCCTCTGGGACGGGTCGATGATTCCACTGGGCAGGAATATCGACACCGATTTTTTTATAGCCATTGACGGTCCAGGAGTAATCGGAGCACTCCTGCGGAGGCCAACTTACGAAAACCTGCTCCTTCATTATGTAAAAGGCCATATTGACCTCCACGGTGACCTGATTGAATTCATTGCGGTTGCTCGCGAAAAACGTTTAAAAGAGAAATTAAAAAAATTAAACAAGTTCTTCCTGTTCCGGCAGGTCCTTCCGCTCCTGTTAGCCCCTGCCGGGAAAGTAACCACTCAACATGAATACCCGAACGACGAAGTGGGCCGAAGGGAATCAGGAAGGGATAACAAAGAATTCATTCAATTTCATTACGATATCAGCAATGATTTCTATGCCCTGTTTCTAGGATCTGAAATGCAATATTCCTGCGGTTATTTCACTCATCAGGATAATTCCCTGGACCAGGCCCAGCATGACAAACTCGAGATGATCTGCAGAAAACTGCGTCTGAAGCCCGACGAAAAACTGCTCGATATCGGCTGCGGCTGGGGGAGACTTATCTGCCATGCTGCCCGGAACTATGGTGTCAGGGCACACGGTGTCACATTGTCTCAAAAACAGGTCGACTATGCCATGGAAAAAATAAAAAGACTCGGTCTTGAGGACCGTGTAACTGTCGAGCTCCGGGATTACTCAGCCCTTGAAGACACTTATGATAAAATCGCAAGCGTCGGAATGTTCGAACATATCGGAATTGCCAACACAAGGAGATATTTCCAGAAAATCAATACACTTCTGCGGGATCGGGGCATACTCTTAAACCATGGTCTCTCCCGCCGCGCAAAACCTACCCGTAGGGCAGCCCGCAGGATCAGACCCGAACGCCGCCTGCTCTTAAAATATATCTTTCCAGGAAGTGAACTGGATAATGTGGGACACACCATTGATCTGCTCGAAAACTGCGGTTTCGAGGTGCATGATGTCGAGGCCTGGCGCGAACATTACGCCCTTACGACCCGCCACTGGTACCGAAGGCTCATGGCCCGCAGGGAAGAAGCAATTAATTTCGTGGGCATGGAGAAATTTCGTTTGTGGGCGCTTTATCTGGCGGGCGTCTCCACAGGGCTTGCAGATGGGTCAATACATATCTGCCAGATTGTTGCGACCAAACATTCAGCCAAGGGAGCCTCCGGTCTTCCTCTCACAAGGGCGGATCTTTACATGTGACCCGGGCTGTCCTGAAAAAAATTTAAAGCTTAGGCTCACATGAAAGCGAAAGTTAAGATTGACTCAGCATGATCCTGTTTGATCCGCATTCCATGAACCCTCTCATTGAGCTTGGAAAAAGCGATGCCGAAAACAAGGCAAAAGGTTAACATCTCAATAAATTATGGATTCGGGTCCATATGATTATTTCATACACCAGAACTTATTGAGAAGTTAAGCAAAAGGCTTGTAACAATATGAAAGTACTCGACGGAATGACTTATAATCTACGGGGATTTTGGCTGGGTATCAAAACGCCGAAACTCCTGCTGCTGGGTCTTATCAGGCTTGCTGCAGTTATCATCATCACCATGATTTTGGCAAGCCTGGTCCTCATATATCATCAGGAGATACTAAACCTTATCTGGATAAAACCGGAAAGCCGGTGGCTTTTATGGCTCTGGCACCTTCTTTCCTGGGCGCTTTCTCTTTTTCTCCTGGTGCTGTCATCGGTTTTTTCCTATCTTATTTCTCAGATCCTTTTTTGTGTAATCATTATGGACACCATGTCTCGGATTACCGAACGCTTGGTATCCGGGCAGGAAAAGGAACCGCAAGAAATGCCTTTCTTTAAACGATTTTTTTACTTAATCAAACAGGAAATCCCCCGAACCATAGTGCCGGTTCTTTTGACTCTCTTTATCATGGTGCTTGGCTGGCTAACCCCGTTAGGTCCGTTTTTAACCATTTTTTCCTCGTTAATTGCCGCAATTTTTCTCGCCTGGGATAATACGGATCTCGTTCCAGCCAGGAGACTTTATCCTTTTAAGACGCGTTTCAAACTTTTCTATAAAAACCTGCCGCTTCACCTGGGATTCGGCCTCTTGTTCCTGATTCCAATCGTAAGCATGTTTTTTCTCTCTTTCTCACCGGTAGGCGCCACGCTCTATTATATTAAGGAGCATGGGTAACATGTTGCGGTATAAAGTCCTATTATGTAAAACCTTAAATGATCGTTAAAAAAATAGGAAAAACTTATTATCTTTTCACAATAAACTTTTATAATCCTCTCAATAATAAATATCGCTTTTAACCGCAATATATTGTATTATTTTTTACTTGACACACAATATATTTTATAATATCGGATAGTAAATTAAGATCTTTTTCATATTTTTAAATTTTTAACGGTAATATATCATGATGAAATTGGTTCTTAAACTTCCATATAAAGCCTCCTAGGGATTCAATATCCTTTTGGAGGCTTTTTTGATTCATTGGCAACGCCAAACCTGTCATGAGGAAAGAAACCATCACGGTGACAGTGCGAGCAGGATGATGGTGATGTGAATTAGTGCGTGGCTAACCGATTTATTTCCGGTTCATTTCCGGTTTTTTAAAAATGAAGTGGTTTTTTTTCGTATTTTGGAAAGTTGACGCACCACCAGAGATCTCAGTTGAAATATTTCCTTCGGAACCACATCTAAGGGTTTCCTTCAAGATGGTTTAAGCTATAAAAATTGAAGAATGATGTCGGTGTCATGATGTAAAGCATTTTTTGATCGCTTAAATGATGTTTTGGGAAAAAGGAGGGAATGATGAGGATTATTTCGATCGCCAACCAAAAAGGAGGATGTGGTAAGACCACATCCGCAATTAATTTATCTGCATGCTTGGCCCATAACGGTCGAAAAGTACTTCTCATCGATATGGACCCTCAGGGGCATTCTGCGATAGGTTTAAATATCAATACCAGCCAGTTGGAAAAAACAGTTTGCGACACACTTTGCTATTCGAATGGAGCTAAAGTAGTTTTTAATGACGTGACGATTGAGGTTAACGGCAACTTGGATATCGCTCCATCAAACATTTCCTTAAGCACGCTTGAGCAACAGCTTTCCATGGTTCAAGGCAGGGAGACCAAACTTAAAGAAGCAATTGACAGTTTATATCAAATTTATGATTACATAATAATTGACTGTCCGCCAAGCCTCGGACTTCTGACTTTTAATTCGCTCATTGCTTCGACAGAGGTGATCGTTCCTATTGAGATGAGCCTTTTTTCACTGCATGGGATCAGCAGACTGCTGGAGATAATAGACCTGGTTCGGGAAAAAACAGGGCATGAAATTCGGATAAAAGTTTTTGCGACCATGTACGATAAGCGGACAAGAATTTCCAAAGAAGTTTTACAGGATATAAAAAACCATTTTAAGGATTCTATGTTTATAACCGTTATAAATACCAATGTTAAGCTGAAGGAAGCCGCTAGCTTTGGGAGATCCATAATAGATTATGATCAAAAAGCCCCGGGGTTCATAGACTATATGGCCCTTACCAAAGAAGTGATAGCAGAGGAAAAACTTCTTGGATTAAGGCTTGTTAAACAAAAAAAGTCTTTTCCCCCAGCAAGAATGGTAAAAAAACAATTTTTCTGCGATGAACCCAAAGCAAGTTGCGTCAAAATCGTCGGAACCTTCAACAATTGGAACACATCCGAAGAAGCTCTCATGGAACGTAAAAAAGATGGTACATGGTCAAAGAGTATCTATCTTACACCGGGTACATACCAATACAGGTTTCTTATAGATGATGAATGGGTTGAAGATCAAAATAATTCCAACCAGGTCGACAATTCATTTGGAGGAAAAAACTCCGTCATCCGGATTTAAGGGCTCACTCAAAAATAACTTCACATTTTGGATGCCGATGCATCCCGACTGGCTGCCTTACGAAAACTCGAAATATGCTTGATATTCCTTAAGTTTTCGTGCCTTGCCAGCCGGGCGCCTCAACCCCCAAAATTGTAAATTTATTTTTTCGTGAACCCTAAGGGGAAAAATGGAAAAAAAGAGCCTGGGCCGGGGACTTGATGACATTTCGGATATCTCTTTATCCCCCCGGAAGGATAAAAAGATTCTTCAAGGAAACGCAGACCACGGATTTGTGATGAATAGAACCATTCCGGATAACACCGAACCCCCGTATGAAATTGAAGAAAATGTGATTGTCCGAAGAAATATTGCATATCCAAATACCTCAAATTCTCAACAAGATATGTTTAAATCCTTTTCCAAGCATCTTGAAGAGAACTACAGCATAAAGCGCATGGAACTGAGGAAGACGGATCGGATGTCCCGGCCGGGAATGAAAAAATGCATAGAAGAGAAAATAACCATTTTTATTCATGGAGGGGTCAAGTGCCCATGAATTCCGTAAAAGGAATTTTTAAAAACAGAGTTTTTCAGCGTTATACCTATAAACCACCCAATATCTATAACAAAAACAACCAAAAATGGAGGAGCAGATGATGGAAACCATAATTGAAATGGATAAAGAATACCTTGAGAAAATGCCTCTGGAAAAAAAGACTGAATTCTTATTTGAGTATAAAAGTAAATTATATGACAATACCCTGGATGACAGCTACCACACACTAAAACGAAATCTAGGGTTCGAATGGTTTGATAGGATGTTGAGGGATTGTCAGCAAGGAAACTGCCCAAAATATTTTTCTAATGATATTTTTTATGCGTTAACTGATATATCGCTTGAAGGGTACGCTCTGCAGAAGGCACATGATTTTTTAGGTGCCGATGTTGGAATTAATGATAAAGAAAGATATTTTAAAGCGGTTGGAAAAATTAATACTGTTTTGGACTGCAAAAAGAAAACTAAAATTAACATTAATTTGTTCAACCAAGATTCGAGGCAAGTTTACTATAAGACAGAAAAAAAATCGACATTTTATCAGTCTGCCAGACTTCGAAAAGCCTATTGGAATTATTTAAAGAAATATCCAAACAATGATGAAATAGAAGACTATTTTTTTACCTGTGAATTTATAGACAAGATCCATGGAATTTATAACAAAAAAAGTTGTACATCGGAAGACTTTGAAAAGTATAAAGAAATATTGTCTGAAAATCTGCATATTGCAAACCCTTTAGACTTATTCCGGATTTGTATTATTAGAAAAAAAACACGCATCAATTGATAATCATTCCACTACGGTAGGTTCTTGGAACGTAACATCTCAATAAAGGTGTATCTTAACATCACGAAATTATAAGAAACCGTCAAAACCTTCATGAGATCAAAGGAAACACCAGATAGAGAAACACGGCCTTTAGAAAGCCCATGCCAATTAAACAGCCAAAGGAAAAAAAGGCAGCGTCATTTGACTTCCGCGAAACCCTCCAGTTCTATTTAATTGACTGCAAGACGCCATTGGGCAAAATAATTGATATTTTCATCATACTCCTGAATCTCGCGATCTGCTCCATTTTTGTGATCGAGACCTATCCCGTGTCTGAAGATACCAGACGCCTGCTATGGAACACAGAGGTAATAATCGTCCTGTTTTTCATGGTCGAGTATGTTGCACGACTTTACGGTGCAAAAAGCAGACTCAAACAGTTGGTTGATGTTTATAGCATCGTTGATTTTATAGCCATTTTGCCGACGCTCTCTCTGCTTGTGCTCCCGGTGTTTGGTTTTACGCCCAACTTCGGATTCATAAAAATGATCCGGGGGATCCGGGTATTCAGGATATTCAGGTTCCTGCGATTTACCGCGGATCCTCACTTTTTCTTCGGTAACATTACCGTCCGGTTATTGAATTTGATTAGACTCTTTTTAACCATACTCATGATTTTTTTCATTTCTTCAGGCCTTTTTTTCTATGTTGAAAACATATCAAACCCGGGTGTGCGGACTTTCGGGGATGCATTCTATTTCACCGTGGTTACCCTCACAACAGTGGGGTTCGGAGACATCACTCCCCTGTCCGAGACAGGAAAATGGGTTACCGTGCTTATGATACTTTCAGGTATTATCCTTATACCCTGGCAGGTGAGCCATATCGCCAAGGAATGGATACACATTGCCACAAAAAAAAAGGTCGTTTGCCCGGGGTGTGGCCTTCGCTACCATGACGAGGATGCCTCACATTGCAAGTCCTGCGGGCATATTATTTACCAGGAATATGACGGAGATTAGGACCCGTCCCTACTGAAAATTCAAATAATAGGATTCAATTTCCAATTTTTATCGCGCTCCGATATAATACAATGGAGGAGATGGCTAAAAATTAAAGATTATATTCAGCATTCAAAAAAACTTGGTAAAAAACCAAAAAACTATATCAAATGAAAACTTGATTTTTGTTATATATTCCTGTATGTTAGTGTGCAGCAGTAAATATTAGTAATTATTTCAGGAATATTGGTACGGTAGAGGTCGTTGGTTCAAATCCCATCATGCCTCCCGTCAAAATTCAAGGGGTTGCGGTTATCGCCGCGACCTTTAGTATTATTTGAGCCGCATTTATCTTTCATTTCTAAGCATTTTATTGTTTTCATCATGGGAATATGATTTGTAAACAGATAAAAATTGCGCTGTTATTTCTTGCTTCATGCCTGTGGTTTTATTTTCCTGTTTTTGCCGCCGGTCAGGGGGAAAGTAGGCTGTATGACCTGCCGATAATTGAACTTAAAGATGTTGTGGAAGACTGGTTTCTGCAAAGCGGCTTTCAGGTTAGTTTTGAGCCGATCGAGAGAGGAGAACTTGAGATATACGCCGAAAAAGGATATGAAGAATGGCGAATCGTCTTATGGCACCACTCTTCACTGGCAACCTGGATAAATGCCGGATGCACCGTCAACGGACAGTCTTACAACGGTCGAGCCGAGCACCTGTGGAAACATATTTCAAGCTACATCAAGGAACCTTCCGGAGATACAAAAATTAAATCTTCCCATCTGACCTTACCTGACTCCGTTTTACAGAAAATTGATACCGTGGTATGCATTTATGCAGATACCGACGGCAGGGATATTCAGCTTTCAGGCTTTATTATTGATGTCGGCGGTCTGATTATCTGTACCGCCCATGATTTAAAACCGCTCCAGACCATTACCGTTGTTCTGAATGATCGCAAAGAGCTGCCGGGACGTGTGGTCAAAATTGATCACCATATGGACCTCTCCTTAATTGATGTGGGGGTTAGACTGGAAAACGCCGTACCGCTGACAAAAGGTAGAAATATGTTGCAAATGGGGGAAAGGCTTTATGCCGCGGTATGCCCCTTGGTCTTGTCAAAAACGTTTTATCCCGGAATCATTGACGGTCCACCCAGACGAGTGGGGGATCAGGTGTTGTGGCAGGTAAATATGCCGGTTTATCACGGAAGCAGCGGTAGCCCTGTTTTTGATGACAACGGACGTCTGGTGGGCATTGTAAAGGGGAAGTATCGCCACACCGAGAACATCGGGTTTATCATACCTTTTGAAACGTTAATGACATTCATTAAAGATGGGCAGCACTGACAATCTGTATTAATTCTGTTGTTCTACCAAAACAGTTTATCAAGAAAAGCTCGAAACGCCTGGGTCTTCTCCGAATTGTCGGCTTCGTTTTGATATGTATGGCAGGAAGATGAAAAGAAAACCCTAATAATATGGAGGATTTAAAATGAGACTTTTTTCAAGATTGGCCATTTCAGCTGCAATATTGATGGCTGTAACAACGGTTGGGATAGGTTTCTGCCATGCTCAGCTAACCCCTGGCCAAATAGCCCCTATCTTCTCCTTGAAAGACTTTAAGGGCAAAGTCTATGATTTATCCCAAATGAAAGATCATCCTATGATCATACTCTATTTTTTTGACGTGGAATCAAGGCCGAGTCAGCAAGGATTGTTAAACCTGGATCAAATGGCTAAGCAATATAAAGATGCTGATTTTATCGCATGGGGTATTACTCGTTCATCCAAGGAAAAAGTGGAAAACTTTGTGGACATGACCAACCCGTCTTTTCCAATCCTTATAGACAAAAATCAGGTAAGCGAACTTTATCAGGCCCGGTTGATCCTTCCAACCGTATGCATTATTGGCCCTGAGATTAAAGTCCTCGACTATTTCCAGGGAGGGGGAAAGACCACAGAAGTCATGCTATTGAGACTGGCTGAAAGGGAATTACAGCGAAATCAAATAATATTAGCAAAAGCCATCAGCCAAAATATTGAAAATAACAATCCCCAAAACCTGAAAGCCAAAACAATCAAAGGATATGCAGCGTTGCGAGAAGGAAACCTGAGCGAAGCTGAAAAAACCTTCAGTGATCTATCTAAAATAAAGGGGGAAGGAGAAGTATTAGGGAAGGAAGGACTGACTGCTGTTTATGCAAAAAAAGGACAAACCGAAAAAACCCTTGCATTAGCTAAAGAGGTAGAACAAAAGGCCCCTGACAGAGCTTACGTCCATGTACTCAAAGGAGATATTCTTTATGGTCAAGGCAAGAAAAAAGAGGCCGAGACAGAATACCGAAAGGCGGTTCAAAAAAAGTCGGCCGAGCTGTACCAAAAATCTGTAGCGTATAATCAATACGGTCGGTTTCATGCCAGCTCGGGAAAGTACCAAAGAGCGCGAGAGCTTTATGATCAAGCTATTGATATAAATCCTTATTACATTGAAGCCACGTCAAATAAGGGGATTACGTACGAAAAACAGGGCAATTGGGACAAAGCTCTGGAGGCTTATCGCCAGGCCCTAATTCTTGACAAAAAAGATACCTTTGCCGCAGTATTGGCGAACAAGGCCCAGGAGATGCTTGCCCTCCAAAAAAACACTGCGCAAAAAAAACGAATAGATAAATTGGTCATGGAATTGGCAGCCCGATACCGCAGTCAGAAAAAACTTTGGCATAGAACCGAAGACACCTGGACATCACGGCCAATGATTTTGTCATTTATCGATTTTCAGGAAAGGGGCGGTTTGGCAGAAAGAGATGGTTTTTCTACGGTTATAACCACACGGCTTGCCAACCAGCTCAATGCCTCAGGTAGATTACAGGTAGTCGAACGGGTCCTTATGGAACGGCTTTTGGAAGAATTGAATCTTGGCTCCTCGGATTTAGCAGATCCGGAAACAGCCTTGAAGCTTGGCAAAGTACTGGCGGCGAAAGTCATTGGCACAGGATCTCTTTATTATCTACCCAATGGAACTCTCCTTAGCCTAAGACTTATAGATACCGAAACCTCGTCAATCCCCAAGGTCGTCACCAAACAGTTGAGTTCAGGAGCATCTTTGAAAAAAGAACTGAACCTGCTTAATCGGGAGATCCTCAAGACGATCATACTAAAATACCCGTTGCAAGGATATGTGGTTCAGGCAACTGAAGATCAGGTTATGATTAATCTTGGTTCAAAACAGGGGGTGGTTTTGGGCACCAAATTTGAAGTCTTGGAAGAACAAAAGCCTATCAAGTATAAGGGAAAGCTGCTCCGCAGTTCGCCAAAATCCTTTGCACAGATTGAGATAGTACGAGTTGAGCCGGATCTATGTTATGCCCGCATTCTCAAGCAGGAAAGCCCGATTAAAAGTGATGACAAGGTAAGGGAAAAGATTAAAGACATATAAATCATGGGAGGAAACAATTTTGTTCTGTAAAAGTCTTGTGTGCAGCTTCGTCATATCCATACTTTTTATTTCTGGCTGTGCAACCGAGCCAGACCTGAGTAAAAAGGGTGCCACCATAGCCATTTGGGATTTAGAGGACCTGAGTCCTTCAGACTTTGTCCGACCTGACTTAGGAGAACTTCTCTCAGCCAAGGTGATTGAAACCTTCAAGGAAACAGATCTCTATTCAGTTGTTGAAAGGGAACGGTTACTCCTTGTTCTCGAAGAGCTAAATCTGGGAACAACATCACTGGTTGATGAAACCACCCGATTAAGGATAGGCAAGCTGGTGGGAGCTCGACTGATGGTATTTGGGGGTTATCAGGTCATTGAAGATCAAATGCGCCTCGATCTACGGTTGGTGGAAGTGGAAACCGGCAGAATTAGAAAAGCTGCTCAAAAAACCGTTTCATCTGCCGACCTGGCCGGATGGCTGAACGCAGCAAAAGAGACGGCAGCACAACTGTTTTAGTCAGGCTTTTAGAAATTACTTTTCAACTTAACACCTATGGAAAAACCTTTGTAAGTTCGGTCATCATCATGATACCAGTTCTTATCATCATCCAAAATACGACCTGCTAAATTTAACTCGCCTTCAAGGCGCGGACTAAAGATTCTGGCTATCCCGAATGCGAGAGAAATCATCTGCCTTTTGCCGATAAACAAAGCAGAATCAGAAGAATAATCGTTCTCGTTAACCCGGAGAAACTGAATTATAGACTTTAACGTTGTCTTCTTATTTAAGTAATAATTACAGGAAAGGTGGGTGGACCATTCATCACCGTAACTGTTTCTATCTTCCGTGCGAAGGTCCTGAGCCAAGGCTCCTTCCTGAAATTTACTCTTGCCCCTGAATATGCCTTTAACGTTAAAGGACGCATCCCATTTTGTTCGATAGTGGTTAAATCCAAGGCCTATGAGCAGAAACTCGCTTTCCTGGTAAAAGTCCGCGTTACGCACCTCGTCTTTGTCAAAATAGGCGTACTCACCCAAAAGCCTGACTTGCCAGTCCGGTGAAAAAGAATAAGCAATCTCTCCGGTGAAATTAAAAAGATCACCCGGATTATAATCCCTTGTCTCTTTGCTGAAATCATATTCGCCTCGCCACAAGTATCCCAAACCCACGCCGGCCGCCCAATTTTCCCATTCTTTAGCCAGGGTAAGGGTCGGGTTAATGTTATAACCTTCTCCAAGACTGGTTATTGAAACCAGATCAGGGTCCATAAAAAGCATCAGATCATCATTATCCAAATCCGTTCGGCCTGTGGGGAGGTTAAAATCGACCCCAAGGATTATATCGGCAGGGAATTTATCCAATATTTCGTAAGAAAAGTTAACTTTTGTATCGACAACACAAGACAAGGAATGATCTTTTATCCCTGTTAGGTTAGAGTTTGTGTGTGTAAATGCCGTTATCATCAGAAAGGAGAAATCCTTATATTCCGTCTCGATTTGTACAGGGACGTATATTTGGTAACCCCGGTCGTCTTTGTCACTTTCCCACCAGTCAAAGTTGGAACCGGTTTGGATCTGAATATCGACTGCGCAACTAATGCCACTACTAAAGAAAATAGAGACCATAGATATGGCTATTATGAGTCTTTTCATAACTTCTATCCTTCCCAAGTTTACGGTGTGATTTTTTTCAGAAACCTCTTTCCTCGAAATCCTATTCAATATTTTATTCACAAAATTCGTTATTGCACCCACACTCCGGATCCGGTGAGGTCAAATTAGGATCGGTAGGGCATCCGTCGTTGCAGTCCGGTGTTCCATCACCGTCACTGTCGATATCCGGCACGCCGCAGCCGCATATCCCGGAAGCAGTCTTGTTCCGATCATTCGGGCATCCGTCTATGCAGTCCGGTGTCCCATCACCGTCACTGTCGGTATCATCACACACGCCGCAGCCGCATATCCCGGGGGCCGTCTTGTTCGGATCATTCGGGCATCCGTCGTTGCAGTCCGGTGTTCCATCACCATCACTGTCAGTATCCGGCACGCCGCAGCCGCATATCCCGGGGGCCGTCTTGTTCGGATCATCGGGACATCCGTCGTTGCAGTCCAGATCGCCATCACCGTCACTGTCGGTATCCGGCACGCCGCAGCCGCATATCCCGGGGGCCGTCTTGTTCGGATCATCGGGACATCCGTCTTTACAGTCCAGATCGCCATCACCGTCACTGTCGGTATCCGGCACGCCGCAGCCGCATATCCCGGGGGCCGTCTTGTTCGGATCATCGGGACATCCGTCGTTGCACTCCGGCGTTCCATCACCGTCACTGTCAGTATCCGGCACGCCGCAACCGCATATCCCGGGGGCCGTCTTGTTCGGATCATCGGGACATCCGTCGAGGTGGTTCGGCGTTCCATCATTGTCCTTATCATACAAGCTTTGTCTTTTCATTACGTCTTTGGGAGTTCTTGCCCTTTTGATAGGCTCTTCAGGAGTAAGTTGATCTGTTAATGAGGTCCTATTTCTCAGGGATCTTAAGAATGAACGCTTTTTCTTTTTTGGTATTAAACCCAGTTCCTCTATCTCCTGCAAGGCATCTCTTGCCAGCCCAAGGCCCGGATCTTCTTTTAATGCCTTTTCATAAAAAATGACTGCTTTTCTATAATTTCCCTTATCACTATTGTAAATCCCTTTGAAAAAGTTGAGGAGGGCCTCGATACTGATTGAAAGCGGTTTTTTCAATAATTCTTTTTCCTCAACTGAAAGTTCGATTTTTAACAGTTTGATAATTTCAAAGAGAAGATCTTTTTCCATTTGAAACAATTCTTCAAGAAGCTTACCTTCAGCTCTGGACTGACCGGCTATTTCTTTGGTAGACACCTTCATGAGATCGGATTTTAGCAGAAATTCATTGATCTTACCCTTGAAAATATCCCCTCCAACCAGGTACTCAGCTCTCAGTAATCTTCCCACTCGGGGGACAGTTCCAGATTCAACCAGTCCAAGTTTCCCTAAGCCTAATTCTTTTATCAGGGCCTGGATCCTCGCCCTTTCTACGACTTTAAACTTTTTTACATTGGAAATGTCGGTCATTAGCATCAGGGTGAGGCCCTTCTGAAGAAGATCTAGTTTCGACCATCCTGTCTTATTGTTGAAATAAAGGACCGCCACGGTATTAGGCGTGCTGATAGTCTTGAGGGTCTGTTCCTGCTCTATGGCCTGTTTTGCCCACAATTTTAAGCTCTCAGTCACTACCTGGCCGGCCCATGACGAAGATGTTAGTCCAACCCAAATCAACACAAAAATTAAAATCTTAATGAACAATTTTTCTTTCATCGTAAAACCCCCATTGTTGAAGGCCAAAGTTTTTTTAGGGCTGAGGAATTTCTGGCTGTAAATAAACTCATCTATATTATATCCTTGTAAATTAAGCTGGTATTTGCGTTCAAGAGACTCACCAGCAGCATTTAAAACCCTCTCAACGAAATCGGAATTGCCAAGCACACGCTCATCACTTTTTAAGTGGAGGTTTGACCGCCTAAGGGACTTGATCACAAACCAGTCGCTGCTGCTGAGGATGAGTCCACCTCCGGTGTTTTCGGGGCGCTTGGCCTACTGGATACTTTCGCATAACAGTGGAAAGCGGACAAACACCCGTGCGCAGTAAAAGGTAAAAGTGGTTGGGGATCAGAGCCTATGCAAAACATTTTGTGCCGGTTTCTGAGAGCACCTTTCCCCGCCGATATAGGAAATTAATCCTGTCGGTGTCATCTTTAAATATTTTTCTTCGCTCAATGCCTCTTACAATAATATGATGAAGGGCACCGGGAGTATCGATAGGGACTTTACGTAGCATGTCAGGGCCATATCATAAATCAGATAAAATAGAAACTTATAATTTAAGGGGCACCGGAAATGGAATGATGGGTGAGGTTGTCCTGAACCAAGTTGAAGGAAAGGAGTTTTTTGACAATTTAAATAGTTTGTTTCCGCTCTCACTTGCAATATCCCAGCATTCCAACATTCCATTCGCCCATACCGGTAGCATGAACAAATTGCCATTAAAAGACTATTGATTTCAGGAATTGGATAACTTCCGAAATGTTAATTTAGTCGGCCTGCGAATCATGCTTGCCGGAGTCCCTGGATTAAAAAACATGGTAAAATGAAAACTTGATTTTTAGTATATATTCTTGTATGTTAGTATGCAATGGTAAATATTGGCAATAATTTCAGGCATATTAACGCGCTTAAGGTTATTGGTTCAAATCCGATCATGCCTGCCGTCAAAATTCAAGGGGTTGCGGTTACCGCCGCGACCTTTAGTATTATTTGGGCCTCATTTATCTTTCATTTCTAAGCATTTTATTGTTTTCATCATGGGAATATGATTTGTAAACAGATAAAAATTGCGCTGGTATTTCTTGTTTCATGTCTTTTGAAACGTTAATGACATTCATTAAAGATGGACAGCACTGACAATCTGTATTAACTCAGCCCGGTCGCCGGACTGGATGAATGGCAAAGCTTCAAATCCCAACGACATTTTTGTGCCCTTTCCGGGAAAGGTTAGGTGCTGTTTTTTATGGTATTTTCAAGCATTTTTTTTCTTTTCGCTTTTCTTCCTGCGGCCATCATTTGCTATTATGCACAGCGCCTGTTGTTCAACAACAGGCTGCGCAACGCCGTCCTTCTTGTATTCAGCTACCTGTTTTACCTTTATGGTGCGGCCGGTTTTCTCCTGATCCTCGTGCTTTCGACCCTTGCAGACTATTTGTTCGGTCTTCTCATCCACCACGACCGTTGCCGCAAGCAGTTATGGTTGAGTTTCTCGGTTCTCCTCAACATAGGGCTTTTGGTCTATTTTAAGTACGCAAATTTTTTTATCCGGGAACTGGGCGAAACCTTGCGACACTTGGGGTTCTCTCCGGCAGGATGGGAGAACGTCATCCTGCCCGTCGGAATCTCATTTTTTACGTTTCAGAAACTGAGTTACGTCATTGATGTCTACCGAGGAAAAAGCCGGGCACTTGTCAATGTTGTGGACTTTGCACTTTACGTGGCAATGTTTTCGCAGTTAATCGCAGGCCCGATCATCCGGTTTAGAGATATCAGAAGTCAGCTCAAAGATCGCAAAGAGTCTTGGGATTTATTCTATATGGGCACTATACGCTTCTGCTGGGGACTGTCAAAAAAAGTGATTATCGCGAATTCCTGCGGCAGAATTGCCGACGTGGTCTTTGGCCTCGGCATACCGTCACTGGACACAAAAACCGCCTGGCTCGGTTGCTTTGCCTACGGCCTCCAGATTTATGTCGATTTCTCCGCATATTCCGACATGGCCCTGGGACTGGGGATGTTATTCGGATTTAAATTCCTGGAAAATTTCAACCTCCCCTATTCGGCGATTAGCATCTCGGATTTCTGGCGGCGCTGGCATATATCCTTGAGCCAATGGTTTAAAGACTATCTATATATCCCCCTGGGAGGCAATCGACAGAGCACTTTTAGAACCTATCTTAACCTGATGGCTGTTTTTATCTTATGCGGAATCTGGCATGGAGCGAACTGGACGTTTCTCCTTTGGGGCCTTTACCACGGGGTGTTCTTAATGATCGAACGAGCCACCCATCTCCGGGACATCTCTCCCCAAAGATATACATCCGTACGAAGAGCCGTCACCTTATTCATTGTGATGGTGGGATGGGTGTTGTTTCGTTCGGAGAATATTTTTCAGGCAAAAGATTTCCTGGCAGTGATGTTTACGCCGATCAACCTGCCGCTCTCATATGAACTCGGTCTGGCCTTGAACTATCGAAACGTTATTTTCATGCTCACAGCCGCAATTTCTTTCTTGCTGCCGGTCAGATTTTCAGGAACAGAGTTCTTAATGAGCCACAAGAGACCCCTGTTGGTGATTGCGGGTATAATTGTAATCCTGGTGCTGCTTCCATACAGTGCCGCTCTGATTGCCGGCGGCTCCAACACCCCTTTTATTTACTACCGGTTCTGAGAATAACATGAGAAAACTGCTTTCATTGATATTTGTTTTTCTTTTGCTTGCTCCCTTCGGACTGCAGGTAACCGGACTAAATTTTTCCACCCATGTCCATAAGCTGGGGATAAAACCGCCCCGGCTTTCCAGGCAGGCTTTTTTAGACAATGACTACTACCGCTCTTTCGACCAGTACTTCAATGACAGCTTCTCACTTCGCGGGCCACTGATCCTTGCAAAAAACTGGCTCGACTACCACTTGTTCAGTTCCACAGACTCCTGCGAGGTCCACATAGGCAGTGATGGATGGCTTTACGACTTTAAATCCATAAAAGACTACCGGAAAGAAGCCTGCGATCACGAGGCATATGCCAAACAACTTGTCCTGGAACTTCATGCTCTTGAAAAGATTATCGAGGCTTCGGGTCGCCGGTTCTTCTTCTCCATCGCCCCGAGCAAGGCCACTATTTATCCGGAATTCGTGGGTTTTGTGTCCAAGGGCGACCCGTGCGACAGCAGCCTGTATGACCTGTTTTTGAAAAACATCACCTTACACCCGATGAAAAGTTTTGTGAGGCTTGACGCGCTCTTAAAGGATGAAAAAAAGAAAGGTGCGCTGCTGTATAACAAGACCAACACCCGGTGGAACCGCCTGGGCGCGATGGTTGCCGCAAAAACCATCTTCAAGGAAGTTCTTGACGGACGGGGTGAGGCGCCCTCTATAGATTTGGCCCCCTTCGAACCTATGGTCTCCGGAGACCTGACCGGCAAACTCATGGGGCTCTCGGTCGTTGGTGAGGAGAAACTTATCAGACACTTCAGGAGGTTCGACCGGGCGGGTTTGCCTTCGGCGGTGGTTTATGGGGACTTTTTTATGTCGAATCTAATCCATTGCCTGGCAGAAAAATTTACAAAGCTTGACATGATTTCCACGGACTGCATCCCATCAAGAAAGCATGGGGAGAATTTGAAGTCGTACGGCGTTATTCTGATTGAGAGAGCCGAATCCGAAATGGAAACCATGCATATTGAAATCGACAGAATTTTCTCCGAACTGGAGACCCAAGAACTATCCTTGAACAGGCGCCGTCTCGATCTTAAGGATGTATTGCCGGTTTCTCAGATTTCTCTAAAAGCCCGAGTGGACGGTATGGCAATAAAATCTGTGGGCTCCGATTCCATTTTCAAATTTATCTCCGTTCCCGGTTCGAACCACGGGACCTTCAGAGTGCTAAAGCTCTCCATTGAATCCCCACGCCCGGACATCATGACCATCGAGTACATGGCCGATCCGCCCCACATGATACAAAAACCTCTCAAAACCGGTGCCACGAAAGTCTATTTACCGCTGCCCTTTGGGGACTCTTTATGTCTGCGCATCAACCCGGGAAAAACGGTAGGCTTCTTTATGCTGCGATCGGCAGAAATATTCGAATTTTCAAACAACCCGGATGGGATGTGTCCGGTGGGAGAAACGCCCGTCATGGCCATGACCGGCCCGGAGGACGGGGATACTTGCCCGCACCGCGGAGGAAATACGGACAGGGTCATCCCGGACACTGATACAGTCCTGCCGGTTGCTGTAAAAACCAGGCGGCATACAGACAAGACCTCCGGTGAGATAATGCCGCAGGTGGTGAAAGAATTTTCTGGAGAGAAATCTTCGATTGCCGTGACCGACTATGAAGACGGACGAATTTTTCAGCGCAGGGGCGATAGCGGGGACATCGTTGTCTCGGGCACCTACACCGGCATGCCTGTGCCTGTAGAGGCCAGGGTAGTTAGGTATGGCACCTCCGAGGAAATCGTACCATGGTCTGTGGTCGATGAGTGCCCGAAAAACGGTATTTTTTTAGGGAAGCTTGCCGGTATCCCCCAGGGCGGTTGGTATAATATACAAACACGAAATAGCAAAAACCATGATATATCCAGTCGCGGATCGCACAGATGGGCCGTAGGGATACTTGTGGGATGCATTGGACAGTCCAACATGAAGGAATGGTTCCATACGGGTACAAACGCCACGTCACATTCACTGATCCGGAAACATACCCATAAGGGATGGTCCGAGCTGGGTATGAAAGGCAATGCGGCGATTGCTTTTGGAAACAGACTGATAGAGCGACTTAGCATACCTATCGGTCTTCTTGATTATTCCGTAAACGGATCAGGGTTGAGGAAAGAGGCGGACTGGGGCATGGGCTACTGGGAAAATACCCGGCCAGGATCAATTTACAACCGCTTCCTGTCCGGCGTTTCAGCGGTGGGCGGCGACCTGGAGTATGTCATATGGATGCAAGGCGAAGCGGACGCCGCACGCGGTACGGTCACCGAGGTCGAGTACAGAGCTTCCCTCGAAAGTTTTATCACCCACCAGGTAAGGGCTGACATCGACAACGGTTCAAATCAGGCAAACCTGCCATTTTTCATCGTAATGATGATTAAACGGCCCGGGGGTAAAGACGGGCCGCACCAAGCAATACGCAACGCCCAGAAGCACGTTGCCGAGAATGTGCCCGATTGCTACCCGGCGGCTACGACCTTGGATCTCGAAAACCATGGCAGGCAGCACTTGGCCCCGGATGCATATACTACCCTTGGACTCAGGGTCGCCCAAACGGTTTTATACATTTTGGGTAAGGAAAAGTATTACCGGGGTCCGCGGGTGGCTGCCGTAAATTCGGTAGACAGCCGCACTCTGGACGTGACCATACAGCACTGTAGCGGGACTGATTTTACACCGGTCCATGGGATTTCCGGATGGGAGGTTTTGGCAGGCGAAACTCTTTTACCTGTTTCGAAAGTGTACCGGCGTGATGCGGAAACCATCAGGATCATCCTTAAGAACACCCTTGCCTGCGACCCAAAAATCCGCTATTTGTATGGCGCAATGCCGGATACGACCCGACCTGTCCTGGACAACACAGCGTTGGCGCTTCCCCTTGAAGAATATCATTAGCCCGTAATTATGACGGTCTCGTAAAAAGTCCAACTTCTGCGTTGTGCTGCATTTCGCAATCATTCAACGTACGAAAAGTACGCCTCATGATTACAAAATTTGCAACGCCTTTTTATCCCGCCTATGTTTGGCGGGGGAATTTGAACTTTTTACGAAACCGTCTAAATCGGATTTTTTACGAGTTCATCAATTATGGTTTGCTCTTTTTTATATTTTCAAGCCTTTCCAAAAGTTTTTTGGCCTTTTGGATATCTTTTCCTACATCTTTGTAGTTAGGATCAACTGCACAAACGAGTTCCCATTCCCTGACGGCTTCAGCCAATTGCTGGTTTCCATAGTACGAGAGACCTCTGTTGTAGTGGGTTTCTATATAGCTTTCATCACTTTTCTTGATATAGTCCTGGCACTTCTCACAGTCTTTATTGAAACTAAAAGATGTTTCAAAGTTCTTTTTCGCTGCCAGATAATCTTCCTTTTCAAACAGGGCTATCCCATACTGAAAGTGCGTGTTGTAAAGGTATTCACGGGCGGATTTGTCATAAGGGTTGGCATTTAATACCTTATTAAATTCCACAATAGCGGCCGGGTATTCTTTATTATTAAAGTGTTCAATACCAAGAGATCGATAATTTGCCACTTCATCAACTGGCTCTTCTGGCTCTTCCTCTTCCAGGCCTTCATCCTTTTTTTCTTCCTCTTCCAAAAGGACGGATTCCGGCGCCTTAACCTCTTCGGTCTTGATCTCCTGTTTTGATGCTAAAAATGGCACTCCTTCTATTTCAGGAACTTTTATGTTTTGACCCACCGTTATCTGGGTTGCATCGAACATGTTATTAAATTCAGCTATAATCTGAAACTTTTTATAATCCCCGTAATATGTCTTAGCTACCATTGAAAGGCTTTCGCCCGGTTTGATTGTGTGAATAATATACTTTTTACCCGTCTCAATTTCCTGTTTTCTCGTTAATAAGGAAACCCCCTCTATTTCAGGAACTTTTATGTTTTGACCCACCTCTATCCGGGTTGCATCGGACATGTTATTAAATTTAGCTATAATCGGAAACTTTTTATAATCCCCGTAATATGTCTTAGCTACCATTGAAAGGCTTTCGCCCGGTTTGATTGTGTGAATAATATACTTCTCTGCGGGGATCTCTCTCCTGGGTTTGATCGCTCTCAAAGCTTTTTCATGATCCGGCTGAAGCTCCAATGTTGTTAAGAACTCTTTACGAGCCAATCGATATTTCCCCTTTCTGCGTAATTTTATACCATTCCGATAATGTGCTTGCGCCAATATTCGCATATTTTTTTCAAGCAGGCCGCTTTTCTCTATCGCCTCCTTGTCCTTGGGGTTAACAGTAAGCGCCAGTTTATACTGCTTCAAGGCTTGCACCAAATCGCCTTTGTTTTCATAATCCTGCCCACTTCTGATATAAGTCTGAACCAGTTCTTTCTTTTGAGATCCAGTGAATTTTTCTTTAATCCCGGCACATCCCCCTATCATTACCCCTATCAACACACCTAAGATAAGTACTCTGATTTTTTTCATAATGATCTCACTTTAATGAAATTTTATGGAAACTTTTCAAAACGGAAAGGAAAGTCTTCATATCCCTTTTCAATATCTGGGTCCTCCTCAAGGTAAGCGGATCGGCAAAAAATGGGTTGCTCCCCTTTTTTACCGTCACCGCAACCTGATAACCTAAACGTCTGGATATTTCTAACACATTTTGATTGTATCGTCCATAAGGAAAAGCCAGAAAAATGGTATTTTGTTCCAGCTTCTTATCGATGATCTGTTTGGATACACGAAGTTCCTTTTCAATCCTATTCATAAACGCCGAGGTGTCTTCGCCTTCCTTCTGCCGGGTGAGGTCGCTGTGAGATACGGTATGTCCACCAATCTCAAAACCGTCTGCTTTCATTATAGCGAGTTGCTTCCAGGTCAGGGAGTTTTTGCATGCATTTATGAACTCTGTATAAATAAACAATGTGGCATGAAAACCATATTTTTTCAGAATAGGGTAACAAACATCATAGACGGATCTATAACCATCATCAATGGATATAATCACCGCCTTTTTGGGAATGGCATGACGATATTCAAGAAAATCAATAAGTTGTCTAAAGCTTATGACTCTGTAGCCATTTTCATAGAGATATTTCATCTGTTGTTCAAAAATATGGGCAGGCATGCAAAGCGGAGATTTACAATCCTTTGCAAAACGGTGGTAACAAAGAATAGGAACAACCTGAAATCCATTGGCCGCTAGTCCCCCTATATTTGTCTCTTTGAGGGGAATAATGATAATTTTATTTTTTTCAAAAGAAACATCCTCATTGGCGTCCTCTATTACCCAGAATTTTTTTCTATCCCCGAGATATTTTTCAGCCAGTGTGTCCGGCGTTTCTTTATCTTTAAGTTGACAAATAATATAATCATTTGATTGAAAAACACCGGCAGTTTTAAAAGTGGCACAGGAGATCAAGAAAAACAATCCTCCTGCGCATATAAACAGGGTAATTATTGAATGTTTAAGTCTGTTAGCTCTCAAACCTTTCAAAAGATTTCCTCCGATAAGCACATCAATATAAATGAATTAAAAAAAATAGTAGGCGTTCACGGGGCCATTTACCAAATATGTATTTTATCCCCTATTTTTGATAGGTTATCAATGTTTTCTCTTAATTTATCGTCCGGCTTTATCGGCCGTCTCTGGTTTTTAATATGTCCGTAACTGAATTCAGGCTCTATCTTTATCACATGAACCTGAGCAATAACCGAGGGATCAGGCTGAAAACTTTTTCCCTTGTATACAACCGGAGCACTTTCCTCGATAACATTAAATATCGTACCGGTAACCACTCCTTCACGCGAGCCGAGATTAACAAGAACCTGGTGACCGGAAACCTCGACCACATAAGCCTGCAGCGGATAATGCAAAATAATGTTGGTAAGAATCTCACGATTTAGCCAGTGCATATCTTTTTTTACCGTTATCTCGGAAGAAAATTGCCGGGTAATTACGTTGGATTTCTCTGAGCTATCCGTATCCATCATGTTTATTTTTAAAAGCGGCCCGCCGGGAAGATAATAAACAGACCCTTTGACAAGAAGTGTTGCACCCAGTGCTCTGGCCAGTCTTAACGTGGTTTCTTTGTCCGCCAGATCCTTTTGATCAATTCCCAGTGCTTTAACTAAGCGCTCAACCAGGATTCTGCCAACGACTTGTACCCTCCCGGATGCCTCAAGCTGACGGGTAAGCCGTGCAGAGATTACCGCAACAAATCCGTCTCGTTCAGCCAAGCCGCCTGTTTCCATAAAATCAAAAAATGACAGTATAACGGCCCGGGATGTCCACGAGTCTTCACCGGAAACATCCTCCCTGATCCCACCGTTATATCTGGCAACCAGTTCTTTGACTTTATCCTCCAGCATTCTCTTTTTTTCAAGATCCTTTTCCATAAGAAGTCTTTTCTGGGCATTGTCGGCAAGGACCGTTGTGAAAGGATCATTGGGGTCAACGGCCTGAGCTTTGCGATAGGCTTCAAGTGCCTTTTCCCAATTTCCCTCCCTTTCATAGGTCAACCCCTTGTTTGAGGTGGCCTCAATATAATACGGGTCCATGGCAACCGCCTGATCATACAACTCCCGAGATTTTTTGTAGTTTCCGCGACCGGCATGGATCCGCCCCAGCTGATTGTATGCCACCGCACTCTGGTAGGGTTCCGATCCCTTTTTCCGAATCGCTTTTTTATATTCACCCTCGGCTTCCTTGACCTTATTCTGACGGTATAAAAGATTTCCTTTAACCACATGGACCTGTGCTCTGTCAGCGGCCTTTTCCTCGACCTCCCTTGCCACCTTAAGCGCTTTTTCAGTTTGTCCTTTTTTAGCATAAACCGTAGATAGCCCTTCTTTTCCCAGAACCTCCGCCTCTCCCTTTTTTCTGGAAAGATTGTAAAACGTTTTTTCTGCCTCATCCAACTTTCCCTCTTTCAGTTCCGCATATCCCTGTACGGTTTTAGCCCTTACGTTTTTCGGATTCTTTTTCACCACTTTTTCGCTGATTGCCCGGGCTATTTTCGTCTGCTTTCGCTGCAGTTTGCGTTCGGCCAGCTTTACCAGCATAACCTCAGTGGTTCTGCCGCCGCCTTGAAAATAATCTAGCAGTTTTAAATCGGGCCCTAAAATGCAAATCGTCGGAAGAATCAGCCGGGCATGATAAAGATCACTCACTCCTGACGAGTCGATCAGAACCGGAAAAGACGGCTGAATGGTTGCTATAAATTTATTGACCTTATTTGTTGAAGACCGTGTCACTCCCCATACCATCAAGTCGGCATCTTTGTATTGTTTTGACAGTTGATCGATATTCAACAGGCCTTCCTGGCTGGGCCTTGAGTCAACATCAAAAAAATAAATGATGACCATGGGCTGATTTTTCATACTTGACAAATCATAATTTCTTCCCTTTACATCTTTCAGCGAAAACAAGGGAACATGCTGACCCTCCGGAAGCTGACTGTAACAAATACCGGCTGTTGCGACCACAAAAATAGCTGAAATGAAAAAACAACAAAATATTCTTAATACCGGTTTCATGACACTTCCTCCTCGAGATTCACATATTGTTTTTTATAATTTTAGACATATTATATTACTTTCTCCTAACTTATCAATAATTTATGGGGCCAGGTCAATATTACTATTTAATAGACCGGAACTTATTGAGAAATTAAACTATTAAAACTTAGGGGCTTCGCCTCCATTGGAATAATGGAATGATGGAGTAATGGAATGATGGGTTTGAAGGAATTTTTTTACAATTAAAATGGTTTATTTCCGCCCTTTTCCCCAATATTCCAGCATTCCAGCATTCCATTATTATTGCACAAACATATTACCATTAAAAAAATAATTATTTTCCATAAGTTATAGAATTTCTGAGGCGTTCAATTAATAGACCGGAACTTATTGAAAAATTAAACTTTCTTACTTCGCACGATGTTATTCAATGGGTATCAAACGCACATTCAGCGGAGTTTCGCCGGGTTTGCTAATCTGCAGCTGTGCCTCCCACTCAAGATAATCCGGAAGGCTGACCCGAACTTCGTATTTCCCAATTGGAATTTCAAGGTTTATGGGGGTGTTGCCTTTAGGTGAATCATTTAAAAAAACTTGAGCCCCGGAAGGTGAACTGGTCACCATTAGAATTGCATCTACAGGCTTGATAGCCTCGCCACGGGTCGATAATGAAGATTCAGACTTACCTGTAGTATCCTGCAATTTGGCAGGTTGAAACGGTTCCGTTACAGTAGATTTTTCGTCATTCGACAGTAATGACGCCTGCTTTTTATGTGCTCCAAAAAAATAGATTACCCCTCCAAGAACAACTGCCGCCATTAGACCCATAATTAAAACAGATGCCACAGGCTTTTTTTTGGGGCTTACCGGTTTTTCGGACAGTAAAGAAGATCCTTTTACCTGGAGACAGGTTTTAAGGGCATCGCCCATTTCCTTCCCGGTTTGAAAGCGTACATCCGGATTTTTAGATAGAGCTTTCATAATTAGATCAGAGAGCGACCGGGGGATTGACGTGTCAATTTTTAATGGTGCCACGGGAATATCATCTGTAATGGCCCTGAAGATGGCAGTAAAATGATCCCCCTCAAAGGGCTTACGACCCACAATCAATTCATAAAGGATCACTCCAAGGGAAAACAGATCGGATCGCCCGTCGACCCTTTTCCCCATCACCTGCTCCGGTGACATATAGAAAGGAGTTCCTAAAATCACCCCTGTCTGGGTTTGTTGGGCTGCATTTTGGTCTACTGCACGGGCAATCCCGAAATCGGTAAGTTTGACATTACCTTCATCGGTCAAAAAAATGTTTGAGGGTTTAATATCCCTGTGAACAATTTCCTTTTCATGAGCACAGCCAAGAGCGTTTGCAACCTGTAAAGCAATATCAATGATTTTCTCGACACTCAATCTTCCACTACGAATCACTTCATTCAAAGGTTGCCCCTGAAGATATTCCATGGCGATGTAGGTGGTTCCATGGTCTTGCCCCACATCATATACCGTAACGATATTGGGATGAGAAAGTCGCCCGATGAATTTTGCCTCTTTAAAAAACCGCGATACAAACTCTTCGTTGACCACGCGGTCCACCCGTAACACCTTTAACGCAACCGGCCGGTCAATCTGAGGATCGTGGGCCTGGTAAACCACGCCCATCCCGCCTTTGCCCAATTCTTTTATAATTTCATATCGTCCGTATTTCATTAATTTTTGTTCTAATTTTAGTGGTTAATTTAACGTCTCGGAGATTCTATAACTTTTGGAAAATACTGGTTTTTAATGGCAACCTGTTTTTGCCGTCAGAATGGAATAATGGATAGTTTCGAAAATTCATATGCACCCGCAAAAACCTGCTGAATATCAGCGAGTTGAAAAGGATAACTTCTCAATAAGTTCTGGTGTATGAAATAATCATATTGACCCGAATCCATAATTTATTAAGATGTTACGGAAAAGGACAATTATTTTGGAATTTGTTTTTTTGTTCATAGTATTTCAGCGAGAACCACTGTGGTATTATCCCTTCCTCCAGCGGATATGGCCATTTCAATGAGTTTTTCAGTCTTTTGAGGCAAGGCAATGTCTGAATAAAGGACCTGGCCGATGAGGTGGTCATCGATCATATCGGTCAAGCCGTCTGAGCAGAGAAGAAACAGATCGCCGGAATACGTTTTCCCTTTTAAAATATCGAGAGCTAAATTTCCATTTATGCCCACGGCTCGCAGGATGACGTTGCGAAGGGAATGTTCTTTAGCTTGAACAGGTGTAATCAACCCCTGATCTATCTGGTCCTGTACAAGAGAATGATCCTTGGTAAGCTGCTTAAGTTGACCATTCCGGATACGGTAGATTCGGCTGTCTCCAATATGGCCAATTAAAAAGCCGTGCTCGTGAAAAGCAATGAGTTCAGCGGTGCAGCCCATTCCCTGGTGATGGGGATTCTCCCTCACATACTCTAAAATCCTTTCATGGGCAGAACGGAACGTCTTTTTAACCTTCACAAGTGTGTTATTTTCAGATTGATCCTTATCGGCTGAAAAAACTTCAAGTGCTGTTTCAGTAAAAATTCGACTGGCCAATTCACCGGCGGCAGCGCCGCCCATCCCATCTGACACAAGGCAGAATCCAATATCAGGTTTGATGAGAAACGTATCTTCGTTATTCGGGCGTATAAGCCCAACATCTGTTTTTCCAAAATAATTTATTTTTGACATAACTTTAAAAAACCAATAAATAACATGAAAAACGCATACACAGCTTTTTAGGGCGTTTTTTCGGCTGCTCCGAAGTTCTTCCTCATAAAATCTGCAAGATTGGATGTATCGTAAGTTATACTCAATTTATTTCTCAGGCTCATCAGATCATCATGGATTTCCTGCGCGGTTTGATACCTTAATTTTTTATCTTTTTCCAAACATTTCATCACAATTCTGTTTTGCTCATCCGGAATGTCCGGCCTTAGGCTTATCAGAGGGGGAATCTCCTTTTTAGGAATGGTGCGAATGGCCTCTATATGATTATCAAATCGATACACCTTCTTATAGGAAAGTATTTCATAAAAGACCAGCCCCAGTGCATAGATATCAGCCTGGTGGTCTACCTCCTGCCCCAGTACTTGTTCAGGAGACAAATAAGATAGTTTTCCTTTAATTACACCCGCCTGGGTCATGCTGGGCTCGGAACGTGCTTTGGAAATTCCAAAATCGGCTATTTTCACTTCTCCTAGAAACGAAATCAGTATGTTTTGGGGGCTTATATCCCGATGTACAATATATAAAGGTTCGCCACTACTGTCATCCTTTCTTTTATGGGAGTACGTCAGTCCCATACATATTTTCATTATAAGAAAAATGGAAAGATCAACAGGAAGCCCTTGTTTTAAGTGCGTCATGATTTCACCCAGGTTCTTTCCCGGAATATAGTCCATTGCAATTAAATAAGCGTTCTGTATCTTACCGAAATCAATAATCTGGACGATGTTTGGGTGTTGTAGCAGAGCGGCGAGCCTGGCTTCACGAATAAACATTTTTATAAAATCTTGGTTTTCAGATAGGTGGGGAAGTATTTTTTTAATGGCAACCGTTCTCCGAAAACCATCTTCACGAATGTAGTCCGCGATAAACAGCTCGGCCATGCCGCCCTCTGCGATCTTCTTTGTTAACACATAAGGACCGATCTTTACCATTCCTTGGACTTCTTCCCGAATTTTTCTTGCTTTTGCCCGGAAGATACGATCAACAAAAAATAAAATCACTGCCACCAGAAGGGTGCTAAGGAACAGCATTGACAAAAATATCATCCTGAATCTGCTTAAAGCCTGGTTAAGTTCCGTGGAAGACATCAGGTAATATACCTTGCCGATTTTTACCCCGGAATAAGATATATCTCGGGAAAAACGGAAAAGCGGTTTGTTGTCATCTCCTCCTTTTCCGGTCTCAATTAATACACCATCAATGCTCTTTACCGGTCTTAAATCCTGTAAAGACATCAATGGACGGTTGATCATCTCAGGATCGGAGTGCGCCAGGACCTTATTTTTGTGGTCAAGGATAGCTGCAAAAACCAGATTTTTGTTTTTTGCAAATTCCCCGATAGCAACATTCAAAGAAAGTACATCTTTTCCCAGCAACGATGAACCGGTTTTTACAGACAGGCTCTGAGTTGCAGATATCCCTTTTTGATAAAAATCATTTTTCAGGCCCGTCCAAGTATTTCGGTATATTATAAAGCCGCCGATATTAATGACCAGCCAGGAGATAAGACATATAACAATGCTTTTTTTGTTCCGTTTAACAAACTCAATACTAAATAGTTTTTTGGAAATGGCAGAAAAGGTTTTTGTTGAAAATTGTTTTACCCATAACATGGTCGTTGAAGCTTTTTCACTAACCGTCATAATTTTCTCCCCGCCATTGCAAACAATCGTGGCCAATAATACAGGTTATTCAACAGCAAGTTTTTTAATGATTTCAGTGCATCGAAAAATCACCTGTCGCTTCAGCCACACCAAGTCTTCTCTATTTGAAACTTCTGACAGACCAATCCCTTTTAAAGGTCGAAATCGGACCGTATTGGATCCATCCTGAATTGATTTGACAATTAAGAATTTGTCCAGATTAATATCGGAAAAACGTTCCCGAGAGAAGGGTTGTTCTGCCCCGCATAAGGGACAGGACATATTTGAATTTTCAAAAATTTTCAGGTCAAAGGGAACTTTTGAGCTATATCGGGTTTTCAACGCACCTGTAATAGATCTGAGGCCTTTAGAATAAAGGCCGGTCAGTACCAACACCAGTATGATAAAGATAGAAATGGCAATGATAATAAATCCATACCTAATTCTATTTATCCAGACGGCAGAATAACTCAGATAAAATTTGCCGATTCGAGTCCCCGCATAAATTATATCCGTTGAAAAATTGATGACCCGACTGCGACGGTTGGAAGAACCTTCCCAGAAAGATACATGATCAGAACTGGACACGCGATCACTTTTAACCGGTAGTAACTGGTTAGGATCGGTATAGGCAATAATTTTATTTTTATGATCAAGAATGGAAGCATATGACACACCCGATCTCTTTTCCACATCCTGTAGTATCTTTCTTAAGGACGTTACGTCATGTTCAAGAAGCGGCAAACTTATTTTACCGGTAACTTCATGCAGCAATGCCACCCCGGATTGAGTGATATGGTTTTTAATCTTTTCTATCTTAAAAGAAATAATCGCATACCCAATAACCACAACCAACCACCATATTGCCACACACAGAAAAAGACGACTCTTTTTTACGCTGCCCGTATCTTTGTCTTTAAAATTCATTAATAAGTCGCCTCATTAATTGCAAATTGCAATGACAGAAAAGTAAAGATCCGGGTCCAGAGGGCCCGGCTTTGATTATCCCCAGAGGGGATTTAGTTTGCCTTCAATTAACGATTTACGGAATACTGGAGTATTGAAGTGGTGGAGTAATGGAAGAAACCCCTTTTTTCATCGCTCTCAGAAAACAGATCCCTGGAGAAAATCTGAAAGTTTAAAGCTCTTTTTTTTAAATCAACACTCCAATACTCTTGATTTATACGGGCAGAGCCATAGAACTCTGACTCCCGCAATGCGGGACAGGCTTGGCCCAGAGGACCAGGTTTTTCAAAGCAAAATAAAACCAAGGCATTTGGTTATGCCGCATTTTAGAATTTTATGCATATACTATATGTTAGAAGTTAAAAAACTTTTAAAAATTATTATAATACCAAAATATTGTCAAGAAACTTATCGGGTGGTTTATCCCGAAAATAAACGACACAACCCTTCATTCCTTCACTAAAAACCATTATTCTTGAATTCGTGATTATGCTATGCTATATATATTTTTGACAAGCAAACGGTTAATAAAGATTAATTCCAGCTGCCCTTGCATCTGCAATGGTTATGGTGAATTTAAATTTCAAAAGAAAATAAGGCGTTATTATGGGGAATATACCGGCTATTGTTATCCAGCTTATTCATATCGAGGGACCTTTGAAAGGCGAGATCCAGGAATTTTCAGATCCTGAGATTTCCATTGGAAGGCATCCGTCCTGTCACGTTCAGTTTCTAAAAGACCTGAGGATCGTTTCTCGACAGCATGCCCGGATTATCCGGGAGGGAAACCGGTTTAAACTGATCAACCAGAGCAAGAACGGGACATATTTAAACGGGAAAATAGTCCCTGAAGCATATTTAAAAAACGGAGATGTGCTGATGCTTGCCCAAGGAGGGCCAAAGATAAGTTTTTTAACAAAGATAGAAGAAGTTAAGCAAGCCGTCGATCGACTTACACCCGCCGCGCCTAAACTACCGGATACACCACCAAAAACACCTCCTGCTGAAGCGCCTCCAGCACCGCCGGTCCAACCAAAGCCAGCGCCTTCGCCGGATGTTTCCGTTCAAAAGATCAAGGTTCCGCTCATTATACAATATGGCCCTACGCTCCGGTCATTTAATGAACTGCCCGTTACCATTGGAAAAGGTCCGGGCTGCGATTTTATTCTAAATCACCCTTCAGTTTTCGATCAACATGCCCGGCTATTCTTCAGCCAAGATCAGTACTGGGTAAAAGATCTTACCGGCCGGCAGTCTGTATCCATAAACGGTCATCCCATCAATATTAAAGCGCCCCTTAATCCCGACAACCAACTGGCGTTGAGCCTCCAAGGACCAAGGTTTCGGTTTCTGGTAGGGGGTCGGTTGGCTGAAATCGAAGAGCCTATTCCCGAAGTTCCGTTGGATAAACCCCCGGGCAAGGAAAAAGCGTCAGAACAGACAGATCCTAATGAAACTGACCCTAAAAAGCCGGGATCTGTTTTTAAAAAACTTTTTTTTTGGAATTGAAAAAAATTATGCAATCTACCCCCATGCCATTCAAGATTTTGGCCCTGGCACCTTTTCGACTAGATGACGAAATATGTAACATCTCAATAAATTATGGATGAATTGGGAATTTCCTTTGTTTCTGGTTTGCTTTCTTTGTTTTTCGTGTCCCGGCTAATTCCAATAAACGGCCGCGTATCCAGCCATCAAGATTCCTGAATAACATGCGGAGACCCGGAATCCGGGGAGGCGTCAAAGCCACTGTATTCCGTTTTTTGCCGGAATGACGAAAAAACTTGACCATCGAGGGAAAAAAATAATATAATATGTTTATAAATTGCAAATATTAAGCATAGATTAATGTTGATATTTCTGATTTTTTTGTAAAATCGAATTTTTTATGTTTATTGATTCAATGATGAATTATTGGAGGATTACTACAATTTTTAAAACATTCTGTAATTATATCTATTATCATTTTTCATTTGAGCAGTAAATTAGGAGCGGAGAGTGAGATACATTTTTATCGCGTTAACCATTGGATTGGGTATAATCGGTTTTTTTATTCCCATGGCATGGATCGGTGCCGCAATCACTACAATCCTTGCCATTGTATTAAAACCGCCTGGCGTATATGAAAACACTAAACCGAAATTCAGCGAACTACAGAAAGGACTTCGAGGAGAAGTAGTCGGGGGGCAGACCATGCGCGATTGCCCGTTTTGTTTAAATAAAATCAAGGTGGATGCGCGAAAGTGCCCCTATTGCGAAGAGTGGGTGGAACCGACCAAAGGGTTTAAAATTTGCGCCCATTGCGGCAC
The DNA here is from genome assembly GCA_004193595.1 of Desulfobacteraceae bacterium Eth-SRB2. Classification (GTDB taxonomy): domain Bacteria; phylum Desulfobacterota; class Desulfobacteria; order Desulfobacterales; family UBA11574; genus S5133MH16. Next base: position 31,581 of record RPGQ01000021.1, read on the forward strand.
CCACAACACAATAGAGGCGTTCCAGTGTAAAAAATGCAGAAGAGCAATCTAAGAGGAACATGTTATAGATTTCCCGAAATTAAATTCCACAACAAAACAGATATCAGTTGACACTCAAAGGGATAAAGTTGACGAACATATTGAATGCGTTTTTAGCTGCGTCTACTGAAAAATTGATGAAGATGTCTGCATAATTTTCTTGTTTTTTTGACAGGGTTTAAGGAATAAGGCACTTAAGTGCCTAAAGTTTATCCTGTGGAATGCGAAGCCTATTCCTCCGGGATTATGGTGTCGCTCCGCTCCGCTGATTTTGTATAATTTCCATAATTCCTTGACCTTAGCTCACTGTTATGAAACGGGCTGACCTCAGATGTGCTATAGCACATCTGAGGCCAGCCCATTTCATATTATTTTTAAACTTTAGTTCACTTCAAACTCTTGTAGCAATTCTTCAGGAAGAGCCGGAAAACTCTGACCTGGCCCAAAGGACCAGGTTTTTTTAAGGACAAAACAAATCATGAATTCGGCTCAATATGATCATTTCATACATAAGAACTTATTGACAAGCTACTAAAATCCTTTGTATTTGATTAAAATGACGATCACAAAGCATCATCCCCTTTTGCAAAGGGAGTTCAGGGGAATTTTCATCCACCATGCTGAAATCCTCCTTTATGAAAGAAGGACTTTTTCACAAAACTTTGGACGCTTCAGTTAAGTTGATCGTGGTATCGATCCGACAAGAAAGCCGGCGATGAATAACTTACAGCGCCGGGTGGGAGAAGGATAACAAATGATAAGATGGGGGTCGTCCAATACCCAGAAAGGTTTTACCCTGATAGAACTGTTGGCTGTGGTCATCATATTAAGTGTGGTTACCTATATTTCAATCACCCTGTTCAATTCTGTAAAGGCTCGCGATCAGCTCCGCGAAACCCGGCAGCGTATAGATTTAATAGCTGCTAAAATCAAACAATATTACCAAACCCACCAGCAGCTACCCAAACCCATACCGGAAGACGGGACCGGAGTGCCGGTTGAAGCGCTTGACATGGAACAGAAATACCGTCTGGATGCCTGGGGGCAGTATTTAGAATATCATCGGGCTACCCACACGGGTCAAGATACCGACGATCTTGTGGGCTACGAGGTAGACGGCCACGAACCCGCTGCGGTGGTGTTGATTAGTCTTGGCCCCAATCAGACCCGGGATTACGAGTCCAATGAAACAGTGTATCCTCAAGAATTTACTACCGGGACCGAGTCAGATGACCTTCTCATAGCTACTGACGTGACGGCAGATGCCATACGGATTACGGAGCATAAACTGAAAGTGCTCCAGGAAAAGGTGGCGGCCTACGACGCGCTGTTTGCCGGTATTGATAACAATGGCGATGGAACAGTGGATAACACTTCCAATGTGGGAGAGCCTGCGGACTTGAGAGATGATGCGCCCAATACCTGCCCACCGACCCACAGCTTTGCCAATGACCCTTCTGAAGGGCTTTCGACCCTGAGCGCGATTGAGGAGACGGGGGCTTATAATTGTCCAGCGCCCGTTGTTGACCATATTGTTAAATTTTATGGTTTACCCAGTGGCTCTCCGGAGGGCTACGATCATGACCCTTGGGTCGACCAAAACGGCCAATTTAGACAATTTAAATGGGGATATGAGGGCCGGCCGATAGATGAAGACTCCCAAATTACAACTTCGGATCCCAGGTATCATCGATTCTATTCCAGCGGTCCGGACGCTGACGACAGTCAGGACGATATTATTTTCAGCGGAAATTAAAATAGATTGACACAGATTACATTTATCTTTTGATTTTAAACGATTCAATACATGAAAAGACTTCGGCGGCCAATAAAGGTCGCCGAATGGATCAAAAAAGAGTGAGTACATGGATCCTTTAATAAAAAATGATCAGAGAGCCTTTACTCTATTGGAAATTTTGGCGGCCTTGGGAATTCTTGTAGTCATATTAGTTTTTTTCTTCCGGCTAACCAAATCTTATGAGGGGCAAACTGCGGTTGAGAATACCCGAAGTCGCATGCAAGCCATCGTAGAGAGCGCAAAAGCGTATTATTTAAGTCACGGGAATTTGCCTATCGTTCCTTGGGATGTGAATGACGATCCTCCCGGTATTCCGGTGGTGGAAGCCGGGAAGCTAAATGTGGATCCTAAATTCCGATTCGACGGCTGGCAGCGAGAGATGCGGTATATCAGTTATACCAATGACGGCGATTCTGAAACTAACCGTCCGCCAGAGATCCGGATCGATGAATTATCTCCCCCCCGTGAAGGGGACGCCATGGTGGTCATACCGGTGGGAACCCGAACGCTTATTCGAGCCATTGAGTTTGAGGGTCGGCGGGTGGCCGGACTGATTATCAGCAGCGGTCCCGATCAAACTTTCACTTATCCTGCCCCTGAACCAATTGATGTGGATTACGGGTATTCACCAATGGAATATCGACCGGGTTCGGCCAGCGACGATATCTTTATGCCTATCGATCTTACGGCAGAAGCCACTCAAATCGCCCTTGCTGAACTGAAGGCCTTGAATGATAAGGTCGCCGCATTTGAAGATCGGTATTTGGGGGTGGACAATGACGGGGATAACCCGCCGCGTTATGATGAGGCCGGATGTCGAGGTATTCCTTACGGTGTTGACGGCCAGCCAATCACTTTCCCGCCGGGCTGGGATGAATGCAGTGATTTAATCGTGCCGCCACGGCCATCGGAATCCTTTCCGCCCAGGACGGATAGGGATATTAACTGCGGCAGACCTACATTGGATTATATGAAAGCTAATTTCTGTGGTGACCCCAATGCTGCGGGGGCTAATTGTGATATCTCCGGTGGTTACTATGTGCCGGAGGTCATAGGCTTTGATTCGGTGCCGATGCCTCCAACCGATCCCAATTTTGATCCCCTTATTCTGGGTCAGCTCTGTGTTTCCGCGAGAGATCCTGCTTCAGCAGATTATGCTCGGCTCCCTTTTGATCGAGGAAACCCTCAACCCGATGACTGTCACTGGGGACTGGTGGAAACCCGATATGGAGACGGCACCACCCCGCAACCCAACGAAACCGATGGCGATCAAGCAAGGGCCTTTATTTTTTGTCTTTTTAATTTGAGTCCTGATGCTATCGTGGATCCTTGGCTGAATGGATATGTTTGGGGTTGTGGTATAGAGGAAACTTTTGATACCAATGATCCGCTGAATCTCCCTGATCATGGCGGCTGTCAATATGTCTACCCTGTTGACGATTCCCATTTCCGCCGGTTTTTTTCGGCAGGACCCGACGGACTTCCCGCGTTACTCGAAGCCGAGATAGAAACAACGCCTGAGGAGCAGGCGGCCACCGACGATATTGTTTCCTGATTCGATTTTTAACGGTAGAAGGCTTAAATTAAAGGTGGAGAGGGGAAAAGAATGATACTTCAGATTAATTCTTTAAGTAAAATATATAATAGTAAAGAAGGGAAGGTTGAAGCCCTTAAAAATCTCGATCTGCAGGTTGAAGAAGGAGAAATCCTCGGACTTTTGGGACCCAATGGCGCCGGCAAGACCACTGCGGTTAAAATGATCATGGGGTTTTTGCATCCTTCGGGCGGCGAGATTCGGCTTGGCGGGGAATTGATCGAGCCGTCCAATCCTCGGAGGCAGATCGGTTATCTCCCGGAAAGTTTTCGGCCCAACCCCAACCTGAACGTAATGGAATACCTGAGGTTTCAATGCCGGCTGGCCCGTCCCGGGGGCCCAAGGGTCCGGGGCGAGGAAGATCGCCTTTTGGAGCGGGTGGGAATGACGCGGTTTGGTAAACGCCGTATCTCAAAACTTTCCAAAGGCATGGGACAACGGGTGGGGCTGGCGCAAGCTTTTGCGGGCGACCCCTCCATTCTCATTTTGGATGAGCCCACCTCCGGTCTGGATCCTTTGGGGAAAGGGGATGTGATTCATCTTTTACTGGACATGAAGGCGGCCGGAAAAACCATTTTTTTCTGTTCCCATTTTCTTTCCGAGGTTGAACGATTATGTGATCGAATCGGTATTCTTGATGAGGGCGAGTTGAAATTCATGGGTACGGTGAAAACCTTTTTTGAAAAATGGCGGGTGAATGATTTAGAGCAGGCATTCCGGTGGGAGGTTGGATGCGGGCAATCTTGACCATCGGCAACCTCACATTAAAGGAGAGCCTTAGGGGACGAATTTTTTACGGCATGCTGATTTTTCTCGCACTTTTCCTGATGTTTTGCGTCTATATCAGTTCCCTTTCCCTGGGAACGGTGGCCCGGGTTATCCTGAATACCGGTATGCTGGGGATTACGATCTCATGTTTGATGGCAACCATCCTTTTTGGATTATATGCCCTATACCAGGAAAAGGAACGTAACGAACTGTATGTCATTATCAACCGGATACCGCGGGCCCATTATTTAGTAGGACGTTTTGTGGGAGCCTGTTACACGGTGATCATCTTCAGCACCCTTATGGGCGCAGGAGTTTTTATCATCACATGGACCATGGGCCGGCAAGTAGCGCCGGAGCTTTTGTTGGCGGTTTATATGGCCATACTTGAGTTTACCCTGCTCATGGCCTTGGGGCTGCTGTTTTACGCATTAGGGCTGAGCTTTCCGTTAAATGCATTCTTGTGCCTCGGGGTTTTTGTGCTGGGGCATTCCTTTGATGAGGCGATTTTAAGTTTTATCGGCCTAGGCAAATTAGGCAGCCCATGGCATAAGCTGTTTATTGAAATCGTGTCATACCTGTTTCCCAATTTTGACATGTTTAATTTCCGGCTGAATATTGTCCACGGTGATCCCATTCAGATAAAAAAAATAATTTATGCCAATACCTACTGGTTTTTTTATGTGGCGGCGGTGTTAACCGGCAGTACCCTGGTGATGAATCGTAAAGACCTCTGAGACCCAATGTCATGGAGTTGAAACATGGGATTGCTCATGAAAAAGAGATGTATCCTGGCGGTTGGATGCTGGCTGGCGGCCGTATCCATAAACTATGCCGCCAGAAGTGCCTATCCTCTTGAAATCAAAGAGGAAATTCGGTTTGTGCCCCAGAAAGAAGTGGTTGAGATTTTATCTCTGGATCACCGGGGGCTGGCAGCGGATATACTCTTTATTCAAGCGATTCTTCACTCCGGCAGCCTCGTGTGGAAACCATTAACATACACGTTTGACAGCGAATGGAGCTATCAACTCATGGATGTGGTCACATCCATTGATCCTCGATATCTGACCGCCTATCTGTTTTCCGGCATGGGGTTGGTTCACGGACCCAAAGATGTGCATCTGGCGCGTCCCATTCTGGAACGGGGTATGACCTATTTTCCCCAAAACTGGGAGCTTCCCTTCTGGATCGGGTATCATTACCATATCTATCTTGAGGACTATGAGAAGGCTGCAGAATATTTCTGGCGGGCCTCCCATTGCCCGGGTGCACCCGACAGTTTTTTATCACTGCTGTTGTCATCCTTAAAAAAGGGGGGGAGCTACGAAAAAGCCATTTTGGTGCTAAAGCGTTTGATCGAGAGTACCGACAACGAAAAGGTGATTCAAATATACCGGAAGCGAATTGTGCGCCTTGAAAACATGGTAATGCTGCAAAAACAAGCTTCATATTATGAACAATCCAGAGGCCGTAGACCGGCCAGTTTAAACCAGTTGGTATCGGAGGGGTGGATATCTGCCATACCGGATGATCCCATGGGGAAAAAATATGTATGGAATGCCCAAAGCAATCGTGTGACCCTAACAGAATAGAAATGACGTTATTTAAAAATGATCTATCAGGCTTTTTTTAAACTAAATGATACTCCCTTTCGCCTGACACCGGATGTGGATTACTTTTTTAGCAACGGAGGCCATGGGGAGGCATTGGAAACCTTGCTGTACAGCATCCGTTCCAGCGAAGGGTTCGTTCAGATTACCGGCCGGCCGGGGGTCGGAAAAACCATACTGGTCCGCCGCCTGTTGAACCAACTGGGCAAAAAAGTCAAAACAGCCCTGATACTGCACCCACGGTTGAATGCGGAAGATCTTTTAAAAGTTATTTTGGAGGATTTAGGCGTTCCCTCAGATGTAATCCAAAACAACACCAAGGAAGGCCTGCTGAGGTTTTTTCGAAAACATCTTGTGGAAACCGGTCGCCAGGGATGCACCACGGTTGTGATCGTGGATGAAGCACAGGAAATTCCTGAAGACACATTGGAAGAGTTGCGTCTTCTTTCCAACTTGGAGACCGAAAAGAAAAAATTGCTTTCAATTATACTGGTAGGCCAAACAGAACTTGAAAAAAAGTTGAATCGTCGGTCACTAAAGCAACTTCATCAACGCATTACCATTCGGTATAGAATCGAACCCTTTACCCGAAATGAAACCGTGGCGTACATTCTTCATCGCCTGGCCATTGCCGGAGCTGCCGGTAATATTATTTTTCCCAAAAGAGTCCTCCATGCGATTCACAGAAAGAGCGCAGGGATCCCGCGCCGAATAAACATCATTTGTGAGCGCACATTGATGGCTGCCTGTGTCCAAGGCGTTCATAGGATCAATAACAGTCATTTGAAAAGGGCTGTAGAAAGTTATCTGGGCACTGCCCGGGGATTGAATCGAACCCGTTATGTGTTGCTGACCGCCTTTTTTATCGTCGTAGTGCTCATAGGAGGGGTATGGTGGGCCTTTTTCCCCAATCTCCCCGAATCCCTTGCGTTATACGGAAAAGCACCTGACCGTTTCAACAATAGCCCAACCCGGAACAGTGGGGCCGAAGGCCAAATGTCGACCGATAATCGTAAGGAAGAAGCCCCCCTATCCCATGTATCAAATACCCATGCCACACCTTCTGTTGATGAATTATCAGCTGCTAAAGAATTATCAGCCGTTGACAAAATCTCAACGGTACCTGAAATGTCCAGCGCCGGAAATCTTGAACGCCCTCCGGTTGACATGCTGCCTGAAAATTGGCGGTGTCTGGTAATCCATCGTCATCTGGGTCTCGGGCAGGTGTGGAAAGGCCACGGCAGGTCGGTGCATCCCGCCGCTTCGTTTGAAATCAATGACATGCCACTGGATGACGGCATCTATATTCTGGGAAAAGATGCGGATGCCCGGCACTTTATTTTCAATCCCCATGACTTTGCGCCCTGGCATCGGTATCAGGACCTTGCGGAGCTTTATTGGTCTCAATTTTGCGGTGATGTCGATCTGCCGGCGATTCCGCTGATCGTCCGGTCCGGAGAAGGTGAAGTCCTGCAATCCCATTTGCCGGAAACATCGACCGAAATCAGAAACCTTGTCAAGGGTTGGGCGTCGGCATGGCGTGCTATGAATATCGAGACCTATATTCAATATTACGCCCCAACCCTTATTCAGTATCGTTCCCGGCGCAATAAACCAACGGTCCTTTCACGGAAGCAATATTATTTGCAAAAGGGACGATTGTTCCAAAAAAAGAGTTTTATCGCTCTTCAGATTTCCGAGCCGGTCTGTATTATCAGTCCGGCCAACCCGGATACCGCCGTTGCCATCTTTTCTCAGCGGTATGTTTCCAACCATTACATGGATGAGGGGATCAAAACGTTATTTTTAAGACGAATAAAGGAGGGGGAGGGGGCCATACCGGCTTGGAAAATTGAAGGGCGTTTTTGGATACCCATGCTCTAAGCGCACCATAGAAAAGAGGATTGTATGGGAATGATTTTGTCTTGACTCGTTGTTTGAATTTATCTTAATATTATATATTAATTAGTGTGCATTCATAAATCTATATTCGACACAGATTAAGTTTCCAATGCAGAAATGAGCAATTTTTCGCAAGATCAAGGAAATCAAAGAATTACGCGGAGGCGTACACGTAGTACGCCGCACAAGTGATTCCGCAGATTGACGCAGAGATTGCGGAAAAGGGCCATTTCTGGATGGAAACTATGGAACGATGGCCAAGGTTCCGGCATATGGTCAAAAATATAAACAGGTTATGTTAATAACGGATTCAACAAATACAACACGGTCCCGTCAAAAAGGCATTTCACTTATCGAAATTCTGCTTGCCCTGGCCATTCTGATGACCATTGCCGTTTATTTGTCGAGAATGGTTCGTTTCATCGATGCCGGCGACAAAGCCGAACAATGTCTGGTTCGAATGAACCATATCGCAATTCAGATCAAAAATTTCTACCGCGGCCGACAGACATTGCCCGAACCGGCCACAGATCCATCAAACTCCGTACCGGTTCAACAGCTCAATTTATCCCAGAAGCATCGACTGGACACCTGGGGACAGTACTTTGAATATCGTCGATCATCCGATGCCGATATTGTCGGATTCCGGGTAGACGGCCGCAAGGCCGCCGGAGTGTTGATCAGTCTGGGGCCCGATCAGGAAAAGGATTACGAAGGCATACCAGAAGAGAATCCTGAAGAATTTACCACCCGGGGAGATGACCGGCTCCTACCCATTACCGTGGAAAAGGAGGCCTGGGAGATTGTCATGGCTGAATTGGAGGTTCTCGACAAACAAGTAATGGCCTACGATCGGGTTTTTGCAGGGATCGAGAATGGGGGTGGTGATATTTATGTTGCTCCAACAGCGAATATGCCTGATCCCTCTTACAGTTATGGCCCAGCCCCTCCCATGGAGTCTTTTTACTTGGTAGATGAAGACGGATGTGTTGCTGCTAACAGTCATTGGTTCGGCGGGGAGGGTTGCCTTCCAACAAGAACTGATAGAACTTTTAATCCCGATGTTTATGATCCTGACGCCAACGATCCAAACTGCGGGCGCGCAACGATTGATGCGTGTGCGTCCAGATTGGAAAATATTTTGGTGTTATACGGGTTGGCGGATGATACGGTAGCGGCAATAAGTTCCCGTTATTACACCGATCCCTGGGGGCACGCTTATGAATGGGGAAATGGCGATCCCTTGTCCAGCAAAGCCGTTTTGAAAGCGGATCGGCGCTATCATGTGTTTTACTCCAGGGGGCCGGATGGTTTGTTCGGCACGGATGACGATATTACGCCCCCCTAAATTTGGAGCAATCAATGGGTTTTGAACACAGCGTTTCATTTTTAAATAGAATTAAAGGCGGTTTACAAAACTGCCGGGGAATCTCCCTGTTGCTCATTGTTTTTTTGATGACTGCAGCGGCCGTTTCGGCGGTCGGTGTGTTGATGTTTGAGGTAAAATTACGGGCAGTGAAAAAAGAACGGATGGTGCCGGAGCGGCTGGAGACTATCCGTAGAGCATTACAACGCTATTACCTTTCCCATCATGATTTACCCTCACCTACATATCCATTAAACACAGATCTGAATCACACTGTTCCGGTGAAAGCCCTTAATTTACCCCAAGAATATCGCTTTGATGCGGCCGGACAATTTATTCGTTATGACCGCGTTCCTTTCAGTACCGACACCGTTGATATTAAAGGACTGACGGTTCAAGGAAAAGAAGCGGCTGCGGTGCTTGTTGCACCAGGGCCTGATAGGCAGGTTGAAGCAACAAATTCTGAACCGTCCGGTCAACCGAATGACACCATATATGACCAGACCGGGGATGACATTGTGGTTGCCGTGCCCCTTCAGGCCGAGGCGATAAAAATCGCTACTCGTGCGGTGGCCGTCCTTCAAGCGGCCGCTAAAGCTTATGATGCCCAGTATGACAGTCTCCATTATCATGCCCAGTTTGACAATGCCAACAATGATGGTGACTACCTTCTTACCACTACTATGGGTGCAACCGTATTAATAGACCCAGGACCGGATTTTATTTTAGGCACGATTGATGACTTTGTAGACATATCGGATGGTGGAGACGGCTTCTGCGATGGCACCGATGTGCCTCCACCCCGTCGAATTGATATTGGCCTAGACGGGATACCCGACACCGCTGACGATACTTATGACTGTAGGGTACTAATTTCATTGGTCGGGAAAATCGATGAGGGTAACGAGATGCTTATTGCTCATGGGTATAATGGCTATGTACCGGCTACCGGGGGGAATATCTTTAGTTCAGGATGTGTGAAAGTAGCACAACTCACAAATGATCCGGAACGAGGCACCGCTTCCCTGGATGGGTGCACTACCGCCGTGGACGACATTGTTGCCGTTTTTGGATTGAGTGAACGTTATGCCGTGGATCCATGGGGGAACAAATATGTCTGGGGAAGCGTTGAATGGGTGGAGGGACCCGATCCTCATACCGACTACGGAGGACTTGCTGAGACGGAGACATCATCAGGAGATACTGCCCGCAATCGGCATTACTGGAGCTTTTTCTCGTCGGGACCGGATGAAACACGGGACACACCAGACGACATCACACCAACCACCGATCGCATTGACGGATACCACAGTAGAGAGCCACCACCATAGTTTCAAAATAATATTGATTTGAAAAGCGTCTGATATTTAAGGATTATTTTTTGAAGACCGCGCCGAGATTCGGCTTCGGATTAATATTAAATACAAATTTAAGCGGGCAGGCAAAAACACCATTTCTCGATAGACGCGGCTAACCAAGAAAAATCTTGCCATGAATGAATTATTTATGATATTAGAATATACTTATACTTAAAAAATAATACCCAAATACAAGATACAAGATCACCGGCGGTAAAGGAAATCGGAATAACAACTATACCATACAATATGTCATATAACTGCTAAATCGAGGTGGTTTCAAGTGGCAAAACCTATCCTGATGGCTTCAATTATTGACGGCAGAATTCATCTGCTTAACATGAAGCATAAGCTCAAGGCCTATCAAACCATCGGTGAACCCATTGTGGATGCGGATCAAGAAACGGTGGAGGAATATTGCAAGAAGGCCGGTAAAATCATCATCAATTCCGATTTTCCTTCCAGTAACTATTATTGGGGTAGTTTTCCAAAGGTGGGCCGGCGCTATTTAAAAGATATTGTTGTTCGAGAAGCCCGGCAAAATTTTTGGTATTCCGGCTCGATTCGAGCGGCCATTCAAGAAGTTGGCCAAACCCAGGAAGACGGTATTCCCAAGCGGCTGATATCCTGTATAATGGTCGATAGTAATGAAGTGTCTGATATCGAAATCAAACTTTTTGGAAAATTCAGAAATAAAATAAGCCATATCAACTCCCTGGCGGCGGCGTTATGTGCGGTTGTTGCGCATACGGAAAACCCGACCGGCGATTTTATGGTGATAGCGATAAGGGATAATCTCACCACCATGGCGATCAGCTCGCCAAAAGGGGAGATCAAGATAGCTCGACAGTTGCCAGTCGGATTTGCCAAAGAAGCTGATTGCAATGATGCCGATTTATGTAAAAGTTTTTTTAATGAAATTGCAAAGGACATTACAAATACCAATCTGTATTATCTGCAAAATTTCCAAGGAACTGAATGCAACAACTTTTATATGCTCGGCAGCCCTTCCCTGAAGCTTGCCATGGAGCAACACGGAACCGATCAGTTCACTGCGCCGATCAAGTTCGGATTTTCAAAATCTCCCCTGCCTTCCCTGGATCCCTATCAAGCCGCTGCATGGGCTTATCTTTTTGGTACACTTTATTGTCATAAAAACTACAATCTGTTGAGCCGGCATATCGTTATATCCAGGAACATCAACCGAGGCTATCAATATGCCATGATCGCGATTACGGTCGCCATCATCGGTTGCGGAGGGTATCTTTATCAGGTAGAGCCGGTGAGTGCTGACAAAATTGCCAGATATAATTCGATGAACAACCAGTTGGACCAAATTCAAAAGGAGGTATATGAACTGAAAAATCAGGTCAATACTTTAAAAAAGTTCAGCGGTTGGGAAACGTTTTATGAAAATACCTATAGAAATCAACCGGCCTGGAATACTTTGTTTTCTGAGTTGGCCTATAATAAACCCAAAGAAATCGTTATTGAGAGTTTTCGAATCGATCCCGGGATTGGTAAGGGGGTTCGGGGGTGGAACGGCATCATTACCGGACACATCCGGATATCCGAATGGAATCAAGGGCTCAGGTTGTTAAGGAAATTCGGGTCCAGGCTTCACCGCTCCCCCAATTTCAAGATTGAAAAGGTAAAATCCGAGCCGGAAATGGACAAGGAAAAACTGCCTGCGGAGAAAATTGGTTTCGATTTTCAGATGCATGTGAAATTGACGTCTCAGGATACGGAATAATGAAAAGAAAAATTTTTTTCATGGTGTTGGGTGTGCTGGGGTTGTATGTGGTTATTCATATAATCATCATACGAAAAGGCAATATTGCCAATGTCAACACCCAGATTTCGATGATTGAGCACAGGCTTCAAGAAAATAAGAGTTTAAAACGGAAGTTGATGCAAGAGAAGGAGGATATCGAAACAACCCTGGTATCCGTTCCGGAAAATATTCTGGAAGGATTTGAGGACCCGGAACGTGAATTTGTTGATTTTATGGATTACATTAATGATTCTAATTTGAAGAAAATGCAGAGCAGCATTGCAATCCCTCAAATGCAAACCTACAAAGAGCGTCCGGTGCCGCTTCAGGAAAGCCGGTTTGAATTTAACTTCAAGATAAAATCGACCCAAGAGCTTGAGGAGTTTCTGGATTATTTGATGATAAAAGGAAAATATCCCTTGAGTGTTCAGCAATTGGAAATCACCCGCATCCCCCAGCAATATCCCCATGTATTTTTAGAGGTGGCATTGTTACTGCCGGCCAAAATTGATCTGCCCAAACTCACCAAAAGCGACAAGGAGGCATCCTGATGATGGATCGGCAATCCATTTACTATTATGTTGGGTTGGCAGTCTTTTGTCTAATTGTTGTGGTAGGCGTTGTCTATTTTTTAAAACCGCGTATCGAGGTTGGAATTCCGAGCCCGGTCGAACCACCCAGAAATGCCAGAGGTGGACAATTGCATACAAGAGATCCGGGCGACATTATATGGGACAAATATCCAGAACATCCGACCCGGCTGAAACCCATGTTGGACCCATTGAACCCATTCCTCTGGCCTGGGGAATTAAACCCATCCATATCAGTAACAAAGGCACCGGAATCGGTGCCTCGGTTGGGCATGATCATCGTGGGCCGGAAAAACCGCCTTGCTTTTTTAGATCAAAAACCTGTCTATGAAGGTAATCGGCACAGAGGGTTTCGGGTCGAAAAGATCGCCCCAAGGGCGGTTACGCTGTCATATTCTAATGGTAAATTGCAGTTGATTGCGCCGGAGGACCATTTCGGTCCTGTCAAAGTAAAACGCGTGGAAAGGAGCAGACCTTGAAAATCGATCGTTGCTGGAATTCTGGAAAAGCGGTCCAAATCATTTTTTGGCTTTGCCTTACTGTTTTTCTGCTAACCGGTTGTGCGGTTCATCCTGAAAAGCCGCCGGAAACCCTCGTTCAAAAGGCGGAGTTATCTCCCAAGGAACTCATGGAAAAATATGCTCAAAAAGATGCTGTGGCCCCATCGCGACCGCCCCTGGCCGAATTACCACCGATCACCGCTCTTGAGCCCCAAATGGCCATGGAAACAGCCTTTCCTTTTGAAAAAATGCTTTTTTCCATTGAAGTTATCGACGAGCCCATCGGCAATGTCTTGCTGGGACTTGCCATGGCGGGTGATTTGAACCTGATACTGGGCCAGGACGTAAACCGCCATGAACCCGTGTCGGTTAAAATCAAAAACTTGCCGCTGAAAACAGCTTTGGACAGTATTATTTCTGCGCACAACTACCATTACACCATTGAAAAAAATATTTTAAGGGTTGCAAAGCTGAAGACTCAATTCTTTACAGTGGATTATCCCCTGGTGTACAGCAACCCCGAATCGCAAACCGGTGGTGATGTTCTGGGCGGCGGAGGTCAAGGCGGCGGGGGAGGAGAATCCTCTACGGCGATTTCCAGTTCGGGATTGGAAGGCGAATTTAGCATCGAATTTGAGGTGGAGGACGAGGAAGAATTTGATGTTTGGAAGAAAATAGATGAGGCTCTGAAACCTTCAGATAGTAGAAAAGGCGGCCTGCTTTCAGAAAAAGGCAGCGCCACTATCAATCGAATGGCCGGGATCATTGTCGTAACGGATATGCCCAAGCATCTTCAAATGGTGGCACAATTTATCGACCGTGTCAACCAGGCGTTACATCGCCAGGTGTTGATCGAGGCCAAAATCGTGGAAGTGACTTTAAGCAAGGGACACTCTTACGGTATTAACTGGGAGATAGTTAGCCAATCTTTCGGTGACAGCGATTTGCAATTCACCAAATTTTTTCGACCCTTGCCGCGAAATAATGAAACGGGACTGCTAGAACCACTCCGCGCGTTCACTTTCGGATCTGTAGGCGGCAGTCTCACATCCGGGTTTTTTGATACGACGGGTAATACCAGAGGACAGGTCGTCTTGGATGCACTGGCAACCCAAGGGGATGTGAATGTCCTGTCCTCCCCCCGATTGAACGTCATCAACAACCAAACAGCGTTAATCAGCGTGGGCCGGGTGATTCCCTACCTTGATTTAACCATTACCACCACTGAAGATGAGGTCAACGGGGACACAGTTCTTCGCACCAGCTCACAGCCCATAATTGCCCGCACCCTTGAAGGGGTAACGTTGGGTATCACCGCACAGATCAGTGATGATGGGGTCACCACCCTTCATATTGTGCCGATTATTACCGAACAGACAGGATCGAGAGAACTGATTGTTGAGAATGAAAGTTTCGAAGTGCCGGTTTTTTCCGTGCGAGAAAGTGATACCATGGTCAGGGTGGCCGACCAGCAAACCATTGTAATCGGTGGCCTTATCCAGGAAACAACCAATGACACCATAAGCAAGATCCCACTGTTGGGCGATATCCCCTTCCTGAAAATGTTTTTTTCGCACCAGTCCAGACAAACCGCCAAAACCGAACTGGTCATTTTGCTAACCACCACTATTTTTAGGTAATGAGCGTTATCATGAGCTTGCTGAATCAATATCTTAAAACCATCGCCAAAAAAGATGCTCACAAAGAATCTTCTGAGCCGTTACCGTCCCTGTTGAAAGTTCGGCAAAACGAAAACGTTAAGGGCCGGCGGGTATGCAACGCTATGTTGTTGATACTTGTTATTATACTGGCGGGTGGTTTGATAACATGGCGGTATAGTCACCGTAAGCCTGACAAACCCATGGCTTCCGGAGTAGCGCAGGCGGGAACCGGTTCGATTGCCAACAGCATTCAAAAGGGGGACCCCAAAGAGATGAAAACCAGCGCCCCAACAACTTCCGCTGCTGCCGTATCCCCGGCCGTAAGTGCTCAAAATTTTCAATTATCCCATGAACGTATGCCGGAACCGGGGTTGGCGACACCCTCAGTCCCGCCTCCCCACACCATGGGCCGTGCGGTTGCTACACCGCCAAGAACTCATATGCCCATATCATCCCCGGGAAAAAAAGGGCCGGTGCCGATGTTCTCCGAAAAGGTGCCCAATAGTCAGTCATCGCCCTCACAGCAGCCCGAGCCGTTGCACAAATCTGTGCCGCCCCTGGTGACGACGATATTGAAAAAAAGTAAACTTAAAGATCCATCTTTCGAGCATGCTCAAAACTTTTATCAACTGGGACTCATTGCACTTCAAGAAGGAGAGCTGCCCGATGCAGAGCATTTTTTGCGGGAAACACTGAAACATTCACCCAATGATATCAATGCCCTGTTGAACCTTTCCAATGTTTATATTCGGCAGGAACGCCTCGGATTGGCGGTTCAAACCTTGAAAACCATCAGGCAACTGGATCCCGATAGCGTTAAGTCCCTCAATAACCTGGGCTACGTTGCATTGCAACGGAAAAATTTTAAGGAGGCGCGCCATTATTATGAAGAGGCCTTGAAGCGAAATCCCGTAGATGAGGTGGCACTTCTCAATCTTGGCTACCTGTCACAAATCGAAAATAATAGAACCGAAGCATTGGAACGTTATGAAAAAATAATTTCCTTACATCCGGAAAATGAGAATGCAATTATCAACGCTGCCCATCTCATGACCCAAGACGGAAAAACAAACAAGGCCATCCAATTATATAACCGGAGCCTGACGATTAAAAGCGTTCAAAACAATCGCGAACTGGCTCAAAAGATAGAGCAGCGCATCAAGGTATTGCTTGCTTATGAATTTGACCATGAAAAATCATATTAAGAGCTAATTGAACAATAAATAGGTGATTCAATGGGAATAACTAAAAGGTGGTTCATTTTATCCATCATAGGACTGATGGGATTGACCGGATGTGTATATGAGTCTTTGACGTACCGAACGGTGACCGATGGCGTGGATAAAAAAGAATACATTGTGGTGGGAAAGGTGACCGACTCCGGTAATCGGCCCATTGAAAATTGCAGAGTCTTTTTGTCCAAAGTAAAACCCGATATGGAACCGATTCCCGTTGGCGTGACCGACCGAGGCGGCAATTATAACCTTGTTTTTGAGCTGGAAGGAGCCACTGAATTTTGGCTTCATTTTGATGCAAGGGATCAAGGCTATCCCATCCGCTACGAAAACTTTTCTCATTTGTTGGAATCCAGCCTGTTTCAATACACCGGTAATAACCCGGTAATCGTCAATGTGGTCATTGACAAAAAGCCGCTTGTTCAGCAAACGGTTAACGAGCCTGATCAGCCTAAGGATTAAATAGGTTATATGGAAAACCAATTAGAAAATAAGTTAATAGATATATTTTTCCAAAGGAATTTGCTCTCTAAACATCAGTTGGATGCTGCGTTTAGAGAACAGAAGCAGACCCAGGAACTTCTGATTGAAGTTATTATTCGGCTGGGTCTTGCCGACAGGGAAAAAGTCAGCCGCATATGGGCCGAGGCCATAGGGTACCCTTACTATGACTTAAAAAAAGAAATTGTGGATTTCAATGCGGTGAGACTGGTCCCCCATCATATGGCGGAGCGATTTCACCTCATACCCATCAAATCCGAAAACGGAAATATTCATATTGCCATGTATAACCCGGGGAACGTTATCGCCATTGATGCGCTGCGCCGGGCAACACATAAAGATATTAAGATCTATGTCGCCAATATCGAAAGTATCGGTGAGGCAATTAGCACCCATTACCGAGAAGGGATCGTCTCTTCGGCTGATGAAATCGATAGGTTGGCATCTATGGCTGTCCGAGGTTCCGTATCGGAAGATAAAGATCCGCCCGCGGTAAGAATCATAGACCTTTTAATCGAGAAAGCCATTATTGATCGGGCCACGGATATCCATATCTCCCCGGATGAAAAAGCAACCCGAATCAGTTTTCGAATCGACGGGATCATGCGACCGATTAATGTATTGCCAAAACAGATTCACAGCCAGATTATTACCCGCGTCAAAGTGATGGCCGGCATCAATATCGCCGAGCAGCGGCTTCCCCAGGACGGCAAAATCGATTACCAATATTCCGGACGATATGTGGACATTCGAACCTCCACTTCGCCCACGCATAACGGTGAAAATGTGGTGTTACGATTGCTGGACAAGGCCAATATTGTCATGGGAATGGGCCGGCTGGGCCTTGATCCGGCGAATCATTCACAAATTACCGAACTGAGTAAAAAGCCTCACGGTATTGTACTTTCCGCAGGCCCCACAGGATCCGGCAAAACCACAACCCTCTATTCCATTCTGCAAGAACTGGATGCCCTTGAAAAAAATATTCTTACCATCGAAGACCCCATTGAATACCGGCTCCCTTACATTAAGCAGTCCCAGGTCAATGAAAAAGCAGGACGGACTTTTGCCAAATCCATTCGGCATTTTTTGAGACAGGATCCGGATGTTATTCTCGTGGGAGAGATTCGGGATCTCGAAACCGCCAAAATTGCTTTTCAGGCGGCAATGACCGGGCATTTAGTCTTGTCCACCATTCATACCAATGATGCGGCCGCTTGTATTGCAAGGTTGATGGATTTAGGGGTGGAGTCTTACATGATTCCATCCAGCCTTCGTGCTGTGATGGCTCAGCGGTTGGTGCGCACGGTGTGTGTCCATTGCCAGGAAGAGTATTTATTTACACCGGATGAAATGGAAATGTCTGCCATTAAGGATTATGGGATTACCTCGGAAAAGCGCGGTCGAGGTTGTGGCCGTTGCGACGGCACCGGATACTATGGACGATCCGGCATTTTTGAGATATTAAATATCACTCCGGCCATCAGCCGTCTTATTCTGCAAAAGGTTTCTTCAGACCAAATACTGCTCAAGGCTCAGGAAGGTGGAATGCAGACCATGCGAGAGAACGGAATAGACAAGATAAAAGCAGGGATCACAACCTTATTGGAAGTCGATCGCGTGACCGGATAAACGTTACATACGGCACCGGGTGTCAGAAAGAAAGGCACCCGATGACCGCATGATTAAAAATTAATCGAGATTGAAATCGTTATGCCTCAATTTGCATACAAAGCCACCGATGCCAGGGGTCAGATCGTCAGTGGACGTCGTGTAGCGAATAATCAGCAGGAACTGACGGCGCGCCTCCACCAATCCGGATTGGAGTTGTTACGGGCAAAACCGGTCAGCAGTAAGCCCATCTTTGCATCATTGCAGGCCCTCCAGCTTGGCAGGGTGAGCCGGGTCGAACTGATCGAATTCAGTAACAATATGGGGGTGATGCTAAAATCCGGAGTTCCGCTGATAGACGCCCTTTCCGAGTTGCGCGAAGACCAGGCAAACCGGTATTTTAGAAATATACTGGATAACATCATTGAACAGATTCAAGGGGGTGACCTGCTCAACAAAGCCCTAAAAAAGCATCCCCGCGCATTTCCCGAAATTTATTCCAACATCCTTGAAATCGGTGAAAATACCGGTCGATTGGACCACGTATTTTTTGACCTGGCCCGTCACTTCAAGAGAATCGATGATTTGACCAAAAACGTTCGCAAAGCCATGATTTACCCAATTGCCGTATTGCTGGTTCTGATCACAGTGGCGGTGTTTTTTTTGGTCAAATTGTTTCCCACCATGTTTAATTTGCTGACCGCATTCAAAGTCGAAGAACTACCCCCCATGACCACAGGATTTATGTGGCTTTCTTCCTTTTTTCAGGCCAACTTGCTCTGGATTTTTATCGGTGTGTTTGTGTTTTTCCTTCTGATCTACATCTTAAGAAGAATTAAAACCACTCGATATTTTTTTGATTGGCTGGAACTCCGACTGCCTTATATTCGCGGTTTTTTTCTTCAGCTGCGGATGGCAACTTTTGCGCGCTATCTGTCAATGTTGCAGTCCGCGGGTGTGGATATTATTCGCAGTATGGATTTAGCGACCCAATCCATCAACAATCTTATTCTGGAGCGGCTGCTCAAGCAAAGTCGACAGCGGATTATGGAAGGAAACACCCTTTCGGCCACCCTGCGGGGAGGGACCCTCATACCCAACATGGTGGTTCGGATGATCGGCGTGGGGGAGGCGGCCGGGACATTACCGGAACAGCTCGAATTTGTGGCAAATTATTACGACGAAGGGCTGGAACGTAAAATCGATGTTGCCCTGGCCGTTATGGAACCCATGATGATTATTATCCTTGGCGCCCTGGTGCTCAGTATGATCATTGCAATGTTTCAGCCCATGTACGGTGTGTTTACGGATGTCTTTAAATTGTATGGTGGAGGATCCTATTAGGACCCGGTGATCATGCCCACAGGAGTCAAAAATGGAAAACAGGCGAAACATTGCCGAACATTCAGAAAAAGGCTTTACTTTCATTGAAATCGTCCTCGCAGTGGTCGTTATCGGCATTTTAATAGCGATCATCGTTCCGAGGATGCAGCGCGCAAATGTGGACGCCAAATATGTAGGGGTCCGCCAGGCTGCCGCGGAAATCGGCCGGTGGGGAATGGATTGGGCGACCCGGAATCTTGAATCCCAGCTGCCTGATACACCAGAACATCCCGTCGCTATTAACTGTAATCTCAATAACTACGTCAAAACTTTGGCGGGTTATGTCGGTAATATAAATAATACCAACTGGATCAATGTAAATGATAATTTGGAGGGAACGTGCCGGGCGGAGGATCACGGCATCACCTATTCAGTTGCGGCCATGATGCCGCCGGACAGCCAGCCGAGAAATCCATTTAACGGAGCGTCCTATTTTAATACCGGAGGTGCCAACAGCGGAGACAACGTTCAGGCGGGTCTGCTTTATTTAGGGGTTGTTGATTATAACCAAGCCAATCATTACTACTTTGTCTATACGGGTACGGGTTCTAATGCTGTGAATGATTGGTATGCCGGCATGGGCGAAGGGGAAAATCCCGATCTTGAATATGCTGAATTGAGAAACGGGATCTTCATGACAAGGCAAGTGCCGTGAGAGTAGTCATGATTTTTTTATCAAGCAAGAAGTATTTTATCATAAGTATGTTGGAACAGGGGATTGGAGGTGATTGAGAATAACGGGTAATTGTTGAAAAGAACATGTGCTATAATATAAAGATTCAGGCATATCACTTACCTGTATCTATTGTAATGTTTCGGAAATTATTTTTCTGAAAAACCTTAACGTAAATGTATCAGGATATATTTAACATTACTCATTAATCATCAAGGAGGAGGAAGAATGAAAATTGACAAAAACAATCAAGGCTTTACCTTAATTGAATTGTTACTGGTGGTGGGCATTGTTGCGATCATTCTGTCGGTCATCGTGCCCATGGGGTTAAGAGCAAATGTGGACGCCAAGTACGGTGTGGTGCGTCAGAATTGCTCTGAGCTGGCATCCTTTGCCAGCCAGTGGGCGGAAAAATCGATTATGGCTCAGGATGAGCAACTATCAACGGCCACCTTAAAAGATTATTACGCTTCACTGGCAAATGAGCCAGACGCCACTGGTATGAATGGCGCTGAGGGTCAGTGGATCGCACACCAGGGTGATGATACCATGTGGAACCTGGGCTTAGCTACTGGTAATCCGGACACGGACCGAAGGACATTCCCAATCACGGGAAGGTATATGGACACCATTGCTGATGCTCCTCCCGAAGACTGCATCGAGGAAATAGTCCCTCCGGACAAGGTGATTCGTAATCCCTTTAATCAAGTGAATGTTTTTAGGCTATCGAACGATCCAAATGATGCTACAAATCAAGGAGTGGTTAACGGTGCTATCGCTTTTGGGGGTAGGGAGGAAACTCCTGAAGCTGGGGATCAAAATCCATGGATTTACTTTGCATTCGCTTTTCAGGGAACGGATAGTAAAACCTTTGACTTGCCGGATTCAACAGGGGATACCTATCATGGCGGTATGGGGCTTAATGAGATAGCTAAACTGAGAAATGGAATTTTTGCAGGGCGTTTTCGATAGACACCAGTTTTTTCCTCAGGTTTATTATTTTTGTTTTAAGATATGGATCGACCATCTTTGGCAGGTACCTTCGATCTATTCTAATTTGGGGTGCGCTCCATTTAATGAAACCCGTGTATGGTAAGTTTTGTTATCGGATCTCCCCATGTCTGATTGAGGGACAGACCGGCGACTCTGAAGGGTTTTCCCTTGTGGAGTTGCTGCTGGTGGTGGGGGTTATCGGGGTAATGCTGTGGCTGCTCATTCCCATCGGCCTTCGTACCCGGGTAGATGCAACCTATGGCGTGGTTCGACAAAATTGCTCCGAACTTGCTTCCTATACCCACCAATGGGCGCAGCAGGCTATTCTAACTCAGGATGAACAAGAATCTTTCGCAACCCTTGCTGATTATTACGGAAGCTTGGCCGGACTTTCACACGCTCCGCTTTTGGGAGCAGCACCGGGCCAATGGGTGGCAAACGGTATCGGCCCCACCCATTGGCGGCGAAGCCGTAACGGAAAAAATTTCATTCAGACGCGAATAATCACTGGACGGTTTGTGAACGGGAAACCGTCCAGCGCTCCTCAACATACGGTTGAAGATGTCATCTCCCCGCATCATCCCATTCGAAACCCATTTACAAACACCGGCATCTTTGAATCCGAGAATTTTCCGCTGCCGGTGTCCCATGGCGGGATCGGTGCCGTTCCAGGCGCCGTGGCCTTCGGCGGGATTCGTGAAAAAAAGAAAGGTTGGGTCCACTTTGCGTTTGTGTTTCAAGGAACGAACAACACCGGCACGCAACTTAACGGCCCGGATACATTTTTTGCAGGCATGAACCTTCAAACCCTGCGGGGCCTTCAAAACGGTGTTTTTGCGGCCCGAATTCGATAGCGGCGTTTTGAAAGAAGAATGCTTTGTAATCATCATTTCAATGTGTTATAAAAAATTTTGGATAGTCAAGTGTTTTGATAACATACTGAAAATAATGTTATTTTCAATGAGCAGAAAAGGGTAAGATTCGGTTATGAAATTAAAAAAAGCCATTGGGCTGGTAGAGCAGACGGTTTCAGAGATGTGTCTTAGTTCCGGTCGACCGATCTTTAATGAGTGGATGATTATCCGTTTATCAGATCGCGGTATGGAGTTGATGTTCTATTCCGGGCCTCGTTCAAGTGCTTCTCAGACAAAGATATGCGCGGACATGAGAACCCTTGAAGATGAAATGAATCGGGAAGAATATACTCCAGGTCAATTTTTCTTTAGTCAGGATGCCCAAGGAACCCTCTTCGATGCATTTATGGTTGCCGGTCCAAAGACATATATTCTTTTTAACAATACCTTGATGAAGATGACGGAAATTGCCGTCGATCCTTTTTGGAATAAAACCCAGATTCATTTCGTTGAACTGAGCGAGCACTTTCATGCCGATGCGCTGAGATAAGGAGAGTCTTTTCGAGTGACGATCGGGTTCGATACCTTTTGGTTTTTGTTAGGCGGATTCATTGGCGCATCATTTACAATGATTCTGTTTTTGAACCATTTGGAGAAAAAGCAATTTGAAGGCACCGCCCTTGGGACCCTTGTGATGCCATATTTTTCAGGCGCACCGAATCTGATTTTCACCATTGTAATGGCCTATCGGAATAGTCCCGGAAAAGAGATAGTGGTGAATTGCCTGGTCAATAACATGACCAATTTGAGTGTGCTCATCGGTTTGCCATGCATTTTTTGGGGGCTGGAGATTATTCCAAAAACAAAAAAGCGCAAAAGCGCACTCAAAACCGGCCGTTTGAACCGTCTATCGCTCAGTTTTACCATTATCGCGGTATTTGTTTTCACCGGTGCGGTTTGGGCGTTAGGTCGGGATGGAGAACTGACCTTTGGTGACGGTCTTGGACTGGTCGGTATGTTTTTCTTCTGGCAGTTGGCCGGCGTTTTCGATGTGATGAGAAAAAACATTGAGCGAAAGCGGCGCTCAGGTCGTGGGATGATCCTTGATTTCGTCGGCCTGGGCATTTCCGTAGCGGTCATGTTTTATTGTGTGGACGGGTTGGTCCAATGGCTGTCCCGGGCTCAATTCGGATTCATCAGTTACAAACATATCGGATGGTTAAGCGGTTGGCTGATGGTGCTGCCCAATGCCATTCCCGCCTTTTATTATGCACTGCATAAACGGGCCGATATTGTCTACAGTTCTCAGATTGGGGACGGTCACATCTGCATTCCGCTTTGTATCGGACTTTTTGCAATGTTTCACACCATTTCCGTTCCATCCTTCTTTGAGATCAGTGTCTATCTCATCTTGATCATGGCGGTGATCCATTTATTTGCCGTCACCATTCTTGGCCGTCTGCCGCGCTCATTCGCTGTTGCGTTTTTAGGGATGTATGGCATTTTTCTGTATCAAGGAATTATTTCAGTTTCGTAATCGCTTATGAGACGGGCGTTATTCATTCAGATAAATCCTCTGCCTCCTCTTTAAAATGCTCCTTGAGAAAAGCCGCAAGATTGGACTCATCACAAATGATATTGTATTGCTTTTTCAGTAATGCCAAATCATTTTTAAGCATCTGAGCACTTTGATATCTTAATGCCGGATCGGTTTCCAGGCACTTCATTACGATCTGGTTTACCTCGTTCGGAAAGTCCGCCCCTATTTCTTCAATAGGGTATGTATTCCCTTTTTGGGCTAAATCAATGGCTTGAGTTGTGGAATCGAATTTTTTAAATTTTCGACCGGTTAATATCTCATAAAAAATGACTCCCAGCGAATAAATATCTGCTTGATGGTTCATGGGTTCTCCAAGTAACTGCTCAGGTGCCATGTAAGACACTTTTCCTTTGATAACGCCGGGCAGGGTTAAACTCGTTTCGGATTGTGCTTTGGAGATGCCGAAATCGCTTAGCTTTACCTCCCCCTGATAAGACAGAAGCAGGTTCTGCGGGCAAATATCCCGATGGATGATATTCAGTGGCTCACCGGTGGCGTCATTTTTCCTGGAATGTGCGTAATGCAGTGCACTGCTGACCTTGACCATCAAAAATACACATAAATCAAAAGGGAGTTTGTCTTTAACCTTCACCATGAGCTGCCCCAGAGTTTTGCCGTGAATGTATTCCATGGCAATGAAACTGGCGTTGTCGATTCTTTTAAAATCGATCACCTGTACAATGTTCGGGTGCTGCAGCAACGCGACTAACCGCGCTTCTCGAATAAACATTTTAGAGAATTGGGGGTACTCCAAAAGATGTGGGAGCACTTTTTTAACCGCAACGGTTTTTCGAAAACCACCTTCTCCCACATAATCCGCTAGAAACAGCTCAGCCATTCCTCCTTGTCCGATTTTTTTTCGAAGTATATAGGGTCCGATTTGCCCCATCCTCTCCACCTCCTTCTGTGATTTATAAGCCCTTGCTCTGGCAAAGGGACCTATTAAAAACAAAATGATTGCCAGAAGAAGGGTGGTGGAAACTATTCCAATGAAAAAAAACAACTGATATCGACCGAGTGTATGGTCTGAAGCGGTTTTTGAAATTGCCAAGTGAATTTTACCGATATTTACTTTCGAAAAGACAACGTTCTCGGAAAAAAGAATGATTCCCTTACCGTCCGGATATTTTCCAGATGAAATGGTAACGCCGTCCACATCATTCAGTTGCTCTTTTTCACTTAAGTCGTGGAAGGGATGATTGATCATCTCAGGATTGCTGTGCGCAACAACAATGTCCTGATGATCCAATATTGCTACGAATTCAATGTCTTTTTTCTTTGAAAAATCGCGAATGGCCGCGTTCATGGCCAATATGTCATTCTCGATAAGGCGGGTACTGGAAAAAGCCGCAAGCTTTTTTGCGGCGTTAGCCCCTTGCCGGTAGAGGTTCTCAATATATCTACTGCGGGTGCCGTCGTAGATCGTATATGCAGATAAAGTTATTGCAGTCCACAAAATAACGCCACAGGCAATGGCGATTCGGTTGCGTTGAACAAACCTAATATTAAATAACTTTTTGCCTGTCTTAACCATAAAAATTGTCGACCATTCTTTTGCTATAAAGAATGTTGATGTCACTACCTTAGAAAAAGCCATAACAAAACCTTCTCCTTATTTTTTCGAATGTTGATATCAGATCGACAAGATTTTATGGTATTGGCAAATCAGGTGCGGGTTTAAATCTCGGCCCATATCTTATGGATCTGATGTCAAGATTTATTTAGGTAGAAACTAATACTAATTTAAAACTATTGTCGATAGCTGTCAAGCAATGACAGCACATGATCAACGATTCTAATTATGGAATAAGGCCAATTTTGATATTTAGAGCTTTTCTTGTGACATTTTTATGATAATATTATAAGATACCGATATAAGTAAAGATCCGGGTCCAGAGGGCCCGGCTTTGATTATCCCCAGAGGGGATTTAGTTTGCCGGCAATTAACGATTTACGGAATACTGGAGTATTGGAGTGGTGGAGTAATGGAAGAAACCCCTTTTTTCATCGCTCTCAGAAAACAGATCCCTGGAGAAAATCTGAAAGTTTAAAGCTCTTTTTTTTAAATCAACACTCCAATACTCCAGTACTCCGGTTGATTTATACGGGCAGAGCCATTGATCTCTGACCCCCGCAATGCGGGACAGGCATGGCCCAGCCTCCGGCCCATAGGGCCTACGGCCCGGAGGGAGGACCAGGTTTTTTAGAACCCAATAAAAGGGGGTCCCGCCTTGGAGAAATAGTCATGTACCGTTTCGCCCAAGCGGGACTAACACAGTAAATCCTATGAAATCGGCGTTCCCGTAAGGTTAACATTATTAATTATGTAGGTTTTGGGTAAAAGCCATTCAGAAATCTAAATCGGATTCTCCCATTTTAAGCCCGGGAAACGGCCAAAATCACCATCAGTGAAGCAAAGGATCAGGCCATGCTCCATAGCCAGGGCCGCTAACTGAGCATCTGGGATTAAATTCGGACGTACGGCTTGGTCTATCAGCAGCGGTCCCAAAATTTCGTGGTGTCACTCGCTGGGCTGGGGTATCCAAACGGAAGAACAAGCCAACCACTCTTTTACTTGATTCCAGGTTTCACCCATAGGCTCAGGCCGCTCGAAAATACAGGGCAAAGTTACCAGCAATTGACCTAATTTGTACTATTTTTTAGATCTGCGTTTATCTGTGTGAATCCGTTTCCTAACTTTTAAAAGAAAAATAGAATAATTCTATAATGTTGTCAATATTTATTAATTAAGATGTGGTCCGGATTGCTTGCCGGACGCCTCTGCTTTTCCTGTTCATTGTAATGAAATTTTTCCAGGCTGCTTGATTATTCAAGCGCAACGAGGTTTTTTATTTTCTTTGACGGTGAATCAAGGGAACAGGAGCACCCTTGACAGGTTTTGTTAACTTCACTAACATAAAGAAAAAAGTGGGGAATCAACTGGGGGCTAAAATTTTTCTCCGCTTGTCAAATGAACAAACTATGTTAAAATATCTCAAAAAAAAGGAATGAAAGGAGGGATCAAAATGGCTCACGTCACTAATACCAAGGGGCTGCCTGAAGAATATATTAAGCTCGTTCAGGAGTTCGCAGACTTTTTGAGACAAAAAACCCTCAGACCAGTAAAAGGAAAAGAGCAAATCGGTTTTCATGTTTGGCCATTGGGCGTTAAAGGAAAGCTGACGCGGGAGGAAATCTATGACCACCTCTGATAAAATTAGCCTAATAGACACTAATGTCTTGGTTTATGCTACTGATGGGACATCACCTTTTCACGAAGCAGCCAGAAATCTCAGGGACAAAGGCTTAAATGGTGAGGTTTCATTGTGTATATGCCCGCAAATCTTAAACGAGTTTTTTGCCATTGTGACAAGCCCTAAAAGAGTTACTAATCCCAGAACTCAACAAGAGGCCTTAGAGGAGGTGTAAAGCTATTTTCGGGCAAAGCAGATTTTGAAAATATACCCAGTTCACGGTGTCATTGAAAAAAGCTTTGAACTACTAAGCCGCTACTGATGTCACTGGACAGAATGTTTTTGACCTATATCTGGTCTCCACCATGCTCATTAATAACATTACCAGTATTTTTACCTACAATCAGTCTCACTTTTCCCAATTCAAAGAAATTCAGGTATCAATCCCTTAGGCCGAAAGTTTAATACAACGATATGGCCCCTAACTCTGACGTCTTCTGTATTTCACCCATATTGAGCATTTTAAATTCTAAAAAATGGGAACGCTCAATTAACCGGTACAATTTAGTTCTCTATCCAGCTAAACAGCAGCCTTTAAATATTCACAACATATTCACAATATTTCATATTTTTATAGTCGCCGCTAATAGCAAAACTTAATTTACAATTCAATCCCCGACCCCAATTACACTTTATGATTTATATGAATGTATGACCCTAAATGATCGAAAGTCGAGGATACCCCAGGTCCAAGGCATCAAGGCTGCAGCTGTAGACATCTACCGCAAGGACTTGATAACGCAGGAGATGGAGTGTCATCGGCTTTCCTGAAAGGTAAATAAAATGGTATTTTTTTAAAATTATATATCTCATCTATAGAAGAGTTATAACGATATAGTTGGATTTACAAAATAGTTGATAAATTAATCAGATATAATGTTTTACCATTTTATTTACGATCATTTAGGGTATGAATAAGATCACGAATTAAAGGGCATGTTATGCCTAAATTTCATCAAGGGGTAATATTTGTTTGCCGTGACGGATTGTAAAAATGGAGATCTGTATTTTTCCCACCCGATAAATAATCCAATAATTTCCATAAATTAATTCCCGAAAATCCTTGCTATTGATTTCCGGTACAATTCGACCACTTTCTGAAAATGACTTTAATTGCTCAACTTTGGAAAATACCGTATCCACCCACTTCTCTGCTGCGGTCGGGTTGTCACGAGAAATATACTCGGCTATCTCTGCCGCTCTTTCCACAGCCAAAGGGGACCAAATTATTCTCATTTGCCGACTCGCTTTAATACATCTTCTTTTGCGGCATCATGTTCTACTCCGTTTCCTCTCTCAAGCTGAGCGCTTGAGATTTGAATATCTTGAAGCATTTCAATTTGTTCTAGCATGGCTTCATATTCATCCACGTCAAGCAAGACGACGACTCCTTTGCCATGCTGGAGGGTATAACCTTTTGTTATCTTATTATATAACGTCCATTGGTATATTGGTTCACAACTGATGGATATTAGTATTAAAAGAGGCAAGGGAAAAACTGGAGCAAAAGTATACGCTTGAGGCACAAGGGTGCGATTTCGACTGGTTGGTTAAGCATGTGGCAAAGTTGTTGAATGTTGAGCCAAAGGACGTTTTAATTCGCGTAAACATAAGCAGTCCGTGAAAGCACCTCGTTTACTGTGCTACTGTGTGGGACTCGAGAACTAAAGATGACAACCGTAGAGCTTGCCAAAAAATAGATTTAGCTTAGCCCACGATAAGCCAATCAGTTATCCGAGGGATAAAAATAGCCAAAGAAGAAGGATTAAATCTATTGGAGCAGATTAACCAATAATCCAATGGATCTTATATCACATGCTAATACAACCTGGTATTGTAAATTTGGTGGTTTAAGTTCTGCAAAACCTTTCATAGGGAAAAGGAATTTGAAAAAATCTGGACGCGGTTTATCCGCCTCTGGAGGGTTTATCCGCCTTGGAGGGCTGATTCAAAAAATATATTCGGATTCATATCCAACTCCTTCTGTGGATGATTACGTGATCGATCCCGACACCCCGGTCGAAGCCTACTTTTAGCAGTCAGCCCGTGGAGAGATCAACGGGAAAGCTTTACCTAAAAAACCTGTAATTTTCTGAGGTTGGGCAAAAATTGGTAAAAACAAGCGATTGACAGCCGGGTTGGCCTTTAGTATGAAGATTTTGATTGTCACCGCAAACAATAGGCTTCCATATGTTGAGGTTTGTATGAGTTCCACACACAATAATAATTTTTCAGTCTACTTCACTTTACCTGCTCTCAAAAAGCGAGTTCTTATCATTTCTCAAAAAGGGAGTTCTTATCATTTTCTTTGTGGTCGTGGTAATTTCTCTTTTTCCTTTGGTCCACTGGTATGGAGAGGAGCAAAGTATTAAAGGAAATCTACAGTAGGTCATAACAAAGCGAAATAAAATAGATACGATTTTAACCCAGCAGTCGGGCGCATACCCCGCAAAGAGGATTGGCTCATCTTGAGCGATAAGACGAACAAGCCGCATCAAACCGGACGGGCCGATGCCCTTCTGGCTTCGGCGCGTGAATGGATCGACAAGGGGCAGTGGGACGAAGCATCCCGCATCCTGCTGGCCGCCCTGGAGGCCAACCCGGGGCATGCGGATATTCTGCGAAACCTCGCCCGTGTCCAGCTTCACCGCCATGAGTACCTTCCCGCCTTACGGACCTTTGATCGTCTCATTGGATCCGGCCAGGCCGACGCTGCAGACTACACGGATACCGGAGATGCATTGACCGATGTCGGTGAATATGCCCAGGCCGTCGACACCTATCGTCGAAGTCTGAATTTGATGCCTGACGATCCCCGAAACCACCACAACCTTTCACGGGTTCTTTATCGGCTGGGCCAGACGGATTCGGCAGCCCGTCATTTGAAGCAATGCACGAGGCTGTGCGACCAAATCGATCCCTGGTTGAGCCTGGCCACGATTCTGCCCGGCTGCAGCCACGCCACCCAGCAAGACATCCTCTCGGCAAGGCGGCAGTTCGCCGATCGATTGACGCAGATTGAACCGGCCTCCAAAGCAATCCGGTCCAAACGACCGAAAGCTTCTGCGAAGTCAAAACTGCGGGTGGCATATCTGTCGGCCTTTTTCCATTGTGCCAACTACATGAAACCGGTGTGGGGATTGATCAATTCACACAATCGGGATGCATTCGAGATTCATCTGTTCAGTGACAGCCCCAAGGGTAGTGACTGGCCCGGTTACCGCCGGCATCCAGACGATCAGGTCCATGAAGTCGACACCTTGGACAATGCCGCCCTGGGAATCCTTATTGAAAGCCGAGGCATCGATATCCTTGTGGATTTGAACGCATACAGCGAACCCCGGCGGCTGGGGCTGTTCCTCGGACACCCCGCCCCGGTGACGCTGGCCTGGTTCAACATGTACGCGACCTCTGGACTGCCGGGCATTGACTATCTCGTGGGCGATCCATGGGTGGTTCGACCGGAAGAAGCGGGCTTTTTTTCGGAAACCCTTTTAACCCTTCCGGTCAGTTACCTGACCTTTGCCGTCTACCACGACGCCCCGGAGGTGGCGACCCCACCCTGCACTCACACCGGTGAATTGACCTTTGGCAGCCTGGTGACCCAATATAAAATCACCCCGGCGGTTCTGGATGCCTGGGCCGAGATATTGAGAAGAACCCACAATACCCGCCTGTTTCTGGCAAACCGGACACTGAAGTCCAAATGGAACCGCCACTATCTGCTGGAGGAGTTTCAACGGCGCGGGGCGGACATCGGGCGCATCACGTTGGACGGCCCCCGGGACCATTACGCGTACCTGCAGTACTACGATCAAATTGATATCGCCCTGGATGCATTCCCTTACAACGGAGGGACCACCACCATGGAGGCCCTGTGGCAGGGAGTGCCGGTATTGAGCCACGACGGGGACCGCTGGGCCTCGCGCACCACCTTCAGCCTGTTGGCGCAGAGTCCGGTAAGGGACTTTGTCGCTGTGAATTGTCGGGAAATGGTCGAGCGGGCCGTGGCAATGGCCGGGGACCCGGCCACTCCCGACCGCATAGGCAAACTGCGCCGGCATCTGCGAAAGCGCTTGGCGGACAGCCTGGTGTGCGACACGGGGGCCCTTTGCAGGCATATGGAGGCGCTGTACTTCAAAGTCTGCTCTAAACAATGAAAAAAGTCGCCACCGGCCAAACATCCAGTGGGGGCGCCAACCGGTAACAACAATCCATTTTCCCCGCTTGATGGCATCCTTCAGGGAGGCTGTCATTGCCGGTCCGCTGGATGCGAGCAGTTTGAAATCAAGGTTATACGCTTCGATCATCTTTTCAGAGGTCTTCATAATGCCGGAACCGGCGTCGATTCCCACAATGCGGCCCTTAAATTCTTTTTTATGGTCATTGAGTTCAGATATTTTCGTAATGGGGACGTAGTCCGGCACCACCCAACCACTGATGGTTCCCTCGTAAACATGCCCCAAATCGACAATCTTTTCCTTGTACTTCTCGACATAGTCCTTGTGCAGTACCGGCAGCCAGGTTTCCATAAACGCATCCATGTCGCCCTGAGCAATCGACGTATAGGCCGGCCCGACATCCGCCGCCGTGATTTTCACATCGTACCCCATTTTTTCTTCCAGCAAGACCTTCGTCAAATGGGTATCGGCAACCCCCTCCGCCCAATTGACATACACGAGGTTGGCCTCTTTGTCCGCAGCAAAGGACGGAGCGACAATACCTGTGATGAATATCGCTAATACGAATATGAAGAAGTATGTTATTTTTTTTGAAAATAGTTTTTGTCGCATCCTCGACTCCTTTCTTTCATGATACATTAACATCTTTCATTTCGGGTTATCGACATGAAGCGCTTTTTGCCAGGGCCTGGGTAACACGGTCCAGGTAAATGGCAAGTACAAGGACTATTTTGAGACGTTCGAGCAGGTTTACGAAGACCGGTTTGAACGGCGGTATGGCTTTTATCGTCCTTATGTCCGGCAGGTGATTTACAGTTACCTGGACTGCGGAATCCTACATAACGGGTTTGCTCGCGTACGATGTGAGGATTGCGGTCATGAATATCTCTTGGCCTTTTCATGCAAACGTCGGCATTTTTGTCCGTCCTGTCACCCGCCTGCCTTGCCTGATTTTGAGGTGAAATGGATATAATCATTCGGCAACAGCAAAGAGGGAAATTTTGTAACAGATTGGGGACGGCATTGTCGGGCAGGTCAGAAACGGGTGGTAGAATTCGGTGAGTGGCTGTGTCAGGAGGTAGTAAAGGCAGTGCCCCACCGGCCCGACACCCCGGTCGAAGCCTACATTTAGCAGCCAGCCCGTCGAGAGATCAACGGGAAAGCTTTACCTAAAACACCTGTAATTTTATTAGGTTGGGCAAAATTTGGTAAAAAATAGCCATTGACAACTGGGTTGGCCTTTAGTATGAAAGTTTTGATTTCTCACCAGCTGCTTGAGGTTGCCGTCATGTTCAACGGGAGAATCATGGGAGTGGTCAACCGGGAGGATGCCACCCGCAATCGGATCGGTCTGATGATGCCGGTTTAAAAGGGGAATGCCGTACCGGAATTCTGATCCTCTGATTTCCCTGATGAGACACGGCCTCCGGTACCATACAATGCTTGCGCCATCCGGCCTTCCGATAAAGGCAGTTATCCGATTCCGGGTCGGCTGTCCCGAGGCAGGATGCAGCCCCTTTTGATCTTTTAAGCCGGTACCCAAAGATCTTTTGGCGATTTGTAAGTTCAAACTGATTTCAGAAAAAAAATGTAAAAATTAAAAAAAAGCGGGACATTCCTTTAAAGATATGGTACCTTAAAATGTATAAATTTACAATTAAGGTGCCCATGAGTATAAAAAGCATATTAATAGCGACATATAAAACTTTATTAAAATGGCCAAAGCGAAGGCTCATAAAGGCGCTTGAAAATTTAAAAATAAGATATGCGGAATTAGAAGCGCAAGTCAATAAACTTAAGGAAGAAAATGCCAAACTCAAGCAAAAGCTTGAGCAGGAAAAGATTCAGGCCACCAATAAACAAGTCAATAAGCCTTCATCAAAGCAGGCAGAATGGGAGAAAGGCTGCTCCAAAGGGAAAGATAAAAGCAAAAAGAAACGCAAAAGGCGAAAGCCCCGCAAGGGAGCGGGCAATTGTCCTAAAAATAAAGAGCCAAACGGAACAGAGACGGCTACGGTTGAAAAATGTGATTTATGTGGAAAAGACTTGAGCGACAAAGCCCCTCTTGAAAGCTACAATGAGCGAATTATTGAAGATATACCTGATCTGCCTGAAGAAACAAAGATTACGCTGGTAAAACAAGAAAAAAAGTATTGTGATGAGTGCCAAGAAGTAATTACAGCCAAGTCTGATTTAGCATTGCCTAAGGCGGATATTGGTTTAAACGCAACGGTATTATTGTGTTATCTTTGGATAGCCTTATGTTTGCCGTATACCAAGATCAGAGAATATCTGGCAACGTTTTTTCAGTTAAAAATATCGACATCCGGTCTTTCCCGCCATGTTATCAGAGTCGCTGGGATAATGAGGGCTGTGCATGGCGAAATTCTTAATGACATAAACAATGGCTCTGTACTCAGTGCCGATGAGACTGGCTGGCGTGTTAGAGGCCGAAGCTGGTGGCTTTGGGTATTTGGCACCCCGGATACTGCTTATTTTACTGTAGATAAAACCAGGGGTTCAGATGTTGTCCGCCGGGTACTTGGGGAAATATTCTTTGGAGTGTTGGTGGTAGACGGGTGGAGTGCGTATTTATATCTACTATGCGAACAACAGAGTTGTTTATCGCATTTATTGCGGAAAATACGCAAGTTTCGTGATGCCTTTCCCCATCTTACAGATATTGTGAAGTTTTATGTTAAGTTTAGGCGTATAATTCGAGATGGTGAACGTCTTCAGAAAAATCGTGATGAATTAGGAGCAGTTGTATTTCAAAGGCGCCTGAAGAGGTTAAAGAAACGATTGGCTAATTTATTGGAATGGCCAAATCCGGACAATGTTTTACAAGATATCATCAAAAAGGTTAAAAGACAGCAACCGAGGATATTAACATTTGTAGAGCATCCCGGGGTTCCCTTTCACAATAATTATGCCGAGTATTTAATTCGAATAGGGGTCCTTAAGCGTAAGATATCAGGCGGTAGTGTATCTGCTGAAGGGGCCGAAGCATATGCGCTTTTTGCTTTCAATTTATGTGACCTGTAAGCTGCGCGGTTTTTCCTTTCCCAAATACCTGAAGGAAAGTTTGAAGCATTACATAAGAACTGGCAAACCATTATCTTTGAAATCGTATTCAAATATCAAACTTGTCGATTCAGAAATAAAAAAAGCAGCATAATCTGACAAGGTTTTTAAAGAGGTTATGCTAACCGTTGAATATTTCCT
The DNA here is from genome assembly GCA_004193595.1 of Desulfobacteraceae bacterium Eth-SRB2. Taxonomy (GTDB): domain Bacteria; phylum Desulfobacterota; class Desulfobacteria; order Desulfobacterales; family UBA11574; genus S5133MH16. The sequence goes on from RPGQ01000021.1 coordinate 66,051, forward strand.
CTGAAAACAATCAGGGCTTACGGCGATTTCAACAACCGGATGTTTTCTGGGCGGATCCACCGGATGCGGTTGAAGTTGGTTATGCCCCGGATGGTTCCCAGCGGCTTCTGTTTCGTTTCAGGTGCCCGCCAGAACACCTGTTCCGTATGTGCATCTGCCGGAAACACCATTGCAGCCGTCACATTGCCGAGGGTGGTATCCAGATCCACAACCGGGATACTTTTTCCGCCGCTACCGACCGGACGCTGCTTTATCGGAATTTTGACCACACCTGTGGCACCGTGACTTGTCACCATATTGGTGGGCGGTTGGAGGATATCAAAGAAAAACGAGTTCCCCGAACCTGCTAGATTGGATTTGCCTTCATCGTCAAATCCCTGGATGGTAGTCCACTGGACGTTCTGAAGCCAGACCTTCCCCTGAACAAAACACCCGTGTCCGATCACCGGAAACGGTCTTTTGATACGCCCCGTGGCTTTCAGTGGCGGAAACCAGATGGGTTGGTAGGCGTATTTTTCATTTGAACGGGTTCCCTCTCGTATCAAGCCGTGCCGAACCTGATCCTGGCGGGCCTCACTGACGGTAGCCCCTTTTCCGTAAAGATAGGTGGTATAACGGAAGGCATTCCCCTGTCCGGCCGCCTCCTTGGAACCTTCCTGCACAATGAACTGCAGCGAGACCAGGACCCCTTTTGTGGGCATTGCCCGCCGGTCTTTGTCAATTCGGGTGCCCAGCGACTTCAGATCCTTCTGAGCCTTGGACTGCTGGATCCTCCCGCCGAAATAATAGATGCTCTGCCGAACAAGACCCAGCAGGAATTCAATAGCGCCCCCTTTTGCCTGACCCATGGCTGACGGTCCGCCAACCATGATCGGTTTCATGTCCGGAGTACCCAGACGGGCAATTTTTGGTACCGCCATATGTCACCTCATCTTGGAATGAATTCCTATTCTATGATTTTTGTGAAAGCACGTCGGGGGCTAATCCTGGCCGGATATTCATTTTCTTACCCTCAGCCGCCATTTTTTTAAATAGGAATTTTAATTGAATCATATAAAATTAACCAAAATTTCGGTCGATTTGTCAAGAATAATTTATTGAGATGCCTAAAAATCTGTGCATGGGTTTACAGGCTGTTGTGCAACTTCAGCGGCTATCGGAAAAAGGGTTGATGGCGCCGATGTGACAATTAGTATCCGGTCGATCATCTTCATCCAACATATGGTGTTTATTTTGAATACGCGTTATGTTGGGTTATTTTGGCATGGGTATTGCGATGACATAAGGCTTTGGGCATTATTTCAGATCGAGAGATCAACGGGAAAGCTTTACCTAAAACACCTGTAATTTTCTTAGGTTGGGCAAAAATTGGTAAAAACAAGCAATTGACAACCGGGTTGGCCTTTAGTATGAAGGTTTTGATTGTCACCGCAAATAATGGGCTTCTATATGTTGAGGTTTGTATGAGTTACATACACAATAATAATTTTTCAGTCTACTTCACTTTACCCGCTCTCAAAAAGCGAGTTCTTATCATTTTCTTATCATTTCCATGACCACCAGGTCAACAGCTGAGGATCCCGGGAAAAAATAATTTCACATCTTTCTTGCCGGGTCCCTGAGTCGTCAGTTTTAAGCAGCCGAACCACCGCATATGCACCCCCTATGTCCGGGGGTGTGGGAAGGAGGATAGAATGACAACACAAAAAATCAAAATAGGGCTTTATGGCAAAGGCGCGTTGAATGGAATGTTCTTGACAATGGCTCAAGAAATTATGCCGGATGCTGTGTTCTATGAACAATCCAAGGCCTTTTTGGCCTTTCGCAAGCATGAAATTGAATTAGGGAGAAAAGGTTATGCCGACCCGAGAACCGCGGTCCGCGACCTTCCTTTGGAAAAAATGGATGTGCGGGTTTATTTTAAACAGACACTGTTCAACGATGAAGACATTAAGACGACGGTCACGATAATTCATATGGCGAATCTGCAGATGAAAGATTTGCACCTGTCTACAAAGGAAGACAAGGTTTCGAAGAACGACGTTGAAACGGTTTTCCTCACCCACACGCAACAGATCGTCGGCGTGATCCGTCGTTTCTCCATGCATGGGTCCAATGTCAATGTGAAATCAGGTTTGTCTTTAGGAAGACGTCCGTCCACCGCCGTCTTCACAGGCGTTGGTCGTGTTGTCGGTAGAATACCAGGGCCACAAGGCCTTTAGGAAGGGGCTTCAGTGATCACAACACTGGTGAATTTACCGATACTTCCCTTAACTTCAGCACTCACTTTAAGTTTCTTGGTCAACTCAATATCTGGAATGGATGGGATGTCACCCTCATTCGCGAGCAGAGCGGCAAGTGCCGCACCACTAACCATTAGGGTCATCGGCAGCACGTCCCGACTTAGCAGTAGATCTTTGAGTCTTTTCCCTTGGGTTTTCTTGATATAAGCTTTCAACGTCGACTTGAAGGCCTCTTTGTACTTATCTTCGTCTTTCTTGGAGAAGTTGTATGTTGCTAACCAAGCATCAATAATCTCACCGATTCGCTGTTCTTCGGCAGTAGGACTTCGCATGTGCACTAGTGGACGTGATTTGTAATTAAAAGGTTTAGGAATTGTTCTGTTCATGATCGAATCCTTTTTTATATTAACGACTATGATGATCAATTCTGAGCTTACAGCACCTCTGTTTCTTTCCGAATGCGAGTCACAACTTTCATCCTTCTTCTTGGCTCCGATTACACCTATTCTAAGAGAGGCTTTTCATGCAAACGTCGGCATTTTTGTCCGTCCTGTCACCCACCTGCCTTGCCTGATTTTGAGGTGAAATGGATATAATCATTCGGCAACAGCAAAGAGGGAAAATTTGTAAAAGATTGGGGACGGCATTGTCGGGCAGGTCAGAAACGGGTGGTAGAATTCGGTGAGTGGCTGTGCCAGGCGGTAGTAAAGGCAGTGCCCCACCGGCCCGACACCCCGGTCGAAGCCTACTTTTAGCAGTCAGCCCGTGGAGAAATCAACTGGAAATCTTTACCTAAAACACCTTTAATTTTAAGGTGTTGGGCAAAATTGGCAAAAAATAGCATTGACAACCGAGTTCGTCTTTAGTATGTAGATTTTAATTGTCACCGCAAACAATGGGCTTCCATATGTTGAGGTTTGTATGAGTTCCATACACAAATAATTTTTCAGTCTACTTCACTTTACCCGCTCTCAAAAAGCGAGTTCTTATCATTCATTTTATTTCTTGACATAATTCGCACACTTATCTATACAATTTGGCATAAAAAAAACTATGATAGCAAATAACGGTTGGATTGTAAGAAAGCCTTACTGTTAGCGGCATTGGTTTTAGCTGGCAATTTTTGATAAAGTATGTGTTGCTGTAAAATCACTCAATTTGGGGACATTTTGGCGTATTATGCTTGAAATTACAATAAAAAAGCCTTGATTTTTGCAAAAATGCCTGATAAAGTATGCGCTATAATAACCCAAAAACACATACTTTATCAGGGTGTGCCATGGATGAAAAACATGCACTGCAAAAGTTCAAACGGCAAACCGTCATAACCATTACACAACTTGTTCAACTACTCCAATGCTCAGTCATTACAGCCAGAAGACGACTGAAAAAATGGAAGGTTTACACTAGTATTAACAAAAACGGGCGCTACTATACACTGCCCCAGGTTCCTGTGTTTGATGATAATGGATTGTGGCGGTATCAAGCAATTCTTTTTTCAAAGCATGGGAACCTTAAACAAACCATCATCCAGATTATCAGGCAAGCGCCAACCGGTCTCAGCGCTGCTGATATTGCGAAGATGGTTGCACTGGCGCCAAGCAGTTCATTGTTCGCCCAAATTAAAAATGCCGCCGGTATCAGAAGAGAAAAGCATTGTGGACGATTTATTTATTTTTCCAGACCTCGGAAAAAGGAGCATTTTTAAGCGTAATTTTTGGACACTCACCTTTTTTTAATCGGTGACTGGCCAACTTCAATCTGTAGTATTTTCCCGATCGGAATATAGGCGCTTAACGCATTCAGCTTTTTACAAAGCTGTTCCTGCGCTTTTCGACGACTCGGTTTGCTGCAGCGGCTCCAATCGGACAACTACTCTGTCTGCTTCAGATTTGATCCATCCATGACACTGAGTGATGGCATAAAACAAGTCATATCTTCATTTTGGATAATGATTCAATAACCAGTCAGTCATCTCCTTACGTGCATTCCATACTGAAGCGGTAACAAAATGTCAAAAGATTTTTCCCTTCATTATCAATCTTGCTTAAAGAGTTTATAGTCTTCTAAAGTAGAGACATCCACCGCTACTAGAGCAGCTGTTTTTCTTATCGAGAAGTTTTGTATATTCTGCTTCTAACTCGCTGATCTCTACCTCTAAACGGGTCTTCAAGCTGTTTTCGCGCCTTGATCCATCTTTGTTAAAGACTTCCTTTGCCTTTGAATTCTTCTTGTGCTTTTTATCAAGTGTTTTGCGTACATCCTTGATTTCTTTTTCAATGGATTTGATAACAGGATTTGCTATAAGCTGTTTCTCGCTATCATCTGTTTTAAAACCGGGGTGATAATGAAACGGATGCCTGTCATAAAGGTGTTTGAATGTGTTTTCAGAGGCACCCCAGCGGCTCAATATAGCTTGTGCGCATTGAAGAGTACTCATGGATATGCCGGCATCCCATGCAAGACCGCATGTCCGACGGTTGCTGGTCTGATTCCAAAGATAAATTTTCCTGAGAGCAAAGGTTTGAGTTTTACCATTTTGTTCCGAAGTGAACGTCTTCTCTCCCTCGAAAATGCGGTAGTTTTTGTTGTTCATCTCAAATGATTTAGTAAAACGATCGTCATCTAACTCCTTGAGCTTTTTTGAATCAACGTGTTTTTCCCAGGTAACAAAGGGGACCTTATTTTCTATAAGAGTGTTGAAAAATGGGGCGCCATACCCTTCCCGATCAAATACCATGAAGGGAATCTCTGTCAGCTCCTGCTCCCAGTTTTTTTTCAGTTCGACAATATGCGTTTTAAGGTCGCCTTTTCCTTCTTGAATCTGAAAATCAACAATGCGCCCACTTATATCGCATGTAACCATGTTTGTTTGTCCCGGCATCATCATTTTGCGCTGTGTATTAAAACCGGAATGAACCTTCTGATTGCCGGTATATGGAAGCAGATGTCCATCTGTAAACCATTGATAGACACCGACCAATCCGCATCGAAGCTGCTGCTTGAAAAATGACTCACAAAGAAATATGGAACGTCATATTACCGCTTAATAAACCATTGCCGGGCACCCTTTTTGACAGCAATTTATTGAGACTAATAAAGCCCAGCTTCTTTCAGGTTAGCATTTTAGTTGTTCTATGGATTTGATATTGCGAGTCGCGCATCAACTTAAAGAAACTAAAATATTTTGCCAAACAGATCGAAACCATTACCAGTTTCAACCATTGATTGTTACCAAACAAAACGATTTGATAAAGAAATATCCCTGCAAAACGAGTGAATTTCCAATCATGAAGAATGTTGAAGGGTTGCTCGTCTATAGGAACTGCTTTTTCGCCGAATTCAAAATCAAACTCCTGCTGTTTTTTTTGATTTTCGATCCGTTTAGCTTTTCTCTCTTCAGCAAGGATGACAGCCTTAGTGCCCTGTATGCGTTTATGTTGCGTAACCCGTCGATGTTCCGCAGGATTTTTGCCCATATTAGGATTGTATCCACCTAACCTTCTGTTTAAATCTTTTTGACTCTCTCTACGTAATTTATTGTATAGTTTGTCTGCTGATGATATTAGGGGCTTCAGCCAATCGGGTTGATCCCTTTTAAAGCAATATCAAGAACAAGTAATTTTTTTGCCGGCTTGTCAGAAAGATCAACCTTTTTAACAATGACATCACGATTTTTAAGAATAACCAGATTCTTATTTCTTCTGTTAAAAATCAAAGACAAATTTGCACCAATCACTTTGGTGTTATCACTTTTTTTCTGTGACATTTCCGGGAATAGATTTTCTTGCATGCTTGATACCTCGATGTGATATTTTTTATGAGGCTACTATGAAGAAACATTATTTGCAAGAAAATTTAACACTATTTAAATTAAATTATTATAATTACGCATATTGAATATCTGACTGTCCAATTTATTTATTAATCATTTCCACTTGTGATTGTCCAACAAATCATTGTGTAATAGCTGAGATGCTTGTATAACAAGGCTTCCGGCGTTTCTATTCAATCTATGCTTCCCGAGGTCTGTTTTCAGACACTCCTGCAATTTATAAGCGTCAAAAGCAGCAATGGGGTTTAAACCGTCAGAGCGACAGTAACTGGCCGACCGATGCAGAAGCGGTGGTTATTTTAGTGCAGTTAATCAAGCACCCCGGCATCAGCCTTGAACAGCTTACTGATAGAGTCGCATCACAGGGCCAACGGATTGTACCTGAAGAGCTTGGCAGCTTTTTGCAAAGGCATGGCTTGTTAAAAAAAAATTCGGATATAAAGCTGTAAGGTGTTTGAAAAGCTATTTGGACAAGATAACCAGGGATATTTGTGCAGCCAGCCTGTTTCAAGAAAGGCCTACAATTTACTTTTACCCGGAGAATTGCGTGAGTAGCCCGAATGATCTAACAGTACTCAAAACCCGCGAGAAGAATGTGGTCACTCTGGATATTGGAGCTTTTCGAGCCAGTGAAATGATTTTAAAAGATGGCTGCACTGACACGGTATATAATAGCCGGGAGCTGCGTTCGCTGACGCCATACCGGTGTACGTATGGCTATGACATTCTGGTTTACGTGGGCTATGCCCTTTTTGTTTACAGTCTTAGTGAGCAGCAGATAATAACAGCATTGGCCCGCCAAAATGTTTTTATATCACAACGCCAGATCGGTTTTCTTGGCAGGAAATTTATTACCTACCTGGCCATAGCGCACCAGGAAAGCCGACAACAGCTAAAAGCAGCCATGGCAATGCGAGGCGGATATATTTTACATTTGGATGGTACCTGGGGTGAAGGTGACAGTCCGCACCTTTTTACCGGTATCGACGGCATTGCCGAGATCGTATTGGATAATATTAAACTGCCTTCAGAAAAGGCGGAGCTGATCGTACCGTTTTTGCAGCAGATAAAGAAGCAATA